>NZ_REGE01000009.1 GCF_003688935.1 Corynebacterium macginleyi | reverse complement strand
AGACACCTCATGCACCGCACAGGAGACGCCAATGGTGACCACAACCAGCTAACCGCCTGACCTCAAACACAGAACTGAATACCGAGCCGAAAGCACAAACGGCTACACCACTACACGGGACTTGACCGTCCATGACAGCAGTAGGAACGAGTGCTGATAACGCCTTGGCAGAATCGTTTAACGCCACTTTAAAGCGGGAAGTGCTGCGTGATAGGAAAGTTTTTGACGATCCGATGACCTGCCGGCAGGATGTCTTCCGGTGGTGCATGCGCTTGTAACACGCGTCGGCGGCACTCCTGGTGCAACCTTGTAGCCCCTGATGTCTTTGAAACCGAGACTTCAGCTACATGGACCAAAGCAGCATAGCTAGCCCCCGATGTGTCCACTTTTCGGGGGTCAGGCCCTTGCTTTAAAGCGAAGAAAGCTGTCGCTTGTGACAAAAACTCATTATCCATCTTGGCTTCTGCAAGCTCACGACGCAGATGAGCATTCTCGGGACGAAGATCCGCCTGGCTGAGCCCATCCGGGGCCCTCGCCGTTCGCGCTCATTTTTTACCCATCGGCCTAAAAGACCAGGTGCGACACCAATTTCTTTCGCTACATGAGCAATCGGGCGCTGCGATTCGATTACTAGGTTAGCCGCTTCACGCCGGTACTCCGGTGTGTACTTCTGGCGTTGTTGACTCATAATGAACATCCTCTCTTACGGACACACGATCCGCACTCATCGGGTGTCCACCAAACGAGGGTAACCTCAGAACTTCTAGATCTGGCCGCCAGGATCAAAGAAAAGCTGGAAGGGGCGAATTCTAGTGTTCAGCCGGCCGCACGCGGGCGACGGCAACGCTTTGGTCAGCGCGGCCCTCGTGTTCGATATTTACTCCAGCGATCTGCTTTCCCGTGGGGCAGACCACCGGGGTAATCAGGTTGATGCCGCGTTCGCGCAGCTTCTCTGCCTCTACCGCGATGATGGGGGTCCCGGCGCGGACGACATCGCCCTTAGCCGCGAGCTTGGTAAAGCCCTCCCCCTTCAGTTCAACGGTATCGATACCGATGTGAATGAGCAGGTCAAGGCCCTCTTCGGTCCGCATGCCGAAGGCATGGCCGGTCTTAAAGACCATGGTGATGGTGCCATCGACCGGGGCGCAGACATCGAAGGCATCGATCACGGTAGGAATAACGGCAAAGCCTTCGCCCACCATGCCCTGGGCAAAGGACTCATCGGGGACCTGAGAAAGCGGCACGACAGCGCCTTCGAACGGTGCATGGAGCTCTATATCGGTGCCGATCTTCTCTGCAGGGCGAACATTCATGCCAGGCTTCGCCGACTTCGTAGCTACCGTTGCGGAGCCGGTGCGCAGCTGGTGGTTGACCTCATCAAACATGAACTGTACGGAGGGCCCCACGATGACCTGCACGTTCTTTTCGGAAGGGTGGATGACGCCGGAAATGCCGGCGCTTTTGATAGTGGGGTCATCGACAAGCGCGCGATCCTTCACGCCCACGCGCAGGCGGGTGGTGCAGTAATCCAGCGAATCGATATTGTCCTTGCCGCCGAGACCCTCGATGATGCAAGCGGCGGAACCGGCGGTCTTATCATCGCCCGTGGCGGCATCGTCTTCTTCAGGCGCGTCCTCGTCCTCACCGCGGCCCGGGGTCTTCAGGTTAAACCAGCCGATGAGGTAGTAGAAGAGGACGAAGTAGAGGGCGAAGAAAATAACGCCCATGAGGAGCAACATGTACCACTTATTGGCCAGCGGGTTTTGCGAGGACAGCAGCATGTCCACAAAACCTGCGGAGAACCCGAAACCCGCGGTCCATTCCAACGCGGCGGCGATAAACACCGAGAGACCGGTCAGCAGCGCGTGCACCACGTAGAGCAGCGGGGCAACGAACATGAAGGAGAACTCCAGCGGCTCAGTCACGCCGGTAAAGAAGGAAGCCAGGGCACCAGCGGCCATGAGGGAGCCGATGACCTTGCGCCGGCCCTTATCCGCGCGCAGGTACATGGCCAGGGCGGCACCTGGCAGGCCGAACATCATGACCGGGAAGAATCCGGCCTGGTAGCGTCCTACCACGCCGTCCACGGTGCACTGTCCGTTCTCCCAGGTGCCGGGGCACTCTGCGGCAGTGGTGGCCGTGGCGGCAGCGTCGAGGGTGGACTGGCCGGATTGGAAGTTACCGATGTCGTTGATGCCGATGACATCAAACCAGAAGACGGAGTTCAGCGCGTGGTGCAGGCCCGTCGGGATGAGCAGGCGGTTGGCCACGCCGTAGATGCCCGCTCCCGCGGCGCCGAGGCCCTGGATGGAGGTACCGAAGTTGAAGAGCGCGTGGTAGATGAAGGGCCATACAAAGTAGAGGATGGCGGAGACCACGATGGCAAAAAGCGCGGTGAGGATGGGAACGAGGCGGCGACCGGAGAAGAAGGCCAGGAAGTCCGGCAGCTTGGTGCCGTGGAAGCGGTTATAGACCATCGCGGCGATGATGCCGGCGAGGATGCCGAAAAGGACGTTGCCGTCACCGACCGCATTCCAGCCCTCGGCGGCCCATTCCACGGCGTCATCGCCAGTAAGCGCTGCGGGGTCTTCGATGCCACGGTAACCGGCAACGGCATCGGGGCCCAAGAGCTTCATGAAGGTGGCATAGGCGAGGAAGCCGGACAGCGCGGAGGCGCCATTAGAGTCCTTGGCCAGGCCGAAGGCAATAGCGACGGCGAAGATCCAGCCCAGGTTATCCAGCACGGCACCGCCGGAGCTAATCAGTAGCTGCGCGACCACGTTATCTTGGCCGGCAACGCTAGCTATCCAGTAGCCAACGCCGCCGAGGATTGCTGCTACAGGCAGAACTGCCACGGCGCCCATCAGCGCCTTTCCGAGCCGCTGCAGCGGGCCCATAATAGAGAGTTTCACGTCAGGAGTCCTCCAAAGGTGTAAAGAAGTAAAGAGCGATTTAGCGCGGGCGATGCTCATCCACGAAGCGGTAGTACTCGTTATCCTCCAGCTGCGAAGCGGCGTCTTCATCGAGAATCACCGTAGCCCGCGGGTGTAGCTGGAGGATCGAGGCCGGGCAGTGTGCAGATAGCGGGCCCTCCACCATGTTGCGGACCGCGGTGGCCTTTCCGGCCCCGGTGGCCAGTAGCAATAAGTGGCGGGCCTCGCTGATGGTGGCGAGCCCCTGGGTCAGCGCATAGCGGGGGACGCTGTCCGTGTTCTCGAAAAAGCGGGCATTATCGTGCACCGTCCGTGGGTGTAGCGTTTGCCGGCGGGTGCGCGATTGTAAGGAACTAGAGGGCTCGTTAAAGCCGATGTGCCCATTGCCTCCGATACCCAGCAACTGGATGTCGATCCCACCGGCATGGCGAATGGCCTGGTCATAGGAGGCTGCGGCACAGTCCGGATCCGCAGCATCGCCCTCTGGGCTCTGCACTAACTCATCGTTGAAGTCGACGTGGCTGGTAAATACGCGCCGGATGGTGGAGTAATACGACTGCTCATGGGTGCGGTCTAGCCCCACATATTCATCCAAGAGAAAGGCGCGGCTGCGAGCAAAACTCACCTCCCCGCGCTCGCAGCGAGCAACAAGTTCTTGATACAGCGGTACCGGAGTAGAACCCGTGGCTAGGCCCAACGTCGCCCCAGCATTGGCATAGCGGACAAAGATATCGGCAGCGGCAGCAGCCACCTCTGCTGGTGTGGAACGGATGAGGATGTCCATACAGTATTTCCTAATGTGAATCAGTGTCTATCGCGGCAGTTATGTCGATACCGTCAGCGATGACGCGCACGGGCTCGAAGTGCGTATTCAAACCCACAAGATTGGCACGCTTGCCGGGAGCCAAACGGCCGACGTCCTTATCGCCCAGCACGTCCGCGGCCGTGGTGGAGGTAAACCGAACGGCCTCCTCTGCGCCATGGCGCGCGGCGAAGCGCGCGAATTGCTGCGCCAAGGTGGAGGTTCCACCGGCGATGGCGCCATTGCCCACCCGCGCCACGCCATCGGTCACGGTAACGGGCAGGGAACCTAGTTCGTAGGAGCCATCGACCATGCCGGCAGCAGCCATTGCATCGGTGACGGCAAACGCGCAGCGGTTATAGGCCATGTCCACGGTGCCATCGGCAAGATGTACGCCATCGGCAATGAGCTCTACTCCCACATCGCCCGCTTTCGCACCGGCAAGCAAAGCAGCCACCGTGCCGGGGGCACGGTGATGGATGGGTGGCATGGCGTTAAAGAGGTGGGTGCCGGTCACGGTGACTCCCAAGTCCTGGGCCTGCCCCATGACCTGCAGCGTGGTCTCATAATCAGCCTCGGTATGGCCCAAGCTGGCGATAATATCGTGCTCAGCGCAGACCTCGAGGAGCTCCGCAGTAGCCCGGGTTTCTGGGGCGAAGGTAATGGAGCGCAGGTGGCCACGAGCGGCATCGATCACCGCGCGGAAAAAGTCAGGGTCCCCCGGCACGATGCGCGATGGATCTTGTGCACCACATTTGGCCGCGGCGATAAACGGACCTTCCATGTGGATGCCGGCAATCTCCCCTTCTTCCGCCAGCGTGGCGAGCAGCTCCGCTCGCGTGCACAGCTCCGCCCGCGTTCCAGAGACCATGCTGGCTATCAGCGTGGTGGTGCCATGGGCGCGATGGAAACGGGCGGCAGCGCGGCACTGGTCATAATCACCATTGGGGAAGCTTCCGCCATAGCCACCGTGGTTGTGCAGGTCCACAAAACCTGGGACCCACAGCAACACGTCTGGATCACCGGATTGCCAGGCCGCCTGCGCTGCGGGGACATCACCACACGAGATGTCTTCAATGCGCCCGCCAAAGTTAAGCGCACCAGCACGCAACTCGACATTTTCGTCGATGTATAGGCCTTCTACACGGCCCTTCGTCTGTGTCTGCATATGTCATTCACTTTTCTTTTGTCCGGGCAGGCACCGTCCCAAAAAGCGCCGATATCCCAGCACAACACTATGTTATAACCTATCGGTACCATAGTTCGGTGTCAACGATGTCACGTTCGCTTTTTTATGTGAGATAGTCGAGTAAGCCGAGCTATCTGCCCCTCGCTGAGGCATAAATCGCGCCACCTTCACTGGACTAGAATGAGCGCAACCCGCACCAGGCCCTGCCTTGGACATGGCGGATCCTCATTTCAAGGAGCACATCGTGACCAGTCGTTTACCCGCACCGCCGCGGCACCGGTCCCAGTACGTTTTCTTGGCCGGCTTAGCCGTCTCGGTGGCCTATGCCGCCGTCCATATCGCGTTTTCTGATCCTGCCCTGATTGAAGGCACTGCCCCAGTGCGCCTGTCTTTGCGCAATTACCTTGGCCCAGTGCTGGGCTCTGGCATGGTGTGGACACTATTTGCCTACCTCATGGGCAAGGCGTGCGCCCACCGGCGAACCACGGCGTCTTTCGCAGGAGCCGGCATACTCCTGCTCATGTTGGCGGTGCACTACGCGCTGCTTTTCGGCTTTGGTATCTACGACTGGCAGACGGCTTTTTCCTCCAATGCCGCGTGGTTCCTCTTTGCCCTTATCGCCGGGCCACTTTTCGGCGTGGCGGGGGCTTTTTCCCACAGGTTCGGCTGGCTAGATTACGTTACCGTGCTCGGTTTCGTGCTGGAGCCACTAGTCACCGGCCTCATCCCTGGCAGCAGTATCGAGCCGCAGACCACAACGACCCCCGGATATTGTGCCGCAGTAACGCTGTGGATGATCGGTGCGGTATTCCTCTACTGCGAACGCCGGGCTCCCATTAAGGCGTAGTTGCACTTTCAGCGGCCCACCATCCGGGCATGCCATGGACGCCGGCTCCGGGCGCGGTGGAACCCGATGCCATGAATATTCCCGGCGCGAGCCGGTGCGGGTGCGCGGAGAGGCACGGGCGCAGCACGGTCTGCAGCCCGGCCATCGCACCACCGGCGATATCGCCACCCACCAGGTTGGGGTTCCAGCGCTCCAGGTCAGCTGGGCTCGTCGCGCGGGTGGCCAGGATGGTATCACGAAAACCTGGCGCGAAACGCTCAATCTGCCGCGCAATGAGGCCGGTCACCTCCCCCGGAAAGCGCTCCTCATAGCCGTGCGGCACATGCGCATAAGCCCATAGCACCAGCCCACGCGATGGGTCGGCCACGTACTGTTGGCACACCATGACCAGGGGACGCTCGGGCATGCGGCGCTTGCCGATGTCCCTTTCCGCCCCACCGATCTCCTCCACGCTGCCGCCCACGTGGACGGTGCCGGCTTGGCCCACGCGAGGGTCGGCCCACGGCACGGGTTCGCTTAAGTGAAAGTCCACCTTGTAGACCGCGCTGCCATAGCGCCAACGCCGCAGGGATCGCCGGGTCCGTGCAGGAAGGTCGAGCCCGCCCAGCCTGAGGATCTGGCGCGGGGTGAGGTTGAGGATAAGGGCATCGGCGCGCGGCAGGGTGCGCACATCGGTGATGTCGGCGCCGGTGTGGATGCTGGCGTTGTGGGAGCGGAGGAGGGAGACTAGGGCATCGGCAAGCGCCTGCGTACCGCCTTCGGCTACTGGCCAGCCGCGGGTCATGCCGAGCGCGCCGAAGAGCAGGCCAAATGCGGAGGTAAATCCCCTGGTAGGTGAGGTGATGGTGTGGACCGCGCTGCCGGCGAATAAGGCGCGGGCCTGCGGGGAAGAAAATGCCGCCCGCGCGAGCGCGCTCGCCGGAAGCATGCCCGGCGCGCCGAACTGCGCCAGGCGGACCGGGTGCTCGGGCCAGCGCACCAGCGGGGTGAGCGCGTTGTTCACGTGTGAGTCGATATTGCGCACCACGTAGCCGTGCAGGCGGGTCCACGCCCGGGCATCGGTGCCAAGCCCCGCGGCGGTCTCCTCTAAGGAATTGTGAAGAATGCCCGCCGGCGCGCCCTCCAGCGGATGGGCCATGGGATACGGCGCATGGCGCCAGCGCAGGCCGTGCGATTCCAGATCGAGCGCGCGGAAGGCCGGGCTCGCGATGCCAAAGGGGTGACCGGCCGCGCCAAGATCGACGATGGTGTCCGGGAAGATCTCCGTCGACGATGCCGCCGCCCCACCGGGATGGGTGGCGCGCTCATACACCTCCACACGCCAGCCGGCAGTGGCGAGGCGGGCCGCGGCGGTGAGCCCATTGGGCCCTGCGCCGACGATCACAGCGTGCGGTTGTTTATCCACAGTCCTCCTTGTGCAGGTCAGTGGCCCTAATCTACCTATTCGCCCACACGATGGGTAGAAAGTTATCCACAGGCTGTGAAAGAAACCTGTGGAGTATTTATTTCACAGACTTATCCCCACCCTGTGGATAACTATTTTCACGGGCTTTCACAGGTGACTTTTCGGCCGTTGATACCGTTATAACCTGCATGATCAGGGAAAACTCCGGAAAAGCGTTCGGTAAATTACAAGAATGTGGTTATCCACAATGTGGATAACTATTGTGGATTTCTTTCGCACACCCATTCCGGTGATTAAATTCCACAGTTATCCCCAAACCCCAGCTCGCAGCCCCAATAACACAATGATGACCGCACCGGTGAGAGCGACACCCACCTAGCGCACGGATTTGTTTCGATAAAAGAGGAAGAAGCTCAAGATGACTCCGGTACACAACCCGCCAAGGTGTCCCCACAGTGAAACCCCTCCGCAACGAAGGTATAGCCCACATTGATCAATACGAGGACGATGGGCGCGCGCAGATCCATCCCGCGTTGCCGGAAGACGCCCACCAGCATGCCCATCAGCGCAAAGATCGCACCGGAGGCCCCTACCGTGGGCGTGCTGCCATCGAACCACAGCACCATAGCGGAAGCACCCAAGCAAGAAACCAGGTAGGCGGCAACATATAAACCAGTATCGAGGGCACGCTCTACTTCCCTACCGATGAGCAGGAGCATCACCATATTGACCGCGAGGTGCCCGCCGTCTAAATGCATAAACTCCGAAGACAGCGCCGTGAGCGGCGCATGGGCGTAGTGCGGGCCCCACAGGGCCCAGTCTTGGCTAAGCGTTGAGAAAAAGAAGGTCTCGCCCAATGTTCGAGCTTGTATCGCGGTAATTGACCAGGCGATGATGCAGATCAAAGCAATGACCGAAGTCACGGGGGCGGTTCGCAAATAATTTTTCACCATGGCCTGAAAGCTGACCCTTTTACTGACAATCGGATAAAACTAAACGAGCCCGGCACCACAGGAAGGAGTGTGGTGCCGGGCACGGAGCGAGGAAAACGCTTAGGCAATATCGATAGACTCGATGACAACGTCCTCATGCGGACGGTCCATGCGGTCAGTGTCGACCTTGCCAATCTTGGAGACGACCTCTTGCGACGCCGGATCCGTAACCTCACCGAAGATGGTGTGGTGGTTGTTTAGATGCGGAGTCGGCGCCACGGTGATGAAGAACTGAGAGCCGTTGGTGCCTGGGCCAGCATTCGCCATGGCCAGCAGGAATGGACGGTCGAACTGCAGCTCTGGGTGGAACTCATCCTGGAACTGGTAGCCTGGGCCACCACGGCCGGTGCCGGTGGGGTCGCCGCCCTGGATCATGAAGTTATCGATGATGCGGTGGAAGATGGCTCCATCGTAGAACGGGCCGGACTGCTCGCCCTGTGCGTTCTGGGTGGAGTAGTCCTTTTCGCCCTTAGCCAGGCCGATGAAGTTTTCAACGGTTACCGGTGCGTGGTTACCAAAGAGATCGATAACAATATCGCCGTAGTTAGTATGCATCGTTGCAGTAGCGGTCTTCTGAGTCATGCCAGCCATTGTAAAGAATTTACTGCCTCTCCGCCGTGCAGGACATAACGCTCTCAGCGATCGCGCTACCATTGTCCCCCCTAATCGGCGGACAGGGGTTGTCCCCCAAAGAGCCAGCTAACCACGAGGGCGCCAGGATCGATGATTCCCTTGCTGCGATCGCCCAGGTAAGACGCGCGCCCTTTCTTAGCCGCGATCTTTCCAGTTTCCTCCACGCCTTCACGCGCGGCCTCATAAAGAGTCTTGAGGGTTTGTTCGTCTGGGTGCTCTGCGCCGATTTCTTGCGCCTTTTCCGCGGCCGGAATGAGCGCATCGAGCATGGTGCAATCCCCGCGCTGCGCGCCGCCCAGTTCTTGAATGAACTCTGCCGCGCTGCTTAAACCTTCCGCTAAGCTCTGTGCACGGGCCATGTCGGTGAAGAAGCTGCCAAAGACCGCGCCCGAAGTGCCGCCCGCCAGGACGAGGAAGCGCTTGGCCAGGCCGTTGAAAATCTCAGCATCCGTTCCGCGCAGCGGCAGTTCGATGCTTTCAAGCGCCGCCTCCATATTGGTACCGAAGTCCCCATCGCCAGCCTTACGGTCGAGCTCAGTCAACTCCTCTATAGAGGATTGCACACGATCGACGAAGTCACTCAACCACTCGTTGTCTTCGCCTTCAACAGGCAGCTCATCCTCGAAGGTAATCCGCGCCGATTCCACCTGCTTTACACCGGCCAAGGCACGGGGCCAAGCGGGGGCTTGGGTTGGGGCATCAATAAGCTCCAGCAGCTCATCATCTGCCTTGAGCAGCGTGATGGAGGCGCCGTGCATATTGACCGCGGTGACAAAATTGCCCACCATGGAACGCACTACGGTAATTCCTTGCTCCGCTAACTGCGCGGAAGCCTCACCGAAGACCAGGCTAAGCTCCAAAAGCGTGGTGCCGCCCAAGCCGTTAACCAGGCACACCACCCTATCGCCGCTGCTGATAACAAGGGCAGCACCCAGCTTTTCTAGCACGGTGGCGACGATGGCATGGGCATCCTTGACCTTTTCCGTATGCGTGCCCGGCTCGCCGTGGATTCCTACACCGACTTCCATATGCCCATCATCCAAATCAAAGGTCTCGCGCCCCGTGGTGGGCAAAAAGCCGGATCCCAGTGCCACGGACATGCTGCGAGAATTATCCGCGGTCCGCTTCGCTAGCTCCGTTACTTGATCCAGATCATCACCGCGATACGCCGCGGCACCGGCGACCTTTTCCACCAAAATCGTGGCGCCGGTACCGCGCCGACCGGGGCCCTCGCCGGTGCCTTCGGTAGCAATATCATCCGCGACCAAGACGAAACGCGTATCTACGGCCTCTGCAGCATTGCGCGCCACGGTGAAATTCATGACATCACCGGTGTAGTTCTTCACAATGTGTAATACTCCCCTGCCCTGGTCGGCCCACTGCGTAGCTTCAGAGACCTGGACCGCATTCGGGGAGGTAAAGAGCAGACCCGGGCAGGCTGCAGCGAGCATGCCTTGCCCGATAAAGCCGGCGTGCATGGGCTCGTGCCCGGATCCACCACCGGAGATTACTGCGACCGCCGGTTTATCATCCGCCGTGCGCAGCGGGGTGCTACGCCCAATGAAACCCGCATCGTGCCAAGCGGCATCGGGATGCTGGGCGATGAAACCAGCCAGGGAATCAGGCAGGAAGGATTCTTGGCTATTGCGAAATGCTGAGTGCTTCATAGCGCCTACGGTAATACGAATCAGGCCACGGCGTCTTGGGTAGGTACATGATCACGAAAACGCTATGCAGACCGGCTGCATAGCGTTTTTAAGAACCCGGAAGTCCTCAAATTCTATTAGAGGGCGTTGCGCACCACATCGCGGGCTTCCACCATATTGCGCAGGGAGGTTTCAGTCTCTTCGTAACCGCGGGTCTTTAGACCGCAGTCCGGGTTAACCCACAGGCGATCCAGCGGCACGTTCTTCAGCGCGGCGCGGATAAGCTCTGCCATTTCCTCCACGGAAGGCACGCGCGGGGAGTGAATATCGTAGATGCCAGGTCCAATCTCAGAGTGGAACGTGTCGTCGATATCCTCCAGCAGTTCCATGCGAGAGCGCGCCGCCTCGATGGAGGTAACATCCGCATCGAGACCGGCGACGGCGTCGATGATCTGGCCAAACTCCGAATAGCACAGGTGGGTATGTATCTGGGTGGTGGGCTTGGCCTCGAGGGCTACTAGGCGGAAAGAACGCACTGCCCAATCCAGATAGGCTTTGCGGTCCTGCTCGCGCAACGGCAGCAGCTCACGCAGGGCCGGCTCATCGATCTGAATGATATCGATGCCAGCTTCCTCCAGGTCGCGGACCTCATCTGCTAATGCGACGCCCAGTTGATCTGCGGATACGGACTGGTGCACGTCATCGCGGACGAAAGACCACGCCAGGATGGTGACCGGGCCGGTCAGCATGCCCTTAACGTGCTTTTCCGAAAGCGACTGTGCAAACTTCGACCATTCGATGGTCATGGCAGCCGGGCGGGAAATGTCACCTACCACGATTGGCGGACGGGTGCAGCGAGAACCGTAGGACTGTACCCAGCCATTTTCAGTGGTAACGAAGCCATCGAGCAACTCAGCGAAGTACTGCACCATGTCATTGCGCTCTGGCTCACCGTGGACCAAGACGTCCAGGCCGAGGCGTTCCTGCAGTTCGATGACGGACTTGACCTCGTCCTTGAGGGCGGAGTTGTAGTCAGCATCAGAAAGCTCGCCCTTGCGGTGTGCGGCACGCGCCTGGCGGATTTCCTTGGTCTGTGGGAAGGAACCGATGGTGGTGGTCGGCAGCTCCGACAGGCCGAGCTCCTTTTGTGCTTCCTTGCGCTCATTGAAGGCCGGCGCGCGCTTAACCTCGCCTTCCGGCAGCTGAGAGATGCGCTCCTGCACGGCGGCGTTGTTGATGCGCTCGGACTCGGCGCGGGTGCGAACTGCGCGGTCGCTGACGCTGTAGGCCTCTTCGGCTGCCTCGGGACCCTGGACTAGGGCGACGACTTCCTTGACCTTTTCATTAGCGAAGGAGAACCACGGCGCGACATCGGCAGGCAGCTTGGATTCTGCCGCCACGGAATGCGGCACGTGCTGCAAGGACACGGAGGTGGATACGGACAGCTCATCGATGCTGCCGGCCAGGTTCTCGTACTTGGAGCGCAGGTCGCGCAGGTTGGCGGCCCAGACATTGCGGCCATCGACGAGGCCGGCAACGACGTGGGTGTTCAGGTTCTTTACACGCTCGAGGTAGCCCTCATCCAGGGCCAGGGTGCCGACAGCGAGGTCTACCTGGACGGCCTCTGGCTTGAGCTCTGCGATCACATCGAGGCCCTTGCGGGCGGAGCCGTACGGGGTGGTTAGGTAAACCTGCGGGCGCTTTTCTGCACCCAAGATGACGGAGTATGCCTGCTGGGTATATGCAGCCAAGTCCTCATCGCTAGCATTGGCCAGATCCGCAACGAGAGCAGGTTCTGCCAACTGGATCCACTCCACGCCGGCCTGGTGCAGCTCCGCCAGGACCTCCTGGTAGGCAGCAACGGCATCATCTAGGCGCTCGAGCGGGGCTTTAGCTGCGCCCTCGGCCTGCTTGGACAGGGCCAACAGGGTGACCGGGCCAACGAGGTACGGACGCACGGTATGGCCTGCTTCGCGGGCTTCTTCTACCAGCTTGATAATGCGCTGTGGGTGTGCCTTAAAAGCGTGTTCATCAGCGATTTCCGGCACAATATAGTGGTAGTTGGTATCGAACCACTTGGTCATCTCTAGCGGTGCGGTGTCCTTATTACCTCGGGCCAGGGTGAACTCATCATCCAGGGTTTCACCGGCAACGGCACCAACGGTCAGTGCAGTTTCGAGAACCTGATCGTAATAAGCGACGTCTGCCGGAATGGCATAGTCCTCGGTGAGTCCGAGGTCACGCAGCCGGTGGTAAGTATCCAGGCGCAGCGAGTGTGCAGCGGACTCGAAGGTTTGCGCATCAATGCGGCCGGCCCAGTAGGACTCAAGAGCGCGCTTCAACTCGCGGTTGGCGCCGATGCGGGGATAGCCCTCAACTGTCGCCTTGGGGAAATTAGCGTTGGTCATTATCTACTCCGATTCGGGTTAGTAGGTCGTGAGTATTGTCGGGGTTATTGTGGGTATATATATGGAGCCCGCTCGCCCCACCAGCCACGATGTCGCGAGCTAGTTCAGCGGTCAGTTCCATGCCGGTTTCGTATTCTTCTTCTGGGGTTGTCGCTGCCGCGAGCGCCGACCGCACCCTTTCGGGCACGGCGAGCCCGGACAGCTCTCCCATTCGCTCCACCCGGCGTAGACTGGTCATGGGCATGATTCCCGGTATGAGGGGAATATGCACCCCGGCTAATCGGGCCTTTTGGGAAAAGCGCAGGAAATCCTGCGCATCGAAAAATAACTGGGTGATGGCGAAGTCCGCGCCGAGGCGTTGCTTTTTCAGCAAGACGTCAAAATCTTCGTCTTCATTTTTGGATTCAACGTGCCCGCTGGGATAGCACGCGACACCGACAGCCAAGCGGCCCGCGGCGAACCGCGCTGCTTGCTGCCTCTCTAATTGCCGGATGAGGCTTATCAATTCATCGGCATGTTGTGGATAGTGCTCCGGCAAACCTTCCTCTGGTAGGTCTCCGCGCAGCGCCAGCAGGCCGCGGACACCGGCATCGACCAAGCGATTGGTCCAGCCGATAAGTTCTGTGCGCGAACCGGCAGTACACGCCAGGTGCGCCAATGGGCGCATCGAGGTGGTGCGCGAAATCCGCTCAATAAAGTTTGTCGTCCCTGCGAGCCAACCGGACCGTTGGGAACTTGTCACGGCAATATAATCCGGATGGTAGCTTTCCAAGGCTTCCAGCAAACGGTCGATTTTAGCTTCATCGGCATCATGCCGCGGCGGAATTACCTCGAAAGACAACGCTAAACGCTCCGGCACCATCAGTTCTTCTTCACTCATGGAATCCAACGGTGCTGACGCTGAAAATCGCGGGCTCATAGTCACCTCCTTTTCCCGATTTCGAATGATCTCTGGGAAAAACGTACCAAGCTGTTCAGTTCGCTGGATAGCGAGCGGTTAATGGTATTACCTTTGCAGGCCCATAAACAGCGCGGTTAGCCAAAAGTGGAGTGAATATTAATCCTCTATTCTGAACCAAGCGGTCTATTTTATGGTTGGTCCCGGCCCCGGATCACCCGCCACAACAGTGGTGGGGTATTAGGCTGGCCACTATGCTGGATGAGAACGAACAGACAAATTATATTTAAGGAGCACCTGCACCCAATGAACCCCATCGCAATCAATATGGCGTTGAAGACCGGTTCCAATCTGTGGAAGCACATTCGCAATCACCGGCAAGAAAAATCCCGCGAATCTTATACTGCCCTCGAAAAGGCTACCCAGCAGATGCAAAAGGAAGACAATAGCACCTTCGACGAAGCCCGCAAGCAAGCAGGCTCCGTTACCCAGGCCGCGCATTCTCGCCTCGAGCGCGCTCTAGAGGAATTCAATAACTACCGCGAAGACGCAGTTGATCGTTTTGATGAGGCCAAGAAGGAAGCCACCACGAAGGCAAAGAAGGCCCGCAAGCAGGCCACGAAGAAGGCCACCAAGGCTACAAAAAAGCAGACCAAGAAGGACAATAAGTCTTCCAAGTTGTGGACCGTTGCAGGAATTATATCCCTGCTCGCTGCGGCAACCGGTGCGATCTATTACTGGCTGCGCTCCAATGACAAGCCCTCCCAGACCCCACCGCGGGTAGATGACTACCGCGGTGGCACCAAGAACACAGCGCCAGAATCGACCTTGGTATACACCTCCACCAGCGAGAATAAGCCCGAATCCGATTCTGATCTTGCTGAAGAGGGTGCCGTGCGCGATGAGGAGCTTTTGGGTTCCATCGATAAACAGCTGGCTAAACACCGCGAGGAAGAAGAGGCTGCTGCTGCTGAAGAAGCAGATACCAGCCGCATCACCGATGACCACCAGAGCGAGGGTAAGCACCGCCTGCAGTCTGACGACCAGTAGTTCCTTTCGCACCCCCGCCGTGGGGGTGCAGTAGGCGTTGTTTAGATCTCATTGCTTTGCCTGTTCAAAAATCTCCTGCTTGAATTCTCTTTTTAAGGCTTTCTATAAGGAGATAAACAATGAGCTTTGAGTCTCTCACCGTCAAGCTCAAAGACGGTTCAACGTACTATTTCCCCGCAGGCCCAGTAACCGGTGATCCTTCCCCGCGCGTGGATAACCTCCGCTTTGCCATCGATAACGGCACCACCTTCCGCTCCGTCGACGAATCCGGTGAAATGCGCGAATTCAACGGCGCGGACGTGCACAACTATCACCTGGCTTAACCAGCCCAACGCATTGTTCATATATCCTGGGGATTATGGAAATTTGCGCGACCCAAGAATCCGATCGCACTTATATAGCTCGCCTTAACTTTCTGACCGATACCTTCGGTGATGAACGGGGCGAGCTTTCTTCCAGTTTTGCTGAAGATTTTTCCTTTTACGTGGAAAATTGGGAGCCTAACCAGGGAGGTTTCATTGCCTGGGAAGACCTCGTGCCCGCCGGCGGGGTATGGCTCAATTGGGGCACCGAGGACAATCACGGTTACGGATTCATCGAACCTGCTATCCCAGAACTTGCCATCGCGGTGGAAGGCCGCTACGCAGGCCAGGGCATTGCCACTGCGCTTATGGATGCCGCCATTTCCCTCGCCCGGACCCTCAAAGCGCCCGGCATTTCCCTGGCCGTCCACCCCGATAATCCGCGTGCGCAGGGGCTGTATGAACGCTTGGGCTTCGAGCATGTAGGTGTGTATGCCGAGCATTACATCATGGTCAAGCGCTTTTCCTAGCCCTATGCATGACTAAAGTCCGGATTCTTTGACCAGAATCCGGACTTTTCCTGTGGAGCATAGGAGAATCGAACTCCTGACCTTCTGCTTGCAAAGCAGATGCTCTACCAATTGAGCTAATGCCCCAGTAGCTCGTACTCTACTACTGCAGTCATGTATTCCAAAAATGCCAAAGAAAACTGCAGCACGGTGATTTACTTCTATCACATTTATCACACGCAATTAATCCCGTCATTCCCGCTGTAGTGGAGTAGGCTGGCTGACTATACCCATCTGTCCTCGTACCTAGGAAAAGTATGCGTCGTCTCCTTACCTCCGCGCTCGCCGTGCTCGCCACCGCTGCCCTTCCTGCCTGCGCCAATGCGCAATTCTTTGAAGGCACCCCGAAAGCAGCCAGGTCCTCAGAACCTAATATCGAATCCGCAGTTTCTGAGATTCAGACCGACATTCAACGGCGCATCGATAGCACCCGTGCCCAAGCACAGGAACTTGTCACCACGATGGTGCCAGGAGACGAACCGCAGAATGAAGCTGCACCCGCACCACAACCAGCCCCGCAGCCCCAGGCCAACGTCCTCGATTGCTCAAATTGTGTGGCCCTTACCTTTGACGATGGCCCCAGCCCTTATACCAACCAGCTCTTGGACACCTTCAAGGCTAAAAACGCCCACGCCAGCTTTATGGTGCTAGCAGATCTTGCCTACCAGTACCCCCAAGCGCTCCAGCGTATGCAGGCAGAAGGTCACACCATTGGTAATCACACCAAGACCCATCGCCAGCTCAACCAATTAGCTTACGGCGATATTGCCCAGGAAATCGACGCTGGCAATGCAGCAATCCGCAATGCCACCGGGCAGAATCCGCAATGGCTGCGCCCGCCCTACGGTGCCACCAACGAGACGGTTGACCAGGTAGTCAGGGATAAGGGCCTGTCGCAAGCACTATGGAACGTGGATACCTTGGATTGGAAGATCCGCGACTCGCAGCACGTCTGCAATGCCGCCGTCCAGGATGCTAACCCAGGCTCTATTGTCTTGATGCACGATATTCACCCGACCACCGTAAACGCCGCCGAGTGCATTATCGATGGCCTGCGGGCCAAAGGCCTAGAGCCGGTCAGTCTTGATGAGTTGCTGCCCACCCCGGAAGATGGAATGCGCTACTACTCCCGTTAATGATTGATTTTTCCCACAGTGCTGATGTTGTAGCCCCGCAACTCCTCGGCTGCATCATCACGCACTCTGGGGTGAGCATTCGCCTCACGGAAGTCGAGGCTTACTTGGGTACAGACGATGCCGCCGCTCACACCTTCCGCGGAAAAACCCCGCGTAATGCCGCCATGTTCGGCCCGCCCGGTCGGCTTTATGTATATGCCTCCTACGGCATCCACCGCAATATCAATATCGTGTGCGCACCCGAAGGCGTGGGCCAAGGGTGCCTACTACGCGGCGGTGAGGTGCTATCCGGGATCGATACCGCCTTCGCGCGTCGCGGCACCAGCGATTTTTACAACCTCGCCCGCGGACCCGGGAACCTCGGAAAAGCTCTGGGAGCAACGCTGGCAGATAACCACCTGCCAGTGCAGCTGTCGAACCGCGACTTTGAACCAGAATGGGTGCGCGGCCCCCGCATTGGCATTTCCAAGAACCAGGAAGCGGCCCTGCGGTTTTGGATTCCCTTCGATAAGACTGTCTCTGGCCGCCGGGGCTATCCCAAAAAGTAATTAATAACGGCCACCGTAGCGCTCATCGGCTTCGATTGCTTTAATGATGCGCTCATTAATTTGGGTCATCTGCTGGATCTGAGCACGAGTCAGGTTATCGATAACGGACCGACGGGCTTGTTTAGCGTGGCCCGGGGCGGTTTCTACTACCTTGTCCCAGCCGCTGTCCGTAAGGTGCGCCATCGTCGTCCGCCCATCATTCGGGCAAGGACGCCGAACGACCCACCCTTGTCGCTCCAGGCGGGTGACAACTTGGCTCAAGCGGGACAGGGAACCATTTGCGGTTATCGCAAGATCCCGCATGCGCATCTCATGGTTCTCTGCCTCTGATAACCGTGAGAGCACCGTATATTCGAAAAAACTTAGCTTGGCATCATCGCGTAACTGCGCGTCCAGAATATTGGTGAGCCGGACATTCACGCTCATCAAGGACATGAATGCTGCTAGTTCATCCTCTTCCAGCCAAAAGTCGTCCCGCTCGGTCATGAGGATAATTTTAGCAACTGGACTTAATTTCTAAAATAACCCCAAGTAGCCGGAGTCCCATACCCGTTATCCAGAATTGGTCTGATCCACCTAGTGGCCGGTCGGTTTCAAGCGCGCTGGGTCCAATTCAATGATGCCCAAATGAGGTTGTGGATGAGCGTATCGAATTGTTTGTGTACAGGATTGAATTATAGGTATTTGTCGAAGCGGTCAGGAACGGCCACGGCCATGTGGCTGATGGCTTGGTTCCAGCCGGATACGCGCGCTCCTTAAACGAGCCTGCTGGCTGTAGCCGAGGCTCGTTTGCCTTGTTTCGCCCGCTTGATAGCTCGTTTGTCTTTAATGTTGCAGATCATCAACCACAACGTTTTGACCCACAGCCGACCCGGTAACAGGCCGACCAGCCTTCTACGACAACGCTATCCCAACCGAATACTCACACTCCATAGGACTCAGAAAAGGACCCATGAAACGACAAAAGGCGCCCAACCGACGACACGCCCACCAGACACACATTTTGCTACTTAACCCTACTTAACCCGCTTAAGCCATATCCCACATATACAAAATCCGGCTCCCTAAGGAAACCGGACTGATGCTGTGGAGCATAGGAGAATCGAACTCCTGACCTTCTGCTTGCAAAGCAGATGCTCTACCAATTGAGCTAATGCCCCATTGTTCCGTGGTGGGCCTAGCTGGAATCGAACCAGCGACCTCATCGTTATCAGCGATGCGCTCTAACCGACTGAGCTATAGGCCCTTTAGCGGAACGAAAAGTAACTTTACATACTATCCCTGAAAGAACACAAATCAGCAGCTCAATGTGGTTTTCAAAGACGTTTTTCGTAGACCTAATAAGTACACCATATAGCGCTGAAGACCAGAAAATGCCGACACTGTTTGCTGCCGGCATTTTCTCCTACTCACAGTGGTCTAGATGTCATTCAAACTAACCTTTAGCCCGCCGACGACATCCACGATGGCGTTATAGATTACGGCCATCAACGGTGCAAGCAAGGTGAACAGAACGGCGAAAATAACGCCAATGACTGCGCTAGCTGCGATCACTACGGGAAAAGTAACCTCAAAGCCACCGCCGATGCCACCAACGAGGCTATTGAAGGACTCCCATATGCCCACCTGGTGCATACCAATGTACAACAGGCACACAGCCAACAACCACGCGATGAGTCCGACGAGTGACAGGGCGAAACCAACGCGAAACGCCGAGGTGGGCGAAATATGATGGATGGATACGTCTCGTCGTTCCACGTCCTACTCCTCGTCCTTGGAGGCATCGCTAGCCTTGTGCTGCTCTTGCTGGACCTCATCGACAGTTTTTTCGCCCTTGGCCACAGCCTGCGCGTCTTCCTCACCATCTTCTTCAACATTGCGGTCAATGGCAAGCAATTGGACATTATCGGCAAGGTCAACCAAGCGCACGCCCATCGTAGCGCGGGAAGAAGGACGAATCTGGTTTACTTCGGTGCGAATAACCCCACCGGCGGAGGTAATGGCGAAGATTTCGTCGTCTTTGTCAACGGAAATGGCGCCAATAAGCTTGCCGCGCTTCGGGGTGTACTTGAAGGTCATCACGCCCAAGCCACCGCGGCCCTGCGGAGTGTATTCCTCAATGGCGGTGCGCTTGCCGTAGCCCCCCGAGGTAGCAACGAGGAGGAATTCGCCGTCGTGGACGACAGACATCGCCAGCAGCTGGTCATCGCCGCGGAAACGCATCCCCTTGACGCCGGCAGTGGCGCGGCCCATGGGGCGCAGCTGGTCGTCATCGGCCGTAAAGCGGATAGCTTGGCCCTGCTCTGAGGTCAGCAGGATGTCATCGCCCTCACAAGCGAGCTGGGCACCGATGAGTGCATCGCCCTCGTTAAGGTTGATGGCGATGAGGCCCGCAGAACGAGCGGACTCGTAATCAGTCAAGCGCGACTTCTTCACGCGGCCTTGCTGGGTGGCCAGCACCAGGTACGGCGCATCCTCGTAGGACTGGATCTGAATGACCTGGGCAATCTTTTCTTCTGGCTGAAATTCCAGCAGGTTGGCCACGTGCTGGCCACGGGCAGCCCGGCCGCTCTCTGGCAGCTCGTAGGCCTTCAGGCGATACACGCGGCCAAAGTTAGTAAAGAACAGGATCCAGTCGTGCGTGGAGCAGACGAAGAAGTTTTTAACAATGTCATCTTGCTTCAACTCTGCACCGCGCACGCCCTTGCCTCCGCGCTTTTGTGACTTGTAGGTATCAACCTTGGTGCGCTTGGCATAACCCGTGGCGGTAATAGTAACCACGACGTTTTCTTGGGCAATGAGATCTTCATCCGTGACCTCGCCGGAGGCAGGCAGAATCTTGGTGCGGCGCTCGTCGCCATACTTGTCGACGATCGCCTCCAGCTCATCGTGGACGATCTGGCGCTGGCGTTCCTCGTGGGAGAGGATATGCTTAAGGTCGGCGATTTCTTCTTCGATTTCTGCCAATTCATCAACAATCTTTTGGCGTTCTAGGGCAGCCAGGCGGCGCAGCTGCATCGCCAAGATAGCATCGGCCTGGATGTCATCGACATCGAGAAGCTCCTTCAAGCCTTCGCGCGCCTCATCAACGGTAGGAGACCGGCGGATCAGGGCGATGACCTCATCTAGCATATCCAGCGCCTTGACCAAGCCACGCAAGATATGCGCGCGCTTTTCGGCCTCATCCAGGCGATACTGGGTGCGGCGAACGATGACCTCGATCTGGTGCGCAACATAATTGTTCAGCATCTGATCTAAACGCAGGGTGCGCGGCACGCCATCAACAATGGAAAGCATGTTGGCGCCGAAAGAGGTCTGCAACTGGGAGTGCTTATACAGGTTATTGAGCACCACGCGGGCGACGGCATCGCGCTTTAGGGTCACAACAATGCGCATACCCACGCGGTCAGAGGACTCATCTTCAATCTTGGAGATACCGGCGATCTTGCCGTTAGCTACGGACTCCGCGATATTAGAAATAAGGTTATCGGGGTTAACCTGGAACGGCAGCTCCGTAATCACGATGGTCTGTCGGGAGCCGGATTCCTCAATGGAGGTCACACCGCGCATGCGGATGGAGCCGCGGCCGGTGGTATATGCATCTTTGATACCCTGATCGCCCACGATAAGGCCCGCAGTGGGGAAATCCGGACCCTTCACGCGTTCCATGCAGGCTGCGAGTGCGGCATCCTCGTCCGCGTCTGGGTTTTCCAAGAGCCAGTAGATGGCCGAGGCCAGCTCATTCAGGTTATGTGGCGGGATATTGGTGGCCATGCCCACGGCAATGCCGCCGGAGCCATTCATCAAAAGGTTGGGCACGCGAGACGGCAGGACATCCGGCTCACTGGTCTTACCATCGTAGTTAGGCGAGAAATCCACGGTATTTTCGCGGATATCGCGAACCATTTCCATGGCCAACGGGGTTAGCTTGCACTCGGTATAACGCATCGCGGCAGGGCCGTCATTACCGCGGGAACCGAAGTTACCCTGGCCATCAACAAGCGGGTAGCGCATGTTCCAGGACTGCGCCAATCGCACCAAGGTGTCATAGATAGCCGAGTCACCATGTGGGTGGAATTGGCCCATGGTGTCAGAAACCGGACGGGCGGACTTCACGTAGCCACGCTCGGGGCGGTAGCCCGAATCGAACATGGCGTAGAGAATGCGACGGTGCACCGGCTTCAGGCCATCGCGCACCTCAGGCAACGCGCGGCCCACAATGACGGACATGGCGTAGTCGATATAACTCGATTCCATCTCCTCATTAATGTCAATGGGAAATATCCGATCAAAAAGATCATCGTTATTATCACTCATGAGGCCAAATTCTACCTTCTCCGGCTCTTAGCGGCTTTATTTGCCATATCGGTGGTATCACTGTGGTATCACAGTGATATGGCTATGACGTTACGGCTAACCGCAGAACAAGATCACGCCCTCACCCTCTTGGCCTCCGCGCAAGGGACCTCGAAGCACGAGGCGGTGGTGCGTGCTATCGTGACGGCGGCCTCGCGCACGCTTGCTGATGCCCACGTGCAATCCACCGCCCGCAAACTTCTCCCCGGCCGCGCAGAGCTGGAGGCCGAAATCCGCAGGACAAGGAAAGCACAGTAATGAGCAGCGAACAGCTGTATATATTGGCCCGAGAATTTTGTGCCCGCTTTAGGCTCCGCATCATCAACTATTCGGCCTTGGTGGCCGCTGCGGCTGCCAGCACTGCGCGACTGGAAGGCATAGTCATTCACGGCGATGAACAGCAGGCAGCTCAAGCTATGGCGGAGGTTTTAGAAAAAGTGCCAGCATTAAATGCTGGAAATCACACTTTTGCACAGTACTGTGCGCACGTCTATATGACCACGAAACTAGCGTAGAGTAGTGACCTATGGTTCATCTTTCTACCTTGATGTCCGGATCCACCCGCACCGAGTTCATTGCTGAATGCGCGGATCTCGTTGAAAAAGTAGCCTCTGTTCAATCCGGCATTTCCGGCATGGCCATTAAAGGCGGATTGGCCGCCGCCAAAAAAGCCGACGCTAACGTGGTCCCCAAAGGGCTAGAGCAGATTATCCCGGATGTTCTCGATGCCCTCGATCCGCGGTGGCAAGACTTTGCAGATAGCGGCGAGGACGATTTCGGTGCTTTCCTTAAACCGCACCAGGATAAGGTCAGCGATGAGATCATGAAAATCGCAGATAAGCACGTGGAAAAGGTGAACTCCGCCGCACTGCGCAAACCCTATAATTCCCTGCGCGGCAAGGCCACCAAAATCTTAAGCCCGGAAGTTCCTGCATTCGGCCGCATAGTACAAAAGCACATGTAAATAAATAGTTTCCACCAGTTTTCCTGCGGTTGAAGGTTGTCTGGGCTGCGGAGTATAAGTGTGGAAGTGACTTATTCCCCGCATCATAAATCGTCGGCATCAGAAGCAAACTGTACCGACTACCCCGCCGGCCAAGACCCCGCCCGCTGGCGGGTTCTTATTATTGTGCTGGTCACGGTGTTTATGTCACTCATTAGCGTGTCCATCGTGAACGTGGCGCTGCCGTCGATCCAGTCTGGGCTTGGTGCCACAGATTCGGATGTGCAATGGGTCCTATCTGGTTATGCGCTTACCTTCGGCGTGGTCCTCGTCGCCGCTGGGCGCGCCGGCGATCTCGTGGGGCGCGGAGGCATCTTTCTCCTCGGCATCGCCGTCTACACCATCAGCGCCACCGTGGCAGGTTTCGCGCCGAATACGCATTCTCTGAACATCGCGCGCTTTGTGCAGGGTGTTGGCGCCGGATTGCTGAACCCTCAGGGCGTGGGAATGGTCCAGCAATACTTCCGCGGGGAAGAGCGTGGCCGCGCCTTTGGATACTTTGGAGCCACCGTGGGAATCGCCGTGGCTATCGGGCCGGTATTGGGAGGCTTCCTCATTAAGATCGGCGGACCTGACCATGGATGGCGGCTGACTATGCTGGTCAATGCCCCTATCGGCCTGCTGGCCATCATCTTAGGCCTCATGTGGTTTCCACGCCCGCTATTTTCCCGCGTCCGCGATGCCGCGGGCAATAAGCTGGGCATCTTCAAGGCGCTGTCCACCCTGGATCCCATCGGCGCACTCATTCTCGGCGCTGCGGTATGGTGCATCCTCTTCCCCTTCATGGACTCCACCGGCTCCCCTGCCGTGTGGTGGCTGCTTCTCGCGGGTGCCGTGCTTATTGGCGTGTGGGTGCTGTGGGAGCGCCACCACAAGTCCACCGGCCACCCGCCAATGGTGGATCTCACAATCTTTGCCACCTCGAGCTTCCGCAACGGCACCATCATCGCCACGTTGTGGTTTATGGGTATGACCAGCATCTGGGTGCTCGTTGCGTTGTACTTCCAAAATGGCCTGGGTTACTCCGCCCTAGCGGCCGGCTCGGTGGGCATCCCTTCCGCACTCCTCAACTCCATTACCGCCACCATCGCTGGCCGCAAGATCTCGCGGTATGGACGCATAGTGGTCATCATCGGCATGCTGACCACTATCTTCGGCCTCTTCACCACGGTCGTCTTTATTTGGGGCACCACCCATTGGGGAATGAGCGAATGGTGGCTCATCCTTTCCTTGGCATTTATCGGGCTGGGCCAGGGTGCCGTGGTCTCCCCAAACCAAACCCTGACCTTGGCACAGGTCCCAGACAACTACGCCGGTTCCTCCGGCGCAGTCCTGCAAACCGGCCAGCGCATCGGCACCGCCATCGGCCTGGCTGTCATTACCGCCATTTTCTTTGCCATGCTCCAAAGCACCTCCGGAGATTGGCCCGTATCCATCATGACCGGTTTCGGTGTCATCATCGCCGTTTGCCTGGTGTCCTTGAGCTTTGGGTTTGCAGATCAGCGCACTTCCCGCAGCTAATACCTCTCCCCATAGTTTGAGCCCACCGTTGAACTATCTACGGTGGGCTCTGACTTTTCCCCAGCCCCTGTACGCAGGGGACTAGGCCAACGGTTTAGATATCCAGGAAGCGGACATCCTTCGCACGGCGGGTGATAAAGGAGCGGCGGGCGGCCACATCATCGCCCATGAGAATGGAAAACAGCTCATCGGCGCGCTGCGCATCTTCCAGATCCACCCGGCGCAGGAGGCGCGTTGCAGGATCCAAGGTGGTCTCCCAGAGCTCGGAGGCGTTCATCTCGCCCAAACCCTTGTAACGCTGGATACCGTCATCCTTGTTAATTTTGCGGTTTTGCTCCAGGCCTTCCGCCAGCAGCTTATCGCGCTCATCATCAGAGAAGGCATAGCCCGGCGTGCCCTTTGACCACTTCAGCTTGTAGAGCGGCGGGTTAGCCAGATACACGTGGCCATCCTCTACCAGCTGTGGCATAAAGCGGAAAAGCAAGGTCAACAACAGCGTGGCGATGTGCTGACCATCGACATCGGCATCAGCCATCAGCACGATCTTGTCGTACCGCAGTTTCTTGATATCGAATTCCTCGTGGATTCCGGTACCCAGTGCGGTGATGATGGCCTGGACCTCGGCGTTTTTTAAGACCTTATCCATGCGGGCCTTTTCCACGTTTAGGATTTTGCCACGCAAGGGCAAGATGGCCTGGAACATGGAATCACGGCCAGCCTTGGCGGAACCGCCTGCGGAGTCACCCTCCACGATATAAAGCTCCGAAATCTTGGGATCCTTGGAGCGACAATCCGCGAGTTTGCCAGGCAACCCGCCCAGATCGGTAGCGGACTTGCGACGCACCATCTCGCGCGCCTTGCGTGCTGCCATGCGGGCGTGCGCTGAGGATACCGCCTTATTGATGATGGCCTTTGCCTCTGCCGGGTTGGCATCAAACCAGTCATTGACGTACTCGTTAACCGAGCGCTGCACAAAGCCCTTTATCTCCGAGTTGCCCAGCTTAGTCTTGGTTTGGCCCTCAAACTGCGGATCGCCCACCTTGACCGAAATGACGGCGGCCAAGCCCTCGCGGCAGTCATCGCCAGACAGGTTGCCGTCCTTGTCCTTGATAAGCTTATGCTCCCTGGCATAGCGGTTCATCAAGGAGGTCAAAGCCGCGCGAAAGCCTTCTTCGTGCGTGCCACCTTCGTGGGTATTGATGGTATTAGCAAAGGTATGCACGGACTGCTTGTAGCCCTGGCTCCACTGCAACGCTACCTCAACTTCGTGTTCCTCACCCTTTGCTTCAAAGGACACGATGGTGGGGTGAATTGTGCTCTTGGACTTATTAAGAAATTTTACGTAGTCAGTCAGACCGTCCGGGTAGTGGAAGGTGATCTTTTTGCGGCGTTTCTTATCGGCCGTGATGGCATTAGTAGAGTCATCTTCCTCGCTAAAGGTATCGCCGGCATCGGGGACATCATCAAAAGACGTTTCATCACCGCGTGATTCGCCGGATTCCGCTTCCGCGATTTCCTCAAGTTCGATCTGCTCTTGGGTCACGCGTTCATCAATAAGCTCGATGGTCAGGCCCTTATTCAAAAAGGCCATTTCCTGCAGACGGCGCGCAATGGTGTCGTAATCGTACTCGGTGGTTTCAAAGATCTCTGGGTCTGCCCAAAAACGAATCTTGGTACCGGTGCCGCGGGCGTTACCACCTTCCACAAGATCATCCGGAATGGCGTTCTGGAAGTTTTGGTACCAATGCTTGCCCTCCCGCTTGATCTCCGCCTCCACGCGGGTAGATAAGGCATTGACCACGGAAATGCCGACTCCGTGCAAACCACCGGAAACGGCATAGGACTCGGAATCAAATTTACCACCGGCGTGCAGCTGTGTCATGACCACCTGGACGGTCGGTGCACCAGAAGCGTGCATTTCCACAGGGATGCCGCGGCCATTATCGATGACTTCGACGCCACCATCTTCCAAAAGCTTAACGGTGACCTTATCCGCAAAGCCTGCCATGGCCTCATCGACGGAGTTATCAACAATCTCCCAAATAAGGTGGTGCAAACCGCGCGATCCGGTAGAACCGATGTACATACCGGGGCGCTTGCGGACGGCATCTAGACCTTCCAGGATCGTAATTGATCCAGCATCATATGCGTGTTCTTCAGCCACGGATTCGTGCTCTCCTTTTGGCTATAACTAATTCTAAGACTTTCGCTATTCTACACGCATACCCCCTACTGAATGACACCCCACACCCGCCAGAAGTAGCTATGTGGCGGGCTGCGTGGTTATGCATCTTTTACAGACCAGGGCTAACCCGCGCTTATCAGCCACTTATCAGCCATAGGTATCTTGCGATCCTTGGGGTTTCACCCACTGCCGCCCCTCGTAATTACGCTGCTGCCGGGGACCTTGGATCCGCAGCTCAGCAATGACATCAGCGCCAAACCGGTCCGCAATTTTTCGCAGGATTTCCCGCTGCAGGTAGCGCAGCTGCGTAGCCCAGGTGGAGTTATCACAAGAAAGGTAGACGATCTTGTCCTTGATTTTTTGGGGCTGCGTATGGGCAGCGATACGCTCGCCTACCAGATTTTCCCAATTTCCCATCACCCAGCCGTGCGCTAATTCATTCTCCCAGCCACGGTGGGAAATCTCCTTTTTAATCTGTGCCCCCAGGCTTGGCACGTCAATCTTTCGCCGCGGCCTCCTACCATCGGCGCCGCTAGGCCTGCCCACCTGGTAACCACGATAGTTTTGTCGCTGGGCATCCGCTAAGGATGGCACCGGCATCTTCGGCACCGGGCGCGTAAGCTTGGGCGGGTTCTTCGAAGTAGAACGCACCAAACGGAAGTATTGGGTGACGGGATCAGTGCGCTCTTTACCGGTTGCGCCTTCTTCCTCACTCATACGTCTTCCTCGCTAATCCCTCGTGTGGCTGCTTCCGTATGCAGGGTAGAGATTCGCCCCTGGTCCGTATCTTTTACTCCCACCCGATAGCGCACGATAGGTTCGAGGTTATCCGGTAAATCTTCATCCACTGCCGCGGTGATGAGCACCTGTTCTGCCGTTGCGGCAAGATGAACCAACTGAGTGCGGCGCTTGGCATCGAGCTCAGCAAAGACATCATCCAAGATGAGGACTGGATCTGATCCTCCCTCTTTTCGCAGGAGCTCAAACTCAGCTAGGCGCAGGGCAATGGCATAAGACCAGGTTTCGCCGTGGCTGGCAAAGCCCTTGGCCGGCTGATCCCCTAGGTAGAGCACGAGATCATCGCGGTGTGGGCCTACTAAAGAGATGCCGCGCTCTATGTCGCGCTGCCGGGAATGGGCCAACGTAGTCAACATGACGGCCTCTAGCACCTCGCGGTCAGAAGTATCAATGGTGGATCTATACTCCACGCGCGCCGGACGCGACTCCGGCGCAAGGCCGGCATAGGCGGTAGGAATGTGGTCCAAAAGGGCATCAACAAGCGCAAGGCGCGCCGTGATAACTTGTGCGCCAAGATGCGCCAGCTGAGCATCCCACGTATCCAGCGTGGACAGCGCCGCAGCTCCGTCGCTATCGCCGTACCCGCGCCGCATGCTTGCCGATGCCGACTTCAATAGCGCATTGCGCTGCTTTAATACCTTGTCATAATCCGCCTTAACCCCAGCAAGTCGCGGGGTTCGTGAGGCGATGATGCTATCGAGATACGATCGGCGCCCCGCCGGTTCACCGCGCACCAGGACCAAATCCTCGGGGGAAAATAACACTGTTTTCACCACGCCGAGCAGCTCGCGCGGGCTGCGCAGCCTAGTGCGGTTAATCTGGGCCTGGTTAGCAGCATGGGGCTTTACCAGCAGGTGGGTAGTTAATTCACGCCCCTGATGTACGGCAGTAAGGGAAATCCGCGCACTCTGCGCGCCCTGGCGCACCAACGGGGAATCATGAGAAACGCGATGAGAAGACAGGTGGGCGGTATAACCTACAGCTTCCACGATATTGGTCTTGCCAAAGCCATTGCGGCCCACAAATAATGTGATCCCCGGGCCTAGTTCAAGTTTTAATTCGGGCCATGAGCGAAAATCCCGAACATCGAGACCCCTTATAAACATTAACCTGGCAGGCGAACCGGCATTAACAGGTAGGTGAAGTTCGTCTGCGGTGTGGGGAAATTACCATCCTCATCAACTTCCGGCAGCTCTTCCGGCTCTGGGATCATGATAGCGGGGCGGGAAGGCTCCGTGAATCCAAACACCACGCGGTCGGTATTAATGACTGCTAGGCCGTCTTTCAAATATCCCGGGTTAAAGGCAATGAGAAATTCATCGCGGCCGTGGAATGCGCACGGCAGCGTTTCGGTGGCATTACCGGCATCGGCGCCGGCGGACAAAGTGACCTGGCCATCGGCGAATTCCATACGGATCTGCGCATTGCGGTCCGTCAACAAAGAGACGCGGCGAATGGCTTCCTGCAGCGGTGCCACCTCAACGGAGGCAATATTCGTGTGCGACTTGGGAAGCAAGGGCTGGACGTTGGGAAAATCCGCATCCAACATGCGCGTCGTCGTTTCGCGGTTATCCGCGTGCAGGCCGAACAGGCCATCGGCGCCGATATTATTGCCGGAGCCTACCGCGATCTCGATAGGGATATTCAAGTGCGGATCCAAGCTACGCCCGGTATCTTGCAATGTCTTTGCCGGAACCAAGAGCTTAGCTTCAACGTCCTCAGTCGCCGGCTCCCACTCTAAGGTGCGCATGGCCAAACGGAAGCGATCAGTTGCCGTCATCTCGATATTCTTGCCATGAATATCCATGTGTACGCCAGTGAGCATGGGCAAGGTGTCATCCTTGCCGGCAGCGGCCGCTACCTGCTGGATTGCCCCTGCGAATAGTTGCGGTTGGATCGTGCCGGTAACCTCAGGCAGGACCGGCAATTGCGGGTAATCATCAAGCGGGATGAGAGGAAGCTCGAAACGGGAGGAACCGCAGGCAACTAGCGCCTTAGAATCTACCTGGGAAATCTCAACTTCTTTATTGGGCAAGGTAGCCACGATGTCAGAGAGCAATTTACCGGCTACGGCGATTTGCCCAGGCTCATCTACCATGCCGGCTATGCGCACCCGGGTTGAGACCTCGTAATCGAAGCCGATGAACTCTAAGCCGTTGTCATCAGCGGTGATAAGCATTGCGCGCAGCACTGGTTGGGTGACTTTGGAAGGCAGACTGCGGGCAACCCACGCTACGGCGTTGGCAAGGTCATCTTTGGCAACGCGAAATGACACAACTTCATCCATGGTGCGAAGAGCTCCTCTGTGGCGGGGTAGGAATGTTTAACTTTTCAAAAACTGGTTTCTAATTTACCGCATCCGATGAACCTTGTAATTTTCCCTCCGCCCTCCCTGCCAGCGGTGTGCGTTGGGGACCCGGCACAATTTCACACATCCCCTTTCTACTTACAAGATCAGAAAAATAATTTAGTAGTAGTAATAAGGGCTGTGGGATCTGTGATCAACCGAGTAAATGACAAGTTCAGCGCGAATATCCGGGGTGTGCCAATTCTTGTGATTGCGGTGTGATCAACTGTCTCGACATGTGGATAGAAAAGCAGGTCATCGTTTTATCCACAGCTTGTCTTAGTTTTCCACGGATCTCCCCACAAAGCTGATCACAAGGGTGTCCGTGCTGGATAGCATCTGTGGAATTTAAAAGTGTGAGCAGAATTAACAAATTACGACTGTGAAATTACACAGGTGTGGATAACTCTGTGGATAGCTGTTTATACGGCTTTACTGGCGCAAAAGGGCTGTTAAGACGTGGTATAAGGTGGGGGACCGAGAGGCGATCCAACTGCCTTAAAGATGGCGCGCCTTCCTGTTGTTTAGGAAGACGTCACTCGGTGATTGTGTTTGCGTTAGCCGCGACCGCGATTCTTGATGCGCTGGGTCAGGGACTGAATCTCGTCGTAGGTATTGCGCTTTTCGGTCATCTCTTTGCGGATCTTGCGATCGGCGTAGATCACCGTGGTGTGGTCCTTGCCGCCGAATTGCTCGCCAATCTTGGGCAGGGATAGCTCGGTCAATTCGCGACAGAGATACATAGCCAGCTGGCGGGCGTGGGCCACCGCGCGCTTCTTGCCGGCCCCGCGCAGGGTTTCAACATCAATGTCGAAGTATTCTGCGGTGACTTCCATGATCGAGGCTGCGGTAATTTGCTGGTTAGCAGAATCCGGCGCGAGATCGCGTAATGCAATTTCTGCCATTTCTACATTGATCGGCTCATTGACCAAGGAAGAGTACGCGGATACCCGAATGAGCGCTCCCTCGAGCTCACGGATGGAGGACTCAAAGCGTGAGGCAATGAGCTCCAGGACGGAGCGATCCACCTCAGTGCCATCGGCGGCGGCTTTCTTCATCAAAATGGCAATGCGGGTTTCCAGGTCAGGCGGTTGAATATCCGTAATTAACCCGCCTTCAAAGCGTGTGCGCAGGCGATCCTCCAGCGTGGTGAGCTGTTTTGGCGGGCGGTCCGAGGATAAAATGATCTGTTTATTGGCCTGGTGCAGCGCATTGAAGGTGTGGAAGAACTCCTCCTGCGTGGATTCTTTGCCCTCTAAGAACTGGATGTCATCCACCATCAAAATATCGAGGTTGCGGTAGCGCCGCTTGAAAGATTCTTGGCGGTCATCGCGCAAGGAATTAATATAATCATTTGTAAATTCTTCCGAGGACACGTATTTCACGCGCAACCCCGGGTGCAGCACCTGTGCGTAGTTACCGGCAGCATGCAAGAGGTGCGTTTTACCCAGTCCTGAACCTCCCCAGATAAACAGCGGGTTATAGGCGCGGGCGGGATTTTCCGCCACCGCTACTGCTGCGCCATTAGCAAAACGGTTTGAAGAACCAATGACGAAGCTTTCAAAAGTGTGCTTCGGGTTCAGGGAGGTTTCCCGGTTGGGATCGTGTGCTGGGGCTTCTCGCGGAATGCGCGCGGCATTCGGCGAACCATTAAAGTCCGGCTGCTGGCGGTTATAGTCTTGCTGGCTGTAATGCTCGGCCAATTCATCTAGGCTTGCCGGGGCATGGCTAGACCGCCAATTTGGCGGAGTCTTACCTGCGGTGGGGTTGTTATTTCCGCTGATCGCCGCTGCATCCATTTGTTGGGGGCGAGAGACGTAATTTTGAGCGAACGAAGAATCGACCTGCGTCGGCGGGTTGGAGTGGGAAAAAGGAGCCTGAGTGCTCGCTGATGTCTCCCCTGGCGCCGGTTGCGAATTCGACTCGCTAGCGGGCGGTTGGGGCTCCTGCGGGGTAACCAAGGTAACGGCGAAGGAACACGGACGGCCCAGGTGGCGAGTAAGTGCCTTGGAGATGTATCCGCCTAGCTCATTTTCTACGATGTCTTTGGCATTCGAATTTTCCGCGGCGACCAGCGCGTACCCTTCCACCATCATGATGGGGCGAACTAACTGCAGGTAGAGTCGTTGCGTGTGCGAGAAGCTCGGGACCTCAGAGTTGGGTTGCTCTGATTGTGCAAGCAGATCATCGACGATCGCGCGCCAGATAGCTTCCAGGTTCGCTTGCGGTTTAGTCACAACGGGCTACCTTCAATAATTATCTCGGGGACGGGTGGACGGTTAATAACAAATTCCACGGTGGATTCCACCGTGATTTCCACAGTGGTTTTTATCGAGTCACCTCGATCTCCACAGAGTTATCCACAGGTGTGGAAGAAACAGTTATTCACAGTTTAGTGCATGGCTGTGGATAACTTGCGTTAGGCCACTTTATAGCGTTGTACTGCGAAAACAATAAAACTCTCAAGTGAATATTTAGGGTTATCCACAGTGGTGCACGCACTGTGGAATTCGATTCCTTAGTTTTACCGCCACACAGGCGGGTGTGTCTAACGCGGGATTAATTCTTCAAATGCAGGCGACTATGAATACTTGCGGAGCTAAGGATTAGCTGCAGCATGAGGGTGAAAACTGGCCCTTTAGCTGCAAGAAAAAACAGTTATGTAATTTCGGGTGTACCCGGGCGTCGATTTGTTTCCAGAGGTTTAAATCACGTAATCTGGCATGGTCTATTGCAACAGAGAGTTGCGCGTGAACAGGACAGCGTCGCTTCGCATTGGCTGGGCTAACAGAGCTCGCCGAGCATTGGGTCAAAGGTGACGCGTCAGGTTTATGGAATCCATTCAGCAGTGGATGCGCTGCCGTTTTGTGGCGGCAGTGTGTCCACGTACAACTTCAAGGAGAATTGACGTGGCAAAGGGTAAGCGCACGTTTCAGCCGAACAACCGTCGCCGTGCACGTAAGCACGGTTTTCGTACTCGCATGAGCACCCGTTCGGGTCGCGCAATCGTGGCCGCTCGGCGCAAGAAGGGCCGCGCAAAGCTGACCGCGTAAGTCATGCTGCCAGCCCATCACAAGCTCACATCACCCCCGCAATTTCGGCGGACGATGAGGGGTAGTCGTCGGCAGGGCACTCGTACCGTTGTCGTTCATGCGCGCGACACCATGAGTGCGAATTCCAATGGCCGCATGGGCAATCCGGCCGAGATCGCGGCCACTGGGCCGCGCTTCGGCCTTATTGTTTCTAAAGCCGTCGGGAATGCAGTGGTACGCCACCGCACCTCCCGGCGGCTTCGCCATGTATGCATGTCACTCATCCCCAAACTCCCACCGGGCGTGGATGTGGTGATTCGTGCGCTACCTGCAAGTGCGACCGCCACTAGCGAGCAATTAGAAAAAGATATTACTAAGGCGCTGCGCAAGCAATGGGATATTTAAATACCCGCGGGAAAGAAATTCCAGCAGCCTCCGGACTGGCCGCACCGCTGGTTAAAGCGGTTCGTTTCTACCAAAAGCATGTCTCGGGCCTTAAAATGGTATCGACCTGTCGGTTCGAACCGACATGCAGTGCTTATGCTTTAGAGGCGTTGTCCAGACACGGCGCCCTTAAAGGTACGGCGATGGCAATGGCTAGGGTGTGCAAATGTGGGCCCTGGCATCCGGGCGGATTTGATCCAGTCCCGGTACCGGTCACCAACAACAATTGAGGATTCAACACTCGTGCTTAATTTCATTTACTGGCCAATTTCGGCCGTTTTATGGTTCTGGCACTGGCTGTTATCTTTCGTAATGGATCCCGCATGGGGCATTACGTGGATTTTGGCCATCGTGCTGCTGACTTGGACACTGAAGGCACTCATGGTTAAGCCCACCGTGAGCCAGATTCGATCTTCACGCCAGATGCAAGAGATCCAGCCCAAGATGCAAGAAATCCGAGCGAAGTACAGCAAAGATCAGGCTCGGGCCGCGCAGGAGATGCAAAAAGTCTATAAGGAAGCTGGCGTTCGCCCTATGGCCGGCTGCCTCCCGGTCTTGGTGCAGATTCCCATGTTTATTGGTCTTTTTCACGTGCTGCGCTCATTTGACCGCACGGTTTCTGTAGCCGGCGGCATTGGCCACCCCAGCGGTAATCCGATGTCCATTGAGGCCAACGCCAATACCGCGAACTATATTTTTAAACCGGAGCTAGTCCAGCAGTTCTTGGACGCCAAGATCTTTGGTGTTCCGCTGGTTACGAACCTGCGCCTGAACTCGCCCTTGGTGGAAGGCGTTACCACCACCACGCAGGCGGCGTTCATCATCGTGCCAATGATTGCCATCATCGTGGTGTTGATGCACTTTAACGCGCGCATGAGCCTGAACCGCCAGGAAAAGCGTCGCGCCCAGGGTAAGACTTCCGCTCCGCAAGGACAGAATGCGGAAATGATGCAGCAGCAGATGGCTATGATGTCCAAGATGATGCTCTGGGTAATGCCTGCAATGTTGATCTTTTCCGGCTTTATTTGGCCCATCGGTTTGCTGTTTTACATGCTGTCCAACACCGTGTGGACTTTCTTCCAGACCCGCATCATCTACAGCAAGATGGACCGCGAAGAAGAAGAGGAAGAGGCCGCTAAGATTGAGGCCAAGCGCACTACCGCTCCGAAGCCGGGTGCTCGCAAGATAGACAACCGCACGAAGAAACAGCGGAAGAAAAACAATTAAACAGCTACTGAGGAGATTCTCATAGTGTCCGAGATGGACCCGTCTGCAGTATTTGGCTCTCGCCTGCCGCTTGCGCAGGAATATCACGATTCGCTCGCTACAGACGGGTCCACTCGTGGTTTTATCGGCCCGCGTGAGGTACCGCGGCTGTGGGAGCGCCACATTTTAAACTGCGCAGTTATTGAACACGTAATTCCGAAAGGCGCTACGGTTATCGATGTCGGCTCTGGTGCAGGGTTGCCCGGAATCCCTCTGGCCATCGCTCGCCCCGACCTGGCCATCACGCTCATCGAGCCACTTTTAAAGCGCTATAACTACCTCAATGAGGTTACTGAAAAGCTAGGGTTAGATAATGTCACCGTGCTGCGCGGGCGCGCCGAAGAAGGTCCGATTAAAAAGGCAGTGGCTGGCGCGGATGTGGTCACCTCCCGCGCGGTAGCACCCCTGGGAAAGCTGGCAAAGTGGTCTCTTCCCCTAGTGCGCAAAGGCGGAGAAATGATTGCGTTAAAAGGTTCTTCTGCCCATGAAGAGTTGGAGCGCGATGCCGCGGATATTAAGAGAGCCGGCGGCGGAAAAGCCGAGGTCACAACCGTTCACGGAACCACGATTATCCGTGTCCGGCGCGTGAACTAAAGTAGACGGCATGACTAATCCGCGCCTTATCACCATTGCTAACCAGAAAGGCGGCGTAGGTAAAACCACCTCCGCCACCAACTTGGCCGCAGCCCTTGCTACTGAAGGCAAGAAGGTATTGGTCATTGACCTTGATCCGCAGGGAAATGCCTCGACCGCCATGGGCGCGGAACACAGCTCAGGAACCGATTCCAGCTATGAATTGCTCTTGGGCGAATGTACTGCGGACAAAGCCATGCAGGCTTCTCCGCATAATTCCAACCTCTATTGCATCCCTGCGACTATTGATCTGGCCGGTGCGGAAATAGAGATGGTGTCTCTTGTGCGCCGCGAATTTCGCCTTTACGATGCTCTCCATAAGGGATTCTTAGAAGAACACGGTTTTGAATACGTCTTTATTGATTGCCCGCCATCTTTGGGCTTACTGACGATCAATGCCATGGCGTGTGCGGAGGAAGTGATTATTCCTATCCAGTGCGAGTACTACGCACTGGAAGGCGTGGGCCAGTTATTGGGAAATATCACGATGATTCGCGAGCACCTCAATGAAGATCTGCATATTTCTGCGGTGCTCCTTACCATGTATGATGCACGTACACGGTTGGCCGAGGAGGTGGCCGATAACGTCCGCGAGCAATTTGGCGCTGTCGTCATGGGCAACGTCATTCCGCGGTCAGTGCGCGTCTCAGAGGCGCCGGGTTACGGGACCACGGTGATTGATTACGACCCTTCGTCCACCGGCGCCCGGGCATACCTCGCGGCGGCTCGCGAGCTGGATAGGCGCGGTGATTATCGCCCGCATCCCACGACGGGAGCAATTGGCGTGAGCCCCGAAATTTATGCGGAACTGGAAGGATAGGATTTCATGGCAGAACAAAGGCAAGGTGGCCTAGGCAAAGGCTTGGCCGCTCTCATCCCTTCCGGCCCCGATGCACCCACCCGTAAACCACGGCTGGGTGATTCCGCCGCAGATATTATCCTGGGGAAATCCACAGGTAATAGTGAGCGCAAGGCACGTGGCGAGAAGCGCGTCAAAGGCGCTCCCACGATTCAACAAAGTTCCGGGTCCAAGGCCTCCGCAAAGCGGCAGGTTCCTCCGGCAGCAATCGGCGCAACCTACCGCGAGATTTCTGTGGGGGAAATCGTCCCTAACCCCAAGCAACCGCGTACTGTTTTTGATGAGGATGAACTCACCGAGCTAGTTCACTCCATCCGCGAGTTTGGTCTTTTGCAGCCGGTCGTAGTTCGCCCCTCCGAGCAGGGTGGATTCGAGCTCATCATGGGCGAGCGTCGTTGGCGCGCGTCCTCCAAGGCTGGTTTGGCCACCATCCCTGCTATCGTGCGCGATACCAAAGATGACAATCTGCTTCGGGATGCCTTATTGGAAAACATCCACCGTGTCCAGCTCAACCCTTTGGAAGAGGCACACGCTTATCAGCAGCTTTTGGAAGAGTTTGGAGTCACTCAAAACGAACTAGCGGATCGCATTGGCCGTTCTCGCCCACAGGTGACCAATACGCTCCGCCTGCTACGGTTGCCGGTAGCTGTGCAGAAGAGGGTTGCGGCAGGCACTCTTTCGGCCGGTCACGCCCGCGCTATTTTGGGACTCGATGACCAAGAAGCGATGGATTACATTGCGGACCGGGTTATTTCGGAGGGGCTGTCCGTGCGTGCTACTGAAGAAGCAGTGACGCTATATAAGCGCGACGGGAAGCCGGCAGGGAACAAAAAGAAGTCTCAGGTCCCGCAGCCGCAGTTTTTCACCGACTCGGCTGAGCGCCTCTCGGATCGTTTCGATACCAAGGTCACCGTGACCATGGGTAAGCGGAAAGGCAAGATGGTCGTAGAATTCGGCGACCAGGAAGATTTCGAGCGGATCATGGCGCTGATGGAGCGGGTTAAATAACTGGCTCCTGCGGCTGTGTCGTCGAGACGCTAGCTAAAGATCATAAATTAGTGCCCTCCCTCTAAAAAGGGGGGGGCACTAATTTTAGGAAAAGATGAAGTGGCCCTTGGACTGTTCTTCTTCGTGTTCGGGACCAAGTGGAATGCCTTTGCGTTCGCGCAGTAGCAGGGCCGCGAAAAATCCGACGATGCTTGCGGATACCAGATAGACGGATACCGCAAAGGTGGTGCCCGTTGCTTTTACTAAGGCCGCTGCGATCATCGGGGCGAACGCACCGCCAAGAATAGAACCGATGGCGTAGGTAATTGATACGCCCGAAGCACGAATGGACGCAGGGAAGAGCTCAGTGTACATAGCAGACTGAGCACCGTAGGTTAAACCCAGTCCCACCGTCAAGAAGATGAGGGCGGCATAGAGCATTCCCAGCGATGCTGTGTTTACTAGCGGGAAAAGGGCTGCAGCGCCAATTGCTTGAATAACAAATCCGATGAGGTATGTTGTGCGGCGGCCGATATAGTCCGATAACCAACCGGCGAAAAGCGTGAAAATGAGCCATGTGACGGCGGACAGCGTTACCGCATTAAGGACTTCGCCGCGTGAAAGGGCCACGGGTCCCTCGGGGTTCGTTGCGTAATTTTGGATATAACCACCGGTGGTCATATAGCCCAAGGCGTTGTTAGCTGCAAAAACTAGGGCTGCGACAAAGACAAGCGGGAAGTACCGCTTGAACAGGATACCTATGGGGTTTGCCGCCTCACGTTTCTTATTATTCGAGATTTCCTGAAAGACAGGTGACTCATCCACACCAACGCGGACGGCGTAGCCGATAATAACCAATACGAAGGACAGCAAGAAGGGAATACGCCAGCCCCATTCAAGGAAGGCATCCCCTGGTGCGATTATATTCATGATGGATAACATGCCAGAGGACATCAGCAAGCCGATGGGGACTCCGATTTGTGGACCAGCGCCGAAGAGACCGCGCTTATCTTTGGGAGCGTGTTCAACTGCAAGGAGCACCGCAGAGCCCCACTCTCCTCCGGCGGAGATACCTTGAATAATGCGGAGGAAAATTAATAGGATGGGCGCCCATACACCCGCCGTATCGTAGGTAGGCAGAACGCCGATGAGCGTGGTGGCCCCACCCATTGCAAAAAGGGTGACTACGAGGACGATACGGCGACCAAGGCGGTCACCATAATGGCCCGCTAAGAATGCGCCAAGGGGCCGAAAAAGGAAAGACAGCCCTACGGAAGCGAAGGAAACGATGCTGGCTACCCCACCTTCTAAGGAGCCGAACATCACCTGGTTGAACACCAAGCCGGCGACGGCGGCGTAGAGAAAGTAGTCGTACCATTCAATCGCCGTTCCGATTGTGGTGGCCGCTACTACGCGGCGCGTTTCTCGCCGAGAAATCGGCGCGGCGGTCGATCTGTCCATATAGAAATCCAATCAGTAAGTAGATATCAAAATGTTAAAACGATACTAGACGACTGAATTCTATTGGTACAAAACGATGCCGTTAATTGTGCACGGCAACTAGCGATGTTGTCGGTTCCGTGTGCTCTAGCATGCGCCGTCTAAGCCTGCTCTGCCTGCAAAAGTTCGGAGAATTTGTAGGTGCCGGTAATGGCGGTGTCTTGCTCCATCAGGTACATGCGTTTCACGGCGATGACGATTGCTTCTGCAATATCGTCACGACGCTTCGGGTTGGTTAGGATTTTGACGTCCTCCGGGTTGCTGAGATAACCCAAAAATATTTGTACCACCGGCATTTGCGTCAGGCGCAAAAGATCCCAAGTGCGGCCGTGGTTAGAACAGTCCTGTAGATCTGTACGGGCGACGATTTCACGCTGAATGAAGCCAGAAAGGGCCTCACCAATGAGTGAAGAGTTTCCGGATTCGGAACCGAAGTAGAACGTGGCGACACCGTGAGCCTTGTCATTGGGATAGGAATCGCATGCCAAAGAGATGACCATATCGGCATCAAAAGCATTGGCCAGCTCCGCACGAGATTGCACGTCCGCATCATCGGTGCGGGGGCGGGAAATAATGGTTTCCATGCCAGCGGCGATCATGCGGCCTTCGATGCGTTGGGTGAGATCCCAAAGGATTTCTTGCTCAGAAATATCACCGAAGCGGCCTTTGACCGTGAAGCCGGAATCCCGGCCGCTGAGCGCGGGGTCAATGACGACGCGCTTGCCTGCCAACTTCGGCCCGGCATTGCGCACGCGCTCGCGCTCTAAAATATTGTGCGCCGAACCGCCAGTGATGCGGCGGCCAAGCAAGCTGAGCGCGCGAATAGTGGCGGGGCCACATACGCCATCTTCCTGCAGCCCGCAATTGTGTTGGTACTCGGTTAAGGCAGCGTGGGTATTGCGTCCAAAATGACCATCGACGCGATCTTGATAAAAACCCAGTTCTTGGAGTTGTTGCTGCAACTGCGAAATGTCATCGCCCACCAATGCATTGGTGGGCTCGTAGCTTAATACCCGGCTACCTAGGGTATAAGAGGCTTGGCGCAACTCGCGCAGAGTCAGATCGTCGATCTCTCCCGTGGGAAGGATGCCGCGCGATTGCTGGAATGCCTTGAGCACCTCAGCGAGTTCGGCATCAAAGGTCGTATCAGTCTCGGAATACTTCTGTTTTTTCCAGTCAGATAGTTCACCCGGGAAATCTGATAAGAGGCCAAGGCGAGCCAAGGTTGCGCGAGCTTCAGCCACGCGCACGCTTGAATCACCAACCTGAAGAACACGATTCACGCCTTTCACCCTTTCCACGGCCCGAGGACTTTGAGCCGCATGGCTTATTCTCTACACGATAACTCTAGTAACAAGATTAACAGCTACAAATGTTTTTTCACTTGCGCCACGATGTCATCTTTAGAACGTAGGCCGACGAACTCGTCGACCTTCTCGCCATGGTTGAAAATCAATACGTTTGGGATGGACATGATTTGAAACATGGCACCAAGGTTTCGCTCTTCATCGACGTTGACCTGGGCGATAGTGACTTCACCGGCGAGCTCATCTGCGACCTCTTCCAAGATCGGAGATAGTTTTTTGCATGGCCCGCACCATTCCGCCCAGAAGTCCACGACGACGGGCTTATCCGCCTCGATGACATCGGAACGGAATGTTTCAGTGGTTACCTTTTTGACATTGCTCATAGTGGATCTAACGGTTTGCAGCCAAGAATTGTTCCGCATCGATGGCTGCGCGGCAGCCAGATCCCGCGGCGGTAATGGCCTGCTGATAATGGTCATCTACCAAGTCACCACAGGCGAAAACGCCAGGCAGAGAGGTCTTGGTGGAGGGCTGATCCACCTTGACGTAGCCGTTTTCATCAAGCTTTACCTGGCCGTTGAGGAAGGACGAACGCGGATCGTGACCAATGGCAACGAACATGGCGGTTACGTCCAAGGTAGAGGTTTCTCCAGTCTCAACGTCCTTGAGTTGGAGCCCGCCGACCTTGCCGTTATCTTCGAGTACGCGCTCGACAACCTTATTGGTTTCCCACTTGATCTGCTCGTTTTCCCGGGCGCGCTCCAACATGATCTTGGAAGCGCGGAACTTTTCGGAGCGATTCACAATGGTGACAGATTCCGCAAACTTGGTCAGGAAGGTAGCTTCCTCCATGGCGGAATCGCCGCCGCCGATCACGGCGATATTGTGCCCCTTGAAGAAGAAGCCATCGCACGTAGCGCAGGTAGAAACACCCCGGCCGGAAAGCTCTTCTTCGCCAGGAACGCCAAGATGGCGTGGTGCGGCACCAGTAGCGAGGATTACCGTGCGGGCTTCGAAAACCTCGTCCCCGACGTGGAGTTTTTTAATTTCGCCCTCCAACTCAACGGAGTCGACGACTTCCATACGCAGATCGGCGCCAAAGCGGATTGATTGTGCGCGCATTTCTTCCATGAGCTCTGGGCCCATGATCCCCTTTTGGAAGCCGGGGTAGTTCTCCACCTCGGTGGTATTCATTAATTCACCACCGTATTCAAATCCCTCAAACACAATGGGGCTGAGTTCAGCACGAGCGGCATAAAGCGCGGCAGTATAACCGGCGGGTCCGGAACCTACGATGGCAACATCGTGGACGGTCATTGCTAACTCCCTAGAATCACAGTGTCATTTTGCGTAACAGCATGAGTCTACCCGCCAGATTGTGAATCCTTCATATTAGAAAGGCTCGCCGCAGCGAAATTGATGCAAGAATGATGCAATATTGAAATGTAATTTAGCGCCAACGCCTCCTGCCACCGCCCATGTACTTAACCAATTGCTTCGCGCAAGACCTCCCGCGCGCGTGCCCGGCGAGATTTAATGGTGCCAGGCTTTACTCCCTGCGCGATGGCGACTTCGTTGACGCGGAACCCGGCGATATCGGTAAGCATGAGGGCTTCGCGCTGATCTTGTCTTAAAAGCTCCATGGCCTCGCGGACGACGAGCTGCTCGGCCAAGGTTTCAGATGGGTTATGTGCCAGCAGTGGATTGCGGTCATCGCTAAAATCATCGGTATCAAGTGACGCGTTTTCCCTATTAGCCCGGTGATTTAAATAGTCGTAGCCGGTGTTTTTAACGAGGCGGTGCAGCCACGTGCTTAAGGCCGATTCCCGCCGGTAGGTATGGAGATTGCAGCTAGCGCGCAGGAAGGCTTCTTGCACGACATCTTGTGCGTCGTACTCATTCCTTGTATATTGCCGAGCCACAGTGGTGAGCCGCTTGCGGTGGCGTTCCACGATGGCCGAAAAAGCCTTATTATCTCCCTGGATAAAAGCATCCACTAATTCTTCGTCGCTGTGGTCAGGACTTAATGGCATCTGTAGATTCCCCCCGGATCAACAAGTGTTAGAGCAATTGTGACCCGAGGAGAAGTGTGGCGCGAGCCGACGGCAGTACAGTCTATTGACCGTCTACTGCTGGGCGCGCACGCGCAGAGTGCGCCGCAGGTTATCGCGGCACTCTAAGAGCACGCGGCGTAGCGCACCAGGCAAATCCTTGCGGAGGAGATCTGTGGTGGCGGACTCGGCCATGGAAGATTCCGGATAGAGGCCACGGACCAGCCGGTTGGCTATCTCAATGGGGTGGTTATTCCATATGTCTTCGACACGGCGGAAGAACTCTTCGGCGAATTCTTCCTGCAGCTCCGCCGAGCGTGGGGCGTTGAAACCGACCAGCAAGGCATCGACCTCCGCATTGGAATACTCCCCCGGTATCAGTGCGCTATTGAAGGCGGCTCGCTTAGTCTTCGAATTGGGGAATGCGTGGCTAGCGCCCAAGAATTCGGCGGCGCCGGTCAGCGTGTTATCGCGCTGCTTTTCTGCCTCCAGCTCATCCAGTGCCACGTCATCGCGGGCGGCAAGGGCGCGCAGAATGGACCAGCGGATCTGCGGATCGAGACGCAGGCCCTCCACCGTGCCGGCGAGCAGGTCACGCAGACGATCGGTACCGGAGGTCTCCGGCGTGGCGGCGAATGCGACAATGGCGGTCCGGGCCAGAATGAGTTGCGCATCGGAGCCTGGATCTGCGGCGCTGAGTTGTTCCCACAACGCGTTGGCGAATTCGGCGCACACCTCTTCGCGGCGATCGTGGGCCACATAGTGCTGGATGGCAAAGTGCGCATTGCTGTAGGCAGTCGTCAGCAGCGTCGCATTGGTCTCTACGGGAGCGTGTTTGGTGACGACCCTCACGTACTCCTCCGCCTTCCATTCTCCGTCTCTGGTGAGATTCCACAGCGAGGTCCAGATGACCGCGCGGCTGAGCCCATCTTGGACTTCGGATAGGTGATCGCTGAGGGTGGCAAGTGAAGCATCATCGAAGCGGACCTTGGTGTAGGTGTGGTCGGCATCGTTAAGCAGTAGCAATGCCGGGGCCTTCTCCCCCGCTGCCTCATCCACGATGGTGCGCTGCCCACTGGCTGGAAGGTCGATGTCGAACTCGCGGTACTTGTTCAAGGAGGCATCAAAAAGCGCCACGCTTAGGCGGTGTGGGCGGGTTATATCCTCGGCCTCGGCGATGATCGCGAGCTCGGTGATCTTATCGCCCTCTGTGTGCAGTTCCGGGGTAAGGGTGTCCGGCCCCCAGGTGCGCAGCCACGCCTTCGACCAGGAATCGAGGTCGCGTTCAGTGTGTTTCTTCAGGGCCCTAAGCAGGTCATCTAAGGTGGCCGCGGCGAATGCATGCTCTTGGAAGTAATCCCGCGCACCCGCGTAGAAATTATCGCGGCCGACGTAGTGCACGAGTTGCTTGAGCACCGCCGCGCCCTTGGCATAGGTAATGCCATCGAAGTTCTGGCGTGCAGCATCCACGTCTGGAATATCTGCCTTAATCGGGTGTGTGGTGGGAAGTTGATCCTGGAGATAAGCCCAATTTTTGCGCTGGCCGGCGAAGTTGATCCACGCCTCTTTATAGGCGGTGGCGTGCACGGAGGCATCGGCACCCATGAACTCGGCGAAGGACTCCTTGAGCCAAAGATCGTCCCACCACTGCGGAGTGACAAGATCGCCGAACCACATGTGCGACATCTCGTGCAGAATAGTATTGGCGCGAGCGGCCTTCTGGTTACGCGTAGCCTTAGAGCGGAAGATATAGCTTTCCGTGAAGGTCACCAGGCCTGGGTTTTCCATTGCGCCGAGGTTATATTCCGGCACGAAGATGGAATCGTACTTGCCCCATGGGTAGGCAAAGCCGAAGTTCTCGTGGAAATAGTCCATGCCCTGCGCGGTAAGCTCTAGGTTTTCCTCGTCCAAATATTCAAACATGGAGGCGCGGGCAAACGCACGCAGCTGCGCGGAGTGAGCGCCATCCGGTGAGGTCCAGGTGCGCTCCCGATACCTATAAGGCCCAGCGGCAAAGGAAGTGAGGTACGTCGAGAGCGGTGGGGTGGGCGCGAAACGAACCGTGGCGAGATCTCCGTGCTCCTCGCGGTCAGTCTCTGGCTGGTTGGACAGGATCTGCCAATCCTTTGGCGCGGTGATTGTGATATGGAACGGCGCCTTGAGGTCTGGCTGCTCAAAACAGGGGAAGATGCGGCGGGCATCAGAAGGCTCGAGGTGCGAGTACAGATAGGTCGCGTTATCGGCTTGGTCGTGCATACGGTGTAGACCCTGACCCGTGCGTGAGTAGCGCGAGGTGCCGGTGACCTCGATGGTCAGCTCCTCTCCCACCGGTAGCTCGTGGAGGCAGATAAGGCTGCTATCAAAATCGACGTCGTGCGCCCGACCGTTAACCGTTACCTGTTCTACCGATTCTCCCAGGTAATCCAGGAAAAGCTTAGGCTTGGTGGTGGTGAGCTCTATGCGGCTCGTTGCGCCGAACGTGGGGCTTTCTTTCACCTGAGACAAATTGAGATGCACATGGTATGCCCGCAGGTCTAACGCTGCAGAGCGCTCTTGGAGCAGCTCATGCTGGGTTTTAACGCGTTGTGTCGTCATAGCTAGAAACTATAGTTACCGCAGTCTTAGATTTAACACGATATCGGAATTGAAAACAATAAATGGAGTGTCGCGATGCCGAGCTCAGATTTCACTTTCCCGCGATTTGATAATCGCGATAGCAGCGAAAACAAGGAATATGATCAATCCGCCAGCCGTGGCAAAGCCAAACGATGCCATTGCGGAATTTGAAAAGTTCTCTCGGACCGCAAAGCCCACAGCTGAGACAAACCCCGCGGCTATCGCGATGGAATTTACGGCAAGTGGAATCGTCGCCTTATAGTCATGAATTTGCCAGGCGGTGACTGCCGTTCCCAAAAGCAGCCCAATAACCGTAAATGCATTGTCTTGCATGTACATAGCCCACAGAGACGAGGAGACCGCTAAAATTCCCAGCGATGCGTAGGTGAGGCCTCGTGAAGTAGTGGCTTTTTTCATGGTGTTCTCCTTGCGTCTCATCACGGCAATTCTGTCGGTGATTCCTAGGGAGGAAACCACGTCCAGCTTTGTCACGCCGTCAATACGAATCACGAGATCAGGGTTTGTGTTTGGACAATCAAGATCCGTCTGATTATTTGCGTAGGCGCAGATGCATGCATCGAATCCACCCACCTCAAGGACGTGTACACGATCATTAAGGGCGGATGTGACGTTTGTCAACCTTCAATGGCTACGGTACTGCATCCTAGGAGTGAAGGAAGGGTGAGTTTTTACAGTAGAAGCCTCGGTGGTTGTACATCGGCGCTCTGGTATGGGCGCGGTGCCACGCTAGCGTGGGCGCAATGTATCTCCAGCCAGCATAAGTTGTGTGCAGTTGTTTCGAGCGAGCCGGGAAGCTGCTGGGCTGGGGGTCGAGCCTGTGAGGTATGACCAAAAAACGGCTAAAGCCCGCGGCCGAGTAGGTACCCGGCACGGGCTTTGGTCGTTGGTAACCAGGAGGGTGTAAAAGCTCAAGGTTTTTGAGGAAGTGCGATTACTGCTTGATGGCAGAAATTTCGAGCTCGATCTTGATGTCTTCTGAAACGAGGACGCCGCCGGTCTTGAGCGGAGCATTGAAATCAATGCCGAAGTCCTTGCGATTGATTTTGGTCTGTGCTTCGAAGCCCAAGCGGAAGTTGCCGAATGGGTCTTCTGCGGTAGCGACCTCTTCAACCTTGAGGTCGACGGACTTGGTGGTGCCCTTGATGGTGAGGTCACCAGTGACGGTGCCGTTGCCGTCCTCGTCAACGTTGATGTTGGTGGTGGTGAAGGAAAGTTCTGGATATTCCTCTACGTTAAAGAAATCTTCGTTCTTTACGTGGCCGTCGCGGTCCTCGTTGCCGGTGGAGATAGAAGCAGCCTTAATGGTGGCCTCTGCAGTGGAGTCGGCGATGTTCTCGGAGACGTTGATGGTGCCTTTGAATTCACCGAAGTTGCCGCGCACCTTGGTGACCATGGCGTGCTTGGTAACGAAGCCGATAACGGTGTGCTCTTTGTCGATGGTGTAGCTACCTGCTGCAAGGGACATAGTTGATTCTCCTAACGTCATTGTTGACTTAACATCAACCACGATACCAAGCCGGGCAATTTAGTCAAGCGTTGAAGTAAATTTCTTTCCCAGCCCGGTGGCCGCGGTATTAAGGATGGCCTACAAGCTGAATTTCTCCCAACGTAACCTCTTTCGATTTAGGTAGTTCCGAAAAGATTATGAGCGCGGCATCGAATTGCTGGGGCGTTTCTTTTAGCTCCAGGTTTTCGTCTGCATGCTTGAACTTCCCCTCCGCCAATTTTGGAAGGGAATTTAACTGCGGGTGCTCCGGATCGAAATCACCTTTATTGACGCCGTAAATTTCGTAATGTGCGCCATTCGACCTGGTGTGAGTTACGGTCATGACCGAAAGGTGGGCCGGGTTATGCAGGGTGACTAAGGCGCCGGAACCGGATTCCTTCGTAGACCAGGTGGTGATCGTCTTGCCATCAATAAGCTGCTCGTTATCCTCGCCGTCTGGCACTGTGATGACGGATGATTCCTTGAGGTGTACCGGTGGGGTATCCGGTATCATCGTGGAATCCTGTACGGTTTCAGTAACAGAACCGGACTTTTCTACATCGCTGAGCAGGGACATGACCCACGTCGTCAGCGCTGCCATGCCCACGACAAAGATGGTGGCGAAAATGCCGATGACCACGACGCCGGAGCCGGAGTAACCGCGACCGCCAAAGCCGGGTTCTTGCTGAGGATCCTCTTCCTGCGAGGGTTCATCGTCAACGACCATGGGGAGGGCCTCCGTTTTTTCTTCTTGCTCTTCCGGTGCGAATTCACGCAGGCGCTTGGCGATGCCCGCCGAGGTCAACCCTTCCGCCTTCTGTAGCGCTACCAGTTTTTCTTCGCGCGTTTCAGCATCCGCGGCATTAAAGGCCAGCCGTGCCGTTTCCAGGCGTTCTGCGGCTTCATCGGCGGTGAGATTGGCGTCATCGGAAATATCGCGCAGCTTCTTCGGCGATGGTTCGGTGGATTCGACTAGCAGGTTTAGTGCGGAGCTTAGGGCCTCGCGGTCACTTTCCGCAGACGTACCATCCAGCACCGCGGGGAAGGCAACCTTTACGATGCCGGATACGGATACGCGGAAGCGGTCGCGGTGTTCTACACCGAGGATCAGGCCAGCTTCGTGGGCCGTGGCGGCATCGGCAAAGAGCGGCGCGGTAGCGCGGGCAACGGAATTGGGATCGAGGTTATCTGCCTCTGCCACTTGCTTGAGGGAGGTGCCCTCAAACCAATCAGCCACCACCAGGCAGCCGGTGCGATAGGACAAAATCTCGATATTGTCCGGCATGGTCTCGAGGTGGAGCTCGGCCAAGCGCCGGGTATTGCGGGAGATTTCGGCGGACCGGCGGGCAGAGACCGTGGGCGTCGACGGCGCGATGGGCGCCTGGGTATTAGTATCAACGAACGTCAGCGCCACGAGACGGCCGGTGGATTGTTCGCGGGCCTGCCAGAATCGAGCGCCGGAGACCGCGCCGTGGTCCTGCAGGAGGCGGAAGCGACCGTCCGAGACTGGGGCGCCAGGCACTAAGCGCGGACCGCGGACGATTCCGGCGGACATCGGTGGTGGAACCAAGGTGGCGGTGAAGGAATCCTGTGTGTAGACCGGCTGAATTTCCTGCAGGCCGGGTTGCTCAACCTCGATGGCCTTGGACTTGTCCACCGTGATGAACCGGGACATTCCCGGTATGCGCTGGAGGGCGCGGGCCAGATTTTGGACCTCAGGCAGGGAAGACTTGGACAAGACCAGCCCGGTGATAATCACAAAGACGATGCCTAGTATGACGACTTTGACCAGCGACACGATCGAAGGCAGTTGCGCCGGCAAGACCAGTTTCATGAGCCAGTACAGCGCCCACGACACCGCCAGGCCTATCGCGCCGGCGCCAGAGGACCAAACGACCGTCTGGGTTACGGCCTTGCCACCCAGGCTGCCCAGCTTGCGCTTGAGCAGGAAGCCGCCGATGACCGCACCGGAGACAAAGCCAAAGCCGTTGGCGGTACCGAGAAGCATGACCACCCGGTCCGAGTTGCTGGTCATCAGCGGGGCCAGCAAGGTCAGCACGATCTTGGTCAAGGTAATGCCGGCAATAATAAACGTGGGTGTCCACGCTTCTTCCCTAGCGTAGAAAACGCGCAGGTGCAGCAGCACCAATGCATAAGGGATCAGGGTAAAGGCGGAAAAACTGATGGTTAGACCGAGCTGCTCCGCGCTGTCCGCGCCGTAGGCGCCGTACTGGAATAGCGCGCGGGCGATAGGGACGCCGAAACCAGTCATGAAAATGACGATGGGGATAAGTGCGATGAAGGTCAGCTTGGTACCTAAGGTGAGGTCGCGTACCACGGCATCGACATCGCCATCGGCGGCATTGCGCGAAAGCCGCGGCATGATGGCGGTCAACAAGGTCACGCCGATAACGCCATACGGTACCTGTAGCATCAGCCACGCGTTCTGGTAAACCAGCGGTGCGCCTGCATCGGCATATGCCGCCACGCGAGAGGTGACCACGTAACCTAGCTGAGAGATGGCTACATAGGTGATAATCGCTAGCGCCATGCCGCCGAATTGCTTGATGCGGGCATCTAGGCCCCACTTCGGGCGCAGGTTGATGCCGACCTTCTTCAGGTACGGCACCAGGATTAAGCACTGCACAATCACCGCAGTGGTGGTGCCCAGACCCAACAACATGATGTGTGGATCCGCCACCGGCGTAGGATCGTGTGGGTCGAGGCGGCCTGGCAAAAAGCGATATGCCAATAGGACGCTGATGGAAATGATGTTATTGATCACCGGCGCCCAGGCACCAGGGCCGAAGATATTCTTGGTATTCAATACCGCCTGGAAAAGGGCGAAAAGGCCGTAGAACAGGATCTGCGGTAAGAGCAAGAAGGCCAACGATGTTGCCTGTACGGCATTGGCCTTGGAATCTTCAGGCAGCATCATCCTCGTCAAGAATGGTGCGAAGATTACGGAGAGGATTGTGACAATGCCCAGGATGGAAAACGCCAGGGTAAAAAGTCGGCGGACGAAGGTTTCGCCGCGGTCCGAGTCTTCCTTTTCTGCGCGGACCAAAACCGGAACCACCAATGAGGTCAGTACCGCACCCAGCACGATTTCGGTGACCAGGTTGGGGATCTGGTTGGCGCTACTGAAGGCCGTACCCACCGTGGCACCAAGGGTGGCGCCAATGAGCATCTGCCGCAGGAAGCCGGTGATGCGCGAGAGCAGCGTGGCGATGGCCATCGTCCCCGTCGCGCGGATGACATCCTGATTAGATGCCTCTACCCCCGCATTGCGGCCAGTCAGCGCAGACTTGTCTTCCTCAGGGGGCACAGTAGCGTTTTGCGCTGAGGACGTGGGCCGCTTTTCTGGTACCGGTGCGGGTGGAGAAGCGCGTACGATGCGGCCGCGTGCGCCGGCGGTAACCGATACACGGCTCTTTTCCGCATTGAGGGCGGTGTCCGTGGGGTCTACTGCGCCTGCAGGGGCCTTCTCCGCGGGGTGGGCCTGGTGGCCATCTTTTTCGGTCATAGGGGATACAACTTCAACTTTTATTTTTCAGCCTTGTGATTTTTGCGTCGGTGACGGCCAAGCCGAAAGAGCGTAGCCAAAACCAGCGCGAGAGCGCCGGCTATGCCGGCTGCGTATAAGGTTACGATACCGGCACGTGTCTGCACCGAGATAGTGATGGGCTGCGAAATGGTCTGATTTTCAGGAGTGGCCAGCCACAGCCCGATATCCGTGCGATCCGCGTCCTTTGGCATATCAGCGGTCATGGATAAAGTAATAGAACCTTTAGCGGGAATTCGGACGCTTTTGGGCGTGTTGAGTCGCGTGTCATCGGGGGCGTCGTATTGCAGCTTCGCCTCGACCGGCAATGGCAGTCCATTTTGGGCGACGAAGAGCAGGGGTGATGACTCAGACACGCGGGTATAAACGTTGCCTGGTGGGATGAGGGAGACGGAATCGCGCAGATCTCGCAGCGTATTGGAGTGCATCTCCATGGTGCGGGAAAAGGACTGGCGCGCTGCAGCGTGGGTGCCCAGGCTATCGCGATTATTTAATGATAAGGAATTGAGCAGATCGCGGCGCAGCGGCAGCACGAATTCAGAGCGCGTCAAGGTGATATCAGGGTCATCGACGACGATATTCATTAGTTCATCGGTATAACGCGCCTGTTGCTCAACGCGTGCCATTTCGGGTTCTGAGAACACTGCCGGATCAACAAAGGGACTGCCGGTGGGGGCGTTGGGGTTGCCCTGCTGTAATTCCACCGCACTGATCGCACGGGGCCGGGAGTGGCCGGACGCGAGGAGGTTGTGCGCGGCGGTGAGTGCACGCTCGGCCGCGCTTGGGTCGAGGTAGTTGGGAAGCTTGGCCACGGTATCTTGCCCGCCCGCGAGGCTGAGAGCCGCCGCGCCTGTGATGGCGCGGGACAGAGCAGAATCTTTGGTGTAGTCATAGCGCAGCTCCGGATTGGAATAGCCAACCGTTTGTGGCTTGGAACCGGTTTGGGATAGCAGGGCGCCAAGTGAGGCATCGAAAGTCGCGGCCTCCCCGGACCAGTTTGAATTATCCGCAACCAGGGATGGAACCGGTAATTTTTGGTCAATATAGCCGGAACCTACCGCCAAAATATTGCTGGCCGGCGCCTTGCCCAGGATGCGCTCGATGGTCTGGTTGCCGCGCTCCAAACCTTCAAAGAGAAGGGCGGGATTATTGGCTCTTGCTACTGCAGAGGCATTTGCATTGGCCCAAGGCATGGCGATGAAACAATCTAATTGGCGCAGGCGCTCCAGCCACCGCTCGGCGTCATTTTTTGCGGCACCTGGCTCGCCCTTGTCATTATCACTGCTGCGCGACCAAGAATCGCGCAGGCGTTTGGGGCGATCGCCTTGCGCGGGACGAGTAGAATTGACCGTATAGCCTTGTGACATGCGGTCGACGGTATCGAGTAACGCGGGGTCGATGGCCACGCAGCCCGCCCCCTGCAAGTCATGCTCCTCGTAGGTAGAAACCAACCTATCGAGCCGGCCGCCTTGGTGCAGCTCGTGCCCTAAATCATCGGAGGATAAGATGAGCTCTTCTCCGCCAAGTCCGCCGGGCACGATGTTGAGGTCTGCGCTAATGGGATAGACCACCGTGAGATCGGGCGGTTGGGAATCTTCGGGTTCGCCGTTTTCTTGTGCCGGTGCCGTGGCCGCATCGGCAGCTGTGGCGTCCGTAGAGCCCTGGTCAGAGAAGTGGGCTATAAAGCGTTCTTCAGCTAGGCTCACCGGATCACCCTCGAGAGTGCCGGTCAAGGTAAATAGCAGCGGATAGGCACCCGGTTCACTAATTGCTAAGGTGCGTTCGGCATTTAAATCACTGGGTACGGTGAAACTTATCTCCCGGGTTTCACCTGGTTGCAGTGGTGCTGTGGTCATAGCCGGGCCATAATAAGGAAAATCACCGGTGGCCATTTCCGTCCGGGCTTCTGCCGCATTAGCCACGCTGTCGCTGCGGCGGCTAGTTACCTGCAGATCTTCCAAGGGCTGATCGGTGGGGTTATGCACGCGGAAGCGCAGCCGCAGGTCTGTGCCTACGGTAAAGGGCGGGGCCTCGATAAGATCAAGATCAGCGCGCTCTGGGCCGCGCGCACCCAGCCAGGCTTGGATATCCGTTAGCCCATCCGGGACAGAGTCCATTTCGGCCGCCGCGTTCGGTAGGAATACTCCCCAAGCGGCGAGTACCGCGCAACCGCCAGCTGCGGCGAATGATTTGAGGCGCTGGTGCATTAGCGTGGGGTCGCTTTCCCTGCGGCGGCTTCCTTTCGTGCAAGATCAGGGAGGAGATCGTGCGCGATGCGTGCGAGCTTGCGTTCATCCGCGTACGCTAAGTGCTCGATGAGTTGAGAAACGGGAATCCAAGAAACCTCGGTCACCTCTGGATCTTCATCGTTCATGATGCCGTCCACATAGCGCAGCAGGTGGTGGTGCACCGTCTTGTGAATGCGGATGCCATCAGAGACGAACCAATAATCGATCACGCCGAGGTCAGCAAAGACCTCGCCGAAAATGCCGGTTTCTTCCCATACCTCGCGCTCTGCAGTGACCCCTTTGGCCTCGCCATTTTCCACGTGGCCTTTGGGCATGGACCACAATAGACGGCCGCGGCGATCTAAGCGCCCAATCAACGCCACGTAGACGCGGGACAGGTCTACCTTTCCGTTGCCGTCGACGCACTCGGCTAGCCCGGAGATTACGAGACCGCCCGCAGATGTCTCATCGCGGGTCTCCATGATGGTGGAGGTGCCGTGGTTATTGCCACCGCGTTGCTGCCTACGCTGCTGGTTATTGCGGCGCGTGCGGTTATCCGGCCGCCGCCGACGCCGCCGCCGGTTACGGCCGCCTCCTTTGGAAGGGCCTTGCGCGGAGCCTTGTTCTTGGTTAGTCATCCCTGCCAATCGTAGTAGACTCTCACCCGTGAATTTTCAGGACACTCAGTTGATTGGCGTTCTCGCGCGCGCGGAGGCTTCCGTGAACTCGCTTAGTGGCTTATTGAGCGGGCTGGTAGAGAAATTTAGCGAGCGCGGACATGCCCTCTACCTCGTGGGCGGCTCGGTGCGTGATGCCCTTCTCGGCCGCTTGGGAAATGACCTGGACTTTACCACCCCAGCGCGCCCGGAGGTGGTTAAGGAAATCATGGATGAGTGGGCCGAAACGGTATGGGATACCGGTATCGCCTATGGCACTGTATCCGCTGTGTACAAGGGCCAACAGATAGAAATAACCACCTTCCGCTCCGATTCCTATGATGGACAGTCGCGCAACCCCGAGGTCCTCTACGGCGACAGCCTGGAAGGCGATTTGGTGCGGCGCGATTTCAAGGTCAATGCCATGGCTATTGAGCTGCTTGCCGATGCCACCTTTAAGTTCCACGATCCCCTCGGCGGCCTTCACGAGGTGGCCAACAAGGTGCTCGACACCCCGGATAAACCAGAAATTTCCTTCCATGATGACCCGCTGCGGATGTTGCGCGCCGCACGCTTCGTGTCCCAATTAGAGTTTCACGTGGCAGACCGCGTGGTAGCGGCCATGCGCGATATGGCGGCAGAGATTCAGCGCATCACGGTGGAGCGCGTCCAGGTGGAGCTGGATAAGCTCATATGCGGTAAAGCGCCGTGGGATGGCATCGACCTGCTGGTGAATACCGGAATTGCGGACTATATCTTCCCGGAGATCCCCGCCCTGCGGATGACCAGGGATGAGCATGCCCAGCATAAGGACGTGTACGCGCACTCACTGAAGGTGCTACGCCAAGCAATGGATCAAGAAGAAGACGGCCCGGACCTGGTATTGCGGTGGGCGGCGCTGTTGCACGACATCGGCAAGCCCGATACCTTCGATAACACTGACGGTAAAGTCTCTTTCCACCACCACGAGGTAGTGGGAGCCAAGCTGACGCGCAGGCGGCTGCGGAAATTGAAATATCCCAAGGCCACGACGGAGGATATTGGCCAGTTGGTGTATCTGCACATGCGCTTCCATGGATTCGGGGAGAATCAATGGACCGATTCGGCCGTGCGGCGCTACGTCAATGATGCGGGTGAACTTCTTCCCCGACTGCACAAACTGGTGCGCGCCGATTGCACTACCCGCAATGCGAAGAAGGCGCGCCGCTTGCAGCGCACCTACGACCAATTGGAAGAGCGAATTGCGGAAATCGGCCGCAAGGAAGACCTTGCGCGGGTGCGCCCAGATCTAGATGGCAACGAGATCATGGAGATCCTGGGTCTCTCCCCTGGGCCCGAAGTTGGCCAGGCGTGGTCCTACTTGAAAGACATGCGCTTGGAATTTGGTCCCCTCGAGCGGGATGAAGCTATTGCGAAGTTGCGCCAGTGGTGGGAGTCTAAACAGTAATGTTTGCCGATAGATTATTTAATGCCCTCGAGCGCAACGATCCCGCCCCCGGGCAGTTGCTCGTGTCCGCACCAGGGATGCTGTCGCCGGAATTCGCCCGTTCCGTCATCTTGTTGGTGGAGCACAATGACATGATGACCTTCGGCGTGGACCTTACCAAGCGCTCAGAAGTGGCCATTTTTAACGTGCTTCCAGAATGGATGCCTGTCATTGCCAAACCGCAGGCACTGTATATCGGTGGTCCGCTCAACCAGCAATCCGTCGTGGGTTTGGCGCAGGTCAAGCAAGGAGTCGACCCGGATAAAGAAGATCAGCTCAGTCGCCTTGCACCGCGCCTAGCGCACGTGGATTTGCGCTCTAATCCGGAAGATATCGAGCCACTGGTCACCGGCATGCGCATGTTTGCCGGTTACGCCGAGTGGGGTCCCGGGCAGTTGGAGGAAGAAATCGAGGCCGGTGAATGGTTCGTGGCACCCGCCCTAGCGCAGGATGTGGTGGCGCCAGGCGCGGCTGATTTATGGGCCGATGTCATGAAACGTCAGCCTATGCCCCTTCCTCTGTATTCCACCTATCCCGTGAATGTGGATGATAATTAATTCCTAGGCGCTGGTAAGTGATCGGTTACACTGACCCGTATGCGCGAGGAAATCCACAAGGGCATTAAGGACACGTGGGCGGCGGCTCTCGGGCTAATTCCATTGGGCTTGGCTTTTGGTCTCCTGATGGTCCAAGCCGGGTTTAGCTGGTGGTGGACGCCCATATTTTCCATCATCATCTACGCCGGCTCTATGGAGTTTCTCGCCATTTCCATGGTTACTGGCGGTGTATCCGTGTTCTCCTCCCTTCTTACCGGTTTCATGGTGAATTTCCGCCATATCTTCTATGGGCTGACTTTTCCACGCACGCGGATTATTTCCCCCGTGGGCAAGGCCTATTCCACCTATGCCCTCACGGACGAAAGTTACGCAATCGTCTCGGCGCTGCCGACCGAGGAACGGTTAAGTGGCCCGCGTATTCTCAGCATACAAATCTTTTGCCAAATACTTTGGGTGGGTTGCGGATTCGTTGGTGCGCTTACCGGCCTGGTAATCCCCTCCTCCGTCGAGGGAATGGAATTTGCTCTTGTTGCGCTCTTCGTCGTGCTGGCGATGGATTCCTTTCGCAACAATCAGGATCTGTCCCTCCCGCTATCGGCCGCAGCCTTGGGCATTCTCGCTGCGTTCATAACCCCCGGGCAGCTGCTGATGGTTTCCTTGAGCGCTTATTTCTTATTGCTTATTATTCGCTACCTATTGCCTCGCGTGGATGATTTGCTCTCCTGGCGGCTTGATCCCCTTTCCTCTACGACCGTGAAAGATTAGAAATAAATGCCGGCCGGAGTCAGTTTAGGCGCGATTGCTGCTGTGCTTATCCCCGTAGGCATCGTGACCGTGTTGTTGCGGGAGCTTCCTTTCTCTGCGCAGAAGTGGATGAAAGATAGCGAGTTCTTTTCGCTGCTGGGTTTGATGATGCCCGTTGGTGTCATGACCATCCTGGTGGTTTATGCCGTTGCCGGACAGGCGGACGGCACAGGTGGTTTATGGCCGGTGTTACTGGGCGTGTTGGTCACCGCAGGGCTGCACTGGTGGAAACGGCATTTCGGCGTGTCCGTCCTCGGTGGTACCGCGTTCTACATGCTGTTGGTGAATGTAGTGCTTTAGACCGCTCTTAGCTAAAGCCAAACTTGGTAGTGGCTTCCGTCCACAGCGCCTCAAACTTTTCTTGGTTCATGTAGCTGGCACTGATATCAGGGTACTGACCGTAGGTATCGGGGTGTGGAACTACTTCTTGCGGCTTATCCACGTTTCCCGTGTAACTACTCGGGGTCGCTATCCCGACGATCGAGGCTGTAGCATCTAGAGCGATCAAACGGTGCATGCGGCAGCGCTGAGTATCCTGTTCTTCTAATTCTGCGAGGTGGATTGCTGATCCCACTCCAGGGACACTGAGTTCGGTGCGCACATATAGGTAATTAGCCATGGGCACCTAGTGTAGTTGTTCCTCGTCCTGGTGCGCGTACCGGGAGGCTAGCAGAGAACAAATCATTAGCTGCACTTGGTGGTAAATCATTAACGGGAGAATCAACAGTCCGAGCGACGTAGAGCCTGAGGCAAAGATGACTGAGGCCATGGGAAGGCCGGTAGTCAGGGATTTTTTAGATCCGCAAAATTGGATTGCGATGATATCGCCGCGAGAGAATCTTAGCTTCCCGGAGATAAACCGCGTCAGCCACAACATAAAGATGACGAATAGTGCAGCAAAAAAGACGAGGAAGATGATCTCCCAGACAGAAATGAAGGACCAGATTCCATCAACCACGCCCTTGGAAAAGGCGGAATAAACCACCATGGCAATGGAGCCGCGGTCAACCATTTTCGTATACTTGCTTTTGGCGAGTCCGGCTACCCAACGCCGGGTTATTTGGCCCACCACGAATGGCGCCACAAGCAAGAGAGAAATCTCCCCAAAGACCGAGGTATCGATGTGTAGGCCGGAACCGGTACCCATGAGTAACATCACCAGAATGGGCGTGATGAAGACGCCGACCAAGTTCGAGGTGGAGGCGGAGACGATTGCTCCGAATACATTCCCCTTCGCAATGGAGGTAAACGCCACCGACGACTGCACCGTGGATGGAACCAGCGTCAAGAATAGGATCCCCATGTACATATCGGCCGCAATGAAGCCCGTTAGTGGTCGGAGGGCTAGGCCGATGAGGGGATAAATGGCAAAGGTGAACGCGAGAATGATCACGTGGAGCCGCCAATGCTTAAGTCCACTCACGGCCTCTTGGGTGGATAATCGCGCACCGTAGAGAAAGAACAACAGCGCGATCGCCGCATTTGTCAGATTTCCAAAGACATCGGCGAAGGTGCCACGGGCCGGGGCAATGATGGCGATTGCCACGGCCGTAAGAATGAGGACGATGAGCGGGTCCGGGCTTTTGAGTCTGTGCAGCATGACCCAAAGTGTAAACCGTCTTGCTTGTTTCCCCGGAAAGTGGGGTGGATAAATTTCTTCCCTATGTACCCTGCAAGGACCTGGTTTCACGTGAAACTATGCGGGGGGAGGGTGGTGTTCCGGCGTGGTTTAGCCGGTAGTGACCGTCGATCCGTCCTGGGTTACCTCGTACTCTTTGAGTGGGTCTCGGCCGGGGCCTTCGATGACTGAGCCGTCCTGCAGGTTATAAGACGTACGATGCGCAGGGCAAGTCGCAATCATCCCTTCGATTTCCGTGATGAGGTTTTGTTGGTGTGGGCAAGTTTGGGAGTACGCCTTAAACTCCCCCTCTTTCGGTTGTGTGAAAATAACCCCATCAACGATTACGCCGGAGCCTATGGGAACGTCTGTTGCCGCGATTTCGGCGGCTGGTTTTGAGCCGCAGGCGGCGAGATACGCTCCCGCGAAAGTCGTAGCAGATCCGAGCAAGAACAAGCGGCGCGAGCAGATAGTCATAATCCCTACTGTATCCTGAATGGCTCGAGATCGGGAGGATATTGCTGTATTGGACGGTGAACCCTGCGTGGACGCCGTAAAAGTTGAATTGCTAGGCTCAGGTTTCACGTGAAACATGCAATGAGGAAAGGTTTCCTTTTCGGGTGGAGTAAGAAGATGCTAGATAATACTTACTTTAGATGAGTGCAATGAAGCCTGCCGCCATAATTTAGTTGTGATGAAAAGGTGGGCATATCTCGGGGCTAGACCTATAAAGTCACTGTGCCAAAAAACTCCCGTACCCATCCCCCGCGTGTGCCAATTTCCATAGAAGGTTCGCACGGGGAAAGGGAGGGAGAAGAGAGCTAGAAAATCACTTATTTAATTATCCGAGTGCCGGGCGGCCTGACGGAGGGCACCCAGATCTACCTCGTGTTGGATGCTGGAATCGGGGTCGACCTCTTCCTCACCGCGAACGCCTGACCCACAATTGCAGCTATCGCCACAACCATCTTCTCCGGCACGCGCTTGCTCATAAAGGAATGCCGCGCGCGAGGCAAGGTTTGAACCGATGGAAAGTGCGAGGACGGAAATCACAAATGTGGTGACCGGGATCAACCACATCCAGCCTTCCGCGCGAAATGCTACGACGCCTCCGAAAAGTAGGGCGACCCCGCTTAGGGCCCAAAAAGGACCTGCAACGGCATGGGCATTATTCCAGGCTTCGCGTGACTTCCGGATTTCTTGTAAACGCAAGCCAATGTATTTATTGCCAGGCAACCGCTTGGTGGCGGCGAGGGCGCCTACGGCGACAAGGAAAACGGCAAAGATTAAAAATATAATTCCCACTGCGACCATGTCCACAGTCTAATCCCGCGGCGTGCGATTGGAAATTAAGTTACAGGGCTGGTGTCTTATATATCAATTGTCTCGGGTAATATTCATTTTAGATCGATCGATAGGTATTCGCTCGATTTTGGACCTGCACCGCGTTGTCTCTCCTTCCGTTGGACCGTACCCACGTAAGTTCTCGGAGGTGGAACACCTAACCTGATTGTGATTGCATGAATCTCAAGAAAATAGCGGACTCTCTCCTATTCCGCATAGTTATTGCCATTGTGCTCGGCATAGTTGTCAGCCTCTTTGCCCCGGAATGGTTCGGTCGAGCCTTTGCCACCTTTAACGGGTTATTCGGTAACTTCCTCAATTTCTTCATTCCCGTTTTAATTTTTGCGCTGGTTGCCCCTGCTATCGCCGGACTTGGTAAGGGCGCAGGGAAATGGTTGGGATTTACCGCAGGCGTCGCCTATGGCTCCACCGTTCTTGCGGGTTTGATCGCCTACGGTTTGGCAAAGTGGCTCTATCCCTGGATGTTGGCGGGCCAAACCTTAGTGACCAACGTCTCCGACGTGGATGAAGGCTCCCTCTCCCCTTATTTCGAAGTGAAGATGGCACCACCGTTCGAGGTTATGACGGCACTGTTGCTATCGTTCTGCATTGGTGTCGCCATGACGATGGTCAAGTCCGATACGCTCTACACCGTCACTAAGGAATTGGAAAATGTGGTTGTTAAGGTCATATGGGGATTCGTTATCCCTATCTTGCCCTTCTACATCTTCGGTATGTTCCTCGGCTTGGGCATGAATGGCAATATTGGCGATGTCCTCTCCGCTTTTGCAAAGGTCTTGATACTGGCAGTGGTCATGACCCTGGTGTACCTCGTGCTTCAGTATGTGGTCGCCGGGGCAATCACAGGAAAGAATCCTTTTAAGGCGCTGCGGAATATGCTTCCGGCATATTTCACGGCATTGGGTACCTCCTCCTCTGCGGCAACCATTCCGGTGTCCTTGGAGTCCAGTTTGCGCAATGGGATTTCGAAACCGGTGGCGAGCTTCGTGATACCGCTATGCGCGACTATTCACCTGTCGGGCTCTATGATGAAGCTGACTCTTTACGCCTTCGCCATCATCTTTATGGCGAACATGGATATTAGTACAGGCACCGGCCTCGGCTTTGTCTTCTTGTTGGGGATCATGATGATCGCCGCTCCGGGCGTGCCGGGTGGCGCCGTTATGGTGGCAGTTGGTCTGTTGGCCGATATGATGGGCTTCGATGACGGAATGGTTGCTCTGATGATCGCCGCTTATATCGCGATTGACTCCGTCGGTACTGCAGCAAACGTTACCGGCGATGGTGCTATTGCGATGGTTGTCGATAAGTTTGCCCGCGACAAGGTCGATACGCTCAATGAAGAAGAAGTAGGCACTGCGGCCTAGTTCCCCGTGAAATATGTGAGCCCCCTGCATCATCCCATAAGATTCATGGGAGGATGCGAGGGGGCTCTTTCGCGTGGTGCTGCGGAAGGAAGGCCCTATTTTTTGGTCGCTTCTTTCATCGTGGAGATGAATTCAGTCAGTTCCGCATGCAAGGCCTCCACATTATCGATCTTCCCAGCGCAGCTTGTTTCACGTGAAACATGCCGGTCGATGATTGTGGTGATTGCGGACCCTGTAATGGCGCCTGCAGCGTTAGCGGCGATGGCATCTGCGACGTGCTGCGGCGAAGAAATTCCGAAACCTACCAACACCGGTGGACCATCAAAGCGCCGAATGCTGGTGACTACCTCCTTGAGTCCGGTGGTTTCGGATTCCTTCTCGGTCCCCGTCACACCGTCGCGAGAAATCGCGTAGACATATCCCTGCGAGTGCTTGGCGACGCCGGCAAGAGTTCGCTCTGCGGCCCGCGCGGGCGCGATGAAGATAGGGTCGATGCCGGCCTCTTTTGCCGCGGCGACGAAGGGGGCACCTTCGCGCACCGGGACATCGGGAAGCAAAATGCTATCGGCGCCGGCATCTGCGAACTCCGCATAAAATCGCTGCAACCCGCGGGCGAAGGCAACATTGCCATAGATCAACATACCAATGGGTAAATTCGGGAATTCGGCGCGAATCCTCCGCACCTGATCCACGGCACTATCCAGAGTCGTTCCGCCATCGAGGGCGCGGATGTGTGAAGTCTGGATGGTGGGACCATCCGCCACTGGGTCCGAGAAGGGTACGCCCAGTTCGAGGGCATCTGCCCCGGCGGCAACGGCAGTGCGGATGATATTCAGACTGGCCGCAGGTGTCGGATCGCCCAACATGAAAAATGGGACGAACGCGCCCTCGTTCTTCTCATTCAACCTGGCAAAAAGTTTATCGTAACGGCTGCCCATGATTAGTTCTCCTTCAGGTGCAGTTCGGGTTGAGATTCTAGGGTGTGGCGGACATGGTCGATGTCCTTATCCCCGCGGCCGGACAGGGAGACAAGGATGGTGATGTCTTCGTCCTTGCGTTTCAGGGCATAAGCCAGTGCGTGGGAGGACTCGAGAGCGGGGATGATGCCTTCTTTCTTAGACAAAAGTTGGAATGCCTCTAAGGCTTCGGCGTCCGTGATTCCCACGTAAGTGGCGCGACCAGTCGCGTGAAGGTGTGCATGTTGTGGCCCCACGCCGGGGTAATCTAAGCCGGCGGAGATGGAATAGGACTCTTCTACCTGACCTTCAGAATTTCGCATGAGGTAACTGCGTGCACCATGGAGGATGCCCACGGTGCCGTTATTGATGGTCGCGCCATGTTCCCCAGAATCTAGGCCTGCTCCGCCTGGCTCAGCACCCACCAATTCCACCGTATCTTCGTCGATGAAATCTGCGAACATGCCAATGGCGTTAGAGCCGCCGCCCACGCAGGCAACGACGAGATCGGGCAGGGCGCCCGTCTTCTCGATCAACTGCGCCTTGGCCTCCGTAGAAATGACACGATGGAATTCCCGCACGATGGTGGGAAAAGGGTGTGGTCCAGCCGCGGTCCCGAGCAGGTAGTGTGATTCATGGAACGTAGCGGTCCAATCGCGCAGTGCCTCATTAACGGCATCTTTCAACGTTCCGGATCCGGTCTCAACCGCGATGACCTTTGCGCCCATCAACTCCATGCGGAAGACATTGGGTTGCTGGCGCTGGACATCCTTGGCTCCCATGTAGACTACGCAATCCAGGTCGAGCAGTGCACATGCCAATGCCGTAGCCGTGCCGTGCTGGCCGGCGCCGGTCTCGGCGATAATTCTTGTCTTGCCCATTCGTTTGGCCAAAAGGGCTTGGCCGAGCACCTGATTGGTTTTATGTGCTCCGCCGTGGACGAGGTCTTCGCGCTTTAAGAAAATCCGCGCCTTTCCGCCGAGCTTCTTTACCTCGGTAACGGGAGTCGGGCGTCCCAGATAATCGCGCAGCAGCGAGGCAAGTTCTTCGTGGAACGTGGGATCATTCTGCGCATCCACAAACGCCTGCTCCAATTGGTCCAATGCGGGGATGAGGGATTCCGGAACGTATTGACCGCCGAATTCCCCGAAGTATGCGGGAAGAAGTGTTTCACGTGATTCGGGCATGGTTAATCTTTCTTGTGAGGTAGGTGGAATAAGTGGATGGTGCGGAACGCTTGCGAAATAAGGGCGGGATCCTTGTGCCCGGGGCGCGTCTCTAATCCAGAGTTTAGGTCGAGCCCTCCGGTTCCTACGCGGAGCGCGCTGTTAAGGTTCTTGAGGTCGAGGCCGCCGGCCAAGAGGCTGTGGGCTTTGATGTCTTCCGGGATGGCAGTCCAGTCGAAGCTGCGGCCGGTACCTCCCCTACCCGAGTCGAGCACGAGGCGGTCCGCGTGGGTGGCAAGTTGTGGCGCCATCTCTCCCCACTGGGGATCGTGCATGTCGATTGCACGCCAGACCAATTTAGCGTCGGTGTCCGCGAGGGCGGTACGTGCGCTTTCGATCAGTGCTAACTCTGCATCTACACTGCTTTGGAATGGTGCGTGCAATTGGATTCCGGACAGCCCACGGATCGTTGCTATCTTCCGTAATTCCGCGGGGTCGTCGGCGCGGCTTACGGCTACATAGTCCAATCCGGGTTCGGCGGCGATGATTTTCTCCGCGGTTTCACGTGAAACATTGCGCGGAGAATCAGGAACAAATATGAGCCCTCCATAGATGGCACCGGCGGCACGTGCGGCCTGGGCGGTGGAGGCGGCGGTGAGCCCGCACACCTTATTCGTACCGAAGAGGAGTTCGCGGGCGGCACGGTCGATGTCCTCGTGGGAGGTGAGATGAGAGCCGACGAGGAATGCATTGGCGTGGGCACCCAGGCGCCGGATGGTGTTGTTATCGCGGATGCCAGATTCCGAGACAACGACCTTATCGTCCGGCACGTACCCGGCCAGTCTTTCGGTACGTGAAAGGTCGATGCTTAAGTCATGGAGATTGCGGTTATTAATACCGATAATCTCTACCCCGAAGGACAGCGCCCGCTCCACTTCCTCCTTAGTAATAGCTTCAGTCAAAACATCGAGTCCCAATCCATCCGCGACGGACTTCAACTGGCAAAAGGTGTCATCATCCACGATGGACATCATGAGCAATATTGCATCCGCACCATAGTAACGCGCGGCATAGACTTGAATCGGATCAATAATGAAATCTTTGCACAAAACCGGCAGGTGCGTGGATTGCGCTACGGTCTGCAGGTGATCGTAATCCCCGCCGAACCACTCTGGTTCGCACAGCACGGAAATGGCATCCGCATAGCGTGAATAGACGCGCGCTATATCGCCTGGGTGGTAATCCTTGCGAATCATCCCGAGCGAAGGCGACGCGGATTTACACTCCATGATGAGCCGATTGGTGCCATTGAGCGCAGCGAATAGCGAACGCCGAGACGGCTGAAGCTTTTCTACATCTACGTGCGTGATGCGCTCGCGTATGCCGGGTAGGTGTGTACGGCGTCTAGCGACAATCCCCTCGAGCACCGTCGGCAGGTTCTTTTCTGTCATTTCTTTACTTCCTAGGGCGGTCTGTTTAGTATTCGGCTTGCTCGTGGGTGCGCAGCCAGTGGTCCACTCTCCCGCTATCGATGAGTTCCTTGGCGTGTGTGACGCCTTCTGCAATCGATGTCGTGGTGTTATTCAGATAAAACATCGCCCCAGCTGATGCCGCGACTGCGTCGTAATGCGCTGGTTGGCCCGAGCCTTTAAATATGGCACGTATGAGCGCGGCGTTGCTCTGACCATCGCTGCCGGCCAGCTCACTGAGCTCATGCTTGGCGATGCCGAGATCTTCCGGCCTTAGCTCATAGTGTGTAACCTCGCCATCATTTAGCTCCCACACCTGTGTGGTGCCGTGGGTCGCGATTTCGTCGGTGCCGGCGCCGTGGACGACGAGCGCCCGCGTGCGCCCCAGTTCCCGAAAAACTTCCGCGATCATGAGGCCTTGGGCGGGGTTAGCGATTCCCATGATCTGAAGCTCAGGCCGACCTGGGGAGAGCAAAGGACCCAAGGTATTGAAAATGGTGGAGACTCCGAGTGCCTTGCGCACAGGCTGCACGTGGGCCACCGCAGGGTTATAGGACGGAGCGAACAGGAAGGTGAAGTTGGATGCTTCGAATTGCCGGACGGCGCGGCCCACGTCGAGGTCCAGCGGAATATTCAGCGCCTCGAGCACGTCGGCGGAACCAGACTTGGATGAGACGGATCGGTTGCCGTGTTTGACCATCTTTACTTCTCCGGCGGCGGCGACTAAGGACGCAGCCGTCGTAATATTGATGGTATTCGCGCCATCGCCGCCGGTTCCCGCAGAGTCCATAAGACCCTTACCGGTAATGGGGAATGGGTGGCCTACCTTCAAGAACGCCTTGGCGGCACCGGTGATATCCGCAAGGGTCTCGCCGCGGGTGCGGATATGCGTAAGCAGCGCGGAGATGTGGATATCGTCGTAATCGCCTACGGCAACTGGGGTGAAGACCTCGGTGGCCTCCTCTACGGTGGGCGCGGGATTATCCAGGAAGGCTTGCAGAGCTTTTAGTGGTTTTTGGTGAGCCATTAGTGCTTCAGCTCCATAGTGGGATGGGTGGATAGACGGTGTATACAACGGTCCAGCATGTCCGGGCCTCGGGGCGAAAGAATCGACTCGGGGTGGAATTGCATACCGAACGCCATTCCATCGTCCGTTTCGGCCGCCATGGCGATGGTGCCGATATCCGTCTCTGTCTCCGCGAGCACCCGTATGCCGGGTGGTACGTGGGTGCAGCCCAAGGAGTGATACCGGGCCACTGGAACTTGGGTGCCGGGGAAACCGGGTTGGGTGGGAACGGAGTCGGTGGCCAAGCCGGCGAATACCGGGTGGGCAGTACCCACCTTGGTGAGCGTGATAGGCATCGACTTACCATGCACAGGTCCGCAGGGTCCTACTTCCCCACCGTGGTACTCCAATAATGCCTGGAATCCCAAGCAGACGCCGAGGATAGGAATGGTGCCCAAGGTGGCATCGATAAGCTCCATCATGCAGCCTGCATCGCGCGGGTGCCCAGGGCCCGGAGAAAGGACAATAATATCGGGTTCGACAACGAGCACCTCTTCGACGGAGACGCTGTTGCGGTAGATGGTGGTGCGGTAACCGGCGAGGGCGTCGACGAGGTTATAAACAAAGGAATCGCGGTTATCGAGCAGAACCACGTGCGGCGAATTCATCTCTGTACCTCCAAGGTGGCGTTGTGCGCGAGGGAAATCGCGTGGAGAACGGCATAGGCCTTGTGTAGGGTTTCATCGGCTTCGGATTGCGGGATGGAATCGTGCACTACCCCGGCACCGGCTTGAACGGCAGCTGTGCCGCGGTGTACGAAGGCGGAGCGAATGACGATGCACGTATCCATGGCGCCGTCGCCGCGCAGGTATCCAACCGCGCCGCCGTAGGAGCCCCGGCGCTGCTGTTCAGTCTGCCGGATGAGCTCGCTCGCACGCAGCTTGGGCGCGCCGGTCAACGTTCCCATGTTCATGCAGGCGCGGTAAGCATCGAGGGCATCGAAGTCTTCGTGCAAGGTGGCGGTCACCCGGGAGACCAGGTGCATGACCCGGGAATAGCGATCCACTTGGAGCAGGTCTGCCACTCGCCGGGTGCCGGGCTCAGCGACGCGGGCGAGATCATTGCGTGCGAGATCCACCAGCATGATGTGTTCGGTGAGCTCCTTGGTATCCGTGCGCATGTCCAGCTCGTTGCGGATATCCAATTCATGGTTAATGGTGCCGTCCGGATAGAGGCCCCGCGGCCTGGTCCCGGCGATGGGATAGAGTTCCACCTGCCGCGTCGCGGGGTTGAACTTCAAATTGGATTCTGGTGATGCGCCAAAAATCTCAAAATCCTCTCCCCGGATATAGAACATATAGGGCGAAGGGTTGGTCTCCCGAAGCTGACGGTAAGCCGCAAAGGCATCGGGGCAGTCCACTGTAAACGTGCGAGCGGGAACGACTTGATAAATATCGCCGGAGCCAATATGTCCCTGGAGTTGCGTTACCTGCTCACGAAACGTGGCATCATCAATATCGGCGATCGCCGTCAGCACCTCTGTGGGCTGGCTGGATAGGGGTTCGTCTATCGCGGCGATGGGTGCGGCGGCAAGCGCGTCGAGCGTGTTCAGCAAGCGGGCTTGGTCGGTATCCCAGCTCTCCAACAGCGCTGTCTGCGTGAGGTGATCCACCGAGAGGACGGTCTGTGCGACGAGAAACTCATAATCGGGAAACTTATTGTGCCCCTCGCCTACCTCGGGGAGTGTTTCAAAAGTGGCTAAATAGTCATAGGCAAAACCACCGGCGATGAATGGCAACAGGTGTGAGCAGTAGGAATCATCCCGCTGTAGCGCGCGGAGGACATCGGCTGTCGATTCAGCGAGTAGTCGCCGCCTTTCTTCGGATTCAGTGGAGGGCGAGAATTCGAAAACAATCTCAGTGGTTTCACGTGAAACAATCTTGTCTGCGAAGCACGATTGCAGCATGGAGATAAGCTGCTCTCCCGCCGGGCTGAGGGCGAGTACGCGAACCCGCTGGCCCGTGCAAGTCACTTTGGCCGCAGCGTCAAGTACGGCGAGGCAGGTCAGTTTTTTCTTGGTTTCAATATCCGCGCTTTCCAATAATAAAGAATTGCTCGGTTGCGCCAAGCTACGAAAAAGCGCGGAAGCATCCCGGCAATAGGCAATATCGCGGGTGGCGATGTATGTCATTGCAGTGCCCTTTCGGGAGTAACTGGAACAGAGTGCTAGGGACCCGGAGTGTCCGCGAGCACGAGGCACTGAAAACGCCAAAAGGCCCGCAGAAAGCGAGCCTAGAATGGGTTGCGAAGAAAGGCCCGCGAGTTACGCGCGCCACCACTGACGAGTAGTTATTTTCTTCATGAGACCTAGCCTAGCCTAAATATCTATAGTGTGGAAGAAAAGAGATAAAAATATTCAATTGTTAAATAATGTGTGGTCTTAGCGTTTAGTGGGGGTAGTGTCGGGTAGGTCAATATCTGCAAGAAAGATGACAATAAATGAGTACGAATATCGAAGAGATAATTGCAAAGGTCCCTACCCAATTGCTTATTGGTGGTCAGTGGCGCGCTTCCACCTCCGGGGAGACTTTTGACGTAGAAAACCCGGCGACGGGTGAGAAACTCGCGACGCTTTCTTCCGCAAACTCGGATGATGCGATTGCTGCCCTCGACGCCGCCTGCGCTGTACAGGATGAATGGGCGCGCACCACGCCGCGCGAGCGCGCGGAGATTCTGCGCCGAGCATTCGATTTAGTACAGGAGCGGGCGGATGAATTCGCAACCCTGATGACGCTAGAGATGGGTAAGCCCTTTGCGGAAGCTCAAGGTGAGGTTACTTACGGCGGCGAGTTCCTGCGTTGGTTCAGTGAGGAAGCGGTGCGCGATTACGGTCGCGCTGCAATTGTTCCCGAAGGCACGCTGCGGATGATCACTCGCCGCAAGCCGGTGGGTCCCTGCCTGTTGATCACCCCGTCGAACTTTCCGCTGGCGATGGCGACGCGCAAGGTAGCCCCCGCGGTTGCAGCGGGTTGCACAATCGTGCTCAAGCCGGCCAAGCTGACTCCTTTGACAGCGCAGTATTTTGCCCAAACCATGATCGATGCTGGGCTTCCACAGGGGGTGCTTAACGTCGTAGCCGGTAAGTCTGCATCTGCGATTTCTGAGCCATTGCTTGCCGATGATCGCTTGCGCAAGCTTTCTTTCACCGGTTCTACCTCGGTGGGCCGGACTCTTTTGAAAGGCGCGGCCGATAATGTGCTGCGAACCTCCATGGAACTGGGCGGCAATGCCCCATTCATCGTCTTTGAGGACGCTGATATCGACCAAGCAGTCCAGGGCGCGATGGGCGCTAAGATGCGCAATATTGGCGAGGCCTGCACTGCAGCCAACCGCTTCTTGGTTCACGAGTCTGTTGCCGAGGAATTCTCCGAGAAGCTCGTCGCCGAATTCGAGAAGCTCAAGCTGGGCAATGGCATGGACGAAGGAATTACCTGCGGGCCTCTCATTGAGTCCAAGGCTGTGGAGCACGTTGCCTCATTGGTGGATGATGCTGCACAGAAGGGCGCTACCATTGCCACGGGCGGTAAGCGTAGGGATGGCGTCGGCTACTTCTACGAACCTACGGTGATTACTAATGTTTCACGTGAAACACGCGTCGCGCAAGAAGAAATCTTTGGCCCAGTCGCCCCGATTATTACATTCAGTACCGAGGAAGAGGCGCTCGAGATCGCTAACGATACTGAGTACGGGCTCGCATCCTACGTATACACTGAAAACTCTGACCGCTTGTGGCGCATCGCTGACGGCCTTGAGTTCGGCCTGATGGGCTTCAATGCAGGCGTCATCTCAAACGCCGCCACCCCATTCGGTGGCGTTAAGCAATCCGGAATGGGCCGCGAGGGTGGCGCGGAAGGTATCGAGGAATACACCTCGGTGCAGTACCTGGGCATCCGCGACCCCTATGCCAATGCTTAGGCCTCAAGTTGGTACCGCAATCACTGTTTAAGGCGCGCTTATAACCGTTTAGGATTAAGCATTTGAGTGCTTGCGTGCCAATGGTCGTTGCAACGGCGACTGTTACTTTGGTGTCATACTATGGGCTTGGCCGAAACGTTTAACGCTACGTTCGAGCGGGCAGTACTACGAGAGCGAAAGGTATTTGACAGTCCGATCGCCGCCGGTAGAAAGTCTTCTGTGGCCAGGCCCTAGCTAAGATGACTCCACTCGCCAGACACAGTCGACATGCCAGAGAAGCCACCTAGCTGTTAACCGGCGCCATTGAGAGGAAGTGTTCATGCGAAGAAAATTATTCGTCTCGTCTCTATTCGTCTTGATCGTTAGTTGTTTATTGATCGCTTATTCTGAGCGTGCTACTGATATGACCGCAGTTATAGGTTACGCAGGCCTTGTCGCTACGCTTGTTTTGATAATGATCGGCCTGTTTTTCAGAGATAAAAAGGCTCTTCCGTTAGAACTCGGAATTGAAGAAAAACTAGCCCTGCGCGCAGAATTTCGCAGAAATGGCGAGGTCAGCGCTATTAAAATGCTTCGTGAAAACCACCCGAATCTAAGTATCAAGGATGCTCGTCACGCAATAAACACCCTCATGAAGTAAATTGCCGATACTAGGGTGCCCGGCGAAAGTGCGCGACAAACGTTCTTTCGTTTACCGGCGTAGTTTGATGAGAAAAGCCCGCTTTCAAGCGGCGCACTGCGCTCCACCCTAACGCGGCGCCTATTGGTATCTTCATGCTCCTGGTGTGCATTGGCCACTCCAGCCAGTCAGGCCATCTAAGTGAGTTTAGTATCGATCACTCGGATCCGGCCTGCGTAGGGCCACGCTAGTGAGGCCACGTTAGTGAAAATGACCTGCCTTTTAGGCGCGATAGTTCCGGGTAAGAGCCTCCGCAGTGAGAATATCTCGGTAAAATAGCTCCGGAGCTAGCGAGACCGCCTCCGCGAGCTGCGGGAGGGCGTTGTCCAGCGCGGAGGCCACGGCAGCATCCGATAGCTTTCCGTTGGCCACCCCACGTGCGGCAATGGCAAAAACATAGGAAATAAACGGCATCCAGGCAGAGCCACCAAGTTCCGTGTTCCCCTCTCCAAAGGCGTTGAGGGCGAGCAGCGTGTGCAATACCGATTTATCTACGCCCAATTGCTGCAGCGTCACCCGCAATTGCAACGCGGTAGTGCGCAGGTTAGGCATGGTTCCAAGGCGGGTCAGGGCCAAGTCATTGGCAAAGCACTCGCGCAGCGCGGCGATACGGTGGGCGTCATCGCAGAGCTGCGCGTTATCCGTGGCGGGCGTTGGAGCCTCGCCGGTGGCGCTCATGAGCAGCATGGGGCGGGTGACATCGTCTATTCCCGTAATGGCCGTCCGCCATAGCGAAGCGGAGCCGGACTGTTCCACGTGGGCCTGGTTGGCATCGGCAAGCGCGGCGAGCACGGAAGAAGGATCCGTCGCCTCTTTACCATTGCGGCTAAAGGAACGGGAGATCAAGCCTGTGCGCACTAACGCGCGCATGCGCTGGCCACACTCGAAATCGACCTGCATGAGCGCATCGAGGCTGGCGCGCGGATCGGTTTCGATATCTTTGATAACGTCTTCGAAAGTTTCCTTAACCTTGGGGGCGAGGCACCGTAGGGCGGCATAGGTTTCCCAGGTGCCAGCGGTATTCTCGCTTTCGCCTTCATGGAAGATGATGAGTGAGCTTGCCGGTGGGTACTGCGGGGCGGCGAGATCGCTGGCCGGTTCATCCTCACGGAAGTCCACGATGAGATGACCAGCTTCGTGCAATTCCTCCGGTAGCTCGAAGCCCTCTTCTACCGGCTCCAAGGGCAGTGGCTCGCTGGCGGGGTTGCCCAGCGGCCATGCCCACGCCAAGAGTTCCATCTCCTCTTCGTGGGTTTGCTCGGGTATCAAGATGCCATCTTCGATGGTGGCGCGGGCCACCAGCGGGGCCTTGCGCACCGTGGCGATGGCGGCATAGATCAGATCGCTTGCCGCGGTTGCCTCGTATTCCATCACGCGGCGGTCCATGCTGCGCTTGAGGTGTGCCGCGCGCTCCTTATCCGGCAGGCCCTCTAGGTACTCCTCGTAGGACAGCGTGGACCACAGGAGGTAGAGCTCCAGCGAGGACTTCTTGGTCAGCGCGGCCTTGAGGGCGCGATTCGGCACGGAGAGCGTGGTTGTCGCTTCCGTTGAGCCGTTAGTGGTAACGAGATCCCGGATCTTCTGGTTCTTATCAATGACCACGAATTTTGCCAGCGGCAGCGGCTCCGGCGAGTGCACCGTAAACAGCGCATCCGCATCCAGCTGATCTGCCAGAATGACTTGTTTATCCATATAATCCACAGGTTCGGCCGCGGTGCGTTTCACGCGCGTGCGGATGGTCGCCGGAATGACCTCAAAGGTCAACTCGTAGCCAGCCTCACTACTGATGGTTTCCTCCCGCACCGACTCGTCTGCACTAAACACGCGCTGGCCTTTTTCCATCTGAATGGGCTTATCGGGAGACGAGGCAAGGGCGTAGCTAAACGGTGACAGGTTACCCAGGGCGTCGATGAAGCGGAAGTTGGTGCCGCGGGGTCCCTCATTCTTGGAGCGCATGTGGAGCGTCTCAGCAAAGTTGAGATAGTGGACATCGACAAGCTCCTCGCCCTTGTACAGGCTAAAGCGGTACCGGCCCACCCAAGGGTCTTCGAAGGCGTCACCAGGTAGAACTTCATGGATTCCCTCCGGCAGCTCATCTTCTAGGATTTCTTCCTCTTCTCCGCCGATGGGAACATAGGTAAGCTGTAGGTGCAATGGGGTATTGACCAAGAGGCGCGGGGATTTCGTATACACCAACTCGCCGTCCAGACCGCGGGCATTGGGCAAGGACTTGACCGCCATATCCCACGAAAAATCCGCAGTCTCTGCGACCGTGATGGTGGCCTTGTGCTGGCGCGGCACCGTGACGGTAAATGAGTCTTCTGCCACTATCTCAAAAATGGTCCAGCCTTCCCACGAGCCATGAGGCCGCAACTGGCTACCCGGGACGGGGCTTAGCTGCGTGCCGGTCGGTGCGATAAACGTATAGGTGCCCCGCGGTATGGGCTGGGTGGTATCGACGGGGCGGTGCGTGGAATTGAGCAGCAGGCCGCCATTGGCAATACCCGCAAACTCGAGCGTCTGTTCCGCAAAAGTGAGGGACAGGTGGGTAAAGGGCTGGGGTATGGAAACCCACAAGCCAGGTTCTTCACCGGAGACATAATAAAACTTGCGGGTAACTTCCGTGCCATCCAGCAACTGCGTGGTCACGGTCCATTGGGGGTCTTCCGGTTCATAAGCCGCGCTCACGGCTGGCAGGTAAAGCTCTACAGTATCGGTATCCGGCGAGAGGCGAAGATGCGGTACCCCCTGGAAAACCGCCGCGTCTAGCAAAGATGATAGCTGGCTATGAAACTTCTCCTGGCTCATTTACACCAGCCTAGATCATTTTTGAAAAGATGTGGATTCTGCAGGCAGAGGGCAAAAAGAAGGCTTTCACCACCGAGGGAGATGAAAGCCTTTGCGCACGACTAATCGCGTGGATTAGTGGAAGAAGTTCCGCCACGCGTGCGGGTTGATGGTGATGATACCCAGCTGCTGCGCCAAGAAGGCAATGGCGGCGATAGTTAGGGAAGCGATGCCGGCACCCGCGATGCCGGCAAAGAGCCCGCTCGTGGAAGAGCCTTCACCGGCACCGACACCGGCGTCGTTGTTATCGGGCTGCTCGGATGCAGATTCGTCTGCTTGGTCTTTGCCACCCTGGTCATCGCGCTTGATCCACCATTCATTCAAAGTCAGCTTGGCTAGGGTGGTGTTATCAATGTAGTCACCGCGCACAGGGTCGGTGTTGGTGGCCTTCGCGCGAATAGCCTCGGAGCCAGCGCCCTTGAAGAAGAATGGGACGACTTGGTTGGTGTGCTGCGTGGAGTACCACTGGTGGTCAGAGGGCAGGGTGTTATTACCGCCACCGTTCATGGAGTTGAACTTGCCCTCAGCGCGCTCGTTAGCACCGGAGAGGTATCCAGTTTCGTGGTCAGCGGTAACGACCAGCAGGGTCTCGTCCCAGGAGGAGTTTTCTTCCACCCAGTCAATGGCCGCATCGACGGACTTATTGAAGTCCTGTACCTCTTCGATATCGCGGGCGGATTCGTTGCCGTGGCCGCTCCAGTCGATGGCACCGCCTTCAATCATGACGTGGAAGCCCTTGTCATTTTGGCCCAGTGCGTTGAGGGCGCCGGTGGTCATGGTGGAAAGATCCACGACATCATTGCGCGGAATATCATAAGGCCCTGTGGATTCGCCGGAACGTTTTTGCTGCAAAGTGGAGGCTACGGGGGCGAGGCCGAAGTATTTCTGCCCTGCTGCGACATTGCCTTGGGCTAGGGCTTCAAATTGTTCCTTGGTTTCGACGTAGTTCCAGTCAGATGCGCCGGAAGATAGCTTGTTGTAGACCTCTTCGGACACGTATTTGTACTTGGCCTCATCCTGCTTGATGTTGTCATCGTCATAGAACGGGTGTCCGGCACCCATGATGACATCGAGGTCGGAGTTGAACATTTCATCCGCGATCGCCAGGTAATTATTGCGGGAAATGTTGTGTGCGGCCCAGGCAGCCGGGGTGGCGTGGCTAAATGGCACGGAGGACACCACACCCGCGGACTTTCCGGCCTTCTTGGCGCGTTCGGAGGTGTTTTCCAGCTTATGACCGTATTCATTAATGCCCAGCTTGCCGTTATCGGTTTTAACACCGGTGGACATGGCGGTGCCGGCAGCAGAGGAATCGGTGTATCCCTTATCTACGTACTCGTGGCTAGCCCACGCCTTGTGCGGGTCATAGGAAGAGTTATTTGGGTAGGTGGTCATGGACAAGCGGTTGAAGTCTTCGAAGCGCTGCACGGATTCGCCATCGAGTTCCTCCGGTCCTTCGGCACTAAATGCGCCATCGACCAGGTATTTGGATTGACCCGTTTCGTAGAGGTTATTGAATGCCACGTGGCCATAGCCCATGCCATCACCAATCATGTAGATGATGTTCTTTGGCCCCTGAGATTCGGCGGCAGTGGCCGGGGCAATTGCGCCAGCGGTAGCCACGGTAGCGGCTACGGCAGCGGCGCCAATGCGGAGAGTAGTGCGCATGAATTGTCCTTGGTGGAAATGATATACGGAGGGATAGCGGCCCTGCGAGCAAGAAAAATGACCCAGACATGGCTGGGCGCAAAGCCTTGAGTTGAAAAATAAACGCTTGATTTAACCGCGAAAGAAACTGCGCGTTAATAGATCCTAAACACTGCCCGAACATACCGTGGCATGCCGTAGTCCTTGTCCTGGTGCTCCACCTCCACCGCAGGAGCCAGGGCAAAGAACTGCTGCCGCCTACTAGTCCGGTGCCGAATGAGTAGAGCAAAACACACCTCTGCCTACCCGCCGCCGGACGGGGACTATTACACTGTGTGTCTATGACTAAACCGAGCGATTCCATGTCGTACCGCTACACCCCTGAACTGGCGAACCAGATTGAAAAGACTTGGCAGCAGTATTGGAAGGACCACGAGACCTTTAACACGCCGAACCCGGTCGGTTCGCTGGCTACGGATACTGGCGAGTTGCCCAAGGAAAAGCTCAACGTGCAAGACATGTTCCCCTACCCTTCCGGTGCGGGCCTGCACGTGGGACACCCGTTTGGTTATATAGCCACCGATACTTATGCCCGCTACAACCGCATGCTGGGCAAGAACGTGCTGCACACCATGGGCTACGATGCCTTCGGCTTGCCGGCAGAGCAGTACGCCATCCAGACAGGTACGCACCCGCGGACCACCACGATGACCAATATCGACAATATGCGCCGCCAGTTGGGCATGCTGGGCTTGGGCCATGATCCGCGCCGCTCGGTAGAATCCACGGATCCTGAGTTCTTTAAGTGGACCCAGTGGATTTTCCTGCAGATTTATAACTCCTGGTTCGATGAGGAGCAGCAAAAAGCTCGACCCATTGCAGAGCTCATCGAGGAACTGCAGGCCCAGCAGCGCACCACCAAGGACGGGCGCTATTACGAGGACTTGTCCCCGCAGGAGAAGGCCCAGGCAGTCGATGAGTTCCGCCTGGTGTATCTGTCCAACTCCACGGTAAACTGGTGTCCGGGTTTGGGTACTGTATTGGCCAATGAGGAGGTCACTGCGGAGGGTAAGTCCGAGCGCGGCAACTTCCCGGTATTCCGCAAGAACCTGTCCCAGTGGATGATGCGTATTACCGCCTATTCGGATCGCTTGCTTGAAGATCTGGAGCTACTGGATTGGCCGGAGAAGGTCAAGTCCATGCAGCGTAACTGGATCGGTCGTTCCCGCGGCGCGGAGGTAACTTTTCCCGCGGAAGGCTATGGCATCGACGTGTTTACCACGCGCCCTGATACGCTCTTTGGCGCGGAATACGTGGTCTTGGCCCCAGAGCATGAGCTTGTTGATGCCCTCTTGTCCCCCATCCCCTACGGCGATGACGTGGACGAGCGGTGGACCTATGGCAACGATGATCCGAAAGAAGCCGTTGAGTCCTACCGTGCGGATATAGCGGCGAAGTCGGACCTGGAGCGACAGGAAAACAAGGAAAAGACCGGCGTATTCTTGGGCACTTATGCCACCAACCCAGTCTCTGGCAAGCGCATTCCTATCTTCATCGCGGACTACGTGCTGACCGGGTACGGTACCGGTGCCATTATGGCGGTACCCGCGCACGATACGCGAGACTATGAGTTTGCCCAAGCTTTTGGACTGCCGATTACGGAGGTCGTTTCCGGCGGCAATATCGAGGAGGAAGCTTGGACCGAAGATGGCGCGTTGGTAAACTCCGCCAACGATAAGGGCCTGGATCTCAATGGTCTGAATAAGGCTCAGGCCATCGTTCAGGCCATTGAATGGTTGGAAAAGGACGGGTCTGGCCGCGGTAAAATTCAATACAAGCTGCGCGACTGGCTCTTCGCCCGCCAGCGCTACTGGGGCGAGCCCTTCCCCATCGTCTATGACAAGGATGGCATGGTCCACCCGCTGCCCGAGGCGATGCTGCCGGTTGAGCTGCCCGAGGTGGAAGATTATAAGCCTGCCTCTTTCGACCCAGAAGATGAGAACTCAGAGCCACAACCGCCGCTAGCCAAGGTCCGCGACTGGGTAGAAGTAGAGCTGGACTTGGGCGATGGCCCGCAAACCTACTACCGCGATACCAACGTTATGCCCCAATGGGCGGGTTCTTCCTGGTACCAACTGCGCTATATCGATCCCCGTAATGGCGAGGCCTTCTGCGATATCGAAAATGAGCGCTATTGGACCGGCCCGCGCCCAGAGGAGCACGGTGAGAACGATCCGGGCGGTGTGGATCTGTATGTTGGCGGCGTTGAGCACGCCGTACTGCACCTGCTTTACGCCCGTTTCTGGCACAAGGTGCTCTTTGACTTAGGCTTTGTCAGCTCCCAGGAGCCGTATCGCCGACTTTTCAACCAGGGCTACATTCAGGCCTACGCTTATACCGATTCCCGCGGCGTGTATGTTCCTGCCGCAGAGGTAGAGGAAAAAGACGGCAAGTTCTACTACAACGGCGAAGAGGTCAATCAGGAGTACGGCAAGATGGGCAAGTCCCTGAAAAATGCCGTGGCCCCGGATGATATTTGCCGTGACTTCGGCGCCGATACCTTGCGCGTATATGAAATGTCCATGGGCCCGTTGGATACCTCCCGCCCCTGGGCAACCAAGGATGTTATCGGATCGCAGCGTTTCCTGCAGCGCCTATGGCGCCTAGCCATCAATGAAGACACCGGTGAATTGGCTACTACCAATTCCGAGCTCACCCAGGATGATCTGAAACAGCTGCACCGCACCATTGCTGGCGTGCGCGATGATTATGAGAACCTGCGCCTCAACACGGTCGTGGCGAAGCTCATCGAGTACGTCAACTACCTCACTAAGACCTACCGCACCGAAGCACCGCGCGCGGCGGTGGAGCCCCTCGTGCAGCTGGTCTCCCCCATCGCCCCGCACATTGCGGAGGAACTGTGGCAGCGCTTTGGCCACGATGAGACCATCACCTACGAGCCACTCCCCTGCTTTGAGGAGAAATACCTGGTAGATGATGAGATTCAGGTACCAGTCCAGATCAACGGCAAGGTCAAGTCCCGCATCAATGTCCCGGCCGATGCTGACCAAAACGCCGTATTCGAGGCCGCTTTTGCTGATGCCAAGGTGGCTGACCTTACCTCCGGCAAGAACGTAGTGAAGAAGATTTACGTTCCCGGCCGGATGGTAAACCTGGTGGTTAAGTAACCAATGAGCGTAGACGTCTCGGGCCTCTCGCCGTCCAATCAGGACTACCTCAAGGCCCTGTTTAAGCTGGGCGAATGGCACGACGAGCCCGTGACGGTGAAGATGCTCGCCCAGCACATAGGCGTTCGGCTCTCCAGCGCGTCAGATGCGGTGCGGCGGCTGGAGAAAAAGGGCCTCGTCACTCATACGCCTTATGGTGCCATCGGGCTGAGCACCGAGGGGCGTGCCTTTGCCCTTGCCATGGTGCGGCGGCACCGCCTCATCGAGACCTTTCTGGTGGAATCCCTCCACTACCGCTGGGACCAGGTCCACGCGGAAGCCGAGCAATTAGAGCACTGCGTCTCCGATTTCTTCCTGGAGCGCATAGACGCTGAACTGGGTTTTCCGCGCCGCGATCCGCATGGAGACCCCATCCCCAGCGCCGCGGGCGACTACCCCGCGGACTATGCCGCGCCCCCGGCGTCCGAGCCAGGGGATCTGCGTAAACTCAGCGATCTGGAGCCCGGTGAGGCGGGCATAGTCGATCGCATCAGTGATGCAGACGCCGATCTGCTGCGCTTTTTCAGCGAGAATAACCTGACTATCGGCGCTGCCGTGAGCGTGCAAGACAGCCAACCTTATTCCGGCGGAATGGCCGTGTGCGTAGAGGGTAACCACAACGAGAATGCCCAGAACGAATACTCCGCGGCGTTTACCCTGAGCTCCCATGCAGCCCGCGCTGTGTGGGTGCGCATGTAACTTTCCTGCCCTCCTCTTTTTTGAAAGGTGGGTTATTTGCGCATGTCAATGGAGGTTAGTTGCGACGTAGTTGAAAGTACGTTAGATCTGTAGTTGAAGCAGAAATTGCGCTTCGGCGCAGCCACTAAGGAGCGAGATGACTACAGCCTCGACGCCACCCTGCGGCATTAATACCGCCGCTAATCTTGTGTATTTTTCTTCGGTCAGTGAAAATACCCACCGTTTCGTCCACAAGCTGGGCTTTCCAGCAGCACGCATTCCTCTGCGTCCGAAGCGTGAAGGAATGCTCTATGTCACCGAGCCTTTTGTGCTCATCGTCCCCACCTACGGCGGCGGCAATATCAAGGCGGCAATTCCGGTGCAGGTGCGCCAATTCCTCAACGTTCCGGAAAACCGTGCACTCTTGCGCGGCGTCATTACCTCAGGAAACACCAATTTTGGCGAGGCCTTTTGCTGCGCCGGGCCACAGATAGCCCGAAAGTGCGGCGTGCCTGAGCTTTACCGTTTTGAGTTGCTCGGCACCGACCGCGATGTTGCCCGCGTACGGGAGGGGTTGCAGGACTTCTTTGCGCACCACCTCTACCCCACCGCACACGCGTCCATTGCCTGACGGCCAGGGCCGCGAAGACAAAGAAAAGAGAGAACACCGATGAAATATCAAGAGCTCATTGAGCGATCCCAAACCCCGCCGCATTTTCGCCACGATGCCTCCACCCCGTTGCGCCCAGTGAACTGGAATCGCATCTGGGATGATAAGGATTTAGAGGTGTGGAACCGCCTGACCTCGAATTTCTGGCTGCCGGAGAAGGTTCCGCTTTCCAATGATTGCAATGACTGGTCGCGCATGGATCCAGCTGAACGCGATCTCACCATTCGCGTTTTTACCGGCCTGACGCTACTGGATACCGTGCAGGCCACCGTGGGGGAAATCAGCCAGATTCAAGATGCCCGGACTGAGCATGAGGAGGCCGTTTATACCAATATCGCCTTCATGCAGGCGGTGCACGCGCGGAGTTATTCCTCCATTTTTTCTACCCTGGCCAGCACCGAAGAGATCGAGAAATCCTATGCGTGGGCCGTGGATAACCCAGTGCTGCAACAGCGTGCGACCAGTGTCATGGTGCATTACTATGGCGATGACCCACTAAAGCGCAAGGTTGCTTCTACCCTCTTGTCCTCGTTGCTGCTGTATGCCGGTTTCTATCTGCCACTGCACTTTAGCGTGCACGGAAAGCTGACCAATACGGCAGACATGATCAGGCTCATCCTGCGAGATAAGGCGGTCCACGGCTACTACTCCGGATACAAGTTCCAGCGGGGATTGGACCACGCCACGGAAGCTCGCCGCGAGGGCATGCGGGAATTTACCTTTGAACTGGTGCGCAAGCTCTATGACCTGGAGATGCGCTATTCCGGCGAGCTCTATGAACCATACGGGCTCATGGATGATGTCGCTACGTTCGTGCGCTACAACGCCAATAAAGCCCTGATGAATCTGGGCTATCCCAACCTCTTCCCGTACGAGGAATGCCAGGTCAACCCGAAGATTCTCGCGGCACTCACGCCAGGATCGGATGAAAACCACGACTTCTTTTCGGGTTCGGGGTCCTCTTATATCATCGGCAAAGCCGTAGAGACCTCCGATGCCGACTGGGATTTCTAAACGCTAACAAGCCTCCACACGAAAGGACACACATCATGAAACTTCTTGTACTCGTCGGCAGCCTGCGGCGGGAAAGTATTGCGAAAAAGATCGCCAACCATGCCATCGAACTCGTTCCTGAGCACGTAGAGTGCCAGCGCTATGACCTGCGCAGACTCCCGCTTTATGATTTTGACTACGACGATCCTGGCGTGGCGGATAAACCCACGCCGGAAGCGTACACCGATTTCCGCAATGCAATTAAGGATGCGGACGCGATTTTGTTCGTCACCAGCGAAAACAACCGGACCATCCCGGCGTGCTTAAAAAATGCCATCGATATCGGATCCAAACCCAATTCCGATGTGGCCTGGAAGAATAAGCCGGCTGGCATCATCAGTCACTCCGTGGGCCGCATGGGTGGCTATTCTTCCCACAAGAACGTGCGCCTAGCCCTGTCCTACTTCGACATGCCGATGCCCGGTCAGCCGGAGGTATTCTTGGGCAATTCACCCGAGCTCATTGGTGAAGACGGAAAGATCGAGCCGTCCAGCACCATCGATTTCGTGCGGGACTACCTCGAGCGCCTTGTAGCGCTGGTACCTGCATCTTCGCAACACTAGGAGCTACCTATTCCTAGCAGCGAGGCGGCTAATCCCAGTACTCCGTGGCGCAGAGCGCGATGCCGTGCGCCCGGACTCCCTGGCCCGCCTCAACTGGGGCATCAACAATGAGCGGGAGCCCGTTTATTTCGCATACCCAGAACTCCCCTCCCCCAAACTCATTGGTCTTTTTCTCCACGTTATTCACGGTTCCCGCAAGCTCCACCTGCGGATTGAGCAGGCTGGGCTTGTAGTTTTGGTAGAACCGTTCCGTCGCTGGAGATCGCAGCGAAAACGCCGCCGTTTCCGTTACTTCATATTCCAACGCAACGACTGCGGGCCGCACGCGGCCACGCAGTTTTTCGCCGCCTACGGGGTTGCCGGTGGGAAGCGTAAAGGGGGCATCGCTCAGCACCGCCAACCGGAGACTTTCCACTTCTAGAATGCCAATAAATGGCATGGCCCGATAAAGCGTCGCCTCTGAGTCCTCCCCGCCTCGGAATGACGGCACTATGGTCCACTCCCCTTCGTACTCCATCGCCGTTACGGCGATGCCGGAAGGATCCGCGTAGTAGAGCACTCGATCGAAAGCCGGTGCATCCCACAAGGTCTGCTCGGCGGGTAGCTCCGCGATGAGTTCTTCTGGGTGTAGAAAATTGAATCCGCAGGTGCTAAAAAGTTTATCCATGCCCGTCATCATAGACAGCCGACAGGCTGATTTGAGTCGCAGGCAGTCCGTACAGGAGAGGCACCCCGCCATACCCGGCGGGGTGCCTGCCTAGACGTAAGTCCTAACAGGCCGAGGCCTTAGGAAATCTTCAGCACCGTGCGGCCGTGATGGCTACCATTGATGAGCGACTGGGCTTCCTCGACCGCATCTTCCAGCGGCAGGGTGTTGGTCATGGAATCTAGGATGGATAAGTCCAGGGTGCGGGCGAGGAGCTGCCAAGCATTTTCCCGGTAGTGCAGTGGCGCGTCGACGGAGTTCACGCCGGCCAGGTGCACGTTGCGCAGGATGAAGGGCATGACGGTGGTGGGAAGGTCGGCGCCGCTTGCCATACCGGTGGCGGCAACGGTGCCGCCCCACTTGGTGCGGGCCAAAACGTTGGCCAGCTCCTGGGAACCGGAGGTGTCCACGGCACCTGCGTAGATGGCCTTTTGCAAGGGCTTTCCCCGCTCGGTGAATTCGGAGCGGTCAATGATCTCGTGCGCGCCGAGTTCGTGGAGGTAATTGGCGTATTCATCCGGGCGGCCGGTCATGGCGTGGACCTCGTATCCGGCGTTCCGCAAGAGGTTGACGGCAATAGAGCCAACGCCACCGGTGGCACCGGTGACGAGGACTGGGCCCTCAGGAAGATCGCGCAGTGAGTTAACGCACAGCGCCGCAGTGTAACCTGCGGTACCAACGGCAGCGGCCTGTTCTGCGGTGAAATCTGCGGGCAGAGCTACGGTGGCGCGGGAGTTAACGCGTTGCTTCGGGGTGTAGCCGCCGTGGCGGAATTCGCCAAGGCCGTCGCCAAAGGAGGCAACGAGGGTGCCTACCGGCAGGCGCTGAATATTGGACTCAGATACGGTTCCAACGACGTCGATGCCGGGAACCAGTGGATTGGTGCGGACCACGCCGGGATTGCCGGAAATCGCCATCGCGTCCTTGTAGTTCAGCGAAGAATAAGAGACATCAACGGTCAGGTCACCCTCGCCGAGGAATTCTCCATCCTCAAAGGAAGTGGTGACGGATTTGTCTTCGTTACGGGTAACAAGTAGCGTGCTCATGCTCACCAATATACGTCAATTGCGATGCACCCATTCTTGAGCCGCTAAACGCTAGGGCAGCAAAGCTTGGTAATCTCCGCTGCGGCCTGCTTGGCAAAGGGGCTCACCCCGGTAATAGTTGCTGACCCAGGGCCCGTCCAGGTTCCGTACCCGACAAGGAAAAGGCCCTTGACGGTGGGGGTGCGCCCATTGAGGAGCGTGCGGAAAGGGCCGAGCGCGGGGCGGAACCCGGTACACCAGATGAGGTGTTTTGCCTCCACGTCATCGAGGCTGCAGAACATGGGGGAGGCCTCGAGCAAGCCCTCATCGCGGGCGCGTTGGACGGGAGGAACGACGACGATATCGCCCAAGTTGGTACCAGCGCCGGGGTCGGGCTCGCCGCGCATTATGGCGATCAGGCGGGCGTGGTTGTGTTGAAAGAGCACGCGGCCGTCGACATTATCGGGCATCCATCGCGGTGGCTTCGCCGTGAACCACGTAGTGTCCACGCCGGATAGCACGAGCTCTGCGGCTATTTGCGCCCCTGAGTTTCCCGCACCGACAACGGCGACGGATTCGCCGCGGAAAGGATCGGGTCCGGGGTAGACCGCTGAGTGCCATTGGCGTCCGGAAAAAGAACCCGGGTAGAAGGGAATAAACGGTGCGGACCACGTGCCCGTGGCCGCTACTACCGTGCGCGCGGTGAGACACTCGTCATTGGTGGTGACATGAAAGTTCTCGCCATCGTGGGTGACTTCCTGCACCCGCACTGGTCGGCGTACGGGCAGGTCATAGCGCTGCTCGTAGCAGGTGAAATATTCGATGACGTGGCTGGCGGGCGGGAAACCCTCGTGGTGGGGCATCGGCCAGCCAGGCAGGTTGGAAGAGGCGCTATTGCTAAACAGCGTCAGTGACGGCCACGCGTGGCGCCAGGCCGCGCCGGGGGAGGGCTCGGCATCGAGGATTTGGAAATTGAGCCCCCATTTGTGCAGGTAATAGCTGGTGGCCAGGCCCGCTTGCCCGGCACCGATAACGATGCTGTCTAGCATTAAATGAGCTTTCGCTCGCGGGCTACCGCCACCGCGGCCGGGATATCGGCTTGGGTGTTATGGGTGGTCAGTATAAGCATGACGTTAACCATGGGGCTGCTCCTTGCGGGGATTCTGATGGCAAGCGCGGGGCCTCAACTACAACGTGCCCATTATCCACGAAGTCCAGGGTGACCGCATTCTCAAAAGGTCCAGGATGACTTCCCAGCGGGAGGTACGCGTGTGCTTCATCACGTTATTAAGGCCTTCATGTGCGGCGCGCACGACTACTTGATTGATACCGCTGGGAACGGCGCCCTTGCCAGAAGCGACGAGCTCGAAGGTGGCGTTCTCGCTAAAGCCAGGTGGGCAGCCAGCGCGCGGCCGTGTGAGCAGGCAGGACGTTAACGGTGCATGACGAGCAGGCGCGCGATGGACTGCGGGATCGCCGCGGCAATCTGGGAAGCAGAGCAAATGCCAAAACCATCGGTGGTATGTGCCGCGATGGCTGCGGCGTGTTGGTGCAGGGCGGCGGCGTGGAGGATCTCCATGATGATGTATTCCGCATCGGTTTTTTCGTGGTCTACCTGCGCGATGGTGGCGCCGAGTATGCCCGATAAAACATCGCCGGAGCCGGCGGTAGCCGCATAAGAGTGGCCGGCATTCATTCCGTATATGGGCTGGTTGGGCGCGGTGACCGTAGTGATCCGGCCCTTATGCAGTAGGAAACAGTCCAAGTCCTCGGCCAGCTCGTGCTGGCGCGGTCCCACGCCCTCGCTGAGGTCGAGCTTGCGGCCAAAAGTGGCCTCGTAAAGGCGGCGGAATTCGCCGGCGTGTGGGGTAAGAATGATCCGCGGGTGGGCGCGGACGCGATCGCGCAGCTCAGCGCTCTGGGCGAGCAGGGTCAGGGCATCGGCATCCAGGATGGTGGGCAGTTCGCGATCTAAGACGGCCTGAAGTTCGCGGGCCGCGGCCTCATCGGTACCGCGTCCGGGGCCAACCACCCAGGCTTGGGTATGCACCTTGTCCTCGGCGCTCGGGTGGGCAACCACCTCGGGCAGGTGAGGGACCACGGCATCGTTATCTATCACCCGCACCATGGACGGTGTGGCGCGCACCGCGCCGGTAGCAGCCAAGATGCCCGCGCCGGGATAGGCACTGCTACCAGCACAAATAGCGGTGACCCCGCCGGTGTATTTCGTGCTTGAGGCGTGGGGAGTGGGGTCCACGATGGGCCCTGTGCAGCCCACGGGCTTGGGGGCGGTGACGTGGCCGAGGTGGGCATCGGCAAGCACGGGCTCCGTCGGCCACTGGAAGGGGAGATCGATGGTGGGCTCGTTGGCGATATAGCCCGCCGGCTCAGCCGTGGCCGTTAGTTCCTCCGCAAAGGACCGCGGCGCGTGGGGCAGGTGCAGATCGCACAGGACCACCGTGCCGCATTCCGGGGCGAAGATATGGCCGGCGCGCGCCCAACCAAAGCTCACGGTAACCGTTGCCGCGACGGCGTTATCCGCGGCCACGCCCGTATCTGCGTTGATGCCAGAGGGGATATCCACCGAAAGTATTGGGATATCGTGTTGCTTAGCCGCGCGATACGCGGCAAGACTGGCACCGCTGAGGCCGCGGGTGGAGTTGAGGCCGGCAACGGCATCAATAAGCAGGCCTGTAGACTCCACACGCGGTTGCTTTGTAATGGTCCCGCCAGCGGCGGTAAAGGCCTGCAGCGCCGGGTCGTGCGCAGTATCGGCGACGAGGATAGCATCGACACCATACCCCTCCGCGGCGAGGAAAGCACCTGCATAAAGGCCGTCACCACCATTGCCGCCGGGCCCGGCGAGGATGGTGATGCGGCGAGGATTAGGACCCGGCAGCATGGATTTCGCGGTGGCGGCAACACCCCGGGCAGCCAGGCGCATGAGCTCATCATCGTGGCTCTGCTGCGCGAGGAGCGCGGATTCGGCGGAACGAACGGCGGATACACTAAAGGCAGGTCGCATGCCCGCTACTATAGGCTTTAAGCAGCTGATTGGCAGGTAGGGCACCAGAAGAGGTTTCTGCCCTCCATGACCTGCTCTGCAATCGGCGTGTCGCAGACATAGCAGGGTAGGCCCGCGCGCCGGTAGACGTAGACTTCGCCGCCGTGATCATCTTTGCGCGGCTCGCGATTCATAGCTTCCGGGGAGTGCTCGGCGCGCACGGTATCAATGCGGCCGTGCTCCACGCCGTAGTCCATGAGCTCTACCAGGTCTTTCCAGACGGAGAAGAATGTGTCACGGGAAACCTGCTTGCCGGGCGTGAAGGGGGAGAGGCCGGCGCGGAAGAGAGTCTCCGCGCGGTAGATATTGCCCACCCCGGCATACAGATGTTGATCCATCATGAGTGAACCTATGCTGCGGCGGGATTTGTGCACCTTAGCCCACAGCGCATGGGGGTCAGCATCGGCGCGGAGCGGATCCTGGCCCACCGTGGCTAGCCTCGTTTGATATTCCTCCTCTGTAAGCAGCATGCAAAACTGGGGACCGCGCAGGTGAGCAGCCTGCGTTCCATTGTCTATGCGTATGCGGATTTGTCCGCGGGTTTCCTCGCGCGGCTCGAAGCTGAGCTTTCCGATGAGCCCCAGGTGAATATAGAGAATATGCGCCGGGGCGCCGGCGGTGAAATGTACGAAGAGATGTTTGCCAAAGGCCTCTGCATGGTCGATTTCTTCCCCGTCGAGAATGGCCGCCTCGGCGGCGAAGCGGCCTTGTGGGCTGGTCACGCTCAGTGGCATCCCGCGATAGTCCGCGTTGAGTGTGAGAGCGAGGCGGTGGATAACGTGACCTTCAGGCATGGTTTTAGTGTAGTGAGATCGTTGGTAGCCCCCAACTAGCGCGCGTAGCGCCCGAGGATGAAAAAGAGTAAGCTCGAAGTGCGGAATGATTTCATTTCTATTGAAGGGTCGATAAATCATGACGCACCAAATCGGTTTTGACCGAGAAAAATACATTGAGCTGCAGTCAAAGCACATCCAGGCCCGCCGCGAAGAAATCGGCGGAAAGCTCTATCTGGAAATGGGCGGCAAGCTTTTTGATGATATGCATGCCTCCCGCGTGCTGCCGGGCTTTACCCCGGATAACAAGATAGCCATGTTGGAGCGCATCAAAGAGGAAATTGAAATCCTTCTGTGCATCAACGCCAAAGACATTGCCCGCCACAAGGTACGCGCTGATTTAGACATCCTGTATGAAGACGATCTCCTGCGTTTGGTAGACGTATTTCGCAGTCGCGGCTTCTTGGTTGAAAACATCGTGATGACCCAGGTAGAAGACGGGAATGCGCAAGCAGAAGCTTTCATCGAAAAGCTCGAGCGCCTTGGTCTCAAGGTAGCCCGACACCGCGTTATCCCTGGTTATCCTACAAATACAGACCTCATTGTGTCTGAGGATGGCCTGGGTAAAAACGAGTTCGCGGAAACCTCCCGGGACTTGGTCGTTGTGACCGCCCCTGGCCCTGGTTCCGGCAAGCTCGCCACTGCCCTATCGCAGGTTTACCACGAACATCAGCGCGGCAATAACGCTGGTTACGCTAAGTTTGAGACCTTCCCCATTTGGAATCTTCCCCTCGAGCACCCGGTCAACCTCGCTTATGAGGCCGCCACGGTGGACCTTAATGATTCCAATATTATTGATCACTTCCACTTGAGTGCCTACGGCGAATCCACGGTGAACTACAACCGCGATGTTGAAGCCTTCCCGTTGCTGCGGACCCTACTGGAAAAACTCACCGGCAGCATGCCGTATGAATCTCCCACGGACATGGGCGTGAATATGGCAGGCTACTGCATTACCGATGATGCGGTTTGCCGCGCTGCCGCGCAGCAGGAAATCATCCGCCGCTACTTCAAAGCCAAGGTAGAAGAAGCTCGCGCCGGGTTGGGCGATGAGCAGTCTGAGCGCGCCGTCGTCGTTATGGCCAAAGCTGGTATCAAGGTCGATGACCGTCCGGTCGTTGGTCCGGCCCGCAAGCGCGCGGAGGACACCGATGGCCCCGCCTCCGCGATGCAGCTTCACGATGGCACCATTATCACCGGGCGTACCTCGCCGCTGCTGGGCTGCTCCGCGGCGATGCTGCTCAATGCCCTTAAATACTTGGCCGGAATCGATGACGATACCCACCTGCTATCGCCGGAATCGATAGAGCCGATTCAAACGCTCAAGACGAAGCACCTGGGATCGTCTAATCCTCGCCTGCACACCGATGAAGTGCTCATCGCACTGTCTGTATCCGCCGCGAAGGACGAGGATGCGCGCAAGGCACTGGAACAGATCAAGGAACTCGCTGGTTGCGATGTCCACACGACCACCATCCTGGGCTCGGTGGATGAAGGAATCTTCCGCAACCTTGGCGTCCTCGTGACCTCCGATCCGGTCTTCGCCCGCAAGAAAGCGCTTTACCAGAAGCGATAAGGAATTGGGGATCTTGCCGGTAGCGGGCCTAAGATTATGGATGTGACTATCGGCAAAGTTCTCCTCTACTACTGCTTTACCCCTATCAAGGATCCCACCTCCGTCATGCTGTGGCAGCGCACCCTGTGTGATTCCTTGGGTTTGAAGGGGCGCATCCTTATCTCGGAACACGGCATTAATGGCACCGTCGGTGGCGATATGGATGCGTGCAAGCGCTACGTGCGCCAAACCCGTGAATACCCGGGCTTTAAGCGTATGCAGTTCAAGTGGTCCGAAGGCGGCGCTGATGATTTCCCGCGCCTATCGGTCAAGGTGCGTGATGAAATCGTGGCCTTTGGCGCGCCGGGCGAGCTCAAGGTGGATGAAAACGGCGTCGTCGGCGGTGGTACGCACCTTAAGCCGGAAGAGGTCAACCAGCTGGTAGAAGAGCGCGGCGATGAGGTCGTCTTCTTCGATGGCCGCAATGCGATGGAAGCAGAGATTGGCAAGTTCAAAAACGCCGTCGTGCCAGATGTGCGTACCACCCATGACTTCATTGCAGAGCTAGAATCCGGCAAATACGACTGGATGAAGGACAAGCCGGTCGTCTCCTATTGCACCGGTGGCATCCGGTGCGAAGTCCTTTCTTCCTTGATGAAGAATCGCGGCTTTAACGAGATTTACCAGATCGATGGTGGCATCGTGCGCTATGGCGAGAAGTACGGCAATGATGGGCTGTGGGAAGGCTCCATGTACGTTTTTGACAAACGCATGCACCAGGAGTTTGGCCAAGGCCTAGAGGATCCGGGCTTTATCCAATTGGGCCACTGCGTGCACTGCGGGAAGGGCACCAATACTTTTCACAACTGCATTAATGAGGACACGTGCCGCCAGCAGGTGCTCATTTGTGATGACTGCGTCGAGAATGCGGAAACCCAACACTGTGGGAGGTCGGATTGCGCCGAGATAGCAGCGAATCTCGTCGATCACAATTCGAAGTCTTGATTATGGATTGTTAGAAGCTGTTGAAACAGGCCCGGCCTACTGGATGGGCCCGACCCCCGATGTGTCTGCTTTTTCGGGGGTCGGGCCCTACTGACCAAAGCAGCATAGCTAGCCCCCGATGTGTCCACTTTTCGGGGGTCGGGCCCTTGTGCGGCACGACGAGATCTAGGATCTGACCGCCGACGAGTCTAATTTCGGGGGTCAGCTCGTTCGATATTTTATGAGGCAGCTGAGTCAACCGAGAGTGTCTAATGGTTTGTGTGTAGGTTCCCAACCTGCATAAGGAGATAGGGCCCGACCCCCGGTGTGTTCACTTTTCGGGGGTCGGGCCCAGCATATCCTATTTTGTAATACATAACATTCATAGCTTGTTGGAGTGGTATATGACATATATGTTCAAGAAAAGAACCCTTTCTACCATTTTGGCACTTTCAATCTCCCTATATGGAGTGAACGTAGCGCATGCGGAAGAGACAAAGGAGATCGCGTACCGGGATCTCGTAACAGCCGAGTCAGTCCTAGATCTGGAACTGGAGGAAGCACTCTCCGGTACTGACATTGACTATAGAATGGTTGGCCCGGCTCCCCGCGCGCTTCCTGCGGTAGCAGCCGCCGCAGTTGCCGTAGTTGGATGGTGTGTAAATGGGGCGCTAACTTCCGTTCCTGCATCTGCGGTACATGACGCAGCTTCACGAGCAACCAATGTATCAGTCCCCCACCGGACTATATGATGAATGCTATCTTTGGGTGCGCTGGTGGGCCCGTTGTTGGCGCTCTCACCACCCAGGCAATGCGAGTAAAGTTCGCAGGGGCGGTTTTGGCTTTCGTGACTAAAATAAGGAATTTTGGCTAAGTGATATTCCCGATAGTTATACTATTTTTCGCAACAGCACTTTCGATATTTCTATCTTTTGCAACTTTTTCTGGAAAAAAGTTTGAGCCTTTTTCGAGTGGTGTAGATTTAGTAAGTTCGATGCTTTATGCCTCGGCGTCTATTTTTTACGGATTGGCAATATATCTTATAATTGAATTGCAAATATCACTCGGTGCTTTTTCATCGTTTTTCGCGCTCTTTCTATTCTTTTTGGGCTATTTGCGACAGAACCGGAAAATCACAAAGCGGGATGTCCGGTAATTTTTATGTTACGTGGTATTTAGGTGCTGTTCAGCGTACTGCACGTTTATCTGTTGCAGGCTAAATAGCGCAGACCCTTCCATGCGCGACGCTCACACCGCCCCCACGCACCGGGTTGTGGGTGTCGTGTTTTGCTGTCTTTGTGCTAGCGCTAACGTTGTAATCATGGAAGATTGCCTGTTCCCAGTGGCCCATGCCGCTGAGGTCTATGGGGTCGCGAAGTCCACCATCGTGTGCGCAAAAGTTTTTTAATCGTTTGTGTGTAGGTTTTCGATTTGCATAAGGAGATAAGCCAGAATGACTAGTGTGGCACGACGAGATCTAAGCTGATAAGGCCACAATTTGATGCGATTGAATAAGGAAGCTTCTTGCTAACCCTGAGATGGCGAAACTTATTGACGAGCTAGGCACGTCCACCACGGATGCCAACGACCTGGTTCGGGGCATGTTGCAAGCCTCGATCACTAGGGGTTTGAATGCTGAGATGGATGCCCACCTTGGCTACAAGTCTGGCGACAGGAGTGCTAAAGCTGCTGCTGGGACAAACAATCACCGCAACGGTTCGTATCCAAAGACCGTGGATTCTAACTACGGGCCAGTGACCGTTGATGTGCCTAGGGATCGGGCTGGAACATTCTCGCCGACTATGGCCCCTCAAAGGCTCGAGGAGATTGACCGACGTTGAGTGAGACGATCGTCAGCTTGTATGCCGGTGGAATGACCATTCGGGATATCCAGCATCATATGGCAACTGCGATGCGGGTAGATATCTCTCATGAAACAATTTCCGCGGTCACTGATGCCGTTCTCGGTGAGGTCATGGTCTGGCACAACCGCCAGTGAGATGAGTTCTACCCCGTTATCTTCTTGGATGCGCTGGGTATTAAAGTCCGCGACGGTGGCCGAGTCGTCAACAAGTCTGCCTATATGGCTATCGGCGTGGACCTCGATGGAATCAAGCATATTTTGGGGTTGTGGATTGCTAAAGAAGAAGGCGCTTCATTGTGGGCACTGAAGTGCCCCGAGTTTTGTTCCTAGGCATTTGCCTTGATTTCTATTATTCCCTGTTGCGGGGTCTTCTTCCAAAATTCGGTTTCCACCTCGACCGGGGTTCGATATCCCAGGCTTTGGTGGAGCCT
>NZ_REGE01000008.1 GCF_003688935.1 Corynebacterium macginleyi | reverse complement strand
ATGTTTTCCGCCAAGATGCGGTCTTCCACGAGACGGACCACACGGTCCTTCGCATCTTGGTCAAATTTTCTTGGCATATTCCAGATTTTCCCATCTACTCAAACGGAACAAAACCTGGGACACTTCACAAGACTTCACGTTTTAAGGTGGCGTTAAACGATTCTGCCAGGGCATTATCGGCACTCGTTCCCACCGCTCCCATGGATTGGCGCACACCAAGTTGGGCGCAGTGGTCCCCAAAAGCCTGTGAGGTGTACACACTGCCATGATCAGAATGGAAAATTGCCCCAGTAAGGTTTCCGCGGACTTTGCTGGCATGAGACAAAGCTTCGATAACCAGAGATACCCGCATGTGATCGGCTAGCGCATGACCAACGAGCTTGCGCGAGTAGGCGTCAATGACTGTGGCAAGGTACATGTTCTTGCCGCCCTTGCAGGGCAGGTAGGTGATGTCGCCTACATAGACGTGGTTCGGCCTGTCAGCGGTGAATTTGCGGCCTACTAGATCTGGCATGACTCGGTGACCAGGCTTGCGCCTAGTGGTGATGCATCGACGCCGTTTGGTAAAGCCTTTTAGCCCCATGGATTTCATGATGCGTGCAACCTTCTTGTGATTTATCGGGCCGAAGTCCATATCGTCGTTGAGGCTTGCAGCGATGCGTTTAGCACCATAAAGCCCGTGCTCATCATCGAAGATGGTCTTGATTCTTGCACCAATAAGAGCATCAGAGCATATCTTTAACCTGCGATTTTCGCGGGTGTTAACCCATTTGTAGAACGAGGATCGATTGAGCTTTAATACGTTGCACATCCGCTTGACCGAGTGGGGTGAATCCAAGACATAGCGGACCAAGGACAACCACCGCCCTCCCGAGCCTAAGGACCGTGAAAAGTACCAATAAAATTAGAAAACTGGTTCTATTCCCATTTATATTCACTTAGGGTAGTCTCCCTTTTGAGGCAATCCCGCCTCATTTTCTCTCTCAAAGGAGACTGTTATGACCCCCAAAAAGCGCACTCGGCAGTTTGCAGCGCTGCTGATTGCCTCTGCTCTGAGCGTTTCCGTATCTAACTCAGCCGTTGCTTCCGCAGAAGAATTCCAAGACCACGGCGCCAAGGGAGGCTTTGCTTCCGGTGTGATGGCCGAGCTACTCGGCGAGGCAGCACCAGCCTTCACAACCTACTGGGCATCTGTCGGCCGGAAAGTTCGCTACCCTGCAGGTGGCGGTACCTGGGAGTACGGTTTCTGGAACGCTAAGGCGCGTTCTTATTTCACCGTGAATCGCTGTCATACTTCGACTGTGACCGTCAACGGCAGAACGCAACGAAGCATCAACACCCGCGGCGGCCAGAAGTCGATCGCCGAGCTTTGGGCGACGAATTTGCCGGGCACTAAGGACAGCTACTACTACAACTTCTGCTAAAACTCTTGCGCATTCGACCCCTAGTACTTGGGCTTTTGAGCCTACTTCTTGCTGCAGTCATCGCGACCACTGGGTGGCTGCTGACTGCCCTGGTTGACTCCACCAAGCCCTTGTCCTTAGGGGTCGAATCAACCTTTAGCCTTGATTACGTCGAACCTAAGACTCCTCTCGCGAAGGAACTTGAGTCCGACTACGCACCGACGGTAATCCGTAACTCACTGGTTTCATTGGCCGAGCAGAATGGCTACTCCATCTACCGGCTGACTGGCACCGATGACGCAAGTGGGACTTCCCACGAAGTTTTCATCCCGCTGGAACAGGATTATCCAGCTCCAGAACGCATTCCCCGACTCAACCGGCCTGATGCCTTGAGGCAAGCGACCAGTGAACTTGGGTCGCTGGATTACCACGGTGACTACGTCTTGGTTCCAAAAGAGACGGGCGGCGATGTTAGCCAATTCTATGAGTCTGCTAAGTACGCGGGGCTCAGGTTGAGCGAAAAGACGCAGTTTTTCCACCTCATCCAATCGATCGTGTTCCGCCTACCCGCGTTGGTGGCGATCCTGCTTCTATTTGTCGTTTCCCTTTTTGCCCTGGTATTTGTTCTTCGGGTTTCCGGTCTTAGATTGGCAGCGCTGCGCACAATAAATGGCGGGCACCGCAGCCAAAAAGGCAATTGGCGGCAATGGACCTTTGTCATCCTCCCGCACCTAGTTCTCATTGGCCTTGCGAGTACATTCCTCGCCCGCCAAGGGAGCTATTCTTTTGCCTTCCTGTTCCTCAGGTTCTACGCCGCCGGGATAGGCTTGGCCCTGGCTACCACCGGTTTGGCCGTAGCCGTCACCGCCCCATTGTTGCGCCGCGCAGTAGCGCTGCTGGGGCAGCGTGCCCCCGCAGAGAAGGCGGCGGGAAAAGCGCTGAAAGTAATTTCGGTCTTTACCTGCGTGACCTTTGTGGCAGCGGGTCTTAGCTCAGCGGCTGCGCTCCGCTCCTACCAGCAGGAATCCGAGGCCCAGCAGACCTGGAAATCTCTCGCGGAGTTTGGAGCCTTGCATTTTCAAACCAACTTCGACGGCCCTGCTGGCCGCGCGGAAGAAGGCGAGCTCTTGCCGCCCAGTGTGCAGCAGAACTTCCGCGACTTCGCGCTCAGCTGGGAACGGGAGCACGGGGCTGTCCTCAGCCATACTTTGCCGAAAGAAGCTACCGGTGTGCCGGACTCCTGCCCCGTGGCACTTGCCAACCGCCAATGGCACGATCTGCAGGATTATCAGTTCCGTCCCGGAGACGACAACCACTCGGTCGACTATTCCGCAGCCCAAGAGCATTTCGCAGCTTCCGTGGATCTGTGGGCTCAGGAATCCGGCGACCTGCTCCTTAAGTCTGCGCAAATTGGTCCGGTCAGTGCCGATCATGCGGTCGGATTCATTAGTGGAACAATGTCGGGGGAACTGGTTCCCGGCGATTGTTTTTACGTGCTTGAAACGGACGATCTATCCGGCTTCGACGCAGACTTCCTAAGCTCCACAGCTTCGAGTAAAAATTTGCTCTTCGCGGATTTCTCGGAACTGGGTCCAGAACTTACCGCTGCCGGCCTCGAAGGCTACGTGTACCCGGTACACGCGGCCGATCGCGGTCTGGCCGAACTAGTAGCCAACACGGCGCTGTTCTGGCTGAGTATCCTGAGCGCCCTCGGAGCTTTGCTCGCCACGCTTGCGGCCTTGATAGTCCAGGCGCGCATCCAGCTCCGAGTTCACCGTCGCCTCCTGGTACTCCTCCACAGCGCTGGGCAATCACCGGACAAAACGATGTGGCGACTATTCAAAAGCCAACTGGTCAGCCTGACTGTTGTCGTCATATTGTCCGTCCTGGCTCCGCTACTGCTTCCCAACCCGTTCCTCTACACCTTCACTGCGCTAAGCTGCCTTGTCTTAATCGTCTACCTCGGTTTTGTCCGTCTCAGTATTTCTCAGCACATGTCCGCCTCCCCTAGGAGTCACAATGTCATTGGCTAGCCCCAATCAGTCCCCCACTCTGCCGCCGGAGATTTCCACCTCTCATCTCTGTCTCGCCGCGGAATCGACCTATTCTGCGGGACGCAGCACGCGGACGGTGAAGAAGTCCCTCGTGGAAAATGCAACGTTTTCCCTACCCGGGCCAGGCTTTGTCGCCATCTGTGGGGCCAGCGGTTCCGGAAAGACTTTGCTGCTCAACACCTTGGCCGGGCTCCTGCCGCCGGCGGACGGCCTCCTCCGGATAGACGGCGAGAATGCCTCCGCGTGGAAGATGAAGCGGAGGCGGAGGTTCTGGCGAGAACGCGCAGCGATAATCCACCAAGACCACGGAATCATTCCCGAACTAAGCTGCGAAGATAACCTCACCCTCGGGCTATCCAGGAAGCAATACTCCAAAGAAGAATTGCTGCACTCCCTCGGCGAAGTCGGTCTTGATGTCCCCTTCGACGGGCCGGCAGCTATTCTCAGCGGAGGCGAGCAGCAGCGGCTGGCCATCGCCCGAGCCCTGCTCCGCGGCGCGGCTTATGTGTTCGCTGACGAGCCGACCGCCTCCCTCGACCCCACAAACCGCGACCAAGTTATCGCGCTCCTGCGGCGAGCTGCGGACGGGGGCGCACTCGTTCTGGCCGCCACCCACGATGCCGCAGTTATTGCTGCCGCTGACAACACCTTGCGCATCAATGATCGCCAGGTCACAGTCTCCGGCTCTGCGCGGGATTAAATCGCGATGCCCGCGGCCTTGACCACCTTCCGGTACCCGGCCGCATGGTCCGCGACGCTGGCGTGGGCGTTGAGTCCGCTGGGGTTGTCGAGCACAAACAGGCGGGTGCCCTCCCACGGCGAGTCCTGCTCCCCGATGGCCGCCTTGGGCAGGCTAAAGGCCTTGCGGTAAGCGGTAATTCCCAGCACGGCCACGACCTTCGGGTGGTGTTTGCTAACGATATCGTCCAGGCGTGCCGGGGCCTGGCGCAGCTCGTCGGTGGTTAGCTCATCGGCGCGGGCGGTGGCGCGCGGAACGAGGTTGGACACGCCGATGCCACGTTCTTGCAGCTCGTCAAAGTCGGCGTCCGCGTAGCCGCCCGAGGCATCGAACTGGTGGGCAGTCAACCCAGCTCGGAAAAAGGCCGGATAGAAGCGGTTACCCGGGCGGGCGAAGTGCGCGCCGGTAGCGGCGGTCCACAGGCTCGGGTTGATGCCGACGGGCCTGACCCCCGAAAAGTGGACACATCGGGGGCTAGCTATGCTGCTGTGGTCCACGTAGCTGAAGTCTCGGCTTCAAAGACATCAGGAGCTACGAGATTGCACCAGGAGTGCCGCCTGCGCGTGTTGTAGCGCATGCACCACCGGAAGACCTCTTGACGACAGCTAATTGGGTTGTCAAAGACTTTCCGATCACGCAGCACTTCCCGCTTTAAGGTGGCGTTAAAGGATTCTGCCAGGGCATTATCGGCACTCGTTCCAACCTCGCCCATGGACTGGCGCACACCTAACGACGAGCAGTAGTTCCTAAAGGCTTGTGAGGTGTACACGCTGCCGTGATCTGAATGGAAAATAGTCCCGTCAAGACTGCCGCGCACGCCGTGTGCGTGGGCTAGAGCATCGATAACTAGTGAGACCCGCATGTGGTCTGCGAGTGCATAACCTGCAAGTTTACGTGAATACGTGTCAATGACTGTGGCAAGGTACATGTTCTTGCCTCCCCTACACGGCAGGTAAGTAATGTCACCGACATACACACGATTTGGCTCATTAGCTGTGAACTTGCGGCCTACTAGATCTGGCATGACACGGTGACCAGGCTTACGCCTGGTAGTAATGCATCGACGCCGTTTGCTAAAGCCTTGAAGTCCCATGGTTTTCATGATGCGTGCAACTTTCTTGTGATTGACCGGGGTATACACCAGGTCTTCCTTGAGGCTTGCCGCGATGCGTTTAGCACCGTAAAGCCCGTGCTCATCATCGAAGATGGTCTTGATTCTTGCACCAATAAGACCGTCGGAATACATCTCTTATCCTGCGTTTTTTACGGGTGTGGACCCATTTATAAAACGAGGAACGATTCAGCTTTAACACGTGGCACATCCGCTTAACCGAGTATTCGGTTCGGTGGTCATAGACACACTTGGAAGCAGAACTCCCTGTGAGTTGCTTTAAGCAAAATATTTCGCGGCCTTACGCAGGATGTCGCGTTCTTCGCGCAGCTTAGAGACTTCCTTTTCCAGCTGTCGGATTCGCGCAGAATCATTCGCCGCTTGGGCTTTATCATGCACTGCTTTTATGCGGGCACGTTTGCCGGTGCCGTACTTTTTGACCCATGAATGTAGCGAGGCTCGGTTGATTCCGAGCTCGGCTGATGCTGAGTTCAGCGAGAGGTCCTCATTGTTTTCATAGAGGGCCACACCGTCGCGTTTGAACTGTTCGGAGTACCTGGACATGGTGGTAGATTACCTTTCTTCCCAGCTCGACTGGGCTGGATATCAGGTGTCCACCGAATGGGGGTCAGGTCCAACATCACACTGGAAGGACCGAACATGCGCCTAGAAGCCCACTCAAAGTAGTTGCTCATGATCAACGCCCGGATGTTACTCAATACTCACCCGGGCGTTACTGCTTGCTCACCACGGCGTTATTAAATCCGTGGTCCTAACACCGGTGGTGCATGCTTTATAACACGCGAAGACGGCACTCTTGGTGCAACCTTGTAGCGCCTGATGTCTTTGAAATCGAGACTTCGGCTATACTGACCAAAGCAGCATAGCTAGCCCCCGATGTGTCCACTTTTCGGGGGTCGGGCCCATCTTCCAACATCCATTCCAATGACATAGTCGTAGACCATGTCAGGCCTCCTAGCGAGTTGAATGAGTATGAGACTTCTTTCATCGCTGGTGGTGGGACATACTTCACGCTGGCATCCACATTACTTTGAGACCTCGCACACGTGATGTGGGTCAGGTTCCTATTAGCAGTTTGGAGTATCTCACTGCCTTCGGCGGCATCACCCCCCCCGGATCATCGCCAGACAGGGACGAAAATAAGCCATACCGAAGCCAGCGACTAGTTCCACTGCTTCTTAAAAAGAAAAGCAAAAGGAACGCACACAAACCTAACCTGCCCCAGCATGGGGGCAGGTTACGAATCCTGGGTGACCGCAAACGGAACTGTCAACAACGTAATGGGCTCGGTTAGCGCTGTGGAGACCTAGAACTCCGAATGGATTGCTCTACCAGATCGAGGACACGCTCCAGACCATCCGTATCCCCTAAGGCAAGCCTATTAATAAACCCATCCATAAAGGTTTCCAAATAGCTGACCAGGGTATCTATATCCACATCATCGCGCAGACGGCCTTGCTCCGCGTTGGATGCGAGTCGGGCGCGGATGGCCTCGTCACGGATGGACTGGTGTTCTTTCCACCGAGCGGCAAACGAGGCGTCCGTGCGCAATAGGGAAGTGATCTCCAGGCGCGTGGCGAGCCAATCGTGGCGTTCTGGGTGGCGCAACATTTCCCGCATGACCTCGACGAGGCCGTTATTGGCCACTACTTCTGCCTGACGTGCGGCATCTTCGCGGGCTAATGAAAGAAATAGAGATTCCTTGTCCCCAAAGTGGTGGAATATGGCGCCCCGTGATTTCCCCGTGGCTTGCTCTAAGAGCCGGACCGTCGCGCCCTCGTAGCCGTGTTCGGCAAAGCAATGCCGCGCACCAACGAGAATTTCGTGACGACGCCGATTTAACTCAGATTCACTCACGATTGGCATGGTGAGGTCGTCTCCTTTTAGGGCTGTTTAATACTTTAAGTTAAGTATGTTGTGAAACAAACATAGAACAACAATGAACAAATGCGGGACCGCAGAGCCCTCTAGGGGAGAGAGCGGTGCGACCCCGCGTCATCACACTCAGCAACGAGCACTAAGCCCAGAAGCATAGTACTTTGTCGTCGCATTAAGTGCTTAGCTCTTCACCATTTGGCGCAGCACGTACTGTAGGATACCGCCGTGGCGGAAGTACTCGGCCTCACCCGGGGTGTCGATTCGTACATGAGCATCGAACTCGACGGTTTCGTCGGAGTCCTGCTTGGTAGCGGTGACGTGAACTGTCTTCGGGATGGAACCGTCGTTGAACTCGGTGATGCCCTCAATGTCGAAGGTCTCCGTGCCGTCCAGGTTTAAGGACTCGTGGGATTCGCCCGCAGGGAACTGCAGCGGGATAACGCCCATTCCGATGAGATTCGAGCGGTGGATACGCTCGAAGGACTCGGTGATTACCGCCTTCACGCCCAGCAGGTTGGTCCCCTTTGCAGCCCAGTCACGGGAAGAACCGGTGCCGTATTCCTTACCAGCGATAACAACCAGTGGGATCCCGGCTTCTTTATAGTTCTTGCATGCATCGTAGATGTATGCCTGCGGTGCGCCTTCCTGGGTAAAGTCGCGTGTATAACCACCGGTTTCATCTACCAGCTGGTTAGCCAGGCGAATGTTGGCGAAGGTACCGCGCATCATGACCTCGTGGTTACCGCGGCGGGAACCCAAGGAGTTGTAGTCAGAGCGGGAAACGCCGTTGTCATCCAGGTACTGCGCAGCCGGGGTTCCTGGCTTGATGGCGGATGCAGGAGAGATGTGGTCGGTGGTGACGGAATCGCCCAGCTTAGCAAGAACGCGAGCGCATTTGATGTCCTGGACTGGATCCGGTTCGGTAGGCATCCCTTCGAAGTATGGCGCCTTGCGGATGTAGGTGGAATCCTCATCCCACTCGAAGGTCTGACCCTCAGGAACATCCAGGTTGCGCCATGCATCGTCGCCCTTGAAGACGTCGGCGTAGTCAGCTTCGTACATCTCGCGTGAGATAGCGGACTGGATGGTGTCCTCTATCTCTTGCGGGGTCGGCCAGATGTCCTCCAGGAAGATATCGTTGCCATCTTCGTCCTGGCCCAGCGGCTGCTGGGCAAAGTCGAAGTCCATGGTACCGGCAATAGCGTAGGCAATAACCATGATTGGAGACGCCAAGTAGTTCATCTTTACGTCAGGGGAGATACGCCCCTCAAAGTTGCGGTTACCAGACAGAACTGCGGTCGCTGCTAAGTCGTTTTCGTTAATGGCTGCAGAAACTTCTTCAGGCAGTGGGCCGGAGTTACCAATACAGGTGGTGCAGCCGAAGCCGGAGAGGTAGAAGCCCATAGCTTCGAGGTCTTTCCAGAGGTCTGCACGCTGGAAATAGCCGTCAACCACCTGGGAACCAGGTGCGCAGATGGTCTTGACCCATGGCTTGGAGCGCAGCCCCTTCGCAGCGGCCTTACGTGCAATCAAACCTGCACCCACCATAACGGATGGGTTGGAGGTGTTGGTGCAAGAGGTGATCGAGGCGATTGCTACCATGCCGTGGTCAAGGGTGTATTCGCCACCATTGTCAGGCTCAACGGTGATCGGGTTGGAGTGACGTCCCGTAGCGCCAGCGGCGGCGGATTCGCCGTGGCCCTTACGCGACTTGTTCAAGCCACCCGTGACATCCTCGTTGCGAGGTGCGCCGCCTTCAGCGGACATGCGCTTGGCCTCAGCGGAGGACTCGTCCACGCATACGTCATCGGTGGTGTAGTTGGACAGATCCTTGCGGAACTGTTCCTTAGCCTTCGAAAGAAGGATGCGGTCTTGCGGGCGCTTAGGACCGGCGATGGATGGCTCAACGGTGGATAGGTCGAGTTCGATGTATTCGGAGTACTCCGGCTCCGGGGCGTCCTCTGCTAGCCACATGCCCTGGGCCTTGGCGTACTGCTCCACGCGGTCAATTTGTTCTTGCGGGCGACCGGTGAGCTCGAGGTACTTGGTGGTCTCTTCGTCGATCGGGAAGATGGCTGCGGTAGAGCCGAACTCTGGCGACATGTTGCCGATGGTGGCGCGGTTAGCCAGCGGGACGGACTTAACGCCGTTGCCGTAGAACTCCACGAACTTCTGGACCACGCCGTGCTCACGTAGCATTTCCGTAATGGTCAAGACGACGTCGGTTGCGGTAACGCCGGTCGGGATTTCCCCGGTCAGCTTGAAACCTACGACCTTCGGGATGAGCATCGATACCGGCTGGCCTAGCATGGCGGCCTCTGCCTCGATGCCACCGACGCCCCAGCCCAGGATGCCGAGGCCGTTTTCCATGGTGGTGTGAGAGTCGGTGCCGATACAGGTGTCCGGGTAAGCGAGGCCCTCATTGTCAAAGACAACGCGGGATAGGTACTCGATATTGACCTGGTGGACAATCCCGGTTCCCGGGGGAACAACGCGGAAGTTAGAGAAGTTCTCAGCACCCCAACGCAGGAACTGGTAGCGCTCTTCGTTGCGCTGGTACTCGATTTCAACGTTCTTCTCAAGAGCGTCGGTGGAGCCAAAGGCCTCAACGATGACTGAGTGGTCAATAACCATCTCGGCCGGGTTCAGGGGGTTAACCTGGTCTGGAGTACCGCCCAGTGCGGATACGGCCTCACGCATCGTTGCAAGGTCGACCACACAGGGAACGCCGGTGAAGTCCTGCATGAGGACGCGGGCCGGAGTGAATTGAATTTCAGTATCTGGCTCAGACTTTGGATCCCAATTGGCAAGGGCCTTGATGTGGTCCGTGTTAACATTTTTACCGTCCTCATTGCGCAGCAGGTTTTCTGCCAACACCTTGAGGGAGTAGGGCAATTTCTCCATGCCAGGAACCGCGTTGATGTCAAAGTAGTCATAAGACTTACCATTGACGTCAAGGGTCTTCTTGGCTCCGAAGGAGTTCAAGCTTTCAGTCACAGGGAGCTCCATTCCTTGTTGATAAGCAGTCTGTTCTGTTTTTCTGGCCGCCTACTGGAGTTGCGGGATAAGCAAAAGGTGCGCGACCACAGAGTGGTCGAGACGAAGCCATGGGGCCCGCAGTGCCTAAGACGGCAAAAACGCGATGGTTTACCCACTTATTGTAGAGGTAAAACCTTTCCGTTGTTCTCATTGTAACGGGACAAGCGTTCTGTTTAAAGCTTTTTGCTACGCCCGGCGCGTTAACCGCGTGGGCAAGGGCGGTAACCTTTATCTTTAACAGAGAAAACACCGATACAAGCCCAGTGCGCAACCCCCGATCTCGGGTGCATAAGCTTCCGTACTAGCAAAGAAGAGAGAGGGGATTGATTTTGGTTCCCGGTGAAGTGGACGTCCCACAGCTAGCCCAGCAGCTCAGGCAGGACGGCGTAGCTTATTCGACACCCTCCCTAGCATCGGATGTTCAGCTAAATGAAAACGTCGCCGGGCGGCTGCGTGAGGGTGATGGGCTCGCTGTCGTCGATGTGCCTGTCTCCAAAGCGGCTGACGCACGCGATATTGCACAAGAATTATATGACGCTACGGATCTGCATACCGTCATCGTGCAGACACCGCGCCATGTAGCTTCGGTCAGCGAGAACTATAGCCGCGCGGATATTGAATCTTCCCAAGCCCAACTTGCGCCGGGGTTAAGTCAAATCGATCTCCTACAGCAGTACTATGCGGGGTTAGAGCAAAGTAGCTTTCCGATGGTCACGATCGTCACTGTCGTGTCCGTGTTCGCCCTGTTTTTCGGCGGCTTAAGTTATAGGCAGGCCTCTCGCTATCGCGAGGTTCGAGGTTAAGTACCGGCCTTCAAAGAAACCGCGCCCTACATTTTGAGGGTGTACGCGGTGCCGTAGTCCGCCGCTCCACCGAGGGGCTCCGAAAGCCTCCTCGAGTTCTCTAGAAAATAGTCGTCAACAAATTAGGGTAATTTGTTTACTTCCCAAAGTAATCCCTCGGTCCGCTTCGGACGCTAGGGAACCAAGAAAACCGTTAACGGACCAAGCTGACAGGAGAGTGGGGGAGGGGGGAAAGTAAAGGCTTAGTGGTTGACTGCGGTTGGGGGAGTGGAGCTTCGGGGGTGGTGCTGTGGCGGTAGTGTTTCTCGATTCCATCCGTACCGGCAACCTCTGGGCATCAACATTGGCAATTGCAAGTGATGTAAATAACAATTATGGGACAACAAGAAATTCTTGCAGGTGAGATGCGTCTGCTATGTCATGTGGTTTAACTTGACTCCACGGATTTAAGTGGAACGTGTGTGAAAAGAGCGTGTCGTGACGTATGATTCGGGTGTCGACTCAAGGGGTATGAATATCTTACTGAGTTCATGGGCTTAGCCTTGACGGTCAATTGAAGATTCACGCAGGCATGTGGGGAAGCACTCCTCGCGGGAATTGAGCAATTGACGGTACTTGGGAGTCAATGAACCATGAGGGACCTCTCGAATGGGAGGCCAGAAAACTGTTCACTTGAGTGATGACAACGTTCGAAAAATAAACATCACCCACCTTCCTTAAAGTAGTGAGACAAGGTCGCTAGAGCTCCATCGTGTGTGTATGCGAGTGTGGTTCTTTGGCGAACCCTTCGATGCGGGGATCCCGGTGAAGCGGGATCTAGCCATGGGGTTCGCAGGAGAGCCCAGTCGGGGACGCACAGAATGAGTGAATGAGGGCACCGGAATCACACTAGGGCCAGCATCGTGTGGCCTGTTCATGGTTTGTGGCCGCTTGCCCTCGCAGGAACGAGCTCAGGCTTGAAGCTGTACTTCTGCGCCGCGGCGAGTTGAGCCACACACCATAGGGCAGTTCTCACCGTGCTAAGCGCAGCGCGCGAAGAGCCCGGATTCTGTCGTTTACCTCAACTCGCCGCATGTGACAAGTAAAGCTCGATGAAGATACGCCAATCCAGGGTTGGCCCTGTGGCGGGGAGAGCAGTTGCTCCCTGCAGCGCTAGAACACTCGCACTCGCATTGCACCGCGTACAACACGTGGAGACAGTGCACTATACATGTCGCTGGCATGGGAAAATAGTAGCGATTGATCGTTATTGAGTCGTGAGGCTACTGGTTCAAGTCTTCGTCATAGAGCTTTAGCAAAAGTGCGCACCCCCTCAGACTTTGGGCATGCTGCTGTGCGAAAAGCTAGGCCTAGGGTCTCTCGGGCATTCCCATGCCCAGGTGCGGCCCATTATGTCCCCTTCTCAAAAGGAAGGTGGTCCAAAAAGGAGAAAATTCCAGTGGCCACCATTCGTCTACCGCGCATACGACACGTTCGCGCAATTATTGCTGCGGTCGCAGGCATCGCAGCGCTATCGCCCTTGACCGCCGTTGACCCCGCCGGAGCGGACGAGCACTCCCATCCCGTTCAAACTGGAGTGGTCGAAGAAGCTACAAGCACCGATGTAGATGACTCTATTGCCCGTGCTGTTTCCAATGTTGATGCTCAGCAGCGGCAAATAGACCAGCTGCGGAAGCTGGTCAACCTGGCAGAGGAACGGGCTGCAGCTGCGGCGCAACGCATTGACCTGATCTCGGCCGATCCGGCGGTTGCGGAAAGTGAATTAGAACTTGACCAGGCTTATGCTGACAAACGTGCAGCCGAATCGGCATTGGTGGAGCATCGCCGTAACCTCGCCCAGCGAGAAGCTCAAATGAATGCTACGCGCAATTTTGCCGAAGCGGCGTTTGCTCAGCGGCAGCAGGCGCTGGAAGTAGCTCAGCAGAGCGAACTCCCAACGGGGCAAAGTCAAGGCTATAAACCTTATTCAATAGAAGTTGAGGATGCCTCTCCAGATCTTTCAGTCAAGTCTAATAGCTTGAATAAAGACAAGACTCAATCCTTTACTGATGAGATAGTCCCAGATGTAACTCCGTTTAACGCGGTGGACCCTGATGACGCTGCTGTAGAGGAGCAACGGGAGGCAACCACCCCGCAGGCGGAATTCGGCACCGTCCTCAACCAGGGGGCTAAACCGTCCTTTAATACTGTGGACTATGGCAGTGGATCCTCGGCATCTGAAGTCATAGATATTGCGGGTGAGATTGCCGCCGCCGTAGACCAAGATGATGTGCGGGCACTGATGGAGGGAACGGCCGACCTGCTAGGGGTGGGCAGTCCTGATACGGCGCCATCGGCAAGCACTGATTCTTCCGCTATCGGTCAAGAGCCAGGCAGCCTTCTCTCAGGCAATAGCAGCCAGATTGAAGCGGTAATCGCTCGCGCAGAATCTGCGATTGGAACCCCATATGTGTGGGGCGGTGGCGACAATAATGGTCCAACCGGTGGCCTCCGGGACGGCGGAGTTGCCGATAGTTTTGGTGACTACGGCCGACAAGGTTTTGATTGCTCCGGTTTGACTAAGTATGCATTCGCCGCAGCCGGACTGAATCTTCCGCACTATTCCGGTGCGCAATACCAAATGGGCAAAAAGGTCTCGCGCGAGAATATACAACGCGGCGACCTTATCTTCTACGGACCCGGTGGCAGCCAGCATGTTGCGATCTACCTGGGCAATGGCCAAATGATTGAGGCCCCACAGTCCGGGCAAAATGTACAGGTTTCCCCTGTGCGCTGGGCTGGTGCGACCCCGGATGTAGTGCGCCTTCTCTAATTTTAGCCGTGCGGTTGTTACTATTTATGGCATGATTGACGCACAGCATTCTGCTCAACAATTTGACGCCCTCCTCGTTCTTTCTTTCGGTGGCCCGGAAGGAAATGAGGAGGTCGTGCCGTTTTTAGAGAACGTCACGCGGGGACGTGGCATTCCGCGCGAACGCTTGGAAGTAGTGGGCGAACACTACTACTACTTTGACGGGATAAGCCCGATTAACGCCCTGAATCGGGAGATTATTCGTAATGTCGAATCCGAGTTGAAAAAACGCGGACATAATCTACCGGTTTATTTTGGTAACCGGAATTGGCACCCGTTTGGCACAGCTACAGCAGAGAAAATGGCGCAAGAGGGCATTCGCAAGGTGGCCGTCTTTGCAACCTCTGCCTGGGGTGGCTACTCAGCATGCCGACAATACGATGAAGACATTGCTGCAATCCGGCAGCACCTCGCAGATAAGGGTCTGCCTGAAATTGAGTTCACTAAGATGCGGCAGTTTTATGACCACCCCAAGTTCATCGCGGAGATGGTTGATGCCGTCGCAGAAGCCTGGCAGCGTATCCCTGCCGAGAAGATAGGCAGGGCTCGCATGCTGTTTACAGCCCACTCCGTGCCGAATGCACACGATAATGTCGGTGGCGCAGACGGGGATAAGAACCTCTACTCCCGACAAGTCGCCGAAGCTTCCCGGCTGGTGGCCGAGCGCGCAGGAATCTCAGATTATGACTTGGTGTGGCAATCGCGTTCCGGAAACCCGAAGACGCCATGGCTGGAGCCAGATATCGTTGACCACACCACCGCAATCCATGACCACGACGGGGTAGATGCAGTAGTGGTGTGCCCCATCGGTTTTATCTCCGATCACATGGAGGTCATTTGGGACTTGGATTCCGAGCTGCAGGCTGCTGCCGATGAGATGGGCGTTCAGGTCGAACGTGCTCGCACCGCTGGCCCCTCCCAACGATTTGCGGGCATGGTCGTGGATCTATTGGAAGAGCTCGAGCAGGGACGACCGTGGGAGACCAGCGGGAATGTCACCGTACAGGGGTGCACCACCAACGGTGTGCCCTGCGCTGCAGGCTGCTGTGATATCCGCGCCAACTAAACACCGTGGGCGCGCCTGGCCTAGCGAGCGAATTCTGCTGCCGAATACGCTACTCCCGTCATTCGCGCTTGCCGGATATGACGCCATAAGCGGAGTAGGTGCGGATCGAGGCTGTGATCCTTGATCCTATCTGTAACGGTTTCGATGATCGCGGCAACGCGGTCCGCGCGCGCTAGGAGCTTAGCGGCACGTGGTGGGGTGGCCTGCGGCAGGCCGGGTGTGTCATAGAAATCGCTCAGGGTACCCACCGTGAGCCGTGGATTACTAAGCGCGGTGGATTTATAGCCGGTGGCCGTGATGAGATCGGCGGATTCATCCGTCGCCCGCGTTAACAAGGCGTCCGCTTCGCCGGGGCTCAGCCAGGCTGGTGAGGGCAGAGGTTGGTCCTCGCGGATGACCTGCCATGCCGTGTGTGCTCGGCGGGGATAGGCGATAAGGACGAGCGAGGATCCCGGATCATGGGTGCGCACAACGATGGCGCCGGCTGAACTGTGCGCCGCCGGACGAGCAGATTCTGACCCTGCTGGAAGTGCGGGCGCTTCACCCGGGCCGGATAATATAAGTCGGAGGAGAGGCTCCCCGCCCCCGCCTGGTTGAGAGGTAAGCTCGTTGGTTTCGGCCCGCAGCAGCGCGAGTACATCGATGAAGGGGGACTCATCAAAGCATTCGGGGCGCCCGCCCAGTTCCGTCAGGGCATCGAGCAGCTCATCTGTTGTCTCATGTCCCCACAACCACGCAGCTAGCCAGATGGCGGAGTTTTGGAGAGGGGACCACACTTCGGCGCGCATATCCATGGCGAGCAAGTGTAGTAGATAGACTATCGGGCCATGAGCTTAGATCCTTATGGCGGAGATATTTTTGCCGGGCACCGACGTAGCAAGCCTACCCAGTACCCGCAAGTACCGGCAGAGCCGGGAATGGTGGTGGAAGTGCGCGGCGATGACTTCGTGGGTGCCGTTTTAGGTGTGGATAAGACCGTTTTTGGTGAGGTCGTGCGGCTAGAAGATCGCCACGGCGTCGAGCGAGTATTTAACCTCATTAAAGGCGGATTCTTAGTAGAAGGTCAGCCGGTGACGCTCACGAGGTATGTGCCCAAGCAAGCACCCCGTAAATCGAACTCTGGCTCTAGGCGGGTAGAAAACGTGGAGGCCAAGGTTGCGGCGCCATCGCGCATCTGGGTCGAAGGCGTCCACGATGCCGCCATTGTAGAAAAGGTATGGGGGCATGACTTGCGGGTAGAAGGCGTGGTCGTGGAATATCTCGAAGGCTTGGATAACCTCGATGAGAGGCTGGCCGAGTTTAAACCCGCCCCCGGCCGCCGGGTAGGTGTGCTCGCGGATCACCTGGTCAAAGACTCGAAAGAAACACGCATGACCGAGTCAGTGGGGGAACATGTCCTAGTTACCGGCCATCCCTTTGTCGATATTTGGGCGGCAGTCAAACCACAACGGGTAGGCCTGCAATCGTGGCCGGAGGTACCTCGCGGCGAAGACTGGAAGACCGGGATTTGCCGCCGCGTGGGATGGTCCGAGCCCTCCGAAGGGTGGCGGCATATATATAATGCGGTTCATTCATTCCGGGACCTAGACTCGAGCCTTATCGGCGCAGTCGAGCGGCTGGTAGATTTTGTGACCACCCCAGAGTTGCGTAAATCAGACCTCATGTAATCCGTGGCGAGCCGCATGCTCTGGGACTAGGCTAGGTTGGCTCGTTCAATGAGGTTGACCGCTAACTGCCACCCGGCCATCTCTGCACTCCAGCCCGCAGCCTGCAGCCGCTGGGACATCGCCTGTTTGGAAATTCCAAGTTCCTCTGCGGCTTCATTTTGATTGAGCCCCGCCCTTACGAGCGAGGTCGCCTCGCGGCCCTCGATGGTACGTTTATTAAGAACGTATCCAATGAGTGCGAAAGCAGCCGCAATATCGCTTGCTTCCGCGGAACGGCCCCGTTTATTGAGCTTGGTGTAGACCTGCCCCATGCGCGCGGAATTTTTGAGCGCCGCGGTGGCGACCTGGCGCGCGCTATCCTCGTCTGCTTGGTTGCCGGGGCTGATGCCGATGCCGATGGCCCAGTCGCCATCAGCCAGCAAGGCCATGACGACCTCACATACTGCGGTGGCGGAATCAACAACGGCGCAAATATCCTCCACGTCGAGAACGTGAAACTCCCCGACGCCCTCGAGGGTGGATAGCGCAGCGGCCGAGCGCTGTACGAGCTCAGCGCGGCGTACGGAACGCCCACGGTAACGGGCATGGACAGCGAGCACGAGGATCCTCCTTTATCGCACGTAGTTCGTTACAGTCTACCGCCTAACCTTGACTGGGTGGGAGTCGGCAGGCGCGAATCGAGTATAAGCCCGCCCACGCCGGTGAGGGCAAAGACGACAAAGGCAACGATGATCCCGGGATTGACCGCGCCAGTGAGTGCGTTGCCGAAAAAGACACCGATGACGGTGGTGGGAATCGAGCCCACCACCGTAGCGACCGTAAAGTGGGAAACGCTAATGGGGGTCAGCGCGGCGACATAGTTGAGAAGGCTGAAGGGTACTCCCGCGATCATGCGTAGGGAAGCAATGGCTAGCCAGCCGCGCCGCTCCAAGTGGGCATTGATGGTATAAACCGCAGGGTGTGCAAGGTGCGGCCTAATCCACTTGCCGAGCAGACTGCGCACAATCAGCAGCGATAATACGGCCGAGATAGTAAGCGCGAACAGCGAGAGTACAAGGCCCTGCCAGGGGCCGAAAAGGATGCCCGCTGCAACGGTCCAGATGGTCCGGGGCAGGGGAAATTGCGTAAATATGACATAACCTAGCGTGAAGGCGACCGGAAACCATGCGCCAAGGCGGGCAGCGGCGGCTCGCATTTGGGAGAGATCGGGAACGCCGAGCCAGGTAAAAAGCGTAACTCCAGCAAGTGTGAGCGCGATGAGGAGAGCCCAGCGTCGTGGTGACAATGCGCGGATTGAGCCCCAAGCAGACTGGGCGAGTTGAATACAGAAGCTACCAAAGCTGTGCATCCAGTCCCGTAAAGCAGTCATGCATTTGTATCGTAGTCGGCGGGTTCGGCCTGACAGAAAAGAGCTGTATTTATAGAAAAATCTCGATACACCATAGGAACGATGTCTCGAGACTTCACAATGTGCCCGGAGGGGGACTTGAACCCCCACGTCCGTTAATAGGACACTAGCACCTCAAGCTAGCGCGTCTGCCATTCCGCCACCCGGGCAGGGTGTTTACAACCTCTCGGTTGGGCTCTTCGAGAGCTTATCGCGTTCCGCCTTTGGAATACAAATCGCCAGGTAGAATCTAAAAACTACACGATCGCAAGGAGGGGAAATACCTGCTTGTAACTTGGGTGACCGCCGAGCTTTAGGGAGCGAGTGCGGTACGAAAGCGGTCGCACGAGCGGTCGCACGGAGGCGAGGAAGGAAAGAACATCGACAAGCGTATGTGATCTGCGGTACAAAGGAGTATATGACTTCTTATGCCGATGACACTCGATTCCCCGGACCTGACCCGTACGCCCCGCTGCGAGATCTCCCTAGTTTCGGGCTTTTCTCCACCGACTTGGTAGAAGGCGATGAGATTCCAGAAAAGCACCGCGCGCCGGAAAGCGTGTCCCCACAGCTGACATGGTCCGGGTTGCCGGAGGGAACCAAGTCTTTGGCGGTCACCTGTTTTGACCCGGATGCGCCGACCGCTTCCGGTTTCTGGCACTGGGCTGCCTTTAATATTCCTACCAATGTTTCAGGGCTACCCACCGATGCCGGCGCGGCTGAGGGCCTCGGTATCGACGGTGTTATTAGCCTGCGCAATGATTCCGGCAACCGCACCCATTTTGGTGCTAACCCGCCGGCTGGCCATGCCCCGCACCGCTACATTTACGCGGTGCATGCCGTGGACGTAGAAACGCTCGATATCGATCCAGATGCTTCCCCCACTGTCCTCGGCTTCAACCTCCACTTCCACGCACTGGGCCGAGCAATCCTGTGGGGTTGGTACGAGGCTAAGTAATGGCGCGTCCCGCTTCTAAAAATCCGGTGACCCCACCCGCAGCGCTGCGGGTGGGCGGCGCTTTTTTGGTCGTCGCTTTTGTGCTGGTCTTATTCGCCCTCATTTCCGTTTTCAGCGATGGGTGGGGCGCCCCCTTTGTCTGGACCTATAGCAACCTCACGATCATTATCGCGGCGGTGTTGGTGGGTTCCTTCAGCACGATGAACAAGGAGCATGCCGGCAGCCGCGCGCAGATCATCGCCTTAGCAGTCGCGGTGGCCTTGATCATTGCTAGCCGCTTTCTACCGCAGCACGATCTCCTGATTCAGCAACAGTATTGGCTGCTCTTTTATGCTGGCATGTCCGCCATCTGCGCCTTGATTTTGCGGCGCAGCGTCATGGCTGCCTCTTAAGCGGGCGCACCAGTGCGCAACGCCGAGTGCAGAGGCACGTGGCGCCTGTGCTATCCACCGGGCTATTAGTTAGTAGCCTTCCACGGTAGGTTGGAGCCAACTGCTTCAGAAATATTGTCCAGGCCATGAGCGCGAATCTGCTTGGCGATGCCCCGGTGAATGTCCCTAATCCAGTCCGGCCCGCCATAGATGAGCCCGGTGTAGCCCTGGAGAAGGTACGCACCAGCGACGATCCTCTCCCACGCTTGTTCTGGGGTGGTAATGCCGCCGACGGAAATAAGGACAAGCTCCGAGCCCACGCGCGCGTGCAGGCGGCGGAGTACCTCTAAGGAGCGCTCGGCCACGGGTGGGCCGGAAATACCACCGGCGCCGAGGGCTTGTACTTCCGCGCGGGGAGTGTTAAGCCCCTCGCGGGAGATGGTGGTATTGTTGGCGACGATGCCGGCGAGGCCGAGTTCCACGGCGAGATCGGCAACGGCATCGACATCGGCATCCGAAAGATCCGGTGCTATTTTCACCATGACAGGAGCATCGGTGGACTCTTGTACGGCGCGCAGGATGGGGCGCAGCGATTCGACCGCCTGCAGGTCCCGCAATCCGGGCGTATTAGGCGAAGAGACATTGACCACGAGGTAGTCCGCCAGACCGCCTAAAACGGAGGCGGAGCGGCGGTAATCATCCACTGCGCGTTCAGCCGGAGTAACCTTGGTTTTGCCGATATTTATCCCGATCACGTCAGTGTACCGTCGCTTACGCAGATTCTCTGCCACGGTTGCTGCACCCTTATTGTTAAAACCCATCCGGTTTAAAATCGCGGCATCTTCTTTGAGGCGGAATAGTCGGGGAGCTGGATTACCCGGCTGTGCTTGCGCCGTCACAGTACCCAGTTCGGCATAGCCAAAACCAAGAGGGGACCAGACATCGGCTGCCACGGCGTTTTTGTCAAACCCTGCCGCCAGACCAAGCGGGCGCGGGAACGTGATGCCGCAAATGGTCTGCTTCAAGACTGGATCATTGACCGGCAGAATGCGGCCGAGCGCACGATTGGCGGGCCCTGCTACATGCAGACCGTGGAGGACGGAATTGATGATCCCGTGGATACGCTCGGGGCTGAGGCGAAACATTCCGTGCAGTGCGAGCTGATAAGCGCGCTTGCGCAGCGAATCGAAGGTCGAAACCATTGACTAAGACTCCTTTATCAGGTGGGGATCCGCCACAAACTGCAGCCCTTGGCCGGATGCGGAAGCAACCACGATGGTGCCATTGGACAGGGCGGCTATATTCTGGGCATCAGCAAGCGTGGCAAAGTCGCCGCGGGATTTGGGGACGCCCTTGTCAATAGAATAGGCGTGCGCGATGTTGTTATCGGTGGTGGTGACCCATGCAAGCTCGCGCGAGTCATCCCAGGCCACCGCCCAGGGGGCGCCGTCTACCACGCCATATTGGTGCAGCCGGACGACATCATCGGAGGTATAGATAGCGATCCGGCCGCCCTCGGTATCGGAGGCGAGCACGACGCCATTGTCGCCCACCGCGATTTGTCCTACGCCCTGGCCGACGCGGAGGCGGCCGCCGGCGCGGTCATTGGGCCAATCGATATTTTGGATGGTGGAGTCAGAACGCTGAATGCGCACAATCCCGTCATCGCCGCCCGCATTGGGGACCGCGAGTATCTGGTCCGATCCCGCCTCAACGGATATTTCGCCGTTCCGCGTGCCATCCTTGTACCGGCCAACCACAGCAGTGTTATCCGCGGTGGCGAAGACCTCGCCGGTCGAAATCTGGGTGGCGGCGGTGACCTGGAAGTCCTCGTCCATCCTGATTTCTTCCGGTGACTTTGGCGCAGCAGGATCGATGAGCAAGACCTTGTCCGGGCAGGCCAGGACGAATCTGGATGCAGAAGAGCTTAAATCGCCGCAGGTCGAATCGATATCGATGCTTTTAGCCTTCTTTGCGGCAAAGTCACCCTGATTGCCGATGTGCACCTGATCCGCGGTGCGAACGGCAATCGTATCTTTCACCGCAGCCAGATCCGTGATGTCTTCATTGAAATTGATAACCGTACCGACGGGATCGGTGTGACTAGGGGAAGCGGCCGGGGTGGCATTGCCCTTCACGGCGGTTTTGGGATCACCGCCTACGCCCACGGTGGAATCGCAGGCGGCGAGCCCAGCAGTAGAGAGTACTAGCAAGCTGGATAGTACGAGTGTAGAGCGGGATCGTGATTTCACGGATACTTATCCTAACAGCGCGCGTTGCGATTTCCCGAAGCCGTGCGTGGCGGTAGTGTATGGCGAGTGATTACTGATACCGCGACCGAAGCAGTTTCTTGGGCACAAGTGATCGTATTGTCCGTTGTGCAGGGCCTCACGGAGTTTCTTCCAGTGAGCTCCTCGGGGCACCTGCGCATTGTTTCCCAGCTCTTTTGGGGCAACGATGCTGGAGCTTCCTTTACTGCCGTCATTCAGCTCGGCACCGAACTTGCCGTGCTGGTCTATTTCGCCCCGATGATCTGGCAAATCCTCTCCGGTTGGCTCCGCGGATGGACCAAGCCTGACTCGCGCGGGCAGGACTGGCGCATGGGGTGGATGGTTATTGTTGGTTCCATTCCTATCGGCGTTATCGGCTTGGTTTTTGAAGATGCCATCCGCGGGGTGCTGCGCAACCTATGGATCACCGCCGCGATGCTGGTCCTCTTTTCTTTTGTCTTCATTGCTGCTGAGCGCATCGGCTCCAAAAAACGCGGTTTCGAGGAACTTACGATGAAAGATGCCATCATTATGGGTCTGTGCCAGTGCCTGGCTCTGATTCCTGGCGTGTCGCGTTCAGGCGGTACCATCTCCGGTGGACTTTTCCTCGGCCTTGATCGCGAGGTAGCCACGCGCTTTAGCTTCCTTCTCGCTATTCCTGCGGTGCTGGCCTCTGGGCTTTTTTCGCTGCCCGATGCCTTTGCGCCCGAAGTCGGCCAAGCCGCTTCCAGCATGCAGCTGCTCGTCGGCACCGGCATCGCCTTTGCCTTGGGCTATGCCTCGATTGCGTGGTTGTTAAAGTTCGTGGGGAGCCACTCCTTTGCGTGGTTCGCGGCCTACCGCATTCCGCTGGGCATCCTCGTCATGATTCTGCTGGCCATGGGAGCCCTCCAACCCATTTAAAGCCACCCACATGGAAGCGTTAGGATAGGTGCCATGCATTCTTGGCCAACACCTGCCTTTAGCCCCGTCTCAGGCGATGCGGCACAGCTCTATCTCTACGATTCCGCGAATCAAAGCAAGGCCCCCGTGCAGGCAGAGAACGGTACCGCCACCATGTACGTGTGCGGCATAACCCCGTATGATTCGACCCACCTGGGCCACGCAGCCACCTATCTCACCTTTGACCTGATTTACCGGCAGTTCCTGGATGCAGGTAAAAAGGTCATTTACGCGCAAAATATCACGGACGTCGATGACCCACTCTTTGAGCGGGCGGAGCGCGATGGCGTTGATTGGCGCGAACTCGGGGCCTCCCAGATCGACCTTTTCCGCTCCGATATGGAGCTTTTATCGGTCATCCCGCCGCAACATTTTATCGGCGCCATGGAGGCAGTCGACGCGATCGTGGCCATGGTGCAAAAGCTGCTGGATAATGGTGCCGCCTATGTGGTTGATGACCCCGAGTACCCCGATGTGTATGCCCCCATCGACGCCACCGAGGAATTTGGTTATGAATCCAATTACTCGATGGAACAGATGCGGGAATTTTTTGCCGAGCGCGGCGGTGACCCCGACCGCCCAGGCAAGAAGCACCCCATGGATGCCCTGATTTGGCGCGCCCACCGTGAAGGTGAACCGACATGGGACTCTCCCTTCGGTCCGGGTCGGCCCGGCTGGCATATCGAGTGCTCTGCCATCGCCACCAACTACTTGGGTAGTACTTTTGATATCCAAGGTGGCGGCAGCGATCTGAAGTTCCCTCACCACGAATTTTCCGCTGCCCATGCTGAGGCGGCATTGGGCGTAGATCGCATGGCACAGTTCTATGTCCACACCGGAATGATTGGACTCAATGGCGTGAAAATGTCGAAGTCCCTAGGCAACCTGGTCTTTGTGCATAAGCTCGTGGAGCAGGGCGTGGATCCCTCTGCTATTCGCCTCGGCGTATTCTCTGGTCATTACCGCGCCGAGCGGGACTGGTCCGATGAGGTGCTAGGACAGGCTCAAACCCGCTTAGACACGTGGCGCCGCGCCCTGAAAACCCCTGGCTCTCTGTCAGCTGCGGAAGACGTGGTAGCGGGGCTTCGCCAAGCACTTGCCGATGACCTCGATACCCCCACCGCGCTACACGCCATCGACGACTGGGCAGGCAGCGACCGCGGCGAGGATGAGGAAGGCGCCGCAGATTTGGTGCGTACCGCACTCAATTCGCTGCTCGGCGTGCAGGCCTAGCCAACTTAAGGCAAGATCGACGGCATGAGTATTCGCGCAGATTTTCAACCCGCCGTTGATGAGTTCATTGCTGATCTAAATTCCTTTGCTACGGGCGATTACCTCAAGGAAGGGGAAAAAGAGTTCTGGGAGGCGCCGTTTAATGCAGCGGTGCTACCAGAGCTCAAAGGCCATCTCGAGCAGATGCTAGATGGGCTGGATGGGCTGCCGGATGATCCTGATGGCGGGCAGCTCGCAGCGGTCTTGAACAAGACAGTGCAGCAACTAGCCACCTTCAATCGGAAACAGCATGATGCCGTGGTGGAGCCGGAGGAAAAGCAAGAAATCACCGAGTTGATGTACAACGCTTCCGCGGCTACCGGCGCCGACGATGAGGCGCTCGCACAGATCCCAGAGTTGGACTTCTAGCAGCCTTAATAGCTTAGGTCTTATGCGAGTAGCCTTATAAAGTGGCGCTGGCGCACGCCACGTAGACATCCACGAGAGGTTTCGAGCCATCCAAGAAATGAAACACAACCCTTCGCATTGGCAACTTACCTGTGAAACAATAGGTAGCCGTGAAAGATTTTGAGACACTTTTTGCCGAGCTATTAAATAAAGCCGCCCAGAAACCTGAAGGCTCTGGCACCGTCGAAGCGTTGGAAGAAGGCGCCCACCATATTGGCAAAAAGATCATTGAAGAGGCGGGCGAGGTATGGATCGCCGCCGAATACCAGTCCGATGAACAACTGGCGGAAGAAATGTCGCAGCTTATCTATTGGACCCAGGTCATGATGATCAAGCGCGGCCTGCGGCCAGAAGATATTTATAAATACTTATAAATTGTTGTTACTTGAGGTGCAACAGACTTTGTGGAGAACGCCATGATCAAAATTGCAGTACCGAATAAAGGTTCCTTATCAGAAGCAGCGGTAGAAATCCTCGGTGAGGCCGGATATAAGGACCGTGGGCACTCTAAAACCCTGAACGTGGTGGACCTGGACAACGGCGTCGAGTTTTTCTTCCTCCGCCCGAAGGACATCGCCATCTATGTCGCCCGCGGTGTGCTCGATCTAGGGATAACGGGACGCGATTTGGCACTCGATTCCAATGCCCAATTTAAAGAGATCCTCTCGCTAGGCTTCGGTGACTCAATGTTCCGCTACGCCGCACCCCAGGGCGAGGCGTGGGATATCTCTCACCTAGAGGGTAAGCGTGTGGCAACGTCGTACCCGAATCTGGTTCGCCGGGACTTGGCGGAGAAAGGAATTACCGCCGATGTGATACGTCTAGATGGTGCGGTAGAAATATCCATCCGCTTAGGCGTAGCCGATGCTATTGCCGATGTCGTGTCAACCGGTACTACGTTACGGCAGCAGGGTTTGGCGCCTTTTGGTGAGCCCATCGTCAGCTCGGAAGCTGTGGTGATTAAACGCCATGATGCAGAAGTAACGCCAGAAGAGCAGGTGCTCCTAGGGCGTATCCAAGGCATATTGCACGCGCGCACCTACCTCATGATTGATTACAACATCGCAGAAAAAAATCTGGATAAAGCGGCTGGTATTACTCCGGGACTGACGGGGCCGACGGTCTCACCGTTGGCGCGAGAAGACTGGGTGGCGGTGCGTGCAATGGTTCCGCAAAAGGAAGCTAACCAGATTATGGACCGCCTCTCCCAACTCGGCGCGGAGGCAATTTTGGCTTCTGATCTCCGTATTGCCCGCTTTTAGGGGAGTACTAAATTCTTGATCGTCCCCACTGGGCTCAAACGTGGCTACCATTGGTGCTTGAGATAATTCACTCGGATATCATTCTCGACAGGCAAAGGAGCCGCGCCATCATGGCAAAGTCGTCCAAGAAAGAAGAAAAAGCCACTACGTCTGCCGCACAGGAAACGCAGGAAAAGCAGGAGGATAAGACCACTCATTCTGCGCAGAAAAAGGTAGCTGAGCAGAAGAAGCCAAAGACGTCGAGTAAGAAGACTCGTACTGAGACCGACCTGATCGGTGACTTGGAAGTTCCCGCAGATGCCTACTTTGGTGTTCACACCGTGCGCGCGATGGATAACTTTCAGATTTCTTACGTGACCATTAACACCATTCCGCACTTCATCCGGGGAATGGTGCAGGTCAAAAAGGCTGCCGCGATGGCCAACCGGCGCCTGCATGTATTGCCTAAGAAGAAGGCAGAGGCGATCATCTGGGCCTGTGACCAGATCTTGGAGGAAGGTCGCTGCATGGACCAATTCCCGCTCGATGTATTCCAGGGTGGTGCCGGCACCTCGTTGAATATGAACACCAATGAGGTCATTGCCAACCTGGCTCTTGAGCACTTGGGAAAGGAAAAGGGCTCTTACGACATCATCAACCCCAACGATGATGTCAACATGTCTCAGTCCACCAATGACGCCTACCCGACTGGCTTCCGTTTGGGCCTGCACGCTGCTATCGATGACCTTATCGGGCGCATTGACAGCCTGCGTTTTGCATTCCAGGACAAGGGCAATGAATTCCAGGACATCCTCAAGATGGGGCGTACTCAGCTGCAGGATGCGGTCCCCATGACCTTGGGCGATGAATTCAAGGGCTTTGCTAATAACCTGAACGAGGAACAGGCAGTCTTGCGTGACGCACAGACTCGATTGCTGCAGATTAACCTCGGCGCTACTGCCATTGGCACCGGTGTTAACACTCCGGCGGGTTACCGTCACCAGGTCACCGCCGCTCTGTCTGAGGTCACCGGCTTGGAGATGAAGACTGCAAGCGATCTTATCGAGGCCACCTCTGACTGCGGAGCCTACGTATTCTTGCACTCCGCCATCAAGCGCGCCGCTATGAAGCTTTCCAAAATCTGTAATGACTTGCGCCTGCTTTCCTCTGGTCCCCGCGCTGGCCTGGGCGAGATCAACCTACCGGCCCGCCAGGCAGGTTCCTCGATCATGCCGGGTAAGGTCAACCCGGTTATCCCGGAGGTTGTCAACCAGACTTGCTTCAAGATCTTCGGCAACGACCACGTCGTGACCATGGCTGCAGAGGCAGGCCAACTGCAGCTCAATGTGATGGAGCCGGTCATTGGTGAGGCATTGTTCCAATCCATTCGCATTATGGGCAATGCGGTTGATGCGCTGCGTGAAAAGTGTGTCACCGGTATCACCGCAAACGCTGATGTATGCCGCCACTACGTGGAGAACTCCATCGGTATCGTTACTTATTTGAACCCCTTCATCGGTCACCACAACGGTGATGAGATCGCTAAGGAATCTCTCAAGACCGGCAAGGGAGTCAAGGAACTAGTACTTGAGAAGGGCCTCCTTGATGAGGCAACGTTGAACAAGGTCTTGTCGGTGGAAAACCTTATGCACCCAGAATTTCGTGGCCAGCTTTTCCTTGACGAAAACTAGGTAGCATCCGCGATCCATAGGGCTGCATGAGGAGGATGGGCAACACCCATCCTCCTCATGGTGGCGCTGATCATCCCGCACACATCGTGCTTTTCGTTCTCCAGTGGGGAGCAGTTAAGCAGTACACGGTGTGTGCGGTCTTTTTATATGGTGCAGAATTGACGTTTCATTTCCTTTTATAAAACAAAGACATGAAATCACGCCTAATCGTTTATAAAGCGAGATAGAACACATGTGGGAAGCAACACAAACGGGCAAAATCCGTAAATAAAACAACATGCTCAGGGCAAAATAGATGTGTAAGGGTGGTACACGACCGGCAGGCTAATGTGTGTCCACCATGTGTAGTTGAGACCGTGTGGAGTGTATCCATGGTTATTATTCATATTGTCATCGTTCTCGCAGCCATTATCCTGGGGGCAAGAATTGGGTCCATAGGCATTGGTATGGCCGGCGGCCTAGGCGTTCTCCTTTTGGGTGTAGCGGGAGTCCCGGTAACTAGGGAAGATATTCCGTTTGACGTTATCGCCATTATTATGACGGTGATTGCGGCAATCGCCGCCATGCAAAAGGCCGGCGGCATGGACTATTTGGTTCATGTGGCCGAGAAATTCTTGCGCAAAAATCCTAAGAAGATTACGTATTATGCCCCCATCGTGACCTGGTTGATGACGGTCTTGGCCGGTACCGGACACACCTCCTTTTCTACGCTGCCGGTCATCGTTGAGGTGGCCAAGGAGGGTAAGGTTCGCCCGTCGCGTCCATTATCTATCGCGGTCGTCGCCGCGCAGATGGGTATTTGTGCTTCGCCGATTTCTGCTGCAGTTGTCATCCTGGCCGGCTTGCTCGAGCCCATGGGGGTGGGGTACCTCCAGGTACTCGGCGTCTTGATTCCAGCCACCTTGTTGTCCATCTTCCCCGCAGCCTGGCTGGCCAATAGGTTTGGCAAAGAATTGGAAGATGACCCCGTGTACCTGGAGCGCAAGGCGAAGGGCCTGGTCAAAGAGCCGATTGGTGCTAGTAAATATGAGCCGAAGAACGGCGCCAAGTCTTCTGTAATCATCTTCCTGATTGCCATCGTTGTCGTCATGATATGGGCTACCATTTCTTCTGATCAGGTTGGTCTGATCACGGATTCCACGCTGCCGCGCAATGAGGCGATTATGGCGGTCATGCTTTCGGCCGCAACAATCATCGTCCTTAAGACGAAGATTCTAGCCGCTGACGTGCTCAATACCCCGGTTTTTAAATCGGGAATGTCTGCCTGCATCTGTGTGCTGGGTGTTGCGTGGTTGGGAACCACCCTCATCAACCACTACTTGGACGATATTCAAACGCTAGCCGGAGACGTCATTGAGGCCTCGCCGTGGTTGTTGGCAGTGGTGCTTTTCTTCGCCGCGGCCCTGCTGTACTCGCAGGCTGCTACCACCAAGGCGCTCATGCCCGCCGCATTAGCGTTGGGGGTTAACCCGGTTACCGCTGTGGCCGCATTTCCGGCAGTATCTGCTTTGTTCATCCTTCCGACGTACCCAACGTTGCTGGCAGCAGTTGAAATGGATGACACGGGTACAACCAAGATCGGCAAAGCCGTATTCAACCATCCCTTCCTTATCCCTGGTGTGGTTAGCATTGTCGGTTCCGTGCTGCTGGGCTATGCGCTCGGTGCGGTGATCATTTAGCCGGTCCTCCACCTCACACTTCCAGTGGCGCCTTCTCCGCGGAGAGGGTGCCACTTTTGTGTGGTCGCTGCGCCATAAGGAATGTGATGTCGCATGACTTTTGTCCTATGCGACGTGGCTAATGCTAGAAATCGGTATGGTAGTTGCCATGACTAAGCAGCCATCCGATGTTGAAATCGCACAAGCCCACAACTTGCAGCCGATCGCGGAAATCGCAGCTAAGGCGGGGATTCCTGGCGATGCAGTGATTCCGTTTGGTACCACGAAGGCCAAGGTGGATATCACCAAGATAGACTACGCCAAAGATAAGCGGGGAAAGCTCGTGCTGGTCACGGGAGTGTCCCCCACACCTGCCGGCGAGGGTAAATCCACGGTCCTTATCGGTTTGACCGATGCGCTAGATCAGATAGGGAAGAAGGCTATCGTGGCCCTTCGCGAGCCGTCCCAGGGCCCGGTAATGGGCATCAAGGGCGGTGCAGCGGGCGGCGGCTACGCCCAGATTGTGCCCATGGAGGATATTAACCTCCACTTTACCGGTGACTTCCACGCTATCGCTGCGGCAACGAACACTCTCGCGGCCATTATCGATAATCACATTCACCAGGGCAACCAGTTGGGCATCGACCCGCGGCGCGTGACGTGGCAGCGCTGCGTTGACGTCAACGACCGGGCACTGCGTAACGTGGTGACCGGGCTTGGTGGATCGGCGCACGGCGTGCCGGCAGAAACGGGTTTCACCATTACGGCAGCCTCCGAGATTATGGCCATTTTGTGCTTGGCTAAGAGCCTGGATGACCTCAAGCAACGCTTAGGCGATATTACCGTCGGGTTCACCTATGAACAGCGGCCGGTGACCGCGCGCGAACTCGATGCGGAAGGTGCGCTGACCGCGCTGATGCGTGATGCTTTGAACCCAAACCTCGTCCAAACCCTCGGCGGGGTTCCAGCACTTGTACACGGAGGTCCGTTTGCAAATATCGCGCACGGCTGTAACTCCTTGCTGGCAACGCAGACCGCCCTGCAGTTTGGCGATATCGTGCTGTCTGAAGCCGGCTTCGGCGCGGATCTCGGCGGCGAAAAGTTTATGGACATCAAGTCCCGCTTTGGTGACTTGGATGTGGCCGGCGCAGTGGTCGTGGCAACGATCCGCTCCCAGAAGTACAACGGGGGTGTTGCCAAGGACAAGCTCACCGAGGAAAATGTTGAGGCACTAGAGAAAGGCATTGTCAACCTCGAGCGACACGTAGAAAATCTGCGCAAGTTTGGGATCAAACCCGTTGTTGCGCTCAACCTTTTCTGGTCCGATACAGAGGCGGAGCGCCAGTTCATGCGGGATTGGGCAAAGGACTTTGATGTGGCATTGGAAGAGGCCAACGTCTGGGCCGAAGGCGGAGCAGGCGCGACTAAGTTGGCCGAGACCCTGCTGGATAACCTCGAAGGCGGCGCGCAGCAGCTCTACGATCCGGAGGAAGGAATCGAGGCCTCCATCGAGACCATTGCTCGCGAAATCTACCGCGCGGACCGCGTGGAATACGGATCTAAGGCTATTAAGGACTTGCAGTACATCAAGGAGAATGGCTGGGATACATTACCCGTTGTCATCTCCAAAACACAGTATTCCTTCTCTGATGACGCAACAGCATTGGGTGCTCCAGAAGGTCACACGCTGCACGTGCGCGAGCTACTGCCGCGCACAGGTTCCGGGTTCATCGTGGTGCTTACCGGCAACGTGATGACCATGCCGGGCCTGCCCAAGAAACCAGCGGCCAATAATATCGACGTCGCCGGCGATGGCACGATATCCGGACTGTTCTAAGAGGAGCTAATCCGCTGCGGAGCCCGGCCACCCCGGATATTCCGGCGGGGTGCCGCCAAATTCGGGGCAGATCGCCTGATGCGCGCACCAATTACAAAGCTTAGAGCGTTTCGGGCGAAAATCCCCGGCGCGCCCATCGGTTTCGATCTTGGCCCATAAATGGCCTAGATCGCGCTCGAAGTATTCGAGTTCTTCCTGGTTAGGGGATAAAAACATCGAATCTAACACCTTTAGATACATCAGGCGCAGTTGGTGAGGGATGGTGCCCAGCAGGCGCCAGTACACCAGGGCATAAAATCTCATCTGGAATTGGGCGCTATGGGAAAAACGCGGTGCTGGTTTCTTACCCGTCTTGTAATCCACGACGCGCACCTCACCGGTGGGCGCGCGATCCACGCGGTCAATAAACCCGCGTACGGGCACACCATTGGGCAGGACTGTGTCGACATACATCTCGGTTGCTTGGCAGTCGAAGCCCTGCGGGTTTTCCATCTGGAAATAGCCCTTGAGGAGCTCGCGGGCAGCGACGAAGAAGTCATAAGTTTCTTCTTCGGGCACGAGCTCGCGGAGTTCAGCGTCCTTGTGCGTCATCGCAGCCCAGCTCGGTTTAATCATCTTTACTGCTGTAGGGTAGGTGCGTTCATCGCGCGGACGTTTATGCATCTGCTCCAAAACCGCATGAACCAGAGTTCCTTTCACTTGGGCTATGGTCTTTGGCTCTGGAATCTTGTCGATGGCCCGGAAACGATAGAGCAAAGGGCACTGTTGGTAGTCGGAGGCGCGGGAAGGCGACAAGGCAAGGGGGCGGGGGGTAGATGAAGTAGCCATGGTGCTTCTAGCCTATCGTCGATATTTTCGTGGCAAGCTAGAAGGTATGAGTTACACGGATAACTTCCTAGATTTTTTGGCCGCCTCGCCATCGTCGTACCACGCCGCCCATGAGGTAGCGCGCCAGCTGCAAGAATCTGGCTTCCGGGTGCAGGATGAGCGCAAGGACTGGTCGGCCGCACCGGGCGGGCACGTCATGGTCCGCGGCGGTGCGGTGGCCGCGTGGTATGTGCCCGAAGGCGCCAATCAGTACTCCGGTTTCCGCATTATCGGCTCGCATACTGATTCGCCGGGGCTCGCGTTGAAACCAACACCTGATTTTTCGGCCGCGGGCTGGCAGCAGGTCGCGGTAGAAATCTACGGCGGTCCCTTGCTGCACACCTGGTTCGATCGCGAACTTACCGTAGCAGGCCAAGTTGTGACCACAGATGGCCGTCGCCACCTCGTGGATACGGGCCCGGTTCTGCGCCTGCCTTCTTTGGCAATCCATCTCTACCGCAAGGATGAGTTCAAACCAGACCGGCAAAAACATATGCAACCGGTGCTTTCGGTGGGCGATAAAGAGGCGTCGATCCTGCAGGTGGTGGGGGAGCAGGCGGGGATCGCCAAGCAGGATATTGCCTCCTTCAACCTGATTACGGCCGATGCCGCCCGGGGCACGGTTTTCGGTGCGAGCGAAAAGTTTATCGCGGCCGGCCGCATGGATAACCTATCTTCGGTACACGCCTCGCTAGAGGCCATACACAGCGCTGCGCAGGATTATGACGGCTCCGATATTTTGGTCATGATGGCTTTTGACCATGAGGAAGTGGGTTCGAGTTCCCGCTATGGCGCCGCCGGGCCGATCCTGCAGGACGTGCTGACCCGCACCGCCCGGGCGCTGGGGGCTAATGAAGAGGAGCGCTTCCAGATGTTTGCTCGGTCTAGCTGTGTATCTGCCGATGCTGCGCACTCGGTACACCCCAATTACGCGGACAAGCACGACCCTAGCCACCAGCCAATCATTGGGCGCGGCCCAGTGACCAAGATCAACGGCAACCAGCGCTATGCCTCTGACGCGCAGACGATCGCTCTATGGGAGACCGCCTGCTCCAGGGCTGGGGTTCCGGTGCAGCGCTTTGTGGGCAATAACGACGTGCCTTGCGGGTCAACCATCGGCCCCATTACCGCAACGCGGCTGGGCATCGACACCGTCGATGTGGGCGTGCCCATGCTTTCGATGCATTCCGCGCGGGAGATGGTGGGCGAGCGGGACCAAATATGGCTCGCGCGGGCTCTTGAGGCATACTTGAGGGGTTAGTTCCCACCACCTTGAGGAGTTTTGCGGCATGGCTTATTCCGGCCCCTTTTCTTATGGCGACCGCGTGCAGCTTACGGACGCCAAACGGCGCCACTACACGGTCATTTTGAAAGAAGGAGGCCAGTTCCATTCCCATAAAGGCATAATCAACCACGATGACATTGTGGGAATGGATGAAGGCTCAGTGATCGAGTCTACTTTGGGCTCATCCTTCTTGCTTTTCCGCCACCTCCTGGTGGATCACGTCTTATCCATGCCGCGCGGTGCCGCCGTTATTTACCCTAAGGACGCCGCGCAAATTTTGGTGGAAGGCGATATCTTTATGGGCGCTCGCGTGCTCGAAGCCGGCGCCGGCTCTGGAGCCTTGTCCATGTCCTTGTTGCGCGCCGTGGGACCCGCAGGTCACGTCTATTCGTATGAAATCCGCGAGGATCACCTGGAGTACGCGGTAGATAACGTCGAGGACTACTTCGGCAGTCGCCCTGAATGGTGGTCGCCGCGCTTAGGAGATCTTGGTGATGTCACCGTAGAGGATCTCGGCGGTCCCGTCGACCGTATCATCTTGGACATGCTTGAGCCCTGGGAGCACCTGGAGACCGTTCGCGATCTGCTGATCCCCGGCGGGGTGTTCATGACCTATGTGGCAACGGTCCCGCAGCTGATGAAGGTTATGGAGGGTATTCGCGAGCTGCAGTGTTTTACCGAGCCGAAGGCGTGGGAGTCCCTGCTTCGTGAGTGGAAGGTAGAAGGCTTGGCCACCCGCCCGGAACACCGCATGAATGCGCACACCGCATTTCTTATTTGGACTAGGCGGCTTGCTGATGGCGTCACTCCGCCGCGCCCCCAGCGCCGCGCCCGTAAATAGCGCGCGCTAACCGTGCGCAGAGCGTGGGTGCGCCGTATTTAAGCACACGGGTGTAATTTAGTGCTCAAGTGGCCTCGCCCATACCTTTTCGCGCGTTAAAGTGGTGTGCATGGATGAAGCCACGGACACTAAGCGGCAACTCAGCCAGCTTGCTGCGCGCAATCAAAAGCTGGTGGAGTTATTAAAGAAATCGCGCGCCGAGCTCGAGCAGCTATTCGCTGAGGTCAATGCACTTGCAGAGCCTGCCTCCACCTATGGCGTCTTCTTGGCCTACTCGCCTCATCAAAGCGAGGTGGGCACCACTGCGGAGGTCTATACCAATGGGCGCCTAATGCAGCTCAAAGTCTCTCCTAACGTGGAGCCGGGAAGCCTGCAGGTGGGCCAACAGGTGCGGTTGGGAGATGGCTTCGTAGTCGTCGAAGGCTGCGCCCCCACGAGCACCGGTGAGCTTGCCACCGTGGTTGAGCGCTTGGACCAGCGCCGCGCCGTGGTGGCTAATTCCGCAGGGGATAACCGCGTCATCCTCCTCGCGCAGGTGCTGCAAGAAAGCGTGCGCGCGGGTGAGGTGGTGCTGTTAGATACCAAGGCTTCTGTGGCCGTGGAAAAGGTGGATCAAGCAGAGGTATCCCAGCTTTCGTTAGAAGACGTACCCGATGTGCGCTACGAGGACATTGGCGGTCTGGACGAGCAGATATCGCAGATTCGCGATTCCGTCGAGCTGCCCTTTATCCACCCGGAGCTGTACCGCCAGTACGGCCTGCAACCGCCAAAGGGGGTATTGCTTTATGGCCCGCCCGGCTGCGGAAAAACGCTCATAGCCAAGGCCGTGGCGAACTCTTTGTCTACCCAGATGGGGGCAGACGGCTGCAGCTATTTCCTCAATGTCAAGGGCCCCGAGCTGCTGAACAAGTACGTTGGCGAGACTGAACGCCGCATCCGGTTGATTTTTGAGCGCGCCCGTGAGCTTGCCCAAGCCAGTGCGGATCGCCCCGTGGTCATCTTCTTTGATGAGATGGAATCCATTTTCCGCACCCGCGGATCCGGGGTCTCATCCGATATGGAAACCACCGTCGTTCCCCAGTTGCTCACGGAGCTCGACGGCGTGGAGGGGTTGAGCAATGTGGTCATCATTGGCGCTACCAACCGGGAAGAACTCATTGACCCGGCGATTATGCGCCCTGGTCGGCTGGATATGAAGGTGCGCATCAATCGCCCCACCAAGGACGGCGCGCGGGATATTTTCGCCCGCCACTTCGATCCGTCCATTCCACATGTGGGTGATATTGACGAGCTTATCGGCGATGCGGTAGACGAGCTGTATAGCGATAGACCATTTGCGCAGCTGCACTTTAGCAATGGGCAGCGCCAGGTCTTGCACTATCGCGATTTCGTCTCGGGCGCGATGATTGCCAATATCTTGGCCCGGGCTAAGAAGCTGGCCATCAAGGAGGCTTTATCGCGCTACGGTGCGAAGCACGTCGCCTCGGCGGCATCTGATGCTGAGGAAGGCAATGGGGGAGTTAAAGGGGGCATCGGCAAGCAGCATCTACGCGCTGCCATCGCCGCCGAGCAGGAAGAATCGGAGTACATGCCAACCTCAACTAACCCTGAGGAATGGAGCAAGATTGTTTCCGCGGATCACTGCGGTTCGCGTGTTATTAGTGTAGAACTTTTAAGCGGAAGGAGCTGTACGTGGCCCGCGTGCTAGGAACGGAAACGGAATACGGTATTTCTACGCCGGGTTCGCCGGAACATTCCCCAATTATTACCTCAACCCATGCTGTAGTTGCTTATGCCGCCCTGTATACGGGTGCGCGTTCGCGCTGGGATTTTGCAGAAGAACACCCCTTGCGAGATTCCCGCGGTTTCGATCTCAAGCGCTACGATACGGTTCCCGTCGTAGACCCCAACGCGGTGGGGGTGGCCAATGTTGTCACCTCGAGCGGGGCGCGGTTCTATGTGGACCACGCCCATCCCGAGTACTCAGCTCCGGAATGTACAAATGCTTGGGACGCAACGCTCTATGATGCCGCCGGCGATTTCATACTGCTGCAGGCCAGGGATGCCGTGGCGGAGCTGACGGCACAGGGAAAATCCATCCTCACTGACCGCCAACCGTGCCCACCGCTGCGGTTATACAAGAACAACGTCGATGGCAAGGGCGCAAGCTACGGTTCACATGAAAATTATCAATACGCCCGCACCACCGATTTTTCGGTCATGGCCCAGGCTCTGATCCCTTTCTTCGTGGCCCGGCAGGTTGTCATCGGTGCAGGGCGCATGGGTTGCGGGGAGTTTGGGGAAGAAACGGAATTCCAGATTTCCCAACGTGCTGATTATATCGAGCAGGAAATATCCCTGGAAACCACGCTCAACCGCGGCATTATCAATACCCGCGACGAGCCCCATGCCATCCACGATGATTTCGGCCGCCTGCATGTCATTATCGGCGATGCGAATATGTCGCAGACCTCGACGCTGCTGAAATTGGGCATGACTTCGCTGGTGCTCGATGCCATTGAGGCCGACACGGACTTTAGCGACCTGCGCCTTGCCGATGCCGTCGCGGAGGTGTCCTTGGTCAGTCGCGACCTTGAATTGCGCCATCGGCTCACGCTTGCCGATGGCCGCACGCTCACCGCCCTCGAACTGCTTAACGAATACCGCTGCCGCCTGCGGCCGGAGACAGACGCTGACCACAAAGTGCTGGCAGCCTGGGACGAGGCAGTAGAGCTGCTTGCCGATGACCCCCTAAAAGCCTCCCACCTCCTGGATTGGGTGGCAAAGTACCGGTTAATCAGGAGCTACCTTGACCGCGGCATCGCCGCGGATGATCCCAAGCTGCGCCTCATCGACTTGCAATATGCGGAAATCGATCCGGAGAAGTCGCTGCACCATGCGCTAGTGCGCAAGGGCCAGATGCGCCAGCTCTTTACTGCCGATGAACTCCGCCGCGCCGCGGCCGAACCGCCCGGCGATAGCCGGGCGTATTTCCGCGGGCGCATAACGCAAAAATTTGGCGAAGATATTATCGCCGCCAGCTGGCAAAGCCTCACCCTGCGGCTTCACGACACGAGTGGACACTCCCGCAACGGCGTCTGGGCCACCGTGGCCATGGATGATGCCCGCGGGCTCACCCGCGCGGACTGCGAAAACATCATCGAAGGTGCCAGCAGCGTAGAGGAGCTGCTCGAAGGGCTTGCTGCCTCCGGTATCCAGCCGGAGTATCGTAAGTAATGATCGCCTAATATGATGAAAGGATGACACCGTGTCTACTTCGAATCGCCAGGTCACTAGCAATAACGGGGAAAATGGCCCTGAGTCAGAGAAAGAATTTACCGTCACCCAGCTCAGTATCAACACCTCCGGCACCGACGACCTCCTGGATGAGATCGATGGCCTGCTAGAAAATAACGCGGAGGAATTCGTCCGCTCCTACGTCCAAAAGGGCGGACAGTAAGCGTGGAATCCACCCGGCCCGTTTTTGCCCGGCGGATCATGGGCATCGAAACCGAGTATGGCCTATCCACGGCGACGCCGAAGAGCCAGCGGGCATTAAGCCCGGATGAGGTTGCGCGCGTACTCTTTCGGCCGATCGTAGAAAAGTACTCCTCATCCAATATCTTTGCCACCAATGCTAGCCGCCTATACCTAGATGTCGGCTCACACCCTGAGGTAGCTACCGCCGAGTGCGATAGCCTCAGCCAGCTTATCGCCTATGAATGCGCCGGTGATCGCGTAATGAACGGCCTTGCCCTGCAGGCGGAAGAGGCATTGGCGCACGAAGGAAACGCCTGCGCAGTTTACCTTTTTAAAAACAACGTGGATTCTGCCGGGCATTCTTTCGGCTGCCACGAGAATTATCTCATCAGCCGCGATATAGTACTCAAAGATCTGGGCGTAGCGCTCCTGCCCTTCTTAATTACCCGGCAACTTATCTGCGGGGCGGGAATGGTGCAGCCAGCCAAAGGCGATCACCCCGCACAGTTCCTCTTATCTCAGCGCGCTGACCAGGTATGGGAGGGCGTATCTTCTGCGACCACCCGTTCTCGACCGGTCATCAATACCCGCGATGAACCGCATGGGGATTCAAAGCGCTTCCGCCGCATGCACATTATTGTGGGCGATTCCAATATGGCAGAGCCTTCCGTCGCTATGAAGGTCGGCTCCACCCTGCTCATGCTGGAGATGCTGGAGGCCGATTTCCAGCTGCCCGAACTCCAGATTACAGATCCAATCCACCACATTCGCTCCATCGCACGCGATGTGACCGGCTCTACGCCGCTGCCGCTTGCCAGCGGGGGAACCATAACTGCCCTGGAGGTCCAGCAACAGCTGTGCGCGCGGGCGCGTGAATGGCTCGCCCATCGCGAAGACGCCGGCACGCCCACGGCGGAATTAGAGCGCGTTGTTGACTTGTGGGAACGCATCCTACGCGCCATCGAAACAGGAAACTTTTCCGGCGTGAACCGCGAGATTGATTGGGTTATCAAGCTCGAGCTGCTTGAGCGCTATCGCTCGCGCTTAGGCGATGATTGGTCACATCCGAAGCTCACGCAGGTTGATATGACCTATCACGATATCCGGCCCGGGCGAGGATTGTACGACGTGCTGCTGCGTCGCGGGATGATCGAGCGCTGGATCGAAGACGAAGACATCGAGCGTGCGGTATCGACCCCGCCACCGACCACGCGTGCGGCCTTGCGTGGCAAGTTCCTGACTGCAGCCGAAGAATGCGGCGCGCACGTGACCGTGGATTGGACGCGGCTGAAAATCAACCGACCAGAACCGCGCACTGAGGAATTGCTCGATCCCTTTGCATTCACAGATTCACGCGTTACCGCATTGCTAGACTACATGCACGATCATCACGCTTAGCGCGTGCACCTTAAGTACTGGGGAGAGTAGACAACGTGGTGGCATCACGATCCACACCAAACCGGCAAAATGCGGCGGTAGAACGGCTCACAAACCTATCCTTTGCCCTGCAAGGGGCGGCTAATTCGGGTGGCTCACCAGACCGCTCCGCGGCTTGGATCCGCAGTCACGTCGCAGGCTATGGCGATAAATCCGACGAGGCTTTTACCAAGGCCCTTGCCCGCGATATCGCCACCCTGCAGCGCGCCGGAGTTCCCATAGTGCACACCGGTGGGGACTCCGGCGCCTCGTACCGCCTTGACCAGAGCAACTACCAACTCCCACCGGTGGAATTTTCACCAGAAGAAGCGATGGTGCTTGGCATCGCTGGGGGAGTAGGAACCCCTGGTGGATTGAGCGATTTCTCCCTGTCCGGCTGGACCAAGATCGCCGCCTCGGGTGCTTCCCGGAACCTGGAGGGCGCGCCCGTTTATACAGCGGTCAATGACATCACCCGCCTTGCGCCCGAGGTGATCACCTCTGTCCTAGCCGCCGTGCGAAATAAAATACGCATTACCTTTGCCTACCGCCCCCACCCAGCGGCAGAGACCGTGCGCCGGACCATGGATCCCTGGGGCGTAGTAAACCACCAAAGCCGCATTTATATAGTTGGCTTCGATGTTGACCGTGCCGCCCCGCGCGTCTTCCGCGCCCTGCGGCTCTCCGATATCAAAAGGTCACAGCAGCCTGCCGAGCATAGTGAACCGACGGTGGACATCGACAAACTCGTCAAGGAGACGCTACAACGCGGCGAAAAGGTGGACGCAACCCTGGATATTCCACAAGGTCAAGCTCAAGAGCTCGAAAGTGCGGGAAAGCGCACCGCTGCCGGCACCGTAATACTTACTGGAGTCCGGAAGGATTGGTTGGTGCGCACCGCCGCAGGCTATGCCCCCGAAGTAGAAGTACTCGATCCCCCCGAGGTGCGCGCTGACATTATTAACCTTTTGCGCGCAGCCGCCGACCAGAACGGAGCTTGGTAAACCAATGGCCGATGGATCTCACAAACTGCAAGCGCTCGTCCGGTCGCTCAACCTTATTCCGTACTTCCAAAACCATCCGGATAAAACCCCGATGGAGGCGGCCGCGGATTTGGGCATGGACCCAGGAGAACTGAAGGATGCCGTGGACCGGCTGTTTTGCTCAGGGACCGGCCGCAATACCGAGGATCTCATCGATCTCTCTTTCAGCTACCGCGACGGCGTCACCATCTACAATGACCAAGGCTTGGGACAGGCCTTGCGGCTGACCCCCACCGAGGCGGGCGCACTCCTGCTCACCCTCGAATCCCTCGAATCTATGCCCGGCTTGCTGGATGCGCGGGCGATAAAGTGTGCTGCAGCAAAGTTGCGCTCCATCATGGATAAGCGCACTCTCAGCATTTATGACACGTTGTCTACGGTGGACCCGCACGAATCTGATATCCAGGCGATCTTGAACCGCGGGCTCAATGAAAAACGGCGCATCCGGATGCGCTATTGGAGTGCCTCATCTAATAAGGAAACCGAGCGACTAGTTGATCCCGCCCGGATCTTCATCGTGGATGCCGAGCCATATCTCGCGGCGTGGGAAGAAGAAAAACAGGGGCACAGGACCTTTCGCATCGACCGCATTAAACATGCCGAGGTGACCGAGGAAAGCGCCCACCCGCACCTCAAAGAGCTGGATTTCGATGCTGCAGCACCCTTTAATTTAGGTACTGCGGATTCCGTGGAATTAATCGTTCATGAAGAATTCACCTGGTTGGCAGAATACTACGACATGCAACTAGGCAAACGCCTAGAAAACGGCACAATAGCTGCAAAGATGCAGGTAGGTTCGGTGGATTGGATCGTACGCTTCGCTCTTGGTAACGCCGATAGGTTACGCGTCATCGCCCCGGAATCTATTGTTAATCTCATTGCGGAACGGGGAAATGCTGCGTTGAAGGGCTATACTTAAATCCCAGTTACCGCACGCACATGCGTCTTAGAAGTGCCCCGCGAGTTTTTCCGCGTAAGAAAGGAGCGAGGCGCCCATCTGACGCAAGCAACGAAGAACCGAAAGAGAATCTTATGACCTTAGGACCATTGGAAATTAGCCTTATTGTTCTCGTCATCATCTTGCTATTTGGCGCGAAGAAATTGCCCGATCTGGCTCGTTCCATGGGCCGCTCGATGCGCATTTTCAAATCTGAGGTAAATGAAATGCAGACCGAGGACACCAAGCGCTCGGAGGCGCAAGCTCAATTGAGCCAGAAGCGCCAGCAGTCCGATGAGGAGTTCTGGAACCGCCCGGATATGCAGCCTGGCCACCAGCAAGGAAACTCTACCTCTCAGAATTAATGCCCGCTAGTTACAAACGTGAAAACACCCTGCTGGTGAACTCGTGATCCGTGCTGCAGTGCGGCCTGAGGAAACGAGTTGGCAGGGAAGTGTTCGCTCTCGTGCGTTGAAAGAGCCATATTGATGCCCTCACAGTCCCACCCTGCCGGTGAACAAAGTTCCCGCGTGCGCCGCAAGCGGATAGGTTTTTCCCGCAAGCCCAAGAACCCAACGGGCGAGATGACCTTAGTGCAGCACCTCCAAGAGCTGCGGCGAAGGATCATTATCTCCTTGTTAGCCTTGGTCATCGGTGCGATCATCGGTTTCATTTGGTACCAACAGGCGCCCTTCCGGATTCCACCGCTGGGAGAAATTCTGCGCGAGCCTTATTGCTCATTACCGGAAGATAAGCGGGCCAATTTTAACGCCGATGGCGAATGCCGTTTGCTTGCTACCAGCCCCTTCGAGATGCTCATTTTGCGCCTGAAGGTCGGTGCATTGGCCGGTACGGTAATTTCTTCTCCTGTCTGGCTCTACCAGGTGTGGGCATTCATCGTCCCAGGACTGCATAAGAATGAGCGCCGTTATACTTTAAGTTTCGTCGCTGTTGCTGTCTCCCTTTTCTTGACGGGCGCCATCTTGGCCTACTTTATCTTGTCCGTGGGCCTTGAATTCCTCATCAGTACTGGCGCTGAGTATCAAACCGCGGCCTTAACTGGTGAGCGATATTTTTATTATCTTTTAGCGATGCTGCTCATTTTCGGCATCAGCTTCGAGGTTCCATTATTGGTCGTCTCACTCAACCTCATCGGAGTCTTGGAATATCACCATGTTAAGGATAAGCGCCGCATCATTATCGTCTTGGTGATGATCTTCGCTGCTTTGGTGACGCCAGGCCAAGAACCGTTCAGCATGCTGGTCTTATCCGTCTGCCTCTTGCTGTTTATCGAGATCGCCTTTCAGTTCTGCCGCATGCATGATAAACGCCAAGAACGGCAGCGCCCTGATTGGATGGATCTTGATGATGAATCGGCGTCCGCACTGGACGAAGGCCCATCCGGCGTGGGTGGGCCCAAGCCTGTCGATGCTCCGTCGGGCATAAGCTCATCAAGCATTAATGCCTCGCCCAAGTCCGCTACACCAAGCTCGCCACCGCAGCCCGTCCGGGCGGGAAATCCGGCTCCGGACAGGGCCTCCCAGCAGGTTGACCATCGCAAGGAGCCGCAGCGGCTTACTGATCGAGGCGGCTTTTTCGACGATGTGCTTTAAGCACGGGTAGCCTGGTGAGATATGACTGAAACTCACCTGGATACCTTCGCCGCCGGCTTTCCATACCCCTTGGATGAGTTCCAGTTACAGGGGTGTGAGGCGGTAGAAAATGGCCAAGGGGTGCTCGTTTGCGCCCCTACTGGTGCGGGTAAAACCGTCGTTGGCGAGTTCGCCGTTTCTTTGGCCTTAAGCCGCGGCACGAAGTGTTTTTATACTACCCCTATTAAGGCACTGAGCAACCAGAAATACCACGACCTCGTTGCTAAGCATGGCGAGGATGCTGTCGGTCTGCTAACTGGCGATGTTTCCATTAACGCCGATGCCGAAATCGTGGTGATGACCACTGAGGTGCTGCGAAATATGATCTACGCGGATTCTCCTGCGCTGGACAGGCTTACCCACGTGGTCATGGATGAAATCCACTTCCTTGCAGATGCCGCCCGCGGCGCGGTCTGGGAAGAAGTCATCCTGAATTTGGCGGACCACGTATCCGTCATTGGATTGTCCGCCACCGTATCTAATTCCGAGGAATTCGGTGAATGGCTCGCTACGGTCCGCGGCGATACCTCCGTTATCGTGACCGAACACCGACCGATCCCGCTCGACCAATGGATGATGTTGGGCCGCAGGATTTACCCGCTCTTTGAACCGGAATCCGGTGGACAGGTCAATTCCGAGTTAGAGCGCCGAATTCACCGGCTGGAGGCAGGTGATAGCGATGATGGGCGCGCGGACTATAAATCCGGCAAGGGTTTTCGTGCCAGGGCGCACCAAAAGGGCGGTGTGCGCAGCGAATTTCAGGGAAAAGCAGGCGGGCGTTCCGGTGCTTCCCGGCCGCAGGACCGCTACCGTCCCATAGGGCGCCCAGAGATGCTGAAGGTGCTGCAAGCGCAGGATATGCTGCCCGCGATTACCTTCATCTTTTCCCGGTCCGGGTGCGATGGCGCGCTCTATCAGTGCCTGCGTAGCAAAATGGTGCTCACGACGCAGGAAGAAGCGAAACAAATTAAAGACCTCGTCGATGCTGGCGTGAAGGGCATCCCGGAGGAAGACTTGGAGGTCTTGGATTTCCGGCGGTGGCGCGAAGCGCTCTCCCGCGGTTTTGCCGCCCATCACGCCGGGATGTTGCCGGCGTTTCGCCACATCGTAGAAGACCTCTTCGTTCGTGGTTTGGTACGCGCCGTATTCGCTACCGAGACCCTTGCCCTGGGCATTAATATGCCCGCTCGCACGGTAGTGCTTGAGAAGTTGATTAAGTTCAATGGCGAAGCCCACGTGGACCTAACACCGGGCCAATACACGCAGCTGACCGGGCGTGCCGGCCGGCGTGGAATCGACCACCTGGGCAATGCGGTCGTGCAGTGGGCGCCGGCTATGGATCCGCGTTCGGTCGCTGGTCTGGCGTCGACGCGCACGTATCCGCTGATTTCTACGTTTGCGCCCGGCTATAACATGGCCATCAATCTGCTGGGCATGCTTGGTTTTGAGGACTCGCTGCGGCTACTAGAAAAGTCCTTCGCACAGTTTCAAGCCGATGGTTCCGTGGTGGAAGAAAACCGTGAATTAGAGCGCGCGGAGCATCGGGTGCGTGAGTTGCGCAAGCAGCTTGATAGTGCCGTGGATGCCCTCGCTCCACCTACTCGGGACGGCGAGGATCCTGGCGAGGTTCTCATGGATTATATTCGGCTGCGCCGCGAGCTAACGGCGGAAGAGAAGCAATCAAAGATTGATAAGGAACACCAACGCACTCAAGAAGTAATCGCGGTGCTAGCGCGCCTGCAGTTGGGGGATGTCATTGCAATTGCTGGAAAGAAGCGGCCGACTCTTGCTGCGGTGGTCACTCCGGCCAACCAGACCGCGGATCCACGCCCGTGGGTGACCACGGAGTCTGGATGGTCAGGGCGCATCGATGCCACCGGCATTAGCAATCCACCAATTCAACTGGGCCGTATAAAGATCCCAAAGCCTGTGCGAAAGAATCCGCGGCGCAATACCAAGTACATCCAGGATGTTCTTCAGCGCGAGAAGTTTGACCGCCCGCAGCGGATGAAGTCGACACCGCGCGTGCGGCCAAATAGGCGGGTAGGCGAATTGCGCGATGCCATTCGCGAGCATCCTGCACACGACTGGCCGGCCACCGATAGGGAGCAGTTGGCCGGCGTGGCGCAGAAGTTGGCGCGTCGCGAGCGCGACCTCGAAAAGCTGCGAGCCAAGGTGAATAAGGCGACCGATACTTTGGGCCGCACCTTTGAGCGCATTGTGGATCTGCTAGCAGAGATGGACTATGTTGAGTTTTCTGGTGCTGGCAACGATCGCATACCGCTCATCACTGAGGAAGGTGAGCGCCTAGCGAAAATTCATAGCGAATCCGATTTGCTTGTTTCTCAATGTCTAAAGCGAGGCATTTGGGATGAGCTGGATCCCGCGGAATTGGCAGGTGTTGCGTCTCTGTGTTGTTTTGAAAATAGGAAGGCCACTGGGGGCCAGCCGGAAGCAGCAACGGACCGAATGGCCGATGCTATGAATGCGACGTGGCGCATCTATACCGAGCTCAGCGCGGATGAACGACGACACCGTCTACCTCCAACGCGTGAGCCGGAAGCGGGTTTTTCGCTGGCTATTCACCAGTGGTCGGCGGGTGCACCCCTGGGCTATTGCATGGCGGCGGCCAATGAGGCGGGCGCTGAGCTGACCCCAGGTGACTTCGTGCGGTGGTGCCGCCAGGTTGTGGACCTCCTGCAGCAAATTGCTAAGACTGGCTATGACGACCAGATCCAGCGCAATGCGCGCCGTGCAATCGATGCCATCCAGCGCGGAGTCGTGGCGACCGGTGCTTAGTCTAGTCAGTCCTCCTGGGTAGTAAACTAAGGGGCATGAATCCTCAGGCCTTTTCTTCCGAAGTGTATTCGCGGCGGCTCGCGGCAGCGCAAAAAGCGGCCGCCCAGCAGGGCATTGACCTATTGTTGATCGGCACCGGCCCCGATTTCGCTTACCTGACCGGTTCGTGGGTATCGTCCCACGAACGCCTCACAGTGCTAGCCATTCCACGAGATGGTAGGCCGTGGATTGTATCGCCGAATACGGACATCACGGATATTAAATCAGCACCCGTGAACAAGCTAGATGCTGAATTGCGTGGTTGGAATGACGGCGATAATCCCTATGATCTCGCCCTCCAGGGCGCTGGGCCGATCAGGAAGGTCGCGCTGGGCCAATCCCTGACGGCGGATCATGTTTTGCAGTTGCAGGCGCGTATATCCGAGGCGGACTACGTTCTTGCCACTTACGCGCTTGCAGAACTCTTTACCCGCAAGGACAAAGCGGAAATCGCAGAGCTACGAAAAGCTGGCCAGGCTATCGACGCCGTGCACGCCCAGGTTCCGCAGCTCCTCCAGCCCGGCCGCACTGAAGCCGAGGTGGCGCATGAATTGGAAAAGCTCATCCTCAAAGAGCATTCAATTGTTGATTTTGTCATCGTGGGCTCCGGCCCGAATGGCGCCAATCCGCACCACAGTTTCTCTGACCGAAAGCTTGCAGGCGGTGAGCCCGTCGTCGTGGATCTCGGGGGCACCTTGCCCTCTGGTTATCACTCCGATTGCACCCGTACCTACGTCGTAGGCGGCGATCTTAGCCAGGCACCGCAGGACTTCCAGGACGCTTATGCGGTGCTTTACGATGCCCAGGCAGCAGCCCGCGCCGCCGCCAAGCCCGGCAGCACGGCCGAGGAAGTCGATGCGATTGCGAGAAAGGCTATTGCCGATGCCGGCTGGGGCGACAAATTCGTCCACCGCACCGGCCACGGAATTGGGCTATCGACCCACGAAGAGCCTTTCATTATGGATGGAAATGACCTGGTGCTGGAAGAGGGCATGGCTTTTTCTATAGAGCCAGGCATTTACCTGGAAGGCCAGTGGGGCATGCGGCTCGAAGACATCGTGGTATTGACCCAGGATGGCTACGAGTCTCTCAATACCGTTGAACGCGAAGTGCGCTAAGTGGCTGGCGTACTGATTTTGGGCGGGCGCAGCGATATTGCTGGTGAAATCGCACGGCGCGTGGCCCGCGGCAACGACATTGTCCTCGCCGCGCGCGGGACGCATAGGCTGCAGGAAATTACGGCCCAGCTAGAGGCCGCGGGTGCGCGCAGCGTCCACCAGCTGTTCTTTGACGCGGATGACTTTTCCCTGCACCGCCAGATCTTTGCCGAGGCCAAGGAACGTATCGGCGCAATTGAGCTGACGGTTATCGCCTTCGGTATCTTGGGGGATCAAGATAAGGCGGAAACCGATCCGTCCCACGCAGCACATATCGCCACGATCGACTACACCGCCCAGGTCTCCGTGCTGACGGTGGCCGCGCAGTCGATGCCGCGCGGGCATATTGTGGCCTTTTCTTCCATCGCTGGGTGGCGGGCGCGCCGAGCCAATTATGTGTATGGTTCCACCAAAGCCGGGCTGGATGCTTTTTGCCAGGGTCTGGCGGACAGGTTGCACGGCAGCGGGCTAGGAGTGATTACCGCGCGCCCCGGTTTCGTCATTGGGTCCATGACCCAGGGGATGAAGCCGGCACCGCTATCGGTACGGCCGGGCGATGTCGCCGACGCCGTCGTCGCCTGCATCGACAATGACGATCGCCGCGGCCAAGCGCGCAGCCACACCCTGTGGATCCCGAAGGCGCTGCAAGCCTTGGCTTGGGTCATGCGGATCGTGCCCCGTCCCGTGTGGCGGCACATGCCGCGTTAGTCCGTCTCGCTTTCCCGCAGCAAGGGCGAGTTGATGTCGAAGATAAAACCGCGCGGGGCGAGCACACGGAGGACGACCTCAGCATCTCCCTCTGCGATGTCGTGAAAGACGAGGCCTCCCCAAGGAGTGACCGTTATATCCACCTCGAGTTGGCCAATAAGTTGGGCGAACTGCGCAGGTATGGCTCCTTGGTAGACCCCTGCACCCAGGTCGACCACGCCTTCTGCCTGGTGCTCATCCAACCAGCCAATGGGCCCCGGTTCCGTGGTGAGCTCCGCACCAGTCGCGCCAGTTCGCTTTGCCTCGGCACCGTCCGCCTCGGTTGCTTCCGCCTCCTTGGTGCACAAGGAACCAAGGCGCTGGAGGTGGGCTGCGGCATCGGCAAGCGAAAGACCCACGGTAGGGCTGTCGGTGGCGGGGGAATGGGTGATGCTTAAGGTGGCATCGTCAAGCAGCCGCATACTTACCTGCGCGGCAGAAGCCGGTAGATCGTTGGTCGGAGCGGTAACCGCAAGCGACTCCAGGCCAGGTCGTTCGGTATTCAGGTGCGTGGAAAGCTGCAGGGCCGCCTGCTTCGCCGTGGCGGAAAGGGGAGAGGCCAGCACAGGAAGGTGAAAGCTCTGCAACTCCAATTTATCCAGCTCAGCAGCCAACTGCGCCTTGTCCGTGACTCCCCGCAACTCGATGGTTGAATTAGGGCCAATATAGACGCTGCCATCGGCCCAATGCGTCGCGCAATACCCCAAATGGATCCAATCATTGGGGCTGGTAAGACCACCCACAACGTGCAGGCGCAGGCAGGTGCCGGACTCAGGGTGCTGAAAAAATTTGGGATACTGCATAGCTTGCCAGTGTAGCCGGTAAGAAGCCCTGCGCCGGGTTCGTGTGTTGCCAGCGTATCGCCAGGTTTGCTCGTTAAACTGGGCGCTATGCCGTTTTTATATCTCGTCCTCTATATGCTGGCAGAAACAGTGGCGTTTTGGGCCGTCGCCGAGTTTTTGGGCCTCTTTTGGACGCTCATTGTTCTGTTCATCACCATGTTCTTTGGCATGTCCATCGCTGGCATTGAGGTGCGCAGACTGATGAGTAAACAAGTAGAACAGGCTAGTGACGGAACCTACTACGTCCGCGATAACAATATGGGCTTGACCGCCGGGAATGTGGGCCTCACCCTAGCCGGTGGCATGTTGTTGTCCCTGCCCGGTTTTTTGACGAGCCTTTTGGGGATCCTACTCATTTTCGCCCCAACGCGGTCTTTGTTTAGAAAGGTTATGGCCGTATCCATTTACCGCAAGGTAGAGAAGATGGGTGCGCGCATTTACGAAGCCTCGCCCATGGCACAACAGCACGATAGCTATGGCAATTTCGGTTCCTTTGGACAACCATCTGGCCAGAACGAGTCTCACGAGGTAATCGACGAGGAAGAGCTTCGCCACTGGTCCGAAAACCTGAAACCTGATGACTTCGGCCCACGCAGCGGCGACGAAAATTCGCAGGGTGGGGAAAAATAGGTGCAGGTATTCCTCGCCCGCCTCACCGTAGCGGCTTTATCTGGTGCGCTGACTTTCACTGCCGTTGAGCCGCACGGTTGTTGGTGGGGTGCGATTATTGGCATCGCTTTGCTTTATATGACCCTGATGCCGTGGCGTGGGCGACAGGTGTGCGGTGCCGCTGGTGCCTTCTTGGCTGTGGCACACGGGTTGGTTTTGTACTTGCTGAGCCTGCCCTGGATTGGCGAGTTGGTAGGAATCATTCCTTATGCGGCACTTTCTATCTGGCTGTCAGTGTATGCGATAGCCTTAGGTATTTTTGGGGCCGCGGTGGCGCGGTGGCGATTTGGATTTCTGGTCTTTCCCTTGGTGTACCTCGCTGTGGAGGTTGTGCGTTCCTCGGTGCCCTTTGGCGGTTTCCCCTGGGTCAAACTGGCGTGGGGACAAATTGAAGGGCCGTTGGCTAGTCTGGCCCCGTGGGGCGGGACCTCGCTGATTACGGTGGCAACCGTATTGAGCGCCTGCGGCCTTGCCGGTTTATTACTGCGCGGCGGAAAGGTAAAGGTAGCCGCTGGGGCCGCCTTTATTCTCCCGCTCATGGCTGGACTCGCGGCCGGGCGCGGCATTGATCCTACGGATACCAAGGTTGGCGAGGCAAAGGTGGCCGCAATCCAAGGCAACGTGCCGCGCAGCGGCTTGGATTTCGCCGGGCAACGGCGCGCGGTGCTGAATAACCATATCCAGGAAACAGAGGAATTGGCTAAACACGAAGATGATATAGATCTGGTGATCTGGCCGGAAAACTCTTCCGATATCGACCCTTTCCGCGACAGCGCAGCAGCCCAGGCCATTAGCGGGGCCGTTGATGCCATTGACGCGCCCGTGCTAGTCGGTACCGCCACCCGCGATGAGGTAGGTGCGCGTAATACCATGCAAGTCTTTACACCGGGCCATGGTGTGGGCGAGCACCACCATAAGAAGTACCTGCAACCCTTCGGCGAGACAATGCCCATGCGGGACTTCTTCGCGCGTTTCTCGGACTACGTCGATCTCGCCGGAGATTTCAAGGCAGGGGACGGGACCGGTGTGGTCTCCATGAATTCCGTCGCGGTAGGTGTAGCGACCTGTTACGAGGTCTCCTTCGACGATGCGTTCCGTAAATCCATCCAAAATGGCGCTCAGCTTCTTACGACGCCTACGAATAACGCTACGTTTGGGTTTTCCGATATGACCTACCAGCAGCTAGCCATGAGCAGGCTGCGCGCGCTCGAAACCGACCGCGCAGTTGTCGTCGCAGCCACCTCTGGTGTTTCCGCACTAGTGCACCCAGACGGTAGCGTAAGCCAGTCCACCAAGCTATTTGAGCCTGCAGCACTGGTAGAAAGCCTGCCGCTTAAAACTGGTGAGACATTTTCGGTGCGGTACGGTTCGCTCATGCAGTGGCTGATGGTTATTATTGGTACCGTCTGCGCACTCATTGCTGTGCGTACCAACCGATTGGGTCGTACACCTCGCGGTGTCGGCGCTAAAGAAAAGTAGGAGCATTAATTACTGTGAGCACTCTTGACTCTGCGACGCTGGTTATCATCCCTACGTATAACGAGATTGAAAACCTTCCCTTGATTACTGGCCGTGTTCGTGACGCGCAGCCAGAGGTCCATATCCTCGTCGTGGATGATAATTCTCCCGACGGCACCGGCGAGAAGGCTGATGCTTTTGCTACAGAAGATGACCACATTCACGTGCTGCACCGCGAGGGCAAGGGCGGCCTCTTAGGCGCTTATATCGCTGGCTTCGAATGGGGCCTGGAGCGGGACTATAAGGTTCTTTGTGAAATGGATGCTGATGGCTCCCACGCCCCAGAACAGCTGCACCTGCTGCTGGAGGAGATTGACAAGGGCGCGGACCTCGTCATCGGTTCCCGCTACGTACCGGGCGGCGAGACCGTCAACTGGCCAGCATCTCGCGAGTACCTGTCTCGCTGGGGCAACCTCTACATCTCTTTCGCGCTCGGAACCGACCTATCCGATATGACCGCCGGTTACCGTGCCTTCCGCCGCGAGCTCTTGGAAGATATCGACTTTGACGAGCTGTCCAAGGCCGGCTACATCTTCCAGGTGGACCTAGCCTTCCGCGCGGTCAAGGCTGGATACGATATCCGCGAGGTGCCCATCACCTTCACCGAGCGCGAATACGGCGAGTCTAAGCTGGATGGTTCCTTTGTCAAGGACTCACTCTTGGAGGTAACCAAGTGGGGAATGGCTCACCGTATGGGACAGGTGAAGGATTTTGCCGGCGAGATGTCCAAGCTGGCGGAACACGAGGTCAAATACGGCGCCGTTCACAATGTTAGCCAGAAGGCCCGCAACGGTGTGGGCTGGGCCACTAATTTGGCCAATGAGCTGGGATACTTGGTCAAACACCAAGTGGGCCAGCTGACCAAGAAGAAATAATTAAGTGGCCAAGGCCGCTTAAAGCCCGTACCCTCACGCCAATGTGGCTGTCAGTGTACGGGCTTTATTAATTCCGCCTTCGCTCGTCTTTAAGACTTCTTCTGCTGCTCCTGCTCCTTGAGGAGGCGAGCAGCGGTTCGACGGCGGGAGCGCAAGTGGTTGATTCGCTCTTCCAAAAGTTCATCGAGTTCCTCGATGGACCGACGTTCCCGCAACATGTCCCAGTGGGTGCGCGGTGGCTTGATAGGCTTAGCTTCCACGCCTTCGCCCTCTACGAGGTGACCCAGTTTGCCATTCTTGCACATCCATTCTTCAGGGATTTCTGCCTCATGCGCGAAGGGTACCTCATAAATCTCACCGTCGTCCGTGCGGTATTTCACCATCTGGCGCGGTGCGAGGTCGTGGTCGCGGTCAGTTTCGTAGCTGACTGCGCCCATACGGCTGCCACGGAGTACGCGATCTGCCATGCAACATCATCCTTTTCAAAAACATCCCTGATAAACGGCGAAAGTTTCGCCCAAGAGCTACTCATTATAACGAACGCCCACGCGTTATTGTTCCCAGCCCGCTGTTTAATCGACTAAGGTGTATCGAGTGATCCGTACAGCTAGTCGTAGAAACAATGTCGGTTCCTGCCAATGGTGTGGAAAGGATATTGACCAAGGCGGTAGGGGACGACCACGCAAGTTTTGTAGCGCCTCGTGCAAACAGCGTGCTTATGAACAAAGAAACAATGTTAGTGGCACGGAAATTCCTGCCGATGCAGTAATCTTAAGCCCAGATAAAGTGCAAAATTTGCGCGACGGCCTTTTTGAATTGCGGTGTTCCGCAGAAGATATTCAAATCGCCGCAGAGGAAGGCGCGAGCGCGGAAGAGCTTTCCAGCCTGTGTGAGGAGCTTATTTCGTTGTCTCGGCGTTTAGAAGGACTTCGATAGTAGATGAAAAAGCTTTTTTATAACCGGAAACTCGTCGTTTCCATCTTCGTGGTTTTAATCCTGGTGTTTACCGCCGTAGCGATCGGCCCGATTGTGTACTCCCTTTTTCACAATGGTGGAGTCAAGACTGGGCCCCTGACTGCCGATGGCGCCAAGCCCGCCTCGACTCCACTCGATGGCTCTTGGTCGGTGGCCAAGGGTCGTGCCAAAAACCACACCTCGGTCGGCTTTACCTTCGACGAAGTTTTGCCGGCGGAAAGGACGTCTACCTCCGGCTCTACCACGGATGTCACCGGACAGGCAGAGATTTCCGGTTCCATACTGGAATCCGCCACCGTCACGGTAAACATGGATGCCCTTACCACGGACAAGAAGGTCCGCGACCAAAACATGAAGTCCAAACTCTTTAAGACCTCGGACTTCCCAGAGTCTTCCTTTACGCTTACCAAGCCCGCCTCGCTTGCCGATGTCCCTGCAGACGGCACCATCGGCTCCGTTAAGCTCACCGGTGACCTTAAAATTAAGGACAAAACGCAGGAGGTTACCCACGAGTTCGATGTCCTGCGTGATGGTGACGGCATCATCATTGGCGGCGACATCCCGATTAAACGGTTGGATTATAACGTGGAAACGCCAGACCTGCTGGCGGCTAAGGTCGCCGAAGATGGCGAGATTAACTTGCGTATCTCCTTGAGCAAGGACTAAACCATGAATCCTCGACGCTTAATTTCCGTGCTCTGGTTCCGTTTCATCGTCGTCATAGCCTTCTCAATTTTCGTAGCGGTTCAACAAATGTGGGTAGTAACGGCGATTGCAGCATTGCTGACGGTAGTAACTATCTGGCAGCTCTGGAGCGCTTATAAAAACCACTAAAACGTTTATACCTTTCATCCCCGTTATAAGGTCACTGTGACTAAAAAATGGAAACGAGGGGGGGAGCGGGAAAGTCTGGCTTTGTCGTGCCTATGAGCTCCTTTCTCTTTAAAGCTCTCCAGGGCTGTAGGGTCGCTCGCGTAGCACTCCACACAAACCGACCAAAATTATTTTCTAAGTCCGACTTGCTTCGCAGATTTAAAGGCGGCTCCGTTGGCCCTATAAGGAAGATATCTGGGATAAATGAGCCATGGAACAGCCAGCTCTCAGCGCGAAGGTTTTGGAACAGGCAGGTAGGCTAAAGCGTGGTAAAAAATTGTTAACGCAGGCAAAGTTTTTGCGCGCGCGGCGCCACCCTCAGTTGGAGCCGAAGATGTCCATAATTGTCCGATAATGTACATTATGTCATTTTAGATCAATGGGAGTCCCTCCCGCCGTCGTGAGACGCGTCTCTTAAGAATTTCCACGCCATTTAGCCCGCAAAGTGTTCCAAATTTGCAAATAGCGCCCCTCAGATGTCCTAAAACGGCTCACTAGTTGTAAAAACGCATCACACCGACACGCCACGCTGAGGACGTCCGCGCATCGCACGCTTGCTTCAATCCCACGCACTCCAATGCCGGGGTTGTAATTGCATAGAGCGGCGAGCACATCAGTTGGGCAGTGCTCCCGGCTTTGAGCGTCATCTTAAAGTCCGACATTTTCCGCGGCAATAAGGGCGAGCTGCATACGGTCCTTAGTATCCGGACGTAAGATGGATGTAAGATCAAGGAGTTCGATCCGCTGGAGCGTAGGTCCAGAGCAACCTCCACGCCCAGCAAAATCCTGCTGTGTTTCCGCACGACTTATACCTGAGGTAGCTCTGCTTACCGTTAATGCCAATTGTCCCCGCGGATGCTACGTCACCGAGCAAAAATACACCCGCGATCTGGATAAGTAGATCGGCATCAGTGTTTACCGGTACGGTTTTTGTCTCGATTATCGCCCTGCTAGGCGGTTTCGACGAGCTTCCGCACTAAAAGAGAATGAAAAAGGCTTAGCGGCGCCCGCCGCGACTGCGGTGGGCCAGGCCAAACTGCACGGAGTCGATCATCCCGAGAGTCATAAGCGCCTCGCGGAGTGCGAATTGGAACGTCCATAACCTGCGGAAAACTTGATCATAGCCAGCGGCGGCGGCCTCGCGAAGGTGTCCATCGAAAAAGGATCGTTGCTGGCGCAGGGACTCAATATAGTGGCTACCCACGTGCGTTTCGGAGACGATGCGGAGATTGGAGTTCTTATCGACGAGCCGGTACACATCCATAGTCAGTGGATAGTCAAGCCCTGGCCAAATATAAGTCCGCATAGCCTGCAAAGATGCTCGGGCGGCCTCTGACATGGATTCGGTGGCGACGATCGATTGAAAAGCCGCCCTACCGTTGGCGGTAAGTAGCCGATCGAGCACTTGAACAAAGGCCTTACGTTCCCGTGGGCTTGATTGTTCAAATTTTTCCACGCTGATAATCGCATCGTAGTGACCGCGCCACTGTTTTGGGCTAGGAACGGAATCTGGAATACGCTCTATGCGAATAGAGTCTTCTGTTCCGGCGAAGACAAGCGCCTCGCGCATTTGGGTGATTTGTTCAACATCACTGGTCAGGACATCGACTGTGGCGCGACGTTTGGTAGCGCGTATTGCGGCCTGCATTCCCGCTGCGGGATAAACCAGAAGATGAGTACCGGTGCCGGTGCGAGTAGCATCGAGAAGCCAATCTGCTGCCCTGCGCTGCGCCTCGCCCAAGTCATTCCGGTCCACATTCGTGGGTTCGCTCACCGTCGTGACATCGACAAAGTGGCTCTTCGGTTCCCGGCTGCCGGTTCTCGGGCCGAAGCTTTCGACCGTTTCCCGGATCGTTGTCGGCACGCCGCTGGAGAAAATTCCGCCGACGTGGCTCAGTTCGTCACCGGCATAGAGGCGGACCAGATCGAGTGGCAGCTCCCCTGGTTCAGAATCGCGCACCCTTACTCCCTGCGGCTTTGGAAGATATCCTACCTGCAGAAGCTTGGCCAAAACCTTCACCAATTGGGTGGAGGATTCGACGGACCACTCACCTGCCATATAGCTTTCGGCAAAGCCTAACCATCCAGTAGCGGCGATCCGTTTGAATAACGCATCGTGGCCGACCTTGAGATCCGGGCCACCTGCTACATCGAGCTCCAATTCCAAGCCAGCATTATCACAGGCTTTGGCAAATTCCGCCTCGGCCCAGCGTGATTTTAGCGTTGCCCAGCGCTGCGATGGAACAGTCGCGATATTGGGCCATACCTCTGCGTCGATGGAGCGTAAATGTTCGGGGGTGCAAAAACTCATGGTTTGGGGAGCGCTCCTGGGTGCAATCAGACGGTGCAGTGGGACAAAGTCACGGTGCGGGCTTATTTTAGCTAGTTTCCGGGCGGTTTCGGTCAAGACGCTCCGCGTACAAGGAAACCCGAAAAGCATGTAAAAGGATATCAAGTATGCGCGTTATGTAACGAGCGTTTACACTGTGTGGGTATTTAAAATAAGCTTTATCGAGGAAGGTCGCATTAATTCGATGACTGATACCCCTTATCGTCCAAACGGAAGCCGTCACCACGTCGTCGTGGTCGGCGGTGGATTCGGCGGTCTTAACACCGTAAAGAAGTTGAAGAACGCCGATGTTGAGATCACCCTCATCGATAAGAAGAACCACCACCTGTTCCAACCAATGCTCTACCAGGTGGCAACGGGCATGATTTCTGCAGGTGAGGTCGCCCCCTCTACCCGTCAGCTGCTGCGCAACCAGGATAATGTGCACTTTGTCAACGGCAACGTAACCGATATTGACCTAGAAAACCAGACGGTTACGGCTGGGCTCGATGATTTCTCGCGCACCTACTCCTACGACTCCCTCGTGGTCGCCGCTGGCTCCAGCCAGTCGTATTTTGGCAATGACCATTTTGCGGAGTTTGCCCCAGGCATGAAGACCCTGGATGACGCCCTGGAGCTTCGGTCTCGGATCATTTCTGCGTTCGAAAAAGCTGAGCTTACTGATGACCCCGCTGAGCGCGAGCGCCTTCTCACTTTTATCATTGTCGGCGCCGGCCCGACCGGTGTGGAGCTCACTGGCCAGATTGCGGAATTGGCCAACCGCACGCTCAGCGATGTCTACTCCACCTACGGTACCTCCGCGGCTAAGATTTACTTGCTCGACGGCGCACCACAGGTACTCCCGCCGTTTGGCAAGCGCTTGGGTCGCCGTGCTCAGCGCACCCTGGAAAAGGAAGGCGTTAACGTCCGCCTGAACGCCATGGTCACCGATGTCAACGAAGATTCCGTGACCTACAAAAACATGAAGACCGATGAAGAGGTCACTCTGGTGGGCGCGACCAAGATCTGGTCCGCTGGTGTTGCCGCTTCTCCACTGGGCAAGATGGTTGCAGACCAGGCCGGTGTGGAGGCTGATCGCGCGGGCCGCGTCGCGGTCAACGATGATATGACCGTTGGTGACTTTAACAACGTCTACATTATCGGTGACATGATGTCCCTCAACCGCCTGCCAGGCCTGGCACAGGTGGCAATCCAGGGCGGCGAGCACGTCGCCAAACTCATCGAGACCAAGGTGGACGAAGAGTCTACTGCTGATGAAAAGGAACCTTTCGAGTACTTTGACAAGGGCTCGATGGCTATCGTCACTCGCTTCAACGCCGTGGTGAAGCTAGGAAAGACCGAATTCTCTGGCTTCCCAGGCTGGCTGGCATGGTTGGCCCTGCACCTGACCTACGTCATTGGCCTGCGTAGCCGCTTGGCCGTATTGGTCAACTGGGCAGCTAATATTCTCTCCCGCAACCGCGGCAACCTGGAGATTACGACCCAGCAGCGAATCGCCCGCAACCTCATCGATGAAGCAGAAGAAAAGAAAGCGAATTAGATTCTCCTCTGCTTCAACCGCCGTCCCGTTACCCCGTCCATGACGGCTAGGGGCGGCGGCTTTTAGGTTTCGTTCCTATTTTCGTGTTTTTGTTAAAATTAAAAACTGCAACATGGGGTGCCACCCACGGTGGCTGAGATATACCCATTGAACCTGCACTAAGTTAGAACTAGCGAAGGGATAGTTGTGGATTTTTCATTTCTCCGTAGCCACGGCGCGGTACGCGATACCGCTCCCCTTATTCAGTGTTTGACCAATAAGGTTGTCAGCAATATCTCTGCCAATGCTCTTTTGGCCATCGGTGCCAGCCCAGCAATGGTTGATACTCCAGGCGAATCGCGAGGCTTTGCACAGAACGCCAGCGGCGTGCTGATCAATTGCGGGACACCGGATACCGAGCAATACTTCGGCATGCGCGAGGCAATCGCCGGTGCGACCACTGCTGGAAACCCGTGGGTGCTTGACCCCGTCGGCGCGGGTGGGCTGCACGAGCGCACCGAGTTCATGCATGAAATTTTACCGCAGCGCCCCACGGCGATTCGGGGCAATGCTTCCGAGATCATCGCCTTGGCAGGAACTGGAGTTGGCGGGCGTGGCGTGGAATCCACCGATGGTGTGGAAGCCGCCCTCGAGCCGGCGCTCAAGCTTTCCCGCGAGACCGGAGCCGTTATCAGCGTATCCGGCCCTACGGATCTCATCGTGCAGGCTGGCGAATTCCCACGCGCTATAAGTCTCGAATCGGGGCATCCAATGCTACAAAAAGTCATCGGCACAGGTTGTTCGCTCGGCGCTATCTGTGCGGCCTACCTCGCGGCGTGGGAGGATCCTTTCGCGGCTATTATCGCCGCGCATGCGCATGTGGGCGCTGCAGGCAGCGTTGCCGCAGAGAAATCAACGGCACCTGGTTCCTTTGCGGTTGCCTGGCTCGATGCTTTGCATGAGTTATCAACAGCCGCTATCGAGAAAAGGATCTCTGCCTCGGAGATCGCAGACGTTGCGGAACTGGCATGAGCATAGATTGGACTCTGTATCTCATCACCGACCCAGACCTCGCCGGCGGGCGGGATAAAGTAGTTCCCATCGTTCAAGAAGCAGTCCGCGGTGGGGCTACCGTTGTGCAATTGCGAGATAAGCAAGCCAGCGATGAGGCGGTGGAAACTACCGCCCGCAAGCTTATGGAAGTTTTGGGCGACATACCGCTTTTTATCAACGACCGCGTTGAGGTAGCTGCCAAGGTGGGTTGCCACTTACACATTGGCCAAAGCGATATGGATTTTCACAGTGCCCGTGCTCTGCTTGGGCCCGATAAGCTCATCGGGCTTTCGGTGGGCACAGCGCAGCAGCTAGACGCCATTGACCCACATGAGGCCCCCGATGTCATTGGTATTGGCCCGGTTTATTCGACGATGACTAAGAAGAATGCCCCCGCAGGAATTGGCGCTAAAGCCGCAGGGCGCCTGGCCACCGCGGCTCGCGAACGCGGCATTGAGTCCGTCGCGATTGGTGGCATCAAGGCACATAATGCTTCCGAACTTTCGGGAAGCGATTTCGCAGGTATCTGCGTGGTTAGCGAGATCATGGCTGCCGATGACCCGGCAGCGGCAGCACACAAACTGAAGGAGGCCTACCGTGGCTAAAGGAACATACCCCCGTATTCTCTCGATTGCTGGAACCGATCCCAGTGGCGGAGCTGGCATTCAGGCCGATCTCAAGTCCATCGCCGCCGCAGGCGGATATGGGATGAGTGTTGTCACCGCACTGGTGGCACAAAATACCCAGGGTGTGCGCAGCGTTCACATCCCGCCGCTGGATTTCTTGCAGGAGCAGCTGGATTCCGTCCGCGAGGACGTAGACATTGATGCGATCAAAATCGGCATGCTTGCCGATGCCCACATTACCGACTGCGTAGACACGTTCCTAGACCGAATCGACCCTTCCGTCCCCGTGGTGTTGGATCCGGTCATGGTCGCTACCAGCGGCGACCGCCTCTTGGCGCCCGAGGCGGAAAAGGCGGTGCGCGAGCTGTGCTTCCGGGTTGATGTCATCACACCCAACTTAAAAGAGCTAGCTGTACTGACACAAACAGAGGAAGCCACGGATTTAGAACGCGCCATCGAGGTGGCGCAGGGGTGGGCCGCTAAGGCCGATACGACGGTCATCGTTAAGGGCGGGCACCTTGATTCGGTGAGTGCCGATAACGCCGTGGTCACCCCGGAAGGAAAAGTCCATCGGGTAGCGTCCGCTCGAGTGCAAACTAAGAACAGCCACGGCACTGGTTGCTCCCTGTCCTCTGCCCTAGCAACGAGGCTTGGTGCAGGTGATGATACCCCCAGCGCTTTAGAGTGGTCGACGGAGTGGTTACATGAGGCGATCGTTAATGCGGATGCGCTGGCCGTGGGCACAGGCAGTGGACCAGTAGACCATCTGCACCGCTCGCAGCGTTTGATGCGGGCCGCCTCCTCGATACCGCTTCCTCACTTGGCCGGGCCTTTGGAAGAGGTAGACAATCCAGAACAGCCGCGCGTTGCGGCTGCAGGCCCGTATACGCAGCGCCTGTGGAATATCGCGGCAAACTACTGGGAGCAGATTAAGGCACTACCTTTTATTCAGAAGCTAGGGTCCGGTGCGCTCGCTAAAGATGCTTTCAGTTTCTACCTCGATCAGAATTCGCAGTACTTGGGGTCTTACTCTAAGGCCTTGGCTCGCTTGGCCAGCCAAGCGCCCGATACCGCACAGCAATTGCACTGGGCGCAGGGCGCCTATGAGTGCCTCGCAGAGGAAGCTGAGCTGCACCGTGGGTGGCTGAAGGATTCGGCCACCACGGCCCCGTCGCGGATAACTAGCGCTTACACGGATTTTCTCATCCGCAGCACGCATACTGATGATTATGCCGTCGGCATCGCGGCGGTCCTCCCCTGCTATTGGCTGTATGCAGAGGTAGGCCTGCACCTGGCGAAATTCGACTCGCCCGAGCATCCCTACCATGCCTGGTTGGAGGTCTACGGCAGCGAGAATTTCTTAGACGGGGTGCGCAAGAGCATTAAGATTGTGGAAGAAATCTTAGAAAAGGCAGACGAGACCACTCGTACCCGGGCCGAGCGCGCCTTCATCAGCGCCAGTATCCACGAGGTCGATTTCTTCGACCAAGCAGACCGACGCTTTTAAGGCTTTAAGCCAAAAGGTCCGCGCCTGGTCGCGATAGCACGGCGACCAGGAAAGCGGAATGCTCCGAAAATAGCTTCATGTCCCAGGAAGAGAACGTGAAGTCAACGCGGTAGCCCACCTTCTGCGCCATATCGAGGAAGTCCTGGAAGCCCCAGCCGCGGCCTTCGCCAAAACCGGTGACGAAGCGTCCGCCGGGGGTGAGCGAATTGAAAATATTTCGCAGGGCTTCCTCGCGTCCGTCAACGGCTAAAAAGCCCATGACGTTACCCGCAGAAACAGCAAGGTCAAAAGGTCCTTCAGGAATCTGGTCCGTGCACAGATCCCGCACGAACCACTCACCGTCTGGGAAGTCATGTTCGGCGTGTTCGATCAAAATGGGATCTATGTCAACGCCCATCACGCTATGTCCGCGGCGCAACAACTCTCCACCAACGCGGCCGGTTCCACAGCCGGCGTCAAGGATGGAGGAATTGCGTTCCACCATGGCATCGATAAGCCGGGCCTCCCCATGGATGTCTTTGCCCTGCGCCTTGAGCATCGTCCATCTACGGGCGTAATTATGGGAATGGGCCGGATTAGCTTCGGTAACTTCTTTCCACGTAGGCATGGATTCAATTATATTACCCACCGTCGGTGTAAGCTTTAGCCGCTACATAAAACGTGGCTCGTCTTACTACTCAACTGCGTTATTACCCGCACTATCGTGCAAAGGAGGCTGAAACGATGCCGTCCGTACCCACGCCTTTTAGGGGCCGTAAGAAACCCGCGCCTCCGAGTCAGCCGTCTTTCCCACCAGTTCCGGCGGAGCGCGCTATTGAACACTGCCGGGTTTTCGTTGATGGCGAGTCCTTACCCGGCGAGTATTCCGCGCATTCCGCCCTGGAAACTGTGGCGGAATATGGCCGTGGTTTTGTCTGGGTGGGTCTGCATGAGCCTTATGAATCCCAGATGACGAAGATTGCTTCACAATTCGGCATCCACGAGCTCATCGTAGAGGACGCCGTCATGGCCCACCAGCGCCCAAAGCTGGAACGCTACGATGATCAGCTCTTTGTGGTGGCGCGCTCGGTGAATTACCGCGACCACGATGAGGTAAAAGATAAGCGCCAAATCATCTCCACGGGCGAAATCCAGATGATTATGGGCTCGAACTTCATTATCACCGTTCGCCATGGTGCGAAGCTGCCTAACCTCGCCTACACCGTAAAAGACGAGCAGGACTTGGTGGAGCTCGGTCCCGTCGCCATGGCCTGGAAGATCTTGGACATGATGGTGGACCGCTACTCCGAGGTAGCACGGTTAATTAGTGATGAAGTCGATGAACTTGAAGAAGAAATCTTTACGCCTAATCTTAAATTCGACGTCGACCGCATTTATATGTTCAAGCGCGAAGTCTTGGAGATGAAGCACGCCATCTATCCGCTATCTGCGGCATTAAAAGCCATGGTCTCGGACCATAAAGATCTCATTTCCACACAGATCCGGTCCTACCTGCGCGATGTCTACGATCATGAGCTCGTGGTCAATGACTTGGTGGCTAGCTTCGATGAACGTCTGACCTCGTTAATTGATGCCTCTGTGGCTAAGGTCACGATGCAGCAAAACTCCGATATGCGCACCATTTCCGCCGTCGTCGGCATGTGGGCCGCGCCGACCTTAGTTGCCGGTATCTACGGCATGAACTTCGATATCATGCCGGAGTTACATTGGGCGTTTGGCTATCCCATGGCAATCATAATCATGGTTGCTGTCGTCGGCGGCCTGTGGGCGTGGTTTCGGAAAAACCACTGGCTCTAGCCCCCTGTCACCTTTAGCCTCTGTTGTGCTCACTCAAAATCATCGTGCGCAACGTGGTGCGCGCGATCAACGTGTTGTCTTGGCGGATGTCTACGTTCCACACGTGGGTGCGCTTACCCAATTGGATGGGGGTGGCTACCGCTTCAAGTTCGCCCTTCGCTGTCGCCTTGATAAAGTCCGTGGAGTTATTGACCCCCATCGCTGGGGCGTCAGCAGCCGCGACGCTGGCGATAGAGGCGACGGTTTCCGCGATGGTGCAATATAGTCCTCCATTGGCCACGCCCCACGGCTGGTGGTGCTGAGGAGATACGGTGAGCCGCGCGCGAGCCTCAGCCGGACCTACGCGTTCAAAGGTGAGCCCGATAAACTCTGCAAAGCCGCCGTTAACTGAATTTAGTTTCTCTAACTCCTCATCGTTGAGCAGGCGCGTATGCGCGGTATGGAGCAAGTCATTGAGTATCTGGGTATCCGACATAGTCTCCCACCTTAGCCGCGAGCACAGCGAAAGTGAGGCGGTGACGTAGGATAGGCAGCATGACTGAAAAGAACGAACTTGCGCACATTGGCGTCGTCGGCCTAGCGGTAATGGGCTCCAACCTTGCCCGCAACTTTGCCCGCAATGACAATACCGTCGCCGTCTATAATCGCAGCCCAGAAAAGACCCATGCTCTCATTGAGGCCCACGGCGAGGAAGGACACTTTATTCCTTCCGAGTCCATTGCAGATTTCGTAGCTTCCTTAGAACGCCCCCGCAAGGCCATCATCATGGTGCAGGCAGGCAAAGCCACCGATGCGGTCATCGATCAGCTTGCTGGTGCCATGGATGACGGCGATATCATCATCGATGGCGGCAATGCGCTGTATACGGATACCATTCGCCGCGAACAGGAAGTGGCTGAGCGCGGTAAGCACTTCGTGGGTGCCGGCATTTCCGGCGGCGAGGAAGGCGCTTTGCACGGCCCATCCATCATGCCCGGTGGACCGTCCGAGTCATGGGAGACCCTGGGCCCCATCTTGGAGTCCATCGCTGCCGAGGTAGACGGCACCCCGTGCGTAACCCACATCGGCCCAGATGGCGCCGGCCACTTCGTCAAGATGGTCCACAACGGCATTGAGTACGCCGATATGCAGGTCATCGGCGAGGCCTACCAGCTGCTGCGCTACGGCGCAGGCATGGAGCCTGCCGAGATTGCGGAGGTTTTCAAGGAGTGGAACTCCGGCGACCTGGATTCTTACCTCATTGAAATCACAGCTGAGGTGCTCGCCCAGAAGGACCCGGAAACGGGCGCCCCGCTTGTCGATGTCATCGTAGACGCCGCCGGCCAAAAAGGCACCGGCCGCTGGACCGCCATCAACGGCCTCGAATTGGGCGTGCCGATTACCGGCATTGCCGAGTCCGTGTTTGCCCGTGCACTTTCTTCTTCCAGCCAGCAGCGCGCCGCAGCCCAAGAGAGCCAACTTCCGGCCGGCACGAACGCGGACTTCGACATCGACAAGGATGCCTTCATCGAAGACGTTCGCCGCGCCCTCTATGCCGCTAAGCTCATCGCCTACTCTCAGGGCTTCGATGAGATCAAGGCCGGTTCCGCGGAATTCGGCTGGGAAGTCGATCCGCGCGATCTGGCCACCATTTGGCGCGGCGGCTGCATCATCCGCGCCAAGTTCTTGGACCGCATCCGTGAGGCATTTGATAAAGACGCGAATCTTCCTGCACTGATTCTAGATCCCTACTTCAAGGGCGAATTGGAAGATCTCATCGAACCGTGGCGCCGCGTCGTCGTCGCTGCAACCCAGATGGGCCTGCCCGCTCCAGTCTTTGCCTCTTCGCTGTCGTACTACGACAGCCTCCGCGCCACGCGCCTACCCGCAGCGCTTATCCAGGCCCAGCGCGACTTCTTTGGTGCGCACACCTTCAAGCGCACTGATAAGCCTGGTGCCTTCCACATCGAGTGGTCCGGTGACCGCAGCCTGACGCAGACGGACTAAGCGCCTTAAACATAGGGGGACCTGCTCAGTGCAGGTCCCCCTAATCTGCTTTACCTTCCTCGACTTAGACTAAACCGAGCCAGGACCAGTATGTGGCCGAAAGCAGCAGGATGAGCAGGTACCCGACAATGGTCAGGGGTATACCGGAGCGAAGGAATTGCTTGGTGGTAAAGGCACCGGTGCCATAGGCCAGCATATTCTGCGGCGCCGAAACCGGAAGCAAGAATCCGAAGCAGATGACGAACTGCTGAATGACAACGAAGCCGATGCCGCCGTCGGGCACATCCAGTGTGGACGCCAAGGCAATAAAGACCGGGATGAGGGCGGAAGCCAGCGAAGTAGCTGAGGCAAAGCCCAAGTGGATGAGGATATTAAATAGCGATACCAGCGCAATCGTTGCAAGAATGGGTAGCGAGTCCAACCCCATCAACCCGAAGGTCTTTTCTGACAACCACGTGGCAGCACCCGTATCCAGCAGGAATGAACCGAGGGAAATGCCAATGGCAAAGACGATGAGGGTCCCCCAGCTCACGGACTTTTGCGCCTCTGGCCAGGTAAACACGCCGATCTTCGGCAACAGCATCAGGGCAATGGCCACCGCGGTAATAACGGCCGAGCTAATCGGGTGCAGCAGTCCCTCAGTGGCCCAGAAGAAGAGCAGGAGAACGGAAAATCCGATGAGCCTTTTCTCTTCGGATGAGGTGGGCCCGAGATCCTCTAGCTGCTTGGCGATGAGCTCTTTTCCTCCCTCGATGCGTTCCGTTTCCGGTTTGATGACGGCGCGCATGATGAAGTACAACGCCACCGACATCAGCATGGACCACGGCGCGGCCCAAACGAACCATTGCCCCCAAGAGACCGACTGCCCCATTTGTTCCTCAATAAATCCCACCGCGACAAGGTTTTGGGCGGCGGCGGTTTTAATGCCTACGTTCCAGATCGATACGGCCTGCGCTGCGGTAATGACGAGCAAGGCACCTAGTTTCGATTCATAGGACAGGCCGAAGGCCGCTACCATGCCGAGCAAAATGGGCACCACGGCGCCCGCACGCGCGGTGGCAGAGGGAACGAAAAACGCCAAAATGATGGCAATAGCAATGGCGCCGATAACAATGTGGGAGGTCTTCTCCCCTGCTACCTTCAGTACGTACAGGGCAATCCGCTTATGTAGGCCCGTAGCTTGCATCGCTCCGGCCAAGATCAGTGCTGCAGCCACGAGCGCTACCGCGGAGGAGGAAAATCCTGCCATCGCGACCTTGAGGGCGGTGGAGGTGCCATAGATGCCATCGGATTCCGGATCCGGCCCGAGCCCCAATAGCAAGGAAATAAGTCCGACGATCAACAGGGCGCTCACCGGATAGCTCACAGCTTCGGTGACCCACATGATCACTGCAAAGGCCAGCATCCCTAAAGCCACTTTGGCAGGCCAATCGAGCTCCGGAATCGGGCTGAGCAACACGGCCGCTAGGGCCGCGAAGGCCAGCGCGAACCACACGGCATCAAGGTTAAGCTTTTTCTTCTTAGTGGATTCTGTGGACTTCTGCGACATTGAGCCGGAAGAGGAATTTGCTGCAGATGCTTGTGCTCGAATTATGGGAAGACTCCTTAACAGTTCGTTGCGGCTATGGAATGGGCCGGTGAGTAGAGGAAAAATCTGTAGTGCTTGCCAGCATTGCCTACTACGTTAGGTAATCAGCAATGAAATACCTAAAGCAGCGGCCTATTCTTCCTATGGGATTTCTCACTGGTAACGAACCTCACCAATCATGGGCCGACCGATGCGGGTTTTTGCATGCCCACCCGTTAGAATTGCCCAACGATGACTACTTTTGCCCAACTCGGCTTACCTCAGCGCGTAGTGCACGTTTTGCACAACCAAGGAATCACAGAAGCGTTTCCCATCCAAGCTGCAGCCATCCCAGATGTACTCGCGGGCAAGGACGTACTCGGCCGCGGGCCTACCGGATCCGGAAAGACCTTCACCTTCGGGCTTCCCACCTTGGCTCGGTTGGCGGGCTCGGGTGCCTCCACTCCGGGCCGGCCCCGTGCGGTCGTCCTCGCCCCCACCCGCGAGTTGGCGTTGCAGATCCAGCAACGCCTTGATGAGCCCGCCGCCGCTGTGGGGCTTCGCGTCCTAGCGGTGGTAGGCGGCGTAAATATCAACCACCACATCCGTTCGTTGGCGCGTCCAGTGGACCTCCTCGTTGCCACGCCGGGGCGCGCCCTGGATCTCATTGCGCAAGGCAGGTTGTCCTTCGACAAGGTACAGATCACCACCCTGGATGAGGCGGACCAGATGGCCGATATGGGGTTTCTTCCTCAGGTGCGCAAGCTCCTGGGCTACACCCCGCCCAAAGGTCAGCGTTTGCTCTTTTCTGCAACCCTCGATGGGGACGTCAATAAGTTGGTCGAGCAATTCCTGCACGATCCCGTTGTCCATTCCACCGCTGCGGTCACCGCGGCGGTGGAATCGATGTCGCACCACCTGTTTCTCGTGGGCGATCGGCCTGCCCGCAACGAGGTGGTCATGCGCATCGCCGCACGTGCAGGCAAGACCATCATGTTCATGCGAACAAAACACGGTGTCGATAGGCAGGTAAAAAAGCTTAGGCGCGCCGGCATCAATGCCTATCCACTCCACGGGGATAAGGGCCAGGGCGCGCGCACCCGCGCTATTTCTGGCTTTGCCGACGGCACCATTCCTGTCCTCGTTGCCACCGATATTGCGGCACGTGGCATCGATATCGCAGAAGTCTCCCTCGTTGTCCACGTGGATCCTCCGGCAGAACACAAGGCCTACCTGCACCGCGCCGGACGTACGGCACGCGGCGGCGCCACAGGAACGGTAGTTACCCTAGCCACCGATGAACAGCGCTCAGAAGTAGCTACGCTCCTCAAAAAGGCCGGTGTGAGAGCTACCGAACACGATATTTCCCACCGCGACAACCCCGCCGGTGCTCCAGAGCTGCGCATGGTCACCGGCGCCCGCAAGCCACACGGACCGGCCCTTGCGCCGCCGGGCCAAGACGGTTCTACCGGCTCGGGGAAACAACAAATAAAGCAGTCCCCCAACCAGCAGAAACGACAGTTTAGTAGAGCCAGGCGGGGCAGGGGGCGGAGTCACTAGGCGCTAGCTCATTAGATAAGGAGGACGCGCGTGCAAGTTTTATCAATTGCCGAATGGACCGCTGACATGAACGAGCACGAGCGGCGGGCGGCGGACCGCCTGGAGAGGTTTCGGCATCCCGGTAGCTCTCATCCCGTCTTTGATTTTCTCTTTGAATACTACCCTGTCCGGCCGTCGCATCTAAAGCGCTGGCATCCGGGCATTGATACAGCGCTGCAGGGTAATGCACCGCAGGCGAGCTGGCGCGATTACCACGAAACCGGGGATGGCATCACCGTGGACGTGAAGTCCTTTATGCGACGGCGCGGTGTCTCCATCGACTTTATTTTGGACCTGTTGCGGCGCTCTTCCACCAACCCTGTACGCTTTGATTGCTTTGGCCTGCATGAATGGGCGATGGTCTACCACACCGATTCCCCGCGCCACGATCTACCTCTGCGCTTAGGCGCGGAAGGGACCAACAGGATCGTTGACACCCACTCGCTTAAGTGCACGCATTACGATGCATTTCGTTTCTTTACCCAGCCGGCGCGCGCGCTCAATCTCACGGTACTCAACCGAGAGGGCCAACCGGTCAACGATCAACCAGGCTGTGTGCATGTGACCATGGATCTCTATAAATGGGCGTGGAAGCTCGGCCCCTTAGCCCCGGGCGATCTCTTCCTCGACTGCCTGGATCTGGCTATTGATGCCCGCATCCTTGATATGGAGGCTTCTCCGTACGATTGCCGTCACTGGGGCCTTGGGGTAGTACCGATCGAAACACCCGAGGGAAAGGCGACGTATGTCAAGCGTCAACGGGGCCTCGCACAGCGGGCTCAGCCGCTGCGCGAGCGGCTTGTCGCAGTAATCGAAAGGGCTTATTCCCAGCTACACTAGATTGAACGTATCACGCGTCGGCTCGGCAGCATTTGGAGGAAGGCACTACATGGCTCGGCACTCAAACGGGAAAAACAGATTCGCAGTAGCCGGCTGGGTTATAGCGGTCGCCATCATCGCACTCTTTGCCGTCATCGCACCATTGGTGTTCCTGCTGCGTGGTGGAGATGATTCTGGCGCAACTAAAGCAGCAGATAGAGCATCCGAATCTCCTGTGGGAAGGATCAACGCGCCTTCCCCCGATCCTGCCATTACGGATGCCGATGCCCCGCAGCCTCCGCCAAGGAACGGCGCCAAAGAAGGTACGGATCTCTCTGGACCGGCTGCCTCCTCCACCGTAGAAATGGCGCCCAGTACCCTCCTGCTGGTTGATACTTCCGCGAATATGACCGCACTGTTTGAGGCAATGCAACAGGCATTATCTGACACCGCGGCAAAGCTAAGCTACAACAATGGTCAGGTTGCATTGTGGAACTATTCTTCTCCCATTTCGGAAGCTGCGACGGTGGGATACCGCGATAACCTCGGGTTCGGCGATGGCAGTGCGGTAACGGAAACACTCGCGGCCTTCGGCACCGGTGGCGTGCCGCAATCGCGCACCGCCACCATAGCTGCGCTGAATACCGCAGCGGATCAAGCCGCCAGTACCAACCAAAAAGCGCGCGTCGTCCTGGTCACTACCGGTACCGAACTTGACATGGACGATGTTCGCTTCACCGCCGCCCTTAACGGCGCGAAGTCAGACCAAGTCGAGCTATCCGTTGTCCACCTGGGCCCAGGCCCAATCGATGAAAAGTTGAAGAACGCTGCAGACTATTTCACCAGTGTCGATGGGGGCACACAGGAGCATCTTAACGCTGCGACGGATAAGGCTGCCGGGGTTTACCCGCAGGCCGATTAGGCGAAATCAATCGCTAGACCTTGCCATAAAAATTCTCCCTCCACCCCCGTGAGCTGGAGTTTTCTGGAGGGAGAAGTTACGGAAAGCTACTTAGGAACTCTTGCGGTTGCGGCGCGCGGCGAGCTCGTCCAAACCAACCACGTTGTCATCAGGCAACTCCTCGATGCGCTCAGCGGGGAAGGACGTAATTGTGCCCGACAATTCTTTCAAGATTCCCGGCACCGCGATACCGAAGACGCCTTGGCCGCCGGCGAGAAGGTCAATGACCTCATCATTAGAGCGGCACTCGTACACGGTGGAGCCGTCGGAGACGAGGGTGAGCTCCGCCAAGTCATTGACGCCGCGGTCATGCAACGATTCCACGGCCAAGCGGATGTTCTGCAGGGAAATTCCTGTATCGAGCAGGCGTTTGACAATCTTAAGGACCAAGACGTCCTTGAAAGAATATAAGCGCTGCGAACCCGAACCACGGGCGGTACGAACGGAAGGATTTACCAGGTTCGTGCGTGCCCAATAGTCCAACTGGCGGTAGGTAATGCCTGCCACTTGGCAAGCGATGGGTACGCGGTAGCCTACTTCTTCGTCCGGTCCCACATCAAAGAGGGATTCTTGGACATACTGGGACTCAGATTGAGTGTCCTTGGTGATGCTCACGTAATTACTCCAATGGTGTTTGTTGGAAGCTCTAAAGATTAATTAAATGCCAAGCTCGCACCCTCGTCAAGCGGTGCTGGCTTCACCTTCAAGTACAACTTTAGACTCTACAGACAACAATATCACCATTAGTCACACGCGTGTCATTATTTTTTGTTGTCGTCGTGCCCCGTGTGGAAATCGGATTCATCCATCCCAAGGCTGCGCATCATCTCTTCGAAATCGGCATCGGCCTGCGCGTTTCCAGATGCAGAGGTATCCTCCCTAGCAGAGGAGGCATCGCTGTCGTGCAGATCCTGCATGGGGGCCGGGAGTGTGAGGCCGAAGTACTCCTTGAGGTCCTCCTCGCTAACATAGACCGAAACCTGAGCCAAAAGCGCAGACTCGGCAACAATAGGTACCTTAAAGTACTCGGCGACCGCCAAAGCGTCGCTTAAACGGGCGTCGAAAACCTCACCGTGCGCTGTACGTATATCCACCATGAATATGCCGTGATGGTGGTTGACAATCTCGATAGATTCTACGCCACCTATAGACTCCACCACCTCGCAGAAGAGATCGCGAGTAGTGGGGCGGTTGTGGCGCTGGTCAGAAAAAACAGCGGCCAATTGAATCCCGTCGACGGCCGAGAGCCAGACTGGAATGAGGCGATTTTCCTCGGGCCAACGCAGCAATCCGCAGACATCGTCTTCTGGCCCAAGCTGGTGAATTCCGTGAAATTCAAGTGTTACATCACTCATAGTTACCACTTTCCCACATGAAAAGCGACGATGGTGAGTTAGGCATTAAATTCCTGGCGCAAATCCGTCTTTACCAAGGTGGCGTGCAAGGAAACGACTAGCGCCGTCATCTGCTGGGATAGCTCTTCTGCCTGTTGGTGTGCAGTTTCGGATTTTGAGTGCGCCACCGGAGCTGCGACCTGGGAGATCAAATCTGCTTGGCGGCGAGCGTTATTGCGCAAGGACTTCAACTGGCTGGCGCTAAACCCGAAAGCCTGCAATGCCACCGCGGCGGAGGCAATAGCCACGTCGTCAGTACTGAAAAACCCCGCAGCATCTGGCTTGATCAGCTTGTCCTTGATGAAGGAAGCGAGTTCCTCATCGGATGCCCCCGCCTGCTCTGCTACATCGGCATCGGTCAGACGCGTAACCGCGGGTGCTTTAAACTGCTGCGGGGACAGCAGGGTCTCTGCATTGCCAGTAGAAACAATGGCGGTGACCTGGCCGGAATCCATTGCTTCCAGCTGATCGCGGATGACCTTGAGCGGGGTGTAGTTATCCCGTTGGGTGGTCAAGATATAGCGCAGTCTATCCACGTCTTCTTGGGTAAACCGGCGGTAGCCAGAGGCAGTACGTTGCGGAGAAATCAGGCCCTCTGATTCGAGGAAGCGAATTTTGGACACAGTGACATCAGGGAATTGCTGATTCAGCTTTTCCAAAACCACGCCAATGGACATGGTCTTAGCTTGCTTCGTGTTCGGGCTCTTGCGGCGAGCGGACGCCGCCGCGGATTCTGCTGCGCTCACTGTGTCTTTCTCTTTAAAGGTGTCTCAGTAGTCGTTCAATATTAAAAGGAGACTTAACTGCCATAACCAACTCCGGCTAAACGGCATGTATTCCGCAGTTTTAGTCCTGCTTGGTGATGAATACGAGGCGGAATTTACCGATCTGAATCTCATCTCCCACTTCCAGCGCCTGCGAGTTGCGCGGCTCGCGGTTCACATAGGTTCCGTTCAAGGAACCCACATCTACGACCTCGAATTGTCCCTCCTCATTCTTGCGGAATTCAGCGTGACGGCGGGAGACCGTGACATCATCCAGGAAGATATCTGCCTCCGGGTGGCGCCCCGCCGTGGTGGTGTTCTGGTCCAGCAGGAAGCGGGCACCAGCGTTGGAGCCACGCTTGACGACGAGCAACGCCTGGCCATCCTCCAAGTGTTCCGTACCTACCGCAGAGGCCTCAGTTCCCTTGGTTCCATTTTCCATTTCTTTGAGCAGGTCAGCGCGGAATACAGAGGTGGTCTCTACCTGTGGTTCCGGGGTTCCGGTGTTCTCGCTCATTGTTACCTCCGGGGATTAGTTTTAAGTTACTTGTACCAATAATAGCGACTCTTCCGAGTCCATGATCTTTCAGTGGGCAATTATTTCACCGGAAAATATTTCCGATGCCGCTCAACACTGAATTTCCCTGCCCCGCAAGGGGGTTATCAGAGACCATATAGGTCCAGGTTGCACTGGGCCGGTTCAATCCAGAGTCTGCAAGGTGTGCCCCTGCGGTGTCAATAGGCACTTGTCTGAAGGTCTCTACTGCCTTATCAACCGCCCGCTGTGCCAGGTCCTTAAACTCGCGCACCGCAATGCGATGATACTCGTCGATCGGCGTCTCGCGCGCGATGGCGCGCAGGTGAATGGATTCGCGCACATCATCGAGTAACTCGAGGTGATCGGCCCAGCCCATATCGAGGTGATACAGCATTATCTCCCGTGCCGCCTGAATGAGCGTCGGCGTTGGGAGATCCGCAAGCCCACGTGCCCGCTCAGGCGCGCGCTTAGCTAGTTCCTGCCACCCCTGGTCCGTATCCAACAGCGCCGCACGACGCTTATCGATGATGATGCGCTGATCCGCCAAGAGCTGGTTATACTTCCAGGTCTGGGAGTGAATTTCTAGTAGCTGGCCCTCTGTTACCCGCTGGCAATGGGCCACAAAGTCCTGCACCCGCTTGGATTCTATGATCCCGCCCGGGCCAGGTTGTGCGCTCACCTTTTCCCCAGCACCACCTTGTTTCACCACATCGTCTTCCAGGGAGACGAAAAATAGAGCATATCCTGGGTCACCCTGGCGGCCTGCTCGTCCGCGCAGCTGGTTATCGAGCCGCGCGGTGCGGTGCCGGGAGGTTCCAATGACGGCAAGGCCGCCGCGCTCAGCCACCTCATCGTGGTCGGCCTCATCGGCGCCGCCGAGCTTGATGTCTGTACCGCGACCAGCCATTTGTGTTGAGACGGTTACTCGTCCTATATCACCGGCCTCGGCGACAATCTGCGCCTCTTCGCGGTCATTTTTGGCGTTGAGCACGTTGACGTCGATATCGCGATTGCGCAAGGCCTCCGCCAAATTCTCTGATTCCGCAACGTCCTGCGTTCCCACTAGTACTGGTTGCCCAGTATCGTGCAGGCGGGCAATCTCTTCGACGATGGCCGCAGACTTCTCCCCGATGGTGGCAAAAATGCGATCCTGCTCATCAAACCGCTGCAGTGGCTTATTCCGATCGATAACGGAGACGTGCAGGTCATAAAACTGCCGCAACTGGTCGGTGGCTTCTACCGCAGTGCCTGTCATGCCGCAGACCAGCGGGTACCGGCGCATGAGTTCTTGTAGGGTAATCGTATCGAGGATGCGTCCGCCCTCAGAGACTTCCAAGCCTTCTTTGGCCTCGACCGCAGCTTGCAGCCCGTCGGGCCAACGTTGTAGATCGGCGACGCGGCCGCGGGAGGCATCGATAAGCTGCAGCTTGCCCTCCACCACGATGTAATGAATATCGCGAATCAACAGCGCCTTTGCGTGTAGCGCCAAGTTGACCTTGACGAGGACGGTGCCGATATTGTCTTCCGAATAGAGGGAATCGATGCCGAGTTCTTGTTCCACGCGGGCTGCGCCGACATCGGTAAGCTGCACCGTGCGCCCATCATCCGAAACGACGTACTCGTGTTTGTCCCGCAGCCGGGATACCACATTGGTGATCTGCCCTGTGGGCGCTTCACCGGGACGATTTCCGGCCAGCACCAGCGGCACAAGGGCCTCGTCGACCAAGACGGAATCGGCCTCGTCTACCAAGGCGACATCGCCCGGAGCTTGCACCGTCTGTGCTCGTTCGGTGATCTGATTATCGCGCAGCAGGTCAAAACCCAGTTCATTGACGGGGGCATAAATAATATTCTGCGCATAAGCACATCGGCGCTCATCCGCACTCATGCCCTCCGTGACGGAGGCTACCTGCAGCCCAAAAAATTCCACAAACGGCCGCATCCACTCGGCATCGCGACTGGCCAGATAGTCATTGACCGTCACTACATGAACCCGCTTTCCGGTCAGCGCAAAACCCGTTGCGGCCATCGCGCCGACAAGTGTTTTGCCCTCACCGGTAGCCATCTGTATGACATCACCGCTAAGCAGGCGCAGCACCGCCTGTGATTGCACGGCAAACGGGTGCAACCCCAGGGAGCGCTCGCACGCTACAGCCAAAGCGCCCAGGAATTGCGCCTTGTCTGCGACTTCACCGCCGCGCACCGCATCGCGGGCTGCTTGGGCCACAGTAGCATCGTCACTCTTCGTGTATCGCTGCGCAGCGGAGCGAGCTTCATCCACGATGGCCTTGGATTTCTTATCGTTTCGCTCGCTTTGCGAGCCCATCGCTTTCCAGAACCAATCGAATGCTCCCACGACAATTCCTCCTTTAGGGGCTGGCTGCCTACGACTCTAGTCAACCTCATCTGGTTCGGGACTTATGGGGCCGTTATTGTAGGTGCCATGCAATCCGTCAATGTAAAGCTGCCGTCGAGCCTAGGAACCGAAATGGCAGGAACCATCGACTTACCTGACGCTCCGCCTCTTGCCTTTGCCATCTTCGCGCATTGTTTTGCCGGCTCACGCCATACCCCTGGCGCAGCCCGTACTTCGAAGCAATTAACGGCATTTGGGATCGCCACGTTGCGCTTTGATTTTCCCGGTTTAGGGCAATCAAAAGGCGAGTTTGCAGATACCACTTTTAATCAGAATGTTGACGATATTCGCGCCGCGGCGGAGTGGCTGGAAAAGCACTATTGCGCACCGCAAATGCTCATTGGCCACTCCCTAGGCGGCGCGGCAGTGCTCAAGGCTGCCACGGAAATGAAAAAGATTCGGGCCGTGGCCACCATTGGCGCCCCCTTCGATCCGGCGCACTCCGTGCTGCACTACGCGGATAAGATTGGTGAGTTCGACGCTAATGGTGAGGTCGAGGTCGTCTTGGGTGGCAGGACGCTAGCCATTTCCCGCAAATTCTTGGAGGATTTGGCAGAAACGAATCCGGAGGAATACCTGTCGCGGTTACGCAAGCCGCTCTTGTCGCTCCACTCCCCCATTGATCAAACGGTGGGCATTGACAATGCACAGAATATTTTCCGCATGACCCGCTATCCTAAGTCCCTCGTTTCCCTGGATAAGGCCGATCACCTACTCACCAAGCAGGGAACGGCGGCCCGCGCCGCTGATCTCATTGGTGCGTGGTCCCGGCAGTTTATTGTTCCTGACTACGAGCCCGAAGAGGTGGGCACGGATGCTGCTGTCGCTCGCCCGGCTACCGGCACCAAATTCGGCGTTGTGGTCCGTCACAATGACCACTGTGTTACCGCGGATCGCACCAGGAAAGAAGGCGGCAAAGGCAAGGATTTTACCGCAACCGGCCTGCTCATGTCGGCCTTGGCAGCTGCGTCCACCCAGGCCATCAAAGAAGCTGGTAAAAAGCTTGCGCTTGACGATGTCCACGTAACCATCACCCAAACCGGTACTGCCTCTTTCGAGCGCCGCATCGAACTAGCAGGTTCCCTGAGCGATTCCGATGTCGATGCACTGCGCTCCGCCGCGCGTGATACCGACATCGAGCGTATGGCCGCCGGCGCGGTCATCACCGATAGTGTGGAGTCCAAGTAATGGTTGCCCTGCATCCCATTGCCGATTCCTACCGCTGCCCCTGCACGAGCGGGCTGAGCTTTGGAGAATGCTGCGGCAAGTACCACGCAGGTAGCTCAGCGCCCACGGCCGAGGCGTTGATGCGGTCGCGGTTTAGCGCCTTCGTCAGCGGCGATGAGGACTACCTCCTGCGCACTTGGGACCCGGTGACTCGGCCTAGCGCAGTGCACTTGGCCGACTCCCCCATTCGTTTCTACCGCCTCGATATCCTCGATACCGAGCGCGGTGGCCTGGTAGATGATGAAGGCATCGTGGAATTTGAGGCTTTCTACAAGGGCGAAGCGGTAGGCTCTCAGCGGGAGCGATCGACTTTCCGGCGCCTTAATGGCGCATGGGTCTATTCCTCCGGACAATTTTAATGCAGGTCACGGGCTAGATTTCACTGTGGAATTATCCTGATGTAATCTAAGGCAGTCGCAACAAATAATGCGACGCCGGGCTATGGCGCAGTTTGGTAGCGCACTACACTGGGGGTGTAGGGGTCGCAGGTTCAAATCCTGTTAGCCCGACAAATTATCCCATGGCTATGGACTCAATTCCACGGCCGTGGGATTTCCTGTGTGCCTCGCCTACACCGCGAATAGGATGGCGAGACCTAACAAAATAAGTACCGTGGGGAATAAAACGCTCTCCCACTTCTCTAGTGCTTCTGCTACCGCTGGCCTTGTTGCCACGAACTTCGCCGCCGCTACTAGACCTGCGACCAAAACGAGGAATACGAAGCAGTACACCACAATGTCCGTGGCAGAAGACGTGGTAAATACCGGCAGGTACACACCGATATTATCGCCGCCATTGGCAAAGGTGACCCCAGCTACCGCAGCGATGCTGAGCTTCTTTCCAGAAACGTCATCGTCCTCTTCCCCGCGGAAGGCCTCCCAGGCCGCCCTGAGTCCAATGGCCAGGGGAATAAGCCCGAAAAAGCGTATCCAGTGTTCGGGGAGAATCGCGCTAAGTCCCAGGCCAAGTGCCACGGAGACCCCGAGTATCCCGAAAAATCCCAGGTATTGGCCCAATAGAATAGCTTTAGTTGTACCTTTCCTGCCCGCACCGCGGGCAAAGAATAGCGAGAGAATAACGATATCGTCAATATTGGTGACGATGAACAACGTGATTGCGGATACGAGAGTGGTAAGCACCTAAACATCTTAACGTACCCATTGATCACTATTGTCATGGAAAATCCGTGACACCGTGCCTGCTGTTTCTAGCCCGAACTCAGGGCTGGATTTAATCGGTGTAGGCAAAGGCTCAGCCCCGTCCGTGTGGCGAACGGGGCTGAGTAATATTCGTTTTCCTACTTAGATAGTAGGGTGCGAACTACTTGTTCTCGTCGTCACCGTCGGTGTTGGTGCCGAGCTTGTCATCAATGGCGTCGCGAGCCTTATCTACCTGGTCTGCCTTGTCTTCGCCCAGCTTGTCCTTGGCAAAGTCCTCGGCCTTGTCCAGGCCTTCCTTGGTAACTTCTTCGCCCTTTTCAGAGTTCAGTGCTTCCTTCGCCTTGTCAAAGATGCCCATTGCTAATCCTTTCGTTGTTTACTTCATCTAACGCTTGCCGTGCCCGGCAGCACCACCCACGATAACGACACCGCCGGGGCTTCGCCACCAAGAATAGGCAAAGGTTGCTCTACCGGGGATTCGTGTTTACAAAAGCAGGCACTGGGAAAATGATCCCACCTATGCGGTCGTAGAAAAGCCGAAAAGCCTGCTGACGCTGCGGAGGCGACGCCGCGACGCCGAGGAAGTCATGGGTGTAGATGGAATCTTCGATTACCCCCAAACCGATGCGCCTAATCACGCACCTCATCGCCGTGGGAGGGCGCGCGATACGTGGGTTTTCCCGGCTCTACCGCGCGATCTAGGTATCTCGAGTGCCGTCGGGCCTACCGGGAATACCGAAGAAATCCAAGACCCGGTCAGTAGCAAAGAATTTGCCAACTTCGTTGTTGTTATCCGCAGTACCGCCCGGCCACACATGGGAGCCGCCGCCGATGCGGATATGCTCCAGCGGGGCGGAGCAACCGGTCCAGTGCATATCGAGAGCATTATTGACCAAGCGGTGAGTTTCTACCTTCTCGGAGCATTCATTGCGCTTGCGGTCCTGCTCTAATACGAACTCGACCGAGAAATAGTTAGTCTCGTGCCGGGTACCGCCGTAATAGCTCACGATGGGGTCATCGGTGCCGTGCATATCAAGGCGCCCTACCGGTTCATGGGCACAATCTTTCAAAATATCTTCGTAATAAGCAGCAGAAATAGTGGCGACTGAGTAAAAGATCCCGGGCATCTGGCAGGCCAAGTAGGCGGCGAAGCCGCCGCCATTGGACATGCCGGTAGCAAAAAGCCGCGAATCGTCAACGTTGTAGGTTGCACGCAGGGAATCGAGAATATCGAGGACGAATTTCTTGTCCTCACTCCCTCTGGTTACCGCGTAAGGGGCGGGGCTCCACGCCTTGTTCTCGCCCGTGGGAAAGACGGTAATGGCTTGTGCGGCATCGAGGCGGGAATAGCCGCGCAAGCTTTCCGCTGACTGGCCCCACCCGTGAAAAGCCAACACCACGGGCCACTCTTTTTGCGCCGTATAATTTTCCGGCAGGCTAAGAATAAATGAGCGCCCGGACGACAGGTTGATCGTCATATGTGACCCCGGTTCTGGGCCACTAAGCGGCGCCGAAGTAGGAATCCCAAGCTGCGAGGCAGCAGAACCGTGCGACTGCGTACTTTTATTGACTACCGCCGCATCCGAGGCTTCCTCGTTATGTGCGCATGCCACACTCAGCACCACCACGCAGCACAAGACTGCGAAGCTCAATGTGGCGCGCACCGGCCTCCGGCTTATCATGTTCGTCCCTCCTGCCAAGCGGTCCATAACTGCTTATACCGGCCCCCATAATTTAGCAACTCTGGATGGCTACCTTGTTCTACCACCCGGCCTTTATCCATGACCACGATGACATCGGCGCGCGACGCCTGATCCAAACGGTGTGCAACCACCAAGACGGTTCTACCCTCCATCACCGATTCCGCGGCCGCCTCTAAGGATTCAGCACCCACCGAGCCTGCTTCCGCCGTAGCCTCGTCCAAGATGATGATACGCGGATCCAGCAACACGATTCGGGCAAGGGCCAATTGCTGCGCCGCCACCGGATCCAAGGGCATGCCCTGTGCACCCACGACGGTATCGAGGCCTGCCTCCAGATCGAAAAACCACTCAGCGTGCACTTGATCCAGCGCGTCGATCATTTCCGCATCGGTGGCCTGTGGCGCCGCGAGCGCAAGATCCTCGCGCAAACTTCCAGAAAAGACATGCACCTCTTGGGAGACGAGGGCAAGGCGTTGGCTACGTTCGGCATCAGAAAGCAGCGCAACCTCCACACCATCAACAAACACGGTGCCTTTATCTGGGACCCGCAAGCCCGCGAGCAACGCCGCCACGGTAGACTTCCCCGCCCCAGACGCCCCCACAAGGGCAACCGTTTCGCCCGGCTTAATCGCAAGGTTGAGTCCCTCGACGGCCCATGAACTATCGCCATAGCGAAAGGAAATATCCCGCATATCCACGCTGCCATCGCCTCGCGGCGCACCGCTATCCAGCACTGGCTCGGGTGGATCGATAACCACGCCCACGATGCGCGTCAGCGAGGCATATCCTGATTGTACCGTATCGAGCACGTGCATCAGCCCCATTAACGGCCCGCGCAGGCGAATGAGCAGCAACATCGCCGCGGTGACCGCGCCAACAGTAAGCGCGCTGGTCTGCACAACCCAAAAGCTCACCGCTAAACCGGTGCCCAATAAGACCAGCTCAATGCCGGTAAGGTGGGCCTGGAGCACCATCATCGTCCGGCGCGCATCATATCCCTTTTCCACCACACGCGTTGAAGCCGCACCGATTCGATCGCGCATCGTATTTTCCATGCGGAAGGCGCACACCGTATCCCTGCCGTGGATTGCCTCCAGAAGCCCGCGGGCTCTCTCGGCCATGGAGGCGCGCTCCTCGGCGTACCTGTGCGGGGCACGCCGCAGGTAATACCAACTAGCCCAAAAATACAGCGGCGCCACGACGATAATAACCACGAGGTATTGCCAATCCACCGTAAGTAGCGCCACTGCTGTTGAGGCAATGGCAAAAGCCGACTTTGCCAGCACGGGGACCGTCTCTGTTACCGCAGCGGATAGCTCCGCTACATCATCGGTAGAACGCGATACCAAGTCTCCGGTTCCAGCGTCCTCGACGCGGTGTGTGGGAAGGCCGAGTGCTGTAGAGACCATATTCTCGCGCAAGGACGCAATAACGCGTTCAGTTAGCTGGGACAAGACATAGAATCCCGCCGCCGATAACGCCGCAGAGACCGCCGCGGCCCCTACTAGCAGAACCCCGAGGAGGGCTATACTGGTGTGCGTCGTCACGGCATCAACAATCTTGCCAAGCAGGAGCGCAATGGTGACATTGGCCGCTGCCCCGGCTATCAACAACACCAGGGCAACAACGCTGCGCCGGCGCGCATGGGGGATAGCTGAAAGCTGCTGTGCTATAACCTCTCGGACCTGTGTCCACGTCGCGGTGGGAAAACGCATTAGGACTCCACCCCCACTGCATGCCACGCCGGCGCCGATGTATAGACGATGGTGGGTTTATCCTTCCGGTAATCCGCAACGCGGTGGGCTACCTCTTGCTCGGTAACGGAATCAACCGCTGTGGTGGGATCAGAAAGAATCAGTACCTCTGGATCCGCAGCAATCGCGCGAGCTAGGGCGACTCGTTGCTGCTGGCCGCCGGAGAGATTGTTTCCGCGCTCACCCACCGCACGGTTCAGCCCACCCGGAATATCCTCGCCCGCGGCCACCTCTAGTGCACGTGCGGCCGTGTCTGCATCCGGATGAATATTGTCTTGTACGGTCCCAGCAAACAGCATGACCTGGTGTGGCACGACCGTGAATTTTTCTCGGGGCAAGTCCCGCAGTTCTTCCGGAGCATGCCCATCAATAGCGGTTACTCCCGCCCGCAGCGCCGGCATGCGCGGTGCAGTATTTTCGGGCAGTCCGGGAGCTTTCAGCAGGCTTACTATTCGCTGCGTACTCGCCTGCGCCGCGGCCCACCGGGAAGCGATATTTCGGCCTAGCATGGTCATTGGAGTAATGATGAATTGGGTAAGGCCGATTACCGTAATGAGCTCGCCAATGCTCATCTGTCCCTCCAGCGCCAGGTAGCCGGCGGCAATACCGACGGCGACGACATAAATTGAGCCCAGTGCCTCGGTGGAAGCGTTTAATCCTGCCTGCGCCGCATTGGCCTCAACGGTTCGCTCGTAGGCGGCATCAGAATCAGCCGCATAGCGCCTGCGCACCGCACCGATCGCCCCGATCCCCTTAATAATGCGCAGACCATGCGCAATATCCGTCGCCGTCGCGCTAGCGCGGCCCAATGCCGCTTGTCTGATACCAGAACGCTTGCGTAACGGCCCCGCCGCCCGCAGCGATCCCCACACCACGATGGGGCCGCCGCATAAGATCGCCGCTCCTAGCGGCATATTGACCCGGCTGGTTATCACCGCAACATAGATGATGGACGTAATCTCTGCCACCGGAAATACCGTCATCAACACCGCTCTTTGTACGCGGGTCGCATCGGTTGACGCAATGGCCAATAACTCTCCGGGTGTGCGTTTCGGCCCGCCCATCCCCTTGGGGTCCAAAATCCGGTCCGTAATGGCCATACGCACGTCGTGGCCGATAACGAGCATGCTGCGCGCGTTGAGGCCACGACCGCACCACCCGGTGATCGTATTAACCGCGAAGGCCAGGACCAAAAGTGAAAGCCACCACGACAGTCGCCCGATTGATCCTTCCACCACCGCTTCATCGATGGTATGACCCACGATGACCGGTATTGTTCCATTGAGCACGAAGGAGATTGCGATGCACACAGCGGCGGGGATAGTCATCCCGGGCCTAGAGAAGACGGTTTTCAGCAACCACCGCGGATCTGATGGTTCTGGAAGTGTTGCCATAACAAATCATTCTAATTCCCGGTAGGTTAGATAGCCTATGCCGACTCGCCACCCCAACCCCCAGCATGTCCCCAGCTACCGCAATCCGTCTGCGAAGCAGAAACCTACCTTTGGCACCGACCCTCAGCGTACCCAGGCAGCGCGCGCCTTTCACCACGGTGCGCAAACCTATCAGGATGTCCGCCCCTATTACCCGGCTGAGGTTGCTGAGCTTATCGCTAGCGCCCACCGAGTTGCCGATATTGGCGCCGGCACCGGCAAACTTACGGAATCCCTCACCAACCCCCACGTGCTCGCGGTCGAACCGTCGGCGGATATGGCCCACGTTCTCCGACTCCGCCTAGACATTCCCATCATCCGCGCTACGGCCGAGCATACCGCGCTTGCCGATGCCTCACTCGATGCCGCCTGCCTCGCCCAAACTTGGCACTGGGTCGACGTTGCCGCCGCCTCGGCTGAGCTGGACCGTATTCTCGCGCCGGGCGGACGCGTCCTATTAGTGTGGAATACCCTCGACGTGCACGCGGATCCCTGGATCCTCCGTCTAAGCCGCATTATGCACTCTGGCGACGTGCATAGGCCCGGCTTCTATCCTGAATACACGGCACCCTGGACCTTAGACCGCGAGCTTCGGCTGAGTTGGTCCCACGAGCTCACCCCAGAACAGCTCCACCGGCTGATGCACACCCGTTCATACTGGCTAAGAAATAACGAGGCCATCCACCAGCGCATGACCCATAACCTGGACTGGTACCTCTACGAGTACATGGGCTTTTCTGCCGGGGAAAAACTGCAGATCCCGTACCGCACGGATGCGTTCGTGCTAGTACGGGAGGCGGACTCTATCTCTTAGGGCTGATTACAGGAGGACCTGAGCCAAGAGGGAGCCGATAACGCACGAGGTACATACTGATATCGCTCCGGGGATGATGAACGAGTGGTTGATAACGTACTTGCCAATGCGCGTCGTACCCGTGCGATCGAATCCGATGCAGGCCAAATCGGAAGGATACGTTGGCAAGATGAAGTAGCCATACGCTGCGCCGTAAAAACCAACGATGACCGCCGGGTCAATGCCCAATTGCAAGCCAATGGGGGCAATTGCTACCAGTGCAGCAGCCTGTGAATTTACCAACTTGGACACAACTACCAATACGACGGCGTACGTCCATGGAGCCGCCTCGACGACAGAACCCAGGTTCGTCTCCAGTGCATCGATGTGGGATTGGAAGAACGTATCTGCCATCCACGCCACACCAAAGACGGAAAATACGGCTGTCATGCCGGCCTTGAATACTGCAGTAGACGCAATCTTTTTAGTATCCACCTTGCAGCTAAGAAGGATGATGGCACCAGCAACGAGCATGACCATCTGGATCACTAAGTTCATTGATACTGGGCTAAGCTCGCCGTCATCACCAGGAACCAATGGGCGCAGGAATTCGAAGGCACCGAGGAGTACCACGCAAGCAATAGCGACAAGGAAAACGATTACTGAGCGTTTAGCTTCGCGGGAAAATTCCTTGCCAATGAGTGAATCGGCGCTTTCCTCGATGTGCGCGGCAAACTCTGGGTCTTTCATACGCTCTTGGAAAACTGGATCCTTGTCCAGATCCTTCCCGCGACGCAGCGACCATAACGCGGCAAGGAGAACACCGCACAAGGACGCGGGTAGTGCCACCGTTAGAATCTGCGGAATCGAATAAGCCTTATCGATAGCTCCAACATTTTCGGCAAGGATTGATGCGAGGGAAACGGTAGCCACGGACACCGGTGAAGCAGTAATACCCATCTGCGCCGAAGTCGAAGCCACGGCCATCGGACGCTCAGGGCGGATTCCCTTTTTGAGCGCGATGTCTTCAATAATCGGAAACATGGTGTAGACGACGTGACCAGTGCCGCACAGTACGGTAAGAAACCAGGTAGTCAGTGGCGCCAAAATGGTGATGCGCTCTGGATGAGCCCGCAAAAACTTCTCCGCATGCTGCATCATAACTTCCAAACCTCGTGCTTGTTGCAGTGTGGCTGCACAGCCGATAACAGCAACAATCGTCAGCATCACCGAGACGGGGGGCTCACCCGGTGCCAAACCAAACACGAAGACCATGAGCATTAAGCCGATGCCGGAAATTAATCCGAGGCCGATCCCGCCGTAACGGGTGCCCAGTAACAAAGCACTTAAAATAATTACGACTTGAAGGACGATCGCCAGGATTGAATCCGGGGCAATCACATTCGCTAGCATGTCATGCCTTTCGAACAGAAAGTAAATGGTTGACAAATTTTATACTATTGGCGCCATAGTACTTTCACCGAAGCGAAAAGAAGAGCGAAGTGTCACACCCGGGCCAATGACACTTTTGCCCTTCTAAGTGGTAAAATGCGGGCTGTTTGGACCATTATCTTCCACCTAGCCCTACATCCCGCTGAGCTGGCCCACAACCTCAGAGACGACACCTTCCTAAGAGAAAGTGTTGCAACGACCCTCTGAGCTCAAGGCGCCAGGCGCCTTATTTCTGCTTTTTGCCCCGGCGTTCGCGCACGCGCACGGCGATGCGGATGGGGGTACCGTGGAAACCAAAGCGCTCGCGGAACTTACGCTCAAGGTAGCGCCGATAGGAAGCGTCCAGGAAACCAGTGGTAAATAGAACGATTGTCGGCGGCTGGGTCGATGCCTGTGTGGCAAAGAGCACGCGTGGCAAGCGGTTATTTTTCATCGGCGGGGGGTTGGCCGCGATGGCCTCTCGCATCCAGTTATTGAGCTGACCGGTAGAGACACGCTGGTCCCAGCTTTCGAGGGCCTCAATCATGGCCGGCTCCAATTTTTGCAGGGCGCGTCCGGTCTCAGCCGAAATATTAACGCGTGTAACCCACGGCAAATGCCGCAGCTGCTCGTCAATCTCCCGATCGAGAAAATAGCGGCGGTCCTCGTTCATCAGGTCCCACTTATTAAACGCGATGACCAAGGCCTTGCCCGATTCCAGCACCATATTGAGCACGCGCTGGTCCTGCTCAGAGATCTCCGCAGAGGCATCGATAAGCATGATGCATACCTCGGCCGCATCGATTACGCCGCGGGTGCGCAAGGAAGCGTAGTACTCGTGGCCCTGCGCGTTTTTAACCTTCTTACGCAGCCCCGCGGTATCAATAAACTTCCACAACTGCTCATCCAGCTGCACCAGCGAATCCACGGGATCTACCGTGGTGCCGGCAACATTATCAACCACCGAGCGCTCCTCGCGGGTGAGTTTGTTGAGCAACGAGGACTTGCCCACGTTGGGCCTGCCGACGAGCGCGACGCGGCGAGGGCCCGCTGTAATCGAGGTTTCGCGCGGCTCGTCGGGAAAGCTGCGCAGGATTTCGTCCAGCACGTCAGCTCCACCGCGCCCGTGCTGTGCAGAAACCGGCCATGGGTCCCCGAGGCCCAAGGCGTAGAATTGCGCCATATCCGCATATTGGTTATCGGAATCGAATTTATTCGATACCACAATCACTGGAACCGGTGATTTTTGCAGACGGCGCGCCATCACCTCATCAGTCTCGGTAATGCCCACCTTGGTATCTACCACCATCACGATGACATCGGCGGTATCCATCGCCATTTCAGCCTGCCGTGCAATATCTGCGTGCATACCTTTAACGTTGGGATCCCAGCCGCCGGTATCCTGCACGATAAAACGCTGCCCATTCCAGTCCGCCACATAGGAGACCCGGTCACGGGTAACGCCGGGGTGATCTTCCACAACGGCTTCGCGGCGGCCGAGAAAACGATTAACCAAGGAGGACTTGCCCACATTTGGCCGACCCACAATAGCGACGGTGCATAAGGCTTCTTCGGTGGCATCGGCAGAGCCCAGCGATTGCGAGAGTTGCTCCCACTCATCCTCACTCAGAGGCTGTTCTCGGTCTTGCTCATCCTCAAAATCGGCTTTGCCGAACTCCGACTCATCAAAGTCGTAGTCGAATTCTTCGGCATCGAATTCGTCCGTAGCCCAACCCGGCGAAGTCTCTATCGTTTCCTCGTCAAACTTGCCGGCAGGGTAATGGAACTGCGTGACTTCATTCTCTGAGAACTCAAAATCGTTCTTGCTCATGAGCGAGACTCCTTAACCACGGTGATAAGAGCCTGCACGACGTCCGTAGGGCTCATATCGGAAGTATCGACAATAGTGGCATCCTCGGCTGGGCGAAGCGGCGAGGTAGCGCGGGAAGAATCCGCAGCATCGCGGCGCTGCACATCCGCCAGTACCGAGTCAAAATCGGATGCAATGCCAGCCTTTTCGTTTTGATCGTGCCGGCGCTGTGCGCGAACTTTCGCAGAGGCCGTCATAAAGGCCTTCGCCGGGGCATCTGCCAGTACCACGGTGCCGATATCGCGACCCTCTACGATGGCGCGGTGGGCGCGCTGTGCCAGACTACGCTGCAATGCCACCAAATTTTCCCGTACTTCTGGGATAGCCGACACGGCGGAGACGTTCTGGGTTACCTCGTCTTCCCTAATGACGCGGGAAACATCGGCGCCATCAAAAAGCACCTGCGTGGAATCTGGATCATCGGACACCTCCAAAGGCAGGTTCGCCGTCGCAGCAATCACCGCCTCCTTATCCGCAGGATCCACTCCCTGCCGCAATACCGCCAGAGTTGCCACACGGTACATGGCGCCGGTATCGATGTATTTCGCGTCCAGTTGCTTAGCTAGGGTCCGGCATGTCGTGGACTTCCCAGTTCCGGAGGGTCCATCGACCGCGAGAAGAAGGCCATCTTCAGGCATATTCGAAATCATTACATCCCCACCGCCTTGTACAAACTCGTCAACTCGCTGGCATTCAGCGCGCGCAGTCCACCAGGCTTCATATCGCCCAACTGGACCGTGTGCAACTTCGTGCGCACCAGACGCTGCACGGGATAGCCGGCTTCCTTCAGTAGGCGGCGCACAATGTGCTTGCGCCCTTCGTGCAGCTCAACTCGTACTAAAGAAAATCCTTGATTCTTGTCCACTACCTGCACATAATCGGCCTTCGCTAGGCCATCTTCTAATTCGATACCCTCTTTGAGCCGGCGCACCAATTTATTATCGGCCTCGCCCAAAACCGTGGCCAAGTAGGTTTTCTTCACCTCATACTTGGGGTGCATCAGACGGTTAGCTAATTCCCCATCGTTAGTTAAAATGAGCAAGCCTTCCGTATCCGCGTCCAAGCGGCCCACGTGAAATAGGCGCTGGCCCGAGGCAACCTTTTCAGAAACCACGTCGCCCACGCAGGGGCGGCCGAGATCATCTGACATCGTCGACTGCATTCCGCGGGGTTTATTAAGAATGAAATACGCTTGGTCCTCATTGACGTTCACGCGGACACCATCGACGCGAATGACATCCACGGCAGGATTGACCTTAACGCCCTGCTTGAGTATGACGTTGCCATTTACTTCAACACGCCCGGCATCAATGAGTACTTCTGCGTGACGGCGTGATGCGACGCCCGCTTTAGCCAAGACCTTCTGCAGGCGCTCACCCTTAGGCTTTTCATCATCGACCAGCCAGTTAGCACCTAAATCGCGTGCCACGGATTCAGCGGTAGCCTTCTGCTTTTTCTTGGATACGTGTTGAATGCGGGCCGGTTTGGCATTGGAGACGACGATTTTACTGTCTCGCTGCTGCTTATCCGGTATGCCGTCACGGCGAGCGGGAGGAGTCACTCAAGTGTCCTTTTCTCTAGAAGATATGAAATTACCTGCGTGAGTCTACCCCACCTTAGTACTCTTCGTCGATTGCATCGACGTCTGGGAGCAGCGGCGCCAAATCTGGAAGGCGTTCCAGTGAGTCTATGCCTAGGAGCTCGAGAAAAAGTTCGGTGGTTTCATACCTATGGGATGCCCCTTCGAACTCTTCCTGCGGCAACTCGCGGATGAGCCCACGCAGGTTAAGTGTTCGCATCACGCCGTCCACGTTGACCCCGCGAACCGCCGAGACCTGCTGGCGTGTTACCGGTTGGCGGTAGGCCACAACGGCGAGGGTTTCCAAGGCCGCGCGTGACAGCTTCGTTTGCGCCCCATCCAATAAAAACTCCTCCACCGCACTAGCGTTTTCTTGGCGCGTATATAACCGCCAGCCCGTTGGCATTTCGCGCAGTTCAATACCGGAGCCGCGGCTGTCAAATTCGCGTTGAATGGCCCGCAAGCAGTCACTAATAACCGCAGGTTCTACGCTGAGTGTCCGCGCAAAAGACTCTACAGATGCCGGCGAATCAAGCACCAGCAAGATCGACTCGAGCCGGGATCGCAATTGCGAGATGAGCGGTAGATCCATATCCCTTAGATTACAACCACCGCCAGTGATGCAAGCACTAGTCCCAATTTACTGCGGCAACGACCGCGGGATCTACGTCCAAACCAGTCCAGGAAAGGTCCAACTGTCCCAGCGCTTCCTCCTGCCGGGCATCGACTGCCTTGGCTTTAAATAGTTCCAAGAGAGCCAAGAACCTGCCGACGATATGCATGGTTGTGGTGCAATCCCGCGTAAGCAAAGAAAAACTTGTCCACTGCCCAGCGCCCATGAGTTTGAGCGTTTCGAGGATCTTTCCCGCCTGTTCGGGCACGGAGACGGCAACGCCATGAATATGGCCTGTTGCCACTTCTTCCGGCGGCTTGGGGCGAAAAACACCCGCCGCTATCTCCGCAAAGCTCGCTGGCGTATGACCCAAAGTAACGGGAGGTAAAAGCTCCGCAAACTGCTCCTCAATACTTACAGCGCGCGGGTAAGCGCGCTGCGCCTCACGCTGCCAGCGGGTAAATTGATCCGCGGCCTGCTTATAGGCCTTGTACTGCAAAAGACGGGCAAAGAGCAGGTCGCGCGATTCCAGCAGTTCCAAGTCCCCCTCATCATCGACCTCTCCCCGCGGCAATAGCCGCGCGGCTTTCAAATCCAGTAGGGTTGCCGCTACGACGAGGAAATCCGTCGTCTCATCCAAGTCCGCATTGTCGCCCAGCTGGCGCGTGTAACCCACAAATTCATCGGTTACCTCAGACAAGGCCACGTCTGTAATATCCATCTTTTTGGCCTGGATGAGCTGCAAAAGCAGATCGAACGGCCCCTCAAAATTCCGCAGGGCAATGCGAAACCCCGTAATTTCTGGCTGTGTCACGGTGACTTAGACGGTCGAGCGTTCGATGACTTCCTTCGCCAGATTGCGGTATTGCTGTGCGGCCTGCGAAGTTGGCGCCCACGAGGTGATCGGCTCGCCTGCCACGGACGTCTCTGGGAAGCGCACGGTACGGGTAATAACGGTATCGAATACCTGGTCCCCGAAATAATCAACCACGCGGGACATTACCTCGCGGGCATGCTTAGTACGCCGGTCAAACATGGTGACCAAAATACCCATGACTTTGAGGTCAAAGTTGATGCGGTCAGAGACCTTTTCCACCGTATCCGTCAACAGGGCCAGCCCGCGCAGCGAGAAGAACTCGCATTCCATGGGGATTATGACGCCCTGGGAACAAGCAAGGGCGTTTACTGTAAGCAAACCCAGTGAAGGCTGACAGTCAATGATGATGAAGTCATAATCCCGGTGCACCGGCCGCAGGGCGCGCGCCAAGGTATGCTCGCGGCCTACCTCATTGACCATCTGAATCTCTGCCGCGGAAAGGTCGATATTGGCCGGAACGAGGTCCATTCCGGAAACGCTGGTGCGATGAATGGCGGAGTGGATAGACGTATGGCTATCCAGCATCACGTCATAGATAGAGTCCTCAATGTCATCATGGTTTAATCCCAGGCCAGCGGAAAGGGCGCCCTGCGGGTCCAGGTCGACCAGTAAGACCTTGCGTCCATACTCTGCGAGGCAGGCCCCCATATTGATGGTAGACGTGGTCTTGCCCACGCCGCCCTTCTGGTTACACATCGAAATAATGGTGGCAGGCCCATGTTGTTCCAAGGCGGCGGGTTCCGGCAGCTCGCGGACAGGGCGGCCAGTTAGCCCCGTCTCTATATCAGAGGCTGAAAAGAGACCCTCTTCGCTCACAGTCAAACCTTCTTCCTTGATGCCAAATCATGAAGCATGACATATGGCATAGGGTTGCTTACAACGTTGTAACTATAGCGTACCCGCTACCTTGTGTGACTACCGAGACTTCGCCAATGTCCAGCCTCTAAGTTTGACTTATGGCCACGCGACACGCCTGGAAGCTACGCCCGAGGATGCGCTGTACGCCATACCTCCCGCAAGGAATCTTCGGTAACGTGCGTGTAAATCTGCGTGGTAGTAACTGAGGAATGCCCTAGAAGCTCTTGCACTGTGCGCACATCAGCACCACCTTCGAGAAGGTGTGTAGCAAAGGAATGACGCAGCGTGTGCGGGGAAATAGATTTATCTATCTGACTGCGTTGCGCGGCGTTCTTAATAATGGACCACGCGCTTTGCCGCGAGAGTGCGCCCCCGCGAGTGTTCAAAAATAGCGCGGCAGTCTTCCCTTTTCCCAGTACGGGGCGGGAGCGCACCAGATAGGCATCAATGGCTTGGCGAGCATGTGATCCCAGGGGTACGAGCCTTTCCTTATTGCCTTTACCGTGTAGGACTAAGACGTCAGCAGCTGTAGCTGCGTCATCGACAGTCAGCGAAATAACCTCAGAAATGCGCGCCCCAGTGCCGTAGAGCACTTCCAGTAGCGCCCTATCGCGAAGGTCAACCGGCGTTTCCGTCGCCGTCGATTCAATAAGCTGCGTGACCTCATCCACGCTCAAGGTCTCTGGCAGGTGCTGTCCCGTGGACGGCGGTTTCACCTCACCCGCAACATCGCTATCAACTTCACCCTCCGCAACCGCAAATTTATGCAGTCCGCGCGCCACGATGAGAGCACGATTGGCAGAAGATACCGCCATTGCCTGCCGAAGATACTTCAAATAGGCCTCCACCATCGGCCGCGTTACCTGCCGCAGGTCCTGCACCCCATTATCTGCCAGCCAGTCCATGTAACGGTGAATATCCCGCCGGTAATTGCTCAGGGTATGTGCTGAAACTCCGCGTTCGACAGCGAGGTGGTTCAACCAGTTCTGAGCTATTTCTTCCGCAGGAGTCACTGCTTTTTCAGGTCCGGTCCGCTACGGCGGGCAGCCATGTGGGTGGGGCGCAGATCAAACAGGGCATCCACCGAGCGAGTCGGCTTCCCGCCAATAATCGTGGCATATGCGGATAAAATACCCGCGCACGCAACGGAGTTAACGATCTCGCCGCCCAACACCTTGTCAACAGCCTCGTGTAAATCCACCCAGGCAAAGTCCATATCTGCTTCTTCATCGCCGGTGCCCTCCAGCGCCGAGGCTTCGCTCAGGTCGCGAGCGAGAAAGATGCGCACGGCTTCCTCACAGAACCCCGGTGAGGTCACCATATCCATAAGAACTTCCCACTTTTGCGCGGCGAGGCCCGCTTCCTCTTGCAGTTCGCATTGCGCGCCGGAAAGCTCATCCTCGCCTTTCACATCCAGCAAACCCGCGGGTAGTTCCCACAGCCGCTTGCCGACGCTATGCCGATACTGACGCACCATCGCGATGCGCCGATCTTCATCTAGGGCGACCACCGCGACTGCGCCCAGGTGCTCAATAATTTCCCTATCGGCTGTATTTCCTCCCGGCATGGACACGGTATCGCGGCGTACAGCAACGATTGGAGCATCAAAAATTAACTCTGAATTTAAAACCTGAAAATCATGGGCCACTATTTTATCTCCTTGTCAGGTAGGGCGGAATCCGCGCTTTCTGCTGCGCCGTAGTCTCCCCTGCCTCCATTAAGTTGTTCTTCGGCGGCAAAAATCACGGCGATGCGCGCAACCGCACGCTCGATGCCATCCACGGTAGAAAGATCTATGTCTTTGGTACGCAGCTGCTCTATTGCCTTATCATCGTGGGTCTGTTTGCTTCGCGCGCTAAGCACCACGCTGCCATTGACCCGGTCCAAAGCAGTCGCAAACTCTGCCAAGGTGTCCGAATAATATCCGCGCATTCCCCTGCCGGAGACAATGATGATGGACTGGGCGGGAAGAATGGTCCCGTCTTTATAATCAATAAATCCCTGATCACGCAGCGTACGCAGGAGCTCAGATCGCTCCTTTACGCTAGCAAGCGGCTCAGTGTTTTCCGGATCCATGGACAAGGCCGCCCCCAAAACCTCGCCGCCATAGCTTCCCACAGTTTTATCGAGCCCCTTGATGTCTGCCTTTTTCGGGGCCTTATCTTTGAGGATTGCTACGACATCATCTTTGCTTTCGCGCCGCAGAAAGTCGTGACTCAGCTTAATTTCTCCCGCGGCGGTGGCGCCAGAGGCTTCTAAAAGCTTCGTGATGCCAGAAAGATCCCTGCTATTCGCATCATCGGTGGAAATAACCAGCACCGGCCGCTGCGATAACGTTCCCGAAACCACATCGGGTGCCACATCACTGACGATGCCATCGCTCGCCTCGTTTTGATTGCGCAAAACCTTATTTTCTTGCACTAACTTGTGGTGTTGGGCAAGGAGCGGATCATCATCGACCACACCGGTGGTCAAGTTAGGCGCGATTACCAAGGCGCCAAGAGCCACACCGACCGCAGCGCCAAGCCCAAGACCCGTGATTAGTTGCGTCTTTTCCATGCTTTTACCCCGCTCAGAATAGGTTCGACCACGTCTGGCTCAAATTACTTAAGAAACTCTGGCTACCGCCAAAGCCCACGATCAAGATGATCGCTGCAAGCGCCACCACGATACTCAGTAGTGCCCAGAGCCAACCAAGACGTGAAGGAGGAACGGAATACAGGTTAATTACTGCCTGAGCATCAACCACCTTGGCTCCGGCTTTCAGCCGTGACAATACGGCGGACGGCGCCACCCGGTTGGCAAAAATATCATCGAGGTCAAAGCCGCCGCCTGCCTGCACAATGAGGCCCGCACCGTGGTAATCCGCAAAAAGCAGCGCTAAATCCGTGGCTGATTCCGAAGCCGCCGGAAACGTCATGGCTCCAATGCCCAGCTCTTGGATGCGGTCAAGACCCTTCACGCTACCTTCTGGATCCGCGGGAACCACAATGCGCGCGCCGCAGCGCAGGGCCTCATCGCTCACCTTGTCTAGATCCCCAATAATAAAGTCAGGCTTATAACCCTGCTCCAGCAAAAAATCCGCGGCTTCATCAACTGCAATGAGCAATGGCTCATATTCGCGGATGAAATTCCGCAATTCTTTCAACTGGGAACGGTAGTCTTCAGCAGGAGATAAGACGATGGCCTTCCGGCCAACTATCTCGGCGCCGGACGCGGGGACCCCGAGGCCATCGATAAGCAGTGGCCCCTCTGAGTTGATGAAGTCAATGGACCGCGCAAAATAAGATTCCATGTGGTCAATGAGCGCACCTTGTGCCGCCTTAAAATTCTTATCTGCACGTTCCCGTGATACCTTTTGCCCCTTTCCAATTACTTTATCGCCGATGTAGACCTTTCCATCGTCACCAATATGGGCCTTCTTGCCGTCCTTAAACTCCGAGATAAACTCCTCGCCGAGGCCCTCCAGGAGGTCAATATCGGCATCGAGAAGCATGTGCGGACCGCATTTAGGAATGGAACCGGCAGAAAATTTGGCGACGTTGACCACCGCGGAGGGCTGCAATTCCACGAGGGTAAGAGCCTCGGGTCGAGAAATATTCGCCGCATCAATAACGGCGATATCACCTGCAGAAAACTTCTTGCGACCCTTCGCACCCGGAGTACAATCGCGCAATGTGGCATACCCACCGGGCTGGTCAGAAGTACGGGAAAACAAAGCCATGGGCCCCATTCTTCCTTGCTTAGTCCGCCACTTGGGTAAGGCGCGCGGACGCTTCCTTTTGGGCGCGATCAAAAAGCTCTTGGGCGTGCGCGCGCCCAGTGTCCGTGTCATCCAAACCGGCCAGCATACGCGCCAATTCCTCCACACGCTCCTGCGCCGATAACTCGGCTACACCAGAGGTAAATTTATCCTTCGAGACATGCAAATGCGCATCCGCGTACGCGGCTACCTGCGGCAGGTGGGTCACGACGATAACCTGATTGTGCGCAGCAAGCCGCGCTAGCCGACGCCCAATTTCCACCGCCGCACGCCCGCCCACGCCGGCATCAACCTCATCGAAAACCAAGGTTGCACCGTCCTCGCTGGCGAGCACCACCTCGAGGGCAAGCATGACGCGAGATAGCTCTCCGCCGGAGGCCGCGGTAGCCAACTGTTTTCCGTTAAGCTGCAGTTCCGCAGAATCGGCGCCTGTCTTGGAATATTTCGCGGTAGAAAGCTTCACCGTTAGAGTGGAGTTGGGCATAGCCAGACCATGCAGCTCTTCAGTGACCAACTTTCCCAGCACCTGTGCGGCTTTCCGGCGGCCTTTTGTCAGCTCCGCCGCCTTCCGCATCATCTCTTCTTCGGCCTCTTTGACCTGTACCTTAAGCTCCTCAAGGACCTCCGCCGAGGTATCCATCGACTGTAGCTTAGACTCCGCCTCATCGCGCCACGCCAAGACTCCATCGATATCGCTGGCGTATTTCCGGGTCAACGCTCGAAGAGCCTGCTGGCGTTGCAGGGATTTTTCCAGCAGAGTCGGATCCGCCGGCAGCCCTGCGAGGTATCCACCGAGTTCAGCCGAGATATCACCTAGTTGCGAGGTAATTTCGAAGATGCGATCGCCCAAGTCCGACAGCCGATTATCTGGTGATCCCCCCAGCGCTGACCCCGCGCGCCCGAGCAGCGAGGACGCAGCCTCATCGAGTTCCTCCGTTCCATCGATAGCTGCCAATGCTGTATGCGCAGATTCGCGCAGACCGTCAACGTCTTGCAAACGCTGCACCAACTGCACCAGCTTAGCGTCTTCGCCTGGCTCAGGCGCCACGCCGTCGATTTCTTCTAAGGCATACTGCAAACGGTCGGCTTCCTGGGCTAGCTCCCTACGAGACTCGGTGCGCCGACGATAATCCCTGGCTAAACTGCGCCATTTTTGAAAGGCCTCCGCATAGTCCTCCCGGATGCCAGCAAGTCGCGGGTCCGCCCGGTCCACGGCCCCGAGCTGCTCCTCTGGGGACAAGAGGCGCAGTTGATCATTCTGACCATGCACGGTAATAATCTCCCGTGCAAAATCTCCCAACGTCGCGGCAGGAACAGCACGCCCTCCCAGGTAAGCCCGGGAACGCCCCGCTGCAGAGACAGTGCGGGAGACGATGAATTCACCATTTTCATCCGGCTCGCCTCCCACCGACTCTACCAACTGACTAATGCTCTCTTTAGTGGAACTAAAGTGGCCTTCGACAACTGCCTTTTTTGCGCCATCACGCACCCGAGAGGCATCGGCACGCCCTCCTGCCAACAACCTCAAACCCGTGACAACCATGGTTTTGCCGGCACCGGTCTCACCGGTTAGAACGGTCAAACCCTCTGACAATTCCGCAGAGCTATGGCGAATGACTCCTAAGTCATTGATAGAAATATCGACAAGCACTATTTCTCCTTCGGTCCACGCCAGCCTTCCACAGGCAACCGCAACTTAGAGACCAATCGATCAGTAAAGGGCTGATCATCCAACCGCACCCAGCGTACTGGACGCTCACCCCGTACAACCTCGACGCGGGCACCAGGTGGCATAATAAGTTCCCTGCACCCATCTAAGATAACGACGGCCGGTGTGGTTTGCATGGTTGATTCCACCGCGACCAAAGAATTCGGGGACACCACTAAAGGTTTGGTAAAGAGAGCATGCGCATTATTCGGAACAACCAAGATTGCATCCAGGGAAGGCCATAGCACCGGACCGCCGGCAGAAAATGCATACGCCGTAGAGCCCGTAGGTGTCGAAACCAGGACACCGTCACAACCAAACGCCGAGACTGGGCGACGGTCGATCTCCAAAATCGCATCCAGCACGCCGGACCTATTCTGGTTTTCTACCGAGGCCTCATTCAAAGCCCAACTGGTGGACAGTAGCTGGCCGTTGGCATCTGAAATAGCTACATCAACCGTCAGCCTATCCTCCACCCGGTAGCTTTTGTCAATCACGCGGGCGACTGCACGGTCTAATGACTCCACCTCCCATTCCGCGAGGAATCCAACATGGCCCAGATTCACTCCGAGGACCGGGATATCTACTGCGCGTGCCATATCAGCTGCGCGCAGAAAGGTGCCATCACCGCCGAGAACGAGGACCAGTTCACATCCCTTTGCCGCGGTATCCGAATGCGGGACGTGCTGTAACCCTGGCAGGACGGTCTTGTCCGCACAAACGCGCACCGTTATCCCTGCCGCCTGTAATAGCTCGGCTACACGGGAGGTAGCCTGCAGGTTCTCCGCCCGATTGGCGTGTGGAACCAACAATATCTCTCGCATTACCGCGGACCTTCTTCAACGGCGGTGTCAATCATCTGTTTCATTGTAACCACGTCCGTGGACATACCATCCTTTTTCAACCACAGGAAATACTCCACATTTCCACTCGGCCCCGGCAATGGTGAAGCCACTACGCCATGCAGACTAAGACCTAAAGACACGGCAAATTGGGCCACGTCCTGCGTGACTTCTTTCCGGATCTCCGGAGAACGAACCACCCCGCCGCTGCCGATGCGCTCCTTGCCTACTTCAAACTGCGGCTTGACCATCGGCAGCAGCCACGCTCCGTCTCTCATACACTCCACGACCGCTGGCAGCACCAATTTTAAGGAAATAAAAGATAAATCCCCGACCATGCCATCGCATAGGCCATCGGTCAATTCCGGATTAATAGTACGGATATTCGTCCTATCCAAGACCTTCACTCGGTCGTCATTTTGCAGCCGCCACAACAATTGCCCGTATCCAACATCAACGGAGAGTACCTCACGCGCGCCAGAAGCCAAGCACACATCCGTAAATCCTCCCGTCGATGCCCCGGCATCCAAAATGCGACCATCCATGTCGACGTCAAATGCGTCAAGTGCTCCCAGAAGTTTATGCGCGCCGCGAGAGGCCCATTTGTCCTCCTCGGACTCCTCGACCTTGATGGAGACTTCAGGATCCACGACAGTTGCAGGTTTGTGCGCCTTAAACCCACCCACGGTCACACGGCCGGACTTAATCATCTCACGGGCTTGCTCACGAGATCGCGCAATCTTTCGGCGCACAAGTTCTGCATCCAGCCTGCGGCGTTGTGGTGGCATTAGTTCTCCTGCAAAGCGTTCCGTAATACGGAATGCGCCCTGTCCAGTTGTTCGACTTCTTCTGCAAGTGTTGGCGCATCTTCGCCGAGGATTCCCCAGATCTCCGTATCTACTTCTTCGGGTTCCTTCACAGCGCGAAAATCATGCGGCTTTACCGCCATTTCGACACAACCTTTTCCGCAAACTCACTGCGAGGTTGAATATACCGAGGTGGTGCCGGCATCGACCACGCCACTTCTAAGACCGTCCGCAGCGCCTGCACAGAGGTAGAGGATTCATTTCCGCCCTGCAAAAGAACGTCGTACCCGTCGCACCGCGCGGTAAAGTCTCCCTGTGGTCCCGGTCGTACCTGGGAAATAGGCAGTGAAAGCTCATGCATGCCTGCACCAATGAAATTGGGCCGCGCCTCCACTGAGGCCTCGATAAGCTCCAGCTCTCCTGAGACGCCGGTCAAGACATGAAAAGTATTCATCGCTGCGGCATTACCACCGACAATATCGGTATCTAGCCTGTCGCCCACCGCCAAAGGCTTCTTGGAACCGATCTTTTTAGCTGCAAGGAAGAACATCGCGGGTTCAGGTTTGCCGGCAGAAACGGGTTCTACACCCGTCGCCTTCTCAACGGCCGCGACCAAGGAGCCATTGCCAACACCTAGCCCCCTCTCAATTGGAAGGGACGTATCTAGGTTCGACGCGAAATACTTCGCTCCTGCCCGGATCGCTAATGCCCCTTCCGTTAGCTGTTCCCAGCCAACGGACTTATCAAATCCTTGTAAAACGGCTGCCGGCTTATCATCCGCGCTCGAGACCACGGAAAAGCCCATGCCCTTAGCCAAGTCCCGAAAAGAATCGGCGCCAATAATTAGTACCTTCGCACCCGACGGGATTTCCTTGGCAGCCAACTGCAATACCGCTTGGGCGGACGTGACGATGTCACTAGAATCCGCAGTCAAACCGATATCTGTCAGCATAGTGGCAACGGCTTCTGGGCTGCGCGACGCATTATTTGTTACGTACACTGCGGGAACGCCGCACGTGTTGATAACATCTACAACGTTGCTCAGTGGGCGGCCACCCTCCCAGACGGTTCCATCCAGGTCCAACAACAAGGCATCATGTTTGCTTAAAACACTCATTACTTACTTTCCGCCAATCGGTCAACGGCATCGGTCCAATCACCTTCATCAATGGCGATGGTGTGCTCGAACCACTCCCGGGCCTCATCCTTGCGACCTGCGGCGAGCAGTGCGTTTGCGTAAGCATACGACAGCCTACAAGCACTTACTCCCCGACCACTGCGGTCAGGTTGCGCCCGCTGGATAGTAACCACCGCTGACTCAGGTTGGTTGAGGTCTAGACGCGCGCCAGCCAACACGATGGCTAATTCGATAGCGGATTCTGGGTCTAGCTCCTTAGCCTCTTGGCCGCGCCCCAGCTCCAATGCTTTTTCGGGCCGACCCAACCCGCGTTCACAATCAGCCATAACCGCGAGCATTCCTGGACCTCCGGAAATGCGGCGGGCCGCGCGCAGCTCAGCCAGCGCTTCTTTCCACTCGCCAGCGCGGTATGCAGCGATACCGTTAACCTCCCGGGCGATAGCAACGCGGCCTGCGCGATCCTTAGCCGCGCGTGCATGCCGCAGCGCCAGTTTAGGATCATCGTCCATCCAGGTCGCCGCCATAATCATGTGCTTGGCGACGGTCTCCGAATTCTCTTTAGAGAGAGATTTCAGGTCTTGGAGTACCAACGGGTCCAAGTCATTGATGTCAACCTCTTCCGGAATGTCTGGATCGGTCATACGACGGTTAATTCGTTCTTCCCTATATCCAGAGCGCTGTGGGGAGTAAGATTTCTTCTTCCCCCCGCCACGAGAATCCCGGCCTCCCGAACTGCGTGGATTACGACCCCGTCGGTCTTGTCCGTGGCCACTACGGCCGTGCTGTTTGCGCTCCGACATTCAGTCCTACTCTTTCTTGGTTGGAACTCGCCCAGGAATACCGCATCCATTCTACAGTGCTAAACGACATTCAAAGAATCTAGAATATCCTCCGCGATTGCCCGTCGCTTCATGAAACCGGTCACTGCTTTTGGGCGCACTGGTGTGGTGGTGCTGGGTTGGTGGTTTTTATTTTTTGTTGTTGTGTTTGTTTCTTTTGTGTGTGAGGAGCGTGTCAAGTTGTTTGTGTGTGGGGTTAGGTTTATCGGTATTTGTCGAAGCGGTCGGGGAAGGCTACGGCCATGTGGTTGATGGCTTGTTTCCAGCCGGATACTCGCGCTCCTGCCACGAGCCTGCTGGCTGTAGCTGAGGCTCGTTCGCCTTGTTTCGCCCGCTTGATAGCTCGTTTGTCTTCAATATTGCAGATCATCAACCATAACGTCTTGAGCGCTGATTCATCGTTGGTGAACTG
>NZ_REGE01000007.1 GCF_003688935.1 Corynebacterium macginleyi | reverse complement strand
GTCGGTGGTAGATAGCTACAGGGAAACGCCCGGTCCCATTCCGAACCCGGAAGCTAAGCCTGTACACGCTGATGGTACTGCAACCGGGAGGTTGTGGGAGAGTAAGTCACCGCCGACACCAAACAAAAACAACAACTTTATAAAACATGTATCAAGAGGGGCAAGGACACCAACGACGGGGTCCTTGCCCCTCTTGTTTGTGATCCCTATTTTTCTATACTTGAACCCCATGAGAACTTTTGCATAGGCAATAACCGGCCTTGTTCGGACCAATGACCCAGATCTGTACAAGGGCGCCCACGGAGTGCATTACAGCGACCGCATATATGAAGCCGCTGAGCTATTAGACCAAGCAATGAAGGATCCCGCACAAATTACCGGCATAGTGCCTCCGGGTCCATGCGATATTTTGGCTGTTGCACTAGATGCAGTAGAAGTGGTGCTCAAGACTATTCCTAGGGCCAATGACTATGCCCATGCCATAAGGGATGCCGCCGAAGTCTTGGCGCGGGTAGTCCCTGTCGCCGCGCAGCAAGCTAGTTATTCCGGTAGCGCCTTGGCTGGCTGGTTTATGCGAATGAACGAGATTCTCCCAGTCGAGGAAATCGACCTTGATCCAGTGTATCTGGCACCTGCTCTTGGTGAAGAGGGGGTGGCTCGCATCCGTTCGTGGAATACGTCCGAGCAAGGTAGTGGATACGTGGGGCGTCGTCTAGCCGTGCTAGAAGGCACTAGTGAGGCCATTCTTCGTACCCATGGTTTGCAGGGAAGTGTTGCAACGCGCTCTGAGGAGATCATTGCCGGTTTTTGTGAAATCGGCCGCTATGACCTTGCCTTTGATTGGGCTGAAAAGGCAATTGACGAGTGCGCCGTAGAGGAAACTCGAAATATAGCCTGGCGTTGGGCTGTGCTTGCTACTGAGCATTTCCCTGAACAATCGGAACGCGTGGCCCGCAGCGTGTTCGACGCATACCCCGAATTGGCGTCCGCTCAGCAACTCTATGCTGCGGGCACCGACAAGGCGAAATCTGCGGCGCATATACAAGCCACGTTGGCGGCTAAGCCGTGGGACTTAGCGATGTTCCAGCACCTGTGCCTTGAAGACACTGAACGTGCCTGGAGCACCGTCGTAAAGGCGGGAATGGAAGAGTCAATGGCGCAACGATTCCTCGATGAGCTCCCGGAGCAGGCTCTTCCTTTCGTTCGCGACGACGTCGCAACTTATCTAGATTCGACTCGGGTTGGTCGCGACATGGGCATCGAGCTGCTGCATACCATGAGGGAAAAGTCGGCGGAACTAGGGGAGCCCTGGGAAGCGGACTTCAACGCATTCTTGACAGACCTGCGCCGTCGCTACGCCAAGCGGCATGTCATCTTAAGGCGACTTGACGAGGTTTCACTTATCGCTTGATTTGGCTACTGCGAAAACGCTCAATTCGTGACTATGAGTGTGCAGGAAGTCAGCAATACAACCTGACCAGAGCACAGCGCGGGCAATGCTCACGGGGTGGTGTACAAATCGCTTTACTTGTTGTAAACATGTTTACGCGGGCGAGTCAGTAATTAGTTTGCGCGTTGACGCGAATCAGAAAGAGCGCCTAGATGCGCTTGCTTCGCGGACTGGGCGGACTGGATCCTTCTATCTTCGCAAGGCCCTAGATTCCTATCTAGATGAACTTGGGTATGTGTATGCGCTTGAAGCCGAAGCCGGAGCAGCCCGACGCGGAGAATTGGATACGATCTCTCTGCAAGCCTTAGAGGACGAGTGTGGCTTAGTCGATTGAGTTCACCCCGCGTGCGGCGAAGTCGTTTCGAAAGCTTGACAAACCCGTACAGAAACAAATCAGGAAGTTTCTTCGTGAGGTAGCAGTGTTAAACGGTCTCGTGTGCGCGGTAAAGGGCTCGTCGCGGACAAGTCTGGATTGTGGCGGTGGAGCGTAGGGGATTATCGGGTGATTGTTTCCATCCTCGATGAAGCTGTGGTCGTCAATGTCATCGATATAGGACACCGACGCAACATCTACTGTTAACCATTTGATTTTGATAAAAGTAAAAGCACCAGAAACTATCTGGTGCTTGAGAGTCCTGCCTAGAGGACGAGCAGGTCATAGCGGGTTGCTTTGACATCGGAAAGCCGCTTGCGGGCGCGCTCTAGGCGCTGCCATTGTTCCTGGGGGATGGATTTGCGGGCGATGGTGACGGTTTCCGCATCGGGAGTTCCCCAGGCAATGGGCATGGGGGAAATCTGCTGCCAATGCTCCTTATCGGAAGTAGAACGCTGGCCGGACACGGCGGCCACCGGAACCTTCGTGCCGACGGTGCGTTGGACGCCAGGAATGGAGGACACCGTGCGCAGGCACGCACCCCAGCGCGGGGGAAGGGAAGGATCCACATTGGTATTGACCAGGGCGAGTAACACCATGTCGCGCTCGTTGACTTCCGCGATGACGGCGGGCGCGAGCGGATAAGAATCATAGAGCGATTGGGCCGTTCCTACCTTGCTTGCGGCGGCAAGGCCGACGAAGGCAACGACAATGCCGAAGAAGATGAGCCCTAAGCCCACGGTGACTCCCCAGGAGAAGCTCCACCATACGGCGGCCCCAGCAATAATCAGGATGAGGCCGAAGAGAAGCCCGGATACGCGAAGGCGGTTGGAATCGCGTAATAATTCGTTATTGGCCTTGGCAAAAGACTCGTTAACGTCGAACTTAAAAACCTTCATTGTCCTAAGTCTACTGCGTCCATGAGCCGGTAGGCATATCCTTGCTCGGCGAGGAAGCGTTGGCGGTGCATGGCGTAATCCGCATCTAGGCTGTCGCGGGCGACCAGTGTATAAAAGAGTGCCGCGGTTTCCTTCGGCCGCAGGAGGCGGCCCAGGCGCTGCGCCTCTTCTTGCCGGGAGCCAAAGGTGCCGGAGACCTGGATGGCCAGTGAGGCTTCGGGTAGGTCGATGGAGAAATTGGCCACTTTGGATACGACGAGGATGGACAGCTCGCCATCGCGGAATTGCTGGAAGAGCTTCTCGCGCCTGGCGGTAGAGGTAGTGCCGTCGATGACGGGGGCATCGAGGTGCGCACCTAATTCGCGTAGTTGGTCCACGTAGCCGCCGATGATAAGCGCTTGTTGGTCGTGGGTGGAGAGGATTTTATCGACTGCGCGGAGCTTGGCGGAGGCTTGGGCGGCGATGCGGTAGCGGTCTCGTGGCTGCGCAGTGGCATACAGCATGCGTTCTTCCGGGTCCATATCTACACGGACCTCGATACATTCCGCGGTGGCGATGTAGCCGGCCATTTCCAGCTCTTTCCACGGCGCATCGTAGCGCTTCGGGCCGATAAGGGAGAAGACATCGCCTTCTCTGCCATCCTCGCGCACGAGGGTGGCGGTCAACCCTAGCCGACGCCGCGATTGCAGGTCCGAGGTCATACGGAACACTGGTGCGGGAAGCAGGTGGACCTCGTCGTAGATAATAAGGCCCCAGTCGCGGGAATCGAAGAGTTCGAGGGCGCGGTACTCACCTTTGGTTTTCCGCGTGACTACTTGGTAGGTGGCGATGGTAATCGGCTTGATTTCTTTCTTCTCGCCGGAGTATTCGCCAATGTCATGTGCGGAAAGCGTGGTGCGGCGCAGGAGTTCGTCGCGCCATTGGCGGCCAGCGACGGTATTGGTGACCAAGATGAGGGTGGTGGATTGCGCCTTAGCCATGGCGGCGGCACCAACGATGGTTTTTCCGGCACCGCAGGGCAACACCACGACGCCGGAACCGCCGGACCAGAAGGCAGCGGTGGCGTATTCCTGGTAATCGCGCAGGTGCCAGCCGTCCTCCTTCAGCGCGATGGGGTGGGATTCGCCGTCGATATAACCGGCGAGGTCTTCGGCGGGCCAACCGGCTTTGAGGAGTTCCTGCTTGAGGCGTCCGCGCTCAGAAGGCGCGACAGCGATGCTGTTGTCATCGATGCGCGCACCAAGCAGCTTTCCTACCCTGCCGCGGGAGAGTTCGGTAAGGATCGCGGGCTCTTCTGATTCGAGGATGAGCCCGTGGGCGGGGTGCGCTTGGAGGCGGACGCGGCCGTAGCGGGACATGGTCTCGGCTACATCGACAAGCAGTGATTGCGGGACGGGGAAACGGGAGTAGGTTTCTAAGACATCGACGACCTGCTCGGCGTCGTGCCCGGCGGCGCGGGCGTTCCAGAGCGCTAGGGAAGTGATGCGGTAGGTATGCACGTGCTCGGGGGCGCGCTCCAGCTCCGCGAATGGCGCGAGGGCGGTGCGCGCAGCGGCGGAATCTCGATGATCGACTTCCAGCAAGACGGTCTTGTCCGACTGCACAATCAGTGGTCCGTTCATGTATCTAGAGTAACGGAGGTGATACGGTGCAGGGGAAACCGGATGGTGGAGCCATCAGAGGCGCGGGCATCGATTTGGCCACCGGCGACGGTAAGTGGGGTTACGGTGCGGGTTGTGGTATTGCCATTTTTATCGGCGTAGCTAATGATGATGGGGCGTGCGTTGCGCGCGGCCGCGTGCACCACATCCAAGTTGGGTAGGCTCGGAGCTTGCCCACTAGTGAGATTGCGCAGGGCACGGGTGATATCCGGTGGTGCGGACTGGGAGCGCGGGCTGGGCGTCGGGAGTGTTGCGGGCTCGGGGGCGATAGACAAGCTGGCGCCGTTCTCGTCCTCGGCGGCGGGGCAGAGGCCGTACTCACGCAGGCGCTCTAGAAGCTCGTTGACGCGCAGCTGGGAAATCGCGACTGTGGGAGCAAGGAGGCGTAGCGGGGCGGCTTTCGTTGCGATGCGCAAGAGGGCTGGGTCCTCGCTGCGCAGGTAGGATAGGGCTGGGCCCGAACGCAGGGTGCCGTGTCGCCCCGCTACGTCCTCGATGTGGAACGCCAGCGTCTGGGGGACATCGCCATGTGCGGCGAAGAAATCGTGGATTTCCGGTCCCGTCATCCCGCGGTCAAGGCCGCGGCGCAGTGAGGCATCGCTGATGCGGTAGACACTGGCCAGGCCGGGCGATTCCAGATCCGCCAGGGATTCCAGGGTGTGGTGGGCACCGGGTTCGAGGGGACCTGGCACGAGCACGGTCATATCCGCCTGGATCAGAAATTTATTGATGGTATCTGGGGTCAGAGTATCGGTTGCATCGAAGCCCTCAATAAGCACGCTCGTGGCTCGCCCGAGCGCGATGGCGCCTATCCATTCGGCCTCGCGGTGTAGCTCATCGATGGTCTCCGGGGAGGTATGCGTGGCAAAAAGGGGAAAGGAAAAATGCAGGTCCGCTTGAAATTCAGCTGCAGAGATTGGCTGTGAGGAGTGGAGGTACACATCGAGGATATGCTGGCGGAACTGAGGCAGGCGGTCGGTGCTAGAAGAGGGTACCCGGCCGGATACCCACGGCGTCCAGGGGGAATTTTCCCACGCTGCGAGAAGTACGCGCCACTGCTTGGCTAGTCCTGCATCAAGCCAATTGTGGGCGAAGTCGGTGGGGGCGAGGAAGTTTCCCTCGTACCCGGACGGTTCGCCACGGTTGATAAGCCGTGCAGATAGGCCAAGCGTAATCAAGCGCCGCAGTTCTGGTTCCGCAATGTCGAGCTGCTTGCTGAGCTGGGTAAGGGGGCGGACGCCAACGGTCTTATCTTTGAGGAGCTCGATCGGGCGGGCACCGAGTGCAGAAATGAGCTGTTGCATGCCGCGGACCACGGATAGGCCCGCGGCGGTGCCAGCGTCATCGGCCTTGCGGTCCGCGGTGGGCTGGCCGCGCCGCGCGGAGGGCTCGGTGGCAATGTACGCGACGGTATGCCCTTGCATCGCGCGGTGAACCTCGCGCGGCAGGCGAACGGTCTGGGAATCGACTCGCTGCAAGAGTTGCTTTGCAATAAGCCGCGAGACCGGGTGCGAGGGATCGGTCTCGCGAGTTGTACCGATGCCGCTGGAGCGCGCCAGGGTGGCAAGGACGTGGCGTTCGTCTTCAGCAAGGGCCTCGATTGTCGCGGGTGATACCTTGAGCTGATTGAGCAGTGACCAGCCCGTGGGGAGCGCAGGCATGACCTCTGGCGGAATTTGCACCGCGCCGAATGCGAGGCCGCGTTCTTTGAGCTCGCGAGTAATGGCGGGGTTGCGGTCTTGAACCTCCGCCAGCTCCCCGCCACGCTTGGCGATGTCCTCCAACACCGCCAGCTGCTGCGCGTTACACTCCGCTAGCGCTCGGGCGATGGAGGTACGCAAGAGCAGGCGTGTGGTCAGCGCCGCGATGGAGGGCGGCAGCGGGGTTAAAACGTCGGGGCGGTGGCGGAGGATGGTGGCCAGTTCTTCTTCTGAAAGGGAATTAAGCCAGGTGCGAAAATGCGGGAGGTGGGAGGACTGAGTCATGATAAATGACAATTTTAGCGCCGGATCGAGTTACGTTTTTGCCTGAGGTTTGAAATAATAAGCCTATGTCGAATGAAAAGAATGGCTTTGTATCCCCGGCCTGGCCGGACAATGAACATCGCGAGCATGCAATTACGGAAATTTCTGCGCCTTTTGCTGGCGCCTCCAGCCCCTACGGCGATGATTTAGTGCTGCCCATGCCGGCAGAGAAGTTGAACTACGTTCACCCTTATACCCGCATTAATCGCTAAAAAATTCCCCTTGCCGCAGACGGCGAGGGGAATTTCTATGCGCTAATTTAGCGGGTGAACTTGTCAACCAGCTGTGCAACCGGGTCGATGAAGTCGCGGTTTGCAGAGTAAAACGCGTTAAAGTCGTGTCGGTTTGCGTGGTAGAAGTCGGTGAACTGCGCCGGCAGCTGTAGGCCGTAAGCGTGAGCGGTGTCCTTGATGAGGTTGTAGACGGCGTCGACGGCGAGCTCATCGGACCTATGTCCTGCTGCCTGCTGTACCGGTTGCGGTGCTTCAGCAGGCGCAGATGGGGCGGTGCGTTGGGTCGGCGCGGAGTTCAGGCCAAGGGATGCCGAGCATGCAGGCCAAGCGCCCCAGCCTTGATTAGCCAAGGTGCGCTCAGCGATGACAATCTGCTGTTCGCGGGTTGCCTGGTTCGCGGTAGGGGCGAATTGACCGCCGCCGTGTGCCTGCCAGGTCTGTGGGCTGAATTGCAGGCCGCCGTGGTAGCCGTTGCCGGTGTTGATGTGCCAGTTTCCGCCGGATTCGCACTGTGCAAGGCGGTCCCAATCGGAGTCAGGGGCTGCAGCAGCAGTCGGCGCCATGATGGCGGCCGCTGCGCCCAAGGCAACGGTGCCTGCGGTGAACTTGGCGGCAAAGCGGTTAGTCTTCGCGGAGTGGCGTCCCATAAAAGTAGTCCTTCCCGTGATGCCCGTTTTGTGGGAGTGTTTTGCGCCGCTAAGAAAGGATGGGCGGGAAACCTTTTTGCGGCGACACTGCGGGCCAGAGTAGCGGTTTATAACGAAATAGTCACGTTCTCGGCACTAAATGGGAAAAAGTTGAGACTAGTGTGGTTTCCTTAACGACATTTCCGCAGTTCAACGCTGTTCTGTGAACTATATCACATAAAGGGTGGAACTTCTGTTCTGCAGAACTTCCAGTTAGAATTATAAATTTACCCAAGAGAAAAGGTGGATACCTATGCCCATTGGCAAAGTGAAGTGGTATGACGCCGAGAAAGGTTTCGGTTTCGTGAGCAACCCCGGCGATGAAGACGTTTACGTCGGCCGGAATGTCCTGCCCAAGGGCGTAGAAGAAATCTTTCCGGGACAGCGCATCGAATTCGATTTCGCGGCAGGGCGCCGCGGACCGCAGGCACTGCGGGTGCGCGTGCTGGATAAGCCGCGCCGCCGCACGCCATCGCGCAAGCCAGAAGCGCTCGGTAGCATGGTCTCTGATGTTATGACCCTGCTGGAATCGCAGGTGCAGCCGGTGCTGAACTCAGGGCGCTACCCTGAGCGTAAGACCGGGCGCCAAGTAGCAGAAATCCTTCGCGCGATTGCGAAGGATTTGGATAGCTAATCCTGCATGGTGGATAGGGACCACACGGTGGCGAGGGGGGTTTCTTCGCCCTCATCATCGGTACCAATCATGAGGGAGGAGACTTCCACCACCATGAGGCGGGGGCGCTCGCCGGTCGATGCCTCGATGGGATCTACCGAACCGGGGATATCTACCTCGCTCGCTTCATTCGCACCGTGCAAGGTTTCGTCATTGGCGGCGGGGTCATCATAAATGGAAAGCACCTTCCATTGGTGGTTCGAGATCTCCTTGGGAATCTCCAAATGTAAGGTGTCATCTTCGCCCACCGTTAGCTGGGGGACATCGCCTTCGGGGCAATCGGTTCCCGGCTCGCACACGAGGTAGGGCGTGACTTCTGTGGTCTTATCCCCTACGGAGGCGGTAATCGCTATCTCGCTGGGCTCTCGTCCTGGCCGCGAGTTGCGCCAGCTCTGGAAGATCACCACGGCGGCGACGATGACTGCTACGCTCACGATGAGCGCGAGGATTTGCAGCAGCGACTTTTTCCTTGCTTCCTTAAGGGTTGCCATGGCTCATTACTTTACTCGAACGCGGTAGAGCTCATTCCAGCGCTTGCCGGTAAGCCAGAATTCATCGGTGCCCTCTATATGGGCGATACCGTTTAAAACATCATCGGGATCGGTGTATTTAGATTTATCGATGGCATCGGTAGAAATCACCGCGGTCACCTCTCCGGAGGACGGATCGATGCGGTAGATATCGTTGCTCTGCCACACATTGGCATAGACATCACCGTCCACGCATTCCAGCTCATTGAGATTGTCCACCGGTAAGCCCTCGAGGGTGACCTCGGTGGTGGAGCGCTGCGCAAAGGTTTCCGGATCCATGTGGCGCAGGGTAGAGGTTCCATCAGACATGACGAGCTCGTCCTGGTGGGCGCATAATCCCCAGCCTTCGCCGGCATAGGTGGCGGTCCCTGTGTGCTGGAAGTCGTTATCATAGCGCAGGGCCTGCCCGCGCTTCCAGGTCAATTGCCAAATGGAATCGTTGTACCGGGTGATGCCCTCCCCAAAAAAGGAATCATCGAGCGCCCGTTCCTGCAGGACTTCGCCGCTTGCAGGGGAGAAGCGAATGAGCCGGGATTCACCCCATTTCCCGGTGCCGAGTAAGAGATTGCCCTTACCGTCTTCTTCTAGACCCTGGGTAAAGGAGTTCTCCGGCAGTGGCGCGGTCTCGAGGACCTCCACGGATAGGTGCTCAGGGGTGGAGGAATCGGGAGAGTTGGGAGTGTTAGAAGAACAGGCGGTCAGCGCGCAGCAGGGCACGGCAATGAGTGTGGCGCGGCGGAGAAACGACATGCACCATATGTACCACTGTTGGCGGGTCATCATGAATAATGAGGGGCGTGAGTAAGCGACAAGCAAATCCGTTGATCGATTCCCGTGCCGTGCGCATTGCTCGTGAAGCATTGGAAGAAGTGGGCGAAGGGGGCATCGGCAAGCATAGGGGCGTAGCTGGCATGGGCCGCAACGTTGCCACCCATCGCTTCGAGGCGGATATGCCAGGCTACCTGGGCTGGGAGTGGCAGGCCGTGATCGCGTGTGCGGAAGGTTCGCGCTACGTCACCGTCAACGAGGTTGCGCTGGTGCCGGGCGGAGAAGCGCTGCAGGCGCCGAAATGGGTGCCGTATGCGGACCGCGTGCTGCCGGGGGATTTGGGCCCGGGGGACCTTATGCCGCCGGCCATCGATGATGAGCGCCTGGATGGAAATGAGCTTTCTGCCAAGGGCTTAGCGGATGCCAAGCAGCGCTGGCAACAAGAGTATGGCCCCACCGCGGAGATGGCAGCCAAGGCGCACCTGCAGTGCCGCACGTGCGCGTTTTATATGCAGTCAATGGATAACTTTGGGATATGCGCCAATGAGTATTCTGCTGATGGCCGGGTGGTACATGCGCGCTACGGTTGTGGTGCGCATTCGCAAACGCGGGTGCGCGAGGAGAAGGTGCCGGCCGTGGCCTTCGACGATGAAAAGCCCATTTACCAAGATTTTGAAATTGCGGATTGAGGAAGCACACTTAGGGCGTAAAAAATACCGCTCTACGTGAAGGGGCACGGCGTGAAAGCCACTCTCGATCGCTATTTCCATATTTCTGAACGTGGTTCCACTATCGGAACTGAGCTACGAGCGGGAACGGTCTCGTTCTTCGCCATGGCGTATATCATTTTGCTCAACCCGCTGATCCTGGGCACGAGCCCGGACGCGGAGGGCTATACCCTAGGCGTGCCGCAGGTTGCCGCAGCCACGGCGCTCGTCGCCGGCGTCATGTCCATCGCCTTCGGTGCGATTGCCAAATACCCCTTTGCCATGGCTGCTGGCCTAGGCATGAATACCTTCGTTGCCATCGGTATGGTCGCCACCAGCGGGCTGACTTGGCAAGAAGCCATGGGCCTGGTGGTTATTGAGGGCCTTATTATCGTCCTGCTCGCCGTGTCTGGTTTCCGCACCGCGGTATTTGATGCCATCCCACAGCCCATGAAGGCTGCTATGGGCGTGGGTATTGGCATGTTCATCGCCATCATCGGTTTTGTAGACGGCGGGTTTGTTACTCGCGTGCCCGATGCCGCACAGACCACCGTGCCGGTGGGGCTGGGGATTAATGGCTCGATTGCCACCTGGCCGGCGGTGGTCTTCGTTATTGGCCTGTTGATTTGTGCTTTCATGGTCATCCGCACAGTGCCAGGCGGGCTATTTATTGCCATTATCCTCAATACGGTGATTGCCTTCGTCGTTCAGGCCTTCACGGGCTCGGAGGACTGGGGTATGGCCGCCCCGGAGGCCCCGGATGCGTTGGGTGGCCTGCCGGATCTTTCCATCGTGGGCGATGTGAATCTGGTCGGCGCCTTTGCCAAGATCGGCGTGATTTCTACGGTGCTGCTCATCTTCACCCTGCTGTTGACTAATTTCTTTGATGCCATGGGCACCATGACCGGGTTGGGCAAGCAGGCCAAGCTCGTGGATGATAACGGCAACCTGCCGGGTATGCAGAAGGCGTTGGTCGTAGAAGGCGCCGGCGCGGTCGCCGGTGGCGTGGGGTCGGTATCTTCTAATACCGTCTTTGCGGATTCCTCTGCGGGCATTGCCGATGGTGCGCGTACCGGTCTGGCCAATATCATGACCGGATTGCTTTTTATCGCCGCCATGTTTTTCACCCCGCTTTATGAAATCGTTCCTATCGAGGCCGCAGCGCCTGTCTTGGTCATCGTCGGTGTCATGATGGCGGCACAGCTCACGGATATCCCATGGACCCGCATGGAAGTGGCCATTCCGGCCTTCCTTACCATCGTGGTCATGCCGTTTACCTATTCCATTGCCAACGGCATTGGCGTGGGTTTTATTACCTTCGCGCTCATGTCTACCTTTGCTGGCAAAGCCAAGCAGGTGCACTGGATTATGTGGCTGCTTGCCGGGCTCTTTGTTATTTATTTTGGCATCGATCCTATTTCGGATGCCATCGGCTAGCCTGGGCTGCATGCATATTTCTGATCCCCGTGACCCTCGTCTGGATGATATTCGCAACCTCAACAAATCCGATAAATCCGGCGAGGGTTTGGTCATTGCAGAAGGCCCTTTGGTGGTCGCCCGCCTGATGGCATCGCGGTTCCCCATGCGCTGCCTGGTGGGCTTTTCTCAGAAGTTGGAAGCCTTCTTTGCTGAGTACGGCGAGCCGGAGTGCCCTGTCTACGAGGTTTCGCGCGAGACCCTCGCCGAGGTCGCCGGGTTTGATATGCACCGCGGGCTGGTAGCCGCCGCGGACCGCGCCCCAGAACCGGAGTTGGGCGAGATTCTTAAGCACAGCCGCACCATCGCCGTACTGGAAGGCGTGGGGGATCATGAAAATATCGGCGCTATTTTCCGCCACGCGGCGGGTATGAATGTGGATGCTGTGCTGCTGGGCTCAGGTGCTGCGGATCCGCTCTATCGTCGCTCGGTGCGTGTATCCATGGGCCATGTGCTGCGCTTGCCCTTCGCCCACTTGGAGGGCGGTTTCACCACGTGGCAGCGTTCCTTGCAGGCGCTTGTCGATGCCTCCTTTACCCTTATTTCCTTAACCCCCAACCCGCAGGCGGTCCACCTGGCAGAGGCCATGCACGGACAGGATAAGGTGGCCATGCTGGTCGGCGCGGAGGGCCCCGGGCTTACTGAGCACGCGATGAAAGCCACCGATATCCGCGCGCGGATACCGATGGCTCCAGGTACCGATTCCCTCAATGTTGCGACCGCGGCTGCTATTTCCTTTTATGAGCGCCAGCGTTCCTTAAGCGATTTGAAAGTTTGACGTCCCCAATTGCCTATTAGTGAGCTGAGGTGCTTGGCGGCAGAAAGGATCTCGTCGCCGGTGGAACCCGGCTCGGCATCATGATCCTCGTAGTCGTCATAATCGTTCAGGCCCAGCTTATTCGCTGACTGGGCGGCGAGTTCGCTGACAGGCTGCTGTGGCTTCGGGGGATCGATTTTGGGTTCTGGGCGACCGTCGATGGCGTAGCCCACGACGTCTAGATCCGGGCCCTCGCGCCCTACGGTGATGCCCAACCAGTGTTCTTGGGCGGCTTCCATGATGCTGTGGGGCCGAAACGGCAGGGAAATGCCGCCCAAGGATTCGTCCTTTTCGCCGGCCCAGAACGGTGCCTCAAAAGGCTCAGGCAGGCCGGTGTCCTCGTAGAGGCGGTCGCGGGTTGCGCACAGGCAGCGCTTGAGCTCACCGCCTTCCCACAGCGCGAAGCCCGCGTAGTCCTTGTCTGCGGTGCTGACGAGGCCGATAACCCGCTGGGCGGGGACTGCGCGTAGCAGGTCTTTTGGCAGCTGGGACAGGAGGACGGAACCGCCCTCGCAGACCGTTTGCACCACGGTAATCCCCGGGTAGCCGCCGATGTAGTATTCATTCGGATCCGTCTGCGCGGACCGATTGAGGGGGAATTGCCCAATCGGGGTGACCGGGAATTTTGGGTTGAGCTGGGCTAGGAACTTGCGGCCGAACCCGCGGTCCGCCTTGGGTTCGGTTTTGAGAACTTCTTCAGCGCCGGGGCGGGAGACATACCACAGCGTGAGAATGGCATGAGAAATGTCCACTGTTTAGTCCTTTGGGCGTTTGGTGCTGGATCGAACGCCCAAGAGAACGTCCTCCCAGTGTGGGGTCACGGCCTTGCGGCGGCGCTTCAATGGCTTCGGTGCGGCGGAAGGATTTTGCAGGAACTCCTCTTCCTCCGTCTCTTCGCTGGAACCGGAAATATCGGTGACGTTGGCGGGCTGATCGCCGTCAATGGCCTCGTCATAGCGGCCGCTGCCCAAAGAGGTCAGTGAGCGTACCGGCTGTACGAAGTCTGGGTCCGTTAGATCAGCCGCGACCGAGTTACGGGCTTCGACCGTAGCGGGGGAGGACATGGACTGTTTGAAAGTCCATTCCGCCTCGTTTTTAGAAAGGCCCGCTTTCCAGGTCACGCGCACCACCCACGGTTCGCCCTGGTGGCGGTAGGCGTCCCACGTGGATTCCGAGAGGGAGTGGCCCCGGGCGGCAAAGGAACTTGCCAGTATTTCCCAGAGGGTGAGCTTGGCCGGGCCGTCTTCGCGCACCGGGTGGGCCTGCTTGGCTAGCTCAGAAATGCGATTGCGCTCCAGCATCACCGGGTAGGCAAAGGGCTCAATGCGCGAGTCATCCACGCACATTTCTTCCGCGAGCTCTGCCGTGGAGGCACCGGCGCGGATGCGGTGTTGAATCTCGGCCGGGCGGATCTGTTTTTCTTCCCTTTCGCGCGAGGTTTTCGGCATTGGCGCTAGCTTCGGTTCCGACTGGTTAGCGGCGGGCGTGAGGGCGGAACGCAGCCCATCGGTAATGGGAAGGGAAAATTCTTCGCCTTCTTCGGTGCGTAGCACCAACGAGTCTTCGCTCGATTTGCTGTCAACGAGAAACAGCTCGCGCATAGTGTGGCGCTCCTTTGCCTATCGACGGAAGGACGGGTTTGTGATGCAGTCAACTATAACGCGAAAAGCCCCCGCGCCATGCGAGGCGCCGGGGCATGTTGGTGACTTAGTTGGCATCTAATACATAGTCGATGCAGTGCGTGAGCTTGGCGATGTCCCCGGGCTCAATAGCCGGGAACATGCCCACGCGCAGCTGGTTGCGGCCCAGCTTGCGGTAGGGCTCGACATCAAGGATGCCGTTGGCGCGCAGGGTGGCGGCAAGTTGTGCGGCATCGACGGATGCGTCGAAATCGATGGTGCCCACGACCAGCGAGCGCGCTGCTGGGTCGCTGACGAATGGGGTGGCCTCCGGCCGGGATTCGGCCCAGTTGTACAGCGTGGAGGATGACTCGGTGGTGCGCTTAACCATGCCGTCGAGCCCACCATTGTCATTCATCCACTTGATCTGGTTATCCAGCATGAGCAGGGTGACAATCGCCGGGGTGTTATAGGTTTGGTTCTTGCGGGAGTTATTCACCGCGGTCTGTAGGTTCAAAAACTCCGGAATGAAGCGATCGGAGTGGTTAATTTTTTCGATGCGCTCCAAGGCAGCCGGGGACATTGCGGCGAGCCAAAGGCCGCCGTCGGAAGCAAAACACTTCTGCGGTGAGAAGTAGTAAACATCCGTTTCCGCGATATTGACGGGAAGACCACCGGCGCCAGAGGTAGCATCAACAACCACGAGCTGCTGATCATTTAGTGGGTGGGGGCGAACGACCTGCGCCATCGCACCGGTCGAGGTTTCATTGTGGGCCCAGGCGGCGACATCGGCATCGGCCGCAAGCTCGTGCGGGTTCGGCGCGGTGCCGGCGGGGGATTCGATCAGTGCAGGGGCCTTGAGCCACGGGGCCTTGGCAGCCGCCCTGGCAAACTTGGTGGAGAATTCACCAAAGCTAAGGTGAGCCGACTGGCTCTCGATGAGGCCGAAGGTAGCTGCGTCCCAGAAGGCTGTGGCGCCGCCCAAGGAAAGAATGATCTCGTATCCTTCTGGAAGAGAGAAGAGATTACTTAAGCCCTCGCGCACGGATCCGACGAGGTTTTTTACCGCTGGTTGGCGGTGTGAGGTGCCTACGATCGCGGGGTTAATGGCTTCGATTTGGGCGGGGCGCACCTTGGAGGGGCCGCAGCCAAAGCGGCCATCGTCAGGTAAAAGATGTGCTGGCAGGGTGATTTCTGGAGTACTCATGCCGCCAGTGTAGAGCAGTTCCGGTTGTGTGGCAGGTATTTTGATTCCCATAAACTTGTTGCCAGAATCACAAAGTTTGCTAGAGTGTGAGTAGGTTAAACGCTCACGCTGTAAGTTGGCGCCTTTTAAGAACTCTTTAATAGGGAAAGGAAAATTCGTGTCTACTGAAGAAAACAAGGTAGTACTCAAGCACGCTGGCAACGAGTACGAGATGGATATCAAGCAGTCTACTGAGGGTGATTCTGGCTTCGATATTTCTAATCTCCGCAAGGAAACCGGGCTAGTTACCTTCGACCCCGGCTACACCTCCACCGGCTCCACCGAGTCGAAGATTACCTTTATCAACGGTGAAGAAGGCATCCTTCGTTACCGTGGGTACGATATTGCTGAATTGGCAAACAAGGCCACTTTCAATGAGGTTTCCTACCTACTGATTAAGGGCCACCTGCCGGATGAGCAGGAACTGGCAGAGTTCAATAAATCCATCCGCCATCACACACTCTTGGATGAGGACTTCAAGGCGCAGTTCAACATCTTCCCGCGTGATGCGCACCCGATGGCCGTGCTTGCTTCCTCTGTGAACATTCTCTCCAGCTACTACCAGGACCAGCTGGATCCACTGGACGAGAAGCAGCTGGACAAGGCCACCGTCCGCCTGCTGGCTAAGGTGCCGATGCTGGCCGCTTACGCGTACCGCGCATCCCGGGGCAAGCCTTATATGTACCCGGATAACAACCTGAACGCCCGCGAAAACTTCCTGCGAATGATGTTCGGTTACCCCACCGAAGAGTACGAGGTTGACCCGGTTGTCTCGAAGGCACTGGACAAGCTGCTTATCCTGCACGCTGACCACGAGCAGAACTGCTCTACCTCCACTGTCCGCATGATTGGTTCCGCACAGGCCAACATGTTTGTTGCTATCGCCGGCGGTATCAACGCCCTGTCCGGCCCGCTGCACGGTGGCGCTAACCAGGCCGTGCTGGAGATGTTAGAGGATATTGAGAAGAACAACGGCGGCGACGCTACCGACTTCATGAACCGTGTGAAGAATAAGGAAAAGGGCGTCCGCCTGATGGGCTTTGGCCACCGCGTGTACAAGAACTATGACCCACGCGCTGCGATTGTCAAGGACACCGCACACGAGATCATCGATCACCTGGGTGGCGACTCGATGCTGGATCTGGCCATGAAACTGGAAGAGATTGCGTTGAGTGATGACTACTTCGTCTCCCGCAAGCTCTACCCCAACGTGGACTTCTACACCGGCCTGATCTACCGCGCCATGGGCTTCCCAACGGACTTCTTCACCGTACTCTTCGCCATCGGCCGCCTGCCGGGCTGGATCGCTCAGTATCGCGAGCAGCTGGAGATGAACACAAAGATTAACCGTCCGCGCCAGATTTACACTGGTGAAACCCTGCGCAAGGTTACCCCCCGCAGCGAGCGCTAAGAGGCGCTTTGGTCGCCCCCAATTCAGCCGAATCGGGCTTGAGCACTATAATTGGTGCAGCTCGGTTCGGTTTTATTGCGACCGCACGAACAAACTAGATTTCCCAAGGAGAATCATCCCCATGGATAAACCTGTTATTGAAGCCCAGTCTGGCCCAGCGCCGACCGACCTCGTCATCGAGGATATTGTCGTCGGCGATGGCGCTGAAGCCCAGCCTGGTGGCGTAGTGGAGGTCCACTACGTTGGTGCCGAATATGAGACCAACCAAGAATTCGATTCCTCATGGGACCGTGGCCAGTCCATCGAGTTTCCGCTGAGCGGTCTCATTGCCGGCTGGCAAGAGGGTATCCCGGGGATGAAGGTCGGTGGTCGCCGTCAACTCATCATTCCGCCGGAAAAGGCCTACGGCCCCGCCGGCGGTGCGCACCCACTGTCTGGCCGCACCCTAGTTTTTATCATCGACCTCATTCGTGCCAATTAATTTGCACCAAAAACGGTGAATCGGCTCTCCTTAAGGGGGAGCCCTTTTCATTTGGTGGGAAAAGTAAGTGCCCGCTAGCGACCGCAAAAGAGACCAAACTGCGGCACAATGGGAACTATGACTGTGCCACAGATTTCCTTTAATGATGACCGTGAGATGCCCCAGCTCGGTCTGGGCACTTACAAGCTCAATGACGATGAATGCATTCGCGTAGTCCGCGAAGCCATTGACCTGGGCTACCGCCACTTTGATACGGCCACGCTGTACAAGAACGAAGAGGCCTTGGGTACTGCGCTGAACCAAGCCATTGACGCGGGTGATGTCTCCCGCGACGACCTGTTTATCACCTCCAAGGTCTGGCACTCCCATCACGGCGCGCAGAAGGCGGAACAGGCCTTCCAGGAATCCATGGCGAAGCTGCAGCTGGATTACTTGGACCTGTACCTCATCCACTGGCCATGGCCACAGGGTGGGCTGTACGTGGAAACCTTTGAATCCATTGCCCGCCTGCAGGGAATGGGGCAGATTGCTTCCATCGGCGTCGCTAATTTCTACGAGGAGGTCCTTGAGGACCTCATTGAGAAAACCGGCATTACCCCGGTGCTCAACCAGGTGGAGCTGCACCCTGGATTCACCCAGCCGGAGCTGCGCGAATTCCACCACAAGCACGGCATCGTGACAGAGGCCTGGTCGCCATTGGCGCGCGGTGTGGTGCTTAATAACCCGGAGATTCAAAAGATTGCGGCCGCGCACGAGGCCACCGAAGGCCAGGTGGTGCTGGCGTACCTGATGACCAAGGGCATTTCCGTTATTCCGAAGTCCGCTCGCAGCGAGCGGCTCAAGGAGAACCTCGCGGCCGCGGAGCTAGAGCTGGGCAAGGAAGAAATCGCAGCGATTGACTCCTTGGAAGGACAAAAAGGCTTCGGCCGCATGTTTAATGACCCCCGCGAATTCCCGGGCGCGGAGGGCTAAAGCACTCTCGGGCAAAGAAGCCACCGGCGACGTCGTCGTCGGTGGCTTTTGCTTTGTGATCCCGTTAGTTGGGGGAGTACATGCTGGTCAAAGCTCTAACCGAGTTGATAAGTCATTTCTTTCGCGCCACCTTTACTCATTAGTTAATGTCTAGTTAACAAAATTTGCGAGCGGGTTACAGCTGGGGTGAAGGGGGTGATTTGTAAAGGGTGTCAGCCCAGTTCAATGGGGTTTATTTGGCGAAGAGGGGGGAGTTTTGTGGGGTGTAGTGGCGATATTTACTGGTTTGCAAAAATTGTTGTGTATCTTACGTTGTAACGCAGGTAGTGATTAACAACACAACTCGCCGCGTTTGTACAGAACCTCTCTCACCCAAGGAGACAAACCTTCTATGAGTGATACCACTGCTCCCGTCGAGCGCCGTGAGCTTACGGCAGCCGCCTATATAGAAATGCGCGATAGCAAAGAGTTTGGCGAGCTGCGCAGTGCTTATCGTAGTTTCACATTTCCCATGACCGTCGCGTTTTTCGCGTGGTACATCGTCTATGTGCTCACCGCCGTGTTTGCGCCTGGTTTTATGGCCATTGAGCTCGGCGATGGTGGCTGGAACGTTGGTCTCGTCTTCGGTCTGGCCCAGTTCCTTACCACGTTCGTCATTACCTGGATTTACGTGAAGTATGCCAATAAGAATATTCAGCCTAAATCGGTTGCTATTCGTGAGAAGTTGGAGGCCAAGTAAATGACTACCACTTACCTTGCACAAGAAACTTCTGCCGGTAACCCGATTCTGAATATCGTAGTCTTCGGCATGTTCCTCGTGGTTACCATGGCCGTAGTGTTGCGCGCCGGCAAGACCACGAAGAAGGCGTCTGACTTCTATACCGGTGGTGGCTCGTTCTCCGGCCGCCAGAATGGCTTGGCTATTTCCGGTGATTACCTCTCTGCGGCGTCCTTTTTAGGTATCGTCGGCGCGGTGGCGCTCAACGGCTACGACGGATTCTTGTATTCCGTCGGCTTCTTTGTCGCCTGGCTCGTGGCCCTGATGCTGGTGGCCGAGCCGATGCGTAACGTGGGCCGCTTTACTATGGCGGACGTTTTGTCCTTCCGCTTAAAGCAAAAGCCGGTGCGCGTGGCCGCATCTATCGCTACCCTTTTTGTGACGCTGTTCTACCTCATTGCCCAGATGGCCGGCGCCGGCTCGCTGGTATCCGTGCTGCTAGATATCCATGACTTCAAGTGGCAGGCAGTCGTCGTTGGCGTCGTCGGCGTGTTGATGATCCTCTACGTCCTAGTCGGTGGCATGAAGGGCACGACCTACGTGCAGATGATTAAGGCCGTTCTGCTGGTGACCGGTGTGATCGTCATGTGCATCTTGGTCTTTATTTCCCTGCGCGGTGGCTTCAACAACATGTTCAGCACCGCGATTGATATGCATGCTTCGTCCGATTACCTCCATGAGAAAGGCTACGAGGCCAAGGAGATCATGGAGCCGGGCCTGAAGTATGGTGGCTCTACTGCCGCTAAGTTGGACTTCATCTCCTTAGCTATGTCTCTCGTGTTGGGCGTTGGTGGCCTGCCACACGTTCTGATGCGCTTCTACACCGTGCCCACCGCCATTGAGGCACGTCGGTCTGTGACCTGGGCCATCGTTATCATCGGTGCCTTCTACCTGATGACCCTGATTTTGGGCTATGGTGCGGCCGCGCTGGTTGGCCCGGACCGCATCCTGAACGCACCGGGTGGTGCGAACGCCGCGGCACCGCTGCTGGCACTGGAAATCGGTGGCTCCATCTTCATGGCCATCATTTCCGCCGTAGCCTTTGCTACCGTGCTAGCCGTCGTGGCGGGCCTGGCAATTACCGCCGCTGCATCCATCGCACACGATATTTACCACGCGGTTATCCGCAGCGGTGAATCCACCGAGGCAGAACAGGTGCGCGTCTCGCAGGCCACCGTAGTGGTGCTAGGCATTGTCTCCATCATCTTGGGTATCTTGGCGATGACCCAGAACGTCGCCTTCTTGGTCTCCCTGGCCTTCGCAGTGGCGGCATCGGCTAACCTGCCGACCATCCTGTACTCGCTGTACTGGCGTCGTTTCAACACTGCGGGTGCCGTGGCCTCCATGTACACCGGTGTGGCCTCCTGCTTGGTCCTCATCTTCTTCTCTCCAGCAGTATCCGGTACTGACAGCGCCATGTTCCCCAACGCGGACTGGGCTATTTTCCCGCTCACCTCGCCGGGTTTGGTTAGCATCCCACTATCCTTTTTCGTTGGCTGGCTTGTGTCCATCGTGACCAAGCCGGATAACTTGGATGAGTTGGCGGCAGAAATGGAAGTCCGGTCCCTGACCGGTGTGGGCGTCGAGGCCCCAGTCGAGCACTAATTGCTCCCAAAGTAGCAATTGGCGGTAATATGGTGCGACGTGTTTAACCCGTCCTCTCTCAGCGCGGCGGCATCAGTAAAGACTGGTGCCGCCCTTGCCGTGTGCATGCTTGCTTGCTCTACGGTTGCAGGGTGTAGCAATAGCGAGCGAGACAGCACCGCTCAAGCCACAAACACCACGATCACCGCGCACAGATCGACGAAGGTGCCTCCACGGATCAATGAATTCCTCAAGGGGGATGAGGACCATTCCATCAGCTATATTCGCCTGCACGATGGCATGTATATGGGCTCCGCAGCGGAACACGATCCCCGTCCGGCGCTTAGCCTCATCAAGCTCTATATCGCTGCCTACGTCATTGAACAGGGCGAGTACGAGGATAAATACGAGGCGCTTGGGATGATCGCTAGCTCTTCTGATAAAAGCGCTGAGGAGTTGTTCAAGAAGTACCCGGATTCTATAGATAAAATTGCCAAGGAATACGATCTGGAATCCACCAAGGCGGGCGAGAACTGGGGGTATTCGGAAACCTCTACCTATGATGTGGTCAGTTTTATCGCCCAGCTCATCAAGCGCGATGAAACCCACCCGGTGCTTGTGGCGATGGCGCACGCGGATCCGGTCTCAGAAGACGGTTACGACCAGAACTATGGCACCGCGAAGCTCTCTAATGTCGTGGGCAGTAAGTGGGGCTGGTCTAATGATAGGTCCATCAATTCCTCGGTGTCCTTTGGCAAGAATTTCGTCGCCGCAGCCTCTATTAATGGCTCTGCCGATGACCTGACGGACTATGTAAAGAGCGAAATCAACGGCGAGAACCTGGGCAAGGCCACTGAGCGGTTCCTCAAATACAAAGACGGCGAGGATGTCCCGCCCATCGAGAAGACCTCGCAAAAGCCGACGTCCAGCGAGGAAAAAACTAGTGAGAAGAAGGACAGCGAGAAGAAGGACAGCGAGAAAAAAGATATGAAGGAAGAAAAAGCCTCGGAGAAGTCCTCCGAGCCCAAGGGCAAGTAGCTCTACTCAACTGGCCTTGGCGATGTCCCGAGAGGCATCACCAATCTCGCGCATTGTCTCATGTCTGAATTAACCGGGTGCAGTGCTGACAGATGAGGTTATCCACGAGTGGCGCGCCCTATCGCCGTCCGGGGAGGGGGAGGCGAGGTCGCATTCTCATCCACGCGGTCGCTTTCTGCACGCACTTGGAAGGACTCCGCACCGGTACCGGTACACCGAATTATCTACGCGGCTTAGGTCAGGCTTGGGGCAACGAAATACTGCTTAGTGATCTCACTTGTTAGGACCACGTATTCAGTAACGCCGTGGTGAGCAAGCAGTAACGCCCGGGTGAGTATTGAGTAACACCCGGGCGTTGATTATGAGCAACTACTTTGCATGGGCCTCTAGGCGCATGCTCGGTCCTTGCAGTGTGATGATCTCAGCGCCAACGACAAGCCGATTCAGGATCGACTCGGCGATGACAGCATCCGGGATGGATTTGTACCACTCATCGGGCAGGAACTGGGAGGTCACGATCGTTGATCCCCGGTGTTGACGCTCAGCAAGAATATTAAGCAGCTGGTGTGCTGTGCCAGCATCAATCCGAGTTGTTAAGAAGTCGTCAAGAACGAGTACGTCTGCCAGGTGTAGGTCTTTAAGAAACTCCATGGGTGCTGTGTCATCATGGCGTAGCACCATCAGCTGGTTGGCTAGGGTGTCTGTGCGGAAGAATCGGGCGGAGTAGTCGGGCCCTGCCGCCGTTGTCTGACGGGCGTTTTGGACTGTGGTATGTGACTAACGCCAAATCGGACAGATTTGAGAGGCGGACCAGCCTTGTAAGGCAAGGTCCATCACGGCGCGGTAATTAGTCACGATCGGACTCCTCTGATTATGCCGCGAGCCCTCTTGTCACGCGGTCAGAAGAATCTTTTCCCCAGAGTGTCACTCGATACTCACCATCCCGTTACTGGACAGTCACCACGGTGTTACTAGATACCCCGCGCAACAGTAAACGCACAGTAAATTTTTCTGAGCCGCTGGGCGCGTGTTCTGGAGGATGGCTTGGCTCAGGACGCTCGCTCGAGTGGGCCGCCTCATCGCGAAACATAGCGGGAAACCATGTCGGGACAAACTCAAGGTAACCCCGCATGGGGGATTAATCTATAGGGCAATAGATATTTATATACCTGTCGGACTACCGTTATGAACCGTAATGAAAGAACCTTGCAAGGAGAAATAATGGATTCGGTAATCGCAGGCAATACGAGCTGGATGCTCATGAGCGCGGCTCTCGTGCTACTCATGACCCCAGCCTTGGCACTTTTTTACGGAGGAATGACAGAGCGCCGCGGCGTACTCAACATGATGCTGATGTCCTTCGGCTCACTAGCGGTGGTCAGCATCATTTATATCCTCTGGGGCTGGTCAATGAGCTACGGCATGGAGTCTTGGGGCGGTATTGTTGCCAATCCCTTCGAGTTCTTTGGGCTTAAGGATTCCGTCTTTGATGCCAATGGTGAGTACCGTCAAGGTGCGGAAGGCTACGCCAATGTCATCGATATCGCCTTCCAGCTCACCTTCGCTGTTATTTCCACCGCGATTATTACTGGTGCGCTGGCCGGCCGTGTGAAGTTCGGTACCTGGATGCTTTTCAGCGGCCTGTGGGCAACGTTTGTCTACTTCCCGCTGGCCCACATGGTCTGGGGAGGCGGCATCCTCGGCGAGGGCGAAAGCAGCGTCACCAGCTGGATCTTCGGCAGCAAAGATGGGGAGGCCCTTGTGGCCCCCATTGACTTTGCCGGTGGTACCGTCGTCCACATTTCCGCCGGTACGGCGGCACTGGTTCTGGCGATTGTCGTGGGCAAGCGCCAAGGCTTCCCGAAGAGCGTCCAGCGTCCCCATAACCTGCCCATGGTTATGCTCGGTGCCGGCCTGCTATGGTTCGGGTGGTTCGGCTTCAACGGCGGTTCCGCCTTCGCTGCCGATGGCCTCGCCGGGCTGGCCTGGGTCAACACTACTGCCGCAACGGCTGCCGCAATCCTGGGCTGGTTACTGGTAGAAAAGCTGCGCGATAATTACTGCACCTCCTTGGGTGCAGCCTCCGGTGTGGTCGCAGGACTTGTCACCATTACCCCGGCGGCAGGTGACCTGAACCCGGTGACCTCGCTGATTATTGGTCTTTTCGGCGGCATGCTGGCTTGTTTGGGCGTGGGACTGAAGTTCCGCTTTGGCTTCGATGACTCCCTCGATGTTGTGGGCGTCCACCTGGTCGCCGGCCTGTGGGGCACCGTGGCCGTAGCCTTCTTTGCCAATGATCGCGGCATTTTTACCGGCGGCGGCGCCGAAGGCTGGAAGCTGCTCATCGTACAGATTCTCATCGCCGCTATCGCCGTAGCTTTCGCCGCAGTCATTACCGCTATTATTGCGGTGATTTTGAAGGCGACCATCGGCTGGCGCGTGAGTGACCAAATTGAAACCGATGGCATTGACTTTGGCGGTCACCGTGAGACCGGTTATGACATTGGTGGGCGGGCCATGCGCGGGACCACCAGCCGCAACTAAAACGTCCAGCGATACCTAGGAGCAACAATGAAACTCGTAACAGCCGTGGTCAAGCCCTTTACGCTTGGCGATATCCAGCAAGCACTACATAAGCTCGGCTCACCCGGCATGACGGTGACCGAAATTGAAGGCTTTGGCCAGCAACGCGGCAACAAAGAAATCTACCGCGGCGCGCAATTCGCCACCTCCTTTGTCCCCAAAGTCAAAATCGAACTCATCGTGGCAGACAACGACGCCGAAGCGATTGTCGATGCCATCGTGGACGCCGCCTGCACCGGCGAAATCGGTGACGGCAAGATCTGGATAGCCCCCGTCGAGGACGTCATCCGCGTCCGCACCGGCGAGCGCGGGGAGAAGGCTATTTAAGCCTCCAACGCACCAACGCCCCAGGCCTCCACAGAAGAGTGGAGGGCTGGGAATTTATGCTGCGGTATGCCAACCTCTGATTCTAGTTGCCGGGTCGATGAGATTCAGTGGTGGCTTGGGGGTTTCATGCACGGCTTTAGCGCGGGAACGTATGCCCGTGCAGTAGAGCTTGACCCAAGAATGCAGCGAGGCACGGTTGATACTGGGCTCTGTCGATGTTGAATTCAGTGAGAGATCTCATAGTTCTCATAGAGGGCCACGGCCTCGCGTGTGAACTGTTCTCAGTACCTGGACATGGTGGTAGGTTACCAATCTTGCCAACTCGACTGGGTTGGATATCAGGTGTCCACCAAATGGGGGTCGGGCACATTTTCATTCAAACGTGGTTACAGGCATATTTTCTGGGATAGTTGTTGCAGTTGCGCTTTGGTTCTTTAGTTCTTCGCGGAAGCCGAGTTTAGAGCTCTTTTATGTCGGCCCACTACGGGCCGTAATCAGAAATAATCGATTCCGAGCAGTACTACTAGCAGGAGCCTGGGAAATTGAAAATGGAGAAGTTTTCTTCCGTCTAGATGGATTTAGAGATGGAACCGGAAATTTCTATATTCCGCGGTATGGAGAAATAACCGTAGGAATTTCCCACTTTGGGCCAGGGCAAACTGCAAACGTCGCGTATAAGCATGTGAAGAATACACAGAAATAAGTAAGCGGATATCCCTAGAAGAAGAAAATGAGACCGACGTTTCGCAAATAGTAGTCTACCCAGAACAATTTCCAGACTGGAGACTTGCCAAGTTAAGTTTTCAAATCAGCAATTCTATGGAGGGTCTTTTGCATGTAAAGTTACTTTTAATTATCAACACGGCAATCAACTTAGAATGTCAGTGGGCTCATTAATCAAGGAGATAAAATTAATGACTTTGGGTAAAGTGAGTGGCGAACTTTTGAGAGGAGACACCACTACACGGGACTTGATCCAGGTCCATAGCCTGAGCTTGCACATGCTTTCTTGATGGCGGCGATGGTAGCCTGAGACCCATGAGAAAGTTGTGGAAGCATTTCCGGCCATTCTGCGTCTCCGCCTTGATAGCCATTGTGCTCGGGCTTCTGTTTAATGACTATCACTGGACACTTGCTTTAGTGGTCACAATTTTGCTCATAGGTGTCGTCCTATCGATGGCGGATTATGCTTCCGAACGGCGTCGGAAGAATGGGGATAAATGATGAATCGGAAATTGTAGTTGTCGTTGGCTACCGGATTCCCCGGCATGGTTTTGCTCATCACAGCGCCGATTTTATTGAACGTGGGAATTGATGCTGCCGATGCTGGGCAGCAATCAGGTAATGCTGTAGTCCTATTGCTTTCAGCGACTATCGGAACCGTGCTAGTGTTCCTCGCGCTGGCCCGTTCCGGTCCTGTATTTGAAAGGAAAAGGTAAAAGCCGAGCGCCAGAAGCGCTAGTTTTCTGAGGCACACTGCTTGCAGGATTGAAGAGGACATGAGGATACGCGTGTTGAATCAACCTACTGGTCGATTCAAGGTTCAACCGCCTCTGCGATTCCAATCCGGACAAGTCGGGGTAAGATATGTATTTAGAGAAATTGGTCCCCTCGGCTATCCAGTCACAGCGGTGACTGGGAAGGAGTAATGACATGAAGGCTTTGTACAGGGCAGCGATTTTCTACCTCGTCTTGGGCTTGGTCGCCGGCTTGTTTTATCGGGAGTTTACGAAGCTACAAGATTTCCCCGAAGGGGAATATACGCAGCTAGGTGTGGCCCACACCCACTTGCTGGCATTGGGCTTTATGCTATTTCTCATCTTTTTGGCGCTGGAAAAGGTCTTTGCACTGTCGCGGCACCGCCAGCTATTCTACTCGTTCTTTTGGCTGTACAACGTGGGCGTGGTGCTCACCGTCGGCATGCAAATTTCACACGGCATATTGACGGTGCTGGGCAAGGAATCCAATGAGATGATTTCTGGCATTGCAGGTTTGGGCCACATCTTTATCACGGTGGGGCTGACGGTCTTTCTCCTGAATTTGGGCCGGGCCGTCAAGGAGCCAGATGACGGCAGCGCCAAAGCTTCGGTAAACGCCTAACTATGAGCGAGCACAGCGCACAAGAAAACGTCACGGCGCTTACTCGTTGCGATTGTATAAGCCTGGCGGTCCTTTCCGTCGGACTGAGCTTCGTTGCCCTTGATAGCACCGTCGTCGGCGTGGCATTGCCGTCGATTATCACTGATCTACAGCTCACTCTGACTCAGGAGCAGTGAGTCAACAGCCTCTGTGCTGTGCTATTAGCTGTGCTGCTGCTGTCGACCGGCAAGATTGCTGATACCTGGGGCCGCAAACGTGCCTTCCTTGCCGGCCTGACAATATTTGTGGCAGGCAGCGTATTGGCGGGATTTTCTACCACTGCAGCCACGTTGATCTCCGCGCGCGGCGTGCAGGCTATTGGTGTCGCGTTCATCATGCCGTCCCCGCTTTCCACGGTTAATGCCGTATTCCGCGGCAAGTACCGCGCAGCAGCTTTTGGCGAGTGGTTTGCGGTAGTTTCCGGCGCGGCAGTGGTCGGACCGCTTGCCGCCGGCGCGCTGACGGAATGGGTGTCCTGGCACTGGATCTTCCTGGTGAACATGCCGGTTGGCATCATCGTTGCTATTGGTGCGGTTCTTACCGTGCGTGAAACCTGCAGCCCAGACAAACTGCCCGGCGTGTACCTCGATGGTGCACAATTGAGGCTATCGCCTTTGCCGCCTTGGTCTTTGCGATTATTGAGGGCCCGACCTGGGCCGGTGGAAGCCGCAATCTTCATTTAGCATCTTCGGCTGGACGTGGTCAGAAAATGCGGCCATTTCACCGGTTCCGGTGGCGCTAGCGATTTCGGCCGTGGGTTACAGGCTGTTGACCCGGTGGGTAGAGCACCGTGAACGGTGTTACCGCTTGGCGTTATTGAAGCTTGAGTTGTCTGCTTTTTCCACGTGTTTGTGGGAAAAATTCGCTACGGGTACGGCAACCCGCCACGTCGCAGCCCGGTTCGGGGCGCCCGGCACCGTGCTCATTGAGCTCGGCTTGGAAGTTGTCGGTGTCCTTAACCTAGTGCTGCTTATTCGGCTGGATACGAATGGCTGGATTATCGCCGTACCGCTGACCCTGTACGGTCTGGGCCTTGGGTTTGCCTCGGTGCAGCTGATCGGCACGGTGCTATAGGGGCTTTGGGATTATTCCCGTCGATGACTACGGGTAAGGCTCCGCAGCGCAGAGCACCGAGTGCTAGGTTCATTCCTTGCTGTGGACGGCGGTGCCTGGTGCGGTCTTGTTCGCTGCGCTAACTCTCACGCTGCCTTACGCGCTTAAGGACGCCGCAATCACCGGTCTTGTTGCCAACGGCATTGTCAAAGCAACCCGTCAATCTTTAGGTTTAACCATCGTGCGGCTGCGTGAACAGGGTCGTAAAGGCCCGTTTGGTGGACGGGTCGGGGCAGTGGAGGCGAACAGTCTAGAGAACTGCAGTGACCTTATAACCCTTCTTGGTGAGCAGCGAGGTCACTGCTTTAAATGTCGCTTTATCGCTGTCTGGGTTGTATTTTTCGGGATCTAGAGCGATATGCGCGTATTCTCCGTCGTAGCGGACGGTCATGAATTTGTAGCCGGCTTTGTCTTCGGCATCATCGATTAGCGCTTGCACATCGGAGGTATCGCGGTCAGGAGTAGCCGCGGCCGCATTTTCTTGATGCTGGGCTATAGGGGAAGCTTCTTTGATTGGGGTGCTGTGGCCGATTAGGCCAGTGCTTGCAGCCAATAGTCCAGCAAGAATAGTGGTAATCATTTGAGTACCTTTCTGTTGGGCGTATGGTTTGGGTGAGTGTGGTACGAAACACTCGCTCACCTGCAAAATTAACGGTTACAACCGTAACTTAATTTTGAATTAGCTCAAAACTGTGCTGACGAAGGACCCGTTTTTCCTGGTTCCTTCCGGCGCAGGAGCCTTAATTGATTACTATACCAAAACTAGTCTTTGCTCGCAGAATCCTGGACCGACCCTTCCTATGGGAAATACTCCAGTGGGTGGATTAGGAACGATGTCTTGAGACTTCATACAGTGCCCCAGAGAAGATTCGAACTTCCGACACCGGCTTTAGGAGAGCCGTGCTCTATCCCCTGAGCTACTGGGGCGGGGATGTTGCTTATGCAACGTGGATCATCATAGCAGTGGGGCGCGAGTGCGCCCCAAATGCCTGCTAGCGTTTAGGCTTGTGCCAGCTCTTCCTGCTTGTTGCGCACGGCCGATGCGGGCGGGTTGGTCTCGTGCGTGCCGTCAGAGTACAAGACGGTGGGGACGATGCGGTTGCCGTCGTTAACGGACTTGATCCACTCATTGATGTCGTCGGTGTTATCGCCTTCTACGTCTACGAGCTCGTACGGGGTTTCGGTGCGGTCCAAGTTCTTGATGAGCTTGGCGCAAAAGGGGCACCAGTCGGCGTAGAAGATGGTGACATCGGCGTTGGTCTCGGGTGCTTGTACAGTCATTAGGCTGCGTCCTTTCTATCGTAGGTTAAAAAGCGGTACTTTATAGGTAGCTCGCTGGCTGGCTGCCGGGGAAGCAATAAATGCCCCGTGTCAGAGGTGCACCAATCCGTGCTGTAAGTCAAGCCGAAAGAATCGGGAATATCCGGGGCAAAGACGGCGTCATCGCCATAGACATCGCCGATATTTACGCCCATGAGTGTGACCTCGATGCGGTCCACTTGGTCCAAAGTAGCGGTGTAGACGTGGCCACCGCCGATAACCCAGGCATCGTTAAGCGCGGGCATCGTCCTGCCTACCGTAGCACCAGTTGACCATGTACCGGGCGTGCGCGAGGAGAGCACGTAATTCTCCCGGCCGGGCAGGGGGCGGAACTTGGGGTTGAGGGACTCCCAGGTCTTGCGGCCCATGATCACCGGCGCGCCCATGGTGACCTCCTTGAAGTGCTTGAGATCCTCCGGCACGTGCCAGGGCATCTGCGCGCCATCGCCGATGATGCCATCTAGGGACTGCGCCCAGATTGCGCCGAGCATTAGACAGACACCTGCGCCTTGATGGCCGGGTGTGGATCGTAACCTTGCACCTCAAAATCGGCGAAGTCATAGGAGAAGAGATCCTTCGCCTTCGTGAGCTTCAGCTGCGGGTACTCGCGTGGCTTACGAGAAAGCTGCTGCTGGACCTGCTCCACGTGGTTGTTGTAAATATGGCAATCGCCGCCGGTCCAAATGAGATCGCCCACCTTAAGACCGGCCTGCTGGGCAAACATGTGGGTCAGCGCCGCATAAGAGGCGATATTGAAGGGCACGCCCAAAAACATGTCCGCCGAGCGCTGGTAGACCTGCAGTGACAGCGTGCCATTGGCCACGTAGAGCTGGAAAAGCAGGTGGCAGGGCATAAGTGCCATCTGGTCGAGCTCCGCTACATTCCACGCGGAGACCAAGTTGCGGCGCGAATCTGGGTTATTCTTCAAGGTGTCGAGCGCCTGCTGGATTTGGTCGATGTGGCTGCCATCCGGGGTGGGCCAGGAGCGCCACTGCACGCCGTAGACCGGACCCAAATCGCCGTTCTCATCGGCCCACTCGTTCCAAATGCGCACATCATTATCCTGCAGGAATTTCACATTAGAATCGCCGCGCAGGAACCACAGCAGCTCGCCGATCACCCCACGAAAGTAGACCTTCTTCGTGGTCAGCAGCGGGAAAGATTCCGCCAGGTTATAGCGCAGCTGTGCGCCGAAAATCGAGCGCGTGCCGGTGCCGGTGCGATCGCCTTTGGCCGTGCCTTCTTCCAGGACGCGGCGCAGGAGATCCTCATAAGGGGTCTCAATCATAGGCACTAGTTTAGAAGCCGCCATTCTCCTCGGCAAAGGCCGCGGCGTGCTCTAAAATCTCGTCTTTTAGCTCGGGGCGGCAGATGAGCAGATCGGGGATAAAGGTGTCCTCGTTATTGAAAGTGATGGGGCTGCCATCGAGGCGGGAGCAGTGCAAACCGGCTGCCATTGCAACGCCTACCGGGGCGGCTTGGTCCCACTCGTATTGGCCGCCGGCGTGGATATAACCGTCATAATCACCTAGCAGCACGTGCATGGCCTTAGCACCGGCGGAGCCGACGCCCTCGGTCTCATACCCCATCTTTTCTGCGATATAGCCTGCCACCTTGGGTGGGCGATTGCGGGAGATAACGAATTTTTTAGACATAGGGCCGGCGACGGCGCGGACATCGGAGGATTTGAAGGTTACGCCGTAGTCCGGCAGGCCTACCGCGGCGTGGACTGGGGTGCCGTCTTCCACGAGCGCGATGTGTACCGCCCAGTCCTGGCGTCCGGTGGCAAATTCTTTGGTGCCGTCCAGCGGGTCGACGATCCACACGCGTTTTTTCTTTAGCCGAGCGAGATCATCGGAGGCTTCCTCAGAGAGCACGCCATCGCCGGGGCGGTGCTGTTCTAGCACGCGGGCGATCCATTCTTGGGCGGCGTCATCGCCGGCATCGCCAAGCGAAAGGCCCCGAAGTAGGCCACCATTGCGCACACCCTTGAGAATCTCGCCGCAGCCTTGGGCGAGCGAATTGGTCAAGCGGGAATCAGAAATCTCGACGGTCATGGTGCCCACATTACAACGGGTACTAGAGTGTGGTCATGCCAGAAAACATCCTCGATCGCTTTAGCCCCCAAGTGGTGCGGTGGTTCCAGGACGTTTTTGCCGCTCCCACCGCGGTACAAGCCCAGGCCTGGGACAAGATTTCCCGCGGCAACCACGCACTGATGGTTGCCCCCACCGGCTCCGGGAAGACGCTCGCTGCGTTTTTATGGGCGCTGAACAACCTGGTGGAACGCGAAGGCCAATTAGCCCTGCCAGTGGGTAACGCTTCCGGAGCTGCCACCGGTGTGCGGGTGCTGTACATCTCGCCGCTGAAGGCGCTGGGCGTGGACGTGGAAAATAACCTGCGGGCCCCGTTGACTGGTATTGCCCGCACCGCGGAAAAGCTGGGGTTGGAGGCGCCGAATATTTCCGTGGGCGTACGCTCAGGCGATACGCCCTCGACAGAGCGCTCCCGGCAGTTACGCAAGCCGCCAGATATCCTTATCACCACCCCGGAATCGGCGTATTTAATGCTGACATCGAAGGCGGCGGGGATTTTGACCACCGTCGATACCGTCATTATCGATGAAATCCATGCGCTGGCCGGCACCAAACGCGGCGCGCACCTTGCCCTGACCCTGGAGCGCCTAGCAGAAATTGCGGGTGACTTTCAGCGCATTGGGCTTTCTGCCACCGTGCGCCCGCTTAAAGCCGTCTCGGATTTCGTAGGTGGCAATCGCCCGGTGGAAATCGTCGCACCGGAGGCCCACAAGAAGAGGGACTTGGACGTGCGCGTGCCAGTAGAGGATATGTCAGACCTGCCCACGCCGGAGGCAGGATCGACCATCGGGGAGCTTACCGTCGACGATGCCATTGGCATTACCGGCGGGCCGGAAGGCAGCGGTGACGGCAAGGAGGAAATCCGCGCGGAGGAAGACACCGCGCTGCTCACCGCGAACTCCATCTGGCCGTTTATTACCCAGGACCTTTATGCGGACATCATGGCTCATCGCTCCACACTGGTCTTTGTGAACTCACGGCGCAGTGCCGAGCGCCTCACTAGCCGCCTCAATGAGCTTTACGCGCAGGAATACGACCCGGATTCGCTCTCGCCTGAAACCCGGCGCGATCCCGCCCAACTGATGGCGCACTCGCATGTTGCGGGCAAGGCACCCGCGGTCATTGCGCGGGCCCACCACGGCTCGGTGTCCAAGGATGAGCGGGCTATCACGGAAACGATGTTGAAGGAAGGCACGCTCAAGGCCGTGGTGGCCACAAGTTCGCTGGAGCTGGGCATTGACATGGGCGCGGTGGATTTGGTGGTGCAGGTGGAATCGCCGCCTTCGGTGGCCTCGGGCCTGCAGCGGGTGGGTCGCGCCGGGCACCATGTGGGTGCGGTCTCGCACGGCGTGTTTTATCCCAAGCACCGTGCGGACCTGGTGCAATCCACGCTGACGGTCGCGCGCATGCGTGGCGGCATGATCGAGAAGATGCATACGCTGCGCAACCCGCTGGATGTGCTGGCGCAGCAGACCGTGGCGGCGGTGGCCGCCGCCGGTGAGGAGGGCTTAAGTGCGGATGACTGGTATGACATAGTCAAGCGCAGCCATCCCTACCGCGAGCTCGCGCGTGAGGTCTATGACTCCGTGATCGATCTGGTCAGCGGCGTCTACCCGTCCACCGATTTCGCGGAGCTTAAACCCCGCGTGGTCTATGACCGCGTATCGGGCGTGATGACCCCGCGCCCGGGCGCGCAACGCGTGGCCGTGACCAGCGGCGGCACCATCCCGGATAGGGGAATGTTCGGCGTCTTCCTCTATGCCGGTGGGGAGGCTGGGAAGGCCCCGCGCCGGGTGGGCGAGCTCGATGAGGAAATGGTCTACGAATCCCGCGTGGGCGATATCTTTACCTTGGGCGCTACCAGCTGGCGCATTGAGGAGATCACCCGCGATCAAGTACTGGTCACGCCCGCACCAGGACATACAGGCCGGCTGCCGTTTTGGAATGGCGATGGTGTGGGCCGCCCCTATGAGCTGGGTCAGGCCCTGGGAGAATACCGCCGCGAGGTGAATACGGACCCAGGCCTTATTGCGGATGCTGATGAGAATGCATGCAGAAATATCCTGTCCTACCTGCGTGAACAACAGGAAGCCACCGGCATTATTCCGGATGAAAAGACGCTGGTGCTCGAGCGCTTTAAGGATGAGCTGGGGGATTGGCGCGTGGTGCTGCATACTCCCTTTGGCCGGCCCGTTAACTCCGCTTGGGCCCTGGCAGTGGGCGCGCGGGTGGGGGAGCGCACCGGCATGGACCCGCAGGCGGTCGCAGGAGATGATGGCATCGTGCTGCGCCTTCCCGAGGGCGAAGCCGATCCGGACGGTACGATTTTTGCCTTCGATGCTGACGATATCGCCGATATAGTGGCTGATCAGGTGGGCAATTCCGCGCTTTTTGCCTCCCGCTTCCGCGAGTGCGCGGCCCGCGCGCTGCTGTTGCCCCGGCGCAACCCCGGCAAGCGCGCCCCGCTGTGGCAGCAGCGCCAGCGCGCCGAGCAGCTTTTGGACGTCGCCCGCACGTACCCGTCCTTTCCTATCATTTTGGAAACGGTGCGCGAGTGCGTGCAAGACGTCTACGATGTACCAGCACTGCAGGAGGTCATGCGCGATCTGGGACACCGCCGGGTGCGCATCGCAGAAGTCACCACGGATCAGCCCTCGCCCTTTGCGTCCTCGCTGCTCTTTAATTACACCGGCGCCTTCATGTACGAGGGCGATTCCCCGCTGGCAGAAAAGCGGGCGGCGGCCTTGGCGCTGGACCCAGCGCTCTTGGCCAAGTTGCTCGGCACGGTGGAGCTGCGTGAGCTCCTAGATCCCACGATCATCGACGAGGTCCATGCTCAGCTGCAGCGCACCGCACCTTCGCGCCGGGCGCGCACCACCGAGGAGGTTGCAGATCTCCTGCGGGTGCTCGGTCCCATCCCGGTGGAGGAGCTGGGCGAGCATACCGACGTTCCCCTCGCCGCACTGGATAGCCTAGGCACGCGGATTATGCGGGTGCGCATCGGCGGGCGCGAGCACCTTGCCCAGTCCCAGGATGCGCCCTTACTGCGCGATGCCCTCGGTGTCCCCATCCCTCCCGGTATCCCCGCCCAAGTAGCCACGCTTGCCGATGCCCTCCCACAGCTCATCAGCCGCTGGGCGCGCACCCGCGGACCGTTCGTGCTCGCGGATTTAACCGCTGCCTTCGATATATCTGTATCCGCAGCGTACACGACCTTGGCCGGGTTGGATTCCATTGTGGAGGGACACTACCGGCAGGGTATAGACGAGCAGGAATTCTGCGCCGCCGAGGTATTAAAGACCATTCGATCGCGTTCGCTCGCTGTCGCGCGCGCGGATACCGAGCCGGTTTCCGGCGCCGCCTTCGCCCGCTTCCTTCCGCACTGGCACGGCATTGCACCTGCCGGGAAGCGGCCCGCGCTGCGCGGTGCCGATGGTGTATTTTCTGCTATCGAACAACTCGCAGGGGTGCGCCTGCCGGCCTCGGCCTGGGAATCCATCATTCTGCCGGCCCGCGTGGGCGATTATTCGCCTCGAATGCTAGATGAATTGACCGCCAATGGCGAGGTGATGATAGTCGGCGCCGGGAAGGCTGGGGCCGCCGACCCGTGGGTGATGTTGCTGCCCGCCGATTACGCCGCGCAGCTCGCCCCCGAAACTGATCCAGAGGGCGTGAGCATGCTGCAGCGAACGATTTTAAGTGTGCTCGAGCGCGGCGGTGGCTTCCTCTTTTCCGATATCGCTGCCGAGGTCCCCGGGACCGCCGAGGAGACCCGCGAAGCTCTTTGGGGGCTGGTGGAGATGGGCCTGGCTAGCCCCGATTCCTTCGCGCCTATCCGCGCGCGCTTATCATCAAGCGGGCCAGGGACCTCCCGCGCTGGCCGTGGTTCTACCGCCCACCGCTCCAAGCGGCGCCCGACGCGCTCGCGGCTGCGCATGGGCCGCACCTCGTTCGCCCAGGCGCACAACGCCACCGGAGGAGCCAGCCAGACCCCACCCGATATGCTCGGCCGCTGGTCGCTAGCAGTGTCCGCCGCCCAAGACGCCACCTCACGGTCCGTGGCGCACGGCGAGGCCTGGCTGGATCGCTATGGCGTGGTCACTCGCGGTTCCGTGGCGGCAGAGGACGTGCTTGGCGGCTTCGCGTTGGCCTATAAGGTGCTTTCCGGCTTTGAGGAATCCGGTAAGGCCATGCGCGGCTATGTCATCGAGGATCTCGGCGCTGCGCAATTTTCCACTCCGGCCATTATCGATCGCCTCCGTGGCCTGGCGGATTCCCCGGATGTCAACGGTTGGCCGTCTGGTACTAGCGATCCAGAGGCTTTCGTGCTGGCGGCCGTGGATCCTGCCAACCCCTACGGTGCGGCGTTGCCCTGGCCGCAGCGCGATGATGCCGATGGCAAGGCCACCGGAGGGCCCGCCCGCTCCGCCGGGGCACTGGTCGTGTTGTGCGATGGCCTGCCCATCGCCCACCTCACCCGCGGCGGCAAGACTTTAACCACGTTCATCGCCTCCTTACCCGACGGAATCGAGACCACCGACGTCTACGCCCGCCTTCTTTCTGCACTCGGAGAACTCATCGCCGGCGGGCACATGGCGCCGGTGGTAATTGAAAAGTGCAATGGCAACCCCATCCACCACACCCCGGCGGCTAGCATCCTGCGCTCCCTTGGAGCAGGCATTACCCCCAAGGGTGTGCGCATCGCCGGACGCACTGCGCCGCCGCCAGCCCCGCACGTCCCGCGCTTTGGAGCGCGGGACAGCGTGCCGGATGACTCGCGCGACGGGATGCGCGGTGTCCTCCGCGGCGGCCGGCGTGCCTCCGAGGCAATTGAGGAACTCAGCTTCGACGATCCGCCCCCGCCACCTAGCAATTCCGGTGGCTTCCGCCCGCGCGGCGGCTACCGTCGCTAGCTCCACACGCCCGCTGGTGTATTTTGGTGGGGCTAGAGCGTGCGAAACTCGCGGAAGGAGGTCAACCCCATGCCCGAAGGCGATTCCGTCCTACAACTTTCGCGCCGCCTGCAATTTATGACTGGGCGCGAGGTTACCGGTTGTTCCGTGCGCGTGCCGCAGCACGCCACCGTTGACCTCACCGGCACCATTTGTGAGCGCGTATGGCCGTACGGGAAGCACCTTTTCATGCAATTCGATCAGATCATCGTGCACACCCACTTAAAGATGGAGGGTACCTGGGCTATTCACTATGCCGGCGAGCGCTGGCGCAAGCCCGGCCATAGTGCCCGTATCGTGGTGCAACTGGCTCATTCACCGCGCGATATTGAACTCGTGGGCCACTGGCTCGGCTTTGTCGATATCTTTCACGCGGATCAGTACTACGGCCGCATCGCGCACCTTGGCCCGGATATCTTGGACCCCGACTGGGATCGCGAGGAGGCGGCGCGCCGTGTACGCGCGCGACCGCAACGCAGCATTGGCACGGCGCTTTTGGACCAGACAGTCGTGGCGGGCATTGGCAATGAATACCGCGCCGAAGTATGCTTCCTCGCCGGTATTCACCCGGCCACCCCGGTGGCAGAGGTGGACGTGGAACACGTATTGGACATCAGCAGGCGCATTATGTGGGCCAACCGGAACTCGCCCATCCGCGTGACCACCGGGGTGCGCCGTGCTGGGGAAACCACCTATGTCTTTGGGCGCAACCGTAAGCGTTGCCGCCGCTGTGGCACAATGATTCAGAAAGATTCCCTGGGCGGCGTTGACCGCGGTGGGGACGAAGGCGAATTAGAGCGCATCATCTGGTTCTGCCCGCACTGCCAGCCCAAGGTGAAGCAGTAAACTTCTTACCCCCTTTACCCTCGGGCCCGGCGCATTGTCCGGGTCCAGCCCAGGCGCGGCTGCCCTGGGCGGGGCCGCGCTGGGCGTGGCCAGGCTGAAACTAACGGTTGGCGCGGTACCAGCCGATGAGTTTATCGGTGGACTGATCACCGGAATCTACCTGTTGGCTGCCGGAGACGGCAGGTGCCAAGTCATTGGCCTGCTGCTTGCCCAGTTCCACGCCCCATTGGTCGAAGGAATTGATATCCCAGATGATGCCCTGGGTAAAGACGATGTGCTCATAGAGTGCGATGAGTGCGCCCAGGGTGGAGGGGGTAAGCTCCGCGGCCATAATCGTGGTGGTGGGGCGGTTACCCGGCATCACTTTGTGCGGAACGAGGTCTTCCCCGACGCCTTCGGCGGCGATTTCTTCGGCCGTCTTACCAAAAGCCAGCACCTTGGTTTGGGCGAAGAAATTGCCCATGAGCAGGTCATGCATCGAGCCAGTGCCGTCCGCAGTGGGGAAGTCCTCCGTGGGACGGGAAAAGCCGATGAAGTCCGCAGGGATAAGGCGGGTGCCCTGGTGCATGAGCTGGTAGAAAGCGTGCTGGCCGTTGGTGCCCGGCTCACCCCAGTAAATTTCACCGGTATGTCCAGTGGTTACCGCAGTGCCATCGCGGCGCACCGACTTGCCGTTGGATTCCATCGTCAGCTGTTGCAGGTAGGCCGGGAAGCGGCCGAGATCCTGCGAATAGGGCAGGACGGCGTGGGTCTGGGCGTCGAAGAAATTCGTGTACCAGATACCCAGCAGGCCCATGAGTACGGGTACATTGCGCTCTAGCGGGGTGGTGCGAAAGTGCTCATCCATGCTGTGGAAGCCTTCCAGAAAACGCATGAAATCCATCGGACCAATGGTGCACATTAAAGACAGGCCGATAGCGGAATCGAGAGAGTAACGCCCGCCCACCCAATTCCAGAACGGGAACATTGCCTCCGTATCGATGCCGAATTTCTCCACCTGCTCCGCATTGGTAGATACGGCCACGAAATGCTTGGATACGGCGGATTCATCGCCATCGAATTGATCAATCAGCCAGCGGCGGGCTACATGCGCATTGGTCAGTGTTTCCTGCGTGCTAAAGGTCTTGGAAGAAACGATAAAGAGGGTGGAACCGGCATCGAGCCCGTCCAAGGTAGCGGCCATATCTGCCGGGTCCACATTGGAGACAAACTCGGCAGAGATGCCGGCCACTTCATAGGAACGCAGGGCCTGTGCGGCCATGGCCGGGCCGAGATCGGACCCGCCGATGCCGATATTGACCACTTTTTTGATGGTGTGGCCGCTATGCCCCAACCAGGAGCCGGAGCGTAAGGCCGTGGCGAAATCGCGCATGCGGCCTAGAACCTCGTGGACATCGGCGGCGACATCTTGGCCATCGACATGCAGATCATCTTCCACCGGCAGGCGCAGGGCGGTGTGTAGCACGGCGCGATCCTCAGTGTTATTGAGGTGCTCGCCTGCAAACATGGCATCGCGGCGGCCTTCCACATCGGCGGCGCGGGCTACCTCGACCAGGTGGTGGAGGACGTCTTCATCGATGAGGTTTTTGGATAAATCCACGTGCAAGCCAGCGGCGTCGAAAGTGTAGTTCTCAGCGCGGTTGGCGTCTGCGGCGAAAAGATCGCGCAGGCGCATATTGTGCTTATCTTCATAAACTTTGACCAGGTCTTTCCACTGGGAAGATGCGGTGATATCCATGGCAATTGGCCTTTCTGGCGACGAGCGCATTGGCAATGTGTACCCCTCCCACCGTAGTCGAGGATGAGTGCCAACGGCAGTATGAAAAGTGCGGCAGTTAGAGGATGAGCGCGCCTGCCCAGCCGGCGATAAGTAGCGGGATATTGAAGTGGATGAAGGTGGGGATGACGGAATCACGGATGTGATCGTGTTGGCCATCGGCGCCGAGGCCAGCGGTGGGGCCGAGGGTGGAATCAGAGGCGGGGGAACCGGCATCGCCCAGCGCGCCCGCCGTACCAATTAGCGCCACCGTGGCCGCCGGGCTAAAGCCGAGGGAAGAGCACAGGGGAACATAGATAACGGCGATGATGGGCAGGGTCGAAAAGGAGGAACCGATGCCCATGGTAACTACCAGGCCGACTAAGAGCATAGCACCAGCAGAGAGGGACTTATTGGTGCCAAAGAGGTTGGCGGTGGCATCAACAAGCGGGCCAACTTCCCCCGTCGCCGTCATGACCGAGGCAAAGCCCTGCGCGGTGATCATGATAAAGCCGATGAGCGCCATCATTTTCATGCCATTGGTAAATACGTCATCGGCGTGCTTCCAATCCACCGCGCCGGAAATGAGCAAGATGCCTAGGCCGGTCAGGGCGCCGACGAGCAGACCATCGGATTCGAAATCGAGCGCCTGCATGATGATTTGGACGGCGAAGGTGGCGACAATCGCCAGGATACAAACCCCGACCTTATACCTTGAGGGTTTTTCCTGGTGTTCTGCGGCGGCAAGGGGCCGCTCATCGTACTCGCGCGGGGCCCGGTAGCTAATAAAGACGGCGATGAGCAGGCCGGTGAGCATGCCCAGAGCAGGGATAGCCATGACCTGCATAATTTTGATATTGGAGGTATCCAGGCCGGCCTGTTCGATATTAAAGAGCAGGATATCGTTTAAGTAGATGGATCCGAAACCCACCGGAATAAACATGTAGGTGGTGATAAGGCCGAAAGTCAAGCACGTAGTGATGAGGCGGCGATCCAGCTTGAGCTTATTCATCACCGCCAACAGCGGCGGAATGAGCAGCGGGATGAAGGCAATGTGGACGGGGATGAGGTTCTGGCTCATCACGGCCATGGCGATAAGGCCACTAACGAGCATCCACTTGGTGGTGGCCGCAGCCTTGGGATCTAATTCGCCGCTGCCGCCGAGCTTAGTGATGAGAAAGTTGGCCAGGATCTGCGGTAGCCCGGCCGAGGCAACACCCATCGCGAAGGCGCCCAACAGGGCATAACTTAAGGCAATCTTGGCGCCGCCGCCGAGCCCGTCTTGGAAGGCGAGCATCGTGGCATCGAGGCCCATGCCGGAAAGAAGGCCACCGACGATTGCGCCGATGAAAAGCGCCACCACCACATGCACGCGCAACAGGGCTAGCGCGAGCATGATAATAACGGCGATGAGTACTGCGTTCATGCCCCGAAAGCGTACTGCATACTATGGGCTAGCCCGTAATTAATCCGGGTCTTAAAGGGTGTTTTACCCCAAGCGGCCGCGCCCCATGCGCAGCAGGGCAGAGGCAATGGTGGGGCCTTCCTCGCCGAGCTCCGCGCGGAACTCATTAAGGATGGCGATTTCGCGGTTATGCACCAAGCGCGTGCCACCGGAGCTTATACGGGTGCGGCCCACCGCGCGGGACACCTCGGTGCGGCGCTTGACGGCATCCAAGATGATTCGGTCAAGGCGATTGATTTCCTCGCGATACCGTTGGATTTCCGCATCAGATAAGGGATCGTCCGTGCCGGTGGGCGTGCGGATATCCAAGTCGTTATCAACCAAGGAATCATTATCTTCAGCGGTCATGGTCCCTTATTGTGCCACTGTGCCGTGCCATCGTGCTACTTGGTCAGGGTTTTAGAAAGCGCTGTGCACGCTATACATACGGGCCATGTCCGGGAGAGCTAGTAGGTTGGTAGACATTATGACGAATGATTCACCATTTAGCCCTTTTTCCACTCCGCGCGAACCTGCACCCGAAGCCATCTCTAGCGGCGGCTTTGCCCCTAGCCAGTTCGAACCGCACAACCCTTTGGCCAGCACGCCCAGGCCCGCGGAATCCGATCCTTTAACCCAAGGTTTGAACCCGCAGCAATTAGCGGCGGTCACCCATACCGGCAGGCCTTTGCTCATTGTTGCCGGTGCGGGTTCTGGTAAGACCGCGGTGCTGACCCGCCGCATCGCGTACCTCATGCGCCACCGCGGGGTAAACCCATGGGAAATTCTCGCCATTACCTTTACCAATAAAGCCGCCGCGGAGATGAAAGAGCGCGTGGGCTTACTGGTGGGACCGGTGGCCGAGCGAATGTGGGTGTCTACTTTCCACTCCATCTGTGTGCGCATTTTGCGCCAGAACGCGCAGCTTGTACCAGGACTTAACACCAACTTCACCATTTATGATGGCGACGATGCCCGCCGCCTTCTATCCATGATTGCCAAAGATATGCAGCTGGATCTGAAGAAATACACCCCGCGCGTGCTGGCGAACCAGATCTCTAACCACAAAAACGAACTCGTGTTCCCGGCCGAGGCGGCCGATAAGGCACAGCAGATTAAGAACCCTTTCGACATCACCGTGGCGGAGGTCTATGCCGAATACCAGCGCCGTCTGCGCGCGGCCAATGCGGTGGACTTCGATGATCTCATCGGGGAAGTCGTGCGCATATTCACCGAGTACCGGCAGGTGGTGGAGTTTTATCGCCGGCGGTTTAAGCACGTGTTAATTGATGAGTACCAGGACACCAACCATGCCCAGTACGCGCTGGCAGCAGCACTCGTGGGCAAGGGCGAGCTTAGCCCCGATGCGCCAGAGCTGTGCGTGGTGGGTGACTCCGATCAATCCATTTATGCCTTCCGCGGCGCCACCATCCGCAATATCGAGGAATTTGAGCGCGATTACCCGCAGGCGCACACCATCTTGTTGGAGCAAAACTATCGCTCCACGCAGACCATTTTGAACGCGGCCAATGCAGTGATTGCTAAAAATGAGAACCGTCGGGAGAAAAACCTGTGGACCGCGCACGGCGATGGTGAATCCATCGTGGGGTATGTGGCGGATAACGAACACGATGAGGCCCGTTTCATCGCCGCGGAGATTGACGCGCTGGCGGATAAGGGCCACAGTTATTGCGATATCGCCGTGATGTATCGGACCAATAATGCCTCCCGCGCGTTGGAGGATATCTTCATTCGTTCCGGCATCCCCTACAAGGTTGTCGGCGGAACGCGCTTTTATGAGCGCCGCGAAATCCGCGATATAGTGGCTTACCTGCGTATTATCGACAACCCTAACGATACGGTGAGCCTGCGCCGTATCATTAACGTCCCCAAGCGCGCCATCGGCGATAAAGCCCAGGGACTAATTGCCCTGCACGCGGAAAACCAGGGGATAAGCTTTGGTAAGGCGCTTGCTGATGTTACCCGCGGCGAGGTTCCTGGCCTCGGCACCCGCGCCGTTAATGCGGTCACTAAGTTCAACGACATGATGGATGGTATCCGCGCACACATTCCAGATATGCGTGATGAGGTGACCGGCCAGCCTGATTTGGGCGACTTAATCACCGCTATCCTGGATGCCACCGGCTATAAGTCGGAGTTAGAAAACTCCAACGATCCGCAGGACGGCGCACGCCTCGATAACCTCAATGAGCTGGTGTCTGTCGCCCGCGAATTTACCTCGGAAGCCGCTAACCAGTTAGCCGCCGCCGGTGCGGATGCCATCGATTCCCATGACCTTTTAGAAGAAGGCGAAGCCGCGCCGGGCTCGCTGCAGGCCTTTTTAGAAAAGGTCTCTTTGGTTGCGGATGCGGATCAGATTCCGAATTCTGAGAGCGGGGTAGTAACCATGATGACCTTGCATACCGCCAAAGGCTTGGAGTTTCCCGTCGTCTTCGTTGCCGGTTGGGAGGACGGTCAATTCCCGCACATGCGCTCGCTAGGTGACCCGAAAGAGTTAAGCGAGGAGCGCCGCTTGGCGTATGTAGGCATCACCCGTGCCCGCGAGAAACTGTACCTCACGCGCGCCATTTTGCGCTCAGCGTGGGGCAATCCGGTGACCAACCCCGCCAGTCGCTTCCTCGCCGAGATCCCAGAGGATCTCATCGACTGGCGGCGAGAGGATTCCGATAGTGACCTCACCGGTTCGTGGGGTGCCGATGACTATCAATATGGCCGGAGCTACCGCCGCGGTACTAGCGGTGGCTATGCCGGCGCTGGGGGTGCCGGGTTTGGCCAGCGCGCTACGTCTTCCCCTTCGCAACGCACTCGCCAGCCGGCAGCTAATTCCATGCCGAAGAATAACAACCTCAACCTTGCGGTAGGAGACCGCGTCAACCACGCTAAGTACGGGCTCGGAACCGTGATTGAAATGGCCGGTTCTGGGCCCCGGGCCACGGTGACCGTGGACTTTGGGTCCTCCGGCAAGGTGCGGCTGATGCTCATTGGCGGTGTGCCGATGGAAAAGCTTTAGACCGTAATCCCGCGCTCGTTGAACCAGCCTACTGGGTCGACGGCCGCGCCACCGTCGGGGTGGATTTCGAAGTGCAGGTGCGGGCCGGTGGAGTGGCCCTCATTACCAATGTCGGCGATACGGTCGCCCGCGGAAACCTGGTCGCCTATGCTGACACGCAGCGAGTTGGCGGACATGTGGCCGTAGACGGAGATGCTGCCATCGACGTGCTGGATGCGAATCCAGTTGCCAAAGCCTTGTGCCGGACCGGAGTTGATAACAATTCCGTCCATGACCGAATAAATCGGGGTTCCGATTGAGTTAGCGACGTCGATACCGTTGTGCATCGTGCCCCAGCGCATACCGAAGCCCGAGGTTAGTGTGCCGGAAGTGGGAAATATCACCGTATTGCCCGCGGCGTCTTTACCGCGCTTGGGGGTTAGACCGGAGCGGTTCCCTTCGGGCGCAAAGGCTTCCTGTAGGCCTGGAACCGAGGCGGGGTCCAAGACGATCTTGACCCCGCCTAGGTCATTTTTGCTAAGTTCCGGGACGGAATCGCCGTTGAGTACACCAACGGCGGTATGTGCCAGGCCGACGGCGGCGTCGATAACGCCAGCGTTATCAACATTGGTGGCTTGCGGCTCAGAGGAGCCATTCGAAACGTCCACGCTGGCCACTGGATCAGCAGCAAAAGCGGAGGTGCCGGTAGCAAAAACGGTGCCAAGCGTGATGACGCTTAGCGCTACATTCCTGCGTGCGCGGTTCATGCGCTTCATAAGTTTAAGTCCTTTTCGTGGCTGTGCATGGTCTCGAGGCGCGCAAACCTCACTGGGTTTGCCGTCCTTCAACTGCTTTCTGCGACACGCCCGAGAATGTAAATACCCCATATAGCGCTCGCTTATAGCAACGAGTCAAAATTTAGCCTGCCCATACGTGCTGCGCAATCTTTAAAAATGCTGGTAGGGACAACATTTATTCGAAAAGTTTCGAACATGCCAGCTTGTTGCGCGTGTTACTAAAGTGGCCAAAGTTGCATATTTAAAGTACTGGTTTAAGCTCTGGGGGTAACTGGCGGGGGTGGATGGAAGGGGTAACTGTCGTCAGCGCGAAAAACTGCCATTTACCTGCGACAAGGTTGGATGCTGGACTTAACTGGCAGACCGTTGAGTGATAGTGAGCCGCGTTTGGCGGCTCGACGGTGCAGAGGCATTACCCGCGATGATTCCCGGGGCAGCGCCTAGGGGGAACCCGCGGTTCTCCGGTTCTAAGGTTCTCCTGCTCTGCGGGCTTGCTAGGGGGATTAGTAGTCGTGGCGCATGTATCTGGGGCCTCCAGGGGCCGCTGCGGGCTTTGCAGGCGGATGGTGTGCCCTTTCTGGCAAGAATGGGTCGCCCCCTTACGGCTGGGGTGTCCCTGATGTCCGTGGCGGCGGTGGGAGATAGGCATGAAAAAAGCGTCGCAGGGTATGTCTGCGGCGCTTTAACAAGAAGTAAAGAATGATTTTAGAGCTGAATGCCTCGCTCAGCTAGCCATGCCTGTGGGTCTACAGCGTCACCGGAGTTCGGGTGAACCTCGAAATGGAGGTGGGAGCCGGTGGAGAAACCCATGGAGCCCATGCCGGCGATCTTTTGACCGGCGAGCACCCGCTCACCCACGGAAACGTCGAGGGTCTGCATGTGGCCGTATAGGGTCATGGTGCCGTCATCGTGAAGGATGCGGATCCACTGGCCGTAGCCGGAGGCTGGGCCAGAATCGATAACGATGCCGTCCATGACACTAAAAATGGGGGTGCCGATGGCGTTGGCGATGTCCACGCCGGAGTGGAAAGATCCCCAACGTGGTCCGAAGCCAGAGGTGAAGGCGCCTAGGGCAGGGCTAACAACGGAGGGTGCGCGGGCGGCAAGATCCTCGGCAGCCCGGTCGGTTGAAGCTTGGATGGACTTGCTCAGCTGGTCAACCAGATTGGTGACCGGCTTTGCCACTGCTACGTTGAGGACCTGCGGTGCAGCATCGGAAGATCCGGCTGGTGCGTTGTTGACCTCGGAAGTATCAGCGGCAAGTTTGTAACCAACGGACTGCGTCTTGGTGGTAGTAGACGCAATGTTGTCGGACTCAACGTTGGCGGCAGTTGCGCCGCCAACGCCGGCGGTGGACACGGCACCGGCGGCAACGGTCAGGACAGCGATACGACCTTTGGTAGTCTGCGAGGTGACAATCTTGCGATGACGGCCGGCGTCACGCTGAACTTTGCTTCGCATTGAATCTTCTTTCGTGTCTTTCACAATCTTCACCTAAGAGCGCTATAACTTCTCAAGGCTATTTACGAGATTGTGACCTTCTTGTTACCAACGAGATGTAACAATAGTGTCTCAAAAAGGTAACAGCAAGTCAAAAGTGAATTTTTTCTTGCGCTGTCTCAGGCTAGGGCTATATGCAGGCAATTTATGGAAGATTTTAGATATAGTGCGATAGAAATCTCTTAAATTCAGGCCTCGTTGGAGTCTTTATACTGCAATAGTGTGCCTTGAATGTTGGTTACAGAAGCGCTATGGATCGTGATCAGTGTGACTGTTGAGAGCTAAGAGGAAAGATTTTATTCCTTATATATATGTTCACATTAGTTACTGCAGAAGTCCACGGTGATTTTGGAGGTACCTCGTCGCGCCACCCGGATACCGCGCGCAAAAGGTGGCAAAGTGGACGCCGATGAACAAAAACACCAGCCCTCATTCTAGGTCAACGCCCCGCCCGCGTAGCCAGGCGCGGGGCCGGACGGTGCAGACAGAGCGCGCCCAGCGTGCACCCCACGCCACTGCGACGCAGAGACCGGATAATCCAGCAGAACGCGTCGCTCGCAAAGTCGGGTCGAGGGCGACGGCCCGTCGCACCCCGGCTCCGCTGACTAAGTTCGGCCGAATCCGCCAATTATTGATGTCGGCGGCCCTGCCGAATATCATTGTCGTCCTCATTATTGTGGCGCTTGCATTTGGCGCACTCTTGCTTTTCGGCTCGCCCCTAGCGTGGTTGCCTACCGTCGTGGCAAAAGCGTGGATGGTCTTTAACCTCGCGCCGGTATCTGCGGCCGGGGTAGAACTATCGTTTCTTCCTGCCCTGCCCGCCCTCGTCCTCGCCGCGGTGGTAGCGGTGCGCGTGCGCGCCGCGGTAAAACACAAAGTCAGTGTTAAAGACCTAGCCATACTTGTAGCCTGTGTGGTGGGCGTCCCTGTGGTGTTGACCTGCATTGCCTGGGTAATGCTGTGGGATGCGGGCAAGGTCTACGACGTATCCCCGCCCAACCTGGTTGCCGCCTTGGCCCGGGTCATTGTCGTGCATCTATGTGCGATGGCGGCGGGCATGGGGATTCGCCTGTGGCGCGCTTTGGCTAAGCGGTATGGTGCCCCGCCGTTGCTTGTTGATGCCACCCTTATCGCCCTGCGCTATCTCGCCTACCTCGCCCTCGCTGCGGCGGTGGTCTTTGTGCTCGTATTCATCGTCAACTTCTCGCGCCAGGGGGAAATGATAGACGAGTATCCCTCCATCTCTGGGTTGGGTATTTCTACCCTCATCTTGTTGAGCATTCTCTATATTCCTAATGCCATCGTCAGCACCGGGGCAGTACTAGTGGGATCGGAGTTTACCGCAGGGGAGGCACAGGTAAGCCTCTTTAGTACCCATCTTGTTCCGCTGCCGCCGTTGCCCATTACCGGCGGTATTCCGGCCTCCTCTCCTGGGTGGGCGGTCGTGCTCCTAGGTTTTGCCTACATCGCGGCGACCTTGTCGTTGTATAAGAAGCGCCCGTCAGTTCAGAAGATACTCGCAGCCACGGTGGTTACCGCGCTCATCATGTTCTTCGCGTGCTACCTTACTAGCGGCACACTGGGCTACTACGGCCACACAGGCCCACATCTGTGGAGCGCTGCCGGCCTTGCTGCGCTGTGGATCGCCGTCGCAGGGCTGGCCGTCGCTGCAGCCTTTGCACTCTTGAACTGGCGGGACGCCCGCGCTGCAGAGGCTGGGGCAGAATCTGCGGAGGCGGAGGACGCCGAAGAGGATTCAGACAGCGCTGAAGACTCTGCCGAGAACACCGCTGCCGAGGGCCCCAGTGGCGTAGAACAGTCCGAGGAGGATCAATCTGACACGGACGAGGCCGAGGCCGACGCCGACGATGTTGATCCCCACTTGGGTGAGGAAAAATCGGGCGACGAAGATGCTGCCGCACCCCCCGATGATGCTGCAACACACACCATGGACAACGCAGGTGCCGCTGAGAGCGACATCATTGATGCAGAAGTCGTTGAGGACACTTACCCCGAGATCTTCGAGGGCGAGCTTGTGGAGGATTCCAACGAGCAGGATACTAACGCAGCGGAAAGCGGCGAAGCAGCGCAATCGGACTTGGCAGATTCTACTGAAAGCGGTGAAAGGGACTAGGCTATAGCGCGTGACTTCACCGATGCCACCACGTGCTACTGCTGCTACTGATCGCCTACGAGTCGTCGTGCTTGTCTCAGGGACGGGCTCGCTCCTGCAAGCCATCTTGGATGGTCAGGATGAGCACTATCGGGTGGTGAAGGTGGTAGCGGATAAGCCGTGCCGAGGTATTGCGCGCGCCCGAGAACACGACATCGATACCGAGATCGTGAAAATGGGCGCGGATCGTGGTGAATGGAATATATGTCTGGCTGATGCAGTAGGTACTGCGCAGCCAGACATTGTCGTTTCTGCAGGCTTCATGAAGATTTTGGGGGAGGGGTTCCTCCGCAGCTTCATAGGCCGCACCATCAATACCCACCCGGCGTTATTGCCCGCGTTCAAAGGCGCGCACGGGGTGCGCGACGCACTGGAATATGGCGTGAAGATCACAGGCTCTACCGTCCATTACGTGGACGCGGGCGTGGATACCGGTTCGATCATTGCGCAGCGGCCGGTAGCCGTGCTGGCTGACGATGATGAGGGCAGTCTCCACGAACGCATTAAAAAGGTAGAGCGCGAACTCATCGTCGATGTGCTGCGCGCGGCGCAGACCCGCGGCGAGGAGCTTTTTATTCAACTCGCAGACTAAGACTTTTCGAAAGGCTTAATCCTCCTCATGAGCGAAGACCGCAAGCAGGTAAAGCGCGCACTCATTAGCGTGTATGACAAGACGGGGCTGGAGGATCTGGCCCGCGCACTCGATCAGGCAGGCGTAGAGATTGTCTCTACGGGCTCCACCGCAAAAAAGATTGCAGACCTGGGAATTGAGGTCACACCGGTAGAAAAGCTCACCGGCTTCCCCGAGTGCCTGGAAGGCCGCGTCAAGACGCTCCACCCGCGCGTGCACGCCGGCATCCTGGCAGATACCCGCAAGGAAAACCACCTGGTGCAGCTCAACGAGCTTGAGGTTGATCCTTTCCAGCTCGTCGTGGTCAACCTGTACCCCTTCCAGGACACGGTAGCCTCCGGTGCGGACTTCGATGGATGCGTGGAGCAGATCGACATCGGAGGACCTTCCATGGTACGTGCGGCCGCCAAGAACCACCCGTCCGTGGCCGTGGTGGTGGATCCGGCGCGCTACGGCGAGGTTACCCAGGCTGTTGCTGAGGGTGGATTTAGCCTTGACCAGCGCCGCGGGCTCGCCCGCGATGCCTTCCTCCACACCGCAGATTATGATGCAGCGGTCTCCGCGTGGTTCGTTGATCAGCTCAGCGATAGGGAGGTGACCACATCGCTGCGCTATGGCGAGAACTCCCACCAATCCGCTACCGTGACTCGGATTGGCACCAAGGGCCTGGCCAATGCCAAGCAACTCAACGGCAAGGAGATGAGCTACAACAACTACCAGGACGCCGATGCTGCGTGGCGCGCGGCCTGGGATCATGAGCGCCCATGTGTCGCGATTATCAAGCACACCAACCCGTGCGGCATCGCCGTATCTGATGTGTCCATCGCTGCGGCCCACCGCGCGGCGCATGCCTGTGATCCGATGTCCGCATTTGGCGGCGTCGTTGCCGTTAACCGTGAGGTGAGCGTGGAGATGGCTGAGCAGGTCAAGGGGATTTTCACCGAGGTCATCGTCGCGCCCGCCTATGAGGATAAGGCGCTAGAGATCCTGCAAAGCAAGAAGAACCTGCGTGTCCTTTTGGCCGAACCAGAGGAACCGGGCGAAGAGCCCAAGTACATCTCCGGCGGTTTACTACTCCAAGAGCCGGATACCTACCAGGCCGAGGGTGATAAGCCCGAGAACTGGACCCTGGCAGCGGGCGAGGCCCTGAGTGACGAGGACCTGGCCCAGCTCGAGTTCGCCTGGCGCGCGGTGCGCGCGGTCAAGTCCAATGCGATTCTGCTGGCCAAAGATAACGCCACCGTCGGCGTGGGCATGGGCCAAGTCAACCGCGTGGATTCCGCCAAGCTTGCGGTCGAGCGTGCCAATACGCTTGCTGATGACACCAACCGCACCCTCGGCTCCTTCGCCGCGTCAGACGCCTTCTTCCCCTTTGCCGATGGCTTGCAGGTGCTTCTCGATGCCGGCGTGAAGGCCGTTGTACAGCCCGGCGGTTCTATTCGCGATGAAGAAGTTATTGAAGCAGCTAAGGCCGCTGGTATAACGATGTATCTCACTGGAACACGCCACTTTGCTCACTAGCGATAGCTCCTGAAGCCCAAAGCTATGGCTTGCGCGATCTAAAGGGGGGTCGCCTTAAAAAGTGGCTGGGCCCCAGATACCGCGGGCGGCTATGATGTGCCGCAGTTGGGTCTTGCCACCTTCGGTGGCCGCGAGGTGGCGGTAGCACTCACTGTCGCGGCCCCCGGTGGGACCTACGCCTCCGCCCAACCACTACTTTCGGGCATGCCGGTCGATCTTTCCAAGGCAGACGGTGCTTGGCCCACCTCAGCTTGTTAACCCCCATCCCCGGCTTGTGAGAAAGGACTTATCATGCCGCATCTTCACCTAACTCCACGGTTGCGTTGGGGGTTGAACCTCGGCGCGGTAGCGACCGCCGGCATTGTATTAAGCGCTTGCAACACCGGCACGGATGGGGATCAGCCTGACGTTCCTGGGGATGGCGCAATGACCAGCGTCGAAAGCACGAAGGATGCTACCGCAGAAGAAACTTCGACGACCAAGTCCCCGGATACCCAAGAAAAAGAACCACCCGTGGTTACGGTGACCGAAACCGAACGGCAACCGGCACAGCCTCCAAAAACGACTAGTGGAGGCCGGGACTTTATCGCCGGCCTAGGCGAACACGGCTGGACCAGTGGTCATACCTACGCCGATTGCCTCGGTTCTGAACGCGTGGTCTTCGCCGGTACTGGGCCCGATGGAAGGGCCATTATTTGTCAAGACCAGGCAGGCACGCTGATATACCGCTCGACAATTTTCGGCGGCGAATTTACCGGCTCAATCATCGGGCGAGACGGCGGTAATTACTACGTTGATGCCTCGCCCTCGATCATTGTTGTAACACCCAGCGGTATTAGCGTGCGTGAGGGCGGCGGCCTGGCGGCCACGGCGGACTTTAGCGATTCCTGGCAACGCTGACCACTTGGAAGTGGTCAGCGTGGCCACAAGGAAGTGGTCAGCGTGGCCACAAGGAAGTGGTCAGCGTGGCCACTGTAAGAGGTTAGTCAGACTTTTTCTTCTTGCGGTCTGCTGCCGCTGCCGCAGCTGCGGAGATCGAGTCATTGCGGTTTTTCAGCAGCTCAAGCGTCATGGCTTCCGCGTTCTCGGGGACCGTGGCGCCGAGGACTGCGAGGGCGGCATCGGCAAGCATGGCGGCGGTCTTCGGAACCGACTGGGCGGCCGCATAAGGTGGCGTGCCGTTATTAGGGCGCATCTCAATGACGGACAGCGCGATATGGAAGGGCAATTCTATGCGTGGATCCGCATCGCCTACAATGGCGGCGGCCGTGGTGCGGAAGTGGCTCTGCAGCCGCTCGCGAGAACTGTGGTACTCCGAAAAATCCGGCGAGTTAGCTACCGGCAACTGGTACAAACGGCCGACGTTCCAACCGCTGGTGAGCAAAAGGCGTGATTCCGCAGCGACCAGCGACCACAGGCGCTGCTCGGGCTCAGCATCGGAATCCACCAGCTCCTCCGCTAGGTTTAGGGAAGGCTCTATGGTGGAATTAAGCAGCGCGAGGAAAATCTCGGTCTTGGACGGAAAATGGTAGTACAACGATGCTTGGCGGATGCCGACCGCATCTGCTATCTGGTGGGTCGACGTAGTGGCAAAGCCCTGGGTAGTGAATAATTCTGAGGAGGCGTCCAAAATTTCTTCCCGGGCGCTATTGCCTCTGCGGCGGGGGCTATGTTTACGCGGCCGACCGACATTTCCTGACATGCGGTGGGACGCCTCCTTTCTCGTAGCAGACAATGCTTTTACTCAATAACTCTACAGCCCTACGGCCCATCGGCACGGAGTGCAGGCGTGGACATAGAACTTTATCGCGATTTTAGTTCGCGCCATCTTGATCGCGTTGGGAGATGGACTCGAAGGTGGCAGACACCATGCGGCAGGCCGTGCCGTAGGCCGTGCGCTGCAGCGGCGGTAGATCCTGCAAGGTGGACTCGTGCCCGTGCACATTGTCGAACCAGCGCAGCATTTCCACCGAATACCCCGTGCGCCAAGCAAGGTCCAAGGTTTCTGCGGCCTCTGCGGTGAGCATTCCGCGCTCGTGGCCAATGGCCAGGCGATCGACCGTAGGGCGCGGACCCGGCGCGGCCCAGCGCGCAATGGCGGCGATGGGGGATAACAGCATGGCCTTAATATCCACGGCGGCGTTACGATCAGGCAAGCTGCCAACGCGTTGGAGTAGCGGTGGACGCTGCGCCAATGCCTCTTCCAATAAAGCTTGCTCTCCGCTGCGGCCCAGAGGTAAGCCGGCATCGACTCGTGCTGCCATAGACTCGGCAGCTTGGTGCACCTCTAGTCCCACATCGTTAAAGACCGACTCTAAGTCACTGTCTTCTCCCATCCATTCAATGGGCATGCTAGGAAGCTGATCCCCGCGCGCAGCCGCACCGGTTAACCGGACATTCGCGTCCACACCTGGCGCGCGAACTATATCCGTGAGTAGCCGCGAAAACCAGCTGGCTAATTCAATTTCATCGTCCTGGTGTGCTACAGCATTGCGCATAACGTCTTGTGCCTCCGCCAATAAACCGCGGGCGGTTGCCCGGGACTGGCAATGGGGAGCAAGCTCGGAAAGATCGAGAAGGGATTGGTGCAGGGCCATACAGTCGCTGCCTTTCACTCAGTGCAAAGCGGTGCGCATTTAAATCGTGCGGCGCAGGATTGCTTTAAATGTAACACTTATGCGATAACGCAGTAGTGTCCGGGGGATTGTGCAGCCGGTACGCCGCGACAGGGTGCTGTGGGGAGGCGAACTTGGGCGGGTACCGTTGCGTTAAGACGTGGATCCTGTGATGGAGCACGAAATAAGACCTCAAAAATGCCTTTCGCCGCCTCACCTCGAAAGGTAGGCGGCGAAAGTTCATGGTTCTTTTACCGTGTCACACTTGCCAGCGGCAAAAGTGCGCTGTTGATACCCAGCTACTGTTTAGCGGGTGGTGAACGGCAGGAGAGCCATTTCTCGTGCATTCTTGACTGCGGTAGCAACCTGACGCTGCTGCTGCGGGGTCAAGCCGGTGACGCGGCGGGAACGGATCTTATGACGATCGGAGATGAATAGGCGCAGAGTTTTGGTGTCCTTGTAGTCCACCTTCTCAATGCCCTCAGCCTTCAACGGGTTCTTCTTCGGGCGACGGCTCTGCTCCATACGGAACTTCTTTTGGTTATTGCGCTTTTTAGCCATTGTGCAATTACCCCTTTACCAGCTGGACTTGCGAACGCCCGGCAGCTCACCACGGTGAGCCATGCCGCGCATACGGACACGGGACAGGCCGAACTTGCGGAGGTAACCGCGGGGGCGGCCATCGGCTGCGTCGCGGTTACGAACGCGGGCTGGGGAAGCGTCACGAGGCTGGCGGTTCAGCTCGAACTGTGCCTCCAAACGCTCCTCATCCGGGGTGTTCGGGTTCTTGATAATCTTCTTGAGCTCAGCGCGACGCTCCGCGTAGCGGGCGACGATTTCCTTGCGCTGCTCGTTCTTAGCGATCTTGGACTTCTTAGCCATGAATTATCGCTCCTCGCGGAATTCGACGTGCTTGCGGGCGATCGGATCGAACTTCTTCAAGGTGATGCGATCCGGGTTATTGCGCTTGTTCTTACGGGTCACGTAGGTGTAACCGGTGCCCGCAGTGGACTTCAGCTTGATGATTGGGCGAATATCGTTACGTGCCATACTTAAATCTTCTCCCCACGTGCGCGGATCTTGGCAACAACGGACTCGATGCCGTCACGGTCAATGATCTTCATACCCTTGGTGGAAACATTCAGAGTAATGGTACGGCCCTCAGAGGGCAGATAGTAGCGACGACGCTGCACGTTGGGGTTCCAACGGCGCGAAGTGCGGCGGTGCGAGTGCGAGACCTGCTTGCCGAATCCCGGCTTGCGGCCCGTTACCTGGCAAATAGCCGACATGGGTCTTCTTTCTCCTAGCCGCCCACATCGTGGCTATAGACGACTACGTGCCGACTGCCGTGTGAGGGTGGCAGTGCTCAAAAAGTGAGGTGTGAGCAGATGTGGCATCGTCGTCAAAAACCGGTAGACGGGGCGTAATACGTATATTTTGACAACAGCAAGAGCAAATCCTACAGCCTTACTCGCGATATACCTAATCGCTGCTGCGACAGCCCCGCCTAGGAAGACGTCGGCTTCCCGTCGATGATCGAGCGACGGTGCCCAAGGCATTGGGAAGGTCCGAAGCCTTTTTCATAGCGAATGGGGCACATATATGCGCCTGTGGCGGCTGTGGTCGCCGCAGGCGAGCAATTTCGTATATATGGGCGTGGAATGTAGGATAATTCAGGTTATCGGTCGGCGCGCTTTGTGGCGCCGGGCGAGCTGTAACTGTACATCCCAACTCGGGCACGATCCGTACCGTCATAATTCAGTGTACGGAACCGACCCGTAGTCCAACCCTGAGGGAATATATATGAAGAAAGACATCCACCCGGATTACCACCCAGTGGTTTTCCGTGATGCTGGTACCGGTCACTCCTTTTTGACCAAGTCCACCGCTACCTCTTCTCGCACCGTTGAGTGGGAAGACGGCAACGAGTACCCGCTCATCGTCGTTGACGTTACTGCTGAGTCCCACCCGTTCTGGACTGGTGCACAGCGCGTTATGGATACCGCTGGCCGCGTCGAGCGCTTCAACCAGCGCTTCGGTGCCATGGCTCGCCGCAAGAAGAAGAACGCGTAAGGAGAAGAAGACAAAATGGCAACTCCTAAGTTTAGAAAGTCCCGTGCGAACACCCACGCACGTCGTTCCCAGTGGAAGGCCGATAATGTAGCCCTCCAGGAAGTCACCATCGATGGTCAGACCGTGCGTATCCCGCGCCGCCTGGTCAAGGCCGCTAAGCTCGGCCTGGTTGACGTAGAGCAGTTCTAAGCCTGCTTTCATCCTTACCCCCTCCCGGTTGCTTTTTAGTGACTGCGAGGGGGTTGCGATGTTTTAGACCCCGTGATGGGGCATTGAAAAACCACCTGCTGTCCTGGAGGCTTAAGGGACATTTCGTGTGGATTTGCGGCGTGTCGCGTTAAGGGACATTTCGTGTGGATTTAGGAGCGTCCGGCCCATCCTTTTCTTATGCCTAAGCTGGGGTTCCATTCGTTGTCAATGTGGGTGTCGTATGTGTCTGGTCGCCCGTCTGGGTGGCCGCGCCGGTTGCGTTCTTCTTTCGCCCAGGCCGTGTGGGCTGCTTTTTGTCCTTGGCGTCCGAAGTCTTGTTGCTTGGCCAACTCCAGTGGTGGTAAGGGGCCTTTGGTGTGGGTGTAGAGCCACCAGTCCATGGTGATGCGCTGATGCTCATCGAACATGCCACGATGGTTTCCTGCTAAGTCTTTGAGCTGTTTATTGATGCCGCCTTCCAGTAGGTTCGTGGTTGCTTTTAAGTCTTGTGCGACACCTTCAGGTGGGTCAAGGAAAGTAAATAGGTGTCCGTCATGGATGAGGGTTTCTAGCCGCTTTAGTGCCCGGCGTGCGTTGCGGTGGGTGTACCACCACTTCTGGTTGGGGCTGACCCATTTCGGTACCTGGCCTGCCGGTATAGCACTGCGGTAGGTTCGCTCTTTAAGCCAATCAGCAAAGGTGATGTGGGTGTGATGGACTGCAGCGCTAAACCGTGCAGCATCTTCGAGATTGCGTATCTGGACAAGCATGTAGCCGAGTTTCCGGATTGCTTTATGGGCTGGGTGAATCGGGTTGCGGCTGATATCGGTGAAGGTGTTGCGTTGGACGTGGACTAGGCAGCGCTGGATTCTCACGCCTGGCCATTTAATACGCAGTGCCTTGAGCGCTCCGCCTGACCCGTCGGTGGTGACGATGAAAGGTTGCGCGATTTTGTCGAGCAGCTTTAGGTACTCGTATGAGCTTTCACGCAGGCACCAGTGCCAGGCAATGACGTGTGTGTCTGTGCAGGCTACCAGCAGGCATTTGTTGTGAAAATAGGTGCCGTCGATAAAGACCTGGTCATAAACACGATAGGGATCTGTTGCTGTTGGCACGGTGATAAACCACAGCAGTGTGAACCATCGGGTCAAAGTTCGTCTGGTTACCCCACGGCGTGTGGCTAGATGGTCTGCGGATTCCCCGGAAAGAATCCAGTCGATAAAGATTTTGAAGCGCCGTATCTCACTAGTATGTGCGCGGGTGTTAATCGATGAAGCGTTGCACTGAAGACATAGCCAGCGTTGGGTTCCTGCCGCGGTTTTGCCGTTCTTAACCAGTAAGTGGCCGCACATATCACACGACGGCCGATTCCTATTAGCCATAGCAATTGTCATTACCGCACCAGCAGCAGTCCTCCTATCACAGGTCTAGGACTATCCTGTGTTGATTTCACCAATCGATCTGTTGGAACCGATTCAAAATCAAGATCACAGCATTATCCCAGTCCGTCCCGGGAATCCGTATCGATTTATCCACACAAAATGTCCCTTAAGCCGTCCTGGATAGGCGGCAGGTGGTGCGGCGAGCACGCAGTTACACCGCGTGCTTCTAAGGCGAAGGCTTATACCTCGAGGGCGGCCTTGCGCTCCTCGGTGAGGCGGACTTCTTCCTTATTAATAAAGAGGAAGATAGCCAAAACGAGGATGGTAAAGAGCAGGAAGACCATGAAGGTGACATTCCAGCCGGCGTACTTGACCAGGTAGCCCACACCAGTCGAGGCGAGCGTGGCACCGAGCAGGTAGCCGAAAAGCCCCGTAAAACCGGAGGCGGTACTTGCCACATTGCGCGGGGAGAGGTCGAGGGCCTGTAAACCGATGAGGCCAACCGGACCGTAGATGAAGGCACCGATGAGCGCGATGAAGATAACCATGATCGCGAACGGGGTGCCCACTGGTGCCAGCCAGTAGCCGGCGATGGACAGGCCCGTAGCCAAGATAAAGATTAAGATGACCTTAGAGCGGTTGCCGTGGAAGAGCTTATCGGACATCCAGCCGCAGAGAATGGTGCCCAGGAGGCCTGCGAGCTCGAAGGCACCGAAGGCGATCAAGCCGGAACTGATGTTCATGTGGTGGACTTCGGCGAGGTAAGTCGTAATCCAGTTGAGCACGCCGTAGCGCAGTGCATAGACAAATACATTGGCAATGGCCAAGAGGACAATGATTCGATTGCGCAGGACGTATGTGAAAATGAGGTCCTTGGTGGAGATTCCATCGCCTTCTTGCCGCTGGATATCTGCAACCTTGGCAGGATCATCGCGCCATTCATCGACCGTCGGAAGTCCTTCTGAAGGCGGATTATCGCGGATGAGCAAGAAAGCTAAGGCCGCGATGATCAGCGCCGCGACTGCGGGAAGCCAAAATGCTACCTGCCATTGATTACCGGTCATCGCCAAGCCGACACCTACCAGCAGTGGTAATACGCCTGCGCCCACATTGTGCGAGGTATTCCACAGCGATCCCTTCCAACCGCGCTCGGATGTAGAGAACCATTGCACGATGACGCGGCCGCATGGTGGGTGCCCCATGCCTTGGAACCAACCATTGAGGAACATGACGGTGGCAAAGACACCGACGGATGCTGAGACCCACGGGACGAAGCCGACTATCAGGTTCATCAGTGCGGATAGACTCAGTCCGATGGGCAGGAAGTAACGCGCATTGGATTGGTCCGCGAGCATGGCGGAGAAGAATTTGGATAAGCCATAAGAAATTAGCACGGCATTACTAATGATGCCGATTGCAGGCTTGTCGATGGTCCCGTTATCTTCCAGCAGCAGCGGCGCGATGGCGGAAATGTTGTTGCGGATGAGGTAAAAGCCCGCATAACCCATGAAGATTCCCATGAAGACCTGGAAACGAAGGCGGGGGAATTTCTTATCAACGTCCTCTTTAGGTAATTGAGGGCGTGGGCGGGGAGATTTGAGCCATGTCAGCACTGCCTACTCCTTGGGTCGCAAAGATTTAACGAAATTAACTTAAAGTTAAAACAAAACCAACTCTAAGTTAAATATAAAGTTACGCTAACCTAATGGTGGATCAGTTTTATTCCTCGTTTATTCCTCGGTGATTCTATTCACAGCGACTCGCCTGCAGAATCGATGATGCGTAACGGGGTAATCGTGAAGTGCGACGCGTGAGCGCGGGCGGTACAAGGTGTGGTGAGTTTGACCAGCTTAGTGCCTACAGTAACTTCACAGGAACTTCTAGTAGGTTGGCAGAGTAGTTTAAGTTGTGAACAAGCGAAGCGAGGCATAGTGTTCCTATGAACATGAGGAATGATGACAACCGCGGTAATAATGATCAGTCGCACGGTGTCCCGCAGGAACCCTACGGCACGAATAATGGGCAGACGCCGTATAACCAGTCTCGCGGTGGGCAGCAGGATTCTGGATCCGCATATTCCAACGGAACCTATTCCCAAGGCTGGAACCAGCCGCGCATCAGCGAGCAGGAAGCACAAGCTTCTGCACACGGTAGCGAGGCGCCTCAGCGTGCGCAGCACACCCCGCCCAGCAATCGTCTTTTTGGGGGCGCTCAGCCGGGTGCCACCTACGGGCAGGATGAAACTTCTAGCTTCGCTCCCCAGCAAGGCGAGTACCCCCAGCCGGGGCCAGCGAATAACCATCCCGGCCAGCCGCCTGCATCTGGGGTGACGCCAATGCCACCGCAGCCAAAGCAGGAAAAGAAGATCGGGCTGGGTACCGCGACGGTAATGGCTGCAGTAGCGGCAATCGCTGCGGGATCCATTACTGGTGTGGTCGTGGGGAGGAACCAGGGCGGCAGCGGCACGTCCGTTGTCAATGAGGCACTGAATAGTCAACCAGCTGCCAATAGTATGGGCAAGGAACCAGAGGAAGGTTCGGTAGAAGCAGTTTCTGCCAAGGTTTTGCCAGCCGTGGTATCGATTCAAACCGCTACTCGGACCTCGGCCGCAGAAGGCTCCGGCTCGATCATTTCTCCTGATGGTTACGTCTTGACCAACCACCACGTCATCGCCGGCGCAGAGCAGGGCGGCATTATGCAGGTAACCTTGAACGATGGCAGCAAGCACGAAGCCGATCTCGTGGCTTCCGATGCCAATACAGATGTTGCCATCATCAAGATTAAAGACGTGCACGACTTACCACATCTGCAGTTCGGTGACTCGGATGCGGTTGCAGTCGGTCAAGAAGTAGTTGCCGTTGGTTCGCCGCTAGGTCTCAATGCCACGGTGACTTCCGGCATCGTATCCGCAAAGAACCGCCCGGTGCGCGCTTCCCAGCAGGGCGGCGAGTCCTCGCTTATTGATGCGATCCAGACTGACGCCGCCGTTAACCCCGGCAATTCCGGTGGGCCCTTGGTAGACATGGAAGGCAATATCGTCGGTATGAATTCCATGATTGCGTCGTTATCCGATAAAACCTCGGGCGAGGGCGGATCCATTGGTCTCGGGTTTGCCATCCCCTCCAACTTTGCCAAGCGCATGGCGGATGAGCTGATCAATAAAGGCCGGGTCACTCACCCCACCTTGGGGGTTAAAGTCTTGGCGCGCGATGATGGTAATGGCGCGCGTATTGCTGAGGTCGAGGCGGGAAGCCCAGCGGAAAAAGCAGGTTTGAAGCAGGGTGATATCGTCACCCGCGTCAATGACCGGCTGATTGAAAATGCTGACGCGCTTATTGCTGCCGCGCGTTCCCAGGACTTTGGTGCGACCGTCACCTTGGAAGTGTCCGACGGAAATTCTGATGATAGTCGCCAGGTAGAGGTAACACTGACGGGCGAGTAGATTAAAAACCAGCCCGCGCCGTATCCGCAGTGCGCCCCGATGTTTCTTTTAAGGAGAAAAATGGCAGACTCCCAGCAAGACTTGATTGATTCCACCAGGTTGCAGGATTCGGTTTCCACAGACGCTTTGCGGGATGTGGCAGAGCCGGATGATGCCTTTCTTTTGGCCAGCGAGAAAGAGGAGAGGGTGGCAGCCCCGCGCCGGGCGCTCGTCGTGATTGTCACAGACCATCCCGGCGAATATTCCGACAGTACCTCCAAACTGGTTACTGAACTTTTGGCGGAGGCGGATTTCCGCATCGATGGCTCGGTGGTCGTGCGCTCTAAGAAATCCAAGATTCGGCAGGCTATTGAAACCGGCGTCGTAGGTGGTGTGGATCTAGTGCTCACCGTGGGTGGGACCGGGGTGGGCCCGCGCGACAAGACGCCAGAGGCGACCTCAGCGGTCATCGATAAGATGGTGCCCGGGGTGGCCCAAGCATTGCGTTCTTCTGGTCAGGCTTGTGGCGCGGTGGATGCGTGTGCATCCCGCGGTATTTCGGGCGTGTCTGGTTCTACCGTTGTGGTTAACCTCGCACCTTCGCGCGCTGCTGTGCGCGATGGCATGGCCACGTTGACCCCGCTGGTCCACCACCTCGTGGATCAATTGCAAGAATCCAGCGTGCAATGACGCGGAGGCAAGAGGTGGAGAGGCTGCCATGACCCGTCAGCCACGCCGCCAGCGCCGGCGTGTATTTAGGCAGTCGGATGCGCCGAAGTATGATCGCAGCGCGGATCGCCCGGTAGGGCAGGAATTAGGCCGTGGAGAAGGAACCGATGCACAGCGCATCGTCACGTTCGATGATGCCGCAGTCGAAGGATACGATGCTCAGGTCTCCGAGCGAGATGAGGATTTTTACCGCGAGAACCAGCCGCCACACCACGGTGGATAGCACTGCACCCGTTTCGCTAGCGTGGAAATCCTGACGCAGCGATGACAAAGCCCGTGGGCTCCTTCAATGGGGAGGTGGACACGGGCTGCGATATTTTTAGCAAAAATTAGTTGTCGTGGCGGGCGTGCTTGCGTACGGAAGCAGTGGAGCTATCGGAGTCCTCGTCTGCAACGGCGTCCTCAACTGCTTTATCAGTGGAAGTGACAGCACCAGCGTTCTGTGCCTGCAAAAGATCGCGGATTTCTGCCAATAGCTCTTCCGAGGTCGGTGCTGGTGCTTGCGGGTCCACACCCTGGCGGCGTTTGGAAGCAGCAGTGAGCTTGTTTAGCGGCATTACAATGAGGAAATACACCACTGCGGCGATAATCAAGAAGTTAATCGCGGCGGTAATGACGGCGCCAAAGTCCACGAGGGTGGATTTGTTATCGGTGATTTGGAAGCCCAAGCCATCGACCTCGGCGGAGCCGAAGGAGTTAATGATTGGTTGAATAATAGAATCCGTCACGGAAGTCACGATTGCGGTGAATGCGGAACCAACGATGACTGCGGTGGCAAGTTCCACGACGTTGCCACGCATTATGAAATCTTTAAAGCCCTTAAGCATGAAAGAACACGGACCTTTCTGGGGTGGTTAAGGATGGGAGTCAGCCATGAGCATGCCGGGATTTTAGTTTTAGCTAAAAGTAATTACAACTTGGCAGACTGGCAAATGGCACAGCGCATTTGATCGGCGCAGTGGTGATTTACCTGCTCCAACCAAGCGGAGGCTGGATCTACTCTCCCAAAATTTGCCCTGCTTAGCGGGACAATGATCACACTGCGCGCGAGCTTTTACGGCGCGGAAGCCGTAGCAGCAGAACACTCTTGGGGCTGAGCGCGATCGCCCACGATGACTACGGTCAGCGGTTGGTTTAATGAGGCCGCGGCTACGTCATTGGCGTGCTCGTTTGGCAGTGCGAGCAAGACGGTGGCAGAAGAAATTTCGCCCTCCGCGGTCGTGGTAGACACCACCCGGGCTCCGGAGGCGATGACGCGGGCGGTAGTGGGGTGAGCATCGGTGGCATCGTGTGTCGTGACGATGTCAACGGCATCGCCGTGTTGTAAGTGGGGGATTATGTCTGGATCGGCAAGTTTTACGGGGATCATGCGGCCAAAGTTGTCTTGTGCAGAATCGGCAGACCCCGTTTCAGCGACGAGACTAGACACCAACTCTTGCCCCAGGAGCCGCTGGCTGGTGACAACTTCGCCCTTGCCTGCAGCGGCGGTGATGATGCGGCCGGCGAGATCGGAGGGGGAACCAGCAAGTGCGCTGCTAGGAACGGAGGAGGAAGGTAGGCGCTCGAGGGAAACATCGGAGGCAGAAAGCTCCGCTCCGGCGGGCAGATCCTTGCTAAAGACCAGCACCTGCGGCAATTCCTTCGCGCTAGAGACCGCGGAGACTAGCGCGGCGATAAGTAGCACTAGCGCGATTGTTCGGCGCACGAGCACGCCGCGGCGGTGACCCGGGGTACGTAGGGTGCGGAAGAGCTGGGAGAATCGCGGGGACTGAGAATGAGCCATGCGGTATTAGACTGCGCTAACGACTGCGCGGTTCCCTGCGGTTAAGAAGGAAAGCGGTGAATGCCTGCGGCGGTAACCACGGCCTCGACGCGGCGATCGTGGGGTGCGGCCGGAATAGACTTGAGGAACTCGGTGGGGTATACCATGGCATATACTGCGGGATGATTATGCGGAACCATAGAAAGGGCCCGGTCGTAGTACCCGCCGCCCTTGCCCAGGCGGTTCCCGGTGGCATCGATGGCCATGGCGGGGGCCACAATCAAATCGCAGCCGCAGAGCACGCGGCTATCAAAGCACGGGCCGACCGGCTCAGAGATGCCCAACCGGCCTCGGTGAATGCTGTGCGGTCCCTTGTATTCAGCCCAGCTCAAGGTGTTGTCGCTGCGGGTGATGGGCAGTAATACGCGGTCTACGCGCCGTGCGAGCCATGGGATGAACCCCGCACCACCTGGTTCTGCGCCACGCGGCCAGTAGGTGGCGACGCTCGAGATGTGGGCAAGCTCGGGTTCTAGCTGCTGGTGCAGGGCAGTGGTCCATTCCGCGCGCTGCTCGGCGGAAAGGCTGCGGCGTGCGCGAAGCAAGCGGGTGCGAAGTTGAGCTTTGATATCGCTGGAAGAAAGCATAAATAAATACTAGCGGCGTGGTGTAGCGCTACACAGGAAAATAGTGCGCCGTTGTACTCTAAGATCCATGGCTAATGAACGCGAAGATTCCGCTACCGGAATCACCACGGTAGTAGTTCCAGCGGCTGGCATGGGCACCCGCTTTCTGCCCGCCACGAAAACTGTCCCCAAAGAACTGCTGCCTGTTGTGGATACCCCGGGTATTGAGTTGATTGCTGAGGAGGCAGCTTCTGTGGGCGCGCGCCGGCTTGCGGTAATTACCGCACCCGAAAAGCAAGAAATAATGCGCCATTTTGCAGAATTCCCGGATTTAGTAGGAACCTTAGACTCCCGCGGCAAGGACGAGCAGGTAGCTAAGGTCAAGCGTGCCCACCAGCTCATTGAGCCCATTGCTGTAGAGCAAGAAAAGCCCCTGGGCTTGGGCCATGCCGTGGGATTGGCAGAAGAAGTCCTGGCAGATGACGAGGACTTTTTTGCCGTTATGCTCCCGGATGACATCGTGCTGCCTGCCACCGTCATGGCGGATATGGCGCGCGTGCGTGCCAAGCTTGGCGGTAGCGTACTCTGCGCGTTTGCGGTGCCACAGGAGCAGACGTTTAACTACGGCGTTTTTGACGTAGAAGATACTGAATTTCCGGGTGTAAAAAAGGTCGTCGGTATGGTGGAAAAGCCGGACCCGGAGGACGCGCCGTCCAACCTGGTTGCTACCGGCCGTTACCTTTTGGACCGGAAAATCTTTGATGCGCTGCGCAGGATTAAGCCTGGCAAGGGTGGGGAACTGCAGTTAACGGATGCTATCGAGTTGCTGATTAAGGAAGGCGAGCCCGTGCATGTGGTGGTTCACAAGGGCAAGCGCCATGACTTGGGCAACCCCGGCGGCTATATCCCGGCCAATGTGGACTTTGGTCTCCGCGATAAAAAATATGGCCCAGCACTGTATAAAGCCATTAAACAAATTATGTCTGATTTCGAGGTAGAACAGGGCTTAAACTGATTACCTGGCCGCGCGCACGTGTGTTGAGGTCAGCAAGGTCAAAGGGCAATAAGAAAGGGCGGGCAGAGACCGTATGCGTTCAGTTGATGACCAGTTGGCGCTGGTTACTGATGCGGTGACGACCCCGGAGCCGGTGCGGATGAGCATTTCTAATGCGCTGGGGCTTATGTGCGCCGAACAGGTGCAGGCCAATCAGCCCTTACCGGGCTTTCCGCAGGCGGCCATCGATGGTTATGCGGTTCGCGCCGTTGACATCGGCGGTGAGCGCGGGCTGAAGGTTCGCCGCCCGAAAAACCAGGATCAGCCCGCAGTGCAGGGCAGCGGTGAGGGCGAGGAGCCGCCCGCACAAGCTGAAGACGCCGCCGCACCCGCCCAACCAGAAGTTGAGCGATCCCTGCCCGTCGTGGGCGAGGTCCCAGCCGGTTCGAAGCAGCCGCTGCGCCTGCAGCCTAAGCAAGCGGTGCGGGTCTATACGGGCGCACCCTTGCCCACGCTTGCTGATGCCGTCCTCCCCCTGGAGTGGACCGATCGCGGTCGTAAACGCATTACGGCGCACCGAACGGTTCGTTCAGGCGACTTCGTGCGTCGAGTAGGCGATGATATCCAGCCGGGCGATGTCGCCGTATCTTCCGGCACCGTCTTCGGCCCGGCGCAGATTGGCCTTTTGGCCGCTGTGGGGCGCTCTAAGGTGCTGGTCTATCCGCGGCCGCGCGTCACTATCGTCTCTTATGGCCGCGAACTGGTTGATGTGGACAAGGAACCAGGCCTGGGCCAAGTTTTTGATGTGAACTCCTACTCCTTGGCTGCCGCTGCCGAAGAAGCGGGGGCGGACGTGGCTCGTGTGGGGATTGCCGAAGGCGAGCCGCGCCGCATTAGGGAAGTGCTAAAAAACCATATCGCGCGCAGCGAAGCGCTCGTTATTACAGGTGCCGTTGGTGGTGCTGGTGCCGAGCAGATCCGGGAGATTTTGGCGGAACTCGGCGATATCGACACCTCCCGCGTGGCCATGCACCCGGGATCCGTGCAAGGCTTTGGGTTGGTAGGAGATGAACGGATCCCCACTTTCCTCCTTCCCTCGAATCCGGTATCGGCGTTGGTTATTTTTGAAATCTTCGTCCGCCCCTTGATTCGTCTGGCCTTGGGCAAGCGCAATGCCCACCGCCGGGTGGTGCGTGCCCGTGCGTTGAACCACATTGAGTCACGCCCCGGGCGCCGTGGTTTCATTCGTGCCCGGTTGATGCGCGATGCCGAGACCGCCGATTATTTGGTTGAGGGGCTCGGCGGGGCTACCGGTGCACCGGCACACCTCTTGGCGGGACTGTCAGAGGCCAACGCCATGATTCAAGTGCCGGAGGAAGTCACTGAGATCCGTCCCGGTGACGTCGTGGACGTCTTATTCCTTACCCAGCGCAGCTGATGCTCGATCTATTCGGTACCGCTGCCGGGAAACTGCGCCATCCAGGCACCGGCCCCACCCATGATCTGCATCCCGGTTGGCCGGAGTCCACGCCAACGGTGCAGCTGCCTCCTGCTGCAGTGTTGCCGTCTGGCGGGCAGCTGCGGCTGCGCCCCTTGTTACGCTCGGATGGCTCTGAGTGGCGGCGTCAGCGCATAGAGGATGAAGCATTGCTCAGGCCGGTCGAGCCGACCCAATCGACTACCTGGGCGGAAGCCCATAGCCCGCAGGCCTGGTGGAATTACCTCATATACTTGTGGAACTCTGCGCGCAATGCGCAGGTAATCCCGTTGGCTATCGAGCTGGCGGGTAAGTTTGTGGGCCAGTTAACGCTCGGCAATATTCAGCACGGTAGCATTCGAGATTGTTGGATTGGCTATTGGGTTTATTCTGCCGTGCAGGGCGCAGGGGTTGCCACCGCGGCCACAGCTCTGGGAGTGGATCACGCCTTTAGCCGGGTAGGCCTGCACCGAGTGACCGCAACCTATCTGGAACAAAACCCCGCCTCCGGGCGCGTGTTGGAGATTAACGGTTTTCGTTCCGAGGGTTATTTTCGTCGCAACCTGCATATCGACGGCGCCTGGCGGGATCACCATTTCGTGGCCTTAGTCAAAGAAGACTACTCCTCCACGGCGGTTGAGCGGCTGCGCCAAGCAGGACGTTTGGTGTAAAGCGTATCCTTAATCGTCAACGATACCTTCTCAAATTTCACATGCGTAACAATATTGGATTTTATGGCCGTTGTAGGCCTTGTAGTGGGCATTGAGTGATTACAGTGGAGTAATCATTTGCACCCCAAGGGAAGGTCTTTAAGCCGTGTCCACAGCTGTGCCCATTATCGCAATCATCGTGGTGTGGCTCTTCGTGCTTGCGCCATGGCTACTGGGGAGGAGTAATCGCCCGATGAGCCATACCGGCGAGGCCTTTGATGATACCCGCCTGCTCTTTTCTGGCGATTCCGGCAATGTTGCCGGCCGTCGGCGCCCGCGTCTGCGGGCCGATGATGTCCACCGTAGCGCTTCTGATGATGACGAAGGCTGGGAGGTCGTATCTGCCGCCGGGACGGAAACGGAGCGTGAGCCAGATCAGGAGACAGATGTTGATGGTCTGCTGATCGGTGAAGACGCAGAGCATCGCATTTCTCAAGCACCGTCGCGGACCATCGCCGGTGCGGCCCGCCGCGCTCGAGCGCAACCTTTTGGCGTCGGTGGCCGCGCATACTACTCCGCCGCCGTTGAGAATGAGATAAATGCGCAGGATAAGGACAGCACTCCAGCTGAAACCATTGAGGGTGAAGTCATTGAGGAATCTGCGGTTCCAACAGCTGCCACTGAAACCATTGATGCGAAAGATGCCACCGAGGTCGGTGATAGCGCGCACATGTCTAGCGCTTCCGCAGGTTCGGATGCGGGTGCGGATGATGCCGATAATGTTTTGCTCGATGATGACGAGCGCGCCGCCGGGCAAGATGGCGGTGTACAGCGCAAGCCCAGCCGCCGTGATGCGGTTGCTCACTCTACCGAATCTTTTACCGCACCGGCCAGTGCGAACATCGCCGAGGATGCGTATAACTACGACGAGAGCTACACTTCCCCGGTAGATGTGATGTATCGGGGCGCGGTTGATCCTGCTCCAGTCGTTGATGCAGAAAAACCAGACTCAGCGGAGTCGGTCGCCGGAGATTTGGAGTTGGAGCTGGACACTACTCCAGAGGAATCGGCCGAAGCAGGTTCCCACGGTGCTTATGGTGCCGAGGACGCGGCTGTGAGCACAGACCTCTCTGAGGATGAGGTGGCATTCGCGCAACGCCGCCTTGGTCGCGGTGGCTGGGACCCGGTGGCGGATAGAGAGAAGTCCGCTACGCGCTACCAGCGCCGCCAGCGCATGCTCATTGGTCTCGCCACCGCCGTAGTCCTGACTGTGGCCTTGGGCAGCGTGGCCGGCGGATGGACCTGGTGGTTGGCGGGAATCGCCGGCGTTTTGACCGGTGCCTATTTGGCGGCGTTGCGCGCGCAAGTCCGCCAAGAACAAGCGCTATTGCGCCGCCGGGTAAAGCACCTGCGCCGAGCGCGGTTGGGTGTACGCAACGCGGACGATGAAGCGTTGAATATCCCCCGCAACCTACGCCGACCGGGTGCCGTTGTCGTCGAAATCGATGATGAAAGCCCCGACTTTGAGCACCTTCCCTTAAGCTATAGCGATGATGAGGGTGGCGATTTCGGGGGCGTGCACGCAGGCCCTAATCGGGTGGGGCGCCGCGATGACCTGGCTGCTCGCCGGGCAGGCTAATTAGCCTGCTGCACCCTTGCTGCCTGGAGCTTCTTGGTTTCCTCCGGCCAAACGCCCGAACTTGCTCGACGGTGGGAGCCCAAGAGGTGGGTATCGACCATACCGATGGCTTCCATGAGCGCAAAGCAGGTCACCGGCCCCACGAACTTAAAACCTGCCTTCTTCAATTCCCGGGACATTGCCTGCGATTCTGGGCTCTTCTTCGGGATGTCCTCCATAACCTCGGGGTAGATATTTTCTGCGGGTTGAAAACTCCAAATGAAATTCGCTAGCCCTCCGCTCTTGCGCAGCTCAATGGTGGCTTTTGCGTTGTTAACGGTCGCGCGGATCTTGGTTTCGTTGCGGATAATGGTGGTATCGGCAAGCAGGCGCTCCACCTCGGGCTCGCCGAAGTCTGCGATCTTTTCCGGATCAAAGTGGCAAAAGGCCTCGCGGAAAGCGGGGCGCTTTTTTAAAACCACGGCCCAGGATAACCCAGCCTGGAAGGCCTCCAAGCTCAGGCGCTCAAAAAGGCCCGCCTCGTCTGTAATGGGAAGGCCCCACTCGGTGTCGTAGTAATCCTTCAACAGCGACGATGATACGGCCCACGGCGTGCGGGCTACTCCGTGTTTGTCATAAGCCAGCGGCGTGCGGTCTGTGGTGGGGTTTTTATTGTCCATGTCAGGTTGTCCTTTTGGTGTGTAGTACCTACTTATTCTCTTCTTCCCATTGAAACAGTGATGACCGCAGTGGTGCAGTGCGAGTGTCTCTAGATGGTGAAATTGCAAGCTAGCGTGGTCGAGCGGTGGCGTCTTCGCGTTGGGGTGGGCATTCGATGTAGTCTATTGACCATGAATAGACCTGCCGTTCGTGATGCCGCATTGCTGCTGTTTCGGGCAGTCCTCGGACTCATTTTTATCGCGCACGGCGTGGACAAAATGTTTATGGACGGAATGGATGAGACAGTGGGGCAGTTTTCTGCCCTCGGCATCCCACAGCCACAGATTGCCGGTTATGCCACCGCAATCGGGGAAATGATAGGTGGCGCCTTCCTCGTCATCGGTTTATTGACCACCTTTGCCGCGGCGGCGCTTGCCATAGTGATGGTAGGAGCGGTGTACTTCGTGCACTGGGGAAATGGCCTCTTTAACGGAGACGGTGGCATTGAGTACCCAGTAGTCTTGTGTCTGTCTCTGCTGATGATCGTCGTTTTTGGTGCTGGTCGGGTGAGCTTGGATAGGGCGTTAAGCAATGTTGACACATAGTCAAGTGCAAGCGGCGATATCCTCCCATCTGGATGGGGAGGAAGCGGAGCTTTCCGTCGATGTCATCGACGCCCACCTAGAACACTGTGCGGAGTGTCGGGCCTTTCGTGATAAGGCCGCGGCACTGTCGCGCTCCCTTAGCTTCGTGGAACCGGTAGATTCCGGAATGGCCCCGCCGACCGACCTATCGGAAGTGATCTTCGCTGGGGTAGAACCGGAGTGGAAGCGGGCTTCGAGTGCCAGGCAAGCCAACCTCTCGGTGGCGCGCATCGCCTTGGTAGTCATGGGCGTTGTCTTTGTTGTGTGGGCCATCGTGGAGGTGGTGCGTGCCTCCGGCCTAGTGCCGTTGGGCGCAGAGGAGTCGGTGTTGGACCCTGCGGCCGATCCAGATCGCGCCAATTTGTTGATGGAAGGTGCGGCCGTGCGCTTTGGCATGGCATGCGGCCTGCTGTGGAGCGCCTGGCGTCCTGCGTCCGTCACTGGGCTTTTCCCAGTATCAGCCACGATGTTTGCTTTCTTATTTGGCTTTGGCGTTCGTGATATTGCGCTCGGTACCGTCACCATTGACCAGATCTATTTCCTCATTGCTACCGCACTGTCGACGATGAGCCTGGGCTGGGCGTGGGCGGCCGAGAAGGGCTACCTGGTGCGAGCGTGGTGGAAGTCCCTGAATGCGCAGCCATATTAAAACGGGTGGTTTTCTGCCATCTACTTCCAGCTGGGCAGCCACATCATGGATTGGTACCAAGATTCCGGGATGATGAAGCCGTATAAGATGGGCGCGAAGTAGAAAAACATCGCAACTACCAGGGCAAGGTAGCAGGCGGCGGCAAACGTGCCCCGGCGTATCGATCCGCCAGCGATACACAGTATCCACCGCCACTTTATGGGAGCGCCACGACCGACCATTTGGCCCAGTGTGAGGGCAAGAAGCACGATGATAAAGGGGATAAACGCGGTGGCATAAAAGAAGTACATCTGTCGGTCAAAGGCCGCTAGCCACGGGAGAAATCCGGCGGCAAAGCCCACGAGGGGAATGAGGAAGGCGCGGTTGCGGCGGATGATAAAAGACCACAGCCCCCAAAGCACTGCGGGGACTACCAGCCACCAGATCGCGGGGGTGCCAAAGAGGTAGAGCATCTTCCGGCATTCGCCACCGCCGCTGCATTCCAGATCCGTACTGGAGTAGTACAAAATGGGCCTGGCCCCGGCTAGCCATGCCCACGGCTTGGAATCCCACGGGTGATGATGGCCACCAGAAGAGGTCAAGCTGGCGTGAAAATCCAACACGGAGGAGTGGTAATAAAACCAGCCGGCCACAGGCTCCGGTAGGTGCATGAACCAGGAGTCCTGCCCGATGGTCCCATCCACCTTGGCATGCCGGTAGACTGCGGTCTCTGAGGAAAACCACGCGCGCCAGCTCCACACATACATCAACACAGGCACAGCTACTAGGGAGGCGAGGGCGGCGGGAGTATCGCGAAGCAGCGTGCCCACAATATAGCGGCGGATGCCATACTGGCGGCGCAACGCGAGGTCACTAAAGACGCAGAGCAGGCCGAAAAACATTATGTAGTACAGCCCAGACCACTTAACGGCAAGGGACAAGCCCAAAAAGACTCCGGCGGTAAAGCGCCACCACCGGAAGCCAAAGCGCGGCCCGAATGGGGAGGTGCCCATCCCGCCGCTAAGTAGGGCGTGGTGGAGGCGCTCGCGCATCTGCTGATGATCGCGGGCCAGCGCCCACGCGGCGGCAACAATGAAAAAGACCTGGAAGATATCCAGCATGCCAAATTTCGCCGAGACCAAGAGGACGCCATCGCAGACCGCTATTATGCCGGCAAATGTAGCAACCTGCCAGGAAAAAGACAGCCGGCGGGCCAGCGCCATGGTCATCAGGACGGTGCCGATACCGAAGAGGGCCGTCATAACGCGCCAGCCCAGCGGGGTATAACCAAAGACCCATTCCGATAGTGCAATGATCTGCTTGCCCAGCGGTGGGTGGACCACGAGTCCAAAGCCCGGGTTGGTCTCGATACCGCCGATGAACAAGTTATCCCAGCTTTTGACCATGTCCCAGGCCTGGGGGACATAGTGCTTTTCATCGAAGACGGGTGTGCCCTGAGATACCGGTGCGGTAAGCCCCACGAACCGGGTAAGTAGTGCGAGAACGGCGATGATGCTGGTGCTTATCCAATCGGCTTTGTCCCACGTATAAGTACGCGGTGCCGACGGGGGCACGCGGTTATGCAGGGGATGCGGTGGGCCGGCGGAGGCAGCGGTAGCAATAGTCACGAGGAAGAGTTTAGGCTATGAGCCAGCGTGCGGGCGCATAGAAGAATATGGAATGCTTGAGGCATGTCAGCTTTAGGTCTAGAACCACTTCCGCGCGGCGTCATCCTCGCCGCCACACCCTTGGGAAATGTCGGTGATGCTTCAGCGCGGCTGATGCAGGCTTTGGCGCATGCTGATGTCATCGCTGCCGAAGATACCCGTCGCGTGCGCAACCTTGCCCAAGCCCTGGGCATTGAGATTTCCGGGTCCGTGGTGTCTAATTTCGACCACAATGAACAAGCTCGTGCGCGCCAGCTTATCGATGCTGCTCAGCACGGCACCGTCCTCGTTGTCACCGATGCCGGCATGCCGATCATTTCCGATCCGGGCCTGTCCCTCGTTGCCGCGGCTGCCGAACGCGATATTCCCGTGACGTGCTTTCCGGGTCCATCGGCGGTACCCACGGCGCTTGCACTTTCCGGCCTGGGCGTGGGGCACTTCCTGTTCGATGCATTCCCACCGCGCAAGGCTGGCCCGCGAAAGGCGTGGTTGGAATCGCTGCGTAATGAAAAGCGCGCTATCGTGTTTTTTGAATCGCCCCACCGGATAGCCGAGACGCTTGCTGATGCCGCACAGGTCCTCGGCAGCGACCGCCCCGCCGCGGTGTGCCGCGAGTTGACCAAGACCTACGAAGAAATACGCCGTGGTACGCTTGCGGAGCTGGCCGAATGGGCCAGCGGCGGAGCGAAGGGTGAAATTACCGTGGTGATAGAAGGCGGAACTGGCGCTGCCGTGACCGCCGTTGACCTCGTTCCGCAAGCCTTGGAGTTGGCCGAAGCTGGCATGCGTCTAAAAGACGCGTGCAAGCAGGCCGCCAAGGGTACTGGGGTGTCCAATCGGGAGCTCTATGATGCCGCTGTGGATGCCCGCTAACCGCCTGCGGGCCGAGTACTTGTGGAATTGCCCCAGGTTATTTCAATTCGGTGCATAAAAGGTCACAATGGGTTGTGGTAACAGGTCTGTTCGCGCTTCCGCATATGTTATTGAATCGTTATACTTTAGAAGTGTATGAAGTCTAAAGGGCTTCTAGGTGGGAATATTCCACCTATAGACATACAGGAATCTTATTAAGATACCCAAAAATGTGCGTGAGCTGGGCGTTTAGTGAAAAAATAGTTTGAAAAATCGGAGTTTGCCTACCACAGTAGAAAGCATGACTAATACCGAAAACAACGGCGCTGGTGTGCCCGAAGAAGGCAAGGGGCCGGGCGAAGCGCCTGCTCGGACTATTGCTGCTTCGAGTAATCAGCCGATTGAGGATTATCAAACGGTAGAAGAAGAGCTGGATGAGCAGACTGCGACCAGCCAAATCCAGGACATGATTAACTCTGACGGGTTCCACCCAGAAGAGTACGAAGATCCGAAAGTTGAGATCGCCGCAGACCGCGATAATATCCCGATTGACTGGACCATCATGGGGATTGCCGGTGTCCTCGTCGCCGGCTTCGTTATCTGGGGCCTTGCCGCCCCGGAGAACTTCGCGGACTTTTCCGCCGCGGCACTGACGTGGGTCGTTGATACGCTCGGCTGGGCCTACGTGCTCTTTGGTACCATTTTCGTAGCCTTCGTCATCTTCATTGCATCCTCCAAGTTCGGCTCCATCAAATTGGGACATATCAATGAGGAACCGGAATTTTCCACGCCTTCGTGGATTGCCATGATGTTCGCTGCCGGCATGGGCATCGGCCTGATGTTTTACGGTGCCTCCGAGCCGTTGGCAAACTACCGTGACGGTACGCCCGGCAGGGGACCAGAAAATGTAGGCTCATCCATGGCCTATGCAATGTTCCACTGGACGCTGCATCCCTGGGCTGTCTATGCCATTGTTGGTTTGGCTATCGCGTACTCCACCTACCGCATTGGCCGCAAGCAGCTATTGAGCCAGACCTTCGTGCCGCTCATCGGAGAGCGCCGTGCGAATGGTGGATTGGGGAAGGTTATTGACATTCTTTCCATCTTCGCCACCGTCTTCGGTACTGCCTGCTCCCTGGGGCTTGGTGCATTACAGATTCAGTCCGGCCTGAAAGCGTCTGGCATCATCGAAAACCCAACTCAGTCCGTGGTTATTGGTATTGTCTTGGTTTTGACCTTGGCCTTCTTGCTGTCCGCACTTTCCGGTGTGGGCAAGGGGATTCAGTACGTCTCCAATGCCAATATGGTCTTGGCAGCGGTGCTGGCCATTTTCGTCTTCATCTTGGGTCCGACCGTGACCATCCTGAACCAGATTCCGGGATCTATTGGTAACTACTTCAACTACTTCACCGAGATGATTGGCCGTACCGCCGAATCCGAAAACGGCACCGCCGGCCAGTGGCTGTCTAGCTACACTATCTTCTATTGGGCATGGTGGGTGTCTTGGTCTCCCTTCGTGGGCATGTTCTTGGCGCGCATTTCTCGTGGCCGTTCTGTCCGCGAGTTCTGCTTGGGCGTCTTGCTGATACCAGCGGGCGTATCCACCTTGTGGTTCGCCATCTTCGGTGGCACCGCAATCCACATGGAGCAGAATGGTCAATCCATCACCGGGGAATCCGCCGAGGTAGAACTGTTTAATCTCCTGCACAACCTGCCTGGTGGTTTCATTGCCGGCGTCGTCGCCGTCATCTTGCTGTCCACCTTCTTTATCACCTCCGCAGACTCCGCTTCTAGCGTGATGGGTTCGATGACCCAAAATGGTGCCGCAACCGCGAAGCCATGGCTCTCCGCTCTCTGGGGTGCTTTGACCGCAGCTGTTGGTTTGACCCTGCTCCTTGTCGATGAAAACGCGCTGTCTAACCTGCAGAACGTTACCATTGTGGCGGCACTGCCGTTCTTGTTTATCGTTATTGGTTTGATGTTCGCCCTTTATCAGGACCTGAGCCATGACATTATTTACCTCGAGTACCGCGAGACGCAGCATTTCCAGCGCAAGCTGGCCCGCGAGCGCCGGTTGCACCGTGACTACCAGCGGATGCAGGTGCTTAAGAAACGCCGCAAAGAGCTTTTGAAAAACCCGATGAAGCGCAAGTAGATAGCGTATTTACCGGCTTCGGTAGCGGGTTCTTTGCGCTAGTACAGGTCATGTGCCCTTAACGTGTGTTCGTGCAGGTGCTTCGATAAACTGATCTCCATGACTGAGTCTTTAGTAGTAAATGTTGCCTGGCCATATGCCAATGGCCCGCGCCACATCGGTCATGTGGCTGGCTTTGGTGTTCCCTCTGACGTATTCGCCCGCTTTCAGCGAATGCGTGGCCGCAACGTACTCATGGTCTCCGGTACGGATGAGCACGGCACCCCGTTGCTGGTCCAGGCCGATAAGGAAGGTGTGTCCGTGCGCGAACTGGCGGACCGCTATAACCGCCAGATAGTCAACGATCTAGCCAATCTCGGCTTGTCCTATGACCTTTTTACCCGCACCACCACCCGTAACCATTACTCGGTGGTACAAGAGCTCTTCAAGGGCTTGAATGAGAATGGCTACATGTTGAAGGAGGCCACCAGGGGAGCAATCTCCCCGTCCACCGGCCGCACGCTGCCGGACCGCTATATCGAGGGAACGTGTCCCATTTGCGGAGCGGACGGCGCCCGCGGCGACCAATGCGATAACTGCGGCAACCAGCTGGACCCGGTAGACCTTATTGATCCGGTATCCAAGATTAATGGCGAAACCCCGCAGTTCGTGGAGACCGAGCACTTCCTATTAGATCTTCCGTCCCTTAAGGACGAGCTGCAAAAGTGGCTTTCTACCCGCGAAGATTGGCGCCCGAACGTACTGAAATTCTCCCTGAACTTGCTGGAGGATATGCGCCCGCGCACCATGACCCGTGACATCGACTGGGGCATTCCTATTCCAGTGGAGGGGTGGCAGGATAATAACGCGAAGAAGCTGTACGTGTGGTTTGATGCCGTCGTGGGCTACCTGTCCGCCTCTATTGAGTGGGCATACCGGACCGGCCAGCCGGAGGCATGGAAAGAATTTTGGCAGGACCCAGCAACCCGCCACTATTACTTCCAGGGCAAGGACAACATCACCTTTCATTCGCAGATTTGGCCGGCGGAATTGCTGGGCTACGCGGGCAAGGGTTCCAAGGGAGGTGAGCTGCACCAGTACGGTGAGTTGGATCTGCCAACGGAAATCGTGTCCTCGGAGTACTTGACAATGTCTGGCTCTAAGTTCTCCTCGTCTAAGGGCGTGGTGATCTACGTTAAGGACTTCTTGGCAGATTTCGGGCCGGACCCTCTGCGGTACTTCATTGCTGTGGCTGGACCCGAAAACAATGACGCGGACTTCACGTGGGATGAATTCGTGCGCCGCGTCAATAATGAGCTGGCCAATGGTTGGGGCAACTTGGTCAACCGCACCGTATCCATGGCGCACAAGAACTTCGGCGAAGTTCCGGTCCCTGCGGCTCTGGAGGAACGCGATAAGGCCATTTTGCAGCTGGCAGAGGAGACTTTCACCACCGCGGGCAACCTGCTGGAGCAATCCAAGTTTAAGCAGGGCATCGTCTCTATCATGCACGTGGTGGGTGAGGCCAATGCTTATATCGCATCCCAGGAGCCATGGAAACTGGCGAAGGATGAAAACCAGCGCGAACGTCTGGCTACCGTTTTGTGGACCGCCCTACAGGTCGTGTCTGACTGCAATGTGATGCTCACCCCGTTCTTGCCGTTTACTGCGCAAAAGGTGCACGAAACCTTGGGACGTACCGGTGAGTGGGCCGCACAGCCAGAGGTGCGCGAGGTTAAAGACGATATCCCGGTTGAGTTGGTGGGTGTGGGGCTTCCCCCGGAAAACCACGAATATCCGGTGATTATGGGCGACTACACCCAGCAGCAGGCCAAATGGGAGCGCATTCAGGTGGCACCGGGGACTACCTTGGCAAAGCCAAAGCCGCTTATTTCCAAGCTGGATCCGGAGCTCGGGGAAACTGGCCCGGAGTGGGCACCGGTGATGAACTAGGGGGATTTCCCCGGGCTTAGATATCGAAGGCGCAGTGGTCAGTTCCTAAGATTGAGGGCCGGCCACCGCGCTTTTATCATGCCTCCACGGTTATGCTTAGCGCTGGAAATCGCGCTGTAGGTGAACCAGGCCGAGGCGCACGCCGTCTTTGGTGTGGATATTGGGCATGCGGCCAGTTTCTTTAAATCCAAATTTCTTATGCAGCGCAATGGAACCGGCATTGGTATCGACGATATAGGTGATCATGGTCTCGACATAGGGATCGTCGGTGGCGATATCCACCAGGGCATCGAGAAGCTCAGAGCCTACGCCCTTGCCCTGGGCCGCCGGGGAGATGTATATGGAATCTTCAACGGTGCCGTAATAGATAGCAGGCGTAACGAATTGAAAGTAGGCGGCCCAGCCGATGATTTCATCATCGTCTACGGCAACGAGTACGGGTGAGCCCGCCTTGAACATTTCCTTCAGCCAATCCTCGCGGTCTGAAGCCTCTTCTTGCCAGGTAATGAGGTTTTTGGCCGGTTTGGCAGCCGAGGCGGTGTTGTAGATGGCGGAAATAAAGGGGGCATCGGCAAGCTCGGCGGGGCGAATATGCATTAGTAGTCCTTATACACCAGAAGTTCTAAGTGGCTGAGGCTAAGCCAGTGATCGAATCTGTAGGTTACCTCTTTGAGAGTTCCACGTTTTCAAACCCGCACCTTTCATGCAACTTCAATGATGCCGTATAAGTAGACACACTTAAGGAAAGCAGTCCATTTCTTAATGTGGCGCCGGTGCTCTTCGGGCTTAGTTACGCTGGTCGGATTAACATAGCTGCCACTATTACAATTGCAGGTATGCCTAAAAAGAAGCCACGTCCTACTCCCGTTCCCGCCCCAGGGCTCAGCGGTCTCAGTGACGCGCATACCCATCTGTTCTCGCATAAAGATACCGACGAGGTGCTGATTAACCGCGCCCGCGCAGCCGGGATATCTCGCCTGGTTACGGTAGGCGATGACCGCTGCGAATCAGAGGCGGCCCTTGCGACCGCGCGCGCGTTTGCCAATGTGTATGCTGCCTGTGCCATCCACCCGGTACGGGCGAATGAGCTAGACGCGCCCACCAAAACCGCGTTGGAGGAAATGGTGGCGGACCCGCGGTGTGTAGCGGTGGGGGAGACCGGCATGGACGCCTACTGGGTCCACCACGAGCCGGAGACAACGGCGAGCTTGCTCCAGCAAGAAGAATCCCTGCGCTGGCATATCGATCTGGCGGTGCGTGCCGGTAAGGCGCTTATGATCCATAATCGTGAAGCGGATGAGGACGTGCTGCGCATTCTTGCCGATGCCCCGACTCCACCCACCGTCATGCTCCACTGTTTCTCCTCTCCTCTGCGGGTGGCAGAAGAAGCGCTCGAGCGCGGTTATGTCTTGTCTTTCGCTGGCAATGTCACCTTTAAGCGCAATGCGGAACTGCGCCAGGCGGCGGCGCTGGCTCCGGCGGGGCAATTGCTCGTGGAGACTGATGCGCCGTTTATGACCCCGGAGCCATTTCGTGGGCAGCGCAATGAGCCTTCCCTGATTGGCCATACCTATGACTGCATTGCCCGGGTGCGCCATCAAACTACTCAGGCATTGGCGGCAGAGGTTAATGAGACATTTGACCGAGTATATGGGCTTAATGGCACACGCAAGTGATTATTATCACATAATTAAATCCGCTGGTCGCTGGTGGTATAGGTGTTGGATGTGGTGCCTGTTTTCGCCAGTTATAGCTGTGGTGTAGCACTACTCGACTTTCCTCATCCGTTACCGTAATGTTATTGACTGTTCGTTCAGGCTGTATGCCTCTACATTCCCAACTTACTGCTCCGCCGAGGGTAGTGAGGACGCCGCCGCTGGTTTCCCTCCCCAGCGCCAACAATTGTGATACTGGATAGACAGCAACACTGGAGATTGACTACACATGGCACCCCACCACATAAAGCGCATTAATAACTCACGTTCCCTTCCGCTGCGCCTAGCCACGGGTGGCGTCTTGAGTACCCTCGCCGTCGGCGGTGTTGTGGCCGTTGCTGCACAGAAGGAAGTGGTCGTAGACGTCAACGGTGACAAGGTAGAACTCGCTACCTTCGCTAAGGACGTGGATGGCGCCCTGCAGGCCGCCGGCGTGGAGGTGGGCGAGCACGATGTGGTATTCCCTGCACCGTCCGAGTCCGTGGCCGATGGCGATGAGATCTCCGTGCGCACTGCCAAGCCGGTTGCCGTGTCCATCGATGGTGAACAGCAACAGCTTTCCACAACAGATCTCACTGTTTCTGATCTGCTTGAAAACCTGCAGGGGGTAAACCCGGGAGCTGTCGTGAAATCTGGCGATGATGACGTGGATAAAGATGCGCAGTTAAAAGACGGCATGGAACTGGAGGTTGTCTCCCCGAAGATCATTAAGATCAACGATGGTGGCAAGAACACCTACACCAAGATTGCCGCTAAGACCGTGGATGATGTACTCAAGGAGCGAGGTATCAAGCTCGATGGGGATGACCGCGTCTTTCCTGCCAGAGATGAAAAGGTCATCGAAGGCATGGCTATCAACGTAGAGCGGATAGACATCCAAACCGTGGACTCCACAGAGGAATTTGACGCTAACCCGCACTTCGTGGATGACCCCGATCTGGAAGCCGGCGTTAAAGAAGTTCGCGTTCAAGGCGAAAAGGGCAAGCGCGTCATCACCCGCCAGGTCGTTATGAAAAACGGCAAGAAGGAATCTGAAGAGGTCATTAGGGATGAGGTCGTTGTGGGACCAACGCCCGCGACCATTGCCCGCGGCACCAAACAGGCGAAGCCGGAACCGCAGGTTGGTAATTCCGGCGCGGCGGCTCCCGCCGTAGCCAATGGCTCCGTGTGGGATTCCATTGCGCAGTGCGAGTCCACCGGTAACTGGTCCATCAATACAGGTAACGGTTTCTCCGGCGGCCTGCAATTCGCACCATCCACCTGGGCTGGTTTCGGCGGTACCGAATATGCTCCTCAGGCATGGCAGGCCACCCGTGAGCAGCAGATTGCCGTCGCCCAAAAGGTGCAGGCCGCCCAGGGCTGGGGCGCATGGCCTGCCTGTACAGCCAAGCTGGGGTTGCGTTAACGAGCAAGCGCAGCACCGTGCGTACCGCCTCGTACCCCGCGTCAGGACGCCGCGGGGTGCGATTTTCTGCGTTCTTCTACTAGGTTAGAAAACATGACTGATTCCCCGGGCGCCGCGCTTTTAGGCCCAGTAGAAATCCGAGCTTTAGCGGAGAAACTGAGTATTACGCCCACCAAGAAGTTGGGGCAGAATTTCCTCCATGACCCCAATACCATCCGCCGCATCATTGCTACCGCGGACTTGGATCCCGCAGATCGCGTCGTGGAGGTCGGCCCCGGGCTAGGCTCACTGACCCTAGGGTTGGTGGAGACCGTCGCGGACCTCACCACGGTGGAGATAGATCCATCCCTGGCAGCGCAGCTACCGTTAACGGTGGGAGAACTGGCTGCGGACTATGCTGAGCGCTTGCGCGTGGTGGAAAAAGATGCGCTACAGGTAACCCGCGAGGATGTAGCTGAACCTACCGCGCTGGTGGCCAACCTGCCCTATAACGTGGCGGTGCCGGTGCTTTTACACTTTTTGGAGACTTTTCCTACCATCCGCCGCGTGCTCGTCATGGTGCAGCTGGAGGTGGCGCAGCGTCTCGCGGCGCAGCCGGGTAGCAAAGTCTACGGCGTGCCTTCCGTTAAGGCTGCATTTTATGGCCAGGTCAGCCAGGCCGGGACAATTGGTAAGAATGTATTTTGGCCTGCGCCTAATATTGCCTCCGGCCTGGTGCGCATTGATGTCTTCGATACCCCGCCCTGGCCCATCGACGATGCCGCGCGTGCCGCGGTCTGGCCGCTTGTCGGTGCCGCCTTTGCCCAGCGTCGCAAGACTCTCCGTGCCGCATTATCGGGCCACTATGGTTCCGGGGCGGCCGCCGAGGAGGCCTTGCGCGCGGCCGGAATCGATCCGAGGCAGCGCGGGGAGAAGCTCGCTGTTGCAGACTTCGTACGTTTGGCAGGACTACAGTGAGCGCGTCACACGAGAATGAGCCGATAACCTATATCGCCCATGCACATGCCAAGGTCAATCTGCACCTTGGCGTGGCGCAGCCGCGGGAGGATGGTTTTCACGAGCTGGTTACGATATTCCAGTCCCTGAGCCTGCACGATACGGTAACTCTAACTGATTTAGGCAATGCCGAAGTGGACAAGGCCCGCGTGCAGTACCTCAAGGTATCCGGACCGCACGCGGTGGGAGTGCCGGAGGATGACACGAATCTGGCATGGACCGCGGTTGACCGCATCATGCAGCACTTATATGTCACCCGCGGGGGCATCAAGATTCCGGAGGTGGGCCTTGAGATTCATAAGGCGATTCCTACGGCCGGAGGCATGGCAGGTGGTTCTGCTGATGCCGCGGCGGCGCTACGCCTTGCCGAGCGTTGCTACGGCCGATATTACGGCATTGATTCGGTAGGAGAGCACATTCTGGATGCCTTGGGTGCGGCTCTGGGGTCTGACGTGCCGTTTACCTTGCTGGGCGGCACGGCACTGGGCACTGGGCGCGGGGAACAATTGACCTCTATGATGACTAGGGGCACCTATCATTGGGCGCTGATCGCCTCTGATCGCGGTTTATCGACGCCTAGCGTGTTCCGCAAACTTGATGAATTGCGCGACGCGGGACGGGTGACCGAGCCGGCCCTTGATACGACGGAGATTTCTCAGGCGCTGATCTCCGGCGAACCCCAGCGCGTAGCGGCGCACCTGCACAATGATCTGCAGCCGGCGGCGCTATCCCTGCGCCCTGATCTCCGCAAGACCTTGGAGGCGGGTATGGACGCGGGCGCACTGAACGGCATCGTCTCTGGCAGTGGCCCAACCTGCGCGTTCTTATGCAGAACCCGCGAAGACGCGGAGGATGTTGCGGCGCAGGTCAGCATAGAAATACCGGGCACCAAGGGTGTTGTAGCCCAGGGCCCGGCTGTGGGTGCGCAAGTGCTCTAGCTGAGAGAAGGTGCTGGGCACCGCCAAGCACGAGCACTAAAGCGCGCTAGAATTAGAGCACGGCCATTTCGACGGGCTTGAAGTCCAGCTCGTAGCGCTTCGTTTCCTTGCCACGCAAGAGGTCGATGATGACAAGCTCCTTCTTCTGCGCGTCCGTGATATAGGCATAGCCATTTGCAGCCTTGAGGATCGGGCCTGGTTGCTGCCACTCCTCGTTTTCTGTCCACGTGGAAATCGCGTCGATCTTTTTGGTGATTTCACCGGAGTCTGGGTCGATCACATTCAGCTTGCCGTCGGTGGTGAGAACCAGGGCCTCGCCCATAGGTCCACGCGCCAGCGAACGGAACCAATAGGAGCCGTCCAAGTCGACCTTCTTAGCGGAGTAATTCTCGGTATCGATCAAGGCCACCGAAGTGGGGTGTTCAGACTCTGCGTCCTTCTCAGTCTTATTATCGGCCAGGATGACGTTCGATTTCTCGGAGCCTGCGGAGTTTCCGGAGCGCTGGTAGCCACCGGCACCGGCGTAGTCGGAGACATCTATCTTATGGAACTTAGAGCCATCAAAGACTACAGGGCCATCTTCGCAACCGAAGAAGAGCTTCCCGTTTTCAGCGGCTGATTCGCCGTGGACCCCGGGGCATTCGGTGGTCTCCTCCAAGACCTTGCCATCTTTATCGAGGTGCTGGATGGTGTGGCGCTCATCCTCGGTGCCCTTAGTGATGACGACGGAGCCGTCCTTCATCGGGACAGCCACGCCGTGGTGCCCCTCGCCGGTCTCGACGGTGTTGACGGGCTTGGCGTCTTTTGAGCCAATGTCTTCGGTCTTATAAATCTGGGCTACGCCATCGCCATCAGAAAATAGGGCGGTGTAACCATCGTGGTGGACTACGTGGCCGGCGTGGGGCGCCTTAATCGTGTCATCACCCAGCTTGGGGTCCGCGGTGTAATAGTGGTTGTGGTCGCCGTGAGCCTTGGTGATGCGGCCGGTATCGTAGGTGAGGAACTTATCGCCCTTGGTCACCATGACGTGGCGGTCATTGCCGGCATCGTTGAGTCGAAGGAAGGCGTCCATCTTTTCTTCATCGAGGATATCGCCGGACTGGGCATCGTAGGTGGTCAGACCGCCGGCGTGGGAGAAGACGATGCGGGTGGGCAGCTCGGCTACCTCGGTCTGGCCTTCTTTGGCTTCCATGCCGTCGTGGGAGTGGCCCTCATGGTCATGATCGTGTTCATGGCTTCCTGCAGCGGTGGATTCGCTGCTATTTTGGGCGTCGCTGTCTTCTTCAGGCGCCGAACAGGAAGCGACCGTCAGTGCTGTGGCAGAGAGAATAGTACAGAGGGTAAGTGTGTGTTTCTTCATACATTAGCAGATTATTGCAAGTGAATTTCGGTAGCAACATGTTCGGGGATGCGGGGGTAGCGGTGGGGAGCTATTAAAATGAAGCTCTGTTATGGCAAACCTGATTAACCTCGAGCAAGTTACCAAATCCTATGGCTTAAAAACCCTCCTTGACGGGGTATCCCTTGGCGTGCAGAGTGGGGATCGAATCGGCATCGTGGGCGTTAACGGCGGTGGCAAGACTACGTTGCTGGAAGTACTCACCGGCATCGAGCCGCCAGATTCCGGCCGCGTTTCTCATACCTCTGATCTGCGCATGTCCGTGGTGACGCAGCGCTTTGATCTGCCCGAAGAGCTCACCATCGCGCAGGCAATCATCGAACCCCTCGAACTCGAGACCTATGAATGGGCCTCCAATGCCAAGGTGCGTGATGTGCTTGGCGGCCTCGGCATCGTCGACTTGGGGCTGGATACCCCGGTTAGCTCCCTGTCCGGCGGCGAGCGGCGTCGCGTGAACCTGGCTGCAGCGCTGGTGCAGGATTTAGATCTCGTGGTGCTCGATGAGCCCACGAACCACCTTGACGTGGAAGGCGTGAAGTGGCTGGCGGACCACCTGCTCAAGCGTAAACTCGCCGTCATCGTGGTCACCCACGATCGCTGGTTCCTCGATACCATTGCCACCTGGACATGGGAAGTCCATGACGGCAGGGTTGATGCGTTCGAGGGTGGATACAATGACTGGACATTCGCTCGCGCCGAGCGCGCTCGCCAGGCCGATGCGATCGAGCAGCGCCGCAAAAACTTGGCCCGCAAGGAATTGGCATGGCTACGCCGCGGGGCACCGGCGCGTACCTCGAAACCGCGCTACCGAATTGCGGCTGCTGAAGCGCTTATTTCTGATGTCCCCGAGCCGCGCAACAAGGTCGAGCTCATGTCCTTTTCCAAGCAGCGCCAGGGCCGTGTCGTTATCGAGCTAGAAGATGCCACGATACAATCCCCGGATGGCCGCACCTTGGTGGACCACCTCACCTGGCGCCTGGCTCCGGGCGAGCGCATTGGTCTCGTCGGTGTGAATGGCTCTGGAAAGACCACGCTGCTGCGCGCGCTGGCCGGCGCATACGAGCTTGCGGCTGGAAAACGTATCGAGGGGCAAACCGTGCGCTTGGGCTGGATGCGCCAGGAACTCGATGACTTGGATCCACACCGGCGGCTTCTCGATGTCGTCGAGGATGTAGCCACCTACGTACAGCTAGGAAAAAAGGAACTCAGCGCCTCGCAACTGGCCGAGCGACTCGGCTTTTCCGCCAAGCGTCAGCGCACCCCGGTTGGTGACCTTTCCGGTGGCGAGCGCCGCCGCCTCCAAATAACCCGTGTGCTTATGGCAGAACCCAATGTTTTGCTCCTAGATGAGCCCACCAATGACCTGGACATCGATACGCTCCAGGAACTGGAATCCCTGCTTGATTCTTGGCCAGGCACCTTGGTGGTTATCTCCCATGACCGCTACCTTATCGAGCGCATCGCGGATAATACGTACGCGCTTTTCGGCGATGGCAACCTGACCAACCTTCCTGGCGGCATCGACGAGTACCTGCGCAAGCGTGAAGAAATTGCGGCCGAGAAGAGCACCGGCGTTATAAATCTAGGAGAAAAGAAAGCGGACGCATCGGCACCGAAGCCAGAAAAGAAGCTTTCTTCTCAGCAGGAACGCGAAATCACCAAAAAGATGAATGCTCTTGAGCGGAAGATGCAAAAGCTGGAAAAAACCGCCACGCAGATCAATGAGAAATTGGCCGCTGCGGCAGAAGAAGTCGATACCGAAGCTATGACCCGCCTCGATAGGGAATTAAGGGACACCCGCAGCGCCTATGAGGATTTGGAGGTGGAATGGCTGGAGTTAGGGCAGAAGCTCGAACAGTAGAAGCTCGCATCGCCGGCATCGTCCGCGACCTCGATCCGTGGGGGTTTATCGGCGCTGCCATTTTGTCTACCCTGGGCCTTACTCCTTCCCTTCTGCCCCGCGATTGGCTCTATCAAGGCCTGGTATCGGGTCTTGCCGCCGGCGTCGGATACGTGGTGGGTATCGGCGTGAAGCTGCTGTGGCATCGCTTCATTGTAAGCAAATGGGCGGATAAGTATCCCTGGCTTGCCGCCTCTGCGTGGGAATCAAAGCGCTACCGGTTGTTTGCGCGCTTTGCCAGCTGTGCGTTTATCGTCTGGCTCGTCGGTTTTGTCATTATCGCCGTGCGGTGGCAGCACCGGCTCGCAAACGTGTTTTCCGTGCCCGCTCCGTCTATGCCCAGCTATCTGTTGGTGGTACCTTTGGCGCTGGCGGTATTTACTGTCTTCCTGCTCATCCTGCGTTCTGTTATTTTTCTGGTGGGCTGGCTAGCGCGTCGCTTCCCGCAGCGGTTTCGCTCCACTTATCGCCGCCTCGGGGCAGTATCGATAGTTGCGGTCATTGTTATCTACACGGTAGAAAACATTATTCCCGGTGCCATCGTGGGCCTAGGAGATAGGGTATTTACCGCCCAGAATGCCGCCCCAGATCCAGACGTCCAGCGTCCGACCCTCAGCGAGCGATCCGGATCGCCTACTTCCGATGTTGACTGGGACGGCGTAGGCCTGCAAGGCTCCCGGTTCTTAAGCTCCGGCGCGCATAAGGAAGAGCTAGAGCAGGTGACCGGTAGACCTGCAAAGGAACCGATTCGTGCCTACGCTGGTTTGGGTAACCGCGATACCAATGAGGAGCGGGCGCAGTTGCTTATTGATGAACTCGAGCGCACCCACGCCCAAGACCGCAAGGCCCTTCTATTGACAATGACTACCGGCACCGGCTGGGTATCGTCCTATTCAGCGCAAGCCTTCGAACTGCTCTACGGCGGGGATACCGCCATTGCCGCAGCGCAGTATTCCGCCATGCCGTCCGTGTTCCACTTTCTCGGCGGCGGCAGCCAAGTAGAGCGCGCCGGGGAAGAGTTCATCAACCCCATCGTGGACTGGTGGAATTCGTTGCCAGATGATGACCGGCCAAAGCTCTACCTCTACGGCGAGTCCTTAGGCACGACTGGTATCGAGGCAGCCTTTTCTGGTGTGCGCGATATCGCCAATTCCGTCGATGGCATCTTATTGACCGGCCCGCCCCATTTTAACCGGTTGCGCTCACAGTTTGTAGAACGCCGTGATCCCGGTTCCACGGAGATTTCACCGGTCTATGCTGGCAGCCTCGTGGTTCGCTTTGCCAATGAGGTGGACCAAGTCCGGCGCTGGGGGCGTGTGCCGGAAGAAGAGTGGGGCAGGACCCGCATGCTTTATATTCAGCATCCATCTGATCCGGTGAGTTGGTGGTCAACTGAACTGGCCTTCAAAGAGCCGGATTGGATGAAGGAAGATAGCCATTATTCCCGGCAGCGCGTAATGCAGTGGATGCCCATCATTACTTACCTGCAAGTTGCTGCGGACTTGCCCGGGGCCAAGGATGTTCCCGATGGGGTGGGCCATAATTACGGGACCTCTGTCCTCGATGGCTTCGCGGCCATCGCCGGGCCCGATGTCGCTAGCTCCATTGACTTGGAAGAATTGCAGCGGCAATTCGATAAATTCGATGTAGGTATTTATTAAGCTCTCTGGGCTGCCCTAAATACCGCGTCGTAGCTGCGTTTGTACCGAACGCCGTTAGTGTAACAAAGCTATATCGAAGTGGGTTGTAGCCGGTAATATGCCTTTCGTCCCCGGGAAAGTTATGCCAAGCTGGAAATTATGAAACCGATTCGAAATGCCACCGCAGCAGTCCTGACCACCGCATTCGCTCTGACCGGTACCATGACAGTGGCGTCCGCGGAGCTTGCCGCAGTCCCGCAGGCTCAGCAGGTTTCCACCCTTGCTGAGAAGTTTAGCGTTACTTCGCCCAGCTTTCTTCACGCTGCCCCAGAGACCAAACCGGACGTAGCAGCGGGAGAGGCAGCTGAGGCCGCCGCCGAAGCACAGGCGCCCGAGCTCCCGCAGGTTGCTGCCGATTTGCAGGCAGCCACTGCCCATCATCTGACCCAGGCTGGTCACCATCCAGATGAGAACGCCGCCGCTATTGCGCAAGAATGGGCCGACCAGGGCGCCAACGGTGAGCTTGTGTTTTATGGCGATGCGGCAAGCGGTGTCACCCACACCGAACAAGGCCAAGGCAACGTTTACCGTCTCTCTGCAGAACAAGCCCAAGAGCGCCTCAACTGGTTCAACCAAGGCCTCGAAGTAGCCCCAGGACCCGATTATGGTTATGGCGTGGCTACCACCTATGACGGCGACTTTATCTACATCGCGGAGTACTTTCTCAACTAGTTTTTCCTCCGCGGAGCATGCCCCCGGTTCTTTACAGGCCCGCACTCATGGCACAGCAGCCGTGCCGCAGCGAAGACAACATTGGTAGAATCGGGGCATGATTTTGATTAACGTGCACTTTCACGTAAAGCCTGAATACGCAGATAATTTCCTTGATGAAATAAACTGGTACACCGATGCGTGCAACGCCGAGCCGGGTTGTATTGACTTCAAGTGGTACCGTGATCCGGAGGATTCCCAGCGCTTCCTGCTTGTAGAGTCTTACGCAGATGGCAAAGACGTAGAGCATGTCCAGGGCGAGCACTTCAAGCGTGCCTGCAACGAATTCCCCAAGTACCTCGTTGAGACCCCAGACATCATCAATGTCCACATTGATGGCCGTACTGGGTGGGACAAGATGGGTGAGTTCGCCGTCGATTAATCTCGCTGCTTGGTACCACAGACCGCACTCATGGTTGAGATGAGTGCGGTCTTAATTTATGCACATATCTTACAAGCCACAACCTACATCCCGCGCGCCCTTCGCGCCCACGGGCTCCGATCGCACAGGGTGGCTTCTACTGCCCCGTGAGCGCGAAGGGCGGGCGTGAGCTGGTGCAGGCAGCAACGTTGCGCTAGCTACCCACCGCCAAGTTTTTCGTTAAGCCTGGCATTGCGAAGACACGTTCTTGTCGTACTTGGAATATTGCTTTAGGGCGTCATAGAAAGCCTCGGAGTAGCCGCTGGCGCCTTCAGGAAGCGGGTGCACGCCATCGGAGTAGAGCATGTCGGGGTTATTCTCGGCGTAGCCACACCAGTCGGCGATATAGGCATTGTCATATTCCTTGGCAGCTTCGATGACCTCTTTCTGGGACTGCGCCATCCAGTCGCGATCACCGTAGGGAACTACCATAACCACGGTGTGATCCTCGCCGATGATGTCCATGATCTGGCTGATTTGATTCGGTAGGGCAGCGCCGTTGGTGCCAAAGCCTAGAAATACGGTATCGCGCAGCGTGCCGGCGTTTTTCATCTGTTGCAATATTTGAATACCCGCAGCGTAGTGGCGGGATTCTTCGGCATCGATATAAATACCTGGGAAGCGTTGGCCCAAGGCATTGCTAGCGGCCAGCATCACCGAGTCACCGATTGCGGTGATATCGGTTCCTTGCGGCAGTGGGCGGGTCTTAGTATTTTCCTCCTTCTTTGCGTCTTCTTCCTTGTCTTCGGTCGGCGGTACTGAGAACGCTTCGTCCTTAGGGGGCACAGGATTATTGTCATGGTTTTGCTGCTGGAGCTGGTCGAGCTGCTGCTCCAGCTCTGTCTTATCGCTGGAGTTCACTACGCCATAGGCAACGCCAACCAAAGAAGCGACAACAAGGAACGGGACCACTGGCCACATGGTCTTGCCAAAACCATCCTTGAGTTCGCTAAAGCCCGGGCGCGACGCCCAGTAGCTCTGCCAGGTCTTTTTGTACCCACCACGGCGGAAAGGATTTTCGATGAATTGATAGGAGATCTCTGAGAGGATCAGGGAGATGGGCACGGCGACGAAGCCCAGAATCCAGGTGTTCTCAGAATTCTGATTGCCGTGGACTAACGCCTGCAAAATCATGATGACTGGCCAGTGCCAGAGGTACAGTGAGAAGGAACGCTGGCCGAACCACCGCATGACCTTAGTCCTAAACAGCAGCGTCATCGGGCCATACTCGTAGATGACGCCCCACACCATGAGCGCACCAAGGAGGCTGGTGAGGAAGAGTCCGCCGCGGTAGGTAAATTCCGCATCATCAGGCATGAGGAATAACTGCACAACATAGCCGATGAGTGCCAGGAAGCCAATGATGCCGGCGGTGCGGGTTTTTACCTTGCTGGAGCTGGCCCAGGAATCTGCGTTGGGATCGGACTTTGTGGAGGTCATTAGCAAGGAAAGGACTGCACCGGCCAACAGGCCGAATGCGTGGGTATCGGTGCCGTAGTACACGCGGGTAGGGTCTTCGCCTGGAGTGAAGATGAACCACATGGCTGCAAAGGAACCAAGCCCTAACACGGTGGCGACCGTTACCGGAAGACGGCGCGGTTGGCGCGAAGAGATGCGGAAAATACCCAGGATGAGCAGTGGCCAGATGAGATAGAATTGCTCTTCAACGGCGAGTGACCAATAGTGGGCAAAGACCTGTACTTCGTTATCAGCAAAATAGGATTGCGAGGTCGCAATCTGCGTCCAGTTATTGACAAAGAAGAGGGTGCCGAAGAATTGTTGGCGCAGGCCGACGGCCAAATCCCCGCCAATCAATGCAACGATTGCGGTACAGAAAACAAGCACTGCGACGGCGGCTGGCAGGATGCGCCTAAAACGTCGGATCCAAAAGTCCTTCAAGCTAATCGTTCTGGACGTGCGATACTCACGCACAAGGAGCGACGTAATAAGGAATCCAGAGAGGACGAAGAACAAGTCCACGCCCAAATAACCGCCGGGTAGGGCGTCGCCGAAAAAGTGGTATAGCACCACGGCAATTACGGCTAGGCCGCGCAGGCCATCAAGGCCTTTGACTTGCCGCAGCCGCGCGTGTCGATTCTTGCGCACGTTTTTATCCTCCGGCGGTATCGCTAGTACCTCAGAGTCGGTGCGTTGATTCTGCAAGGGATACTTCGATTTTTTGGCCCCCTGCTTGTCCTGCGATGATGACTTCTCCGTAGAGTGGTCGGCCGCAGCTTGTTCTCGCGCGTTCTTTTCCCCAGAAATGCGCTGCGGTTGAGGCTTTTTCGTGGGCACGCTCTTTTCTTCGTCTAGGATCCCAATCTTTTGTTCTTGTGCAGAGGCGGGTGCCTGGACAGGGGCGGATTCATGTCCAGTGTGGCGCTGCTGTTGTTGTTGGTGACTGGATACGCGCTGTTCAGGGCGGTGTTGCTTGGGTTTTTGAGCGGGCCAGGACTGCTGGGTGGGAAATTCAGGGGTTCCTTGCGCGACTTTTGCCGGATCACCGGCGGGCTTTGCAGACCCAACAGGCTTCGCCGTGCCCGCAGGCTTTGCTGTGCCCGCAGGCTTTGCTGTGCCCCCAGACTTCGCCGTGCCCGATGGCTGAGCGGCCTCGGAGGGCTGAGCAGTGCCGGAAGCCTGGGATGTGCTAGCGGAGTTTTTAGGGTGGGAAGAACTAGAGGAGCTGGATGGGTTGGAGGAGCGGGAGGTACGAGGATTGCTGGACTTACCGGCAGGGATTGCAGGGAATTCCTTAGTCTCAGCCGCCGATTGTTGCGGTTTTTTAGGTCCGTCGGCGGTGGCTGGCTTTATCGGCTGGTGTTTTTTTACTTCGGCCTTTTTCGGCGCGGAACCGTTCTGCTTATTGTGGGTGGTGTCTTTAGGCGTAGCGGATGTGGAAGCCTTTGCATCGCGGGGGCGAGGGGTTTCCTTTGCCTGCGGTGTCGGAGTGCTAATCTGGCGTGGCTGACGCGCGAAAACAGGGTGGATGTCCGTGGGCTTTGGCGGTGCAGCTTTTTCACTTTCCGGATTGCCGTTGAACTGTGGTGTTGGTTTGCCGTTTTGCCCGTTTAAGCTCAGACCCTGCTGTTGCTTCCGCGCTTGTTTATCAGTGTGGCTTTCCGCAACCGGTTCGGCGGGGGCGGTGGAATTAGGCGTGGAAGCCCCAGTGGAGGAATCACCTGAAGGCCCATCTTTTTGCCGTGTCGGCGGCGTGGCCTCATTACGCTCGGAATCTTTCTTGCCTAGCAGCGAGCGCAGAAAACGATTAACATGAACTCCCATTGCACTACGAAAAATGTTCTAATCGGCTAATTTTAGTCCGCGAGGAGCGCCTTTACCCAAAGTAGAGAGCACGGCGTGGCGCGCGAAATTGGAAATGTTTTTATGGATAGGTGGTGAAAGGAAAGATTCTAATCTGGTTGGCTGTCAAAAAGCTGATTTAGCACCGCCAGGACGCCATACTCGGTATTGGGCGGGGCGATTTTATCTGCAATAGCCTTAAGCTTAGGGTGCGCGTTGTCCATGGCAATGGCAGTTCCAGCGGCCTGGAGGAGTTCGAAGTCGTTGAGGAAGTCTCCGAACGCCGCGGTGCGGTGTTGCGGTATCTTGAGCAACGACGCCATGGTTTGTAGCGCCACGCCCTTATTTACCCCGGCTGCCATGACATCTATCCACACCGCCCCAGATACCGCAATATTGTGCTCGGGCACGGCCTCGCGCAGTGGAACGTGTAGGTGCTTTTCGCTGCCATCAGCGCAAAAGGCAGCGATTTTGATGATCTCCTCATCAAGCAGATGGTGCAGGTCATCTACCCAGCTGATGGACTTATAATATTTCGAGATCTCGGCAGCGGCTTGCTGGTCTATGTCTCTTTCCACAAACGCCGTAGTCGGTGTGCACAGCACCACCGTGTGCGGTTGCGCCACCGCGTCGAGTGCCGCCACGGCGGCGTGGACGGCCTCTGACGGCAGCGGCGTAGTGCTCATCAGCTCGTTGTCATGTACCACCACGGCGCCATTTTCTGCAATAAAGGTCTTCTGATGGGGAAACATTTCTTGCAAGGTGGCAAGCTGGCGACCCGATGCCGGAATGAGGGCGACGCCAAGTTCGGTTGCGCGCTGGTGGGTCTCGTTAAATCCTGGTGGCAAGTCGCCGTTTCCATCGAGCAGGGTGCCGTCCATGTCTAAGGCGATAAGCTGTGGAAGCAAAATTAAGACCTATCTGTGAATTTGCAAACGGTAGCTAGTCTGATGAGCTTTGTGTGACAATAGAGGATATGAATAATGAAGCACCTATTGTCTGCTCAATCCGTAACCATACCGGAGTCATTGAGCTCAACCGCCCTCAGGCTCTTAACTCGCTGAGCCCAGAAATGATAGATCTCATCGCCGCTACTTTGGATAAGTGGCGCGACGATGACCAGGTAGAGCAAGTCTTTTTAACCTCTACCAATCCCAAGGCATACTGCGCGGGCGGTGATGTCCGCTTTGCCCGTGAGGGCATCGTGGATGGTAAATGCCAGGAGGTTGATGATTTTTTCACTGCGGAATACACCCTTAACGGAGATATCGCGGAATATCCCAAACCCGTCATCGCGCTTGTCGATGGCATCGCTATGGGCGGCGGGCTTGGCGTATCCGCGCATGGATCGCATTGTGTGGTCACGAATAATACTTTCGCCTCCATGCCAGAGATGAATATTGGTTTCGTCACGGATGTAGGCATGGCGTATACCTCCCAAAACGTCGTGGGCACGCGAGGCAAGGCCTCGCCGGAACTCGCGAAGTTCTGGGGAATTACGGGCTACCGCATGTACGCCGCCGACCTCGTGTGGAGCGGGCTGGTCACTGACTATGTCAAAGACGGCGATGCTTTTGCCAATGACGTGATTGAGCAGGGCATTGACGCTGCGCTGGAAAAACACTCCACGCAGCCGGATGATGAGGCCCCACTAGCGGAGCTCATCGATGGAATCGAGGCCAGCTTCCGCCATGATTCCTGGCAGGAAATCACCACGGCCACAGAGAAATACCCGGAGCTTAAGGAGCTGGTGGCCAAGCTCACGGCGCAGGCTTGCCCGACTTCCATTGTGGCCGCACTGGAGCTCTACCGGGCGGAAGCAAAGTGCTCGAGCATTCGCGATGCCCTGGAGCTGGAAAAGAAACTGGGCGCTTATATGTACCGCCGCGATGACTTCGCCGAAGGCGTGCGCGCGGTATTGGTGGATAAATCCCACGATGCGGAATTTAACCCAGCAAACGTTGCCGAGGTGGATGTAGACGCCATCCGACAATTACTAACTAAAGGTTAATCCCGCGGAAGGAGGCGTAGGCCGATCGGGCCTGCGCCTCATCAATTTCTGGAGGTGCGGTGGTCGCCAGCGTTGCTTCCGTGGTTGCGGATGTGGGCTGCGGTAAATGCAGCGCTTCCGAATCGAGGAGGACGAGGCCGACCCGGCCATCGGCAAGCGTGGCACCTACGAGAGTCCACATTCCCAGGATGGGCAGGGCCAGCTGTGGTATTCGCCGCTTGCGCGCGTAGTCCAGTGGCAGTGCGGACCGGATCAAGGCCGGGACCTGGTGATCGATGCCGAAGCGGTACAGGTTCGCAGCCGCCCGTGCGGCTGCAGTGTCCTTGACCGTGGGATCGGCCCAGGCCCACAGGAATTGGTCTTCTGACATGGTGGCGATGAGTACCGCCGTCGCCTCGGCCTTCCCACCAGAATGGTGTATTTCCGCCGCGGCCTCATCCATATCGAGGTGCACCGTGGCTTCGGGGAAGTTGCCCTGGAAGTACATCTGGTGTTCCATCCCATAATAAAAAGCATCCCCGATAATGCGGGTATCCCTCAGGCCTGGCTCTATGGCGGTGATCTGGGGCGCACCTAAAGCGCTAGAAAAATGCAGCGTCGTTCCATCGGAGAAATGCTCGGCGGATTCCGCAGCATTTTTGGGGGTAGATTCTGTAGCCGTAATGCCCAAGTGGTCTGCGAGTGCGTGCACCGCGCGCTGCTCATCATTCTCCGGCGCGCTGCGGCGAATACCGGCGGCAATGCTGGTGGGAAAGTCGAGTCGAGGGTAAAAATCTACGGCGATAATCGCCTCATGATCGCCTTGTCGTGCCCGCAGCACCGGGGCATTGTCGGCCAGGAGGCGGGCGAGGGGAATAAACTTAGCCGGGTCATCCCCGCCCTCCGGCAGGTCAGCCTCCGCCTGCATCGCCCACCGCCAGGCAGGCGAGCTACTGCGATCAATGACCGCGATACGCGTGCCCTGAAAGTCCTTGATACCAGAGGACGAGCTACAGCGGATCTCCACGGGTTGATTGTGAGTAAGGTGCCCCTCGGGGTCTGTTGAGGGGTTCAGGAAATTAAATTCCACGTCGGTGATATCACCCAGGTGGGCCCGAAAGGCGGCATCAAGGCCCGCCTGAATAAAGCAGGCATCGCGGGTGGCCTGGGCAAGCGAATTCGAAGTATCCATAATTACCTACAAGAATACTGAAACCTCATACGAAATGACGCAGGGCGGCAAAGATGTGGCGTACCAGCTTGTCGTATTCACGTTTGCTGAGCCTTGTCCTTTTGGCAGCGCCTGTTGATTCTAACTGGCAGACGTCACCGGTATTGCGACATGCGTGAACGATAAAGGGTATCAAGACGTCCGAATATTCGAGGGAGCGCTCTTAAACGGCAATGAAGGGACGGCGGGTGGCGCTATCACATTGCTTCTTTTTCCACACAAGTGTGGCTGAGGTTTTCCATCGCCTCGCTAAAATTTTGGACGGGCTGTGCAGCAAACGCCGCCCCCACAGTCAGCTTCCAAGTCGGTAGAAGAATCAGGACACGAGCTAGCTCATTTAACGGTGAGAGAGACGGGCACTGCTGCTAAAACCGGCATACTCTATGCAATCTCGCGCCGGTAGTGAAGATGACATGTAGGCAGACCGAGTAGTTCAATGATGTGGCCTATAACTCAGGTCAGCCTTGGTCCATACAGGGTAGTGCAAAGGATAGGTAGACTATCGCGCATGACTCACGCGGTAAGTTTCGCCCTTTTGGATTCGGTCAATGCCTTACTCATTGGCATCCTCGTAGCCATTGGTATCATGCTCCCGCGCAGGAAGTACCGCTGGATAGCCGGCCTAGTCATCCTGGGTGATTGGCTGGGCGTTCTCGTCGCCGCGGCCGTGGTCATGTTCGTCCTATTGGGAGTGCGCGAACAGATCGCAGCTATCCTGGATTCGCCGATTGCTGGCGGCGTCCTCATCATCGTGGGTATTGCCTTGGCTTTTGGTGCCTGGCATTCCCAGGGAAAACCCAATGCTTTGATCGGGCGCATGCTGCAACCGCTGCGCACGCCTTCTGCTACTACCGTGCTTATCGGGTTCGTGATGGGTCTGGTGCAATCGCTGACCTCCGTGCCGTTTTATTTCGGTCTCATGTTTTTGGCCACGGAGGATCTTCCGCTCGCCTCCCAATACGGCGGCCTTTTGTGGTACGCCACCCTGGCGCTGTCCCTGCCGGTCATCTGCGCGGTCTTTATCGCCGTGGTGCGCACCCACCCGGACTCAGCAGCGGGTCGAGTGTTTGCGGCGGCGCGTGATAATAGCACGCTGGTCGCGCTTATCGGCGGCTATGTCGTCGCTGCCTTCCTCATTATCTTGGGCGTCGTGAACCTATAGGGACATACTGGTCACAGTAGACATCACCAAGCGCGAGCCCGGAGGTTGATTGTTGCCGCGCACGGTCAACGTAACGCGCTGCGATGGATGCGCGGGCGCGTGCCTTGGAAGGGATAGATAGGCATCATTCCACTACCACCGCGAGGCTGGGGGATAGCTGGTACTCGCCGGTGGCAGCGGCCTCAGCAGGGATATCAGCAAGCGGAGCACTTGCCAGTGCGGCCTGAGACAACGCGTTCGCCAGCGCCGGCGTGATGGGAATGATCCAGCCGTGCTTGGGGTCTTTGACTGGCACCATGTCCTTCGGCACGGCAGGAAAATGCGCCGTGGTGGTAGGGGAGACGAGGGTGGTGGACTCGCGCGAGCCGGCAAGTTCAGCAAGGGCCCGCGCGCCCTGCAAGCTGGTGATAATGATGATTAGCTGGCCCGCGGTCCTGATATCCAGCCGGTCCACCTGCACGGTCGTCGCCGCAGAATCGGGCCGCGCCAAATGCGGAGCCCCTTTCCCGGTGAGCTTGGCAAGAGCGTCCAATAATCCCATAGTCCACTAGTTTACTGTTGTGGTGAGACGCCGGATGCACATTTGCTCTACTCCCGCCTCCCATACGGTCACGCACCACCGCCTGGGCGATGTCTGCGATTATTTTTGCGACCCTGTGGGCCCACAGATCACCGGCCCAGTTCTCGGTGCCCTGCACCAAACCAACCCTGATGGCTAGCCGGGTGTTTAATCCGCAACCAGGGTCTCCATAGTGAGCTCGGGGTGTTCTTTTTCGATGAAAGCGAGCTTCCATTTATCGCCAAATAAGGCGATGAGCTCGCCGTCCTGTCGGGTGAAGATCTCCACACCGCGCTGACGGCCGAGTTCCTGTGCAGATTCGGCATCGGTGCGTCGCGCCACGGAGTAGGGGATGGGCTCGGTGACGGTTTCGACGTTGTACTCGAATTCCATGCGAGCCTGCATGACTTCGAACTGCATGGGGCCGACTGCGGCCATGACCGGGGAGGCATCGCCGCGCGCATCGTTGCGCAGGATCTGTACCACGCCCTCGGCCGAGAGTTGTTCCAAGCCCTTGCGGAAGGCCTTGTACTTGCCAAGCGATTTTGCGCGGAGGATGCGGAAAGTCTCTGGGGCGAACTGGGGCATCGGTTTAAACTGCACCTTTTTGCCGGAGTAGATGGTATCACCGGGTGCGAGCGCGCCCGCATTGACGAGGCCGACGATATCGCCCGGGTATGCGGTATCTATGGTATCGCGGTTGCGGCCAAAAACCGTGAGGGCATACTTGGTGGAAAAGCTGCGCCCGGATTGGGCGTGGTTAACCTGCATGCCGCGCTCGAATTCGCCGGAGACCACGCGCATAAACGCCAGGTTATCGCGGTGCTTTTGGTCCATGCCTGCCTGCACCTTAAAGACGACGCCGGAAAAGTCATCGGATACTTCGCGGACCTCATCGATGGCGCTGGTCGCTGCTTTCACGGCCATGGGATCGGATGTGCGGGAACGCGGGGCCGGGGCGATGGCGCATAGGGTATCCAGGATCTGGTGGACGCCGAAGTTCAGCATTGCCGAGGCAAAGATGAGAGGGGAGGTCACACACTGCTCAAAGAGTTCTTGATCGTGCAGGGCGCCATCGGCGGCGAGTAGCTCGGCTTCTTCCACCGCGGTCTCCCACACGTCCTCTTCTTTGTCTTTCGCGGCCGTGGGATCATAGTGTTCCTCTGGCGCAATGGTGGAACCACCGGCAGTGCGGATGAAGTGGATGTAGTTATCGGCCTCGCCGTTGTCGTTGATGTGGGCTAGGCCGCGGAAATCCCCCGCGATCCCCACGGGCCAGTACAGCGGAGTGGGCTGAAGCTGGATCTCGTTGACAATCTCATCAACGAGCTCGAGCGGCTCTCGGCCCACGCGGTCCCACTTGTTAATCACAGTAACGATGGGCAGTCCGCGCGCCTTACAGACACGAAAGAGCTTGAGGGTTTGCGGCTCAAGGCCCTTGGCAGCATCGATCAGCATCACAGCGGCATCCACGGCGGTGAGCACGCGGTAGGTATCCTCCGAAAAGTCCGCGTGACCCGGGGTATCAACCAAGTTAATCATGTAGGGCTCGCCCTCGTGCCCTTCTGGTGCGTATTCAAACTGCAGCGCGGAGGAGGCTACGGAGATCCCGCGGTTTTTCTCCATCTCCATCCAGTCAGACACGGTGGACTTGCGGTTGCCCTTGCCGTGGACCGCGCCGGCCTCATTAATTACGTGAGCATGCAGCGCCAACGCTTCTGTCAGCGTGGACTTACCGGCATCCGGGTGGGCGATAACGGCGAACGTGCGGCGGCGCGAAGCCTCATTAGCGACAGAATTCATGCGCCATAGTCTAGTGCTTGAGCGCTACCACTCCACATCGAGGCGGCGGCCCAGATCATTAAAGGTCCGGTGGGCGACGGACATATTCTTCGCAATCGGGCGCTGTATGCCCACTGCGCGCTTATTGTTGTAGTACTCCCCGGATTGGAAATGGATGCCTGCGGTGCCGGTAAGGAAATAAGCCAAGTTCTCGCCGCCTGCCGCTGCGGTGCCAAAGGTTCTACTGGCGACCCCGGAGTACACCTTGCCGGTAAGCCCTGTGGAAGATTTGCCAAACCCGGTGGCTAGAACGCCGGGGTGAAAGGACACCGCGTTGATGCCATGGGCATCAATGAAGCGGGCAAGTAAGATATCGCCCAGTTTGGCGTTGCCGTACGCGCGCTCTGGGCTGAAATGCTCCAGCGTATTGGGATCTGCCGGATCGAAATTTGACATCAACATATTGGCCACAGACGCCGTGTTAACCACGGTGGCTTTGCTGCCGCGCAGCTTTTCTTGCAGCAGGGACGTCAGTAGGAAGGGCGCGACTACATTGACCTGCCACGTGCGCTCGAATCCATCGGTAGTCATGGTGGGGCCATCGAAGATGCCGCCGGCATTATTGCCCAAGGCGTCGATGCGCTCGAGCTGTTGCAAGTTATCAGCCAGCTCGCGCACCTGAGCAAGCGATTCGAAATCAGCGAGGAAATACTCTCCGCCCACTTCCCTGGTCAAAGCCTTGGTCCTATCCGGACTGCGGCCAATAATGACGAGGTTATCCTGCGGGCGGGAGCGGTGAATCTGCCGGGCGGCAGCGGCACCAATGCCTGAAGATGCCCCGGTAATCACGATGGTCCTAGCTGCGGAATGCGGCGAAGTCATAGGCTAGATTCTAGCCACGGCCGTGACATCCGTCCGTGAGCTCCGTCTGTGACACTTGTCCTCGCCATTCGTTCGCGGCGCCCCGCCTAGCAGTTCCGCTTGGGGTGGGACAGGTCTATACTTCCGGCTTGTGAAGCGCCTGCTTTTTCTGCGGCAGTGGGGACCGGCGCGGCTAACCGCCACCGGGTTTCTACTGCTCATCCTGATAGGAACGGTTCTGCTCTTACTGCCGTTCGCCGAGGCGGGAGATTCCCGCGCCTCGTTTTTATCCGCCCTTTTTACCGCGACCTCCGCGGTCTCGCTAACCGGGCTGGTCGTGGTCGATACCGGCAGCTTCTGGAGCCCGGCCGGACAGGTCGTCATCTTGGCCCTTATCCAACTGGGCGGTTTGGGCATTATGTCGCTGGCCTCGCTATCCGGCCTGCTTTTAACCGGCCGGATCAGCTTTAAGGCGCGCAAGACCGGCGCCTATGAAAGCCGGCCCATCCTCGCCGGTGGCATCCGCCGCACCCTGATTTTTACCTTCGCCTTTACCGCGGTGGTAGAAAGCATTATCGCCGCGGCGGTCACCGCGCGCCTCATGGTGGGCTACGGGCATTCTTTCCCGCGGGCGTTATGGGAGGGCATCTTCCATGCGATTTCGGCGTTCAATAACGCTGGGTTTAGCACCAATAGCGATAACCTTGTGCCCTTTGTGGGCGATGCCTGGATCCTCTTGCCGCTCGCCGGAGCGGTCATCGGCGGCGGGCTGGGTTTTCCAGTCTGGGCGGAATTGGTGCGCCACGTGCGCCGCAGGTCGGAGGCGACGCGTCGCATCTCTATTACCGCGCGGATGACGCTGGCGGCAACCGGCGTGCTCATTGTGGCCGGCACGTTATTTTTTGCCTTGACGGAGTGGAATGGCGTCCTGGCACCGATGTCGTGGGGCGAGAAACTCCTCAACGCGTTCTTTGCCAGCGTCTCCCCGCGTACGGCCGGGTTTAATACCTTCGACTACGGTGAGGTTCACCCGGTAACGCTCATGGGGACCGATACCTTGATGTTTATCGGCGGCGGATCGGCTGGTACCGCCGGCGGCATCAAGGTCACAACGGCGTGCGTGCTGCTGGCCGCCATGGCCGCGGAGTTCTTGGGCAAGGAAAAGACCTCCATTTATCACCGCAGCCTTCCCCACAGCGTTTCCCGGCAGGCGCTAGCATTGAGCTTCGCCGGCGTGCTGGTGGTGACCCTTGGAGTGGCGGCGCTGCGCTTTTTTGATCCACAATTTACCGGTGATCAGGTCTCCTTCGAGGTCATGTCCGCCTTTGCCACCGTGGGACTATCCACCGGGATTACCGCCAGCTTGTCCGCGCCCTCGCAAATCCTGCTGTGTTTCATCATGTACCTGGGCCGCGTTGGCCCAACCACCCTGGTAGCAGCGTTGGCGGTAAAGAATGTAAGCCGTCGCTACAGCTACCCCGAAGAAAGGCCCTTCATTGGCTAGCATTTTTAAGGCGTTGGGCCACTCCCGCGCCACCCTCGACATTGCCCCGGTCGTCGTCATTGGCTTGGGGAGGTTTGGTTGCTCCCTGGCTAGCCAGCTCATGGGCCATGGGGTAGAGGTCCTCGGCATCGATTCCGACGAGAAGATCGTGCGCGAACAGGCAACGCACTTAACCGAGGCCATTTCGGCCGATACCACCGATCCGGCGGCGCTGCGCCAGCTGGGCATCGACGAGGTGGAGCGGGTCATCGTGGGCATCGGCTCGCACCTGGAGGCGTCCATCCTCACTGTCTCCAACCTGGTGGAGTTGGGCGTCAAGGATATTTGGGCTAAGGCCAATTCGGAGGCCCACGAGCGCATCTTGCGCCAGATTGGCGCCCACCACGTCATCCGCCCGGAGCGCGATACCGGCCGCCGCGTGGCCTACCTGTTGGGCGGGCGCTTCCGCGACTTTGCTGAGATCGCCCCGTACTACGGCGTGACCCAGATGGCCGCGCCCTCCTCGGTCACGGGCCGCCCGCTCGATTTGGGCGAGGTTTGGCGCACCCACCACGTGCAGTTGGTGTCGGTCCGCCAGGCGGAGGGTGCTTGGGCCCCGCTTGCCGATGCCACCCAGCTCGCCCCCACCGACTTCATCGTCGCCGCCGGCAGCCCACAGGCGCTGGAGAAGTTTTCCCAGTCCTAGCGCGAATGAATGCGGTTTTGCGCCTGTACGAGCCCTTGTGTGGCGATGAGCCGGGCGGCTTCGGCGGCGGACGCAATGGCGGTATCGAAGCCGAGGCCGGCATCGACAGGCGCTAAGACATAATCCGGAATCGACGAACCCTTTGGCGGGCGCGCAATGCCAATGCGCACGCGCACATAATCCCGCGTGCCCAGGTTGTGCGTCAGCGATTTCAGCCCGTTGTGCCCATTTTCATTGCCGCCTTGCTTTAGTCGAATTTTATTGGCAGGCAGATCTAGTTCATCGTGAATGACGATGATGTGGTCCGCCGCAATGCCCAAAGCTTGCGCCAGCGGGGCAATCGGATCACCGGAGAGATTCATAAATGTTGTCGTGCGCACCGCCAGGACGCGGGTATCGCCCCAGCGCAGCGGGGCTACCTCGAGGTCCATCTCGCGCACCGGCTCGAGCACGTCGCCGCCTTGGGCCAGCACATCGTCCACGGCCATGTATCCCACGTTATGGCGCGTGGCGGCGTATTTCGCGCCGGGATTTCCCAGGCCAATGATGAGCCAGTCTGCCTCCAACTCGGCCGGATCCAGCCCCTGCTGCGCTTGCGGGGGCCTGCCGAAAAACCGGGCAATAAAATCTTTCAAAGCTGCCACGAATGCGCCTTTCTAGCTCGGTACAGTAGTTTCCTATGAGCCAGGTTATTCAATCTTTGCGCCGAACCGTAATGCCAGCGCCCATGGCGGGCGGGCCTACCACCGTGGATCTGGTGCGCGCCGCGCATCAGGCCGGTTCCTTTGGCACCGTGGGGCTTGGGTCTGCCAGCGTGGATTCCGCCCGCAGCCAGATTGATGCCTTGGCCGGCATCTCCTTTGGGGTGAACCTGTTTTGCCCGCAGGATTCGTTAACTCTTGAGCAGTTGTCCGCCACCGCGGAACTGGCCGCGGCCGAAGGCACCTCGCTACCGGATCCCGATTATTCTTTCGGCTTCCACGACAAGCTCGAGCTGGCGCTGCAGGGCGGCGCGCGCGTCGTGTGGTCCATGTTCGGCACCTTTGACTTTGAGCAGCTTGCCCGCATCCACGCCGCGGGTGCCGAGGCTTGGACCACCGTCACCACGCCCGACGAGGCCCGCGCCGCCGCCAAACTGGGAGTGGACGCGCTGTGCGTACAGGGCCCTTATGCCGGCGGGCACCGCGGCACGTGGGACCGCACCGCGCTTCCAGACGATCGACCCCTGCCAGGTCTCATCGCCGCAGTCCACGAAGCCGTCCACGCCGTCGCACCGAGCATCCCGCTGATTGCCGCAGGTGGGCTGCGCACGGCAGAAGAGGTAACCCAGGTATTAAGCCTGCCCGGCGTGGCCGCCGCTTCGTGCGGTTCCGCCTTTTTGCTGAGCCAAGAAGCCGGAACCAGTGACTACAACCGCGAGCTTCTCCGGCGCGGCGGGGCCACCGTATCCACCCGCGCCTTTTCCGGACGCCATGCCCGCGGCCTGGAGACTGACTACACCCGCACTCACCCCGATTTACCCCCGGTATATCCCATGCTTAATTCCGTGCTCAAGGAACGCCGAGCGCAGCACGATGACGCTGTAGCCTACTGCCTCGTAGGTGAGCCGGCTGCCAAAATCCGCGGGGGTAGTGTCGCAGACATTCTGGACTCCCTATGCCAAAACAAACACTGAGACGCGCTAAAGTTTGGGGCGAAGATTTCTAGCCACCCCCGAAATAGAAATGGATGGAGTCTCGTGACTGCGAACGCACACATTGGACATGATGACTGGAACGAGCGCCTTGAACTGGCGCAACGCATGATTCCCCTCATCCACCAACTGCACCGCAATAACAACGTCGTCGCCACCATCTTCGGCCGTCCGCTGGTGGGGCAGACCGATATCGACATCATCAAGTCCCACCGCTACGGCCGTCGCATTGCCCGGCGCCAGCTCTCCACGGCAGAAACTCTGCCCATCTTGTCCGAACTTGCGGATATGAACCTAAGCTCCGCGTCCATCGATGTTGGACGCCTCCTAATGGGCTTTGAAGAGTCGGACGAAAATGATCTGCGCCGCTATCTCGAAGATGAACTCACGGAAATCGTCGGCGCCGGCGAAGATATTGATCCGACCGATGTTGTGCTCTATGGCTTTGGCCGCATCGGTCGCCTCCTGGCCCGTATCCTCGTTGCCCGCGAGGCCGCTTACGGCGGCGTGCGCCTGCGCGCGATCGTGGTGCGCAACAAGGGCGAAGGGGACATCATCAAGCGCGCCAGCCTCCTGCGTCGCGATTCTGTTCACGGTGCCTTCAACGGCACCATCAGCGTGGACGAGGAAGAGCAGGTTATCTGGGCCAATGGCACCAAGATCCAGATAATCTACGCCAATGACCCTGCCACGATTGATTACACCGAATATGGCATCAACAACGCCGTGCTCGTGGATAACACCGGTGTCTGGCGTGATAAGGAAGGCCTGTCTCAGCATCTTGAGGCCAAGGGCATAGCCCGCGTGCTGCTGACCGCACCAGGCAAGGGGGATATTAAAAACATCGTCTTCGGCATCAACGATTCCGTCATTACTGATGACGATAAGATTCTGTCTGCCGCATCCTGTACTACCAACGGCATCACCCCGGTACTCAAGGTCATCAATGACCGCTACGGGGTAGCCCACGGCCACGTGGAAACCGCGCACTCGTTTACCAATGATCAAAACCTCATTGATAACTACCACAAGGGCGAGCGCCGCGGCCGCGCCGCTGGCCTGAACATGGTGCTCGCCGCCACCGGTGCCGCCAAGGCCGTGGCCAAGGCCCTGCCTGAGTTCGAAGGCAAGCTGACCGGCAACGCCATCCGCGTTCCCACCCCGGACGTGTCCATGGCGGTGCTCAACCTGGAGCTGGAGCAAGAAGTCGATCGCGATGAGGTCAATGACTTCCTGCGCAATGTCTCCTTGCACTCGGATCTGCGCCAGCAGATTTCCTACATTGCCTCCCCGGAGGTCGTTTCCAGCGACTTCGTGGGCAATACCAATGCCGGCATCGTTGATGGCATTGCCACCATCGCCTCCGGTAAGCACCTGGTCCTCTATGTGTGGTACGACAACGAGTTTGGTTACTCCAACCAGGTCATCCGTGTGGTGGAGGGGCTTTCTAATGCCCGTCCGGTCGTCCTGCCCAAGCGCGTATCCCCCTCTGAGCTTTAAGCTCATATAGTCTCAGGCCCGCGGTAGTAACCGCGGGCCTGAGCTATTTAAGCGGTGGGTCGGAGTGCCCTTGTCCGCAGCAGACTCCTAGCGGCCCAAGAACTAATGGCGGCGAAAAGCAAGGTTGCCAGTGCCGCACCGGCATAGCGGCCGGGAGAATCCGCATTCATCGGCCAAGCCGGGAAGGCAACGAGCCACAGGACAGTCTTGGCGAGAACATCGCCGCCTACCGCCAGGGAGACAATGGTGCCGATGATGGTCAGAGCCAGCGAGCTGAAGATCCCAAAGCGGATTACGACGATGAGCGATAGCACCGTGAGGACGTATCCCACGCCGATGGCCAGGGGCAGTTGGGCCAGCACGCCGAGGCTAGCATCACCGGCGAAGATCACCGCGGCGAAAGCACACGTGCACACCAGTGCGACGATGCCCAGTAGCCACAGTAGGAGGGCAGTTGAGCAGTGGCGAGATTCTGTGTAAACGATCGGCCACGCGTCCGCGAATCCCGGCCAGACTAGTACAGGAAGTACACCGGCACCCACGGGGAGAAGCAATAACACGAAGAATCCTTGTACATAACTTGGCGGGTAGTCAAGGGCAACAAAGATCAGCGTTAAGGCGCTTAATGCCAAGCAAGTGATGACCGCAGGCGTCATTACGGCCCGGCGAAAGCCTCGCAGCGCACCGGCAAGACGGGAGCGGGCAGCGGCACGCGAGACAATCGCAGGCTGCCACCCCTGAGAGGGCGTGGCGGGGGTATTGGCCGTGGGAGCCGAAACCCGCCGGCGTCGGAAGAGCGGCTGTAATCGGCGCGGTGTCATGGTTGCGGTACATGCCCCTGCTAAAGCGAGGACGAGACATAACGCGAGCGCAGGAAAAGGGCTTTCCTGCAGGAGTGGATCTCCAGGCTCGAGCGGAACCGAATTCTGGTGGATGCGCAGCGCCGGTAAGAGTAATCGCAGCGGCCAGGCGGGTGGAAAGGCCCACCATAGCGACCCCTCGACAATGCCAGGAATCAGACTAATGACCTGCCAGATAACCGCGAGGATCAGTGTGACGGCAAGGCCTAGCCTGCGGGCACCGGCAGTCGCAAACCCTGCGATGCCGATGGCTCCGAGGAAAGAATAAGCCCCAGCGATGATAAGAACCTCGTGCTCCGCACACCCTTGCGCTGCAACCGCCGCCCAGGACAGGCCGAAATTCAGGAGGTGGAAAACTGCGAGGCTTGCTAAGACGACGAGGAACCGCGAGGCGTGCTCGTAGCGAGGATGAAGGCGGCGCCATAGGGTGCCGCCGCCGCGGCTGAGCGCCTCGCGGCGCTCTGGGACGCCAGCAAAAAGCGCAATGAGCGGAGCGTACATGCCGGTGATAAACATGGATTGCCATCCAAGAACCCCTGTCGCGTCCTCCGCGGAGGACGCAAAGGCAGAAAAGAATACCGTCAGAACCACCAGCGGCAGGGCGAGTAGTGGTAACCACTGCACGGCGCTGCCGCGACAACGAAGTAGTTCTGCAGAAAGATACCGTCGATACCGCTTACACATCGGATTCACCATCCACAGAAGTTAGGCGGAAGAATTCGGCCTCCAATTCACCGCTGGGGGCCAGTTCTTGCAGGGATCCGGAGTACCGGATGATGCCTTGGGAAAGAATAGTGATGTCGTGAGCTAGGTGAAGGACCTCACCGAGTTGATGGGAGCTCACCACAATGGTGTGCCCAGCGGCAGCGAGGTGATGGAGAAGCCTTCGCAGCTCCGCGATGCCCTGCGGATCGAGTCCATTCTGCGGCTCGTCAAGCAATAAGATTTCTGGATCACCGAGTAAAGCCTGGGCTAAGGCTAAACGGGCTTTCATCCCGGTGGAAAAAGATTTTGCCTTCTTAGAACCAGCCCCGGCTAGACCGGCGATGTCCAAGACGCGGTCGATTTCAGTATCACGCAACCCGAGAAGGCGGGTATGTACGCGGAGGTTATCTGTGGCGGACAAGTGACCGTAGAAGGCCGGCCCGTTGACCGAGGCACCGATATGGTCAAGAACCCCACGCGACCATGGTTTGCCAGCCACGCGCACCGTTCCTGAATCGGCGGGCAGTAGGCCGAGGAAAATGGAAAACAAGGTGGACTTGCCGGCGCCATTTCTGCCGAGCACAGCGTGTACCCGGCCAGGTGGCACGTGAAAGCCAATATCTCGCAGTACTGCTTGGGAACCGAAAGACTTTGTAATGTGTTCGAAGGAAATCTCATAGCTCATATCAAAAGTATGAGCCGCGCACCTGCCGAAATCTTCCGCCTCCGAGACGGTCTTCGCGCCGGGCTAGTCCTACCACAGTAGGAGGCTAGGCAATGCCAGCTTTGTGCGCCAGTAGCACCAAAGCCACACGGTCGCGTGCAGCCAGTTTGGACATCAGCGCAGAGACATGCGTTTTTACCGTGGTATCCGCGATAGACATGTGGCCAGCAATTTCGCTATTGGTAGCACCGCGCGCAATGAGCGCGAGCACCTCCATTTCGCGCCGAGTGACTAGGCTGAGTCCCTGGCGCTCGTGCGGACTGAGCTGGCTGTGCGTCAATGCCCGGCGGTAGCCTTCTAAAACAGGGCCCGTTACCTGGGAGGCGAGGACAGACTCGCCCTTAGCAACGTCTCGTACGGCTTGGACCAAAACCTCAGGATCCGCATCTTTGAGCAAGAATCCATGTGCACCGGCGGCAATAGATTGGGATACCAGATCTTCTTCATTGAACGTGGTGAGCATGATAATCCGGCAGTTGGGGGTGCGGGAATAAATAGCTTGGGCTGCGGAGATTCCATCCATGCCGGGCATTCGAATATCCAAAATGGCCACATCAATGCGGTGGCGAAGTGCCAAGGAAACGGCGTCGTCTCCGGAGGCTGCGGTAGCTACCACCTCAATATCTTCCTGCGCATTTAAGATAGTCGATAAGGCAGCGACGAGCATCGCTTGATCGTCCGCAAGCATGACTCGGATCTTAGGCATGGTTGTCCTTGTGAAGTGGTAGTTCCGCATGCAGTGTAAATTTCTGGGCATCCCCACTGCTTATTAATGTTCCACCCAAGGCTTGGGCGCGTTCCTTAACTCCCACCAAACCGACGCCGCTGCCGGATACCTCACTAGGCATCGGGGAAGATGCGGTGGAGGTGAGGGTGACCCGTGCGGCATCGGCAAGCGCGAGTTTTACCCGCACGTGCGTGCCGATTCCTTGGTGGCGCAGGGCGTTGGTCAGCCCTTCAGAAATGATGCGCACCAGGGCTAGCTGATTCAGCGCGGAAACCTCGTAGGAGGTAGGTAAATCCGCGTCAATCTCCAGGCCAGCGGTGCGAAATCCGTCGATGATGCCCTGGACATGTTCGAGCTGCTGCGCTGGTTCTAAAGCCGTAGGCCCGGTGCTGCGTAGTGCCGTGACGATGCCGCGCACTTCTTTCAGCGCCGAATCCGCACCATCGCGAATAGTCTTCAAGGTTTCGCCTGCAGCGGTCGTATCCGTTCGCGCGGCGATAATTCCGGCATTAGCCTGAACCTTGATCAAGGTGAGGGAGTGGGCCAAGACATCGTGTAACTCTCGAGCGATGAGTAAGCGCTCTTCCTCCTGTGCTTGGTGGAAGCGTTCTTGAGCTAAGCGCTCGCGTTGCCTATCTAAATCAAAATAGCGTGCGGCGATGAAATAGGCGCTGCCGAGCACCGCCCAATGCACCACCAGCAAGGCAAAGTAACGGCGATCTAGCTGGAAGAACAAGGAAAAGGACTCGGGGTCAATACGCCACATTGCGGGCGATATAAAGGAACCCAATAATGCAGCGCTAAGCACCGTGCGCGCAATAGCGCGACGTTCGACGTAGCGGGAAGTAGCGTAGACGGCCATTGGTGCGGTCAATGCCCATGGGGTGACCCCGAGGTTGGCTGGTAGCTGGCTTATCCACGCCGCCGCCCACGCACCAAGGAGGACGATAAAACCAGCCGCACTGAGTACTGGTTTAGTACGCCAGACCCAGATGAAGGGCAAGAATAACAGCGATAGCGCTGCTTGGATGAGCTCTATAGCACCAGGATTCGCCGAAGCCCAGGTGAGATAAAGCAGCACAACGAGCGCTGCCACCGCAGTGAGTATTTTATCCCCCAAGCGCGCTTTTGCGAGGGTGTCAATGCTCATAGCCGGACATACTAATACGCCTTCGGGGGACTACTTCTTTTTGTCTTTTTTCTTCTCATTCTTTGTAGACGGCGCTTCCAGCTTGGCAGCTACATCTGGCACGTAGCGGAACTCTTCGCGGTTCGGTCGCTCATAGGTTTTGCCATCGGAATCGGGTCGCTGTGGTATTTCTGGTAGTTCGCGCTCGATCTTCTCGTAGGGGATGGTATTAAGCAGGTGCGAAATGACGTTGATGCGTGAGCGTTTTTTATCCTCGGACTCCACGGTGTACCACGGCGCGGTCGGGGTATCGGTATGGATGAACATGGCATCCTTGGCGCGGGAATAGTCCTCCCAGCGGGTAATGGATTGGAGATCCATGGGGGAGAGCTTCCAACGGCGCAGCGGATCGTTGCGGCGGGATTCAAAACGCTTAATCTGCTCTTCATCGGAGACGGAGAACCAGTACTTGCGCAGGATAATGCCGTCTTCTACAAGCATCTGCTCAAATGTGGGAGCCTGGTGTAGGAAGCGGACGTATTCTTGGTCGGTGCAAAAGCCCATGACGCGCTCAACACCGGCGCGGTTATACCAGGAGCGGTCAAAGATGACGATTTCGCCCTTGGTTGGCAGCTTTTCCACGTAGCGTTGGAAATACCACTGGCCTTGCTCGCGCGAGTTCGGGGCTGGAAGAGCCTCGATGCGGCAGGTGCGGGGGTTGAGGTACTGTGTGATGCGCTTAATGGCAGACCCTTTACCGGCGGCGTCGCGGCCTTCCATGATGATGACCACGCGGGCGCCGGTCTCAACGACCCACTGCTGCATCTCAACGAGCTCTGCTTGCAACCGCTCCAGCTCTTTTTCGTAGGACTTCTTATTCAGCTTCTTTGGGGCTTTGCTGCTTTTGGTGCTCATTCTTCCAGCTTAGCGGCTCAATAGCCGTATCCAGAAAACCGGTGTGCCCTCGTTGGAGTGAGAACCTAAACACAGCCTTTGCGGCGCGATCGCAGCAGGCTTAGAGGCCGGGCTCGCCGTAGCGGGTCGTATTAGAAATATGACCGAGTCCTTCGATGTCGATGGCGACCGTATCGCCATCCTGGAGAAATTGCTGTGGATCGCGGGCAAACCCGACCCCCTTCGGGTGTACCGGTCACGATGACATCACCGGGGTTAAGGGGATAGAGCTGCGAGCAAAATTCGATGAGCTCAGCGATGGAAAAGATGAGGTTATCAGTATTGTCTTGCTGTCGTACCTCGCCATTAACCGTGGTGGTCAGACGTGCGCTACCACCAGGAGCCCATTCATTAGAAGTGGTGAGCCAAGGTCCAAAGCCGGCGGTGCGATAAAATGATTTGCCCGCATGGAATTGGCTGGTCTGGCGTTGAAAATCGCGCAGAGTGTAGTCATTCATGATGGAATACCCCGCCACGTATTCGAGTGCCTCCGCGCGGTTTACGCGGTGGACGCGCTCGCCGATGACCACCGCAAGCTCGCCTTCATAGTCCAACTGATGGGCTGCGTACTCGGGGATATAGACGTCATCATAGGGCCCAGTCAAAGCATCGGCGAACTTGATAAATAGCGTGGGGTGCTCGGGTAATTCGCGGCCCATTTCGCGGATATGCGTTGCGTAATTGAGACCTACGCAGATGATTTTTCCGGGCGTTGGGACCACTGCTTCTAAATCATGCTGATCAAAGACTATCGGCTCGCCCGACAGCTGTGCGGCCTTGCGCCAATCTTCGCCGCGGAGCAGCGCGCCTACGTCCTCGTAGTCCAGCTCCACTCCGACATTCTCGCCTTCGACGCGGATTGCACAGGTGCCGAATGCGGTGCGAAGAGTAGCCAATTTCATGCCGGTTAGTCTAGCGCACTCCTAATTTCTGACACCGCTTCTGCGCAGAGGATGGGGACCTCCACCTTTTCTTGCTTGGACCACGGTTTGAGCACATACGATGCTGGATCCATCCGACCTGGCGGCCTTCCGATGCCAACGGAAAGGCGCTGATAGTCCTTCGTGCCGAGCGACTTTGTGGTAGAGCGCAGACCATTGTGCCCGTGATCGCCACCGCCTTGCCGCAATTTCAAGGTCCCGAAGTCAAGTTCTAATTCATCGTGCACAACCACAATATCCGCGGGTGCCAGATGGAAGTACCGGGCGAGTGCCTTGATCGGCCCGCCGGAGAGGTTCATAAAGCATCGCGGTTTAGCGCAAATTACCTTGCGCCCGGACAGCATTCCTTCCGCGACCTCGGTATTAGTTTTCTTATGTACCGAAAAGCTGCTCATTAATTCACCGGTGAGCTCATCGGCAACGTCAAAGCCGATATTGTGCCGCGTGCCGGCATATTTCGGGCCAGGATTGCCAAGGCCTACTACGAGTAGTGGAGTCACTGTATTATTGTCGCATAAATTGAAATTCGAGTAGAGATGCAAGTCTTACCGTGGGGTTACCCGCAAGTCGTGGACACGTTGTTAAGCTGCTTAGGGGTTAAGCAGCGGCTTTCTTATTACAATTTTGATCAGCGAGCTGGGCTTCGAAATCGACGGGGCTTACCATCCCGATGGACGAGTGGCGACGACGCCGG
>NZ_REGE01000006.1 GCF_003688935.1 Corynebacterium macginleyi | reverse complement strand
AGACACCTCATGCACCGCACAGGAGACGCCAATGGTGACCACAACCAGCTAACCGCCTGACCTCAAACACAGAACTGAATACCGAGCCGAAAGCACAAACGGCTACACCACTACACGGGACTTGACCGAGCCATTACCGCTAAGAACCGAAACCTTTCAAATAAAAAGTTTGAGGAGCTTAAAAAGCAGCCGGGATGGGAAGACATCCTAAGGTCACTGGCCTTTTACGTGGCATATGTCATCCCCTATCCCCATTTGACGGAGAAGAATATCTGGACTGTCACGGCGATGCCCTCCACAAACAGGTCTGCTGTTGATCGCCGCGTGGCTACTTTGAGCATTAACAACGTGGAAATGTTTTATCTAAGAATCAGCCGTACTTCCAAAGGCGGAACTTGGAGACCTTGCACGAGATTAAACATTGCCGATACATACGAGCCGCCGATGTACATGCGCGACTACACATTCAGACATACTTATCATTCAGCGGGCCCCGTTAAGACAATCCTGTACCCCAGAGACTTCGCAATCGATGAACTGTTGATGGAAAATTCGATCCTTCTTGCTGCTCGTGAATTGGCGCTCGGGCAAATGAGAAAAGGAACGACGATGTTTTCGAAGTACCACAACGATGCTCTCGCGGATGAGATGTTCAGGTACCTCCAAGAGGAAATCATAGACAGAAGCTTGTGATCTCTTCAGCCTAAAGGGGGTAACCACGTTTTACGCCGGTGATCCCACTTCCCACTAAGCCGCTGTCTACTCAGTACCTCGTCTAGACACAATCCGGCATAACTCAAAGAACTGTGTAGTGAATGAAGCTCTGGCGGCAGGCCCGCATAGGTAGCCGCTTTCCGAGCGTATTCTTTTTCCCAGACGTTGCCAGGTGAAGAGATTCTGCCTGGCCAATCGATGCCTCGCCGATTGACTTCATGATCAAGAACTCCGAGCAATTTTTCTGCTGAGAAATCCTGCGTTCGAATAATTTGAATTATGTCTGCCAAATCATGAAATCGCATACTCACGCTATTTCCATGCGATTCCTGCATCGCACAGATCTTATCTGCGAGGTGCGCCTCGACGGGGATGATAGCTACGGAAAAACGCCGATAGCCTCCTTCCTTAGTGACTAGGTTAAGGAGAGGATCCACTTCGACTATTTCCGGAGGCACCTGTGTATCACGCATCAGAGTCACATCTATTCTGAATCGATGAAAAGTTCTTCCTCCTAAGTTTGCTTCTATATTTACTGTCATAGTTGGGGTTCTGTACCCTCCGTGAGTATCAAATCGTCTCGAATTGGTAGCTAGAATTTTGAAGGTAAAAGGGTCCACACTTTCACGCTGTAACTTGTGCTCGAGCTGATGGACGACATCTCGAGGATCATCCCATTTCTCAGCTCGAGCTAAATCAACGTCCCTGGTGAACCGCCCAGAGCCATTCCGCATCAATAAGGCAGTCCCCCCTTTGAGAATCCATTCGGAGGAGGGTTCACTGAATAGTCTGGTCAAAAAGCACTCGAAAACTAGTTGGAACTTGATGCTGTCTTTCGTCCTACCTCGAGACTTCGCTAAATTCGCTATTCTCATAGAAACGCTACGCTGCCAATTGCGAGCTTCTACGTGGCTAAGAGATCCCATTTTTCCCCTGTTTCCGGTCATTCAACTAGGTACCGACTATGGCTATTCTGACGGCTCTGAATTGTTTTCATTTGAATTTTTGAGAAATCAAGTGTCACCGAATCTATAGCTTAGTTCAGCTTTTACGAAGACTCATTCCGTCTCGTTCCGAAGTCCGGGCTGTCACTTACGGCTTCGACAGCGCTCTTTGACCAGTCCCTCGGCCCCAATAATTGATTGAAACAGTCAATAGTCTCGAAATATTTGCGATTGATTTGCTTAGGGCCTACAGCTAAATCCGCTGACAAGACACTTAAGAAGCGGCTGATATTCTCATTGTCATCCTCGTCAGATTTAGCTTCCGCTAGGCATGCTTCAAGTAGTTCCTGACCGGAACGAAAACGATATTTTGAAGCTGACTCATCGAGTCGATCAGAAAGTGCGTTAATCCGAACGCCTTCCTTACGCAAAGCATCCGTTACCAGGGTCGCTAGATAATTGAATTCAATATTTTCAGATGCTAGGTCGGCTACAGTTCGCTCTACCGAGGCAACCGGCAAACCATTGAAATTTTCAATTTCCCCTGGCTCTACCCGGCGATTGTTATAAATATGGATATCGTCTTGGCTCGTCTGTTTTCTAGACATCGAGGAAAATGTTTGCTTTTCCGGTATTAACTCTCCGATGTTATGTACAAGCGCTGCAGATTCATGGGAGACGAAAATTTTTCCCGCAGATCCTATGCGTTCTACAGCAAATAGCTTCGGCTCAAGGCTAATCCAAGCTTCTCGGGTATCAGTCATGGGACCGAACTGGGCAGAAGGAAGGAAAAAGACTCCTCTTCGAGCCCGTACCAAAATACCTCGCTCAGCCAATCGATTAATTTGGAGGCGAGAAATTCCCTCGCGCTGAGCTTGAGCAGTGGTAATTATGCCCCATTGATCAGCCGCTAAGGTTTCTAAATGCTGCAATGCCTCTAAAGACTTCATCGCCGCCACCGACTTCTCAACTTATGTCACTTAACGATCTTCTTTTGTATCACCTTAGAAGATACAAGTAAAGTTAAGAAAATCGGGCGCGATCTTTTGAACCCAATCTTTATACCGTAATATTAGGAGCATCTTTTCCACGCCTCCACTTCTACTTGACACGCTCACAGGTAGCGGGACAAATTCTTTACGGGGAGCATACGAAGATACACCAAGGAGCCTAGCGGCGGCTTCTCAGCTAACGCACCAGATTTTGCAGCGCTCCACCGGACTTGACCCCATAATGTTTCGAAGAACCTCTCCTATACTCGAAAAAATCACAGAGTTTTGACTAGTCGAATTAGAGGCCTCCCCCTCAGGAAGCTCCCCAACGCCACTAGTGACAACCGCTGCAGATTCAGAAATCGTCACGCTATGGAAAAGCTCCAGGGTATCAATTCCCATTCATGGATTTTGGGAACTTGTTTGAGCAGCGCGGATTGTGAGAGCCAGTCCGGGGTACCGCCCAAGCCAACAACCCCAGGCACAACACCCTCCTGAGAGAAAGTGTTGCAACGCCCCTCTCAACTCAAGATTGCGTAAACCAGCAAAAAGCCCGGCCGAAGCCGGGCTGATGCTAGGCAGTGCCAGGGGTTGGTTTACTCCACCACGGAGTTCGCACCCACGGCGTGGCCGAAGAGGTCAGGCAAGGTGGCAGACCATGCCTCAACCAGCTGGGAGATGGCCACGGATTCGCCGCCCAGTCTAAGCGCGCCGGTCTCCGTGGTCTCTCCCACGATGGCCGCGGGAATGCCGAGCTCGCCGGCGCGGGCGAGCACCTTATCGGCGCGGTCGGCGGTGGTGGCCACGAGCACGCGGGAGGCGGATTCGGAGAAGGCCGCGATAAAGGCATCCTCGTGCACGGCGGAGAGATCGAGGTCGAGGCCGAGGCCGGCGGCATCGCCAGGCGCACCAGCGCGCAGGGCCATCTCAAAAGCAGCGACGGCAAGGCCGCCTTCAGAGATATCGTGCGCGGCGGTGAGCAGATCGTTGCCATGGAAGAAACCCGCGAGGCTCTTCTCATTGGCCATATCTACCTGTGGCGGCAGGCCGTTGAGGTTGTTCTTATCGGAGCCCTCAGCACTGACGAGCTGCCAGATGGAACCGCCAAACTCATCCTTGGTTTCACCCAAGGCGATGAGGACTTCCTTCTCGTTGACGGTGCCCAGGTTATTGCTAATGGCCTGGTGCACATCGTCGATAACGCCGAGCACACCCACGACCGGGGTGGGCAGGATGGGCTCCGAGCCGGTCTGGTTGTAGAAGGAAACGTTGCCGCCGGAGACGGGGATGGCCAGTTCCACGGCGGCATCAGCAAGCCCATGCACGGATTCACGGAACTGCCACATCACGTCCGGGTTTTCCGGAGAACCGTAATTGAGGCAATTGGTAATCGCGACAGGCTTTGCGCCGGTGACCACGACGTTGCGGTAGGCCTCCGCCAGGGCCAAGCGCGCGCCCATATTCGGATCCAGTTTGGTGTAGCGGCCGGAGGCATCGGCGGAAACGGCGACGCCGCGGCCGGTCTCCTCATCAATGCGCAGCACGCCCGCGTTCGCGTGGTGCGACTGGACGGTATTGCCGCGCACGTAGCGGTCGTACTGGTTCATGATGAAATCGCGCGAGCACAGCGAAGGTGAAGAGACGAGCTTCTGCAAAGCTTCCACCAGGCCGCGTTTATCCGTGCCCTGGTATTTCTGCAGTTCATCCTGCCACTCGGGGCGGGCGTAGGGGCGTTCGTAGACCGGCGCTTCATCCGCAATGGTGCCGGCAGGCGCATCGACGACGATCTCGCCCTGGTGGCGGATGACCAGGTGGTCGCCCTCAGTAACCTCACCGATTTCGGCGCAGGTGACCTCCCAGTGTGCACAGATTTCGCGGAACTTCTCCACGTTTTCCGGTGCCACGACGGCGCACATGCGCTCCTGAGACTCAGACGCGAGGATTTCTGCGGCGGTCATGTTTTCCGCGCGCAGCGGCACCGCATCAAGGTTGACCTCCATGCCGCCATCGCCAGACGCCGCCAGCTCAGAAGTGGCACAGGCCAGGCCGGCGCCGCCCAAGTCCTGGATGCCCACCACAACGCCGGCGTGGTAGAGGTCTAGGCAGCATTCGATAAGCACCTTTTCCGCGAAAGGATCGCCCACCTGCACGGCCGGCAGCTTGCGCTCCGCGCCGTCTTCAAAGGTATCGGAGGCCAGCACAGAAACGCCGCCGATGCCATCCAGACCGGTGCGGGAACCAAAGAGCATAACCTTATTGCCGGTACCGGAGGCAAAAGCAAGCTTGAGGTCATCAACCTTGAGCGTACCCACGCACAGGGCGTTGACCAGGGGGTTTCCGGCATAGGTTTCATCAAAGACGGTTTCACCGCCAATATTGGGCAGGCCCAAAGAGTTGCCGTAGCCGCCCACACCGGAGACGACGCCAGGCAACACGCGCTTGGTATCGGGAGCATCGGCAGGCCCGAAGCGCAACTGATCCATCACGGCGATGGGGCGCGCCCCCATAGCCATGATGTCGCGAACGATGCCACCGACGCCGGTCGCCGCACCCTGGTAAGGCTCCACGTAGGAGGGATGGTTATGCGATTCCACGCGGAAGGTCACCGCGTTGCCATCGCCGATATCGACCACGCCGGCGTTTTCACCAATGCCGGCGAGGATCTTCTCCCCCATCTCCTCCGTCATGGTCTCCCCAAAGTAGCGCAGGTGCGTCTTGGAAGACTTATAGGAGCAGTGCTCAGACCACATCACGGAGTACATGGTCAACTCCGCATCGGTGGGGCGACGACCCAGAATATCGTGGATGCGCTGGTATTCGTCATCTTTCAGGCCGAGTTCAACGTACGGCTGCTGCTCGTCCGGAGTAGCCTTCGCCTTTTCTACGGTGTCATTAAAAACAGTCATGTAGGTGGCCTCCTTAAACCGCCGGCGCTTCCGCGACGGTCTTGATGGCGGATACAAAAAGTCCCAATCCGTCGGTGGATGGTCCGGTCAGCGGGTCAATGGCGTGTTCTGGGTGTGGCATAAGGCCCACGATGCGCCCGGACTCATCGCTCACACCGGCAATCCCATTAATAGAGCCATTGTAATTATCGGTGTAGCGGAAGACCACGCGGCCTTCACCCTCGATGCGCGCGATATCGTCATCGCCGGCCTGGAAGCGGCCTTCGCCGTGCTTGGCGGGCACCAAGATCTTCTGGCCTTTTTCAAACTCGCTGGTCCAGGCCGTAGTGGTGTGCTCCACCTCGAGGTAGGTATCGGTGCAATGAAAATGCAGGCCCTTATTCCGGGTCAAGGCGCCCGGTAGAAGGCCTGCTTCAGTCAAAATCTGGAAACCATTACAAATGCCCAGTACCGGCATTCCCGCCTTGGCACGATCGATGACGCTGCGCATGACGGGGGCAAGCGCCGAAATAGCGCCCGAGCGCAGATAGTCACCATAGGAAAAACCACCCGGCACGACCACCGCGTCCACGCCACGCAGATCGGCATCCGCGTGCCAGAGATTAATGACCTCGGCGCCTGCGGTGCGGGCTGCGCGGGCGGCATCCACATCATCCAGGGTGCCGGGGAAGGTGATTACTCCGATTTTTGTGGTCACTTACTTGACCTCCAGCTGCGTAACCTCGTAGTCCTCGATAACGGTATTAGCCAGCAGCATTTCTGCCACCTTATCCAGTTCCTCTGTGGTAACCGAGTCATCTACCTCGAGTTCGAAGCGCTTTCCTTGGCGCACATCGCTGACACCGGATACTCCGATGCGGCCCAATGCGCGGACGACAGCTTGGCCCTGCGGATCCAGAATTTCCGCCTTGGGCATGACATTGACAACTACACGAGCCATGAAATTATTGCCTTACTGTAAGGGGCTTAGGTCTGCCCGTTTCAGTGTAGTCATACCCCCGTCCAATCCCCAGATATACCCCCGCAGCATGGTTGTCACCCCCGAAAGACAAACTCCGCGTAAATTACAACCACAGGAAAACGAATTGTGCGCAGCACCCAGACTTCCCCGCCTGGTCGCGTGACACCTACCCGGTGCGCGCCTAGGTGCACCGAGTGTTCAGCAGGTAAATATAAAAAACGTCCTTGACAACTTTCTCTATGACAAAGGTGACTTCTATGGCTCTTCGCCGCCTGGGCATGGTAGCCCTCGCTGCTGGTTTCTCCACCCTTTCCCTGTCCATCGCAGTGCCTAGCACCATGGCCGCCCCGGATAATTCCACCGCGGTCATCTCTGAGGTCTACGGTGGTGGTGGAAACAAAGGCGCGAGCTTTTCCCACGATTTCATCGAGTTATATAACCCCACCGATACCGCAATCGACCTCACCGGCTGGTCCGTGGAGTACTTCGCCTCCACCGGCAATAGCGGCGGCAAGATAACCCTGTCTGGCACCATCGCTCCCCACGGTTATTACTTGGTGCAGGGCGCTGCTGGCAATGGCCAATCCCAGGCGCTTCCCACGCCGGATGCGGAAGGCAAGGTCGCTATGTCAAGCACGAACGGCTCAGTGCAGCTTGCCGATGCCACCGGCACCACCATCGACCTCGTCGGGTACGGCGCCGCCTCTAAGTTTGAGGGCTCTGCCACCGGCGCGCTATCCAATGACACCTCCGCTTCCCGCAATGCGGCGGGTGCCGATACCGACGACAACTTAGCGGACTTCACCGTCGGTACGCCGTCTCCTACCAATTCCGGCAACGAGTCCCCGGCCACACAGCTGGGTGGCTCGGGTGACTCCGAGAATCTCCCCGCGCCCGAAGGCATTACCCCGATTGTGGAAATCCAGGGCACCGGCGATGCCTCCCCCCTCGATGGCCAGAACGTTGCTACCCAAGGCGTTGTCACCGGCGTGTGGAGCGAGGGTGGTTTGAACGGCTTTACCATCCAGACCGGCGGCACGGGCCACGAAGTTACTAATGCCTCCCCGGCGCTCTTTGTCCACATGGGCACGAAGGGCGCCGATAAATACCCCCGCATTGGCGATTCTGTGGAGGTCACCGGCCAGGTATCCGAGTACTTCGGTGCCACCCAGATCACCGCGTCTGCCCTCAAACAGCTCGATACCGCGCTGGAGGCCGTCACCCCGCTCGCCGTGGACGAGCTTCCCCAAGGAGATGCTGCTCGCGAGCCCCTTGAGCACATGCTCATCCAACCCGGCGCGTATACGGTGACCAATAACTACTCGCTCAACCAGTACGGCGAGGTCGGCCTTGCCCCGGGCAAGGAAGCTTTCCGCCAGCCTTCCGATGTCCACCCCCCTTCCACCGACCCCAATTCCGATCTGCAAAAACTGGCCAAGGAGAACGCGGAAAGGCTCGTCACCTTGGATGATGGCCGCACCCGCGATTATTTAAAGACGGATAAGGACACCCCGCTGCCCTATATTGCCCAAGACAGCGGTAAGACCATCAAATCCCTGCGTACCACCGATACCGTGGAATTCCAGCACCCGGTGATCGTAGGCTATTCCCACAAGCAATGGCGCTTTCAGCCTACTGAACCGGTCACCGGTGAGACCGCCGGCACTGATCTTCCCATCTCCTGGCAAGAATCCCGTGGCGCGGAGCTACGCGCTGTCGATGACGTCAAGGGCGAATACACCATCGGTGCCTTTAACGTGCTGAACTACTTCACCTCCCTGGGTGAGGAATTCGGGGGCAGCGCCTATACCGACCGCGAGGGCAATAAGGTCACCGTTAATCGTGGCAAGACCCGCGGTGCCTATACCGAATCCGCATTAAAGGACCAAGAGCGCAAGATCGTCGCCGCCATCAATGCCCTGGATGCCAATGTCATTGGGCTTTCCGAAATCGAAGATGGCTACGCGGTTACCGGGGACTTTGACCAGCGTGATAAGGCGCTCAAGCGCTTAACCGAAAAACTTAACGAGGCCGCCGGCGCCGAGAAGTGGGCCTACGTGCCCTCCCCCTCCAAAGAGCAGGTCCCTGCACACCCCGATGTCATCCGCACCGCGTTCATCTACCACAAGGACGTAGTCAAGCCGGTAGGCGAATCCCGCATATTCCAGGATCCGCGTTTTTCCGGCACCGCCCGCGAGCCACTGGCCCAGGAATTCCAGCCACTCAATAGCACCGACGGGTCCTTCGTGGCCGTGGCCAACCACTTCAAATCCAAGGGCTCGGTGGCCAAGGGCGATGGGGATGCCGGCGATGGTCAAGGCAATAACCCCAATGTTCGCAATGCCCAGGCCCAGGCCGTGCTGGATGCGCTGCACAAGCAGGACGATTGGCAGGAAAAGCCGCTATTCGCCCTGGGTGATTTCAATGCCTATACCCACGAAACCGCGCTCGATGTCTTCCGCAACGATGGCTTTACCGTGCCTGCGGAAAAATACGGCGCCGATACCTCCTATCAGTTCGGTGGCCTGCTCGGCAGCTTAGACCACGTCCTCGCCAATGAGGTTGCTTCGGGATTAGTTGATGATGCCCAAGTATGGAACATCAATGCCGACGAACCCGTCGCCTTTGAGTATTCTCGCCGCAATTACAATATCGTCGACTTTTATGACGATTCCCCCTTCCGCGCCTCCGATCACGATCCCGTCAAGGTCGGCTTCACTTTGGGCACGGACGAATCCACCAACGCCCCAAGTCACAGCGATGAGGGCGATAACGACACCACCGATGGGCCAGGCTTTGGATTCAGCTCTAGCTCACTTGGCACCGGCGCCATTATCGGCTTCGCCATCCTGGCTGGCCTGCTCGCCATCCCCGGCTTCATGGCGGCCACCGGCAACCTGCAAAAGATCATCCCCGCCGGCCTCTGGGACATGCTCCCGGAGCAGGCTAAGGACTTCATCGCTAGCCTGAACAAGTAGGACTCGGTTACTCGTACAAACCCATTTCCTCAGAAAGCGCCGCGAGCTCATCTGCCGCAGCACGCTGTTCAAGGTCTCTCTGACGCTTAAACTCCTGCACGCTGGAGGCATACAAACGGCGGTGGGTACCTACTTTATGTCCCTTCAGGATCCCCTCGTCCATGAGCTTGATGACATGTGGACGAGAGACATTCAGAAGATCTGCTGCCTGTTGCGTTGTCAGTTCCGCGTTCAAGGCAATTACTTTTACTTTCCGCCCAGCGGCCGTGTTGACAAGGATCTCACAAAGTAATTCAGCGACATCGCGTGATAATCGAATAGGTTCATCTGATCCTGGAGCTACTATATCGATTTCTCCGCGTTCGGGGACACTAGCAAGCGTAAGGTTGAGCTTTTGAAGGGCATGGCGCGCTGCGGCCTTGGCGCGGTCAATGTTTTTCTCTTGCAGATTCATCATGACCTACACGTTAGACCCTAAACAAAATAAACGAAAGGACTAATCTGATGTCCTCATCTCCAGAAGCTCAGAAACTCTATAAGGCCTCAGCCTGACTAGTGCGGCAGGTAAATGCTGTAATCGGCAGGGGTAGCACCCGCGTCGAGGGCGCGGCGAGCTGCCTTCACAAAATCCTTGCTGACCTTGCGATCATCCAAGTTGCGGGCAGAGATGGAAAGGCGCACAGTGTTGCCGCGCTGGGCGGAGCGCTCCGCCGCGCGGATGATATTTTTACGCCACCATTTGGCGGAACCAAAGCCCTCACCAAAAGAAAGGTTGCGGGCTTGGTGGAATGTCCCGGTCGCTACTTCGAGGATGCCGCGGGTAGAAACCGCCGCCTCGAAGGGAAAATTGGGCAGGACCTGCAAAGTTCCGGGAGACATGCGCCAGCGCGGGGGCGCGAAGATGGTAGGTTCGAAACCAATCTGCGCCATCTGCCGGGTCGCACCGGCTAGGCGCAGCTTCGCCTCGTGCGAGTTAAGGTTAGCAAACTCCGCCCGGCGGCCTTGCGCGGCTTGGTCGAAGCCATTGAGGATAAGCAGGCGGCCCGCGGCCACCTGATCCTTTAGCCACTGTTGGGTGTCCTTGTCCTTGGCCAAGTGCCAGTTACCATCGATGTGCGGGGCGATGAGCAGGGAGACGGGAATGTCCTCCCGGTCCAGAACCGACAGGAAGCTGGTAGCCTGCTTCCGAGTGTCCTCAAAAATACTGGAGATAGAAACCAGAAGGTGGCTAGTCATAGCTCAAATTATCGCACAGCACCGCCAACTCCGCGCGCTGTGCAGACTGGTGGACTAAATCCCTGCCAGCGCACGACGGTGCTGTGCGGTTACTCCGTTAGCCCGGTAGCCTTATTGATGGTCCAGGCATATTCGAAGGCGTTTTGGCGCCATTTATCGTAGCGTCCGGACACGCCACCGTGTCCGGCGGACATCTCCGTCTTGAGCAGGAATTCGCCGCCGGTAGCCGTAGCGCGCAGCTGGGCAATCCATTTCGCTGGTTCCACGTACAGCACGCGGGTATCGTTCAGCGAGGTAATCGCCAAGATATCCGGATACTCCTTGGGCTCCACATTCTCATAGGGCGAATAGGACTTCATGTAGTCGTAGTATTCCGGATCATGGTACGGGTCACCCCACTCTTCCCACTCGGGGACGGTAAGGGGAAGCTCCGGCATGAGCATCGAGGTCAGCGGGTCCACGAAGGGGACGACGGCTTGGATGGCGGTAAAGCGATCAGGAGCCATATTAGCCACGGCACCCATGAGCATGCCGCCGGCGGACCCGCCTTCGGCCACCAGTTGATCCGGGGTGGTCACCCGGCGCTCAATGAGGTCATCAGCCACCGCGATGAAATCAGTGAAGGTGTTTTTCTTCTGCAGCATCTTGCCATCGTCGTACCACTGTCGGCCCATTTCGCCGCCACCGCGCACGTGCGCCACCGCATAAATCATGCCGCGATCCATAAGCGATAGCCGCACCGCGGAGAAGTACGGGTCCATGCTGGCTTCGTAAGAGCCGTAGCCGTACAGCAACGTCGGGTTGGGCTTCGTGCGATCCAAGTCGCTACGGTGCACTACGGAAACCGGAATCTTGGTGCCATCGCTGGCGGTAGACCAGATGCGGTAGGCCACATAATCATCCGGGTTGTAGCCACCGGGGACTTCCTGTTCTTTCAGCAGCGTGTACTCGCCGGTATCAACGCGGTAATCGAAAAGCTGCGCAGGCTGGATATAGGACACATAATTCACGCGGACTACTGGCGCATCCCATTCCGGGTTGCCGGCCACGGCGACAGTAAAGAGCTCCTCAGTGAAGTTAAGCTCTTCAAATTCCCCGAAGTCATCGCCAACACGCATAATCGCAGCCCGGCCGATACCACCGCGACGGTATCCCAGCACCATGTGGTCGCGGTAAGTATCCACGCCCTCGATGCGGGTGGTGTCTTCGTGTGCCACTAGCTCGGGCAGGTCGCGCAGGGCGGGAAGTTCCTCGTTAGCCTTGGCATAGCCCACCGCAAAGTTGGGTCCGGTGGCGTTGTGGGTGACAACCCAGTAGTCTTCGCCGCCTACCACAGCGTGGTCAACATCGTATTCCACACCAGTCTCGCGTTTCCACAACGGGCGAAATTCACCTTCGGGGTCTTTCGTATCCATCACCCACGACTCCGAGGTAATCTTCGATCCCACCCCGATGAAGAGGTACTTATCGGAGCGAGCACTGCCGATGCCCACGTTAAAGTGCTCATCCTCCTCATGGAACACGCGCACATCCGCGGACTGCTCAGTGCCTACCTTATGGCGCCATACCGCGTCCGGGCGCCAGGCATCATCCACCGTGATGTAGAAGATATAGCCATCGCCTACCCAGGTAGCGCCATAGAAGATGCCGGTAAGGTGATCTTCTAAAAGCTCCCCGGTGTCAAGATCTTTAATGGATAGTTCAAAGCGCTCGCCCCCGGCAAAGTCTACCGAATAAGCCAGGTAACGGCCGGAATCTGAAATGGAGGCCGCACCGAGGGCAAAGAAATCCTTGCCCTCTGCCAAGGCATTGGAGTCGAGGATAATTTCTTCGCCTTGAAGGCTGCCTTCTTCCGGAATCACCGGTGCAGTCCACGGATCGCTTCCCTCTTCTACCGGGATGCGACAGGAATAGCCGTAGTTCTTTCCTTCTTCCGAGCGGCTGTAGTACCAGTACTTACCACGGCGCGCTGGCACAGACATGTCGGTTTGTTTAATGCGAGACTTAATTTCTTGGAAGATATTTTTCGTCATCGCATCCAAGTGCCGGGTGTGTGCCGCAGTGTAATCATTTTCGGCATTCAGGTAATCCAGAGTTTCCTGCGATTGCTTATCGCGCAGCCACTCATAATTATCCACGAATTTGCGGCCATGAAATTCGCGCTTGACAGGGTGGACTGGGGCGACCGGTGCGGCCATCTTTTCATCACTCATGCCCTCCCACTGTACGCGTCGCCGCTCGTGCCCTAGCGGCGGGCACCCGACTACCGCGCGGTAGCCCCATCTGGCGCGGACTGCGGCCCAACCGCCGAGGAACATGGAGAAAGGAAGTCCGCGAAGCGTTTACCCGAGAGCTTTTCGTAGGCTTCGATATAGCGCAAGCGGGTGGCGGAGACGACGTCATCAGGAAGCGCGGGCGGATAAGCATCGGAAGACCTATCCCAGCCGGAGGCAGCGGAAGTCAGCCAATCGCGCACGTACTGCTTATCAAAGGAGGGTTGAACCTCGCCCTCCGCATAGGAATCTGCGGGCCAGTAGCGGGAGGAATCGGGGGTGAGGACTTCATCGGCAAGCACGAGCGTGCCGTGCGCATCGAGGCCGAATTCGAATTTGGTATCGGCCAAAATAATGCCCTTGTCCTCCGCCAGCTGGGCAGCTTTGGCGTAAATGCGCAAGGTAGCCGCGCGCAACTCCTCGGCGCGCTCGCGACCGAGCTTATCTACCACGTAATCGAAAGACACGTTCTCATCATGATCACCGTGCTCCGCCTTCGTAGCGGGGGTGAAAATGGGCTCGGGCAGGCGGGAGGCCTCCACCAAGCCGGCGGGCAGCTTAATACCGCAGACGGTGCCGTCGGCCTGGTATTCCTGCAACCCAGAGCCGGTGAGGAAACCGCGCGCGACGCACTCGAAGGGCACCATCTCTAGCTTCTTCACCACCATGGCGCGGCCCAAGCACTCTTGCGGAATACGCTCATCATCGAGCGGTCCGGCGAGGTGATTGGGAAAGTCGATGGCATCGAAGAAAAACTTCGAGGTGGCCGTGAGAACCCGGCCTTTATCTGGAATGGCCGGCTCCAAGGCAAAGTCGTAGGCGGAGATGCGGTCAGAGACCACCATTAACAGGGTGTTGTCGTCCACATCGTAAATATCGCGGACCTTGCCGGAGGCTACGTGGGTATGAGAAGAAAGCTCAGGACGCATGGTCCTCATCATAACGCGCGGGCGTGCGCGGGCACGTAAGCCCGCGCACAACGCTAGAGGATTTCGCCCGGCTTATACGCAGCGGCCTTGGGGTGCTCGCCTACGAGGGCCTTAATGCGGTTTAGGACCTGGGAGACTTGGGATTCGGCGGCACCAATGAAAGCATGCTTATCCTCGAGGACCCGTTCGAGCTCGGCCGCATCCATGGGCAGGCGATCATCTGCGGCAAGGCGCTGGATTAAGTCCTGATTGCCTCCGTTTTCGCGCATATTCAGCGCCACGGCCACGGCGTTTTCCTTGATAACCTCGTGAGCGGTTTCGCGGCCTACCCCGGCGCGCACCGCCGCCATGAGGATGCGGGTGGTGGCCAGGAAGGGCAGGTAGCGCTCGAGCTCGCGGTCGATCATGGCGGGGAAGGCGCCGAATTCATCGAGCACCGTGAGGAAGGTTTCGAATTGGCCGTCGATGGCAAAGAAGGCATCGGGAAGCGCGACGCGGCGCACCACCGAGCAGGAGACATCCCCCTCGTTCCATTGGCTGCCCGCGAGATCCGCGGCCATGGTGAGGTAGCCGCGCAGGATGACCTGCAGGCCGGTCACGCGCTCGCAGGAGCGGGCGTTCATCTTGTGCGGCATGGCGGACGAGCCGACCTGGCCTTCCTTGAAGCCCTCGGTGACGGTCTCGTTGCCGGCCATCAGGCGGATAGTGGTGGCCAGCGATGCCGGGGCGGTGCCCAGGGAGACGAGGCAGGAGATGGCATCGAAATCCAGCGAGCGCGGGTACACCTGGCCCACGGAGTTGAAGATGCGGCGGAAGCCTAGGTAATCGGCAATATTGGTCTCTAGGGAGGCGAGTTTGTCCTCGGAACCGCCCATGAGATCGAGCATGTCCTGCGAGGTACCCATGGGGCCCTTGATGCCGCGCAGCGGGTAATGCGACAGCAGGTCTTCTACACGCTCGATGGCCAGCAGCATCTCATCGCCGGCGGTGGCAAAGCGCTTGCCCAGCGTGGTGGCCTGCGCGGCCACGTTGTGCGAGCGCCCGGCCATGACCAGGGATTGGTACTCGGCGGCGTGGCGGCCGATGCGCGCGACCACGGCGATGGCCTTATCCCGGATGATTTCTAACGAGGTGTGAATCTGTAGCTGCTCCACGTTCTCAGTGAGATCGCGGCTGGTCATGCCCTTGTGGATGTGCTCGTAACCGGCCAGCGCATTGAATTCTTCGATGCGGGCCTTCACATCGTGGCGGGTGATACGCTCGCGCTGCGCAATAGATTCGAGGTTTACGTCCTCGATCACGGCCTCGTACGCGCTAATGGCCTTGGCGGGGATGTCCACGCCTAGGTTCTTCTGGGCGTGCATCACGGCGATCCACAGCTTGCGCTCGAGGATGATTTTATGCTCCGCGCTCCAGATATTGGCAAGCTCTGCAGAAGCATAACGGGAGGACAGGACGTTGGGGATATTCTTCTTCTCAGCCACGTGGCTCATTATTCCATGCCCGCCCTCCCCCGTGGCTACTTCCTAGATAGAAATTTCTCCTGCTGCGGCGCGCTTGCCGATGTCCTCCCGGACAAACCCGCCCGCAAACTCAATGCCCTGAGCGGTGGCGTAAGCATTGTCGCGCGCGGCATCCAGCGTTTCACCCTTGCCTAAAATGTTAAGCACGCGGCCACCATTGCTGCGAAATACCCCGCTGGAGTATTCCGTGCCAGCGTGGAGCACGCGCTCGGGGTCTTCTAGGCCCTCGCCGACAATGACATCGCCTTTACGGGGCGAGGCGGGGTAACCGGCGGCCGCCATGACCACGGTGATGGCATAGCCGTCCTCCCACTGCAGTGGCTCGAGTTCTGCCAGCGTACCAGTGGCGGTGGCGTTGAGGGCTTGCGCCAGGGGGGACTTCAGGAGTGAGAGCACAGCTTGGGTTTCTGGGTCACCAAAGCGGCAGTTAAATTCCACCACGGCTGGGCCCTGTGTACCCCAAGCCAGCCCGGCATAAAGTAGGCCGGAGTAGGGGGTACCGCGGCGCACCATTTCCTGGGCCACCGGCGTGCAAACCTCGTCGACGATGCGCTGCACATCGTCCTTACCAAGCCACGGCAGCGGTGTATAAGCTCCCATGCCGCCGGTATTGGGGCCCTCGTCATTGTCATAAGCGCGCTTGTGGTCCTGAGCGGGCAGCAGCGGTACGACGGTTGCGCCATCAACAAGGCAGAACAGCGATATTTCGGGGCCGTCCAAAAAAGATTCCAGCAGCACGGGGTTGCCAGCGCCCAGAACTGCATCCACGTGCGCGCGGGCGGCGGCCCGCTCGCTGGTAACCACGACGCCCTTGCCGCCTGCCAGGCCATCGTCCTTGACTACGAACTGCGGCCCGAAATTATCTAGCGCGGCCTCAATATCAGCATCGCTGGCACCCGGCCGCAGCTGGTGCGAGCGGGCGGTTTTCACCCCAGCTGCCTCCATGACTTCCTTGGCAAAAGCTTTGGAGCCTTCAATCTGGGCGGCGTCCTTATTGGGCCCGAAGACGGCGATACCGTCTGCGCGCAACGCATCCGCCACACCGGCGACCAGCGGCACCTCGGGGCCGATGACCACTAGTTCAGCGGCGACCTCGCGGGCGAGTTCCACCATCCGCGCTGGCTCATCTACCTGGGAGTACTCCGGGTGCACGGTAGCTAGCGGAGCCATGGCCGCGCTACCGGGCGCGACGTGGATCTCCGCAACCTGTGGATCAGCGTGCAGTCCTTTCACGAGGGCGTGTTCACGGCCGCCCGAACCAATTACGAGAATGCGCATGCCCACCATCATAGCTACGGTAGCCTGGCAGCTATGGCTTCTGTATTTAGCAAAATCATTACTGGTGAACTACCCGCCCGCTTTGTCTACCGCGATAAGACCTGCGTGGCTTTTCTCTCCATCGAGCCACTGCGCTACGGCCACACCCTAGTCGTGCCCATTAAGGAAGTAGATAAGTGGACCGACCTGGATTCGCAGACCTGGACACACCTCAATAAGGTGGCGCTGGAAATCGGTGAGGCCATCAAGAACGCGTACGACACTCCACGCACCGGGTATGTCATTGCCGGCTTCGATGTGCCGCATACCCACATCCATCTCTTTCCTACCGAAAAGATGGAAGAGTACGACTTTGCCAAGGCCTATGCGGCCGAAGACACCGACGAAGCCGCCATGGATGAGGCGGCCGCGCGCATCCGCCAGCATTTGGGCACCAACGAGGACGGCTACCGCGCGGACTAATCCTGCGGTTCCTCCAGCGCGGGCAGGCGCACCGTAAAGGTAGTGCCGTGGCCGAGTGCGGAATCTACGCTGATGCTGCCGCCGTGCTGTTCCACCAAGGAATGCACGATGGCAAGGCCCAAGCCGGATCCTCCGGTATCACGCGTGCGGGAAGAATCCGCGCGGTAGAAGCGCTCGAAGATGTGGGCGGCGTCTTTAGAAGACATTCCCTTGCCGTCATCAATGACATCCACGAGGATGTCATTATTATCGCGCCGCAGCTGCAAGGTAACCGCGGCATCCTCGCCGCCGTGGCGCAGACCATTGGAAATAAGGTTGAGCAGCACCTGGTGGAGGCGGTCTGCATCGCCATTGACCACAGGGATGGACTGCGCCTTATTGACCACCTTAACCTCACGCTCGGGGAAGGCCGCGCGCGCGGACGATCCCACCGAGAGGGAAAGCTCCAAAAGATCCACCGGCCGTAGATCCAAGCGCGTTCCTTCCGCACGGGTAAGCGCCAGCAGGTCTTCTACCAGCAGCGACATACGCTTGGACTCGTTATCTATCTTGGACAAGACCAGATCGACATCGTTCGTAGCCCCGGATCGGTAGAGCTCCGTGTAACCGCGCAGGCTAGTCAGCGGGGTGCGCAGCTCGTGGGAGGCATCGCCGACAAAGCGGCGCATTTGTTCCTCTTTTTCCTGCGCCGTCACCACGGACCGCTGCAGGTGGCCCAGCATGATATTGAGCGCAGCGGCCAATTGGCCGACCTCCGTATGCAGCGGCCACTCGGGCACGCGCTTATCCAGATCCCCGGCCGCGATGTCCGATGCCGTCGATTCCACCACCCGCAGCGGACGCAATGCCCTGCGAATAAACCAGAAGCCGAAGGCGGCCATGGCTGCTAAGGCGATCGCCGCGATGGATACTTGTACCATGGCTAGACCATGCAGAATCTCCTTTTCGTGGGTCATGTCCTTAGCAATGACGGTGATAACGCCATTGGAATCCGCAAAGGCTAGCGCGCGCCACTTGGTGTTATTTTCAATCGAGCCCACCGTCGTGGGGTACCCCCCGAGGGGAACGCCCTCCACGTCCGGGGTGGTGGACGTGGGTCCGGAATAGCGAATGGTGCCATCCGGAAGATAATTAAGCACCACGTATTCCGTGGGTGGGCGCTTAGTGTGGTCACCTAGAAAGAAGTCATTGCTCACATCGCGGGCCCAGGAGGATGACGCCGAGCGTAGTTCGCTATCGACGTTGTTATAGAGCACGTTGCGCATGATCGAATTCACGGCAAAGGACGAGCCCGTCAACCCGAGGCCGGAGATAACCACGAGGAGAACCACCAGCCAGGTGCGCAGGGGCATCGCCTGCGGTATCTGCTTGATGTAGTCGCGCTTGAAGCGCTTCTTTTTCTTTCCCTGCCCCTGCTGCGGCAATCGGTCCAGCTGCTCATGCCACTTTAGGGGCGGCTGCTGTGCTTGCTGGGGCTGCATTGAGCCAGACCTGCCCACGGCGGGGTTCTCCGGTGTTCCTGTCATTACACAACGTCGGTTTAGGAGCGCGGGGTGCGCAGCACATAGCCCACACCGCGCACGGTGTGGATGAGCGGCGTATCGCCGGTATCGATCTTGCGGCGCAGGTAGGAAATATAGGATTCCACGACGTTGCCATCGCCGCCGAAGTCATAGTGCCACACGTTGTCCAAGATCTTGGATTTGGACAACACCACTTCCTTGTTTTGCATGAGGTAGCGCAGGAGATTGAACTCCGTAGGCGAAAGCTCGATGAGCTGGCCACCCTTGGTGACCTCGTGGGTATCGTCATTCAAGGTCAGATCGGCATAGCTCATGGTGGCATCATTAGAGGACTCTTCGGCGGCACCACCCCGGCGCATAATCACGCGCAGGCGGGTAATGACCTCTTCGAGACTAAAGGGCTTGGTAACGTAATCGTCCGCACCGATGGTCAAGCCATGGATGCGCTGATCCACCCCATCCTTGGCGGTCAGGTACAGCACCGGGCCATCCAGGCCTTCTTGGCGCAACTTGCCCAAAAGCGCGAAGCCGTCCATGCCCGGCATCATGACATCCAAAATATAGGCATCCGGGTTTACCTCACGCGCCACGCGCAGCGCTTCGTTGCCCGAACTAGCACTATAGACATCAAAATTTTGGAACTTCAACGATACCGTCAATAGCTCCACGATATTCGGCTCGTCATCAACGACGAGGACTGTGGCAAGTTTCTTGTCTTCCATACGTCCTGCAGCTCCTTATTACTTCCTGTCCTCTACACACCTGCGTGCATGCAAGCTTTAATCATCCAGTGTGGCACACCCAGTTTCTAGCCTACTGATAAATTTCTGGACGAAACCTGTAAAAGCAAAAAGCCACGCGTGCCCCTCCCCCGACAAAAAATAAAATCTGTGGTGGGAAAAGACAGCGTGGCTAAGGCGCTATGGGCTCCGTTATAGCTTAAAAATCCTGCGGACGCGGGATATTGCGCAGGTTGGACTTGGCCATGGACAGCATGGAGCCCACGCCGCCACCAAAGACGGTGCGGGTAGCGGCCTTGGAGAAGCCCAAAAGCTGGTCGAAGGTCAGAGTCGGCGGCAAGGAGAGGGCATTGGGGTCAGTGACGACATCAATAAGCGCAGGGCCGTTATACGCCAAGGCCTTCTTTATCTGTTGAGGAGCCTGCTTCGGGTCCTCGATGCGGAAGGTCTTGATGCCAGCGGCTTCTGCAATCTTGGAAAAGTCCACGGACTCGTGATCGGTCTCGTGTTCTGGAATGCCGCCTACCAGCATCTCCAGCTTGACCATACCCAGCGAGGAGTTATTGAACACGAACATTTTGACCGGCAGCTGGTGCAGCTTAACCGTCAGCAGCTCGCCCATGAGCATGGAGAGCCCACCGTCACCAGAGAAGGTAATGACCTGGCGGCCCGGGTTGGCTTTCTGCGCGCCTATGGCCTGTGGCAGGGCGTTAGCCATGGTGCCATGGCGGAAAGAGCCGATCTGCTCGCGCTTGCCATTCGGAGTGATATAGCGCGCACCCCAGACATTGCACATGCCGGTATCGACGGTGAAGATGGCATCATCGTCGGCTTCTTGGTCAATGAGGGACGCGATGTACTCGGGGTGGATCGGGGTGTGATTTTCCACATTGGAGGTATACGCCTCCACCACGTTCTCCAGCTTGTCGTAGTGCTTTTTCAGCATTTTATCCAAGAAGGAGCGGTCCTTCTTTTCCTCCACGTGCGGCAAGATATTGTCGATGGTGGCGGCGACATCGCCAGTCACGGGGTAGGAAATCTTGGTGCGGCGGCCAATATGGGAGCCGTTGATATCAACCTGGGCCACATTGCCCTTTGGCAGAAAGTCGTTATACGGGAAATCCGTACCTAAAAGGATCAACAGGTCTGCCTCGTGGGTGGCCTCATGCGCGGCACCGTAGCCCAGCAGGCCGGACATGCCCACATCAAATGGGTTGTCATACTGGATATACATCTTACCGCCGAGCGCGTGGCCAATGGGGGCCTTGACCTTTTCTGCCAGCTTCAGCACCTGCTCGCGGGCATCTTTCACACCGGCGCCCACGAAGAAGGCGACGGACTCGGCCTCGTTGATAGCCTGGGTCAATGCTGCGGCCTCTGCCGGGTCTGGGTAAACCACCGGATTGCCAGTGGAGATCTTGGATTCTACGAAGGTGTCATCATCAACTTCTTCGGTAGAGACATCGCCCGGGATCACCAGCACAGATACGCCATTGCCGGCCATGGTGGACTGGATGGCGTGGTGCAGCACTACACCGCCCTGGTCACCGGAGAGAACCATTTCGCAGTAGCCGGAGCACTCCTGGAAGATCTGCTCCGGGTGGGTTTCTTGGAAGAAGGCGGAGCCAATCTGGCGGGAAGGAATGTGCGATGCCAGGGCCAGTACCTTGGCGCCATTGCGGTTAGCATCATAAAGGCCCTGGATGAGGTGGGTATTACCCGGGCCACACGAGGCCGCACACACGGCCAGCTTGCCGGTGGTCAACGAGTCCGCTTCAGCAGCAAAGGCTGCGGCTTCCTCATTGCGCACGTGGATCCATTCGATGGAAGAGCGGCGCACCGCGTCCACGATCGGGTTGAGGGAGTCGCCCACAAGGCCATAAATGTGCTCCACGCCCTGCTTTTCTAGCGTCTCAACCAGCTGTTGTGCATAATTACGTGCCATTTGAACATCGTCCTTAAGTCTCTAACTGTTCTAGTACCACTGTGCAACTCAACGTGCAGGAAAGTCCAGCAATTCCTAAATACTCACACCACTCGCTTATCTGTGAGCAAGGCAATACTAACCTGAATCATCGCAGCCATATTCGCTATGGTTTCTAGCGATGAGGAACGAGTCAGCTGATACAGCCACACAGTCCCCGCACCACGCGGCTGCCGCCTTCGCCTCCACCCCCGCGCAGCGATGGTCTTTCTTTGCCGTGGTGTCCCTGGGCCTGCTACTGGTGGGCTTGGATAATTCCATACTTTATACGGCGCTGCCGCAGCTTACGCAGCAGTTGCATGCCACTGACATGCAACAATTGTGGATCATCAATGCCTATACGCTGGTTTTATCGGGTCTGCTCCTCGGCACCGGCACATTGGGAGATCGCATTGGCCACCGCCTGATGTTCTTAACTGGCCTCGCCACTTTTGGCACCGCCTCCCTGCTGGCGGCTTATTCACCCAACGCCTGGTTTCTCATCTCTGGCCGCGCCTTATTGGGCTTCGGCGCTGCCATCATGTTGCCTTCCACCCTGGCGCTTATCCGGTTGACCTTCCCCAATGAAGTAGAGCGCAATAAGGCCATTGGCATCTGGAGTTCCGTCGCCGTCGTGGGCGCTGCCGCCGGGCCCACCGTGGGGGGATTCCTCCTAGAGCATTTTTGGTGGGGCTCGGTCTTTTTAATCAACGTGCCCATCGTGGCCCTCACCATAATCCTTACCTTCGTACTCGGCCCGCCCAACCAGGCGAACCCGCATAAGCACTGGGATTTCCTGTCCTCGTTCTCTGCGCTTATTACCCTGTCCAGCCTGGTCCTGGCCATCAAAACGGCGGCGGCTTCCCATACCAATGCCGCGGTGCTGGTCGGTTCCATTGTCACTTGCTTGCTCAGCGCCGCAGCCTTTGGCTACCGGCAAAGACGGCTTGATGATCCGCTGTTAACCTGTGACATCTTCTCCTCCCCCACTTTTAGCGGCGGCGTGCTCACCGCCGGTGGTGCCATGTTTGCCATCACCGGCCTTGAGCTTCTAACCACCCAAAAGCTGCAGCTTGTCGATGCCCTCTCACCCCTTAACGCCGGCCTTTTCATCTCCGCCATGGCGGTTGCGGCCATCCCTACTGCCATTGTCGGCGGCACCGTCTTGCACCGCGTGGGCTTTTTACCACTCATCAGCGGCGGTTTTCTCAGCATGGACATTGGCATGCTGAGCATCATGTGGGCTGACCGCGCCGATAACCTCGCGGTGTTTATTACCGGTCTCATTCTCACGGGCGTGGGTGCCGGCTCGTCGATGTCCGTTTCTTCTACCGCCATCATCAATGCCGCCCCCTCCCACCGGGCGGGTATGGCCTCTGGCGTAGAAGCGGTCTCTTACGAATTCGGCACGCTGCTTTCCATCGCCATCACCGGTTCCCTCGTGCCGCTACTAATGACGCACACGCTTCCTGATGCCCTCGCCCCACACGGCACCGAAGCACTCCTATCGCCCTCTACGCACGAGACTGCTGCCGCAGCCTATGACTGTGCATATTTCCTCACCGTCGGCGGGCTTGCCTGCATCGCCTTCATCTTCGCGGTGCTTACCGCCTGGTGCTTCCGCAATAACCCAAAGTCCGGAACGTTGCCTGCGCAAAGTAGCGAGTAAATAACCACCCGGCTCACTAATAAAACTTTCGCCCCCTAACTGTGTGTGCAGCAAGGGGGCTACTTTTTGAGCTGGAGACGAGACTTGAACTCGCAACCTACGCATTACAAGTGCGTTGCGCTACCAATTGCGCCACTCCAGCACCGCGGAATTTCTTCCGCTCGTTGCATACTACCCGAGGACCACGCCCAAGTGGAAAGCCGGTCCCCCTTTGTATGCATTTGCGCCCCGCACGGGTTAAAGTTCAGGCAGAAATTTTAACTAGTGTCCCACCGCTTTTTCGAGGGTTATTTTCGTGTCACTACTGTCCGCCATGCGGGAGCGCTTGCGCGTCGCTGCAGGCCAAGTCGCCATCATTGACGCGGCTAAAGCCGCACCCCCACCATCGCCACTCGCTCCGGTCGATCTGACCGATGCCGCCCAAGTCACAGGCGTGATGGAAATTGCCGCGCGCATCGGCGAACTGCTCGTTAGTGCCGGATCCGCCAACTCTGATGCCCGCGCACAGGTCCACCTCGCAGCGTCGTCTTATGGTCTGCACTACTGCCACGTGGATATCTTGATGAATACCATCACCATTCACACCGCGATCGGCACGGGCGATAAGCGCCAAAACCTCCACGTCTTTCGCGTGGTCCCGGATGTGGGCGTGAACTTTTCTAAACTTTCGGAGGTAGACCGGCTCATCCGCGATATCCATTCCGGTAGGGTGCCGCCCGCCATGGCGGAAAAGCGCCTGGACGAGATCGACCGCATGCCAGCGCCGTATAAACCGTCCACGGTAATGCTTGGCTGGGGCGGCATGGGTGGCCTGATTTCTTTGATGCTCGGCGGCGATCTCCTCGTCGGTCTCTTAGCCTTCGTGGTCTCTGCGCTGATTATGGGGCTGAATGACTGGTTGGCCAATTACCGCCTGCCGCCCTTTTATCAAAACGTCATCGGAGGCTTTTTAGCTGTCTTCCCGGCCGCGATTTTGTATAACGTTGCCGCCGCCTTTGGCATTAGTATGTCGCCTGCGCAGATTGTGGCGTCCGGAATTATCGTGCTAGTGGCGGGGCTGACACTGGTGCAATCGCTTGTCGATGGCATCACTCGCGCCCCCGTGACCTCTTCCGCGCGTTTTTTCTCTGCGCTGTTATCAACGGGCGCGATTATCGCCGGTGTGGGTGTGGGTATTCAGCTGGCCTCCGCCATGGGCTTCGATCTGCCCCCACTGGGTACCTTGGCGCCGCCGGTTTATCACAAAATTCCCCTCTTAGTAGTACTCGGCGGTACGGGTTCGGCCGCATTCGCGCTGGCATGTGGGGCTCATTGGATAGAAATTACGCTCTCGGGGCTCACCGCGGCCGCCGGTATGATTGTCTACTACTTCGTGGTCGTGCCCTTTGGCGTCGGCCCGGTTATTGCCTCTGGTCTGTCTGCCATTGTGGTAGGCCTAGCCGGCGGTTTGATGTCGCGCCGGTGGGGCATCCCGCCACTGATTACGATGATTGTGGGCTATACGCCCATGCTGCCGGGCCTCATGCTGTACCGCGGCATGTACGCCTCCATCAATGAGCAGATGATTATCGGCTTTACCAACCTGGCCACCGCGCTAGCCATCTCCGGCGCACTGGCAGCCGGCGTGGTCTTTGGCGAGCGCGTCGCACGCCGCCTGCGCCGCCCGAAATACTTCCGGCCGTACTCCACCTTCAAGCGCATCGGCCGGTTCTCCTTCCACAAGGCAACGAACCTGGCACGCAAGGCCCCACGCATCCCACGCGTGCCTATGTCCCCCTTCGCCCCGCGCCTCAACCGCCCTGAATTGCCGCCCACGCTGGGCCCAAAGCCACCGCAGCACGCGCAGGCACAACAACACGCACCAGGGACCACTCCCGCGGAGGATTTGTGGCCTGCGGGCTCGCAGTGGCCGGCCCAGCCGCAGGGTAGCGAGCACACGACCTATACGATACCCGGGCACAAATCGCCCGCGGGCGAGGAATTTGATCCCACCAAGGCCGATGGCAAGGAACCCGAGGAGTCCTAAACGCCGCCGGTAGCGTACAATATTTAGGCTGATAGCTTTCCCAACATTCAGGAGGACTTGCCGTGCCACCCAAGGTCCAAGACACGCACCCACAGGCAGAACAAGATATTGCCTTGGCAGAGGAAACCGCCCGCGCCGCCCGCCGCGTAGTGGCCACCTACTCCCAGGATTTCTTGGACGGTGTGACCTTGATGTCTATGCTGGGTGTCGAGCCCAAGGGCCTGGTACACAAGAAGGTTGTAGCAGAACAAGCCGATGCCGCGCCCAAGAAGTCCACGAAAAAGTCCACGAAGAAGACCACCAAAAAATCCACGTCTAAGGCGACAAAGAAGTCCACCAAGAAGTCGACGAAGAAGACTACCAAGGCGGCGAAGAAGTCCACCAAGAAGTCGACGAAAAAAGCAACTAAGAAGTCGACCAAGAAGTCTTAAGCTAGTCTAAGACTATGAACGAGCGCGGCAATGACTTCGTAGTAGTAGCAAACCGCCTGCCGGTAGATTTAACTACCGCGGCCGATGGCAGTCAGACGTGGACGCCCTCGCCAGGCGGTTTGGTCACCGCGCTTTCACCGGTGCTCGAAGCGCATCAGGGTTGCTGGGTAGGCTGGCCTGGCGTCGCCGATGCCGCGCCCGAGCCTTTCCACACCGATGCCGGGGTATTATTGCACCCAGTCAGGCTTTCTGCGGCTGATTTTGAGGCCTTTTACGAGGGCTTTTCTAATGCCACGCTGTGGCCGCTTTACCACGATCTTATCGTCACCCCGACCTATGACCGCGACTGGTGGGATGCTTACCGCGAGGTCAACCTACGCTTCGCGGACGAGGTAGCCCACGTGGCCGCAGAAGGAGCGACGGTCTGGGTGCAGGACTATCAGTTGCAATTACTGCCAGGTATCCTGCGGCAAATGCGCCCCGATCTCACCATCGGGTTCTTCCTACACATCCCGTTTCCCTCCCCCGATCTCTTCTGGCAGTTGCCCTGGCGGGAGGAAACGGTGCGCGGCATCGTGGGTGCCGATCTGATCGGCTTCCATTTGGAAGCCAACGCTCGCAATTTCTTGGAATTGGCCCGCCGCCAGGGACTCGAGGTGCGCGGCGAGGCCACTACCCGCGATATCACTGCCCATATCCACCTCCCTGGGGGCCGCACGGTGAGCGTGGGCGCGTTTCCCATTTCCATTGCCGCGCAGGATTTCGGCGAGTTTAGCGCCGCGGATGAACGCCGCGTGGCCCAATTGCGCCAGGATTTGGGCAGCCCCAGGCGCATCATCTTGGGGGTGGATCGCCTCGATTACACCAAGGGCATCCTGCAACGCCTCACTGCTTTCGAAGAGCTCCTGGAAACCGGCGCGCTAGATCCGGAGGAGGTCACCTTGGTGCAGCTGGCCACGCCCTCACGCGAGCGCCTCGATCACTACAAAGCGACCCGCTCCCAGGTGGAGGAGGCCGTCGGCCGCATCAACGGGCGCTTTTCCCGCATGGGCCACCCCGTGGTGCACTACCAACACCGCGGCGTGCCTAAAGACGTACTGCGCTGCTACTACCGCATGGCCGATATCATGCTGGTCACCCCCTTTAAGGATGGCATGAACCTCGTGGCCAAAGAGTTTGTAGCCTGCCACGATGACGGTTCCGGCGCCCTGGTGCTCTCAGAATTTGCCGGCGCGGCTGCAGAGCTAGATGAGGCCTACCTGTGCAACCCCTTCGACATCGAGTCCGTCAAACGCGCCCTGCTCAACGCCGTGCGTGCGCTTTCAGATTCCCCCTCCACCATGACCCAGCGCATGCTCAGCATGCACGATCAGGTCATTAGCCACGATGTACGGCTGTGGTCGCAGTCTTTCCTGGGCTGCCTGCGCGCCGCCCGGACCGATGCCACCCCCGCTTCGCAAGCCACCACCCCACACGAGAAGAACTCCTAATGCTTCCTTCCTACCCCCGCGTAGGCGCCGCCGCTACGGCCACCGGTGACACTGGCACGGGCCTGTCCCGCATGGCCGCCGCCCTAGCCACACTCGGCGCCGTCACGCTGCTTGCTGCCTGCGGCTCTCAGGATGAAGGCCCGCAGCCTGCAGGCGATGACCGGATTGTGGACAAGCAGTGGCAGGTCGTCTCCATCAATATCGCGCCGGACGCGGCGTCTACCATCCCGGAATCGATCCCCAACGCACCAGAATTTAGCTTCGGCGAATCCACCATGGTGGGAACCACCGGTTGCACGCGCCTGGCGGCCCGACTGACCTACACGGCGAATAACGAGCGCGAAAATATCCGCGATGGCAACAAACTCCACTTCGACGAAGTGAAATACGACGACACTTATGAGAACTGCGAGGGCGGTTCCGTGTGGGCTGATAACCTCCTGCGCAACCTCTTTACCTCAGATAATGATTTCATCTACACCATCAATAGCAATAACCAGCTCATCTTGGAGCTCGATACCGATGAGGTAGATTCGCCCTCCATTAAGTTGGTCTCCCGCGCGTAGCATGGATGGGCATGATGCTTTCTTCCACCATTAAGGCCTTGGCCGCGACTAAAGAGCTGGCCGTGGTCTCCGATTTTGATGGCACGCTGTCGCCATTCGCTACCGCTATTTATGACGCGGAAATCAATGCCGCCGCCGCCCGCGCACTCAACCAATTGGCCCACCTGCCGCACACTACGGCCGCGGTGCTCTCCGGACGCCACCTGGAAGGCCTCCAGCGCGTCTGCCCCCTGCGCCACCCCGTCCTCTTCGGTGGATCCCACGGCGCCGAGTCCTCCTGGCAGCACACCGAGCTCACCTCCGCCGTGCGCGAGCACCTCACGCGCAAGGAGGAAGAAATCCGCAGCATCATAGATCGCTTCCCCGGCGCGGAGCTCGAGGTTAAGCCTTTCCAACGCGTGCTGCACCTGCGCTCGCTCGAGTTGAGCAATCCAGAGCAGGCCGCGGCTGCTTATCAGGCGGGCCTGGCCCTCGATACTGCCGGTTTCCCACGCACCGTAGGCAAGTCCATCATCGAGTTTTCTGTCACCACCGCCACCAAGGGTACGTGGCTAGAGACCCTCCGTGAACGCACCGGTGCCACCGCCATGGTTTTTCTAGGTGATGACGTCACCGATGAGGATGGCTTCCGCGCCCTCCATCAGCCGCCGGATGTGGGTATCAAGGTTGGCGAGGGTGATTCCCTTGCCACAGTAAAGCTTGCCGATGTCGATGCCGTCGCCCATTTTCTCACTGAGCTCGCTACCGCCCGCGCGGCCGCGGTGCAGTAATCGAACTGCCCGGCGCGAACCGCGTCTGCAATACCCGCCGCGGCACCACCTCCGCCTGATCAGCGCCCTGGGATTGCCCGCCTGCCTTCGCGCGGGGCGCACCCGGGGCATCACTTGTCGCGCTCACGATGAGTTTTTCCAGCATGTGGCCGGCCGCGGCACCCTTGGCCTTATTGGGCTGGATGACAGTGGCTAGGTCGAGGCGCTGCGCCGCATCGATGCCGTCAAAACCGGTCACGGATAGATCTTCTGGCACGCTCAGCCCACGATCGCGGGCATAAGCCACTACGCCGAGCGCCATGGAATCGGTCGTGCACAGCACGGCCGTAAGTTCCGGATGTGTGTGAAGCAGGAGCTCGGCGGCGGCGCGGGTAGTGTGGGCATCGTTAATGTGCTGTGTGACCACAGGCACGGACTCGGCAGCGATGCCCGCCGCAGTGAAAACATCGAGCGCGCCCATCACCCGTGAGCGCTGTACGTGCATCTCCGCATCGTGGACTTCCTGCCAAGAAATCGGACCATCGTGGCGCAGCAGGCGCAGGCGGATGGCGAGAATGCCGATGTGGCGGTGTCCGGCATCGATAAGTGCACGCGCCGCTGGGGCAATCGCCGCGCGATCATCAATGCCCACGAACGGTAACCCTGCGTCCGTGGGCTGATCACAGACCACCAGCGGCAGGCCCCGGCCGCACGCGGCCGCGAGGTAGGCATCACCCGCGGCGACCGAATAGACCACAAAGCCGTCGACTGCGGCCGAACCCACCAGGCTCGTCGCCTCCGCCTCACCTTCCGGACCGGCGGGGATGAGGGTCAAAGTAGTCTGCGCGCCTGCCGATGCCTCCGCCATACCCGCTAAGAAATCCACCGATGCCATGTCTTCGAAGGCGTAGGACAGGTGCTCGGTCAGCAGTACGCCCACCGACCCAACGCGACGGGTGCGCAGGTTGCGCGCCGTAGGATCGGGTCCTGGGTATCCGCGCGCCTTGGCGGCCTCCAAAATGCGCTCGCGTGTTGCCGGGGATAGTTGGTCAGGGCGGCTATAGGCATTAGATACGGTTGTGCGCGAAACGCCCAACTCCGCGGCTAGGGAGGCCAGGGTCTTCCGGGTGGGGCTGCGTCTAACCATACCTGTTACCTTACCCGGGCCCCGGTGCCAGATTTTCAATACATATTCAATTGACAACGATTGCCAGCAACCGCACACTGGAGAATATGCACACCTCACTCCGCGCAACTACAGCCCTACTCGCAGCAAGCGCGCTCCTTTTCACCGCCGCGTGCTCCGCAGATTCTCATTCTGGTTCTGGCTCCGGCGACTCCGGCGAAAAGAAGCTTTCCATCGTTGCCTCTACCTCTATCTGGGCCGATGTTGCTCAAGCGGTGGCCGATACCGCCTCCGGTGTCGACATCGAGGTCGAGCCCATTGTGGAAGGCAATGGCACCGACCCCCACCACGTGGAGCCCACCGCGGCCGATATTGCCAAAGCCAATGACGCCGATCTGCTCGTGGTTAACGGCGGCGGCTACGATGCCTGGCTTTACCAGGCCGTTACCGATCAGGACCATATCATCTCCGCCCTGCCCCTGACGGACCATGGCAAGCTGGACGAAGCCCCCGGTGTTATGACCATCGATGCTGCGAAGGCCACCGCCAAGAACGATCCGGATAAAGTCACCAATATCGAGGGCAACGAACACATTTGGTACGACCCAGCCGCCCTGCGGGAAGTTGCTGGGTCCATCGCTGACCAAATCAACGCGAAATACTCCGATGCTGTTGCCACCACGGAGAAGATCGACTCCCATGTGGACCAGCTGCGCGATAAGCTCAAGGATCTTCCCGATGGCCTGAATTACGCACAGACCGAGCCCATCGCCGATTACCTCATGAAGTACACCGACGCGAAGGACATCACCCCGAAGGGCTACCGCAAGGCCACCATCTCCGAGGGCGAGCCCGCTACTGCCGATGTCGCCGCCTTCATCAAGGCCCTTGACGATGGCAAGGTCGATCTCCTCATCTTCAACCCCCAAACCGAAACCGATACCGCCCGCCGCATCAAGTCCGCCGCAGAGGACAACGACGTCGATATCGTAGAAATCGGCGAAACCCCGCCGGACGGTAAGAAGTTCTGGGAATACTATGACGAAGTGACGAGCAAAGTGGGGAAGCACTAGTGCTCGTTGAATTCCATGAGGCCGCAGTAGATCCGCTGTGGTCGCAGCTTAATCTCGCCGTGGACCGCGGCGAGTTTATCGCCGTTTTGGGCCCTAACGGCGTGGGCAAGTCCACCCTCGTGGGCACCATCCTCGGCACCCGTACGCTGACCAGCGGGCGCGTCGATGTCAACTGCCGGGTTGGGTTCATCCCCCAGCAGCGCATGTTCCCTGCTGACCTTCCCCTGCGCGCCCGCGACCTCGTCTCGCTCTCCGTGGCACACGGGGCGCTGCGACACAGGCGCCCACCTCGTGGACGGGTGAACGAGCTGTTGGAGGAAGTCGGAGCCACAGGTCTGCGGGACCGGCGCGTCGGCCAGCTCTCTGGCGGCCAGCAGCAGCTCGTCCGCCAGGCCCAAGCCCTGGCCAATGACCCGGACCTCATTCTTGCCGATGAGCCCCTGCTCTCCCTCGACCCCGCCCGGCAAAACGCCACGGTCACCAAACTAGACTCGCTGCGCCGCGAGCGCGGGACCTCCATCATTTTTATCACCCACGGCATCAACCCCGTGCTCGCGGTGACCGATAAAGTCCTCTATCTCGCGCCCAATGGCCACACCTTCGGCCCGGTCGATGAGGTCATGCGCTCCGAGGTCCTCTCGGAGCTATACGGCTCCAAGGTCAATGTCTTGAACGTCGATGGGAGGCTCATTGTTGTCTAAATTCTGGGACGATACCCATTACTTGCTCAGCGTGGACTTCGTGCAGTCCTCACTCCTCGCCGCAGCGCTGCTAGGCATCCTGTCTGGCGTGATGACCTCGCTTATCGTGCTGCGCCAGATGTCGTTCTCCGTCCACGCTACCTCTGAGCTCGCACTCATGGGCGGCTCCGCGGCGCTTCTTTTTGGCCTGAACCTCGGCTTCGGCGCGGTCGCCGGTGCCATCGTCGCCGCCATCATCCTGGCCATGTTGGGCTTTAAGGGCCAGCAAGATAGCGCCATCGGGGTGGTCATGAGCTTCGGCCTGGGCCTCTCGGTGCTGTTCTTGCACCTCTACCCCGGCAATTCCAATACGGCGATGGCACTTTTGACCGGTCAAATCGTCGGCGTATCCTCCGCCTCTGTGTGGCTGCTGGCCGCCACTACGGTGATCATCGTCGCCGCCGTCGGCTTCCTTTGGCGGCCCTTGCTTTTTGCCTCCGCCGATCCCGAGATGGCTCGCGCCGCCGGCGTTCCCACCCGCGCCATCTCCGTCGCTTTTGCGATCTGCGTCGGCCTCGCGGCCGCGCAGTCGGTGCAAATCGTCGGCTCGTTGCTCGTAATGGCGCTGCTTATCACCCCCGGTGCGGCGGCCGTGCAGATCACATCCTCGCCCCTCCGCGCGGTGCTGTGGTCCACCATCTTCGCCGAGGTCTCCGCAGTAGGCGGTTTCATCCTATCGCTCGCGCCGGGCTTGCCGGTTTCCGTTTTTGTGGCCACCATTTCCTTTGTGATCTACCTGGTATGCCGGTTCATCGGCTGGCGCCAAGGCAAACATGCCATCCGCGATGAGGTAGCGGCTAAGCACTTCCACGCCGACTAGACTTGGCGGGCATGCATGTTCATCGCCGTACCGCAGATGTGGATGGTCGCACCCGCCGTTTCATCGTCATCGAACCCGAAGACCTTGGCCCCCAGCCGGATCTGCTGCTGTTTTTCCACGGCTCCCAGCAGTCCGCCAACGTGCTCCGCCGCTTTACCAACGGCACGGTCGACGCACTTGCCGATGCCACCAATACCCTCATTGTCTACCCCGACGGCATCCACCACCACTTCAATGACACGCGCGCAGAGCTGCCGGTCCGCGCCCGCGAACTCGGGGTCGACGACGTTGCCTTTAGTGCCTTCCTCATCGAGACCATGCAGCACGAATACGCCACTGCGCGCACCTTCGCCGCCGGATATTCCAATGGTGGTCAGATGGTACTGCGTCTGCTGTTCGATGCCCCCTTTACTCTCACCCGCGCCTGCATCATCGCCTCCACGCTGGGCGAAGGGTCCAATCACGCGCCCACCCACCCCGATGGCTACCGTCCTACCCCACTGCTGTTTATCCACGGCACCGAAGATCCGATTGCGCCCTATGACGGCGGGTTGGCCGGCATCGATGCGCACCAAACCCGCGGCCGCGTGCTCTCTGCTCCGGCCACCGCGGAATACTTCGCGCTGACCAATGGCTGCCGCCCGCCCCGCGAAACCCGACCCATCCCCGAGGTAACGTCCACCTACTACGACGGCGCCTACCCCGTGGAACTGTGGACCATGGAAGGCCTCGGGCACGTGATTCCTTCTGGCAACGAAACACCGCCGCGTATAGGGCCAAATACGAATTCCTTCAATGCTGTGGATAAAATACGCGATTTCTTCGGCTTAGTTGACGCTACGGGGTAGTTGTCCACAGGCACGCGGGGCATTGCCTAGCCAAGGCTTGCGGTGCGCCTTAGTCTCTGGGGCATGAACGCGCTGCACACTTTTCTTAAGGGCCTGACACCCGGCATGGATATCATAGCCGACTGCCACGGCCTCTCACAGCGCGAGCTGACTGCGGCCGGCTGCCCGGATACCACCGCCACCCGCCTGCTCACGCTGGCAGAAACCTACTTCGGCACCACCGCCTTCCGCCGCCAGCAGCGCGAATCCATCGCCGCATGCCGCGCGAATGGGCACAGCCTGACGGCCCTATTGACCATCGAGCGCCACGCCGCCAAACTAAAGAAAAAGCGCGATGCCTGGGCGCTACGGCGTGAATTGTGCGGGATGAAGGGGAAAGTCTCAGAAATCGATAAGCGGGCCCGTGTCCGCGTCAAAGAGCTCAAGGGCCCTGTAAAGCGCCACCCCGGGGTAAAAATTTATCGCCGCGCCGACGGCCCGTGGACCATGTCCATTACCGGCCCCTCTGCCGATATCGCCGATATGCACGCCGCGATTGATAAGGAAGCCCCGCTTGCGTCCGTGCGAAGCATTTTCCACGGCTCAGCCACCGCCCGCCCCAGCGTGACGACCAATGTGGTACTCCACCTCGATGAACTCGACCGCATCGTAGATTTCGGCCCCGGCCCCCGACCTAGCTCTGGTTCTGACTCTGCCTCTGGCCCCGACTCTCGCTCTGACTCCGACTCTCGCTCTGACTCCGACTCTCGCTCTGGCCCTGACTCCGACTCTCGCTCTGGTTCTGCCCTTGGCCCGGACTGTCGCTCTGGCTCGGGCTCTGACGACGATATCGTGGTCCAGCTCACCAATGGAGCCACAATGACCGGCGCTGAGCTAGTGCGACGGACGTTTACCGAGCACGGCTACGTCACGCTCATTCATCCAGTGGAAGGCCCGGTAAATCTCTACCGCACCTCGCGTTTTGCTTCTACAAAGCAACGCCTCATGGCGGCGGCCGAAAACCCGGTCTGCCCGTGGCCGAAGTGCCGCTACCCCGCCGATGAATGTCAGGTCCATCATCTCACAGCCTGGAAAAATGGCGGCGAGACAAACCCGCGAAACCTGACCATCGCTTGTCCCTACCACAACGGCGTAAACGACGATGATCCCAACGCCCCGCCCGTACGCGGGCACTTAGCCCGGGTCAACGGAACCATCCAGTGGTTGCCACCTTGGGCGGATAATGGTTAAACGTTGCGGCCACAACGTTTCGCACCCAGAACGTTGTGCCCGCAAAGAACCGAGCACTCTTTAACGCTGGGCCAGTAGCTGTGCCAGCGATTCGGCGTGTTCAAATTTCGGGCCCGAACGCAGCTATGGGTATACCAACGAACCTGCATACCCACCACGTCGAAACTGTTGCTCATAGGCCTGGCAGAGCGCTGCCCTTTACTGGGGCGGCGATTCTGCATGCCTGAGAACTGCGACCAGCATGGGACTGGTGCTAGTTCGAAACGGCCAAACCGATTACTTTCCGGCGGCACGGCGTTGGCGCGCGAACTCGGACAGCACCGAACCCGCGGCAACGGAGGCATTAAGGGATTCGACCCATCCGGTCATCGGAATGGACATGAGCACATCGCAGGTTTCCCTGACCAAGCGCGAAATGCCCTTACCTTCAGAGCCGATGACAACGACCACGGGGTCCGTGCCGCCTTCATAGGTATCCAACGTGTGATCCCCGCCAGCATCAAGACCAATGACCTGGTAGCCGTTTTTCTGGAATTCCTTCACGGTGCGCGTGATATTCGTCGCGCGAGCCACTGGCAAGCGGGCAGCGGTTCCAGCAGAGGTACGCCACGCCACCGCGGTGACAGAAGCCGAACGACGCTCTGGGATAACCACGCCATCGCCGCCGAAGGCGGCTACGGAACGGATGATGGCTCCCAGGTTGCGCGGGTCGGTGATGTTATCCAAGATGACGAACATACCAGGGCGCGGGTTTTCGGCCGCGTGAGCAATCAAATCCTCCACTGCGGCGTATTTATACGGCGGAATCTGCAAGCCGATGCCTTGGTGCATGCCATTTCCCGTCATACGGTCCATCTCATGGCGCTGTACCTCGATAATGGGGATATTGCGGGTATTGCACATCAACACGGCCTCGCCAAGCCGCTTATCGTTGCGTGTTCCGGCCACGATGTAGAGCGTGGTGGCCGGCACCTTGGCGTGCAGACACTCAATCACCGGATTGCGGCCCACCACCATCTCTGCGGTTTCTTTCTGGTGGCGACCCGAGTTACGTCGCTCGCGCTCCAACTTCGCTTTGTGCTTGGCGTGGTACACCCGATCCTCGGCCTTCGGGGTGGGACCCTTGCCTTCTAGACCCTTGCGGCGCTGGCCGCCGGAGCCTTTGGTAGCGCCCTTCTTATTCGTCTTGCGGATGCCCGCGCCACCGCGGCCATGGGTTCGTGCCATCGCTTCAATCCTTTCGAGGAAACCGTTTAAAAACCAGCGGAAGTAACAGCAAGAAGCTGTTTAACGCTGGGTCAACAACCACGTAGGGCCGTCCGGGGTATCGGTAATGGTGATGCCGGCGGCGGTGAGACGGTCACGCACCGCATCGGCAGTAGCGAAGTCTTTGTCCGCGCGAGCCTGCGTACGCCGTTCCAGTTCTGCCTGAACCAGCGCAGCCAGCGCCGCGTCTGCCCCGCTAGCTTCGCCTCCATCTTCCCACTCCAGCGGGTCAAATCCAAGTACGTGCGCCATCCCGCGTACCTGGGCGGCCTTGGCGCGAGCGGCATCCTCATCTCCGGCGGCCAGGTCCTTATTACCCGCGCGCACGGTGAGGTGGATGGCGGCCAACGCCTTGGGCACGGCGATATCGTCGTTCATAGCGTCCTCGAAGTCCTCCGTCCAGTCACCGCGCTCAATATCTGCGAAGCGCTTGACGAAGTCCTCAATCCGCCGATAGCCCGCGGCCGCCTCCGTCAGGGCCGATTCGGAATACTCCAGTACCGAGCGGTAATGCGCAGAACCCAGGTAGTAGCGCAGCTCCACTGGGCGCACTAGATCTAGCATGTTCGATATGGAAAGCACGTTGCCGAGGGATTTCGACATCTTTTCACCAGCCATTGTTACCCAGTGGTTGTGCATCCAATAATTGGCAAACTTATCGCCAGCCGCGTGCGATTGCGCGATCTCATTTTCGTGATGCGGGAATTGCAGGTCCAAGCCGCCGCAGTGGATATCGAAATTGGAGCCCAGGTAGTACGTAGACATGGCAGAGCACTCCAGGTGCCAGCCCGGGCGACCGCGCCCCCACGGGGTGGGCCAGCTCGGCTCGCCCGGCTTGGCGGCCTTCCACAAAGCGAAGTCGAGCGGGCTGCGCTTGACCGCGTTGTCTGACTCGCCTTGTTCCATCTCTTCAACGCGGTTACCAGACAACGCGCCGTAGTCGGATTCTCCCGCCTTGGTCCAGGCCGCAACATCAAAGTACACGGAGCCGCCCGCCCCATCCGTGGGGTTAGCCGCGCCATCTGCCCCGTCCACGGTGGCATCGGCATCTTGGGTGGGCGCGGGGACGGGGTAGGCAAAGCCGGCATCGATAAGCCGCTGCATATACTCAACCATCTGGGTGACAAAACCCGTCGCGCGCGGCTCCACGGACGGCGGAAGTACGCCAAGCAGGTTATAGGCCTTAGTAAACTCGCGCTCGTAGGTAGACACCCACTCCCACCAGGGGCGATTATTCTCAGCGGCCTTGGTAAGGATCTTGTCATCAATATCGGTGACATTGCGCACGAGGGCGACGTCATAGCCTTGCGCGAGCAGCCAGCGGCGCAAGATGTCAAAAGCCACGGCGGAGCGCAGATGGCCAATGTGCGGCTGGGCCTGCGGGGTGGCGCCACACAAGTAGATGGAGGCGTGACCAGGGCGAATAGGCTCGAAATCGCGTTGGCTGCGGGTGGCTGTGTCAAAGATGCGCAAAGTACTCACGCATCTAGTTTAAATCAATCGTCCGGCTGGTTAGTGTTGGCGGTGCCAGACGACAGCTGTCGCCACCGCCGCGCGGCCCTCTTGGCGTCCGGTGAAACCTAAATGGTCGGTCGTAGTGGCGGAAATAGAGACATCGGCGCCGAGGATTTCTGACAACACGGATTCGGCTTCCGCGCGGCGCGGCCCCATCTTCGGAGTCTGGCCAATAAGCTGGGCGGCGGCATTGCCGATGATAAAACCTTCCACTTCCAGCAACTCGCGGCACTCGCGCAGCAGCTGAGCACCCGACACGCCGTCATATTCGGGTCGGCCCACCCCCACAAAAGATCCGAGATCGCCGAGGCGGGAGGCGGAAAGCAAGGCGTCAACTAGCGCGTGGGCTACAACGTCGCCGTCGGAGTGTCCTTCGCAGCCGGGGGCGTCATCAAAAAGCAGCCCGGCAATCCAGCACGGCTTGCCGGCTTCGATCTGGTGGGCGTCGGTCGCGATGCCGACACGGGGAATGATGGGGTCAGTCATGCTGCTCCTGTGCAAGGGCATGGGCTAAGGTCAGGTCCGTAGGCGTGGTGATTTTGAAGGCGCGGATATCGCCCGGCACGGTCTCCACGCGCTGGCCGTGCCATTCCATCAGGCTGGCATCGTCAGTGGCGGTGAAATCCGGCTGTTGACGCCAATAATCCAGGTTAGCCCGCCGCAGCGCAGCGAGGCGGAAACCCTGTGGGGTCTGTACGGCGCGCAGGCGGGCACGATCGGGGGTGCCAATGACGGTATTACCGGCGACTTCCTTGATTGTATCGGTCACGGGAACCACCGGAATGACGGCGGGAGCACCGGCAAGAACGCGCCGCGCGACGCGCTCGACCATCGCGGCGGGTGTGAGCGCGCGGGCAGCATCGTGGATGAGTACCACGGCATCCTCGTCTGGAATGGCCTGTAGCCCGGCCCAAATAGAGTCGGCGCGCTCCCCTCCTCCATGCACGAGGCGCACCGGGATATCTGCATCTACACGCTTGGCGATGCCCCCCGCTTCTTCCTCCATAGCCGGACTCACCAGCACGATCACCTCGTCCACAAGGCCGGAATTGGCCATGGTGCGCAGGGATCGCTCCAATAGGGTGCGGCCGTGCAGATCGACGTAGGACTTGGGGACCTCCGCTCCGAGACGGGTGCCTTGCCCGGCCGCGGCGATTAAGGCAATAACACGGGGATTAGTCTTCGTCGTCGAAGGAGAGGTCATCGAGATCGATGTCGTTGTTGATATCGGTGGTGATGGACTGATCATCGACTAAGCCGGCGGCGCGGTGGCGCTCGATGGTGGCATCGATTTCTTCCATCATGGTATCGGCCTTCTTATCATCGACCGGCTGTGCCAGCGCCAACTCGCCCACCAGGATGGTGCGGGCCTTGCTGAGCATGCGTTTCTCGCCGGCGGACAGGCCGCGATCTTGGTCACGGCGCCAAAGATCGCGCACCACTTCTGCTACCTTGTTAATATCGCCGGACGCCAGGCGCTCCTGGTTAGCCTTGTAGCGGCGGGACCAGTTGCCGGCCTCTTCCACGTCCTCATCACGCAGCACGGAAAAGACCTTCTCCAGCCCTTCCTTACCCACGACGTCGCGCACGCCGACGTTATCCGCATTCTTCTTGGGCACGCGCACGACGAGATCGGATTGGTTAATGTGCAGCACTAGGTACTCCAGCTCTTCGCCGCCCATTTCGCGAGTTTCGATATCCTCGATGACCGCCGCGCCATGGTGCGGGTAGACGACGACCTCGCCGACCTTGTATTCCATTGCCACTCCTTATTATCCCGTGAAAATAATCCCGTGAATATGCCGATAACTAAGGCCGCTATTTTATCACGCACGGACTACCAGTCACCGCATGCCCCCGGTTACCCCCACGGACTACCCGCTAGGTGAGCGAGAAACTGTGTACTTTATATCCAAAGAGACTAGGCTGAGGATTAAGCCCTGAGAACGCAATTGATGGAGGATGCTCAACGTGCAGTCCCTGAAGTCCGCCGCCCGCCGCGGTGCCATTGTTTCCGTTACCGCCCTCTCCGCTTTGGCGCTGGCTTCTTGCTCGGCAGGCCAGATCTCCCAGACGGCGGAGAAGGTAGCTTCGGTTGATGGCGCTTCTGCCAGCACCGATGACGATAAGATTGCCGTCCGTGACGTCACCATCCTGGCTGAGCCAAACGGTAGCGCCGCGTTGAAGTTCAACGCCGTCAACCAGGGTTATGACACCGATGTCATCACCTTGAGGTCCGTGAAGGTCGACGGCCAGCTTGTCGAGATGAAACAGCCCCAGCCACTCAAGCGCGATCACTCCATCGTGGCGAACGCTCAGAAGGCCCTGAATGCTACCCCGAATCACGATTCCGAGACCGTGCAATACGTAGCCACCCACCTGGATAACGATGATTTTGGCTACGCCGGACACCGCCCGGTTACCTTCGAGTTCTCTAACGGCACCATCGAGATCGACGCCACCGTTGCCGCCTCCCAGATGGAGTCCGGTAAATACAACCGCGATGTGGAATCCCCAGAGGGCTACACCACCGACGCAAACACCGGTCACTCGCACCACTAAAATCCCACCGCACGCGCGCTCTACTCTCCCTGCGGAGTACGGGCGCTTTCGTCGTTTTTGCCGCCACACTCTAGGCTCTAGACCATGGCCAAAAAATCTCGTCCCATCCACACCTGCTCCGCATGCGGTTATGTCTCTCCCAAGTGGCTCGGTCGCTGTCCCGATTGCGGTTCGTGGGGCACGATGGAGGAAAAGGTGGCGGGGGCATCGGTAAGCGGTGGGCACGCGAGTCTGGTGCCGACGAGCCCGGTACAGCCCATCACCCATGTGGGCGCGCAGACCGCAAAGACTGTGCGGACGGGCATCGGCGAGCTCGACCGCGTGCTGGGCTCCGGCATCGTGCCGGGCTCGGTGGTGCTGATGGCCGGCGAGCCCGGCGTGGGAAAATCCACGCTGCTTCTCGAGGTCGCCTCCCGGTGGGCCCAGCTCGACCGCACCGTCCTTTACGCTACCGCCGAGGAATCCGCCGGCCAGGTCCGCGCCCGCGCCGACCGTACCGGGGCGCTGCACGAATCGCTGTATCTCGCAGCAGAATCCAACCTGGATGCCGTCTTTGGGCACGTCGATGCCATCAAGCCCGGCCTTATCATTGTGGACTCCGTACAGACCATGCAGGCAGTGGGGGTAGAAGGCGTACCCGGCGGAGTCGCGCAGTCGCGTGCCGTGACCGCGGCGCTGACCTCGCTGGCGAAATCCACCGGCATCCCCGTGCTGCTGGTAGGCCACGTGACGAAGGACGGAAATGTGGCGGGACCACGTGTTTTAGAGCATCTTGTCGATGCCGTCTTAAACTTCGAGGGTGACCGCCAGTCCAGCCTGCGCATGCTGCGCGGGATGAAAAATCGCTTCGGCCCTACCGATGAAGTGGGCTGTTTCGAGCAAACCGCCGGGGGTATCCGGGAGGTAGCGGACCCATCGGGTCTATTCCTCTCGCACCGGGGCACGACGCCGGATGGTTCCGCAGTCACCGTCGCCATGGACGGGGTGCGGCCCATTCTCGCCGAGGTCCAGGCGCTGACCGTGGACCCCGTGGCGAAGAACCCGCGACGCGTGGTCACCGGACTCGATGCCAACCGCGTGCCCATGGTGCTGGCCGTGTTGCAAGCCCGCGCCGGCCAGCGCACGAACGATAAGGATGCTTATGTGGCCACGGTGGGTGGAATGCGGATTGGCGAAACCGCAACCGACCTGGCGGTAGCACTAGCTACCTGGTCCTCGCTGCACGAGCAGCCGCTGCCGGCAAAAACTGTGGTCATCGGCGAGGTAGGCCTAGCCGGCGAGCTGCGGCGCGTGCCTAATATTGAGCGGCGCCTGCAGGAGGCGGCGCGGCTGGGATACAAACGCGCCATTGTCCCGCGCGGAGACATCAACTCCGTGGCCGGTATGCAGGTGAGTCAAGTCGCAACGCTCGGCGAAGCCCTCGCCGCGGTCCAGCCATAGTTCAACCGTAGCCGGGGCCGGTCCTAGCCCGGCTGGTAACGAGGGGCGGGTATTCCAGCGGCGCGAACTTCTGCCCGAACTGGTTGTGCGTTACCTGCTTCCGCGCGAGTTATTTCCGCGCGGCCGAGCCTAACGAGGCCGCGCGCTTAGCGGAGGGTGAAGTCCTGCGGCGGGGAGGAATTATCGCCAATGACCGTATGGGCGAAGTAAGCGCCCGGCTCAGCGGTCGGGCGGTTGGTGCATTTGCCTGGTTCGGAGGCCTGGCGGGACCATTCGGCCTCGAATTTCAGGTCCTTGCCCGCCGGGAAGGTCTGCTCGCCGGTCTGCACGGAGGCGTAGCAATCGGTATCTGACCATACGCGCTGGTTATCGGTCATCTTGTAGACCTCGAAGCGCAGCGAGTTCTCATCTAGGTCGATTTTGCAATCCGCGGCAGTAGGGTTGGTGACTGTCATGAAGAACTTCGGCAGCTCGCCGTCCGGTACAGAGTACTTGAGCATAGAGGTGCGCACTTCGAGATCCTTAAGCGAGCACGTATCCTTCGCGGCGTGCACAGATTTTTCAGGATCCGTGCTTTCCGATGCCCCATCCTCAGCCTCTTCCGGCTCAGATTCTGATGCAGATTCCGGCTCTGATTTCGCCTCTGATTCCGACTCGGAAACGGACGCGGTTGCGGATTCGCTCATCGAATCCGCGGTCGTGGTAGACGCCGAAGATTCAGAGGACGTGGCAACAGAATCATTGCTATCACCGCCAAAGGCGGCCACAGCCGCCCAGATCAGCACCACGGCCAGGACGATCACGATGATAAGCGCAGCAACCCGGCGGCGCTTATAGATCTCTTCTGGAAGGGGCTTATTCGGATTCACGCACGTAATTTTACGTGGCAGACACGCCTGGATCCGCTAACCCAGCACCGCGTGTCAAGTCAACGCCGTGAGAGTGCAACGGCTCCACGCGCGAATCCTCAAGGAGGTAGCGGGCACCGACGATGCCGAAGGAGCCATCGTCAAGCTGCTTGCGCACATTGGGAATGCTGGCCACGACCTGGGTGACGGTTTGGAGGGTGTGCTTGCGCTCGACATCGGCAAGCGTAGCGTTATGTCCCGCCGTCCAGGCCGACGTCGCGACCTTCTCGATAATGGGCCGCTGCAGGCCGATGGGCAGCTCGCCACCGCGCACAAAATCCACCGCGGCCGCCACCGCGCCGCACGACTGGTGTCCCAACACCACCAACAGGTTGGGGTGAAGGTGGTCGAGCGCATAATCCAAGGAAGCCAGCACCGAAGCATCCAAGATGTGGCCGGCGGTGCGGATGACGAAAGCATCGCCGAAGCCGATATTGAAGATGTGCTCAATGGGCACGCGGGAATCGGAGCAAGCAAGAACCACCACCCGGGGGTCCTGGCCCGTAGTAAGCCCCTCGCGCTGATAAATCTTGTTGAGATCCATGATGGTGCCGTCGATGACACGCTGGTTTCCGGCCTGGAGGGCCTCCCAGACTGCCTGCGGCTCGTGGGCAACGTTACTTAATGGCATGAACTACACTCTAATGCCCTAGACTGTCCTCCACGATGGATACGCACGCACTTCTCTCCTGGTTCGACGCCAATGAACGCGATCTACCCTGGCGGCGCCCCGGTACCTCCGCCTGGGGAGTCTTGCTTTCCGAGGTCATGAGCCAGCAAACCCCCGTCGCCCGCGTCGCCCCCGTGTGGGAGGAATGGATGCGGCGCTGGCCCACCCCTGCGGACTTTACCCAGGCTTCCCGCGCCGAGGTGCTGCGTGCCTGGGGCAAGCTCGGCTACCCGCGGCGCGCGCTGCGACTCTGGGAGTGCGCGAGGGTAATGGACGAGGTTCCGGCAGACGTAGATGAGCTGCTGGCACTGCCTGGAATCGGCGACTATACCGCCCGCGCCGTGGCGTGCTTTCACTTCGGCCAGAACGTTCCGGTGGTCGATACCAACGTCCGCCGCGTCTATGCCCGCGCCGAGGACGGCAAGTTTCTCGCCCCGCCGCCTTCCAAGCGCGAACTCGCCGCAGTGGCCACGCTCTTGCCCGAGCGCAACGGGCCGCGTTTTTCTGCCGCGCTCATGGAACTAGGCGCGCTGGTGTGCACTGCGAAAAATCCCGAATGCGGGCGCTGTCCCCTGCGCACGACCTGCGCATGGCAGTTCGCCGGGTGCCCCGAGCCTTCTGCCACGGAACAAACCCGTGCGAAAAAGCGCGTGCAGAAATTTGCTGGTACCGACAGGCAGGTGCGCGGCAAGATTTTAGACGTGTTGCGTGCAGCAGATCACCCGGTGCCGCAGTCCGCGATCGACGTGGTCTGGCCCGACGCCGCGCAGCGTTCCCGTGCACTGGCTTCGCTGCTTGATGACGGCCTCGCCCAGCAAAACCCCGCCGGGCTCTTCCACCTGCCGGTGTAACCGCTCGCCGGGCCTATTAGCGATAAAGCACAGTGACTCGCTAACGCCAGCGGCCGCGGAAGTTGAGCCCGCCGGGGAGTTTGACCCACATGCCGCCGCGAGAATTAAACGTCACAGGCCCAATCTTCCTGGACATGGAGGCCCCGGATCCGGAAATGTTTATCCAGCTATTCTTGCCGGTCTTTTTACGCGAACGATAGTGAAATCCCATAACCGTTCATACTAGCAACACCCCCGCGCACTACACTGCGCTGCTGAACCGCCGGGCGGGGTGCACTCTCGTCGCCGGGTTCCTTCCAGGCACGGTGGCGTCGGCCGCGGGTTAGGATTCGATAGGCCCGCCAGACATGCAAGAACCACCCAGGGTTCACGGTGGAACCGTGGGTGGTTATGCGGGCCGACGGCCTCTAGCTCCTATTAGCTACGTTTTGTGGTTTGCCGCAGCAAACGGCTGTGCGGAGCGGGGCATTGACTGATTAGTTACATCAGCTTAGCTGTACCAGCTTAGTTACAGAGGCTGGCCAGCGCCTGCCGGGGGCGGGTTCTTTCCATCGTCATAGGAATTACCGGGGCGTGGCTTTTCCGCAGGCACATCCGGGGAAATGACGTCTGACTCGCCGTCGGTGTCGATGCTGTCGTCACTGGAACCGCCGTCCTTTGGGCCGTTACCTTCTGGGCCGCCGTTATCGGGTCCGTTGTCTGGGCTACCGTTTCCGTCGTCACCGTTATCTCCATCAGAATCAGCGCCATCGGCGGACGAGTCGGAGGGGATGTTGGCGCGAACGGAGGCATCGGCAAGCGAAGGCTCATCAAAGTCATCCGGCAGTGGCTTCGGGCGCGGGGTGAAGGTGAACGTAGCACCGGAGTCGTTTTTGGGCTCGCCGTCCCAGCCTTCAACATCGACCGAGATAATCTCGCCTGCGCCAATCTCGCCGAAAAGAATCTTCTCCGAGAGCTGATCCTCAATGTCACGCTGAATGGTACGACGCAACGGGCGGGCACCAAGAACGGGGTCGAAGCCGCGCTGAGCCAGGAGGTTTTGAGCCTTATCGGTGAGCTCAATACCCATATCGCGCTCGTTCAGCTGTTTAGCCACGCGGTCAATGAGCAGGTTGACCATCTCCACGATCTGCTCGCGGGTGAGCTGGTGGAAGACTACGACATCATCGATACGGTTCAGGAACTCCGGCCGGAAGTGCTTTTTCAGCTCGTCGTTAACCTTTACCTTCATCCGCTCGTATTGAGCGTTCGCATCGTTCTCGCTGGCGCCGGTGAAGCCCAAGCCCACCGGCTTCGAGATGTCCTGCGTACCCAAGTTCGAGGTGAAGATGAGGACGGTGTTTTTGAAGTCGACAACGCGACCCTGGCCATCGGTAAGCCGGCCATCTTCCAACACCTGGAGCAAGGTGTTGTAGATCTCCTTGTGGGCCTTTTCAATCTCATCAAAAAGCACCACGGAGAATGGCTTGCGGCGAACCTTTTCGGTCAGCTGCCCGCCCTCTTCGTAGCCAACGTATCCCGGAGGAGCACCGAAGAGGCGGGAGGCGGTGAAGCGGTCGTGGAACTCGCCCATGTCAATCTGGATGAGGTCATCATCCGAACCGAAGAGGAAGTTAGCCAGCGACTTCGACAGCTCGGTCTTACCCACACCGGACGGGCCGGCGAAGATGAAGGAACCGGAAGGACGGCGTGGATCCTTAAGGCCCGCGCGGGTACGGCGGATGGCGCGCGAAACGGACTTGACTGCCTCTTCCTGGCCGATGATGCGCTTGTGCAGCTCTTCTTCCATGTTGAGAAGGCGGGAAGATTCCTTCTCCGTCAGCTTCAGCACGGGGATGCCCGTCCAGTGTGCCAGGACCTCAGCAATTTGGTCCTCGCCCACCTCGGCGATGTCCTCGAGGTCCCCGGAGCGCCACTGCTTTTCCTTCTCAGAGCGCTCCTCGCCCAGCTTGCGCTCGTCATCGCGCAGGCCTGCGGCCTTTTCGAAGTCCTGGGCATCGATGGCCGCTTCCTTTTCCCGGCGAACCTGGGCGATGCGCTCATCGACCTCGCGCAGGCTCTTCGGAGCGGTCATGCGCTTAATGCGCATGCGGGCACCGGCCTCATCGAGAAGATCGACAGCCTTATCCGGCAGGAAGCGATCGTTGATGTAGCGGTCCGCCAACTGTGCGGCGGCGTGCAGCGCCTCATCGGTATAGGATACGCGGTGATGGGCCTCGTACTTATCGCGCAGGCCCTTCAGGATAAGGAAGGTATCATCCAGCGACGGTTCCTCAACCTGCACCGGCTGGAAACGACGCTCCAGCGCGGCATCCTTTTCGATGTGCTTGCGGTACTCATCCAATGTGGTAGCACCGATGGTCTGCAGTTCGCCGCGGGCCAGCTTGGGCTTGAGCAGCGATGCGGCGTCGATGGCGCCTTCGGCAGCACCGGCACCGACGAGAGTATGAATCTCGTCGATGAACAAGATGATGTCACCGCGCTGGTTGATTTCTTTCAGCACCTTCTTCAGACGTTCCTCAAAGTCACCGCGGTAGCGAGAACCGGCAACCAAAGAGCCCAGGTCAAGCGAGTACAGCTGCTTGTCCTTGAGCGTTTCTGGAACCTTACCGTTGACGATATCCAGCGCCAAGCCTTCCACCACAGCGGTCTTACCAACACCGGGCTCACCGATGAGTACCGGGTTGTTCTTGGTGCGGCGCGAGAGCACCTGCATGATGCGCTCAACCTCGGACTCGCGGCCGACGACGGGGTCTAGCTTGCCGTCCTTGGCTGCCTGGGTGAGGTTGCGGCCGAATTGGTCCAGCACCAACGAGTTGGAGCGCTCGCCGGAGCTACCGGAGCCACCGCGCCCACCAGCACCGGCACCTGCGCCCGCGCCAATGGGGCCGGGGGTCTGGTTAGAGTCACCGCCGCTTTCTTGCTGCCCGCCCTCGTAGCCGGACAGCAGCTGGATAACTTGCTGGCGTACGCGCGGCAGATCCGCGCCGAGCTTCGTCAGCACCTGTGCGGCAACACCGTCCCCCTCACGGATGAGTCCTAGTAGGAGGAATTCCGTGCCAATGTACTTGTGCCCCATCTGCAGGCCCTCGCGCAAGGACAGCTCGAGAACCTTCTTAGCGCGCGGAGTAAAAGGAATGTGGCCGGTGTGCGGCTGACTGCCCTGGCCAATGATCTCCTCTACCTCACGACGCACGTCCTCCAAGGAAATTCCCATAGATTCTAAGGCTTTGGCAGCTACACCTTCTCCCTCGTGGATAAGGCCGAGCAGGATGTGCTCGGTTCCGATGTAGTTGTGGTTAAGCATGCGTGCTTCTTCTTGCGCCAAGACGATGACGCGACGCGCACGGTCTGTAAACCTCTCGAACATGACTCCCCTAAACTTTCGCTTCTAATCTGTTATCCACTGTAACGTCGCACGCCCCAAAGGATTTCCTCTTTTTGTCTCCCCTGGCCCCGCAAACGCCCCAAACCGCCCATAATCGCAGCTCACACGGGTGTACGCCGGTAGCGAACAGGACCTATTTGGCCTAAAATCTCCTTCATTCTGCCTATCACCCCGTAGATATGAAAGACGAAATCTACCGTGGCACACTTTCCCGAATTCTTCGCTTCCCAGCACAATCTGCGCGATAAGGCAGTCGCGACAAGACAGTACCGAATGAGGCACCCAATTCCACCTTTTGTGGTGGAGTTTTTGTTCCGCTAGGGCTATAAAGGCACAGCCTTGCCCGCTCGGCGCTAGCCAGCGGCGGGCACGCGTTTAAGCAGCGGTGCTAACACGAGCACGAAAAGTGAGAGCATACCGGCGAACAGGAAGGCCCAGTGCGCGCCTTGGGCGGTGGCAGCGGCCTCGCTCATACCCTCGGCCTTGCCGGACTCAGTACCGCGGGTCAAAAAGGCCACGAGGAAAGCAGTGCCCGCCGCACCGGCCAGCTGCTGCAGTGTATTCAAAATGGCAGAGCCGTGCGAGTGCAGCTCCTGGGGAAGCGAGGACAATGAGACCGTCATCAACGGGGTCATCATGAGCGCGATGCCCACGGCAAACAGCATATGCATACCGATGACCATCCACACCTCACTATTCTGCGTCAACAGGGTCATCAGCCAGATACCGGTAGTAAACATCATTGCGCCGGGAATCAGGATAGGCCGCGGCCCAAAAGCATCATAAATCCGCCCCACAATCGGGGAAATCCCTCCCTGTACCAGGCCGCCGGGCATGACCACCAAACCGGTGACCAGCGAGGATACCGCCAGCGACGTCTGGAGATAAATAGGTAGGATATTCACCGTGCCCAGAAGCAGGGCGAACATGAGCAGCATGGCGATGACCGCGAGGGTGAAATTGCGGACCTTGAACGGGCGCAGGTCCAATAGTGCGCGGTTTACCTTGACGAGCCGGAGTTGACGCCGGGTGAAGGCGATAAGGGCGAGGATGCCGAGGAGGAGCAGGAGGGCATCGGCAAGCGCACCGCCCTCCACCATCTTGTCGATGGAAGACAGGCCGTAAATAAGCCCGCCGAAGGCCAGAGCGGATAAGAATACCGACGGAATATCGAGCGGGGTGTCCCTACGCTCGCCCACGTTGACCAGGCGAACATAGCCGGCGATGCTCACGGCGGCGATGAGCGGAACCATGGTCCAGAATATAGCGTGCCAAGACGCCATGCCCACAATGAACCCGCCAGCGGTAGGGCCTAAGGCCGGCGCCACGGAGATGACCACGGTGATTATGCCCATGACGGTGCCGCGGCGCTGCGGTGGAACTAGCGTCATGGCCACGGTCATCAGAGTGGGAATCATCAGCGCGGTACCCACGGCCTGCAGCACGCGGCCGGCCAGCAGCAGCTCCCAGAACGGGGCGAGAGCCGCCAGCACCGTGCCTGTGAGGAAGACGCCGGTAGAGGTGCCAAAAATTTGCCGAGTGGTGAACTTATCCAGCAGGAAACCGGTGGTGGGAATGACCACGCCCATGGTGAGCAAGAAGCCGGTGAGTAGCCATTGTGCAGAGGTCGCCGGGATGGAAAAATCCGCCATGATGGTGGGCAGCGCCACCGAAAGCGCAGTTTCATTCAAGATCATCACCATCGCAGTCAGCACCAAGATGGTAAGGTTAGCTACGGTTTCGGCGGAGATTTTAGAGGCGGGATTCTGAAACACTAAATCAGGATACTGAGTTGGCTTAACCTGCAAAAATTGGGGCGGATGATTTAGGTGTCTTCTACCGCACGGTCCATTTCCGTTCATCATGTCAGCATGGCAAATATGACCACGGTGGCCGGACGCCGCATGGCAGAAACCATCGCCCGGTGCGATGTGCACCAACCGCTCGGGCGCTGTAGGCGCGTGCTACTTTTGCAAGTATGTTGACTCGCTATGACCAGGCGGCCTCGCGCGCGGCCGCGCAGGTTATGGCGCAGTATTCCACTAGTTTTTCCCTGGCTACGCGCCTGTTGCACGGCAGGGTGCGCGAAGATATTCGCCACCTCTATGCCGTGGTGCGCATCGCGGATGAGCTTGTCGATGGCACCGCGCACCAGGCCAACACCGACGCCGCCGCCGCGCTCGATGCATACGAGTCAGCGATCCTGGCGGCTCCGGAGAAAAGGCTGCACACGGATCCCGTCATACACTCTTATGCTATTACCGCTAGGCGTTGCGGTTTTCAGCGCGAGCACCTCGTAGCCTTTTTCGATTCCATGCGCGCCGATCTTAGCCAGCGGAAGTATTCCGCCACCCAACTCGCCCAGTATATCTACGGCTCCGCAGAGGTCATCGGCTTATTGTGCGTGCAGGTCTTCCTCGCGGAAGAAACCGTGTCCGCCGCTGACCGCGCCACGATAGACCGCGGTGCGCGCCACTTGGGGTCAGCGTTTCAGAAGATTAATTTCCTGCGGGATTTGGGCGAAGACTCCTCCGTCCTGGGCCGGGCCTATTTCCCACAGGCCGCTGGTGGGGAGCTTTCTGCGGCCACGCAGTCCGCGCTCATCGCCGATATCCGCCGCGAGCTCGCAGCCGCCGAAAAATCCATTCACCTCTTGCCGCTTTCCGCCCGCGTTGGGGTGCGTGCGGCCACCGATATCTTTACCGAGCTCACCAACCGCCTCGCCGCCACTCCCGCCGCGAAGTTAAAAACCACCCGGATATCCGTGCCGAATCGGACCAAGGTGTGGCTGGCCGCCCGCGCAGTACGGGGCGCACGGGACAGGAAAACACCGCGCGAGTAGAACCCCGCCAAGAACTGCAGACTAAGGAGAACATCATGCACGCCGTTGTCATCGGGGCCGGCATCGCCGGCCTAGCCACCGCTGCCCTGCTGGGCAAAGAGGGCTACGAGGTCACCGTCGTAGATTCACGAAAAGAGGTAGGCGGGCGCGCGGGCAGTTATACGGAGGCCGGGTTCCGCTGGGATACCGGTCCGTCCTGGTACCTCATGCCGGATGCCTTCGACCACTTCTTTTCCCTCTGCGGTACCTCGACCGACAAGGAACTGGATCTGGTGAGTCTCTCGCCGGATTATCGTGTCTACACCGCAAGCCCCACCAAATCCGGTAATGGCACCACCTCGCGCCCTACCCCCGTGGATGTTCACTCCGGCACCGACAACGTGGCCCAACTTTTCGAGTCGCTAGAACCAGGTGCCGGCAGCCAGGTACGCACCTATTTGGCAAAAGCCAGCGACGCCTACCAAGTAGCGCTCGATCACTTTTTGTACACCACCTTTTCGGCGCCGTTGAACCTGGTGCGCGCGGATATTCGGCATCGGCTAGCGCGGATTGCAGCGCTGCTTACTACGAGCTTGCAAAAACACGTCAATAGGCAATTTTCGGATACCCGCCTGCGCCAGATTCTCTGCTACCCAGCGGTTTTTCTCTCCTCCGAGCCGGCCGCAGCCCCAGCGTTATATTCCCTATTGAGTCATACCGACCTGGTAGAAGGCGTGCGCTACCCCCTTGGTGGATTCCACGCCGTGGTACAGGCCATTTGCCGCCAAGCAGAAAAATTCGGCACCACTTTCCGCCTGGGCGAAGAGGTCACCGCCATAACCACCACCGGCGGATCTTCCGCCCGCGCCACCGGCGTCCGCACAACGAACGGGCACATCGATGCCGATATTGTGGTCTCCGCCGCGGATTTACACCACACCGAAAATCAGCTACTGCCCCGGAAGCTGCGCACCTATCCGGAACGCTACTGGACTAGGCGCAATCCAGGGCTGGGCGCCGTGGTCGTTCTGGCGGGTGTTAAGGGGAAGCTTCCGCAGCTAGCTCACCACACCTTCTTGTTCAGCCAGGACTGGGGCCCCGATTTCCGCGCGGTCTTTTCCGGGCCAGAACCTACGCGCCCGCTAGGGGCCTCTAAGTCCGTCTACATTTCGAAGGTTTCAGCCACCGACGCGGATGTCGCACCAGGAGACCATGAAAACCTGTTCTTCCTCATACCTGTACCCGCCTCAGAGGCCTACGGGCACGGCGATGCCTACCACGGCGAGGCTTCCCCTCGCGTTGCTGCTATTGCCGAGGCCACCCTCGACCAACTTTCCCACACCGCCGGCATCCCTGACCTCCGCAAGCGAATCACCATCACGCGCAGCCTTGGACCAGCCGATTTTGCCGAGCGTTATCACGCCTGGTCAGGTGGCGCTTTAGGGCCAGCACATACGCTTTTTCAATCTGCGTTCTTCCGCGGGCGCAATGTCTCACGCAAGGTAGCCGGACTCTACTACGCTGGTGCGACCACCGTGCCGGGCGTCGGTGTACCGATGTGCCTGATTTCGGCAGAAAACATCATCAAGCGCCTGCGCGATGATCGCTCCGCTGGCCCGCTTCCCACAGATGATGCCTGAGAACACTAGGTATTCCTTGCCGCTCGCTCTTCGCGGCGCGGTTTGCGAGGCACAACTCCTCCCGTTCGGCCTCGATTGTGCAGCCTTCGATGCGCAACCTCCTTTGTGCAACCTCCTACGCACAACGTCGGATGCAATAGGTCCTCGGTGATAACTGAGCAAACTCGGCCTTGAAATGTAGCATTTTTCGTTCAGATATCACCGAGGAGGTTGCACTTTTGTGCAGTAGGCATATAAATCGGCCTGCGGGGAACACACCTCGGGTGCCAAGGGCCAAATAAAAGGCCGCAGCCCAGGGAAGGCTGCAGCCGATGTCGGGGCGTTAACGTGTGCCCGGGTGGGCGGGCACCGAGCGGGAGAGCGGAATACCGAGCTACTTCTGCTCCGGTTTTACAAGCGGGAAGAGCACGGTCTCACGAATACCCAGGCCGGTCAGGGCCATGAGCAGACGGTCCATGCCCATGCCAGTACCTGCCGTGGGCGGCATGCCCTGTTCCATCGCGGCCAGGAAGTCCTCATCCAAGACCATGGCCTCCTCATCGCCGCCGGCGGCAAGACGCGCTTGGTCCTCAAATCGCTCCCGCTGGATGACCGGATCAACAAGCTCAGAATAGCCGGTAGCCAGCTCGAAACCACGCACGTAAAGGTCCCACTTTTCCGTCACACCAGGCTCGGAGCGGTGCTGACGGGTCAGTGGGGAGGTCTCGACCGGAAAGTTCTTTACAAAGATGGGGCCTTCCAATTGGTCCTCGCACAGGACCTCCCAGATTTCCTCCACGAGTTTGCCGTGGCCCCAACCTTTGCCCTGCGGAACGTCAAGGCCAATGACCTTGGCGATGCCCTTCAGGGTCTCGACGTCGGTGTCGATGGTGACCTCCGGCTGGCCGGGGAACTTGCGCTGCAAGGCCTCATTTAAGGACGGATACATCTCAATTTCGGGCCATTGCTCGCCGCCGAAGTCGAAATCGGTGCCGTCGGCAAGCGTGACGGTGGTGGAACCAAAGACCTCGCGGGCCACGGACTGGATGGACTCGCGGGTCATGCGGGCGCAATCGTTGTAATCACCCCAGGCGGCATAGGTCTCCAGCATGGCGAACTCCGGCGAGTGGGAGCGGTCCACGCCCTCATTGCGGAAGTTGCGGTTGATTTCAAAGACGCGGTCGATGCCGCCGACGACAGCGCGCTTCAAATATAGCTCGGGGGCAATACGCAGGTAGAGGTCAATATCGAGCGCATTGGAGTGGGTAATAAACGGGCGAGCGGCCGCACCACCGTGCAGGGTCTGCAACATCGGGGTTTCAATCTCTACAAAGTTCTGGCCTTCCAAGTAATTGCGGAGCGCACGCATGACCTTCACGCGCACCATGGCGTTCTTGCGGGCCTCTTTGCGGATAATGAGGTCGTTATAGCGCTGGCGTACGCGAGTATCTTCAGCCATATCCGCAAAGGACACCGGCAGCGGGCGCAGGGACTTAGCCGCCATGGTCCACTCCTCGACCATGATGGATAGCTCGCCGCGGCGGGAAGCAGTCACGTGGCCGCGCACGGAGATAAAATCACCCAGGTCCACATCGGCCTTCCAGGCATCGAGGCGCTCCTTGCCCACCTTGGCCTGCGAGAGCATGGCCTGCATCTGGGTGCCATCGCCGTCCTGCACTGTGGCAAAACACAGCTTGCCGGTATTGCGCATGAAGATAAGGCGGCCGGCAATGGCGTGGGTGACCTCGGTTTCCTCGCCGGGTTCCAGATAGGTCACACCCTCTTTGCGGGCTGCGGCATTCTCGCCTTCTTCAGTTTCGGTGACAACCTGGAACTGCTCGCGCAAATCCTTTAGTGCGATGGTGCGCTCAACGGTTACCGGGTAGGCCTCCACGCCGGACTCAAGCAGGCGGTCGCGCTTTTCGCGGCGGATACGCAGCTGCTCAGGGACATCTTTTACTTCGGTGTTCTTCTGCTCGCTCACGTTAGCCTAGGGTAGTCGATCCCCACTGCAGCACGCGATTTAGACCATTGCGCCCCCTACCCTGGGAAAAATTTACGCATAGTTCACTTCGCTGTCACCTCAAGGCCAACGCACTGTTGCTGAAATCCTCTTAGATAGAAAGCTGTCCCCATGTCTTATCAATATTTTCGATCTTCTTTGGAGCAATAATAATGGCGCTTAAAGGCCGCAACCTTCTCTCTAGTCTCTTCGCATCCTCTCGTTCCAGCTTAACCTGCACCTACAAGTGCGGCAATGCCTGCTTCGGTGAATGTGAGAACAAGTCTGATAACCCATACTTCGGTGACCAGTTCTCCCGCCGTACCGCTCTGCGCGCGGGCGGCTTGTCCGTAGTAACCGTCGGCGGCGCCGCCGCGCTGGCGGCTTGCTCCAACCCGGATGATAACTCCAATGAAGCCTCTTCCTCCGAGGGCAAGGGTGGCAAGACTTCCGAGGCCAATGTAGAACTCACCTCCGCAGAGGGTATGAAGTTTGACCCGGTGGAGCCGAATGAAAAGGACGAAGTGGTCATCCCAGATGGCTATAAGCAGTCCGTTCTCATCGCCTGGGGAGACCCGCTGTTCGCGGATGCACCAGAGTTTGATGATAAGAATCAGACGGCCGAGGCCGCCGAGAAGCAGTTCGGCTTCAACAACGACTTCGCCGGGCTTATCGAACACCCAGATGATGACAATCGCCTTATCTACGTCTGCTCCCACGAGTACACCACCGAGCCGCAGATGTTCCCTAACTACGATGCGGATAACCCCACCGAAGAGCAGGTCAAGATTGGTTGGGCTGGCCACGGCCACTCCATCGTGGAGGTGTCCAAGGTGGGTGATACCGGCGAACTCAAGCGCGAGTTTGGTCCGCTTAATCGCCGCATCACCGCCACGACTGAGTTCACTCTGGTTGGCCCAGCAGCCGGCTCCGAGTTTGTGAAGACCTCCGCCGATAAGACCGGCATGCAGGTCAAGGGCACCCTGAATAACTGCTCCGGCGGCATCACTCCGTGGAATACCATGCTCTCCGGCGAGGAGAACTTTGAACAGTACTTCGCTCACGCCAACCTGGACGACAAGAAAGCACAGAAATCCCTTGAGCGCTTCGGCATGAAAGATGGTGAATCCGAGCGCAAGTGGGAGCGCTTTGATAAGCGTTTCGACGTCTCCATGGAGCCGAATGAGCCCAACCGCTTCGGCTGGATCGTAGAAATTAACCCACTGGATCCGAAGTCCACCCCGGTCAAGCACACCGCGCTGGGACGCTTCAAGCACGAGGCCGGCAATATTCACATCGCTTCCGATGGCACCGTCGTGTGCTACTCCGGCGATGACTCCCGTTTCGAGTACATCTACAAGTTCATCTCCACCAAGAAGTACGAAGAAGGCAACATCGAGCACAACCTCAGTATCTTGGACCACGGCACCTTGTACGTGGCCAAGATGGAAGGCAACTCCCCAGAAGATGAGATCGACGGTTCCGGCGTCCTGCCAGAGGACGGCGCCTTTGACGGCGAGGGTAAGTGGATCAAGCTGCTGACCTCCGATACGGAGAACAACAAATTCGAGTCCCACGTCGATGGCATGTCCGCCGAAGAGGTTGCCGTCTACACCCGCGAGGCCGCCGATAAGGTGGGCGCTACCAAGATGGACCGCCCTGAGGATATAGAGGTCCACCCATACTCTGAGAAGGTCTACGTGGCTTTGACCAATAACTCCTACCGCGGCGCTACCGGCGAAAACGCCAAGAAGAACAAGGAAGAGCCGATGGAGTGGGCTCCCATCAAGGAGAATAAGAACGGTATGGTCATGGAGATTGAAGATGACCACGCTGGTGAGAAGTTCACCTGGAACCTCTTCCTAGTCTGTGGTGATCCGAAGGAGGCCAATACCTACTTCGGTGGTTTTAACAAGGAGAAGGTATCCCCAATTTCTTGCCCGGATAACCTGGCCTTTGATAACCACGGCAATATGTGGATTTCCACCGACGGCAACGCGCTCGAGTCCAACGACGGCCTTTACGCCGTAACCACCGAGGGCGATACCCGCGGTGAGCTCAAGTGCTTCCTCACCGTACCGGTGGGCGCCGAGACCTGCGGCCCCATCGTCACCGATGAGCGCGTGATGGTCAACGTCCAGCACCCGGGCGAAACCGATGACGCCACCTTTGAACAGCAAACCTCTCACTGGCCAGAGGGCGGCACGTCCACCCCACGCCCAGCCGTGGTTGTGGTGTGGAAGAAGGACGGAAATATCGGCGTCGATAAGAATTAAACGCCACTCGGTTTAAGCACCCACCGCGCGGCCCTCGTTCCTCTTGGAGCAGGGGCCGCGCTTTTCGTCTATCCACTGCGGCTGAACCAGAGATGTACTCCAACCCGCCTGCCAAATATAAATCTGCCCAATAGTCTCCCCCACAATGAAATACATACGTGAGTTATGGCATACTGTCCGCACGTGTGAGACGCATTACCTTCCCGCTTATGAGGAGACACACCTTATGAACTCTCTTGTCCTCGCCATTGTCGGCATCGCGATGATGGCCGCCGGCTACCTGCTCTATTCCAAATTCCTGGGCAAGAGCATCTTCCGACTTTCAAAGAATTACACCACCCCGGCGCACCGCCTCACAGACGGCGTCGACTATGTTCCCACCAATAAATTCGTGCTATGGGGCCACCACTTCACCTCCGTGGCGGGTGCCGCACCCATTATTGGTCCGGCCGTCGCGGTCATTTGGGGCTGGCTCCCGGCATTTCTGTGGGTCACGTTAGGCACCGTCTTCATCGCCGGCATGCACGACTTGGGTGCGCTGTGGGCCTCGCAACGGCACAAGGGGCAGTCGATTGGTACGTTGTCCGGGCGGTACATCGGCAAGCGCGGGCGCAACCTCTTCCTCATCGTGATCTTTTTGCTGCTGCTCATGGTCAATGCCGCCTTCGCCGTGGTGATTTCGAACCTGCTTATTTCCACGCCCTCGGCGGTGATTCCCACCTGGGGTGCCATCGCCGTCGCGCTGCTAATTGGCCAGGCCATCTACCGCCTGAATTGGAACCTGCCACTGGTTTCCGTGGTGGGCGTGGTCGCGCTGTATTCGCTGATGGTCCTGGGTGACCGCTTCCCCATCGTGTTGCCGGAGACGGTCATGGGCATTCCTGCCAACGGCGTGTGGATCATCCTGCTCTTCATCTACGCTTTCGTCGCTTCGCTGCTGCCGGTGTGGGTGCTGCTCCAGCCGCGCGATTACATCAATGGCCTGCAGCTTTTCGTGGGTCTTATCATCTTGTATGGCTCCTTCCTCATCACCCACCCGGAGCTCGCCGCCCCCGCTGTGCGCGAGAACGTTCCCGAGGGCACCCCGAATATTTTCCCGCTGCTTTTTGTCACCATCGCCTGCGGCGCCATCTCAGGGTTCCACGGCATCGTAGCCTCAGGTACCTCCTCTAAGCAGATTGACAAAGAAACAGATGTCCGCTTGGTGGGGTACTTCGGCGCTGTGGGCGAGGGCCTGCTGGCGCTGGGCACCATCATCGCCACCACCGCCGGCTTTAAAACCCTGGCGAATTGGGAGGAAATCTACGCCCAGTGGAACGCCGGCGGCGTCAATGCCTTCGTGCAGGGCGGCGGCGCGCTCATGAACGAGGGGCTGGGTATTCCTACCTCGCTGTCTGCCACCATCCTGGCGACCATGGCCGTGCTCTTTGCCGCCACAACCATGGACTCCGGCATGCGCCTGCAGCGCATCGTGGTCCAAGAAATCGGTGAGATCATCGGCATCCGCATCACGGCATTAGTCGCCACCGTCATTGCGGTGGGCTTAGCCTTCGGCCTGACCTTCTCGGCCGGCGTGGATGGTTCCGGCGGCATGACCATCTGGCCGCTATTCGGTACCACCAACCAGCTCATGGCCAGCCTCACCTTAACCATTATCGTGGTCATTCTCACCCACCTGCGCCGACCCACTTTACCGGTTATCATCCCGCTCTTCTTCGTCATCACCATGTCGCTATGGGCCGCGCTCCTCCAACTGAAATCCCTATTCGCGGATCAAAACTGGATGCTCTTTGGCATAGACGTCGTCATCGTCATCGCCTCTATCTGGGTCATCGTGGAGTCGATCGGCGCGATCTCCAATGCGCGCAAGGGACCGGCGGTGGAGTGGTCCGACGAAGACACCGACGCCCCGCTGCCCCAGCATGCTCGACAAGCTTAAAGCATTCGGTGCGGGGCTCAACGAGTTCTACCAAGCCCCGTACCGCGCCGCCTTTGCCAGAGCTCAGCAGCAAGAAGATGATCTATTTATGATGCTGGTAGCCTCAGAAGCGCTCGGTATCCCCAATCCCGCCAGCTATTATACGCTGGAGCTATTGCCGCTGGTTTACGAAGATTTCCACGCCTGGCATACGCGCATGGGCATGGATAAATCACCCCTGGAGAATTTTCAATGCTGCTAGAAACCGCGCCCATCATGTTCTTCGGCGGCAAAGGTGGCGTGGGCAAAACCACCCTCGCCACCGCCACGGCCTTCATGCTCTCTCAGGACCACAACGTACTTCTGGTCTCTACGGATCCGGCGCACAACCTGGGGCATATCTTTGCTACCACGCTTTCCGATGCCCCCACTCACCTCACCCCTTCCCTCTCCGCCATCGAGCTCGATCCTGCGCGGGCCACCGAGGAACACCTCGATACTGTGGGGGCCTCAATGCGGCGGTTCATGCCGGAGCACTTGCACGGCGAGGTACAAAAACACCTGGATTTGGCCCGCCAGTCCCCCGGTACGCAGGAGGCGGCGCTCTTGGAGCGCATGGCCTCCTTGGTCGCTCGCTCAAACGAGTATGACTACCTCGTCTTCGATACCGCGCCGTCCGGTCACACCTCTCGGCTAATGGCCCTGCCGGAAATCATGGCGGCCTATACCGAAGGGCTGCTTGCCCGGCGCGAAAAGTCCGATAAATTCGGCTCCTTGGTGCGCGGGATGTCCGGGGGTTCCGGCGTAGCTAATGATCCAGTGGAGCGGCGCAATCAGGAAATCCGCGCGACGCTTTTCCAACGCCGCGAGCGCTTCGAGCACCTGCGCGCTGCGCTGACTTCACAGCGCACCGTGTTCCACATTGTGCTCACCGCTGAGCGCCTGCCCGTCCTAGAGTCTGCTGAATTTCACGCCGAACTTACCGCCCATGGCGTACGGGTCGGCTCCATGCTGGTCAATCGCCGCACACCCGCAGGCCAAGGCGAGTTCTTAGCCTCCCGGCGGGCCGCCGAAGATGAGGCGCTGGTGCTCTTGCACGACAAGCTTCCCAATACCCCTGTGCACGAAGTCCCTTGGCTCCCAGAAGAGGTGGCAAGCCCCGCTGGCGTGGCGCGGCTGGCGCAGTATCTGGGCCAAGATGGCGAACTAACGCGGGCTAGTGCGAGCGGGGCGGATGTGGGTCTCGGTCATTAGTCTTTTAGGGATTGGTCATATTCGCGCTGTTTTTCGCGCGCAAGCTCGGCCTTGGCCTCATGCTGTTCAATATTAGTAAAGCCAATCCCTAACGGCAGGCCAACGTTGTCAATTAATCTGACTCCGCCAATGGTAGCTGCGACGAGCAGGCGGGCATCGCCCTCAGCGGGCGGCTCACCCAAATCGCGGCCGCGTACTTCTAGGTATTCCGGTTCAACGCCGGCCGCTTCTAGGACCCCAGCGGCCACCGCGCGAACCCTGTCCGCGCCCGCCTGTGCGGCGTGTGCCCCAGCGGTAAGCGCGGCAGACAGGGCGGCCACATCCTCACGCTTGTCTTCGGGAACGCGCATATTGCGCAGGCTCATTACCACACCATTGGGCATGCGTACGGCGGGTACGCCCTGTACGCGAACCCCGAGGTGCACATCCTGCACCGCGTGGTGAATAGCTAAGAGCAACTCATAGTCCTTCTCCCCGATGAGGACATCGGTAGGCGACAGCGCCATCATCAGCGTGAGGTAAAGGGTAAGTTCACCGGATAGGTCCGGCTCTAAGCCTGCGGGCTTCGGCGTGGTGCCGGGGGCGTCCTTTTCTACCAGCGAGCCTGCGGCATCACGCTCGCCCGCGCTGCTACGAGCCGCGATAGTAATTCGACGGCCATTAGGCCAGAGTTTCTCGGGCGTATAATCCCAAATGATATCCACGCCCTCGGCACGCAGCAGATCCACATCTGCGGCGCTAGGTTCTTGAAGAGCCACGACAGTAACCGCACCGCGGATACGCCGAGCCGCGCGCACCAGCGCAATATGTCCAGCGTGCACGCCGGTGGTAAGCGGTACGAAAGCCACCGGACGGCCGGTCTTGCGAAGGGCACTGCCCACCATCCGGATGCGGTCAACCTCGCTAACAACGGTGGCTTGTCCCATCTTCAAGCTCATCGCGACTCCTCCTGCAAGGCCCACATTTCCAAGTCGGTGCGATCTTCTACTTCGCCTAAGCGCCGAGCGGTTTCTAAGTAATGGCGACGCATTCCGGGATCCGTAACGCCACGATAGGCTGCAATGATGTCCTGCGTATCGATGTCGAATTCGGAAGGTGGAATCTCATCGAACTCGGCAAAGAATTTGGCCTCTACGGCTGCTGCTAAATGCAGTCGTGTAAGCATTTCTAAGTAGTAGGAACGGGCGGCGAAGGCGGGACGCTCGGCATCCGATAGCGGCACTGTGTGCGCCCGGAATTCGCTCACTATGAAATCGGCAATACTTTCGCCCAGCTCATCCAGCGTGGATACTGCCCAGCGCCCGCCTGCCATTGGCGCCACTGCCGCCACGATACACCCGTTCTTCTCGAGCGGGTCGAGGCCTTGCACGCCTCGCGAAAGGCACGTGTGCATAGCGATCAGGCCCTTGTGCACGTGGTCTTCCACAATCTCTACGGCAGCATCTAATCGTGCCTCTCCCACGGCTAGAATCAGCGCCTGAAAGGAGCTTAGTTCGGCCGGATCATGGAGCATCTCCACGGTATGGCCGGCGCTTTCCATGGCATTGGCCAGGGAAATCCCGGCAAGGCTGCGCCCGAAAAGAGCAACGCGCATGCGCGGTGGACGCATTTATCTATCCTTCTTCATCTGCGCCAATAGATCCGATACGGACACGGAACCATCGCGCTGCTCATCGCTACGGCGACGGCCACGGTTGTGTGACAACTGGCGACGCGATGCCGAGTGCTTCCGCTTATCAGCCACGTGGTGGCCCGAACCTTTGTATTCCTCGCGCGCATCCTCGCCAGTAGCCTGCTGTGCAATGGTCTGGGTCGCCGCGTCGGGAGCCGACCCGGCTGCTGCGTCAGCCTCCGGCTTACGATGACTGCCCCGGGCGGCAGATGGTGCCGCGTCGCCAGTATCCGCGTGCCGAGTACCGTGGCGCTTGATATCGGAGTCTCCGCCCGAATCCCAGCGCACGGCCTGAAAGTTTCCAGTATCGAAGGAAAAGTCCTTCGTCTTCTCGTCCGCGTTGGATGACTGCTGCCGGCCAGCGGCAGGCGCGGACGTGGCAGGCTTAGTATCATCGCCAAGCGTCTCGGCTTGGGCAGGTTTAGCGGCCGTAGCGGGCTTAGCGGGCTTAACGGCGTCGGTGGTCCGGGCAGAACTGCGCCGCGCGCGGGTGTTTTCACTAATGAGATCATTGAGGGGGTTCGAGTCCGCGTGCGCACCGGCCGGCTGATTGCCCAGGCGACCGGCAATGGCATCAGCAGATGGCGCACCGGTAGACGCCTGCTTAAAGTCGATTTCTTCTTCCCGTTGGGAAGAAGCAGCACCAGTCTGTGCCTCCAGCTCCATGACGCGGCGTGCCTCAGCGTACAAAGCGGCGGGCTCGTAGGTGAACTCCTGGCCTGACAAATCCTCAATCTGTTTCCGGATAGAGGCCAACTCGGTGCGAATCTCATCAAGAATCTGCTGATCCGGCAGTTGCTGGCTTTCGGCTGCGCGGGCCTGCTTAAGCTCCGCGCGGTAGGCGCGCTCCTGCAACTGCAGTTTGATCACGGATTCCGCGGCTTGGCGGCGGTAGCGCATCACCAGGAAAAAGCCCACTACCGCGGCCCATAGAGCGGCAATGAGCGCAATCTTAAGCGCCGTTGCGGAGCCGGAAATGAGCATGACAATACTGGCGACGACGGCCAAAATGACGAGGGCGATAATCCCAATTGGTCCCAAATCCGGTGAGGGCGACGAGTGCTTGGAAGAAGAGCGCGGCTGAGTCATGCTCCCTAATGTACCGCTTGCAGCCCGTCTGAGGGTGGCGGGGTCTCGCAGTGTCGCTCCAATCGCAGTCCCGTCGCGGACATGGCAACGCCGCCGACCGCAGACGCAAGCACCCCCACCAGATCATCAGAAGCCGCGACGAGGGTTCCCGCATTCGGAATCACATACACGGCCACCCCGGCATAAAGCCCACCAACGATCGCGCCCGTCCACGCCGAAGCCTTACCCACCAGCATGAACTGGGCAATGGTCAGGGGATTCAGCTGCGAATTATCTAACCCGATGCCATGATCCTCATCGGTCGCCTTATCCACCTTCCAGGTAAGCCCCAGGCACACCGCCACCATGAGCCATAACGTAGCGGATACCGTGATCGGGATTGCCATCATGGAGCCATAAAAGCGCGTGGTGAGGATAGCTGTCGCGGCGGCCATGAATCCCCCAATACCGATGAGGGCCGCGAGCGAGGTTCGTTTCATAGCTCCTCCATCAGGCCGAGACAGCGGATATCAGCGGTTTCTTGCGGGTCCAACGCAGCAACCAGCGCGGAGACATCCTTTCCCTCTAACTTAGCAGCGCCATCGGCGGCCAACCAGGGGATAAGCACGAATGCGCGCACGTGGGCAAAGGGATGCGGAACGGTAAGTTCCGGATCGCAGGAGCTATACCCCTCGATATCAACGATATCCACATCCAAGGTGCGCGGCCCCCAATGGCGCACGCGCACGCGCTCCGCTGCTTCTTCCAACCGCTGGCCACGCCGCAAGAGCTCCCACGGACTGTCCTCAACGTCCACAATAAGGACCGCATTCAGGAATTCATCTTGGTCCGTCACACCCCACGGCGGGGTGGCATAAATGGGCGAGGCCGCCACGATGTCCTCGCAAAACTCCGTGAATACCATCCGCAAAAGCTCCACGCGGTCATCCATATTGGAACCGATGGATAGTACCGCGCGCATTACTGGGTCCCGGGATTAGTACCGGCGGGCGGGGCATCGATTCCCTGCGCGGCGGTCTGCCCGGTGCCTGCCTGCGAAGCGGGCCGAGAGGCGGGCCGCGGGACACTGGTCTGCGCGTGCTTGCGGGAGCGGCGGGCGATGACGGCGACATCGCCAAATGTGCGCGGAATCGGCGCTTTCGGTTTATGCACGGTCACTTCGACCGCGTGCAAGTCCGCGAAGGAAGCCATGATGGTATCGGCGACCTCGCTGGCCACGGTCTCGATAAGGTCGCGGGAAGGGCCCTCGACGATATCAGCGGCAATATTGGCAAGCTCTGCGTAATTGATAGTCTTGGTCAGATCATCGTGAGCTGCGGCCTCAGCAAACTCAGACCAGCAGATGATATCGACGATGAAAGGCTGCCCGGTGCGTTTTTCCTCAGCAAAGACGCCATGGTAGCCAAAACATTCCAAGCCGGTTAATTCAATGCGATCTGCCATAGTTAATTCCTTTCCATATCCACCGCGGTGGAAGTCACCGTGCCCGTGCCATCGGCAGCATTGCGGTAGCTGCCGGTCGCGTTGCCGCCGCCTCTATAGGACTTGCCGGCGTTCCACGCGGCGGCTACGTCGACGGCGTCGCGGGATACGCCCACCTCGTGCACGCGCACGCCCCACGCACCCATGTGGGCGGAGATAGCAGTTACGGCGGCAGTGGCGGAATCAGCAAGCAGCGGGCTGGCCTCCTCCCCGCGATCTGCTCGAATGGCGGCTAGGAAGCGCTTGCGCGAAGCACCGACCAGGATGGGGAATTCCCCGGCCAGAAACTCAGGCAGCGCCCGCAATAGCGCCCAATTGTCCTGCGGGCTTTTGGCAAAACCGAGTCCCGGATCTAGCACGATATTTTCCCTTTTCACGCCCGCATCCAGGGCATTAGCGCTCAGGCGCGCGAGGGTCTCGTGTACATCGCGGACCACATCGCCGCCGTGATCGGCCGTTCCCGCCGCAGACCCGAACGCGCCTTCCTGCAGCGTGCGCCAGTGCATGAGGCAGACCGGCACCCCAGCATCAGCCATAACGGCATACATTTCGGGATCTGCGAGACCGCCGGAGACATCGTTAATCATGTCCACCCCGGCCGCGACCGCCGCGGCGGCGACCGAAGCGCGCATCGTATCCACCGAGGTACGAATTCCCTGCGCGTGCAGCGCCTGGATAACCGGGACCACGCGGTCGACCTCTTCCTGCGCCTCTACACGCACCGCGCCCGGGCGGGTGGATTCCCCGCCCACATCGATCATATCCGCACCCTGTTCCACCAGATCACGGGCATGATTGGTGGCCGCGTCGACATCGAGCCACCGCCCACCATCAGAAAAGGAATCCTTCGTCACATTCACGATGCCCATGACGAGCGTGCGCTTCGCGAGGGTCAATTCTGCAACTGAGGAAGCCGGGTGCACTACGTTCTCCTTCTCGCTCAACAAACTCGACTGCGTACACGCTACGTACGAATGAAACTGAGTACTTCCGCGCGGGAGGCCGCGTTATTTTTAAAGCCGCCGCGTACCGCAGAGGTCGTTGTAGTAGCGCCCGGCTTGCGAATACCGCGCATGGCCATGCACAAGTGCTCGCATTCAATGACCACTATGACGGATTGGGCCTCAAGGACATTCACGAGGGCATCAGCAATCTGCTGGGTCAGGCGCTCTTGCACCTGCGGGCGCTTGGCGTACATGTCGGCCAAACGTGCCAACTTGCTCAACCCGGTGACGTGACCATCTTTGCCAGGGATATAGCCAATATGGGCTACCCCATAAAACGGCACAAGATGATGCTCGCAGGTGGAATAGATGGGAATATCACGCACCAAGACCAGTTCCTGATGATCTTCTGCGAAAGTCTTGTGCAGCACCTCTGTCGGGTCCTCATGCAGGCCGCCGAAGACCTCGCGGTAAGCACGTGCCACACGCGCCGGGGTTTCGCGCAGGCCTTCGCGGTCAGGATCCTCGCCGACGGCAAGAAGCAGCTCACGAACGGCCGCCTCCGCCCGCTCCTGGTCATAGGGCGCGCGGGCGGGCACTTGCTGGGAATCAGTGTGATTTTCAGACATGCACGTACTTCTTAATCTTCATCATCGCGCGGCTTTTTCGCGTCGCGCACGTAGGGATTATTACGGCGGGAGGATTCATCCCAGTCTGGGGTGAACCACTGACTAGTTTCCTCTTCTGGTTTGTGGTGTTTGCCCCCGCTTTCCGATGCCGAATCCAATCCCCCTTCCCCACCGTCGCGGTCCCCGCGGTATCCACCGGTCCCGTCGTCGCTGCGGTTAGCGCGGTCCGCACGGTCCGCACCGTGACCATTTCCGTGGGAATCGCTGCTGGTGCTGTGGTCGCTGCGATTATCGGAATCGCTGCCGTCACCGTCCAGCTCGCGCGCCGTTTCAGGGGCGACATAGTCGCCGGCGTGCTGGCCAAAGTTAAAGCCAACTTCGCCCTTGATCTCGTCACCGGCGAGGCGACGCTCACGGGCAGCACGGGAGGCATCAAGAAGCGTCATGCGTTGCGGAAGTTCCTCGCCGCGCTCTTTGGCCAACTCAACCGGGGTCTTCACCGGGGCATAACCAATTTGGCGCGGGAATCGGTCGTCTTCTCCGGGGAAGACCTCGTAGGCATCGCGTGGCACGATGCCCTCGAAAATGCTCTCCAAGTCCGGCCGACGCAGGGTTTCCTTCTCCAGGAGGGCCTCTGCCAGCTTATCCAGCAACTCGCGATTAGTGCGCAGGATGTCGTAGGCTTGCTCGTGCGCGCGCTCGAGGAGGTAGCGCATCTGCTCATCAATCTTGGCGGCAACGTCATCCGAGTAATCGATAGAGCCGCCACCCCCGCCCATCTGGCTGAACGGATCGCCCTGCTCCTTGCCATACTTGACGGTGCCCAGGTCGGGCGAGAATCCGTATTCCGTCAGCATCGCGCGGGCTATCTTGGTGGCGTTCTCGATATCAGAGGACGCACCCGTGGTGGGAGCGCCAAACACCAGTTCCTCGGCGGCGCGGCCACCCATAGCAAAGACCAAGCGGGAAAACAGCTCGTCGCGGGTGTACATGCCCTTATCGTCTTCTTGCGAGGTCATGGCGTGGCCCCCGGTGCGGCCGCGGGCCAGAATGGTGACCTTGTACACGCGCTCAATATCTTTCAGCGCCCACGCGGACAGGGTGTGGCCACCCTCGTGGTAGGCGGTGACCTTCTTCTCGTGCTCGGAGATGATCTTGCCCTGGCGCCGCGGACCGCCCACCACGCGGTCGGTGGCTTCTTCCAGCGCGTCATAGGTAATGACGTTGCCGCCAATGCGCGCGGTGAGCAAGGCGGCCTCGTTCAGCACATTAGCCAGGTCCGCACCGGACATACCTGCGGTGCGCTTGGCCAGCTGTGCCACATCGACTTCTTCTGCCAGGGGCTTGTCCTTGGCGTGCACGCGCAGGATCTGCTCGCGACCTGCTAAATCAGGGTTGGTAACCGGAATCTGGCGGTCAAAACGGCCCGGGCGCAACAGCGCCGGATCCAAAATATCGGGGCGGTTGGTGGCCGCGATGAGGATGACGCCCTCGCGGTCGCCGAAGCCGTCCATCTCTACCAGCAGCTGATTCAGGGTCTGCTCACGCTCATCGTGCCCACCGCCGGTACCGGATCCGCGTTGGCGACCAACGGCGTCGATCTCATCTACGAAGATGATGCACGGGCTGTGCTCCTTAGCCTGCTTGAATAGGTCACGCACGCGAGATGCACCCACACCGACGAACATCTCAACAAAGTCCGAACCAGAGATGGAATAAAACGGCACACCTGCCTCGCCCGCAACGGCACGGGCCAACAAGGTCTTACCGGTACCCGGAGGACCATAGAGCAGCACGCCGCGCGGAATCTTCGCACCCAAGTTGTGGTAGCGCGTCGGATCTTCCAGGAAGTCTTTGATTTCCTGCAGCTCATCCACAGCCTCATCCGCGCCGGCAACATCCGCGAAGGTATTGGTCGGCATATCTTTAGTCAGTTCCTTGGCCTTGGAGCCGCCGATGCCAAACATGCCACCGGCGCCCTGCTGCATGCGGGACATGAGCCAGAACAGCAAGGCGAAGAGGATGACCATCGGCAGCAAGAAGCTGAGCATAGACCCCAAGAAGGACTCCTGGGTGACATTGGTCTCGTACTTCTGCGCACCCGAATCCTTGACCGCGTCAAAGACCTGCTCCGAGGCACGCGCGGGGTACTGAGACACGATCTCTTGGACGCCCTCGCGCTCTTCTACCGTGATTTCTTCTTTGAGTTTGATGCGCAGGCGTTGTTCGCGGTCATCAATTTCTACCTCGTCAACGTTGTTATCCTGCAGCTGTTTTAAGGCCACGGAGGTATCCGCGTCCACGTATCCGCGGGTTTGGTTGCTAAAGAACGTAAAGGCATACAGCGCTACGAGGATCAGTGCCGCGATGCCGCCGTAGCGAAGGAGTTTATTGTTTTTCATTACTGCGCGATTTTAGTTGGTGGTATAGACATCAGGGTGAAGGGTGCCCACAAAGGGCAGGTCGCGGTAGCGTTCCGCGTAGTCAAGGCCATAGCCGATGACGAATTCATTGGGGATATCAAAGCCGACATCAAGCAGATCGATCTGCGCCTTAACCACCTCCGGTTTGCGCAATAAAGTCACCACATTCAGCGACTTTGGGTTGCGTCCCCGCAGGTTGCGAATGAGCCAGGACAGCGTCAGCCCCGAATCGATAATGTCTTCCACGATGACCACATCGCGCCCCGCGATATCGCGGTCCAAGTCCTTCAAGATGCGCACCACCCCAGAAGAAGACGTAGAAGCACCATATGAGGAGACGGCCATAAACTCCAGCTCCGAGGGGATAGACAGCTTGCGCGCGAAGTCCGTCAAGAAAAAGGCCGCGCCCTTGAGTACACAGACTAAAAGCAGGTCTTGCTCGGCGTCGGCATATTTTTCAGACACCACATCCGCAAGTTGTTGGACGCGGACTTTAATTTCCTCTTCCGTAATGAGGATTGCTTCTACATCGTCTCCGTATCGGTTGGCGGGGACGGCGAAGTCTTTCTTGTCGTGCACGTGTGCGCTCCTTTAATGACCAGACAATAGTGCCAGTTTGCCACCTATACGTGCTACTTCCAACCTCTGCCCCGCCTGTCGCGCCGAACTCACAGCCACCGGCCCTTGTCCGTGCCAGTCGGTACACAGCTTGCCGATGCCCCCAATCCCCTCCTTCGTCACCTTCACTCCCTGCTCGATGAGCCAGGCCGCAATAGCGCGTCGGCGTCGCGGCTCCGGCAGCGCGGCCAATTCCGCACAGTCCGCGGTGGCCGCCGTGGCGAGGTATTCTTCATCGCGCGCGGTATCCATCGCCGCCTGCGCTAGTGCCGGCACCGCATCGCCGCCAATGACCCGCGACAGCTCCGGAATAATCTCGCGGCGCAGCGCTACCCGGCGAAAATCCGTATCCGCATTATGCGGGTCGTGCCATACCTCCAAACCCAGCTCTGCACACGCGCCCACCGTATTTGCACGGCGCACCTGTAAAAACGGGCGCACTACCCGGGCACCTTCCACCACTGCCCGCTCCGGCATGCCCGCCACTCGGCCGCGCAGAGCACCCAGGAGAAGCGTTTCCGCCTGGTCATCGGCGGTATGTGCCAAGGCAATCTCCAACGGACCTCCTTTACCGCGTTTACCACGCGCGGATTTCTCGCGCGCAGCCTCCCCAAGCTCTGTGTCTTGCTCGCACATCTCAGCCCGGCGCGAGGCTGCGTTCTCGCGCTGTTCCCACGCGGCCACAGCCATGGCCATCGCTACGTAGCGCTCGTGCCGAGCCACCGCTTCCATCGACTTTCCCCTGTCCTTCGGCACTTGTACTGCTAGTACCCGTGCCTGCGCGCCCAAGCTCTCCGCTTGCCTAGCAGCCTTTTCGGCCTGTTCACGCGAGCCATCCTGCAGGCTGTGATCCACGCATAGTGCTATCACGTCATGGCCCTCCGCGATCATCGCCGCGCACAGCGCCAAGGAATCGGCCCCACCGGATAGCCCCACCGCAACGGTGGGGTCCATCTGCGCCGCACGGACTGCCCGCCGACACGCTAGAAAATGCGGCGAGACCCGCGGCCAAAATGGCATTACTACAGGCTGTGGGCTCATTTAGAACTCGTGCAGCGCCGCGGCTAGGTCATCTTGGGCCGCGCGCGCCGATAAAATTTCACCATCATTGACCACAAAAGCAAAGGCATAGACGCGCCCGGATTGGCCTTGCGCGGTGCCCGCCAACGCAGAAACGCCTGTCAACGTGCCGGTCTTCGCCCGAACAAAACCGCGCGCCGCAGACTCCCCGTAGCGCCCGTGCAGCGTGCCATCCCCACCCGCTACCGGTAAATATGCCGCCAGGGGTCGCAGCTGGGGATCCTTGACCGCACCGTTTACAACCTCCGCCAGCACGCTCGCGCTCAACCGGTTATCTACCGAGAGACCCGAATTGTCTTTGATATCCACGCCGCTCACATCGAATCTGTGCTCGCGCAGCACATCGAGTGTGGCTTGGGTGCTGGTCAGGAAGCTGGGCTGTTTGCCGCGGGCATCGGCAAGCTCGCGGGCAATTGCCTCCGCCATGACGTTATCGGAATGCCTCATCATCTCCAACGCACGCTCGCTCAGGGGAGCCGACTCGACGCTAGCCAGCTCCTCCGCGCCGTCCGTCACCGTACCCGCGGCGAATGTACCCGTGCCCAGCCGCTTGGCCAGCTCACCCGCGACATCCAGGGCTGGGGTGTGGCTGCGCGGAACATCGCCCTTCGTAGCGCCAATGCGCCCGCCGTACAGCATCGCCGGTTCCATAGGCGCGACAAAGCCCTCATTCACATTCCCCGGATCCCAACCCGGCGCCTGCGGTTCGCCCGCCCACGCGGAGGTGTCAACATACACGCCCTCCACCTGGGTGCCGGTCTTTTCAATTTGATCCGCCAGGTCATCGAGCTGCTCGTTAGTCATCCAGACATCGCCAGCCGCCTTGATCACCACGTTTTTCGGGTCCTTACCACGGTATACCTTGGTGGTAATCCGGTGTGACTCATCCAGGGCCAACGTTGCCGCGGCCGTGGTCAAAACCTTCGTCGACGATGCCGGGATCAGTGCCTTATCCGCATCCTTCCCCCAGACCACCGTGCCGGTCTCACTATCGATGACCTGCCCGCCAAAGTTAGCCAAACCCTCGTTCTTTCCCAGCTCATCGAGCTTTTCACTAAGCGCAGCTAAGTCCACATCCTGCGCCTGGGCCGGCTGCAGGGGATTTTCCGGGGCTTGCACCGTTTCGGCCTCGCCATGCGAAAGATCGCTGTACTCACGCTGGATGGCAACCCCCAGCGCAGCCGTACCTCCGACCACCACCGTGACCACCAGCGCGGTTACTGACCACCAAACCTTCTTTGCTTTCATCGCCACTAACCCTAGCGCGGAAGGGCGACGCGCTAGACTATTGACAGTAATTAATACCCAATTCCACATGGAGGACATCACTGTGAGCATTGAAGTAACCATTGAAATCCCAAAGGGCTCTCGCAATAAGTACGAGGTGGACCACGAGTCCGGCAAGGTCTACCTGGACCGCTACCTGTTCACACCAATGGCCTACCCGGCCAACTACGGTTTCATCGACCACACGCTGGGCGAAGACGGCGACCCTCTCGACGCCCTTGTCATCCTCCCCGAGCCCGTTTTCCCTGGTGTCATCGTTGAGGCCCGCATCGTCGGTGTGTTCAAGATGACCGATGAAGCTGGTGGCGACGATAAGCTGCTCGCCGTCATCGATGACCCACGCTGGGATCGCTACCAGGACATCGACGATGTGGAACAGCACATCAAGGACGAAGTCGAGCACTTCTTTGTCCACTACAAAGACCTCGAGCCCAACAAGGAAGTTTCCGGCTCCGGCTGGGGCAACAAGGCCGAGGCCGAGAAGATTTTGGAAGAGGCCAAGGCGCGCCTGAAGTAGGCCGCGGCCGTTGTCTGGGAATTGCGGCGGGTTTTTGGGGTTTACGGGGCCTGCGGAGCTGCCTGGCCGCGCGGGTTCGCGGCCAGCTGGCCTGTTGTGGTGGCTGGCTAGCCTGCGGGGCGGCCAGTCGGCCTGTTGTAACGGCTGGCTTGCCCGTTGTAGCGGTTGGCTGGACTGCGGGGCGGCTATCTGATGCGTTTTCGTAAATAGGCGGCTGAAACCATGGTATTCGCGGCCACTATTTGTTAAAACGCATCAAACAAGCACCATCCGAGGTTGAATCGGACCACATCACCTTAAGAACAAGCCGCCCAAACACCCAACAGCACCCAAGCACTGAAGCCCACCGCCACACAACCTTCGTTTCGGGGGATCAAGGGATACGAATGGAAATTTTTCGGGGGAAGAGTGCCGCTCAGCAGGCTGTACGCCGGGGAGCCGTCCGGATTGCGAACGGCTTCTGCCTGTCAGAGGAGCCGACGCCGAACCAACTCGCGCGCATCATGAGCGAGCAATGGCCGGATTGTGCGCTCGACGGCTACTCGGCCGCTCTCAAGCACGTGGATAAGCCACTGCGCTTTCCGCTAGAGTTTCTGCGCAGTTCATCGCTGCCGTCTAGTAAATACTTCACTTCGCGCCGTGCTCGGCCGAAAGGCGCGTTGACCTGGGACGGGGTAACCGTATGCAATCCACTGCAGGCGGTCGAAGCAATGCGGGAGGATGACGCCGTCGCCTTCCTCGAGGACTTCTACTCCGGCAAGGACGGGGTCAGCCGGCTAGAGCTGAATAAGCTAGACTACCAGCGGTTTCCACAGTCGGTAAAACGTGCCTTGGACAGGGCAATTATCGGCACCGATAGCGTGCCAGAGCGCCAGTTAACGCGCGCCCTCGCACCGCATTTCACGGTCCAGAACAATATAAAAATAGGTCCCTACCACTGGGATTTGATTATTAAAGAGCACAAGATTGCTATCGAGGTCGATGGTTACGCTTACCACCGGGGAGAAAACCGTCGCCAGTTTGAAGTGGATCGCCACAAGCTTAACGATGCCGTGCATCGCGGCTGGAAACCCCTCCACTTCACCGCGACGACGATCGACTACTACCCTGATTTCGTGGTGCAGCAGATAAAAGCCACGGCAAAGAATAAACGGCCCTTTGCGCGGCCGCCGTGGCAATGGCACCGCTTGTGGCGGAATGAAGGCGCACAGCACTAGAGCAAGGCCAGCACAACAGTCGCACGGCACTAGAGCAAGAGCCGACGCAACAGCTGACCAGTGCAAAGCCCGAAACAGGCCTAGCCGGGCCAGAGCCTGGGCTAGGACCAAGGCCGGGTCTAAGGCGGGCGAAGTGCAGGAAAGCACTGCCCAAGACAAGACCCAGCGCAGACGCCGGTGACCAGCTATTCCTTGCGACGTCCATTCCGGAGAACGTGGCCGCGCAGGGGCTCGACGAGCGCGATGGCAAGGAAGGTCACTGCCCAGCCCACGGCGAGGAAGCTGAAGGAAATGAGGAGCCGCCCGGCGAGGTCAACGCCTTCGTCCCAGACGATGCTCAAGAACATCAGCCCGGCGATGCCACCGCCGAAGAGGAAGCCGAAGACGCTGAGCGCGACGATGGGACCCATCACGGCGAGGGCGTTCGTGCGGAGTTGGAAGCGGCGCGGCACGCCCATCAGGTCGAGGGAGCGGATGAGTTCCTTGTCTTCGAAGGCGGACGATACTTGGCCTAAGAAGATGGACATGCTGGTCAAAGCGAAGCCGAAGAGCAAGGTCAGGATGGCGCCGGTGGACACATCCCGGAACATGATGCCCGTTTCTTGTTCTTCCTTCAGAGCGGTAGCCAGGGCGTCGGTACCCATGGGCGCGCCCATGAGGAAGCCGGCGAGGAAGCCGAAGAAGCCGATGGCTGCACTTTGCCGCCAGGCGCGGCGGGCATTGGAGTTGACTCGCTGACAGGCCACGAGGTGTGCGGTGCCGGGGAGCAAAGCCAAAAGGCGGGCACCAGTTTGCAGAAGGTAGGGCGCGACGAGGTTGATGCTCATGACCACCGCGAAGAGTACGACGGCCACGGAGATTTCGGGGGTGCCGGATTGACCTTTGAGCAGGACACCACCGATGGTAACGATGAGGAGGAAGGCGATAAGGCGCCACCACCTAAAGGCGGCAGGCATCTGGCGTTTAGCCACGCCGAGGGGGCTAACGCGCACGCGCCGCATGCCGGCAAGCGCCGCGGCAAGGGCAAGGAGGAAGAGGCACGCAGCCACCGCGAGGTATCCCCACCAGGGCAGGATGATTTCTTCGAAGGCGACGGGGCGGTCCTGGAATTTTACGTGCGTGAAGACAGGGGCGATAAGCACGCTGATGAGCCAGCCCAGCACGATGCCGATGAGCGCTTGGATGCCGGTCTCGACGGCGGCCATGCGCTCAACTTGGTGGGAGCTTAGGCCCAGCAGGCGGAGGGTGGACAGGCGCTGTTCCCGGCCGGAGGCGCCGAGGACGGCGGCCTGCGCGGTCAGGTTAAACAGTGCGGGAACGATAAACGCGCAGGCCGTGAGCGCGAGGACGAACCAGGGCATGAAGTAATTCTCCGGGGTTTCGCCGGCGGCCGCACGCAGGGCGGGCACGGCAGATTCTGGGTGGTGGGCGCGCTGCCAGAACATCCAGGTGCCGCCGGCGACGAGGAAGGCGATGGCGGAGCCCAGCGTCAGGCTCACGATGGCGAGCACGCTGACGATGCCCGCGCCGGAGCGGGCGCGGATGGATTCGCGCTGGAGACCGAAGACTAGGGTCGCGGTGCTCATGGCTGCACCCCCAGGCGGCGGTCATCGTGAATAATGCCGTCGCGGATTTCCACGCGGCGCTGCATCCACTCCGCCACCTTGGGGTCGTGGGTGACCATGACGAGGCTGGCGCCGGATTGGCGCACGGTAGTGGTCAGCATCTGCATGACCTCGTGGCCGGTGGCTTGGTCGAGGGCACCGGTGGGTTCATCGGCAAAGATGACGCTGGGGTTGGCCACGAGGGCGCGGGCGATGGTCACGCGCTGGGCCTGGCCGCCGGAGACTTGGGCGGGGCGGCGGTCCGCGAGGTCGCCGAGCCCGAGCTGGTCGAGCAGCGATATGGCCTTCGAACGGGCCGCGCGCCGGCCCATGCCGTTGAGCATCGCGGGCAGCGCCACATTGTCCAGGTTGCTCAGCTCCGGCAGCAGCTGTCCATCTTGGAAGACGAAGCCGAAGTGGCGGAGGCGGGTGCGGGAGCGGGCGGCATCGGAAAGCGTAGAGATGTCCGCGTCGCCGAAGCGCACGGTGCCGTCGGTGGGCGTGAGCACGCCGGACATGCAGTGCAGCAGCGTGGATTTGCCGGAGCCGGAGGGCCCCATGATGGCAACGAGCTCGCCTGGGGTGATGTCCAGGGTGATGCCGGCCAGCACGGGGCCGCCGCCGAAATCCTTCGTGATGTCGTGGAGGGAAAGTGTCTGTGTCATGCTGTTCATTTCACCGTGCCGGGCGCTCTATTTCTACAGCGCTAAGGATACTTTCCAGGTAGTGCTAGCTTTACCCCTGCCTGGGGTGCGCGCGATTAGGCTTGGGAGTGTGTTTTTCAGCAAGAAGCAGACCACCAGCAATGAGGAGCGGCAGGCGCGGGTCATCGCGGAGCTGACGGCCTCCCGCCGCGCGATTGCGGATGCCTACGAGGTAGAACGCGCCCGCATCGAGCGCGATCTGCACGATGGCGCGCAGCAATATTTGGTGGCGGCCAGCATGAAGCTCGGTGAAGCCCTGCTGGATTCCACCGGCGCCGAGTCCGAGCTGCTGGAGGCTGCGAAGCGGGACGTGGATCGCGGCCTGCGTTCGCTGCGCGCTACGGTGCACGGCATTCACCCGCAGGTCCTCCAGGATCACGGTTTGGTGGCCGCGCTTGCCGATGCCGCCTCCGCCCACGGCCCCCACGTCAGCGTCTACGCCCCACACCCGTTGCCGCGACTTTCCGCCAGCGTGCTGGCCTGCGGTTATTTCTTCGGCACCGAGGCGCTGACAAATGCCGCCAAGCACGCTCCGGGCGCGCCGGTCTCGGTGCTCATCACCTCGGATGCGGCGCTGCGTATCTCGGTGGTGGATGAGGGCCTGGGCGGGGCGCGGGTGGAGCCGGGGCGCGGGCTTTCTGGCATGGCTGAGCGGCTAGCAGCTTTTGGCGGGGAGATGTCGCTGTCCTCGCCGGAGGGCGGCCCGACGCGGGTAAGGTGCACGATCCCGCTCCTTTTGGAGCGCGGGCAGACGGGAGTATCAGCATGAGTGGATTGAGGATTGTGATTGCGGATGACTCCGCGATCCTGCGCGAGGGCCTTGCCGGGCTCTTGGAGCGCCGCGGCCACGAGGTTGTGGGCAGGGCGGGAACGGCGGTGGAACTGGAGAGGGTAATCGGCAAACTGAGTGCCCAGTTGCCGGATGTGGTGATAACGGATGTGCGCATGCCGCCAGAGATGGGCGATGATGGGCTGAAGGCAGCGGTGGCGCTGCGCCGCGCCTATCCGGGCCTGCCGGTGATGGTGCTATCGCAGTACGTGGCGCCGGCGTATGCGGTAGCGCTCTTTGATTCGCCGGATGCGGGCACTGGATACCTGCTTAAGGATCGCGTCTCTGAGGTGCGCGATTTCCTGGCCAGTCTCGAGGTGGTGGCCCAGGGCGACACGGTCATCGATCCGACGGTGGCGCAGGCGCTGATGCGCTCTGGGCGCAGCGGGTTGGGCGAACTCAGCCCGCGCGAGCGCGAGGTCCTAGAGCTGATGTCGCGCGGGAAGTCCAATAAGGACATCGCCGCCGAGCTGGTGCTATCCAATGCAGCGGTGGCCAAGCACGTGTCCAATATCTTTACCAAGCTGCGCCTGGATCCCAGCGAGGATAACCGCCGCGTGAAGGCGATTTTGCACTACCTGTCCGCGGCCACCTACGGCGGCTAGCGTGCGGCACGTAGACTACGGGGTATGGAAAAAGTACAACCCACGGAAGTTCCAGCAGGCGCGCAGCTTATCGATGTGCGCGAAAACGACGAGTGGGCCACCGTGCACGCGCAGGGTGCCACCCATATTCCCATGAGTGAGATAAATGATCGCATCCAGGAAATCGACCCGGACCGCGATATTTACGTCATTTGCCACTCGGGCGGACGTAGCGCGCAGGTATGCCAATACCTGGAGCACGCTCTGGGGTGGAACGCGTTTAATGTCGAGGGCGGAACCAGCCAGTGGGAGGCGGATGGCCTGCCCGTTATCCGTAATTAATTGGCCTTTACCCATCTTTTAAGATTATGATGATGGTATGTCTTCAACTAATACTTCTGGCATACCTACCTCCCTGCTCGAATCCCCGTCCTTCCAATTAGAGCGCCTGCGCCGCCGCACCCGGGATGGCGTCGAGCTAGCCCTGCAGACCAAGCAGACGACGATCCGCGAGTTCTGGGTGCTTACCTGTCTCGTCGAGGCGGATGCCGCCTCACAATCCTTTCTGTCTGAAACTTTGGCCATTGACGCCTCCGATATGGTGCGGCTTATTGATGCCCTCGAGGACCGCGGTTGGGCCAAGCGCGAGCGCGATCCCAAGGACCGCCGCCGCCAAATCGTGGCGTGCACCAAAAAGGGCACCAAGACCCATAAGGATCTGGCAGAACTCGTCGCCTCCGCCGAGGATGAGGCGCTCGACGTATCCACCAATAAGCAGCTCAAACACCTGCGTAAGCTGGCCAAAGCCATTATCGCTGCGGACGAGGACGAGGTATAGGAATGGACGAACCCGAAGAGTGTAGCAGTCCCAGTACTCCACCCCAGTACCTCCTGCGCGATCTGGCCCCGCGCCCGCGCACGTTGTGGGACATCATTACCACCACCGCTGAGATTCACCCGGAAGCCGCCGCGCTTGACGATGGCGAAGTTATCACCTACGCCGAACTCATCCACGAGGTCCAGGCGTGGTCAGCGGAGCTGCACGCCAACGGCGTGCGCCGTGGCGATCGCATCGGCATCCGGATGACCTCCGGCAAGCGGGATCTTTACCTCGCCATCCTCTCCACCCTGGCCGTCGGTGCAGCCTATGTACCAGTAGACGCGGACGATCCGGATGAACGCGCGGAAATGGTTTTTGATGAAGCCGATATCGATGGTCTTTTTAGCGATGACGGCTTCCGCTTCCTGCGCGAGACCCCTCGCCCCACAGCCGAGGAGATAGAAGCCCCACAGCCTGAGGACATCGCGTGGATTATCTTTACCTCTGGATCCACGGGCAAGCCCAAGGGCGTAGCCGTGAGCCACCGCTCGGCGGCCGCCTTCGTGGACGCGGAGGCTGGTCTCTTTCTCATCGATCATCCCCACGGCCCGCTCGGCCCCGAAGACCGCGTGCTGGCCGGACTCTCCGTTGCTTTCGACGCCTCCTGCGAGGAAATGTGGCTGGCCTGGGGTCACGGCGGGTGCCTGGTTCCGGCCCCGCGTTCCTTGGTGCGATCCGGCATGGACCTCGGACCGTGGCTGATTCGCCGCGATATCACCGTCGTCTCCACGGTTCCTACTCTGGCGGGCCTGTGGCCGGCGGAAGCGTTGGATAATATCCGTCTGCTCATCGTCGGCGGCGAGGCCTGCTCCCAGGAATTGGTGGACCGCCTAGCCACCGAGGACCGTGAGATGTGGAATACCTACGGCCCCACGGAGGCGACGGTCGTCGCCTGCGCGCAACGGATGATTCCGGGGCGCGCGGTATCGATTGGGTTGCCGTTGAATGGGTGGGACCTGGTGGTCATCGATAAGCAGGGGCAACCCGTTGGCCTGGGCGAGACCGGCGAATTGGTCATCGGTGGCGTGGGCCTGGCCAGTTACCTGGATCCGCAGAAGGATGCGGAAAAATACGCGCCGCTTAAAGCCATGGGCTGGCAGCGCGCCTACCGCACCGGTGACCACGTGCGCCTAGAAGAAGACGGCTTGTACTTCGTAGGCCGGGTGGATGACCAGGTAAAGATTGGCGGGCGCCGCATTGAGCTGGGCGAGGTCGAGGCGAACGTCGCCGCGCTGGATAATGTTTATAACTCTGCCGTGGCCGTGCAAAAGACCCCCGGCGGCGAATCCGTGCTGGTGGGCTACGTTTCTTTGGACGATGAGGCGCGCGGTTTTAACCATGGTGTCGCCCACGCGCGGCTGGCGGAAACCATGCCTGCGGCGCTGGTCCCTCGCATCTGCGTGATGGATGAGCTGCCGGTGCGTACCTCCGGCAAGGTGGATAAGAAGGCGTTGCCGTGGCCGCTGCCCGGCGTCGGGGTGGAATCGTCCACGCTGACAAAGACTGAAAAGTGGCTTGCCGAGCTCTGGGTCGAAACCCTCGGTGTATCCGTGGAAGATGAGAACGCCGATTTCTTTGACCTCGGCGGCACCTCCCTGGCCGCGGCAACGCTAGTGGGCCACATCCGCACTCGCTACCCCACGGTGGCCGTGCGCGATCTCTATGATCACCCGCGGCTAGGTTCCTTGGCGGAACTTATCGCCGGCGCCGAACCGCGCCCTGAGGCGGAGCAACAGGAACCGCTGCGCGAGGTCTCCCCGGTGGGCGCTAAGACCCGCGTGGCCCAGACGCTGCTACAGATCCCGGCCATGACCCTGGCGGCCACCAGTTGGCTGGCCTGGCTCATGCTGGGATCGACCGTGGCCTCTACCTTGGGTGTGGGCTGGGCACAATCTTTCCCGTGGTGGTTGTCCATCGCGCTGGTCCTCATCTTTGCCACGCCGCTGGGGCGCATTCCCATCGGTGGCTTTGGCGCACGCCTCATTACCGCCGGCATTACCCCCGGCGATTACCCGCGCGGTGGCTCAACCCACCTGCGGATTTGGGCCGCGGAGCGGTGGGCCGACGCCTCGGGTTCGCGCTCTATCGCCGGCGCCACTTGGGTCAATAACTATGCCCGCGCCTTGGGTGTGAAGATGAAGCGCGGTGTCGATCTTCACTCGCTGCCGCCGGTAACGGGGCTGCTCACCCTGGGCAAGCAAGCTGCGGTGGAGCCAGAGGTCGATCTCACCGGCTACTGGCTAGACGGCGACGTGCTCCACGTCGGTGCCATCGATATCAAGGAAGGCGCCCGGGTGGGTGCACGCTCCACCCTGCTCCCCGGCACCGTGGTGGGAAAATATGCTCACGTGGAGGCGGGTTCTACCGTCACCGGCCGCAAGAAAATCAAGGATGGTCAGCGCTGGTCCGGCTCGCCTGCCAAGAAGGTGGGCCGCTCCAAACACCGCTTCCCCTCCAAGCCGCCGAAGCGGCGTCCCTGGTGGGTGGCTATTTACGGTGCGACCTCCCTCTTCCTGGCCGCGCAGCCGCTCATCGCGCTGCTTATCGGTGCCATCGTGGATTTGGCGCTGGTGCATTTCATCTCGGGCAACCGCTTCATCGGCGCGGTGCTCTTCGCTCCTTTTGCGGCCCTGGTTGCCTTTGCCACCTACATGCTGCAGACCTGGCTGGGAGTGCGCGTATTATCCATCGGCATCTCGCCCGGCGTAAACCCAGTGCGATCTGCCGCCGGCTGGCGCCTGTGGGCCATTGAGCGTCTCATGGATGAGGCTCGCACGCAGCTCTTCCCGCTCTACGCCTCGCAACTCACCCCACGGTGGCTGCGTGCTCTGGGCGCGCGCATTGGCAAGGACGTGGAGATTTCCACCGCGGTGATGATCCCTGCGTTCACGGACATCAAAGACGGTGCCTTTCTTGCTGATGACACCATGATCGGCGGCTACGAGCTCGGCGGCGGTTGGATCCACTCCGGCGAGGCTAAGGTGGGCAAGCGTTCTTTCGTAGGCAACTCCGGCATTACCGCCCCTGGACGCAAGCTTTCCAAGAACTCGTTGGTCGCCGTGCTGTCCTCCACGCCGAAGAAGACCACGTCCGGCGCCAACTGGTGGGGATCCCCGCCAGAGCGCATGCGGCGCGTTACCGCGCAGATCGATGCCCCCGCCGAGTCCGCCGAGGCCCTGACCTATAACCCCGGATTCAAGGTCAAGGCCGCCCGCGGCGTGGTAGAAACCATGCGCCTGCTCGCGCCGATGTTCTCGGCCATGCTACTCGCGGCCACCCTGGGGACGCTGTATTACCTGCTTGCCGATGTCGGCTTCCTTACCACCTGGGTCCTTTCCGGCCTCGTGCTCATGACAATGGGCGCTATCGCCATGGCGGTGACCATCGCAGTGAAGTGGATCTGCGTGGGTACGCACAGTACAGCCGACCACCCGCTATGGAGCACCTTCGTCTGGCTCAACGAGTTACAAGACACCTTTGTGGAGGTCGTCGCCGCCCCGTGGTTCTTCCAACACACCTACGGCACCGGAGAGATCAACTTGGGCTTGAGGGGGCTGGGGGTGGACATCGGCAAGGGCGCTTGGATCGATTCCTACTGGTTCCCAGAAACCGATCTCTGCCACGTCGGTGCCGGCGCCTCCGTGGGCCCAGGCACCGTGGTTCAGACCCACTTATTCCAGGACCGCGTGATGAGCCTGGATACCGTGACCATTGCAGCCGGCGCCACGCTCGCCTCCCACTCAGTGGCACTACCCGCCTCACTTATTGGTGAGTCCAGCACCGTGGGCCCTGGTTCGCTAGTCATGCGCGGTGACCGCGTCCCGGCCAACGCCACCTGGCAAGGCAACCCCATCGAACCGTGGGGATAGCCCTCACCTCCGACACCGAACCCGGCTTGAGACGCCCCCACAAGGTCAAGCTCGAGATGGGTTTGGTAGGCAGACTTCGAGGCAAAATCGCAGAACCATGCAAGTCTGTAGTTCTTCGCGGTTTCCCTGTTCCGCGCACAAACACTCTGTTGCGCCTTGCCAAATGTCACGAGGATTGCTGAGGCGTGGCTACGATAGAGTGCCGTGATTTAGCCCCGCACCTCATGGAAGAACTGCCCATAACGGCTATACCCACCGAGTTGGGCACCTCCTACGCAGGTATCAAAAATTTTAGTCAGACGTAAAAGACCTGCTTCCCCACCCGTCAAAGCCTTAGTATCGGCCCTACGGCAGGGTAAGCAGGTCAACGTGTGCGGGGCTTAAAAGCCGGCGCAGCCTAACTTTTACACGTGGCGGTCTAGCCAGTTAACCACGGTGTCAAGGGCCTGGTCAGCGGCTGGCTCGTTGAAGACCTCGTGCTTCTGGCCTACCCAGTTGATGTATTCCACATCCTGAGAGGAAATGGAGTTGTACCAGTCCTGGGAGAAGTATGGGGGAACGATGCCGTCCTTCGTGCCGTGCATGATCAGCGTCGGCGCATTAAATAGGTCCGCGTTCACGGCATTGTAGGTAGCAATAGCACCCAGCTGCAGCGCGGTACCAGCGCTGGTTTTTTGTGCGATGAGTGGGCTAGTAGCGTATTCATCTTTCACGGCCTGGATGGTAGAGATACCGTCCGTGAAGGGGTTGGGGAGCATGATCAACTTGCTAAGCTCCGGCGACTGCGCACCAATGTGGGTGCGGTGCGGGATCAGGTTCTGCGCATAGTTGGCGTTGAAGCTGGTGATATCCGCCAACGGCAGGCGCTCGAACAAGGTGGGCCTGAGCTCTCTTTGTACCTGAGAAATCTCCTGCGGCGTGATGAACTGTCCGGCTGCCTTCTTACCGGAGAGATTCAACGGCGCACCACCGCCATTGGTGATGATTCCATCAACTTTGCCAGGCTGACGAATGCCATATGCCTGAACAGCCAGCGCACCCATGGAGTGACCCAATAGGAAGGTCTTCACGTTGGGGTTCTCACCCTTGGCCATGTCGACAACGCGGTCAAAGTCATTGAGGACAAACTGGAAGTTATCGATGTGTCCCAACGGCGTACTGCCGGACGCAGACTTTCCGTGCCCGCGGTGATCCACGCGATACACATTGTAACCGGCGTCCAATAAACGCTTAGCCACATAGTCATAACGTCCGGAATGCTCAGACACTCCGTGTGCCAACACGACGTTGCCACGTGGGTTGAGTACTAGCTGCTTGCGGTAGTAGATCTTGACGCCGTGGCCGTCGTTGCTATCGAAGTAGCCGTCTTCGTCGGCGATCTGCTTATCGGAAATGGTCGAGCGACCGAGCACGTCAAGCTTTTCTGCCGGTACTACTGCTGCTGGGTGGCCGCCGCCCGCGAAGGCGGTAGCACTCAGGGTTCCCGACGCTGCGATAGGCGCCATGGATACAGCGGTCGCGGTGGCCAGGACACAAAGCTTCTTCCTGATCATGCTAGTACTCCTTATAGTATTTTGCATCACACATACTGATTGAATGAATTCAGGTCACCTTGATAGTAGTTTCCCAAGGAATGAAATTCAAGCGTTTTTGTCTTATAACTGGCATTTTTTTAAAAAACAGCCGTGAATACCATCAGTGTGTTCACATCTCAGGTCATGACACCTAAAAAGCGCCAGTCATAAATCAACTAGCAGGAGGGCTTGTGGACGAAATCCTGCCAATGCCCCACCACCCTTGGTGAAACGTATTCTTCTGCTGATGACGAAAAACTACTTTTCAGCAGTGGTGGATTGTTTCGCCGAAAATATCATGGGAGCAACAACGAGTGGCCTTCGCAGTCAGCACCTGACAGAAGACGACTTGGCGCAGGCGATTGAAAATGAGGCGTTCTGTGAGCGTAAGGGGCGCCACCGCCAAGAATCCAAGCACTTAACAATGCCCGTATCTCCTCGCCTGAGTTGTCCGCAAACATATTGGCACCCAGCCATAGCACAACGCGAAGACCAATCCCTGGTTTTTCTCCGCTCAAAAGCGGTAGAACTTAACGCTACTAATCTCCAATCTGATCGCGACCACGCTTGACGATGTTCCCGTCAGGCTCGCCTACCACGTCATAATCTTTATTGGTGTATTCGAACTTGGACAGAACGTAGCGCATCGCGTTGACACGGGCTCGCTTCTTATCATTGGACTTAATGGTAATCCACGGCGATTCTTCAGTATCCGTATAACGGAACTGCTCTTCCTTCGCACGCGTGTAGTCGTCCCACTTATCCAGGGACGCCAAATCCATCGGCGAAAGCTTCCACTGGCGGACCGGGTCAATCTGGCGGATAGCAAAGCGCGTTCGCTGTTCCTTCCGGGTAACAGAAAACCACAACTTGGTTAGCGAAATACCCGATCCCAAAATCATATTTTCCAACATCGGCACCTCGCGCAGGAACTCCGCGTGCTGGGACTCGGTGCAAAAACCCATGACCCGCTCGACGCCGGAGCGGTTGTACCATGAACGGTCAAAGAACACGATTTCACCCGCGGCCGGAAAGTGCTCCACATAGCGCTGGAAATACCAGGAGGTAGACTCGCGTGGAGACGGCTTTTCCAACGCAATGGTACGTGCACCGCGCGGGTTCAAGTGCTCATTAAAGCGCTTGATGGTACCTCCCTTGCCAGCAGCATCGCGGCCTTCAAATAGAATAATGTGGCGCTGGCCAGTTTCCTTAGTCCAGTTCTGCCACTTCAATAGCTCAATTTGAAGTGCACGCTTAATAGACTCGTATTCATTGCGAGACATGCGCTCTTCATAAGGAAAATTTTCGCGCCACGTCTCGACCGGAGAGCCATCCGGCAAAATCAGCGAGGGATCATCCTCATCCGTTGCATCAACGACGAAACCGTCGGTTTTTGCAAGGTCAATCTCAGGAAGGTCGTCGTCTTTAATATCAGGCATATACTCAGTTTAACCCGAATTTAGACGCCTAGCGCGCTAACTTTTCGCGGGAGTAATCTCCCAACAAGAGAACAAGGGAAAATAAAAACCCTAGAGCGTACCGGGCTAGAGCGTACCGGGCACGACCCCGGAAAGTGGGCACATCGGGAGGGTTGACTCATGTTGTCTTGCTGGGTGGGACTAAATGAAACCATAGGCTTCTCATCACGAGCGAAGAATCAAGCTTGAGTTCGGCGGATTAATCCCAATCTTCCGAGGATCTGATGAAGGTGCGAATGGGTGATATGACCACTTTCTGAAGCCTGTAGCTGTACCGCATCTTACGTCACAGGCACAAATGGGAATTGCTACGAATACCGAGGAAAGAATCGATGGCGTGATTAAATCATGCGAAGCACTTTACGAATCACCAGCTTCAGGGTATGCTTGTGGCGTCCACACCGGAATTCGAACTTCAAGGAGCCTACAATGAAGCGTAAAGTAACTCTTGGAATTGCAGCAGCTGCATTGGCTATGTCCACCGTAACCCCTGCAGCACTTGCAGAAGAAACCACCACCTTCGATAAGGTTGTTAACGCAGACTCTTCCCTGGATAAGAAGACTCCTGCCAAGAAGGATCCCAAGGAGCAGGCCGAGCTCACCGGCAAGCGCTTGGAAAACGCCAAGAAGGGCGTAGACACCGCAAAGGGCATCGTTGACACCCTCAACGGCCTGGGTGGTCTCTTCGGTTTCAACAAGGGTAAGTAATATTCTTATTCTTTTATCCGCAGCTCGGATAGAAAACCCTGAATCAGGTGCTAAAGAACGACTGAGCTTGCTTCCGCTAGTTAAGCCATAAAAGTCTCATCTTGGCAACTGATGAAGGTCAATATTTTATTCTTCTCCAACTAGAGGCTGCGGACCATATAGCAACATGGGTGTCTGGTTGGCATTTCGCCGACCAGACACCTTTTGTTATTTAATGAGCTCTTTACTGATTCCCGTGGAGTGTAGGCTGAAGAAAAATTTCATGTGGATTCAGGTGCGTCCGACCCGACCTTTTCCTATACCTAATCTCGAATTCCATTTGTTGTCGGTGTCAGGGTAGCCTATGGCCGGTCGACTGTCTGGGGGGCAGCTTTTGTGAATTCTTCTTTCACTTAGGCGACGAGGGGCAGCTTTCTTCCATTCATCCCAAGTTGTGTTGTTTGGCAGTTCCAACGGCGCTACAGGATATTCATCATGCACGTAAATCCACCGGTCCATGGTGATGCCCCGACGCTCAATGAACATTCCAAGCGATTGCCCTCTAAGTCTCTGAGTTATTCGCTCATGCCGCCGCCTAGCAGGTTCGTGGTGCCCCCTAAGTCCTGCACGGCACCTTCAGACGCGGGGACCTGACGCCCATGTGGTGGACACCTGATATCCAGCCGAGTCGAGTTGGCAAGATTGGTAATCTACCACCATGTCCGATTGTGACAATCCGATTATCTGCCGGAAAGATGTCTTCCGGTGGTGCATGCGCCACAGCACGCGCCGCCGGCATTCTTGGTGTAATCGCATGGCTCCTGATGTCTGTAAGTCCGAAACTTCAGCTACATGAACCACAGCAGCATCACTAACCCCCAACCTGCCCATTTTCCAGAGGTCAGGCCCATATAAATCCACCCCAAATTTGGTCAATCAGGAAAAGCTATGCTTGCGAAATTCCAAAATTAACCTATACTGCTTTGAGTGCGAACCTGTCGTTAAACGCTTTCGGGCCGCACCCAATCCCATCAGTACAATTTCAGCAGTTGAAAAGGATTCACCGTGGATTTTTTGCTCCAGATTAATGAGATTGTTTCCAGCCCGATCAAAGACTTGCTAGTAAAAGTCTCCGGCGGAAGCTTTCCCGACATCAAGCTCCCTGAGGTTAACTTCCCAGAGCTTCCACCTCTGTTCTCGCCTAAATTGCCAGAAAACGTAAACTTGGAAATCGGCGGATCTTCTTTTGAAAACATCGGTTCCTCCGAGTTCCTTAACGAAACGGGTTCCTCTGAGTCTTTGAACGGTCTCGGCTCCTCCGAGTTCCTCAAGGATACGGGTTCTTCAGACGTATTGAACGGCATCGGTTCCTCCGAGTTCCTTAACGAAACGGGTTCCTCTGAGTCGTTCAACGGTCTCGGCTCCTCTGACTTCTTTAAGGACAACGGTTCGTCTGATTTCTTTAAGGACAACGGTTCTTCTGATCTCCTGAACGGTATGGGCTCCTCTGATTTCCTTCAGGAAACGGGTTCTTCTGATCTCCTGAACGGTATGGGCTCCTCTGATTTCCTTCAGGAAACGGGTTCTTCCGATCTCCTGAACGGTACGGGCTCCTCTGATTTCCTTCAGGAAACGGGTTCTTCCAATCTGCTGAACAGCCTTGGCTCCTCTGAATTCGAATTTTTCAACGGAGATATTTCTCCTGACTTCTTGAAAGACTTCGGTTCTTCTGACTTTGGTTCTTCTGATTTCGGTTCTTCCGACCTCCAGCTCGATCTCAATGCACTAGGCAAGTTGATTTAGTCCACGCGCCTATCAAAGAATTTCGCGGATTCACGACATTCGGATTTAATGGCGATAGCATATCTTCCGGCGCTCTGGCTACATATAAACATCACCACGTGAAGTAGTCAGGGTACCAACGGAGGAGACATCTTACGCTGGAGTTTAAAAGTGCGGTCAGTTCATTTAGAGCTGTCCGCACTTTTCGTTCTAGTATGCGAATGGGGGTCCCCTACACTTCGTCAATCTCGGGGGTGGGGCGGCTGGGAGCGGATACTCAACTCGGGATTTTTAGGCGTGCTGTTTATGCGCATGACAGGTAGCCGACTGGGCTTTTGCCCAGTCGGCTTGTTTCGTTATTAGGGGTTAGGCTGTTGCGGCTTCCTTTCGCTGGGGCGGAGTCGCGGGAATACTCGGGGTTGCGCACCATGGTGCACAGGATATTGATTTTTCTGCGGTCGAGTGCCACGACTACGGAGCGGTGACACCTGCCTTAATCGCGCTTTCATTCATAGAATTGCCGTGCACGCTCGTGGAATCTCATGGATGCACATGACGATTGTCATGGGGCGTTCTTTAATTTTTGTTATCGGCTCTATTCAGCGTGCTCGACATTGTTGAAGTGCCTGACTGGTGTGTCCGGGTCGAGAGCCCAGCTTATGAGGCTACAAGTCTAGGCGTGGGAAAATCACACATATCCCCGACAGTCATGAGGAGCTGAGGTCCTGTTTCGGCCCCATTCCTGGCATGGATCGCAGGATTTGGGTGTGGGGAATGTCGTCGATGTGAGCGTTGGCTCCTGGTCGATTTCCCTGCGGTGTTCACGTTTGGCAAGTGCCGGGCCCGGCCCTGTGTGGGGCGCAGAACATGGGTTGGCTTGCGCCGGCCGCGGCATCCAAGCCGCCGGCTGGAGTCACCGCTACCTTGACATTCGGGGCGGCACGATCCATGTCGCGATGCCGAAACTACGCCACGGTGCGTTCTTCCCCGATTGACTGCTTGAGCAACTGCTACGAGCAAGGCGCACCCTCGCGACATTGATCGCTACGCGCTACCTTTAGGTCGTATCTACCCGCGGTTCCACTGACCTAGTGGCAGCGGTGCGGATTATCAACCTGTCAAGACCACATGTCCCGCGCATGTAGGAAGACCTCGGCGATCTGGCGGTTGTTGTCACACAACCGCGCGCTCGAGCCCAGGGAGTAGGCCTACGTGTCATACGAAGGGCTCACCATCATAGTCCGCGATCAAGCCCCCGTGGTGAAACCCTCAGTAGACCTGCATTCGTTCGATTGCTGGTAAACCGAGGAATAGTTCAATTTCTATGAACACGGTTCTCATCGAGAACCGCATCTTACAGGCGGGGCTAAACGCAGCTGCGCCCTCCCCGTGTGCGTTGAGCACACAGTGGAGGGCGCAGTGAAGGGGGGCAGCTCTGACGCTCACCAGTCATACAGAGCGAGGGCTCAGTATGGGTTAAGAGTTGTTCAGTACTCTTAGAAGCCCATGCCCCCCATAGCGTCAGCGTCAGGCATAGCGTTGTTGGAGCCAGCAGGCTCTGGCTTATCGGCCACAACAGCCTCGGTGGTCAGGAACAGGGCTGCAATGGAGGCAGCATTCTGGAGTGCGGAACGGGTCACCTTTACTGGGTCATTGATGCCGGATTCCATGAGGTTTACGTACTCACCGGTAGCGGCGTTGAGACCCTCGCCGGCGGGCAGTCCGGAAACCTTATCCGCGACAACACCCGGCTCAAGGCCAGCGTTGTGGGCGATCTGCTTCAGCGGCGCAGACAGTGCCTCACGGACGATCTTTACACCGGTGGCTTCATCGCCGGCAGCATCGATGGAGTCAAGCGCGGAAGCGGCCTGTAGCAGGGCAACACCGCCGCCGGCAACGATGCCTTCTTCCACCGCTGCCTTAGCGTTTCGGACGGCATCCTCGATGCGGTGCTTGCGCTCCTTGAGCTCAACCTCGGTGGCGGCACCGACCTTGAGCACAGCCACACCGCCGGAAAGCTTAGCCAGGCGCTCCTGGAGCTTCTCCCGGTCATAATCCGAATCGGAGTTCTCGATCTCGGCGCGGATCTGCTTGATCCGGCCGTCGATCTGCTCCTGGGAGCCAGCACCCTGGACGATGGTGGTCTCATCCTTGGTAACCACGACCTTGCGTGCCTGGCCGAGGTACTCGAGCTCGGCGGTCTCTAGGGAGAGTCCGACCTCTTCGGAGATGACCTGGCCGCCGGTCAAGATGGCCATGTCCTGCAGGGTAGCCTTGCGGCGGTCACCAAAGCCCGGAGCCTTCACGGCAACGGACTTGAAGGTACCGCGAATCTTATTAACGACCAGGGTGGATAGGGCTTCACCCTCCACGTCCTCAGCAATGATCAGCAGCGACTTACCGGACTGCATGACCTTCTCCAGCAGAGGGACGAGGTCCTTGATGTTGGAGATCTTGGAAGAGACCAGCAGGATGTAGGGATCTTCCAGTACTGCCTCCTGGCGCTCCATATCGGTGGCAAAGTAGCCGGAAATGTAGCCCTTATCAAAACGCATACCCTCGGTAACCTCAAGGTCCACGCCGAAGGTATTGGACTCTTCCACGGTGATAACGGAGTCCTTGTTTACAGAACCATTGCCCACCGTGTACATAGCCTCGGCGATCTTCTCGCCGATAGCTGGGTCGGCAGCAGAGATGCCAGCGGTGGTGGCGATCTGCTCCTGGGTTTCTACTTCCTTAGCGGAAGACAGCAGGGAGTCCACAACCTTCTTGGTGGCGATCTCGATACCGCGCTTGATGCCCATGGGGTTGGACCCAGCGGCTACGTTGCGCAGGCCTTCGCGGACGAGTGCCTGTGCCAGAACAGTTGCGGTGGTGGTGCCGTCGCCAGCGACGTCATCGGTCTTCTTGGCAACTTCTTTAACCAGCTCGGCACCGATCTTCTCGTAAGCATCCTCGAGTTCGATTTCGCGAGCGATGGAAACACCGTCGTTGGTAATGGTGGGTGCGCCCCAGGACTTTTCCAGGACGACGTTACGACCCTTGGGGCCGAGGGTGACCTTGACGGCGTCAGCCAGAGTGTTCAGGCCGCGCTCAAGGCCGCGGCGGGCTTCTTCATCAAAAGCGATAATCTTTGCCATAGTGTTTGTGCTCCTTGGATTTTTTCAGGACGACACTCACGTCTTTCTCGCTGTGGAGGCCCGCGACGGCATGGCTGGTGAGTGTGGACCAACCTCAACCACAACGATGGAGATTTATCTAGCACTCACTCCGTGCGAGTGCTAACGACCATTCTGGCACTCTCCCACGCCGACTGCAAGGTGCAACGCGCTTGCCGCTAGCGATCTGGGCCGAAGCAGAGGCGCCAGATGTATCGGTATGTCTCGCATATATCAGGACAAGCGCGTGTAACCGGGACTAGCGCTTGCCTGCTCCGGCCTGGTCTGGGTTCTCGGTCTGCTTAGGGGCATGCACCTTGCGCGCAGTCCAGCGGTAGATGAAACTCAGCGCAGCGATAAACAGCACGATGCCGAACACCGTTGCAAAGGTACCGCCGGAGAAGACCTCCAGCGGGCTATTTCCGCCGGAGGCGGCAATAATGGCGGCATTGACCACACCAAAAAGGGACTCGCCTACGATAAGGCCGGTGGCCAAAAGCGTGCCCATACGCTTGGCAAATTTTGGGCGAGATTGCCGTGCAGCCCACTTATTATAAAAGGTGCCCAGGATGGCGCCGAGGGGAATAACGACGGTCAGTGCGACGGGCAGATACATGCCCATGCCGGCAGCAAGGGGAGAAAGCGAGCTGTTGGCCGTGAATTTTTTAAGACACTCGTCCACGATGATAAGGACTGCGCCAATCCCCATGCCGGTAAAGATGAGGCTCCAGTTGAGCGAGTTTTCAAAAATACCGGAGGCAACCGAAGACATCAGGGCGGCTTGTGGGGCAGCAAGGGCGTCTTCACCGACGCCTTCCATGCCTTGGAAGCCGAATCCGGTAAGCATCAGCTGCAGGACCGGCGGAATGACCAAGGAACCGAAAACCACGCCGATAATCAGTGCAACCTGCTGCTTCCACGGGGTAGCACCAACCAGTTGACCGGTTTTAAGGTCCTGTAAGTTGTCATTGGAAATGGTGGCAATGCCAAAGACGATGGCGGCGGTAAACAATGTATAGGCCACCAGCGAGAGCGGTTCGGCGCTGGTGCCGCGGGTCACGGTCGCAATCACCAGGGAGGCGGTGAGCACGGCGATGACACCGATGGAAGAAATTGGCGAGTTAGATGCACCGATCAAGCCGGCCATGTAACCACACACGGAGGCAATAATCAGGCCTACCAGCAGGGTAAAGAGCACGGAGACGGTGATGAGCACCAGCATGTGGTCATGGATATCGGTACCCTGCACGAAGTCCCAGAGCAATAGCGCGATAGGAACCATCAACACCACGATGGTGGTTGCCACGTAAGGGAAAGGAATATCGCGCTCGGTCACATCGACCGTGCCGCCCGATTTACGAGTCCGCGACGAGGCCAAAGACTGGCGGATACCCACTGTAATAGGGCCGGCAATCTTGATCAGCGTCCACATGGCGGCAATGGCCATGGTGCCCACGCCGATGAACCGGATGTCATTGGCGAAGGTGGCATCGACGACATCGGCAAGCGCGGCAGCAGGCCCGACATCGCCGGCGGTGCGGATAGGAAGCAGGATGAAATAGGAGATGACCACGCCGACCAACATCGCGATGCCTACTTGCAGGCCCACGAGGTGGCCAACGCCAATGAGCGCGGTGGACAGGCTCGCGCCGAGCGTGGTGGCGCCAGCGCCGAGTTTGAAATAGGTAAAAACTTCAGCGGCTGCGGCCTTCATCGAGCTCAACAGCGCCATCGCGGCGGAGATTAAGCCGCCGACGACGATGACGCGCAAGCCCTTGGCATTCTCCCCGTGGCTGGCGCCGTCGCCGTTTCCGTCGCCGACGCGCAGGACCTCCGCGGCGGCCACACCTTCCGGATAGGGAAGATTGGAGCCGGTCACCAGCGCGCGGCGCAGCGGGATGGAATACATCACACCCAGCACGCCGCCAATCATGCACACGCCGGCGGTTGCGAAAAACCCAAAGCCCTGCCAATAACCCACCATGACCAGGCCGGGAAGGACGAAGATGATGGCGGATAACGTGCCTGCGGCCGAAGCAATGGTCTGCACGATGTTGTTTTCTTTGATGTTGTGCCCGGCAAACCGGCGCAACACCGCCATGGAAATCACGGCGGCAGGAATGGAGGTGGCAAACGTCAGGCCCACCTTGAGGCCCAGGTAGACGTTGGCGGCGGTAAAAATCAGGGTAATCAGGCCGCCGATGATGACTCCGCGCAGAGTCAACTCGGGCAGGCTGGCCTGTGAACCGGCGGCGGGATCTTGCATGGTCGCCATGCCAGGTCCTTTCTAGTATTGCTTTACTGTTTTAAGTCTCACTCATCTTCGCGTCGAACACTGGAGGTATGCGGCGGAAAGATAAGGAAAATTTTAGGCCACTGCCGCCCGTGTACCTATTCCGTTTAGTGTGCGACCTACTTTATGACCAGTCTGCGGCAGAGTACCGTGGGGTGCATGACAGATATTATTGACGCCGTACGCAGCGATCGTGACACCATTTTCCGCCAGCTCAGCGAACTCGTTGGGTTCAACTCCGTCCACAATGAGCCAGGTTTGGAAGCCCAGGCTCAGGGCGCAAGCCAGTGGGTAAAGGCCGCGCTGGAAGAAGCCGGCGTAACGGTAGAAACCATCACCACTGCGGATGGCTCCACCGCCATTCTGGGCGAGCGGAAGGGCGAAGAAGGTGCCAAGACCGTACTGCTGTACTCGCATTACGATGTCGTGCCCGCAGGAGACCCCGCTGCCTGGGATTCGGATCCATTTACCCTGACCGAGCGCGCCGATGCTGCAGGTACCATCCGCTGGTATGGCCGCGGCGCAGCAGACTGCAAGGGCAATGTGGCTATGCACCTGGCAGCCTTGCGCGCTGTGGAGGCCAATGGTGGCACCAAGGTGAACCTGAAGTATCTCATCGAAGGTTCTGAGGAGCGTGGCGGGGAGGGCTTGTCCCAACTCATTAAGGACCGCCCGGAGCTTTTTGCTGCCGATGCCATCTTGATTGCAGATGCTGGTAATGCTGCGGTGGGGCAGCCCACCTTGACCACTTCCTTACGCGGCGGCGCACAGATTGAGGTCGAGGTCACTACCTTGGCCGCACCCGTGCACTCCGGCCAATTCGGTGGCGCTGCCCCGGACGCAGTCAAGGCACTGATGCGCGCGCTGGATTCGCTTACGGATGAGTACGGACGCACCGTCATCGATGGCGTGGATACCAGTGCTCACTGGCCAGGTCAGGACTACCCGGCCGCAGCCTTCCGCAGCGATGCGCAGCTGCTCGAGGGCACCGAGATCATGGGTTCCCAGGATCCCGAGGGCGCTACCCCGGTAGCGGATTTGGTGTGGTCCCGCCCGGCCATCTCCGTCACTGGCTTTACCTCTACCCCGGTGGCTGATGCCGTCAACGCCGTGCCCGCTACCGCAGCCGCCAAGCTGAACCTGCGCGTTCCGGCCGGCACCGATGCCCGCGCTATTGGCGAGGCCGTCTGCACGCACGTGAAGAACCACACGCCGTGGGGCGCACACGTCAAAGCAGAGGTGGTAGAGGCTAATGCTGGTTTTTCCACCGACCCAGAAAAGCCCGCTGTGGCACTTTTGGGGCAGTGCCTATCCGAGGCTTATGGCAAGGACACCGCAGCGCAGGGCATGGGCGGTTCCATCCCGCTGACCACCGAGCTGCAGGAGGCACACCCCGAAGCGGAAATCGCGCTCTACGGCGTGGAAGAGCCCAAGTGCACCATCCACTCCGCCAATGAGTCCGTTGATCCCACCGAGATTGAGCACATCGCCGCCGCAGAGGCACTTTTCTTGCAGCGCTACGCGTAGAAACATGCCTGTAATGGCGGCATATAATACTGTGCACTAAAAGTCTCCTTTCGAAGTTGTGGAAAAGCCGGTAAAATTTCCACACGTTGACCCCCGTTGTCGGCCACACTGCGTGCACAAGTGGGACGGTTCGTACGCATCCGCGCACAAACTGTCGTGGTGTGTATATGGCCAAGGCGCATCGCGCCACTCCCCGCGGCACCGAGGGTCTGAGAACTTGACACGACTTAAGGAGCGCAGATTCCAACGTGCTAGTACTTCTGGGTGCCCTCATCGTCGCCACCGTAGTTGCACCACTGCTCATTATGAATGTGGGCCGCCCAGCCTTTGGTCTATTGGCATTAGTTCCCGGTGTTGGTTTCGCGTGGACCCTCGCGCACTTCGCCCGGGGTACTTTCCGCGAGGGCGGTACACTGACTTACACCCTCGAATGGATGCCGGCAGCGCACCTAGCCGTAAATCTGCGCCTCGATACCCTAGGGGGGCTCTTTAGCCTCATCATCTTGGGCATGGGTGCGTTAATCCTGCTGTATTGCTGGGGCTATTTCGATTCCACGCGGCGCCGCCTTGGCCTGTTTGCCGGCCAGTTGGTGGGTTTTGCCACCGCCATGTTGGGGCTTGTCACCTCCGATAGCCTGCTGCTCATGTACGTATTCTGGGAAATCACCTCCCTCTTGTCGTACCTGTTGGTCAGCTACTATGCCGAGCGCGCCTCCTCGCGCCGCGCCGCGCAGCAAGCGCTGATGGTCACCGTCTTAGGCGGCCTCTCCATGCTGATGGGTATCTGCTTGCTCGGCCGGCAAACCGGAGCGTGGACCTTTAGCGCAATCCACGCCTACGATCACTTTCCCCACACGCCGTATGTCACCGTCGCCATCGTACTCATCCTCATCGGTGCGCTAACCAAATCCGCCATCGTGCCGGCCCACTTCTGGCTGCCTGGCGCGATGGCCGCACCAACGCCGGTCTCGGCGTATCTGCACTCCGCTGCCATGGTCAAGGCCGGAATATACCTGGTAGCGCGCTTGGCTCCAGATATGCACGAGGTGACCACTTGGCACCTCATAGTCATTTCCTTGGGCGTATTTACCATGCTGCTCGGCGGGTGGATGGCGCTTAAACACAGGGACTTAAAGCTGATTTTGGCTTATGGCACGGTCTCTCAGCTGGGGTTTATCACTTCCGTCGTGGCGGTTGGCTCCCGGGAGGCCATGCAGGCAGGCTTGGCTCTCACCTTTGCCCATGCGCTCTTTAAGGCCGCGCTCTTCATGGTGGTCGGCGCCATCGACCACTGCTGCGGCACGCGCGATATCACACAACTGTCCGGTCTCGGCCGCAGGCAGCCCTTCCTTTACGGCATCGCCATTATCTCCGCCCTGTCGATGGCGGGCGTTCCCCCGCTCTTCGGCTTCGTGTCCAAAGAGGCCGTGCTGGAATCGACCATGCACGAAGAACTGCTCATTGGCATGCCGCGCAATATGATTCTGGTGGCCTATGTGGCAGGTTCCATCCTGACCATGGCCTATGCACTGCGCTTTTTGTGGGGTGCCTTTGCTTCCAAAAACCTCCCGGATGATAAAGACGGCGTTTCTGCGGCTGTAGCCGGGATGCACAAGGTCACCGTGGGCCTGTGGCTGGCCCCAGCCATGCTCACCGCGCTCACCATCGCGCTGGGCATTGCGCCGCAGGCGCTCTCGGGGGCCATCGATCAGCACCTCGATTCTATTTTTGGGGTAGGCGACTACCCCGGCCTGGCCCTCTGGCACGGGTGGTCGGTGACCTTGGGCGTATCCGCCATCATTATCGTGGCGGGAATCCTCGTCCACTGGCGCCGCCAAGTCCTGGAGCAATGGCAATTTGCTTACCCCGCGCTTGGCGATGCCGACTCTGTCTACGACCAAGTCATCTCCACCCTGCGCAAGCTCTCCCTGCGCACCACGGCCATCACCCAGCGCGGTTCGCTGCAGCTCAACCTCACCGTCATCTTCGCCACGCTAATGATCTTGCCGCTGGTCATGCTAATTACCGGGGATCTTACGGATATCCGCATGGTGGTCGCGGAGAATCCCTGGCAGGTCGTCGCCGCCCTCCTGATGATGGTGGCCGCCATCGCCGCCACGGTGACCGATAACCGCTTGTCCGCCGTCATCATCGTCGGCGTTACCGGTTATTCCTTATCTTTCGTCTTTGCCATCCACGGCGCCCCGGACTTGGCGCTGACTCAGCTATTGACGGAAACCATCATCATGGTCCTATTCATGCTGGTGCTGCGCCGCATCCCGGCATCGACTGAGTGGAAGCAGGACCCCAAGATGGGCCGCCTGCGCGCCTGGCTGTCCGTCGGCACCGGCCTGACCGTCACCATCGTGGCAATGTTTGCCATTAACGCGCGTTCCACTGAACCCATTTCCCAGTACATGCCAGAGCTGGCCAAGGAGATCGGCCACGGTGCCAATACCGTCAACGTCTTGTTGGTAGACCTGCGGGCGTGGGATACCTTTGGTGAGATCACGGTAATTATCATCGCCGCGCTGGGGGTGGCCTCCCTGATTTATCGCACCCAATCCTTCTCCAGGGAAAGCCGCCGTCCCACCCTGCAGGTTACGGGTCGGCGTTGGCTAGCCACGGGCGCAGGATCGGAGCAGGCGCTTAACCGCTCGTTGATGATCGATGTCTCCACTCGCGTGCTTTTTCCCTTCATGATGGCGCTGTCGTTTTATTTCTTCTTAGCAGGGCACAACGCGCCTGGTGGCGGCTTCGCCGGTGGCCTTGTGGCGGCACTCGCGCTCATCCTGCGCTACCTTGCCGGTGGCCGCGCGGAGCTCGAAGCAGCCCTGCCCATCGATGCCGGGCGCACCATGGGCGCCGGCCTATTGTTCTCCACCCTGGCAGTGCTCGTGCCGATGTTCTATGACTACCCGCCGCTGAGCAGCGGATATACCTCGCCTGAGATCCCGCTTATCGGCGCGGTCTCACTGCCTTCGGCACTGGTCTTTGACTTAGGGGTCTACCTCATTGTGGTGGGTCTTACGCTCTACGTGCTCAGCTCGCTCGGTGCCAAGCTGGATAAGGAAGAAGACCTTCGTAAGCAGCGCGCCCGCGACCGCGCCCGTTCGCTAGCGCGGAAAAATCGGCAACGCAGCACCCAGCAGAAGGTCCACCGGGCACACAAAGAAGAAAAGAAACAACAAGAGATACCAGTTGCAACGAGCTCCTCCGGCGACTTTTCCGGGGACAACGCAGGAAAGGAGAAATAAATGCAAGCCAACCTCTTCCTCCTGCTCGCCGCCGGAGTGATGGTTTCTGCGGGCATCTACCTCTTGCTCGACCGCGCCATGACCAAGATGCTGCTCGGACTGCTATTGCTGGGCAATGGCGCCAATCTTTTCATGCTGCAAGCCGGTGGCCCGGCGGGTTCGCCGCCCATCGATGGCCGCGAGGCCGAGCCTTTTGGCAGCGATAGTGCGGATCCTCTCACCCAAGCAATGATTCTTACCGCCATCGTCATTTCTATGGCACTGACGGCCTTCATCCTTACCTTGGCTTACCGTCAGTACCGCTACCGCACCGCCGATGTCATTGAAGATGACGCCGAAGATACCGCCATCGCTGCTCAGGCCTCCAAGCCCGGCAACGCCGCGGCCAGCGCGGATCATGATGCCTCCACTGACCCCGCCACGGGGCGCGTCACCAAGCAAGGCGATAATTTTGGCCCCCAATCCTTCGAGCAGCCAGTGAAGGGAGCCGGAGATGACTGAACTATTTCACCAGGCCGCTGAAACCATGTACCCGTACGTCAGTGCTCTTATCCCGCTGCCCGTTATCATCCCGGCGGTAGCCGCGGCACTCTCGCTGCTGTCTGCTCGCATGCCTCATGTGCAGCGCCAGATCACCTTCTTCTCCCTGCTGATTACGGCAGCGGTGAACGCCAGCTTGATCATAATAGTGGATTTCTATGGCATACAGACCTTGCAAATAGGCGGCTGGGACGCGCCGGTGGGTATCACCTTGGTGGCGGACCGGCTATCCACGATGATCCTCTTTACCTCGTCCGTGGTCCTGTTCTCCGTCATCTGGTACGCAATTTCCCAGGGTGTGCGCGATGGCACCAAGGATGAACCGGTAGCGGTCTTCGTGCCCACGTACATGCTGCTGACCATGGGCGTGAATATCTCCTTCCTGGCCGGAGACTTATTTAACCTCTACGTCGGCTTCGAGGTCTTCCTCGTGGCTTCCTATGTGCTGTTGACTTTGGGGGCATCGGCAGGCCGGGTGCGCGCCGGTGCAGGTTATGTGATGGTTTCGATGGCCTCGTCCATGATCTTCTTGCTGGCACTGGCGTATGTCTATGCTTCAGTCGGCACCATGAACATGGCGCAGATCGGGCAACGCATGCAGGACGTTCCCGAGGGCACCCGCACCGCCATCTTCGCCACTCTGCTCGTGGCCTTTGGTATTAAGGCCGCGGTGGTGCCGCTGGCCGCCTGGCTGCCGGACTCCTACCCCACCGCTCCCTCGCTGGTGACGGCCGTGTTCGCTGGACTGCTGACAAAGGTCGGTGTGTATGCGATCATCCGCGCGCGCACATCCATCTTTACCAATGGTGGACTTGATACCGTGCTGATGTGGGTGGCGCTGGCTACCATGCTGGTGGGTATCTTGGGTGCTATCGCGCAAGCAGACATTAAGCGCCTACTGTCCTTTACTCTGGTCAGCCACATCGGCTATATGATCTTCGGGGTATCCTTGGGCACCGCCCAGGGGCTGTCCGGCGCGATTTTCTACGCCATACACCACATTTTGGTGCAGACCGCGCTCTTCTTGGTCGTGGGCCTTATCGAGCGCCAAGCCGGTACGTCCTCGCTGCGGCGCCTGGGCTCGTTGATGTATTCCGCCCCGCTTATCGCCGTGCTGTATTTCATCCCGGCGATCAACCTGGGCGGCATGCCGCCATTTTCTGGCTTCCTGGGCAAGATCATCCTCATTCAGGCAGGCGCCAATGAAGGTTCCTGGTTGGCGTGGGTACTCATCGGCGGTGCCCTGGTGACCTCGCTGCTGACTCTCTACGTGATGATGCTGGTATGGGCCAAGGGGTTCCAGCGCGACCGCGCCGATGCCCCAGAAGGCCATGTCGCCTTGGCCCGTCCCGCCCCGCTTTCCGATGTCACCGATGAGGTCGAGTTTTCCTCCCGCCAGGACGTCGGCCGGGTGCCCCTGGGCATGGTGGGCGCCACGGCATTGCTGGTTATCGCCTCGATGTCGATTACCTTCTTGGCTGGCCCGATTTCCGGTATTACCTCCCGCGCGGCCGAATCAGCGCAGGATACCTCCATTTATCAATACGCCGTATTGGGCGAAAACGCCGATAGCCCCACCCGGCACCTCGACCAGAAGGAGCGTTATGCAGGCGGCGCGGACTCTTATGAAGAGCGCAGCCACTTGCTGCCGGATCCTGGCCCAGCCCACGATCCGGCAAGCGCTCCGCCGGTAAAGAAGAGTAAAGAAGGAGGTCCGCGATGACTAAAAACCTCTTTTCCGGTGTGCGCTCCCGCTTCCATCCGTGGTTTACCGTCTGGATTACGGTCATGTGGTGCATGCTCATGGGTGAAGTCACCGTGGGCAATGTGGTCGGTGGCCTCCTCGTCGCCCTCGTCATCGTCTTCGCCCTTCCGCTGCCGGCAATGCCCATCGCCGGTGTCGAGGTCGCGTGGGGCGCATTTTTGCGCTTTATACTGCGCTGGTTTTGGGAGCTGTTCTATGCCTCCCTGAAGGTAGGCTGGCTGGCCGCCCGCCCACAACCGCTACCGCAGACCGCCATCCTGGAATTGCCAATGCGCTTGGAAAATGAGTTCATCCTCTCCCTCGCGGTGACGCTGTACAATCTGCAGCCGGGTGGAACGGTGACAGATATCGACATTGCTAATCGCATGATCACCATCCACATCCTGGATGCCCGGGATGAGGCGCAGATCCAGCGCGAAATCGATGCCGTGTCCCGTCTAGAATCTTCCATGATCGAGATCTTTGAAAGGAGCCACCCATAATGGATCCGCAGATGTATCACGCTATCCTGCTGGTTCCCGCATTCTTACTGTGGGTCTCCGCTCTCATTACCGCTTGGCGCATTATCACCGGGCCCAACTCCCTCGACCGGCTGGTAGGAATGGACGGTTTTACCGCCATGTTCCAGTGTGCATTAGCGACTTATATGTGCTGGTCGCTAGATACCTCCGTGGTCTCAGCCATGCTGGTCATCGCGCTGCTTGGTTTCATCTCTACGGTCTCCGTCACGAGGTTTCGGAAGAGGGATACTTAATGAGTTGGTCACTAATCGCCGATATTCTCTCGCTCATTCTCGTCATCAGTGGCAGCCTGCTCATCCTTGCTGCTGCGATTGGTTTGGCGCGTTTTAAGGACACGATGTCGCGGGTCCACGCCGTGACCAAGCCGCAGACCACCGGGCTTATCCTCATCATCATGGGTGCGTTCATCCGCATCACTGGCGCTGAATCTTTCAGTGTGGCCGAGCGCGGTGATTTGGGTATCCTTATTTTGCTGGTACTGTTTGCGATGTTTACCAGCCCGGTGACCGCGCAGCGTACCTCACGTATTGCACGCCGTGAAGGCCTGTATGCACCCGAGGAATCGATGGCGCGCAATGACCGTCCCGCGGGCCGTTCGCTGCACCGCAAATAGGAGACACCTTTAACCGTGAAGAAGCTATACGGACTGCCTACTCTGGTCGCCCTTTTGGCTGCCTTTTTTATCTTCAGCATCTCCCGCTATAGCAAGTACGATGGCCCCGATGCGTTCGTCTGGCGCGTGCCGCTGGATCTGCTGATTTACAAACTCGCCGGCGAGGAAGTGGCCGGAGGTGCCAACCTTTATGACAACGCTTATATTGGCGATCTTCCTTTTACCTACCCTCCTTTCGCCGGCACGCTGTTCATGTGGATATCCTCGCTAACTGATGACACCCTAATCATTGTCTGGCAAGGCGGCACCATCCTTGCCTTATTGGCCGTCATCCTGCTCGTTTTTCACGAGCGTGGTCTTAAACTATCACCCTTGACCTGGGTCGTTGTTATCCTGCTCGTGCTGTGTGCCCCGGCAATGGAGCCAATGTACGGCACCTTGTTCTTCGGCCAAATCAACGTCTTTTTGATGTTGTTGGTTGCCCTCGATGTCATTCCCAGGAAGCGGGCGCTGCCCGGCATTGGCATCGGCCTCGCCGCCGGCTTGAAGCTCACCCCGGCTTTTATGGGCCTGGTGCTCTTATTCCAGAGGCGCCGGTGGCAAGCGCTTATCTGCGTTCTTGTCTTCGCGATTACGGTAGCGATTGGTTTTGTCACCATTCCGGATGCGGGGCAATTCTGGACCTATGCCATTTTTGATTCCTCCCGCGTGGGTGAACACACCAACCCGGGCGCGCAATCCCTCCGATCGGTCATGGTGCGCGCGTGGGACATCGACGGCGGTTGGATGTGGATCGCCGCCGTCGCGGTGGTTTTCGTGTTGACCTGTCTGGCCCTGCGTACCGCGATGAAGCACAAGAATAACTCCGCGGCCATGTCCCTCGCCGGCATTTGCGCCTGCCTCATCTCGCCCTTTTCCTGGTACCACCATTGGGTCTGGGCTTTCCCGATGGCCCTCGTGGTCCTGATCTCTGTCAACCAGGTACTGGGCAAGCGCCTGCGGGGTGTCATCGGTGCGCAAGTTGCAGCGCTGGTTTCCTTCGTGGCTATGTGCGTGGTGCTGCTGCCCTATGTCTCCGCAGCCTTGTGGCCCGAAGGTGCCAACCGCTCACTCAACCATGCAGATTTCCAGCCCTGGGCCATGCTCATTTTCACCGCCTCCGGCATCCTCTACATTGCCTTTTATGCCCTGTGGGGATTTATCCCCGGCACCCAACCCAGCGCGCAAAACAGCGCGCAGCCCAGTGCCAAGTCCAGCGCGCAAACCGGCCCGCAAACCAGCACCCAACCCAGCGCCAAGCCGACCACCCAGCCCAGCACGGAGAACCCCCGCGGCATCTTGCCCGCGGCACGACACCCTGCCAAACCACGCCAGCATGTCTCGTTGAAAAAACCCAGCCCGCTGCAGCGCACCCACGCAGACGGGAAGTCCACACCGGGTAATGCAGTGAGCACCGATGAAACCGCTCAGTTCCCCGTAGTTAACCCTGAGACCCGCGTGTTTCCTGCCGCCGAAGGCTATGGCGATATTCCGGCTCCCTCGTCCTCCGGCGGGCGCCACAATCGGGACAAAGACTAAGCGGCAGGCACCCCGCGTTGCGTGTGCATCCGCCGCCGTGCGACCCCAGGTGCGCCGCGACCGAGCATATGTTTCGCGCGCAGCTGCCGTTATCGAGGCCCGTCTACAAGGCGCTGAGCCGAGTATCGGTGAGCTGATTAGCGCACCGGCCGGAAAGTGTGGAGCTCGCGGCAGGTTTGCTCGACGACGTCGCGCCAGCTGCCGGTTTCTTGGAAGAGGCGGCGTTGGCGTTCGTATCCGGCACCACTATCAATGATTTCGTGCACCACGGCTAGTTCTTTTGCGCAGCCCAGCTCCCGGGCTAAGGGAGTAAGTTCTTCTACCATCTGGGCCAATTCATCTTTAACCCAGGCCTCATCCGTCTCGCGCGAGGTAATAACGAGGGCATCCATCCCGTAGCGCGACCCGCGCCATTTATTTTCCGCCACATGCCACGGCTGCAAAACAGGCAGTTCCTCGCCCGCGTCAATCATGCGGTCATAGTGCACGACCAAGCAGTGCGTCAGGGCGACGACGGCGGATAGCTCCCGCAGGTTCGAGGCGGCATCGGAAACGCGCACCTCCACGGTGCCCCACTTTGCGGCCGGCCGGATATCAAAATGCATCGAGCCGGTGTGGTTAATGACTCCGGAGATCGCTTGATCCCGTATATAGGACTGCCACTGACCCCACGTGGCAAATTGGTACGGCATGCCGGCTGTGGGCAGCTGTTGATACAGCATGGTGCGATTGGAGGCATAGCCTGTATCGATCCCTTGCCACCCCGGCGAGCACGCAGAGATGGCCAAGAGGTGCGGGTACTTCGCCATGAGCGCGTTGATAATGGGCCAGACGCGCTCCTCGTGGCTGACGCCAACGTGGACGTGGGTACCCCACAGCAGCATCTGCTTTCCCCAATACTGGGTGCGGGAGATGATCTCTTGATAGCTGGGTTTATCCGATAGAGGGTTTTCCCGGAAATCCGTGAACGGGTGCCCACCGGAGGCCCACACATCAATGCCGAGCTTCGCCGCGGCTTCTTCCACGGCGGCCAGTGAGGTCTCTAGTTCCGCAATGGCTTCCGGCACCGTGGTGCAAATGCCGGTAACTAGTTCCACCGTGTTTTGTAGGAATTCTTTTTCCACGTGAATATCGGGGTGGGCGGCAGTGGCAAGATCAATAAGTTCAGCCCCGCGCGGGACAAGATCGCGCGAGTCGCGGTCCACGAGGGCGACCTCCCATTCCACCCCCAGCGTAGGCTCGGGGGAACGGGCGAATACTTCTGCCGGAATCTTCACTGGTACAGCTTAACGGGTAGCAAGTAATAATTCCATGAATTTTATTTAGGCCTGTGGAACGGCGAGGGCGACCACAACGGCGCCGTCGTCGGTGGCTTCCTTCGGCAGATCCTTGTTCATCGGTTTGACTTCTGCCTGGTAGCGCGCGGCTACTTCCCTGGCTAATGACTCCGCGGAGACGTCACCCTCGGGGTAAAAGACGGTGGTCTTGGGCACGGTCAAAACCTCACCCGGCAGGTTACCCACATAACCTACTTTGAAGCCGCTGGCCTTGAGCACATCGGCTTCGTTCTTGGCCTTATCGGATTCGCCGGAGTTATTGAGCACGCTGACCTTAATGTCATTGCGGTCGCGGGTCACGGGCGGCGCATGGTGGCCGCCCGCCCGGGCGTTATTCCGAGCGTGGTCGGAGCCTTCGCCGCGTGCGGCGGGGTCGCGGTTGACCTCGCCCTCGGCCCCAGCGTGGGGGTGCGCCGCATCGCCTTCGCCTGCGGGGGGCAGCTGGTTAGGGGCCTCGTCGCGGGAACCATCGGCAGGGACACCGGGGCCGTTGCCCTCCTGATCACTATGAGTGGGAGCGTTAGACGTAGAGTGGGCGGAATCGGAAGCGACGGTCGAATTATCGTCTTCTGAGATCATGGCGTACAGGCCCCAGAGGCCGAGTGTCACGGCCACGGCGATGAGCACCATGGCGAGGCCGCGTAGCGGTAAACCGCCTTTCTTGGCGTGGGCGCCTCCCCCACCACCGCTGGTTCTCGACGCAGCGGCTTCACCGCTTGCCCCATCGTCATAAACACCATCATCATAACCATCGCGATAATCGGCCGCGGGGTCATCGAATCGCTGGTTGTATAGATTGTCCGAATTCTCTTTAGTCACTTCAGCAACATTAGTAGTTGATTCTAACGCAGTGGGGTATTTTCCCGCGCGGCGCGCCGCGTGTTTTCGCGCTCCTCCCGCAGACGTCTGAGCCGGGCCACCAAGAGGGGATGGGATTCGGCAGCGGCGGGGGCATCAAGAAGCAGGTTCAAACGTTGGTGATAGCGCACCGGCGAGATATCCAACCGCGCGCGAATGGCCTCTTCCTTGCGGCTGATGCTGCGCGGGGCGGTTTCCTCGAAGTCTAGAATGGCGGCGTCTAGGTCAGACAGGTGGTCCATGCCTAAACTGTAAAGCATGACTATTCGCCCCATCGTTATCCACGGCGAGCCCGTGCTTCATCAACCCACCACACCGGTGGAAGAATCCGAGATCTCCAGCCCCGAAATACAACAGCTCATCGCGGACATGTATGAAACCATGGAGGTCGCCCATGGCGTGGGCCTGGCTGCGAACCAAGTGGGGATAGGCAAGCGGATTTTTGTGTATCACTGCCCCGATACCGAAGGCCCGGATGGTACCGAACTGCCTGCCGATAAAGCCGGCATGCGCAAGGGTTGTGTCATCAACCCGGTGTTGGAGACCTCCGAAATTCCAGAAACCATGCCTGCCGATGACGGCTCCGATGACGAAGGCTGCCTCTCCGTGCCGGGCGAGGGCTTTCCCACCGGCCGTGCCGATTGGGCGCGCGTAACCGGCAAAGACGAACACGGCAACGACATCACGGTGGAAGGATACGGCTTTTTCGCCCGCTGCCTGCAGCACGAAACCGGCCATCTCGATGGGTACGTCTATACCGATACCCTCATCGGCCGCTACAAACGCCAGGCCAAAAAGATCATTAAGCGCAATGGCTGGACCGAGCCGGGCTACTCCTGGATGCCGGGTGAAGACGCAGATCCCTTTGGACACGACGATTAGCCATGTCCCGCATCTTTCGATCCGATGCCGTACAGATAGGAGATCGCGTCGTGGCTCGGCGCGATTTTGGCGGGGTGCACAGCGATGTCATCGGCCATGTACTCAGCCTCGACCCTCTGGTCATCCGCCCGCAACAGGTCGGCGGCTATCCTTCTAACCTCGCGGCCGTGGAGATCGCGCCCGCACAGCTGAAGATCATCAAGCGCCTCTCACCGCGCACTGTGCGCAATTCCGATATCCGCGCCGTCGAGTATGCCACCGCCCAGGCCTTTCCCGGCAAGAAGCACGAGTGGACCTCGGACGGTTCCTGGCTCATGCGCGCCGGCGATGGCGTGACCGGCCGTTCCAATTCCGCCGTCCCTCTCGGGCCCGCTGCGGGCTTTAACCCGGTGCCATTGGAAGAAATCACGGAGTTCTACCGCCACCACGATCTGCCAGTGCGCCTGCTTATCCCAGAGCGCATTGGAAAACCCGCATTGCGCTTGCTTGCCGATGCCACCTGGCACACCGAACCCGAAATCCTCGTCATGGTCCTGCGCGATCTCGCAGACCTTTCCGCCGTGGCGCCGGGCCCCCATTCCAGTGGCGCGGAGTTTCGCATTGATTCCCAGCCCGATGACGCATGGCTGCAGATGTACCAGTTCCGTGGCCAGGCGCTGCCAACCCAGGCGTTGGAATACCTGCGCGCCCGTATCGAGGGCACGATGGGCTTCGGGCGGTTGCTTTTAGGTAGTCAGACCGTAGCCATCACCCGCGGTACCATCACCGAATCCGGCGATGGCACCGCCTGGCTGGGATACTCCGCCGTGGAAGTAGCCTCCTCACACCGCCGCCAGGGCTTAGGCGCCCTATTGGGCCAGCACATGCTGCACTGGGGGCGCGAGCGGGGTGCGAAACATGCCTACCTCGATGTCTTGGCTTCCAACACCGCCGGCATCCGCTTGTACGAAAAGCTGGGGTTCATCGAGCAGCACCGCCAGATCTACGCCCAGCTGTGCGACTAACCCCGCTGGGTTAACTCCACGCAGATAGTATTCTTGTCGTCTTCGCTAACATTCAGGCTGTTCTTTACGGCGTGAAGCTCATTGCAGTTAATGGCCGACCTCTTACTTAGAAGGGGAAAGTCGCCTTTCTCTAAGACAACGAGTGTCGAAGACGTATCTTCGACAAACTCTGAGAAACGCGCTCTCACGACCGCTTGTGTTCTTTCGACCTTAGAAGTCGCATTGACCATCAAGAAATAACCCTCGGAGTTCACCGCGAGCATGAAGAAACAATGCTCCTTTTCGGACTCGAAAGGCGGGTTCCCTTTCAACCAAAACGCCAGCCCCCGGACGAAGACGGTCAGAAGGTTCATTACCGCCTAGCAGCTCTGCGATTGTAGGCACAGTTCGTGACTTAAACTAGAGCGAGCCCGGTCGTTTGCGCCATCTCGATCTTCTCGGCATACGTCTCGCGAGCCGCCTCGAGAATCTCGGGGTCCTCAGAGAAGTAGGGATCAATACTTGGGTTTTCGAAGAACCGGAGGTTGTCAATGGGCACGGACGTTTTTGGATACGCAGAGAAAACACTTTTGTGGACAGACCACTCCGGATATGCATGGCTGACATTGTCAGCCATGTCGAACCGTTCCAACCCGCGGAACGTCGAAGCTGCTTTCAGCAGCATGCGCTGGTCGACAAGAGAGTGCTGATGTCCCGATCTCAGCAATGGGGCAAATGTCGAACCCGCGGGTTTCAAATGAGTTACGCCACAGTTCGAGGTCAGCCTCACTGGCCATCTCGTCCTGTTTAATAACCCTCAGTGCATAAGAAGACACAGGACCATTTTTCATGGCAACGTAGTAGGGGTCCGTGATTGTTTGCGCAAATCGGCGAAGACTGAACCGGTCAGCAGCCCAAAGGTTCTTAACGACTTTGAGCCGTGTGTTCGAATCGGTGCCACCTTCGCTAATAAGGAGATTGACGGCCTCGACTACCTTGCGTGCGTTGCGCGAGGGCATCTCTGTCGTTGTCATTGCCCCCTCCTTCGTGTGGGCCCACCCCGAAAAGTAGACACGCTGGGGCTAGCTATGCTGCTGTGGTCAATATAGCTGAAGTCTCGGTTTCACAAACATCAGGGGCTACAAGGACCACAGCACCGTAGCCACGCCTCCGATGGGTCAACTATTCGGGGGTCGGCCCCATGAACGATCATGCCGGACGGCAGCAGGATCAGCGGACTTGTGCGGAATAGAGGCCCTGACCCAACCCTAATTAGGATTCACACACTGCATTTCAAGTACGCACATGCCCGTAGTTTATCGTAAACTGAAGTGAAGCATACTCTCAATCAGCGGCTTGGAAGGAGGATAATTTATGAATGAAGAGACGCCCTACGCTTGGGATTCCGAAGTCCGCTACGACTTAGACCCCCATTTAATTAGCGACTATTTCCTTGCGATTGACGACGAGCGCAAGGAGCCCGACGTTACGCAAATGAAGCTACACAAGCTGATGTATTTTTCCCAGGCAAACTACCTAGCCGGTACGGGAAGACGCCTTTTTAACTCGGATGTTCACGCTTTCGAGCATGGGCCAATCATTGACAAAATCCGCGATGAATTCAAGAAATTCGGTCGACAGATTATCGTGGCTGCGGATGACGCTGTTGCGTTCAATGCCAAGCTTGACTCTCCTAGCCTGCCAGACGCAGTAAAAGCGTTTTTGGACGCTATCTGGAATGTGTTCGGCGATCTATCACCTACCCAGCTGCGTGACTTGTCACATCAAGATGCCCCTTGGTCAGACAATTATGTCAAGGGCGGATATAAGATCAAGATCAGCGATCAGGAAATGCAGTACTGGTACAGGCAGCCAGGGTCACGAAATCGACAGGTATATCCACCAAACGTCTATCTGTTCACGGAAGCTGATACCAAAACCTTTGACATAGATTTTTCGGACGAAGATATCAACGAAATTCTCGCAAATTTATGACAATTCCTTGGACGCATGTAGAGCCGAGAACCAACACGACTCAAATAGACAACTTTAGTTCCGGCGAGCCGATTATCGATGATTGGTTTCATCAAAATTCGGCGCAGGAACACACCGACAAAAGGGTTATCACCCACGTTTGTGTCGATTATCTAGGTCAAGTGGTCGGTTTTTTCTCCCACACCGCTGTGGTCTGCAGGTTCGATGGAGAATCAAATTCTCTCCGCAAAACTTATTGCTCTAGGGGTGAAGTCGAGGCTCCGGCAATTCTTTTGGCCAAAATGGGTCTAGCAAAAGCACTTCAAGGTCAAAAACACGGGAGACGACTGTGTCTTCAAGCTCTGGCCAAAATCAGTCAGGTTGCCGCTGCGGCTGGAGTCCGCTTACTTGTTGTCGATGCTCTCAACGATGCGCTTGTACCCTTTTATGAGTCTGTGGGATTTCGTTCTTTGAATGCTCAGCCCACTCGGTTGGTGATGAAAACCTCTAACGCTGCCAAACTTTCATCTAAGGCCAAAGATGCTAGCAATATTATATAAACGACTTTCTCGCCTGCTACTACTTTCCCGATTGCATCCAATTTAATTGTGCGAAGTCACAGACACACCACCTGAACCGCCCTGAACTAGCCTGAGGTTACCCTCGTTTGGTGGACACCCGATTAGTGCGGATCGTGTGTCCGTAAGAGAGGATGTTCATTATGAGTCAACAACGCCAGAAGTACACGCCGGAGTATCGACGTGAAGCGGTAAACCTGGTAATCGAATCGCAGCGCCCGATTGCTCATGTAGCTCAAGGAGATCGGTGTCGCACCTAGCCTTTTAGGCCGGTGGGTGAAAAACGAGCGCGAACGCCTAAGGATCCTCCGATGGGCTAAGCCAGGCGGATCTTCGTGCTGAGAATGCTCGTCTGCGCCGTGAGTTGGCAGAAGCCAAGATGGATAACGAGTTTTTGTTACAAACGACAGCCTTCTTCGCCGCATGTCAGACGCGAGTTTCTAGTAGCGGTGTTCCGAAGGCTCGGTAGTGTCCTGTTCCGGGCAGTCGGTACCGGGGCCCCAAAGGCCCCTCGACATCACAGGACTAGTCCGGGCCATTGCCCGCGCGGTACTGTGTTATACATGCGCATCACCACGTGGAATATCAACTCCGTTCGCACCCGCGTCCAGCGGGCGCTGGATCTTCTCCGCGCGCATGATATCGACGTGCTGTGCTTACAAGAAACCAAGGTCAAGGACGATAAATTCCCCCGCGAGGTCTTCGAGGATGCCGGGTATCATGTCAGCTGCCATGGGCTAAACCAATGGAATGGCGTGGCTATTATTTCCCAGGAGAAACCGGAAGAGGTCTTTACCGGATTCCCCCACCAGCCCGGCTTTGCCAAAGATCCGGAAAAACCTCAGAACCGCGAGGCCAGGGCGCTTGGCGCACGCATCCGCGGGGTGGAAATCTGGTCACTGTATATCCCCAACGGTCGCGAGATCACCGACCGTCACTACGATTACAAACTGGACTTTCTCTACCAGCTCTCTCATTATGCTGCTGGTCACACCCAATCCAAGCTGCTTTTAACCGGCGATTTCAATATCGCCCCGCGCGATGAGGACGTATGGGATATCGAGGCCTTCCGCGGCAAGACACATGTCACCGAACCCGAGCGCGCCGCCTTCCAAATGCTCGAGGAGGCCGGCCTCGAAGAGGTCACTCGCCGGTTTACCGAAGATCAGCGCTACACCTACTTTGATTACAAGGGGAGGCGCTTTGAAAAGAATGAAGGAATGCGCATTGATTTCCAGTTGGCCTCGCCACCGCTGGCCAAGCACGTCACCGGCGCGCATGTAAACATGGAAGAACGCGCTGGCGAAAAGACCTCCGATCACTGCCCGCTTAGTGCAGATTTTGATCTGCCCGATTTTGATTCCGTACGTTAAATGACCTGGTCGCTCGATCTCAGCTTTTGGCAGCTGGCTTTTCTCATCGTTGATTATTCCATCAAAATCATCGCGGTGGGCTTCGTGCCAGAAGACCGCCGGCCATCCAATTCTACCGCATGGCTATTGGCCATTCTGGTGCTGCCTCTTATCGGCCTGCCGCTGTTTTTGCTCATGGGCTCGCCGTATATCAACCGGCGCCGACACCGCATCCAACAAGAAGCCAACGAACGCCTCGAGGATATTTCTGCCCGCACCCCGGATCATCCTCAGGGCATCCTATCGGCCGAGGTGGAATCCGTGATCAAGCTCAACCGCGAGCTGACCGGGTTTCCGGCGCTTGTCGGCCACAACTTAGGCCTGCATGCAGATTACGATGACTGCATTCGCGCTATCGCCGCGGCCGTGGACCGCGCCGAAAAATACGTCTCCATCGAGGTCTACATCCAATCCTGGGACGAGGTCACGGATGTGTTTTTCCAGGCCCTCGCCCGCGCCACCGCCCGGGGTGTCAAGGTCCGCCTCCTGCTCGATCAGATCGGTAGTTTTAAGTACAAAGGTTATTCCACATTGGGAAAAAGGTTGACAGACATCGGCGTGGACTGGCGCCTCATGCTGCCCATCCAGCTGCACAAGGGCCGCTTCCGTCGCCCGGATCTGCGCAACCACCGCAAGCTCGTCATTATCGATGGCGAGGTGGGCTTTATTGGTTCCATTAACCTAATTAAGCGCCAATATAAGACCACTGACCGCTTTTGGATCGATTACATGGTGGAACTCTCTGGCCCCATCGTCACCGCCATGAACGCCGTCTTCACGGTGGATTGGTACACCGAATCCGGCGAGAACCTTCCGTTGGATGAGCTGCCATATGACGATGCCCAAACCGCCGATGCCAACTGCCTCCAAATGATCCCGTCTGGCCCCGGATATGCCACCGAGCCCAACCTGCGTATGTTCAACTCCTTGGTCCATCACGCCAAGCAACGCCTCGTGCTGTGCTCGCCGTATTTCGTGCCAGATGAATCCCTCTTAGAGGCCGTCACCACCGCCTGCTACCGCGGGGTGGAAGTGGAGCTTTATGTCTCCGATACCGCTGACCAATTCATGGTCAACCACGCCCAATCCTCGTATTACCAGGCGCTGCTCGAGGCCGGGGTGCGTATTTACCAATTCCCCTACCCGTACGTTCTGCACTCGAAGTTCATCATCACGGATCCGGACAGCCAGGAGTTCAATCCGCTGTGCATGTTTGGCTCATCCAATATGGATCCGCGTTCCTTCGGCCTCAACTATGAGTCCACCATGCTCGTGGCCAAGGGCAATCTAATCGCCCAGTTCAACCAGCTTGCTGCCAATTACCGCGCGGTGTGCCATGAGCTCACCCTTAAGGAGTGGAACCAGCGCGGCTTCATCCGCCGCTACGTTGATAATGTCATGCGGCTGACCTCAGCCCTGCAATAAGCTGAGCTTGCTGGTTCCCGCTGGTTAGCCGTTAAATCCCCTAAGGCAGAAGCATGCTGGTATTCAAGGCACAAGATATATTGAGCAGAGCTAGGCGAATCACCCTTGTGTTTCAGTGAAGCCCGATCCTGACTTTTCAAAATTTTTATACCAGAGAAATCCTAACAGTTAAGTGAACGTAGGGGACAAAACACACATTACTTCGATGGGACTATCAAAAGACCCGATTAAATAATGCACATGTGTGAGACTGTAACGACTGTTTCTTTAACGTCCAAAATTCTGTACGGCGAAAAGCTCACCATCCGCTCCTACGGCAATGCCCGTTCCAACCGTTTTTGCTTCTGGGTCTAGCAATTTTTTTCCTGTGGTTGGGCGAATTCATCCACATATCCACCAGTTTCGCAGCTGAGAAATCAGCCCACGCCTGAAGGAGGTTTTCACCTCCACCAGGAACACCATCCGGGTAGGCTTCCCAGTGATTTGACCGATGCTGCAAATCCCCTATCTCGACTAAATATTCAGCCCATTCTTGAGCGATAGCATTTAAGTCAGGATTTTCTGTCACCGGATTTAAGCCCTGGCCCGCCCTCGCTTCATTGACTGCTGCAAGAACAGACTGCGCACGCACCACATCGGGCTTCACCTGAGTTACTTCTTGTTCAGTAGCACCGATATACTCCTCCGCCTTAGCCGGAGGAGTGACTGCTTCTACACCTCCCCCCACTAATGCTGCGCCCGCAATAGTTGGCGCTACATACTTTTCAAATGGATTCCGAAAGCGTTTATTGGACATTTCTACCACTTCCTCAGAACAAACTGGCTAAATTGCTCTACGCAATCCCTCTCCATCTCCAAGCTTAGCGCAAAAGACAACCATTTTCAGCAAGTTGACACTATTTAAAATAGATTTACCATAAAATAAAAATCTGGTTAACGTTGTTACCTGACTTGGCTCAGATTAGTGCCGAAGGGTTGGGGCGGTGATGGTGTTGACGAGGGGTTGAATTTCCGGGGGTAGTGGTACGGCGGCGTTGATGGTTTCTCCACCAATGTTGAGTTCAAAGCTGCGGTATTTCTTGAGCGTTCTCACGAGGCGTTTGATGGATTGACCACTGCGGGTTTCCATCAGGTGGGCCTCGGCTAGTGCTGCCATCACAATGTTGAGATGTGCGGTGATCGAGTCTTGTTTCCTGGCGTAGATTGGGCGTGCTTTGGGGTCTGATTTCGACATCCGAAATGATTTCTCAATGTTGAATAACCTGCGGTAATGCCCGATTACCTCGTTAGCAGGCACGTTAACAAGGTCGGTCTCATAGCCTTTGATCCCGGCTACGGCTCGGTGTTTGGCAGCAAGAGCGTAGTTGGCCTTCTTGTTCGGGGCGCAAAGATCGATGTAGCGGTTGCGCTTGATAGCGATATTGCCGTCAACAGCCCATTTGGCTTTCGCTACTTGCTCGTCGATTCCGCGCAGGCTGCGTCTAGCCCGATCATGGGAGTATTGGAAGTGGGTCACCGTATTCGGGGTTGTGTGTTTGCGCCCATGGCTTGCCGAGGCTTGTGTCAAGATCTGGCCGTGGGTGTAGTCTTTACCGGGGTTTTCCCGCCGTCAGGGTTCGATCACCTCAGGCACGGTGGGGGTTTTCACCGACAAGATGTAGTGCAGCCCTGCATCGATGAGTGCTTGTTTGTTCGCTGCTGAAAACATGCCTGCATCAGCAACGACGGTAACTTCATCGAGTTGGTAGTCTTCTTGGAACCGTGTGATCATCGGCAGCATCGTGTGGGTTTCTGCCGAGTTGCCGGCAAACGCGCCTACATGCAATGCAAACCCAGTGGCATCAGTAAGCAGCCCGACAAGGATTTGTGGCTCTACACGGCGCTCTGTGGAAAACCCGGGTTTGCGAAGCTCATCAGGAGTATCGGTTTCAAAGTACAAGGTGGTCACGTCGTACAAAAGAAAAGTACCTGGCCCGATACTTGCATGATGCGCCAGCACTTGGGTTAATCCTTCACCGAAGGCATCTGTAGCAAAGCCAGGTAGTCGACCTTCAATCGTGGCCTAGCTTGCGCTGGTGATGCCAACCTCGGCAAGAGTCTCGATGGAATCCAGCTTCGAGCCAGGATTGATGATCCGGGCACGCACCATCCCGAAACACCCGATCATCACCAGTTGCTACAGCAAGACCTAATTCGTTGAAACACGCATCAATACAGTCCAACAAGTAACCTGCTCGCTGTGCTGTCACCGGCACCGGGTCATCAGCGGTTCCCCTGCTTGCTGAAGCCTCTACTCCAAGATCAAGGGTGAGTTGATCTGCATCAATAAGACACCGGGCCTGGGCTTTAAGCTGCTCAACTTGGTCAGGTCAGTGCCCTGATCCGACCTGTTGAAGCTTTTTCGACCCTCGATGCTTAGACCACACCACCTGAACCGCCGTCGCCCCGGAAGCGGTCTTGACAGTGCGAATGTATGGACTCACAAAATCAGACTACCGGCTACCCCCGCCAGTACCCGCTTAGTGTCGAAAAACAACCACCACAACACCAAACCCCCAGGCCACAATGTCAATGGTGACCTTCATCACCTAACCGTGAGCCAAGTCAGAAATTCTTATACCAGAGAAGTCCTAACAGTTAAGTGAATATAGGGGACAAAACACACTTTATTTCGATGGGGCTATCGAAAGGCCAAATTAAATAATGTATATGTGAGAGGCGGTAACATCCGTTTCTTTAACGGCCAAAATTCTGTACGGCAAAAAGCTCACCATCCGCCCCTACGGCGATGCCCGTGCCAACCGTTTTTGCTTCTGGGTCTAGCAAATTTTTTCCTGTGGTTGGGCGAATTCATCCACATATCCACCAGTTTCGCAGCTGAGAAATCAGCCCACGCCTGAAGGAGATTTTCACCTCCACCAGGAACACCATCCGGGTAGGCTTCCCAGTGATTTGACCGATGCTGCAAATCCCCTATCTCGACTAAATATTCAGCCCATTCTTGAGCGATGGCGTTTAAGCCAGGATTTTCTGTCACCGGATTTAAGCCCTGGCCCACCCTCGCTTCATTGACTTCTTCAAGAACAGCCTGCGCACGTACCACATCGGGCCTCATCTGAGTTTCTTCTTGTTCAATAGGACCGACAGGCTCCTCTGCATTAGCCGGAGGAGTTGCTGCTTCTACACCTCCCCCGACTACCGCTGCGCCCGCGACCCCAACAACAGTTGGCGCTACAAACTTTTCAACGGATTCTGGAAGCATTTCATTGGACACTTCTACCACTTCCTCAGAGAAAACTGGCTCAATTGCTCTACGCTATTCCTTTCCTCCCCGAGCTTAGCGCAAAAGAAAAAGATTGTCAGCAAATGGACAGTGTTTAAACTAGATTTACCATAAAATAAAAATCTAGTTAATGTTGTTAAGCTTGTGAACGTCAATATGAGCTTCCCCGACTGGCCTCGGATCTGCCCCTACTCATTAGAGCTGCTTTTCTGAGGTAGTCTGACCACCACCAATAAAAATAACCGGCTGATTACACTCAGCCGGTTACCAATCGTGCTGCACACAGCACATCTACCCACGCTGCGAGAGCGCGAATCACCCCGCCCAGCGGGTTCACATACTAATGAAAACTGCCCCTGCTCAGGATCGATTTCCTCTTAAGCATCGCGCTTGTGCACTACCAGCACGCCGAGGGCCCACAGCACTGCGACCCAGACGAAGAATACAACGCCGCTACCTGCGGCCTCGGTCCACAGCTTGTTATCTACTGGGGTATTGGATAGCCAGTTCTGGAAAGCGGTAAAGGGCATGAAACCGCCAATCTTATCGCCTACGACAGGCATCATGCCCACGATTTGATCCACGCCCAAATACAAAATGAGGCCCAGCGCCACAGAACCTGCCGTCTGGCGGATCAACATGCCAATGCCTTGGGCAAAAGCCACCACGAGGGCGGCGGCCAGTGGGTACTTCCACAGCTGCTCGCGACCAACTTCATCGTTCCACGGGTCGAAGTTGGCGGAAATGGAGCTATCAGCAAGGAGATCCGTGAGCAGGTACGCGCCCACCACACCGATAAAGGTCAGTACAGCTGCGATAACCGCGTATAAGACTAGCTTGGCCACGGCCACGCTCCAGCGCCGCGGAGAGGCCATGAAAGTAATAGCATGGGTGCCGAAGCGGTATTCCGTGGTCACCAGCATGGTAGCTTGAATCATCAGCAAAGGCAGGCCCAGGGTCAACAAGAATATTACGGTGGACTCGGGACTTACCGGCTGGAAGCCCATATCAACAGCTTCCGGTTCGAGTGGTTGCATAAACGAGGCGCTAATACCGGCCCAGCCCCATGAAGATAGGAAGAAGAGCGCGGTGGTCCACCAGAAGGAGCCGGTGGTGCTCAGCTTAACCCACTCGGATTTCAAGATATTCACCATGGCAGATTAAACCTCCTGCTCGTTGGGGCGGGCGGACCCACCGGAGTGGCCGGCTTCGTTGGACTTACCGGACTGGCCAGACTGATGCGCACGTTCGCCTGGCGCACCTGCGTGATACTGCACGGCATCGCCGGTGAGATCCATAAAAGCATCTTCCAGCGAGGCCTTTTTCAGGGTGAGCTCATGCAGCGGCACCCCGGTGGAATAGGCCAGCTCGCCCACGAACTCGGTGGTCTGGTTGATAACCTCTAGCCGCGGGCGGCCCTCCTCATCCGTGGATTCGGTAAAGGAAACGCCCTCCTTCTTCAAGGCCTGCCCGAATTCCGGGAGGTGGTTAGAGCGCACATACACCGAGGACTGCGAGTGACCGCGGACGAATTCATGGGTGGGCTGATCTGCGACCATTTTCCCCTTGCCAATCACCACGAGGTGGTCCGCCGTCTGGGCCATCTCGGACAAAAGGTGGGAAGAAATCAAAATGGTGCGGCCTTCTGCGGCCAGCGCACGCACGAGCTGGCGCACCCAGCGGATGCCCTCTGGATCCAGGCCATTGACCGGCTCATCCAAGATAAGAATGCCGGGATCACCCAATAGAGCACCAGCAAGGCCCAAGCGCTGGCCCATACCGAGAGAAAAGCCGCCGGCTTTCTTACCGGCGACATCGGAAAGCCCCACCAGCTCCAGCACCTCATCGACGCGGGAGGCGGGAATGCCATTGGCCGCCGCCATCCACCTCAGGTGATTTGCGGCCGTGCGGTTGGGGTGCACCGCCTTTGCATCCAAAAGCGCACCCACCTCGCGCAGCGGGTGTACCAAGTCGCGGTAGGGTTTGCCGTTAACGCGGATCTGGCCCGCCGTTGGGGTGTCTAGCCCCACAATCATCCGCATAGTGGTGGATTTGCCGGCACCATTGGGCCCCAAAAAGCCGGTAACTAAACCGGGCTTTACCTGAAAGGTAAGGTCCTCAACAGCGCGGACAGACCCATAATCCTTAGTCAGTCCTTCTATTTCAATCATGAGCACTACAGTGCCATATTTTTGGATACTTTACCGGTACAGTTTTTCCACGCGCTTCCGCAGGGCGGGAAAAGCGTGGCGGAAGGGCGCGATGAGCGGCAGGGTCTCCACCTCATCCAGGCCGACCCAACGCAGCTCATGCGATTCCTCATTCGCGGCGGTAGCCAAGCGCAGGCCGCTGCGGGTGCGCGCAAGTACGGTGGTATAGGTCCAATCCCCCGGCAAATCTCCCGCCGGGGGATAGGGTCCGGCCGTCACCTGGGTGTCGAGCACCTCGACATCTGCAGGCGCGATGGCACATTCCTCGTGTGTTTCTCGCAGCGCAGCCTGGGTAGGACTTTCCCGTAAATCCCGCGCCCCGCCGGGAATCCCCCAGGTATTGCCGTTATTGGTCCACGCCGCGCGATGTTGCAACAGCACCTCACCCCCGGCAACGAGGAAAAGGCCGGCGGCACCGTACTTTCCCCATACGCGAATGCCACTGGGGCCCGCCGCCCAGCCGTCTCCACTGCGAGGGTTATACATATGTGCCATCCTAGCCACACACGCGGGGAAATGGTGGCGCCCAGCACACTAGGGACGTTATTCTGGATAAATGACTGAGCAGGCAGTGCGGGTAGAGGCGAAGCGCCATGAGGACGCTCACCCTAGCGATCACTGGCTCGATGAGGTTACCGCCCCCTCTCGCCCGGCCCTAAGCGGGCTGACCCACCGCGCCATGGAATGGTTTGCGGGCCCGGCACGCCTGCTGCGGCATTTTTATTATTTCGCTTCTACCACCCCAGGCAAGCTGTTTACCGTCACCCTGATCCTCACGGTGGCATTGGGAGCTGCCGGCTTATCTATGTCCCAGTCTTCCGCCGCCCGCCATTCTGACCTCGACGAGCTACTCAATACCACCGAACCGATGTCTAATGCGGCCCACCACCTCTACAGTTCCCTATCGGTGGCTGATACCATCGCCACCACCGGGTTCGTGCAGGCCGGCGTGGAATCAGAAAGCAACCGCGAGCGCTATAACGATGCGATTGATGCCGCCTCCATCGCCGCGACCGAATCCGTCTTAGGCACCACGCCTGAGGATGCCCGCGTGCGCGATCTCGTTACCTTCATCCAGCGCCAGCTGCCGATTTATACGGCAATGATTGAGAAGGCGCGCTCGAATCACCGCGTAGGCAATGCCGTGGCTAACTCCTATATGTCCAATGCCTCGTCACTCATGCGCGAGCATATCTTGCCGGCAGCCTCTGAGCTATTCCAGCTAACTACCGCGAAGGTCAACCAGGAGCAACAAAAGCTCACCTCGCCGCAGTGGGTGCCGCTATCTGGCCTTGTGGCGGCGGTTTTTTTCCTCATCGTGGCGCAATGGTGGTTGTGGCGCCAGACCCGCCGCCGGTTTAACCGCGGCTTTTTAACCGCAACGGTGCTGCTATTCTTCGCCATTTTTTGGGGCGCGCTTTCTAACTTTGTTACCTGGTCCACCGGCCACCAGGGCTTTGAAACGGCCTCGCGCCCGTGGGATTCGCTGACGGCCTCGCGGATTGAGGCACAGCAGGCGCGTACCTCGGAAACCCTCGCGCTGGTGCTGCGCTCCTCTGAAGAAGATACGCTCAAGAGCTTTTCCGGATCCGTGGAGTCCATCGAAAAGGCGCTGGGGGATTATGAGAGCGCGCTGCATGATGATGACGTGGAGGTCAATGAACCCGAGCTCATCCTAAGCACCCGCGCCGCCACCGAAAAGTGGCAAGAATCGCACGAAAAGCTCATGGATGCCTTGAGCGAAGGCGACTACGACGAGGCAATCTATCAAGCCACGGTCACAGATCCGGAGGATGGCGAGACTACTGCTGCGCAGTCCTTTAATGAGCTTGATAGCGAGCTTTCAGATCTCATAGGCCAGGCCCGCATAGCCATGCGCACCTACTTAGAGCGCGGTTTAATCGCCATGACCGCGGTCTCCTCCGCAGTCTTCCTGCTCACCCTGTGCGCTATCTTCGCGGTGTGGCTGGGCATCCGCCCCCGACTCCAGGAGTACCTCTAATGCGCTACCGAGCACAGCTTATCGCCATCGTCTCCGCGTGCAGTGTCCTCGCGTTAGCCAGCTGCGATATTCGCTCCGGTCCGCCGCTGGAATCACCTGAACAGCAACCCTTGGACGCTAGCCCCGGCCCGCCGCTGCCGGAGGGCTCCACGGTAGAAGAGGCCGGTAGCACTGCGCCAAAGAAGGAAGACGATACTAAGCTTCAGGGCACCTACCGGCCGGATGATAAAACGGCGGAGGAGCGGGTACCGGATATAGTCAAGCGCGGGCGCCTTATTGTGGGTGTAGACCGTTCCAATAACCTGCTGAGCTACCGCGATGCAGCTTCCGGCGATGTCCGCGGTTTCGAGGTCGATATCGCGCACGAAATTGCCCGCGATATCTTCGGCGATCCCCATAAGGTAGATTTCCGCTTCGTGGAATCCTCCGACCGCACCGCCGCGCTGGATAATGGCACCGTCGATATCATCGTGCGCACCATGACCATTAGTCCCCAACGGGAAAAAGAAGTGGCGTTTTCCATCCCCTATATGACCACGCAGACCCGCATGCTGGTGCTCACCAACTCCGGAATGAATTCCATCGCGGACGCGGATGGAGCAAGGCTGTGCGGAGTGCGCGGTTCCACCGCGCTGGATACCATCCGCGAGCGCGCGCCTAAATCCGATATCCTTATCACCCGCTCCTGGGGCGATTGCCTCATGTCACTGCAGCTCAACCAGGCCGATGGCGTCGTTGTTGATGATGCCCTGCTCTCCGGCATGGTGGCGCAGGATTCCTATACCTCCATTGTGGGCGAGCCGTTGAAGACCGAAAACTACGGCGTAGCCGCGCGCCTTCCTAGTAAAGATCATGACACCCGTCCGCTGCTGCGCCAGGTCAATGCCACCTTGGAGCGCATCCGCCGCGACGGGACGTGGTCTGAGATCTTTGATAAGTGGCTAGGTGCTTACCTGGATGAGCCCACCCTGCCGTCAGGTACATACATCGAGGAAGATGAGTCATGAAACATAACCCGAATTTCAGCGAAGACGAGCTCGAGTACCTAGAGCCTGAGAACCTCGATACCCAGCGGCAATTCCGACAGCCCACCCAGGCTTCTTACCGCGACCCTGAACCGGATACCTCCGCTACAGGCTCCGACTCCCCCGCCGCTGCCTTCCCAGGCACGGCGGCCACTGACGGGCCCACAGCCGGGCACACCATGGCAGGCCACAACAAAGCAAGCCAAGGCTCGCGCAACGGCAAGAACGCCGATGAGAACACCACTGCCGGCGGAAGCGGCGGCAATGACAGCGATACGGGCGAGGTGGGCACGGCGGCCGTGACCTATGACCCGTTCCACAGTGAACCCATTGAGCACCGTGAGGATCCGGGGACTTCTGCGGTGGCCTTTGATCCCTTCGCCGATGAGGATGATGACGATGATGATGGATCCATCGACCCGGATCACCTCTCCAGCTTGCTCGCAGACCTAGAACATATCCGCGCCCAGCGCGAGAGCGAACGCGATGAGAAAACGGCCCGGGAAAAGTCTTCGGAGCGTTCGCGCCGGCAGGCAATCGATATCTTCCGCGAGCGCCGCGGCACGCAGCGCACCGAGCGGCCGGTTGCTGATGGCATGGTGCGCCTGCCGTTTATTACACCGGCCGATCCGACCGCCGCCCTTATTGATCCCACAGAGAAAATCACAGGCAAAAAGGTCCAGCCGCCGCAGCTAAAACCGGGCGATATGGTCGCGGAGCAATACGAAATCCTCGGCGTCATCGCCCACGGCGGCATGGGCTGTATCTACCTGGCCAATGACCACTATGTCTCCGGTCGGGTGGTGGTTCTCAAGGGCATGCAGGCCCAAAAATCCGCCGATGAGACGGCCGCTGCGGAGGCGGAGCGTGAATTTCTGGCAGACATTACCCACCCGGGTATAGTCAAGATTTTTAACTTCATTGATGATGACCGCGTACCGGGTGGATTCATAGTCATGGAGTATGTGGGCGGGCCATCGCTAAGAAGCAGGCGCACTAAGCAGCCCAACAAGCTGCTGCCTGTGGACATCGCCATTGGCTATATCCTGGAAATCCTGCCGGCGCTGGAATACCTGCATTCACGCGGCGTGGTCTATAACGACCTAAAGCCGGATAACATCATCGTCACCGAGGACCAGGTCAAGCTCATTGACCTAGGAGCGGTCTCCGGCATTGGGGCATATGGGTTTATTTATGGTACCCCCGGGTTCCAGGCCCCGGAGGTTGTTTCTAAGGGGCCGTCCATCGCCAGCGATATCTATACCATCGGCCGTACCCTGGCCTCGCTGTGCCTCAAGCTGCCTAGCGAGGACGGCGTTTATCTCCCCGGTATCCCCAATCCCTCCAAAGAACCGGAGCTGCGCCGCTTCCTCTCCCTCTACCGCCTGCTGTTGCGCGCCACCCACCGTGACCCGCAGCGCCGGTTTAGCTCCATCAAGGAGCTGCGCACCCAGCTCTACGGCGTGCTGCGCGAGGTGCTTGCCATTCGCGATGGCCGCCAATACCCCTCCCAGCACTCGCTTTTCTCGCCGCAGCGTACCACCTTTGGCACCAAGCACCTGGTCTTCCGTACAGATCAGCTTATTGATGGCATCAACCGCACCATCCAAATCACCGCCCCCGAGGTGGTCGCCGCTTTGCCGACTCCCCTGGTTGACCGCGACGACGTAGGCGCGAGCCTGCTGCAAGGTACCTCGTATGCTGAGCCGCAGGAGGCCTTAGAAACCCTGCGCCAGGCCATGCGTACCCCAGAATATGAGCATTCCGCCGAGATTCCCCTCGGCGTGGTGCGGTCCATGATCGACCTGGGCTATACCGACGAGGCTCGCCAATGGTTAAGTTCCATCGAGGACCGGCTGGGCCAAGACTGGCGCTTTCAGTGGTACGCCGGAATTACAGAACTCTTGCACGATGATTACATCGATGCCCAGGAATACTTCGCCACCGTCCTCGATTTCTTGCCCGGCGAGGCTGCCCCGAAGCTCGCCATCGCGGCGATTAATGAGCTGATCCTGCAGCAGATTGATAAAAGCGAAACATCGCTTATTGATACCACCATTGCCCGCGCCTGCTCCAACCTCCACACCAGCCTTGCGGAACTCCCCTCTTCTACTTTTCAGGGCCAGCCCGAAATCTGGTCTCACGTCACCCAAGACCCGAGTGCGCTGCGGTTTAATTCCATGCGGCTATACGGCATTGTCTGGGCCACTAACCCGACGACCGTGTCCTCCGCCTTTGGCCTGGCCCGCCAATTGCGCGCAGAGGGGCAGGTGGAGCTGTCCGTAGCTACCTTGGACAAGGTGCCTAATGCCTCGCGCCACTTCCGCATGGCGCTGCTCACCACCGTACTGCAGCTCATCGTGCACGATTTATCAGAGTCGCGCATTCGCCGCGCTGCCCGACGCCTCGAAGAAGTCCCCACCAACGAGCCGCGCTTCCTCCAAATCAAGGTCGCCGTCATCTCCGCGGGTCTCAACTTCCTGCGCAACGCCGATCTCGCGCGGGCATCTTCGCCCAACGATCTCTTCGAATACGCCTTTACCCAGCGCGGCCTGCGCACCGGCCTTGCTGAGACCCTGCGGGCAGTTGCCCGCCAAGCCCCATTTAGCCGCCACCGCTATGCGCTGGTGGACCTGGCCAACCAGGTCCGCCCCATCACCACTTTTTAGCGCCTAGTTAAACCGGCCGTCCTCGCGCGCCTGGGCGGCGAGGTGAGCAGACTTCTGTGCAATGGCCAGTTCCTCATTGGTAGGAACGACTAAGACCTTGACCGGGGAATCATCGGTGGAGATTATCCGCGGTTCATCGGAGCGGATAAGGTTGCGCTCTTTATCAATGTCGATGCCGTACATATCCAGGTTGTCCAGCGCGTCCTGGCGCACGTCGGTGTCGTTCTCGCCCACACCGGCGGTGAAGGTAATAGCATCCACGCGGCCCAGGGCAATCATGTAGGAGCCGATGAAGCGGCGCAACTGGTGGATGTAAATGTTATACGCCAGCAATGCGTCCTGATCGCCATTGTCGATGTGCTCGCGCAGCGTACGGAAGTCATTAACGCCCGCGATGCCCTTGACGCCGGATTGCTTATTGAGCAGTTTATCTACCTCGTCAATGCTCATGCCCGCCTGGCGCACGAGGTGGAAAATGATGCCCGGATCGATATCACCGGTACGCGTGCCCATAGCGAGACCGGCCAGCGAAGTAAGTCCCATGGAGGTATCGATGGCACGGCCATTGCGGATCGCCGCGGCAGAGGCACCATTGCCCAAGTGCAGCGTGATCTGGTGTGTCTCCTCCGGATCACGGCCGAGAAGCTTCGGCACCTGCTGGGAAACGAACTCGTGGGAGGTTCCGTGGAAACCGTAGCGGCGAATATCGTGTTTTTTAGCGACTTCACTATTGATGGCATAGAGCGCCGCCGCCGATGGCAGCGTATTAAAGAATGCAGTGTCGAACACCGCCACGTGCGGAATATCGGGCAACATCTTACGCGCTACGCGGATGCCATCCAGATTGGCTGGGTTGTGCAGCGGGGCCAGCGGGATGAGATCCTCGATCTGTGATTCAATCGAATCTTCGATGAGCTGCGGCTCCGAAAAGACGTGGCCACCGTGCACCACGCGGTGTCCCACGGCAATGATATCGACGTCTTTCGGCCCCACCTGATGGTCATCCATCAAGTCAAAGGAGCGCTTCAGGCCAAAGGAGTGATCAGGAATTTCTAGTTCTTCCCTAAATTTTTCCCCGCCGACCTTGATGGTAATAGCACCATTGGGCTCGCCGACTTGTTCCACGAGGCCAGATACGAGTGGAGCATCCGTGGCACTAACGGTTGGGTCCACCAGCTGAAACTTGATGGACGAGGAGCCTGAGTTGAGGACAAGTAGGTATGACATTTATTTCTCTCCAGCCTGAATAGCGGTAATGGCGACGGTATTGATGATGTCCGGAACGGTAGCGCCGCGGGATAAATCGTTGACCGGCTTGTTTAGGCCCTGCAGGATGGGGCCCACGGCCAAGGCGCCACCGGTGCGCTGCGCGGTCTTATAACCAATATTGCCGGCATCCAGATCAGGGAAGACAAAGACATTGGCCTGACCTGCGACATCAGAATCCGGCATCTTCTTTGCGGCAACGCCGGGATCGCATGCAGCGTCAAATTGCAGCGGCCCATCCACCTTCACCGAGGAGTCGAGCTTCTTGGCTGCCGCGACGGCCTCGATGGCGCGCTCAACATCCGGGCCGCTGCCGGAATCTCCAGTGGAGTAGGACAGCATGGCCACGCGTGGGTCGATACCAAATTGGGATGCGGTCTGCGCGGAGACAACAGCAATTTCACCGAGCTGTTCCGCGGTCGGGTTCGGGTTGACGGCGCAGTCGCCGAAGGCCCAGAGGCGCCCGCGCATGACCATCAGGAAGATGGAGGACACCACCGAGGCATTCGGCTTGGTCTTGATGATCTGGAACGACGGCTTAATGGTGTGCGCGGTGGTGTGGGCAGCGCCGGAGACCATGCCGTCAGCCAGCCCCTTGTGGACCATCATGGTGGCAAAGTAGGAGATGTCCTGCATGGTCTCGCGGGCCTGCTCCAGGGTTACACCCTTCTTCTTGCGCAGTTCCGCGAAATCGGCGGCGAACTCCTCAGCAAGCGGCGATTCCAAGTGGTCAATAATCTCGGCGCCCGAAATATCAAGCCCTAGCTCAGTGGCACGGGCCTGGATATCGGATTCTTTGCCCAAGATGGTGAGCCGGGCAACCTCATCGCGCAAAAGAGCATCGGCAGCTTTCAGGATGCGGTCATCATCGCCCTCTGGCAAGACGATGTGGGATCCGGTGGTGCGGGCCTGTTCGATGAGCTGTTTTTGGAAAAGATCCGCGGACATAACGGGCGCGGTCTCCTCTGCGGTCTTAAGCGCACCAGGCACGGATTCCAGGTCGGTGAAAACGCCTGCCACGGTGGCGCCGAGCGACTCGGCCTTGCGCTGTGCCAGCTCCGTAGCGCGCTCTGGCGCGCCAGAAATGATGACCAGCGGCAGGCCCAGGGCAGCGGCGACCTCAGCATCGAAGGAAACCTCGCCGGTACCCTGGATAACCAGCGCACGTGCAGCGGTGGCGGGTGCCTTGGCTAACACATCCGCCACCGTGGGTTCACAATCTTCTAAACGCAGCAGTTCAGCGTCAAGGCTAGACGCCAAGGAGGGAATATCGAGACCATCGAAACCTCGGCCGATGGCGCTTAACACTGTGGACTGGGATGCAGACATGCAGATTACCTTTCCTTTTCCGTCACGGAAACACTGAGTACACGCGCCGTAACACCATGCCTTACATCACAGCTATCAGCACGTGGTGACTTCTCCACTGTACGTGAACAAGCCGCTTTTCCGCGCCTTGGCACCCTCCCAAACTGGGGTGTTGTGAGCACCGTGACAATTAAAACAGTGTCACCGCGTAGAATATGAGAAAACCCAAAGAAAGGACACCCTAAACAGATGACTAGCCCCTTGCGTGTCGCCGTGGTCGGATCCGGACCGGCCGGTATCTACGCCTCTGACCTCCTCGTAAAATCCGACGTGGACGTCCAGATCGATCTCTTTGAAAAGATGCCCGCGCCCTTTGGCTTGATTCGCTACGGCGTCGCCCCAGATCACCCGCGCATCAAGGGCATCGTTCGCTCACTGCACAACATCATGGAGAAGGAGGAAATCCGCTTCCTGGGCAATATCGAAGTGGGCAAGGACATCACCGTTACGGAGATGCGCGATTACTATGACGCCATCGTCTTTGCTACCGGTGCCACCGCCGATAAGGCAATGGGTATCCCCGGTGAGGACCTCGAGGGCAACTACGGGGCCGGTGAATTCGTGGGCTTTTATGACGGCAACCCCAACTTCGAGCGCGACTGGGACCTCTCCGCGGAATCCGTCGCCGTCGTGGGTGTGGGCAATGTTTCGCTCGACGTGTCCCGCATCCTGGCCAAAACTGCTGATGAGCTGCTGGTCACGGAGATTCCGGACAACGTTTACGCCTCGCTGAAGAAAAACCGCGCCAAGGAGATCCACGTCTTTGGCCGCCGCGGGCCGGCGCAGGCCAAGTACACGCCGAAGGAGTTGAAGGAGCTCGATGAATCACCCACCATCGAGGTCATTGTCAACCCAGAAGATATCCAGTATGACGAGGCTTCCCAAGAGGCCCGCCGCGCCGCCAAGTCCACTGACCTGGTGTGCCAGACTCTGGAGTCCTACGCTATGCGCGAGCCTGGCGATGCCCCGCACAAGCTCTACATCCACTTCTTCGAGTCCCCCGTCGAAGTGATTGGTGATGCCGGCCATGTCACCGCCATTAAAACCGAGCGCACCCAGCTCAACGGCGATGGCTCCGTAAGCGGTACCGGCACGTTCACCGAGTGGCCTGTGCAGGCGGTCTACCGCGCAGTGGGATATTACCCACAGTCCGTCGATGGCATCCCCTTCAATGAAACCACCGCTACCATGCCCAATGATGGCGGCCACGTGCTGGCTAACGTCGATGGTGAAAAACTGCCCGGCCTCTATACCACCGGCTGGATCAAGCGCGGTCCGGTGGGCTTGATTGGCAATACTAAATCTGATGCCAAGGACACCACCGATATGCTTCTTAAGGATTACAAGGCAGGCGTGCTCGAGTCCGCCACGAAACGCAATACGCAGGATATTATCGATCTGCTTGAGTCTCGCGATATTGCCCTAACCACCTGGGAAGGCTGGCACCGCTTGGATGCCGCCGAGCGCGCCAATGGTGAGCCACACCAGCGCGAGCGGATCAAGATTGTGGAGTGGGACGAGATGGTCAAGCACGCCGGCCCACAGCGTTAACTTGAGCGTTAACTTACGCTATGCCACGGTATTAGTCGGTAGCATCCACCCCTGAGTTCAGTGTGGGGTCAAGTTCGACCCCACCTTCATATTCAACGACTTGGATATCGGGCATATTCTTCGGCTGCGGATCGATACCGCGCGAACCTCCATGCGCGAGCAGCCCAGGAGTAGAGCTCACGGCGACCTTATGCGCCGCCAATGCGGCGCGGTCGCGGGCTTCTTCTACCGTTTCCGCCGTCGTGGTCACAAGCCCCATCCGCCGACCCTTATAGGCATCGGGCTTGCCAAAAAGCTTCACGTCCGTCTCGGCGTAGTGGAGGGCGGAGGCGATGCCGGTAAAGGCGACTTCAGTAAGCGGCTCCTTCGCATGCACAAAGACGCTTGCGCCCGGGGTTATTAACGTGGCATCGATGGGATAGCCCAAAATGGCGCGGGCATGCAGATCGAACTGCGAAAAGCGTTGCGTATAACTGGTAAGCATCGCCGTATCCGAAGGCCGCGGGGAGACCGAAGAAAAGTACACATCATCTCCGGCGACGAAAAGCTCCACACCGTATACGCCGCGCCCACCCAGCTCGTTGGAGATACGCGCCGCAACAGACCGGGCGTTCTCCAGCGCAATTTCGCTCATGCCGGTGGGCTGCCACTCCTCAATCAAATCGCCATTCTCGTGGCGGTGACCAATCGGTTCGCTGAACCACGTGGCCAATTTGCCCGTGGCCGGATCAATGGACCGGATGGCTAAAAGGGTGACCTCAAGATCGAAGTCCACGAAGCGCTCAGCGACCACGCGCTGCGAATCTGAGGACACGCGGCGCACGGTATCCCACGCCTGGCGCACATCTTCCACATCCCGCGCCAGCATATGCCCCTTGCCTGAGGTGGAGACGTCCGGTTTCACGATGCACGGAAACCCCAACTCGGTCGCTGCTTCTTCCAGCTCCTCCACCGAGGAAGCAAACCGATACGCTGAGGTCGGTAGCCCAATATTTTCAGCGACCGCACGGACCCGCTCCCGGTCTTGTGTCAGTGCGCAGGCACGAGCCGTGGGCACGACAACAGCGTCACTGTAGTGCTCTACCTGCTCAAGGGCTTCCACCGCGACGACTTCAACCTCCGGCACCACGTAGTGCGGCTGAATTTGCCGCACCAATTCTGAGACCTGCGTGGAGTCTGTAATATCTGCGATATAGCTAAAGTGCGCCACTTGGTGCGCCGGCGCCCCCTGGTATCGATCCACCGCGTGTATTTCAAGGCCCAGCGACTGGAAAGACATAGCCAGCTGCTTTCCCAACTCGCCCGCGCCAAGTAGCAGTACCTTTGTGGCATTGCCCGTCAGCGGCGTGCCAATATGACCAGCGATGGTGGCTGGAATATCCATGACTTTGCTCCTTTTGATTCCGCTCCACGCAGCAGATACTCCACCAAATTATGTCATAGATACCCGGCCCAAATCAGAATGCACATGCGTGAAATGCACAAACACAAACGCCCGGCCAAGGAAATTAATCCTCGAACCGGGCGCTCCGTGCTTCTAATACACGACCCTAAACCTGGGGTGCTTCCGGCGGAGCCGGAGGAACGACAGGCTCTGCCACGGTAATGATATTGTCCTCATACCCCAGCGCACCGCCGATAAACTTGCCACCGCAGGTGATAAGGACCAAGCGATTCGGACCATCGGTGTCATTGACCACATCCGGGAAATCCGAACCCTTAGCCAAACGATACGGCTTTTCCGTCACGCGGAACAAACGCTCCTGCCCATCAATAACCACAGTAAATTCCTGGTTGAGCTGCAGCCGGGTAAATTTCTCCGCGTAACCAGTTCCCTGGCCCTGGTAATTCACATGCCCGGTAATCACGCTAGATCCGACATTGCCACCATCACCAGGCACAGCCGAAGCCGAATACCAACCCAGACGAGTGACATCATGTGGCGGCAACAGCACGCCCTGGTCAGTCACCTGAACCGGATCCACGGCAGCATATTGACCATCAATACCCAGGGACATCGCCCCGAAACCAGGGAATTGCCCCGGGGCCGCTTCGAATTCATGCTCCTGCGCGCCAGAATCATCAACGTACGCATCACCCTTAACGTCCGGGCCTTCACCCACAGACGTATCTGCGCTCGATCCATCACTACCGTCTTTATCGCCCCCTCCAATAGTAAGGCCGACAACCACCAGGGTTAGCAACAGAACTACCGCCGCTATCAGCGCGATAAAACCAAACTTCTTACCCCGGGTTGGGGATTCCTCGCGACCCGTATCCTCAGACATTACCCAATCTCCTCAATTACTCTTCTCAATAGCTCATAAAATGGGTTACCCCCTTCAGAGTGTACAGAGACACCCTGAAGGGGGACATGGTGTGCCCAGGCCCTATGGCCTGTTACCTAACCAGTGCACTCACACTACTTAATGTAGTACTGCATACCTGGTTCA
>NZ_REGE01000056.1 GCF_003688935.1 Corynebacterium macginleyi | reverse complement strand
GTTACTGGTATGAAGATGAAAGTTCCAACACAACCATCTACACCTACCAGGGACCCGTACTGTGAAGCCTACTGGAAACCTCGTCGCTGACACCATCTGTCGTACCGCGGAAATTGGACTTGCCATCACCGGTGCTGCTGATGCCGGCCCCCTTACCATTATTGAGGCCACACCAGTAGCCGTTGTCGGCGTGTGCCCGGACTGCGGACAGTCAGGCAAGCTCCGTGACCACATCACCCGTCGACTCGTTGATCTTCCTGTCGTCGGATTTCCCACCAGGCTGCATGTAGCAGTCCCTAGATTCGTGTGCACGGCCGTGTCATGTAAGAGTAAGATCTTCCAAGAATCTTTAACCTGCGCGGATAACGGCGCCAAGCTCACTTACCGGGTCACCCGCTGGATCGTGCAGCGCCTTGCTATTGATCGGATGAGTGTGTCAGCTACCGCCGAAGCACTCGGTGTGGGCTGGGATTTGGTCAACCAAGTCGCGCTGGATGCCTGCCGCCAGCTTGTCTACGACCGGCCCCTTGTCACCTAGACGGGGTTCGCGTCCTCGGAGTTGATGAACATGCATGGTAACACACCCGGAAACCGGGTCAGCCATCAAACCCTGTGACCAGGACGAACTATCTTACCGAGCGGCAAAAGCAACGCTTAGAAGTGTTATGGGCCACCGATGACGACTACGTGACTCTAGAGGTGACGTGGCTGTTTTACCAAGACATAATCGCAGCGTATGCGCATCCGAAGAGATCAGAAGGCAAAAAGCTCATGGAACGCATCATCCACGCCCTGCGTAAGGGATTGTCGAAAGGCTGAGAAGAGCTCGCCCAACTGGGACGCACCCTGTGGCGGCGATGCAAAGACGTGCTTGCCTATTTTGATATCGGTGCCTCCAACGGCCCTGTCGAGGCAATCAACGGCAGGCTCGAACACCTACGCGGCATCGCCTTAGGATTTAAAAACCTCAACCACTACATCGTGCGGTGCCTGATCCACTCCGGACAACTACAGGACAAAATCAACGCACTCTAAAACCGGAAGGGCCC
>NZ_REGE01000055.1 GCF_003688935.1 Corynebacterium macginleyi | reverse complement strand
CCAGGTGCTGTTGCCCGGACGTTTAGCTGCACAAGGTCCAGACGAGGATCCAGAACTTTAGGGCTGATCGTGGTGACCGGGGTTCGTCCACGTCGTCGACCGGACACACCTGCAAGTTTCATCAGGCGTGCGGCGTTGTTACGGCCGATATGAAAGCCTTCACGGTTCTTCGCGTGCCACATTGTGTAAATACCGTAGACCGAGACATTCTCCGCGTGCACACGCTGTATTTCTGGAATGAAAAGGCTATCGCTTAAGGCTCTTGCACTGGGAACACATGAAGTGGTTTTTGGTAGCCGCGTGAGGTGAAAAATCCACGATCTGCTTGTTTTAGGACTCGGCAGAGGGCCTCGACCCAAAATGGCTCCTTGTACTCGTCGATGTGGGAGACCATTTGATCGTAGGGTAGTCGAGTTCCGCTGCGAAAAAACTGAGGCAGTCTTGAGGATTCCGTTGGCTCGCTTCAACTCGCAGTTTTCCCGGGACAGAAGCTCGAGCTCCTCTTCCATGATTTAGCCACCTGTTGGTGCAGTCTGCTCATGGGCGAGGCTGTCGCGGTAACAGGCGCGTAACGTGTAGTGAGATACTTGAGGAGTCCACCGACTTCCGTGTAGGCGCGTAGCACTGAGCAAGAATCCAAGCGGAGAATTTCGATGATCTGATGGACCGCCTTCTCCTCGAATTCGGCGGAATACTTTCTGTGCATAGTGCCAATCCGTCCTGAGCAGAGAAAGGGACTAAACCGAGGACGCTTCAATATGCAGAAGCAGAGCCCGCCGCAGGTAATAATAGTAATCAGCGCACATACCTAGGACCAACATTTGGGGCTCTTCACAGGGCTACTTTGACAGATAGTCCCCGGCAGGCTCACTATTCCACTTTTGTTGGGTGTGGTGGTCTGTCGGGGATTACTGTGAATCATATGTAGTTGTTGTTTGTTTGTTTGGTGTCGGCGGTGACTTACTCTCCCACAACCTCCCGGTTGCAGTACCATCAGCGTGTACAGGCTTAGCTTCCGGGTTCGGAATGGGACCGGGCGTTTCCCTGTAGCTATCTACCACCGAC
>NZ_REGE01000054.1 GCF_003688935.1 Corynebacterium macginleyi | reverse complement strand
GGATTATTGGACCATACCTTCGTCCATACAGCTTTGGGTGCGGTTGTAAACGCGAGTATTTCATCTAATGATTCTTCCAGGTAGTCGGCGACGTCAGGGAAACGCTGCGTGCAGAAATCTACGACCTCACGTGCTTGGTCCCAGGTAGCTTGTGCGTCTGTTTGCTGGAAGATGGAGTGAAACATGCCCGATAGTGTTGTCCATTGGCGTTTGGATACTTTTGAGGACAGGTTTTTAGCACAATGTGTGCGGCAGCGTTGCCAGCTGGCTGTAGGTAGTACTTGGCCAACAGCAGCTTGGATTCCTAGGTGCGCATCGCTGGTGACGAGGTAGACGTCGCTAAGACCACGGGCTTTTAAGGTCTTGGAAGAATCCGGTCCATGATTCCACGGATTCTGATGTGGCGACCTGCATGCCGAGTAGTTCACGGTAGCCGTCTTTGTTGACGCCGGTAGCGATAAGCACACTGGTTTTAACGACGCGTCCGCCTTCGCGGACTTTCATGGTCAATGCGTCACAGGACAGGTAGTAATACGGTCCTGAATCCAGTGGGCGGGCTCTAAAGTCAGCGACCATGTCGTCGAGTTCTTTGGCCATGTTAGACACTTGTGATTTCGACAGATTGTTAATACCCAGCGTGGCCACTAAATCATTCATGCGTCTAGTGGAGACCCCTTTGAGATAACACGTGGCTATCACGGTAGTCAGGGCCCTTTCGGTACGTGTACTCCTTTCTAAGAGCCAGTCGGGATAAGAATGTGCCGTGACGTAGCTTCGGGATAGCAACGTCAATGCTTCCTACCCTGGTGTCTAAGGACCGGTGGCGGTAGCCATTGCGGGTATTAGTCCGCTGTGGAGACACCGTGGCGTAATCAGCGCCGCAGACCGTGTCAGCTTGGGCTGAGAGTATCTGGTTAATAAAGTCTGTAAGCATCTGGCGCATCAAGTCAGGGGAAGGCCTGAGTGAGCAATTCTTCCAGATACGCAGTCGGATCGATATGATGAGGGGTAGTGGCCATCGCGGGTTACATTCCTTTCGAGGATAAGTAAGAGTTGATTCGAAAGGTACCCGCGGTGGTCGCCTTTATGTGCACCGGCACGAGGCTTCACCCGGGTAACAGATACACCACACTAGCGGACGCAACC
>NZ_REGE01000053.1 GCF_003688935.1 Corynebacterium macginleyi | reverse complement strand
CCGGCGTCGTCGCCACTCGTCCATCGGGATGGTAAGCCCCGTCGATTTCGAAGCCCAGCTCGCTGATCAAAATTGTAATAAGAAAGCCGCTGCTTAACCCCTAAGCAGCTTAACAACGTGTCCACGACTTGCGGGTAACCCCATGCCATAGGGCGTTCTTTAATTTTTTGTTGCCCTTGAGTTCAGAGGGTCGTTGCAACACTTTCCCTTAGGAGGGTGTTGTTGTGCCTGGAGTTGTTGGCCCGTTTCATTCGTTGTCTGAGTCGGATCGTCGTGGCTTGGTCGCCTTGGTTGGCAGTGGGCGTAGCGTTCGTTCGGCTGCTGGTGAGCTTGGTTGTCATTACGCGCATGCTTTGAATTTTTGTCATGCTCATGGATTGCCAGTCATACATAAAGCAAAACGAGTTGATCGCCGCGGTAGCCAGGCTTTACAGCTTGTAGAACTAGTTAAAGGCGGACTTTCAGTACACCAGGCCGCCAAAAGGTGTGGAATGCATCCCACCGCTGCGTATGCCGTTGCTACAGAAGCTGGGTGTCATATCCGGCTAACGAGGTATGCCCGGAAAGTCCGCCAGACACAGTTGAGGGTGGAATACTTGCGCCTTCGGTTGGCGAGCTTGCCTGTTTGTGATGCTGGGACTGCAGTAGGAATTGATCATCGATTGTCTTTAGACTTCGAAAAAGGTCTCATCAAATCCGGAGGGCCACGTAAAGAGTTCATACCTGTCGGCGAGGATGCCACCACGTATAAAAGACTTATGAAAGCGCTGCGCCAACGCCATGACGTTATCGAATCTGGACGGCTTCGGCCCCCTGCCTTGCCTGTCGGTGTGGATCCGTATAAACGCATCAGTGATCGCTATATTTGCTTTGAAGAACGCGTTATTATCGCCGATCTTCTTCGTGAGCATGTGCCGCTGCGGGAAATCGGGCGCCGTTTAGGGCGAAGGAGCGTGTCAAGTTGTTTGTGTGTGGGGTTAGGTTTATAGGTATTTGTCGAAGCGGTCGGGAAAGGCCACGGCCATGTGGTTGATGGCTTGTTTCCAACCGGATACTCGCGCTCCTTCCACGAGCCTGCTGGCTGTAGCTGAGGCCCGTTTGCCTTGCTTGGCTCTCTTTAAGGCTCGTTTGTCTTCGATATTGCAGATCATCA
>NZ_REGE01000052.1 GCF_003688935.1 Corynebacterium macginleyi | reverse complement strand
CCAGGTGCTGTTGCCCGGACGTTTAGCTGCACAAGGTCCAGACGAGGATCCAGAACTTTAGGGCTGATCGTGGTGACCGGGGTTCGTCCACGTCGTCGACCGGACACACCTGCAAGTTTCATCAGGCATGCGGTCTTGTCGCGGCCGGTATGAAAGCCTTCACGGTTCATCGCGTGCCTCATCTTGCGAATACCGTAGACCGAGAAGTTTTCCGCATGGACGCGCTGTATCTCTGGGATGATAAGGCTATCGCTTAAGGCCCTGGCGCTTGGGGCGCGGGTGGTGGCTTTACGGTAGCCGCGGGAGGTAATGAATCCACGATCTGCTTGTTTCAGAACACGGCAGATGGCCCCGGGCCCCAAATTGCTCCTTGTACTTGTCGATGTAAGAGATCATCTGGTCTTAGGGCCGGTCGAGTTCCGCTGCGAAAAAGCCGAAGCAGTCTTAAGAATCCCGTTTGCTCGCTTCAGCTCGCGGTTTTCCCGGCGCAGACGCCCCAAGCTCTTCTTCCATGGTTTCGCCATCTATTGTGCCGTCTGCTCATGGGCGAGGCTGTCGCGGTACCAGGCGCGTAACGTGTAGTGGGACACGCCAAGGAGCTCTCCGACTTCCTCGTACGCGCGTTGCCGTGAGCAGGACTCCAGACGGACCATCTCTAGGACTTGATGGACCGCCTTCTCCTTGAATTCGGCGGAATACTTTCTGGGCATAGTGCCAATCCTTCCTTAGCAGAGGTAGGAACTAAACCCAGGACGCTTCACACTAAAGACGCTGTGGCTGATGATCTGCAACATCGAAGACAAGCGCGCTGCCCAGCGAGCGAAGAAAGCAAAACGCGCCGTTGAATGCAACGGCTATATTGAAAGAGCGAAAGCCACTGGTTGGAAACAAGCTATCAACCAACTAGCCGTGTCTTATCCCAACCGATTCGCGGATTACTTGTAAACCAAGCCCCGCACACAAAGAAGCGGACACTCTCCGGCGATACTCAGGTGTGTACTTCTTGCGCTGTTGACTCACAATGAACATCCTCTCCTACGGACACAAAATCCGTACAAATAAGGTGAGGTTACCCTCGTTTAGTGGACACCCTATTAGTACGGATCTTGTGTCCGTAGGAGAGGATGTTCATTGTGAGTTCGTCAAGGAAGAAGTACACCCCGGAGTACCGGCGTGAAGCCGCGAATCTGG
>NZ_REGE01000051.1 GCF_003688935.1 Corynebacterium macginleyi | reverse complement strand
TTGATGCGATTGAAAAGAAGCTTCTTGCTAACCCTGAGATGGCGAAACTGATTGATGAGCTAGGCACGTCTACAACGGATGCCAACGATCTGGTTCGGGGCATGTTGCAAGCCTCGATCACTAGGGGTTTGAATGCTGAGATGGATGCCCACCTTGGCTACAAGTCTGGCGACAGGAGTGCTAAAGCTGCTGCTGGGACAAACAATCACCGCAACGGGTCGTATCCAAAGACCGTGGATTCTAACTACGGGCCAGTAAGCATTGATGTTCCACGAGATAGAAACGGCACGTTTGTCCCTACGATGGTGCCCAAAGGCTTAAGGCGGCTGACAGATGTTGACGACATGATTGTCAGCTTATATGCCGGCGGAATGACCATTCGGGATATCCAGCATCATATGGCAACTGCGATGCGTGTCGATATCTCTCATGAAACAATTTCCGCGGTCACTGATGCCGTCCTTGATGAGGTCATGGTCTGGCAAAACCGCCAGCTAGATGAGTTCTACCCCGTTATCTTCCTGGACGCGTTACGCATTAAAGTCCGCGATGGTGGCAGGGTTGTCAACAAGTCTGCCTATATGGCTATCGGCGTGGATTTAGATGGCATCAAGCACATTTTGGGATTGTGGATTGCCAAAGAGGAAGGCGCATCGTTTTGGGCACAGGTATGCGCCAACTTATCTAACCGTGGGGTCAAGGACGTCTTTATCGTCTGCTGTGACGGGCTGAAAGGCTTGCCGCAGGCAGTAGAGGCAACATGGCCAAACTCTATGGTGCAGACCTGTATCGTGCACTTAATTCGCGCAGCTAACCGGTGGGTAGCTTACGGGGATCGCCGGGGCGTATCGGCTGCGTTGAAAAAGATTTACACCGCTGCGGACGAATCCACGGCTCAGGCTGCTTTAGACGATTTTGAAGCCTCTGAATTAGGAGAAAAGTATCCCCGCTCAGTCAAGGACTGGCGGGATGCTTGGGCGCGTTTCGTACCGTTTCTGCAGTTCCCGCCAGCAGCCAGGAAGGTTATCTATACGACGAATTCGATTGAATCATTCAACAATGAACTGCGTAAAGCTACCCGCAACAGGGTGCAGTTCACCAACGATGAATCAGCGCTCAAGACGTTATGGTTGATGATCTGCAATATTGAAGACAAACGAGCTATCAAGCGGGCGAAACAAGGCGAACGAGCCTCAGCTACAGCCAGCAGGCTCGTGG
>NZ_REGE01000050.1 GCF_003688935.1 Corynebacterium macginleyi | reverse complement strand
ATTCACCGTAGCACCAGCAACAACCTGCTTGTCACCCTCAGCAAACTCAGCCTTCGTAGAAATCTTTGGTTGCTCTTTCTCTGGCTTTTCTTCTTCAAGTGGAGGCAAACCTGGCTGATCAACAGGCATGACAGATTGTGCACTTGAGTTGCGGTTGTTGTTTGGATGCACGACGGTAATAAACGCATCTGCAGGTTGCTTCGCTATCTCCACCGTCGAGTCTTTTACAAGCTTCGGCACTGCTTCGGTTCCCTCAATTTTGTAACCCGTAAGTGCCGTAAAATCTTGGTGCGATCCAGTAAAACCTGGGAAATATATCTTGCTATTCCTAATGATCGTATTATAGGGCTGATATTTTGGGTTCTGCCGCGAATCGAGGAACATCAACAGGTAAACGTAATAGTTGGCAGCCGACGATTTATCCCCTCGGGCAGCTGCATCTTCCATCTTCCGTCCGAGATTAATAACGGCGTCGTGATAGCTCTCTTTGAACTTAAGTTTCGTAGCGTTTTTCTTATTATACGCTTCGAACGTATTAAGAGGGGTTTTAGCATGCGGTTCAATACACCAAGCCCAGCCCACATCATTGTTTTTGTTTCCACCGTTGTTAAAGCCGGGCCCTGCAGGCTGTCCCGCCCACACAAGCAAACCCCAGGAGTAGTCCGCAGCGAAGTGCCGCGGGTCTTTTTCTTCCTTTTTGAGCTCGTCCCCCAATGTAGTGTTGGGTGTAAAGTCGGTGGGCTTAGAAACCTCCGCTTTAGCTCCCGGAACGACGAACATGGCCGCAATTACCGCAATAGCAGAGAGCACTGCAGTAAAGACCAGCCACCTCTCTCGGAAAACGTTTCTTAATCTAATCATTCTTTCCTCTTCGAACCATAAACATACTTAAACCGACTCCCCACGCAGCTAAAATTTTCGCTGGCACAGCAGAAAAATTAGGTTTAAACGCATCGAGGCTAAACAGGATTTCGATCCGAAATCTAGGTTAACCTTATAGTCGACTCAACACAATATCACTGTAAAAATTAAAGCGCCATCCGAGAAGTGGATCAAGTCCGGTGAAGTGGTGTATCTGTCCTTTCTGAATCGGGCCCCACCCCCGAAAAGTGGACACATCGGGGTGGGGCCCAAATGGGTTACCCCCTTCAGAGTGTACAGAGACACCCTGAAGGGGGACATGGTGTGCCCAGGCCCTATGGCCTGTTACCTAACCAGTGCACTCACACTACTTAATGTAGTACTGCATACCTGGTTCA
>NZ_REGE01000005.1 GCF_003688935.1 Corynebacterium macginleyi | reverse complement strand
GCACCAGTACAAAAACTCAGTGGACTCCCCGTCCAAAAAGCGGGGAGACTCCACGTCCACAAAGTCCCTAGACTCCAAGTCCAAAAAGTAGCTAGACTCCAAGTCCAAAAACCTCATGGACATAACAACGTTAGTTCAGGAGTTGCGCGGGAAGTGGTTAGCGGGAAAGCCTTTAATCCTTATCGGGTTCATAAATGCGGTCGGCCTGAGGAGCCCGGTTCCCCCGAGTCTTGCCTCTTCCACGGCGCTTTTCGGAAAGGTCGTGGATTTCGCGCATGCGTGGCTCGGGATCTAGGCGGTTGGCTACTACCTTGCGGGCGGAGCGTACCGCGGATTTAGCGGCAGGGGAGTTAACGGTCTTTTCGTATGCGCCCTTAATCTGGTGGTAGCGTTTGCGCCCAGCCTTAGTGCCAAATACGTAGCCTGCGGCGGCGCCGAAGACGAATTGGATCATTATTGACTAATTCCCTTTAATTCTAAGCGAGCAAAATTTCTTCTCCAGCCTACCCCGGATGTGCGCTTTCGTGTCGAAACTACCCGGTCAAAATCCCTTCCTGTTTTCGGCGGCACCGATTCGTGCTAAGTTGATTTAATGATTTTTCATGAGGATCGGCATTCGGCTACGGCAGCCGAGGCGGCGGGGTTGTCCGCGCATGGTGCTGAACCGTTTGGTGAAACGCGGTTCTCAGTGGAAAGGCAGAGGACATCGATTAGCTTGAGCGCTCATACAACTGATTGTTTGAAAAAGCATTGAAAAAGGTTAGTGTGCAGTTCATATGTCCTTAACGTTGGTTGGTTAGTGTTCAAAGGAAAAAACTTCTAGCTGAAAGTTTCGATACATGACCCTTATCTTCAATCGTGGTGTTTCGCGTCGAGTACTTGCTCTCGGAGCGGCCGCCAGCTTCACCGTTGCTTCTTTTGCACCCGCTGCACAGGCGGGCGAGCTTTCTTCCAAGGTGCCGCAAGTACAGGGATTTAGCAGTGGATCCAGTATTGGCCCCTCTCCGGTGCAGCATCCGGGCGCACCGGTTCCTAAGCCCTTTGGCCTGGACTACCTTGTAGGCTTTGAATCCGATATTTCATCTTATCAATTTGGCAATTATTGGCAGGTTGTCCGCGGATTTGATCAGATCAAGAACCAGCCGGAGGTCCTTGCAGAAAACCTAGCCAAGGTTGTGGCCATTAACAATGCAGCTGCCGATGACCCTGGGCTGATTGCTCGCGCGCTGTCCGATGCCAAGGCAAGCTCCGGTGGCATGCTCGAGGCCATTTCTGACTCCATGGGAGAGAGCCTGGGTGGCGCATTCCGCGAGGCTTTAGCAGAGCATCGACTGCCCAAGACACAGTACTTACTGGGCAATGGCTACGCTGCGCGTGCCGGTGGACTGGCTAGCTCCACTTTTGCAGAAAAGTATTACTTCCGTTACGACCGCCCGTTCGTACAGGCACCCGATGCTATCAAGCGTTACGAAGACGAGTCGAAGGATATCTATCCCAGCTCACCAGCTTTCCCCTCTGGGCACACGAACCAGGCAACGTGGATCACTACTTTGATGGCCTTCATGCTTCCAGAGATAGGCCCCCAGTTAATGCTGCGCGGCGCGGAAGCGGGATACCACCGCGTTGTACTGGGTGTGCATTACCCGTTGGATGTCATTGGAGGCCGTATGACCGGCCAAGCTGCGGCGGCTGATCGCTTGAACGACGGACGCATGCGCTTTGCATTACAGCAAGCCGCGCAGGAAATTCGGGAAGAGATTCAATGGCGTACGGGGAAAACCGTAGAAGAACTAGTCGCCCAGGATAGAGCGAATGGCAAGGAATACCGCCCCACCGCAGCGGCCGTAGACGAATACACGAATTTGTTGGATTATGATTTCACTCCAAGCAATCCGACAGACGCGCCAATGGTTGTTCCGCAGGCTGCCCCGGTTTTATTAGCCGCCTCTCACCCAGACTTGACTTGGGAACAGCGCGCCGAGGTGTTACGCCAAACCGCGCTCCCCGCTGGCAATCCATTGGATAGGCAAGGCGAGGATGGATCCTGGCAGCGGCTTAACGTTGCCCGCGCCATGGCGGCGCAGGTAAACGTGAATATCGATGGTAGCGTCAACGTGCAAGGCTAGCTTGGTCTCACCCGCATCCCCATAAACCGCCTAGTCCTCGGCACGGAGACTAGGCGTTTTGGATTATTGCCGCCAGGCTTTAGCTGACGTCGATGTAGATGGTAGCCAGCGTGCGGTTTCCGCCGGTGTGACGGGCCTGATCCCGGAAAGGTGGACACGTCGGGAGCTTAGCTATGCTGCTTTGGTCAGTATAGCTGGAGTCCCGGCTTCAAAGACCGTCCGATCTTGCAGTACTTCTTGCTTGAGCTTTGCGTTAAATGATTCTGCTAGGGCGTTATCGCCACTCGTTACTACCGCGCCAATGGACTGGCGTACCTCTAGTGAAGAGTAGTAGTTTCTGAAGGCCTGTGAGGTGTACACACTGCCGTGATCGGCAGTGGAATATAGCCCCGTCAAGACTGGCCGCGCACTCCTGCTGGTAGTAGGCCACGGAATATCCAGCGTGGCACGCGGTGATGCCGATGGCGCGGGCAATGTAGTCTTGCCTATTCCGGTCGGACCTACTGCATGGCCGTGGTCTTCGCTGACGGCTTCGACAAATTCCTATAATCCGGCCCCACACACAAACAACGTGACACGCTCGAGGCCGGAGGTGCTGCGCCAGATGCTCACTCGCAACGCCATCTATATGAAGCAGAATGAGGGTATCAAGATGAAGAGTAGCTTGGTCGTCGTGGACCCCTTCATAGGTTCCCCATTTACATAGGTGACATGTCAATAGAATTTAAGTATCCTGGTGGCAGGCGCACACAAAACGTGTTCGTCGCCACATTAGTTCCAAGAATCCGATTAGAAAGGGGATCCTTTAATGGCTAAGGATTTTGCGGTAACTAACCCTGCTACCAATGAAGTATTAGAGCAATTCGACACCTTCACGGATGAGCAGATTCAAGAAGCTCTAGCTAAGTCCAATGAGGCTTTCCAGATCTGGCGCGAGACTTCTATTGAGGAGCGCGCAAAGATTGTGTCCCGCGCAGCGGATCTGCTCAAGGAGCGTAAAGGCGAGCTAGCCAAGATTGTCGCACAAGAGATGGGTAAGTCCACCCCAGAAGGCGAATGGGAAATTAACTTCTCCGGCGATATCCTGCAGTTCTACGCAGACAAAGCCCCAGAATACAACAAAGACCAACCGGTTGACGTGCCAGGTGGTAAGGCCACCATCCGGCGCCTGCCTATTGGTTCCCTGCTGGGTATCATGCCGTGGAACTATCCCTTTTACCAGGTCGCACGCTTTGCCGGCCCGAACCTGATGAATGGTAACTGCATTATCCTGAAGCACGCCGAAATTACCCCAAAGTCTGCTGCTGTCATCGAGGAGATCTTCCGCGAGGCTGGTCTGCCAGAGGGCGTTTACATCAACGTTTACGCCGACCATAAGCAGATTGAGGAGATCATCGCGGACAAGCGCGTCCAGGGCGTATCTCTGACCGGTTCTGAGCGCGCTGGTGCCGCTGTGGCTGAGATTGCCGGCCGCAACTTGAAGAAAGTTGTGCTCGAGCTTGGTAGCACCGACCCCTACATCATCCTGGATGCAGCCGATGTCACCGCGGCCGCTGAGGAAGCTTGGGCCAAGCGTATCGAGAACATCGGCCAGGCTTGTACCTCCAACAAGCGTATCATTGTCATGGAAGATATTTATGACGAATTTGTTGATGAAATGGTCCGCATTGCAGAGGGGATGAAGCAGGCCGACCCAACTCAGCCTGGCGAGAACCAGTATTATCCCATGTCTTCCCGCGAGGCCGCCGAGAACTTGGACAAGCAGGTCAAGACCGCTGTGGAGAACGGCGCTAAGGTTCGCACTGGTGGCAACCTGCACGAGACGGCTGCGTTTTACGAGCCGACCGTGCTTACCGATGTCCCAGTTGGTTCTGACTCCTACTACGAAGAGTTCTTCGGCCCAGTGGCAGAAATCTACAAGGTGTCCTCTGAAAAGGAAGCCGTAGAGTTGGCCAACAACTCCAATTACGGCCTAGGCGGTGCCGTGTTCTCCGATGACACCGAGCGCGCCACCAAGGTTGCTGACCAGATCGAGGCGGGAATGGTTCACGTCAACCTGGGCCAGTACTTTTCCCCAGTATTGCCATTCGGAGGTATTAAGAACTCCGGCATCGGTCGTGAGCTTTCCGTCTTCGCACTGGACGAGTTTGTGAACAAGCAGTACCTGTATGTCAACGACTAATTGCTCGTTGGCGCTCGCTCAGCGCGCCGCGATCGTGCGGCGAGTGCATAGAGCGCAGTAGGGAAGGGGGCCTAGCCTTGACTGGCTAGGCCCTTTCGCGTGCTCATATGCCGGGGTTAAGGCCAGATTGTGTGTCGGGAGCGAGGATGTTTAGACCCTGGGTCCTGACCCCTGTTTTGTAAACACCTGATATTCGGCCCGGTTGGGTTGGCAAGATTAGTAACCTACCATCTTCAGGTATTCCGAATGTCCCGCGCAATTCCTGCTCGACGACACGGACGAACCCACAAAAGACGAAATAGAAAATAGTTTCAACAGTCACGAATGCTGGTACGAACAACCTTATGAGCTCAGCAAGGATGGTCAACTATAGGAATGGCCGACTCAGTCCTGTCCCACATGAGCAACCCATCATCGTCAGCGCCCTACGGTGCTGCCGCGAGGTTCACTCATATTTTACCGCCATAACTACCAAGTGGTTTATGCAGCATTGAAACGGTGCCATCAAAGACCCCCACTATTTCAACACCCCGCCCGGCACCCTCATACGCCGGCATGGCACCGACTGGGAGGAAGTGTGAACGCGCTAGCCACCGGCATGGGTTGCTAGCGTGTGGCCCCTGGAGCATTCCGAACCGGTGAGCCAGGTCGCGAGGAATGCCACGCCCTGACCTCGGCCGCGTCCCAGAGACGAGAATTGCCAAGAATTGTAGCCACGTGGTCAGGCGTACGGCCGTTAGCGGAATAGGTCCGCCATGTAGCTGGAGATACCCCAATAAACGTGGCGCAAGCTTCCCCAAGCCACAATTCACGCCCGGTGTCTTTGTCTACGATGATGGGGTTCACTTGCGGTCCTTACGGAGGGGCAATGCCAGTTCGGATATGACGAGTGCCACGGGGGCAATTAGGAGCCAATTGGGTACCACTGTTGATATGGCAATGAACGCGGCGAAAGCGGCGGCAGACGCGTAAGTCATGGTCTTTTCCATTATTGTCTCTTCCTTTGTTTTAAACCGACCATACTGCACATATGCACTATGTGCAAACTCTCAATATGTTCTCAAGTAGGAAAACATCGCCCCAGGAAAGCATGCCCCTCAACCAGCACGATCCCGCCCACGCTAAATGTCAAAGACCGTCAGCCAACTCGACGTCGCGCCTCTCATACTCGACGAGCCCAAGCGTTAGGCCCGCTAACTCAACCACCGCCTACTCCGCACACGGCCACCAGAGCCAATAGTGGACATACGGGAAATATGGCTTACCGCAAAAACCTTCACCTACAAGTTGAGAGAAAAGGGGTATGATTTTACCCCCAACCTGCTGCGAAAATGGGCTGAGCGGGGAAAGTACGTAAAAATACCAGTGAACAAAGGCCCAATCTGTACCTTCTGTCGGAGGTATACGCAGTGTTGCAAGAAATATCGAAAGACGCGAACCGTAATGTCCACCCTCGCAACTAGGCTGCGGGATAATCAACTTAGAGGAGGAAAACAATGCGATTGACTATGAAGCGAACCAACACCGCGGAATTAAAAACGAGGCGAGCAGCTCTGACACAGCGTTTGGTGGATGGGTATTCCTCTGTCGAAGGACGGCCGATTACGCGCCGTGACTTGCGAGATTTGGCTTCCATGGGATGTCTCACTGTTGATGAACGGCAACTCTACGACGAGCTTCGTAGAGTTGAAATGATGCTCGATATCGATGACTGAGTCAATATTGCCCAGGAAATACGGAGAAGAGTCGGCCAAGGATTTCGCCGAGGAAGTTAAGAAAACTATAAAAGCCGCACTCCCTGTTGTAGACAGTGACCTGGTCGTTGAGTTCGGAATTAACGAGAGTAACGGAATCATCGTTTTATCCATAGCTGCACCGCTATTTTACGGGCGAGGAACTATCTCGGCGCAAGAACGAAATGAATCAAAGCGCAGTGAGCTCTACGGTCTCGTAGTGGAGTACAAGCTCACACACGACCGTGATGCAACATTTCTGACAGTGAGAAACAGCGCATTTGAAATTCGAGTCCATACGCAATCAGCCATCAAGTTCGAGTACGAGCGTGAAAAAACAACTGCACCAGCCGCCCATATTCACTTCTCTGGCATAGGCGGCCTACTCAGTCCGGCTCTAATGAAAAACGGGAAGAAAAGCAAAAGTGACACCCGAAAAGACGAAAACCTAAAAGCACTCCATATGCCCGTAGGAGGACACCGATTCCGCCCTTCACTGGAAGACTTCTTATATTTCACGATTGAAGAATGCGGATTCTCAGGGAATAACGGATGGCAGAACGCACTGAAGAAATCCCGCGATAGGTGGTTTGACATACAACTTAGAGCAGCGGTTCGTGATAACCCAGACGAAGCGATGAAAGCCCTCGAAGGGCTAGGTTTCAATGTGACCCCACCTAAAGATGGATGCCCAGAGCCTCGCAGGCATACCAGCTGGTGACTGTCACGGCCTAAACGACAGGATGTGTTGGTGAAGTTATATGTTTAGCGCGTCTGGCGTGCTGGTATTAGGATTATTTCACTTATCCGGAGGGATAACGCAGCCTCGGTTCTGAAATACCGCCGGGGGCGTGCTGATGTGCTAGGCGCTGAGGTTCACGATGAATGGATGGGTAAGAATCATCCTCGATGTCCCGTCTGTAGCGGGGCGTGCACGAAAAACGGGACTACAGGCACCAATCCGCTAGCAATGGCGATAGAGCGCCTGTAAAGCCACTGTCACTCGCGCTAGAGGCTGACCCAGGAAAGTGGACGCATCAGGGGGCAGACCCACGAGCTAAAGCGCACACGCTAGCCAGCCAAGAAACACAAGCCACCGGCGGCCGTGAATACGGTCCACCAGCAACTTTCGACAGTGCCTACAACCACTCTATGGGAATACGCAAAGGCCAGGTGCCCTAAACCACGCTGTCCACCAACACAAAATGTCGTTTACTCCGACACGCCGGAAAACAACACATTTTGTCGTTTAACCCGAAACGTGACGACATTTTGACGACATACGGGCCAATAAGTGCCCACATTTAGCAACATGGAGCAACGTCACAAAAACGAATAAACCCCTCTCACCAGCATTTTCGCCGGTATGAGGGGCTTTGAAAACTGCTCCTCCAACTGGGCTCGAACCAGTGACCCTTCGATTAACAGTCGAATGCTCTGCCAACTGAGCTATGGAGGAATAATTATGTTGCACTTCTAACGAGCCGTTCTCTGTGCGACGAGAAATAACTATATAGGCTAATGGTGTTTTCATACAAATCACCTGCTTAACCGGAAAAACTAGGGGTGCAATATGGAGGCGTGCGGATGGCAACGGAAAGCGTATGGCTTTTGCGTTCCTATTGCTGAAGCACTGCCTAGAGCCTGGGTAGGTGGCTATCTTCCCTCTTCCTGAACAGCGTTCAACGCGTTCGGTATCCTCGGCTTATGAACTATTTCTCAGTGCGAATGCGTGCGGATTCTTCGGGCCAACACATTTCGGGTGCAGAGCGCATCGTCAGGTCGCACGAGGTTCCGGCGGTCTGTGCGGCGTTATCTGAACGTGCTATGACGCACCCCAAGGGAATGGCGGAAAATGTCTTCATCACAGTGGAGGCTTTGGATGAATCGGATATTTTGCGTGTCCCTTCCGTGGGCGTACAGGAAGAGGTGATGCAACGGCCTTCGCAGGCGAGGGGAATTATTGAGGAACTACTACGCCCCATGACCGCCCATTCCCAGATAGTTATTGAAGAGACGTTTACCGCCAGAAACATGCGCGGGGCAATGCTTATCGCGGCCGATACTGGCGTGCGCTGCGAACCAGACGTGCAGCGAGGCGTCCGTGTAAGCCACATGGATGCGCATAACGCTAAAGAAGCGGATTTCACAGGTAAGGACGCTGCCCATGAAGCCATCGTTCTGGCGAGCAAAGTTGCCGCGCATCCCGATGTCTTAGCAGAAGTCTGTGTGTCGGATGACCCGGCGTATACCACCGGCTATGTCTGCATAGGTAACACCTACCACCGCTTGCCGCACATTAAAGAACCTGGATCGGATGAGGGGGCGAGAGCGTTCATCATCAAACCAGGAGCCGATATTGAAGCGTTGATAGATTATCTGGAAAACCGCGCCGTACTTGTGGATTTTGAGGCAGACGAGTGAATAAGAGTCTAGAAGAAGTCGCGTCTGCCCGCCTTGATAAGTGGGGAAAGGATGGCCTCTGGCGCAGCCCATCGGTCTTTACACGTGGGCAAGTGCCAGAAAGCTTCGTGCGGACGGCAGCTGAGCATACAGCCAGGCAGGCGGTCCTTTTTAGCTCATCGAATTACCTGGGCCTGGCAGAACATCCGGAGATAAAAAGCGCTGTGAAGGACAGCGTTGATCGCTACGGTGTCGGCTCAGGCGGCTCCCGATTGACCACCGGTACGTCGGATTTACACGTTGCGGTAGAAGCTGCGGCGGCCCGGCTGACTGGGTATCCGGACGCGGTATTCTTTGCTACCGGGTACCAAGCCAATTTATCGACGTTGCAGGCTGTAGCCTCGCCCGAGCTCACCATTATTTCCGATGCGCGCAACCATGCCAGCATTATCGATGGCTGTCGGCTCGCAAAGGCGAGCGGCGCCTCCCTCGTCGTTACCCCACACCGTGATACCCGCGCTGTGGAAGCTGCCTTGGCTACCAGGACCACCAAGTATGCCCTGGTGGTTACTGATGGTCTCTTTTCCATGGACGGGGTGCTCGCGCCCCTGCCTGAGCTAACGCGGGTGGCGCGCGAATACGGGGCATGGCTAATGGTGGATGATGCTCACTCGTTTGGCACCGTTGGCGACCGCGGCCTTGGCCTCCCAGAATATTTTGGCGTTCAGCCCGATATCCAGGTTATTACTGCTAGCAAGGCGCTTGGTGCCGAAGGTGGACTAGTGGCAACGAGTAAACCGGTTGCGCAGCTCTTGCGGCAACAGGCTCGGTCCTTCGTTTTTTCGACCTCGCCCACGCCTGCCACCTCTGCCGCAGTGCTCGCGGCACTAAAACTCATGGAAGCTGATCCCAGTCCGGTTAGGCAGCTGCAGGACAATATTTCATATTGGCACCACACACGCGGGACTACGCCACAGCAAGGGCCCATTATCCCCGTGCATGTGGGCAATGAGGCGGCTGCGATGAGTGCTAGCGCCGCGCTGCTGGACCGAGGACTTATCGTTCCAGCAATCCGCTGGCCCACTGTTGCGCGAGGCGCTGCACTACTCCGCGTTACTCTCATGGCAACCCATACGCGCACGCAGATTAATGCTCTCTGCGCAGAGCTTGAACAGCTGGGTTTATGAGTAAAACGCTCGGTGAGTGCGTTTAATGAACGGACTCCCGGCGAATACACTAGGAACCATCATGAGTAGCTTCATCATTGATTATTCTTGGCTTCACGAGCTGGTGCTGTACGGGCGTGACGCCGAGCTGTCCGCGGCAATTACCGGTAACTGGGACATTATTGAAGCCGTGTGGGATTTGGAGGAAAAGCACGCTATAGAAGATGACTCCAGTTTCTTTGGCGGCGAAAATTGGACCGCGCGCTTTGTATCCGGCCTCGATGATGGCGGCCCCTTGGACGTGGGGGTACTGGACGAAGAAGATACTTCAGTGATGCTCGAGCTCTCCGTTACTGGCGACGATGAAGAAGCACTGGAGCACGCGCTTATCGATGCCACCGAAACCATCACCTGGCATTTCTCCGACTGGGGCTTCGAAGACATCGAGTGGACTGCGATGCCGTGAGAAAAGGAGGTTCCGCCAGCGGGAACGGTTAAACGTTCGTTACGACGTGCCAGATACCGGAACGTTCCGCCTGGAGCCGAGGAGTTCCGAAGCCTTATCTGAGGCTGCCACGTGCGCCCATGAGCTAGTGTTGAAACGTGGCTTGAATCGCGTCATTGGCATGCGCGAACGGAATCCGCTCTTGCTCGATGCGCAGCTTGCCCTCGGTGAAGAGGAGACGGTAGGCGCGCTGCTCTTCGGTGGTGAGGTGGCTAAGCATGGCGGAGCCGTCACCGGGATCGGGGACCGCGAGGTGTCGGAACGCGGTGACGGTGGCAGTATCCATGAGCAGGGACTCCGTGTGGGGAAAATGGGCGCGTACGCCGTTGAGGATGCTGAAGCCGGCGGCGTCAAGATCGCCCCAGTAAGTAATTTCGGCGTGGTGGAGCCAGTCGAGGGCGTGGAGCTGGCGGGCAGCATTGCCGGCACCGAGGATGGCGATGGTGGGTGGGGCGGCAACGGAAAGCAGGGGCAGGGCTAGGAAGGTCTGCTTGTTTTCTACAATGAGAACGCGCGGGGGCGCGGTGGGGAAGAGGCGTGCTGCTTGGGAGAGGGGAACCTCGATATCGGACAACGCTGGGGCATGGTTGAGATAGCGCAGGCGCAGGCGGGCATCGGTGCGGCGCAGCCCCAAATCCGTGATGCCAAAGGGCGAAAGCAGGGCGAGCAACAGGCGGCGGTGGGTGCCAATCCATTTGCCGTCTACTCCTTCGACGGGAACGGCGCGCTCCCACTCGCCGGAATTCGGATGGGCGCGCAGCCAGGTCAAGCATGGCTCTAGGCAGCGCAGATCGTATGCGTTTAGGTCCTTCCACTGGGCATAGGTGCGGTACACGGCGTCGGCGAATGCAGGGGAGTCGGGAAAGATTGAGGCGATGTCGTGTGCGCGCTGTAGCGCGCGGGAGTACTCGGAGTTAAGGCCCGCGACCGCGGCGATCCGCCGCGCGCCGCTAAGGACCGCGCGGGTTGGCACCGAATTGGTGCCCAGGCCGGTGCTGGACCAATTGCGGGATGCGTAGTGGATCTCTTCCGGGTGCGGCCAGCGCTGCCAGGCGCGAATAAACTCCTGGGTGGCGGGGACATCGCGCGCGGCGTTGGCGGCCGTAGGCGGGTGCAGCGGCCAGTCGATTCTCAGCGAATCCGGGGCGGCTAAGGCCTCAGCGAAGTGGTTGCGCAGGTATTTTGCCGCATGCGCGTGGAGGTCGCTAGGCATCCGCATCGGCAGACTCCGGGGACTTGTGGGGGTAGGTGGTGGCATCGATAAGCGAATAGCCCGTACGCGCCTGCGGGCGGCCCTGAATAAAAGGCTCGTCGTAATTGACCACTATGGTGCCATCCACGTACGGCGAGAGCGTCTGGATGAGTTTGAATGGCGTTGCCAAAATCATGTGGAAACCAAAGGACGCAAACACGGACATAGCGGTGCGCGTAAAGGCTGGGTCGGCGCGGTCGAAAGCCTCATCCAAAATAATGGAACCGTAGGTGGGCACGTCCTGATCCGGCTCCGCCAGCCGGAAGCGCAGCGCCGCAGCCAAGCAGAAGAACACCAGCTTTTGGGCCTGGCCGCCCGACAGGGAGGCGGAATCCTGATACGTATTGGCGGTCGTGCCATCGGGATAGCACTCACGGCCGATGAAGCTGACATGCTTGCGCGTATCGAGAACCAGGTTGCGCCACCGAATGTCCTCCGCCTCAGACGAGCCCAAGCGGCTGAGAATCTTATCCAGGGCGTGATAGCGCACTACCGCAGCTTCGGGATCATCGGCACTAATTTCCGCCAGGCTATGGGACGTTGCGGCATCGAGATCCCGCTGGAAGTCTTGCACCACCTGACCCCGGGCATCCTTCACATCGATCCGTAGGGTGCGGTCGCCGTTGAAGGGCGTGCGCTGCAAAGACTTATTAATAAACTCCATGCGCTGCTCGATATCGCTACGGGCATGGCGAAGTGACGAGGCGAGGTGCGATAGGTTCTGCACCGTCGTGCCATTAAGCAGCTCCAAAAACTTAGCGCGAAAATCGGCCAGGCGGTCCGCGCGCAGGAACTTGAGCTTCTCCATGCCCTCGCCAGCGAAGCTGGCCTGCGGCTCCAAATCAGCGGCTTCCGCGGGCCACTGCGATAGGTACTTGTGGAGGACGGAGACAATCTTGGCATTCGTCTCCTCGATGCGGCGCGCTGCCGTGCGTGCGGTTTCTTGCAGGCTGGCTTGCACCTCATCGCGCCGGGCATCGATGTCATCGATGGTGAGTTTTCTTCTGCCTTTGTGCAGAGCCTCTTCGACTGCCGCAGCGATGCCCTGATCCGCCACCATGGGCACAGTTCCGATGCTGCGGCGCCGTTGGGAGGAACGGTTCAGCTCGCCCTCCACATTACCGAGATGTTTTTGGGCTTCGTTTAGTTGGGTGCGGGCAGCAGTAAGCTTTTCTCTCGCCTGCTCGTGCGCTTTGGCTAGGGCCTGCGCCTCTGGGGAGGAAGCCAAAGAATCATATTGTTCTTGCAAATCGCGCTTGCGCGCCTCAGCGGATGCGGTATCAATATCCTGAAACTTGGTCTCTAGTACACGTTGTGCTTTATCGCGTTGTGTGCGCAGGATATCCATCTTCCGGTTGAGCTCGTGGACCTGTTTTGCCCTAGCGCGAGCACTGGCCTTCGCTTCGCCCAATTGGGAACGCAGGAGCTCAATCTTGGCGGTATTAGTAGAACCTACTCGGTACCACCGCGTGCCATTAAAGCGCGTGCGATCATCCTTGATAAATCGCGTTGAGCCATCCTTGTCCTTGGGTCGGCTTTCCAGGCCATCGTGCGTGACAGCCGGGGTCTTGGTTACCTGTTCGAGGGCGGCCACCGAGTTGACACATTCGTAGTTAAAACGGCTTGAAATATGGTGGCGCACCCACTGCGCCATGGGGTGGTCCTGAAACTCCAATTTGTGGATGAGTTGGTGCGGGCTGCGCGCGGGGGCAGGCGCCGGAGCGAACTCCGGGATAGTGCGGTATTCGAGCCGTGTGCCCACGTTGCGAGAATTGACCCACTGGTTAATGGCTTCCCGTGCGGTTTCTGGAACAAGCAGGGTAGCGGCGAATGTGTGCAGCAGTTTTTGGATCACCGGTTCCCACTCCGCCTGCTGCGGGGCGATATCTAGGAGCTCTCCAGCGAAAGGAAGCTCCGATTCTGCGTAGCCAGTATCTTGGGCGAGTTGGGTGCGCAGCTCTACGAGGGCCTTATCGATATTGGTACGCCGCGAGCTAAAGGAGCGCAGTTCACTTTCTAGGCATGCATAGGCTGTCGCAGCATCGCGAGCGGCAACACCGGCTTCTTGCTGCTGCTCAGCAAGCTGGGCCGAGTCAGCCTCAAAGTCCGCGATGCGCAGACGGGCATTTGCCTGCAGTTCGGCGAAGCCGTGTGGGTTGAGCTCAAAGTGATCAGTCCATTGTTCAGCGGCAGTGGCCAGGTGTTGGAACTCTTTAGAGCGGTGCTCAATTTCTTTCTCCGCGGTTTCAATTTTGGCTTCTAGTGCGGCCAGCTCGCCGGCACTGAGCTGGGAGACCGCTACTGCGGCGCGACGCTCGGCATCGTCAAGGTGCTCGACCTCCGCTTCGAGTGCCTCGGCTGCAGATTGTGCCTCTGCCTGTTGGGCAGTCAGCACGCGGATGCGATAGTCCAGTTCTTCTGCCACCAAGCGGGCGCGCACCGCCGGTAGCGCCTCATTCATCGCCTCAGCTTTGTGTTTATCCGCCTCTGCGCAGGTGCGCTGGGAGTGCAATTGGGGCAGGGGAGCCAGGGTCTCAATCTGGGCCTTGACATCCTCTACTCGCAGGTATGCTTGGCGCAGATCTTCAAACTGCTCCACTGCTTTCTCCGCCCGCTCGAAGGTAGACGGTGTATCTAGCATATAGTCCCGAAAAAGCTGGTCCAGGCTGGATAAGGACTTGGCGGACTGCGTGCGGTGCAGCAGGATTTGGCCCTGCTCACTCTTGATGCCTAGGCGTTTGCGGAATCGATCCGCAAACGTGTTGTACGTCGGCGTAAATGAAGCGCCAGGCCCCTTATACATGGCTTTAATCTTGCGGGTATCTAGGCTGCGGGTGAGCAGAGGGCTGAGCTTATCGATGTCCTCGTCTCCCCGCACAACCCCATAGAGCCTTTTAATCTGGCCCACCGAATTTTCACCACCGTTGAGGCGGAAGATGGCAATGAGGGTGTGCTGCGTTCCAGCCCCATTATCATAGGTCAACGCCACCACCGAGTTCGTTGCGCCCTCACGCAGGTACTCCGGGGCAATTTCACCCGTGTGCGCATTTTCCTGCTGCCGCCACGCTCCGCGAATATAGGAGACGAGGTTGCGCCCATTATGTCGCCCGAGGTCTTGCTGTGATGCCGCGTTGAACTTGAGATCCTTCTGCGGAACCAACACAGCCGACATCGCGTCAAGCAGCGTGGATTTGCCTGAACCGGATCCACCGGTAATGAGGAAGCCCTTGCGGGCTACCGGTATGGAAAAGTAGCCGTGAAAAGTACCCCAGTTAATGAGCTGGATACGGCTGATACGGAATTGGCCGGGATAGAGATTAGGCATCGGAAGCATTCTCCTGGTCATCCTCGGCACCTGCTAGCCGGGCGTACTCATTCCGAATGGCGGTAACCGTGGCGGCATCGAAAAGCTGCCGCAAGACGGGTGATACCTCGAAACGCCCTTCCGTCTCAGTTGCGCTCAGCAGTGAATACTCATTCCGGATCCGTTTAATCGCCGCATTGAACCGGTTATTGAACCCGGCTTCATCGCGGTAATCAACCGCGCGGACGTATCCAATGCCCTCCCGCAGATCTTCTATGTCTACGATCACACGTTCACCGGGTAGCGCCAAGCCAAGTTCCTGGCGTAGGTTCAGGAGGATGGCGGTATCGATGTGCTTGAGCTTATCCGTGCGCAGCACCTGTGGAATAGGCAGCGTCTCCTCTTCTACCATCCGGGTAAAGGCAAACCCTTCTCCTTCATCGACCACCAGCTCAAGAAATACCTCATGGAGGCGGGCCCGCAGATTGTCTTCGTCCGAGATAATGGCGGACCATAAGACAGGTTCCTTGTGTGCACGCACCAGCGGCCCCTTCAAAAGCTGCACTAACGCGCGGCGCGAGTTATAGGTTAGCGTTCCTTTATCGCTTTCCCACAGCGGGGGCTCATGGGCGGAATCGACGCGATGATTATCAGTAGCGGTCACTATAACTCCTTAACAGTGGTGCTATCGAAATACATAGTAGGGATATACGCCGCGCGAATGGTCCCATCTCCTTCGGTCCACGTGACTTTTTCGTCAGCATCATGCAAACCCGGCAGTGGGTGCTGGTACGCAATGTGCACCAAACCCACGACGCTGGCGAGACCCTGCGTGGGCGGGTACTCCTGCATTACCTGGCCAATCGTGCATGGACCAGCCTTGCCGACAGCCCCGCGAATCGCCGCATGCAATTCCTCAAAGTCAATTTCTGATTCGCGCACTAACTCATACAATGCCCCCGCGTTTTCCTGGCGCGGCTGGAAGGCTTCCGGTGTTTCCTCCACGACTTCGCGTCCCGGGTTGGCTAAGTGGATGCGCGAGACCGAGTGAATGGGCATGCCGATGCGCTGCAGGGGTGTTTCCATGCGGTGAAAGGCTTTCAGCTCTGATGCCTGCGCGGCATCAATGGCCATGCCCCGTGCTTCACGCAGTAGTTCAATCATGCGCCGATCTTCTGCAAATTGTTCCGAAGAGACATAGTTGCGCAAGCTGCGCGCAAGGCCAGTCATTGTTTGATTGACCTCGAAGCTCGTTTCTTCCATATCGCGAAAGAGATTCCGTAGCTGCTGCCGGCTCTCTGGTGCCAGCTCATGGCCAACGTCGCTTTCTAAAACCTGGTTAATCCACTGGTCCATCCACGCACTGCGTTCTCTGTCCATGAGGTAGGAATAGAATCCCCGAAAGCTACGGCCGGCATCCGATTCGGCGATGTGGTCCACGCCGCTGAAAATTTCCTCAAGCACGTCACCGCGGTAGCCTTCTGGATCCAGTAGTTGGCGGCGTAACCGGTGATTGAGGGCTTCGAGTTCATGGCGCACTCTGGCGAAATCGCTCGGGACAGCCATAGCCATATTCAGCACGTCGTGGACGCGCTCCTCCGTCTGTGCCGCGGTTAGCTTTTCAAACTGCCCTAAATAAGCCTTGTCAATTTCGCGGTCAATGCGGTCTCGTTCTGCCTCTAAGCTGGCGACGCGACTCGAAATATCCTCGTTGGTATCCCGCGCCAAACGCTGCAGTGCCGAGCTGATAGATTCCACCCGGGACGCCGTGACCGTGGTAACCGGTGTTTCCCACCGTTCAACGGCCTCGAGCGCAGACAGAGCTTCCTCGCTCGGCTCTAAGGTTTCGCCGCGTGAGCTCCTACCAGACTTTCTGACAAGCCAACCAGCTTTCACCCAGTCATTGCAATAGTTTTGCGGCGTGCGCGGCATGGGGAACTCACTGGCAAGTACCTCGAAATCTGTGACCATGAGCTCGTATACCTCTGCCGCCGACCGTGCCCGAGTACCACGGGGGAAGTACTCAGCAATCAGCGCCAAAATCACCGGAGCATTATCGGCGGCCAGCAGCCGGACGGCAGCCGAATCATGTAATAACCGCCGCAGTGAAAGGGCGCGAGCTTCAACAGACATGATTCGATTGTGCCAGCTACGCCGGACACATGCAGCGTAGTTTGACTTACTTATTCGAATCGGAGGGGCCACCGCACATGGCAACGCAGCGTGGTCCGAGCACTCAAAGGCGCTACTAGTTCTGATTAGTCCTGTGCGACGGTGACTTTGACGTCGATATTACCGCGGGTGGCATTGGAGTAGGGGCAGACTTGGTGAGCGGCATCAGCAAGTGCCTGCGCCTTGTCATGCTCCTGGGCGGGGATGATGACCTCGAGCTCGACGGCGAGCTTGAAGCCTTCGCCCTCCTTGCCAATGGATACCCGGGCACCCACGGAGGAATCGCCCAATTCAGCTTTTTCGCTGCGGGCCACTACCTGCAGGGCGGAGTGGAAGCAAGCGGCATAACCAGCGGCGAAGAGCTGCTCCGGGTTGGCGCCATTGCCGTCGCCACCCATCTCCTTCGGTAAAGCCAGAGTGAAGTCAAGGTCAGAATTGTGGACTACGGCGCGGCCATCGCGGCCTGCTCCGGTAGCGAGTGCTTCTGTGGTGTAGAGGGCGTCCATGATTGCTCCTTTTCTCAATTAATTTTCACACTAGCGGTGAGTGCAGACACCGATTGTACCCAGAATTGGTACCGGTGCCGTTCGAGTTCAGCGACCAAAGAAGTGGAAGGACGCGCTCGGACAAGGTGGTATGTCCAAGCGCGTACCGCAGACCTACTCAAGCCGCGCTGGGGGAGTGGGTGCTCCTTCTGGTGGAAGTACCTTGGGGTAGCTCTTTGATTGACTAGCAAGCTCAAGCTGCCGAAAGACGGCGAAGGCAAAAGCAGCCTTTAATTACAGGGAAAAATAATCCCCGCTGTCGCGGGGAACTAGCCAATTGACTATTCAAATGAGCACTAACATGGGCTCATCCCAGCATTAGCTGGGAGTTTGGCATTTTGCCTCCTGTAATCTTACCTCAAAAGTGGTGGAGGTTTGGGTGATTTCAAATTTTCAACATGTTTGTGCTAATTTAGGTGTACACTTGAATCAGTAGTTAATAACCCAAATTCGCCATAAAAGGGTGGACTAGGTGAGCCTGTAGTGGAGATAGAACCATGAAATTGCCAGCGAAGACAGTGGATTTTTGCACTCGTGCAGATGGTTGGGCCAGTCAACGCAGCCAGCAGGCACGGAGCTTGTGGGCGAAATCGGGTGATGGTGTAGACCATCTCAACCTGCCGCAACATATGGTTGATTCCGCTTGTGCTGCATCCCTGGTGTATAACTCTTGGCTTTCCCGTTCCGTTAGAGAGTTTCTGAAAGCCGAGTTGCGCGTTTCAGAGCTGGATGTCGAAGTTCTCTACGTCTTCCTTGCTGGGTCCCATGATGTTGGTAAAGGGATTAAAACTTTTCAGCGGCTCCTTCTTGACCGCAGTGAGGTTGCGCATTTGGTCCATGCCGTTAGCGACGTGGGGTTGGATATCGATTTGAGTGCCTCAGAGGCGAATATGTCCAAGCTTCCGCACGGTATTGCCTCTGGTGAAATTTTAGCCATCTGGCTTGAGCAGCGGGGATTTCCCCTGCCGAAAGCTAACTCTGTGTCCGCGGTTGTCAATGCGCATCATGGTGCCGCAAGTGGTCCGAATAAGGCGGTCCGAGAATTGATTCAGGATTACCCTTCGGCGTGGCGAATTGTTCATGGTGAACTTCTTGATGCCATGGCGCAACTCTGTGGGGAAAATGAGCTTGCGCAGGTGTTTGCCAAGCTGCCGAAAGTCTCACCCGCCGCTGCGCAAATACTTACCGGTTTAGTAGTTATGGCGGACTGGATTGCTTCTAATGAAAAGGCTTTCGGCTTACGTGTGGAGGGAACTCAACTAGACCGAGTGAAAAAAGCTGCAGAGCTCATTGACTTGACCTCACCTTGGGAACCGGAAACTCGATTGCATCTAGACATCGACGAGCAATTCCGGCAATCGTTTGGGTGGCCGGCTGAGTTCAAAGCGCGACAAGTACAGCAGGAAATGGTGGAGGTTGCTAGAGAGATCGATGAGCCAGCGCTCATAGTCCTGGAGGCTGAAACAGGCGTAGGAAAAACCGAAGCCGCCTTAGCAGCAGCGGAAGTGCTTGCGGCGCGTAGTGGGGCGCAAGGAATCTTTTTTGCCGCCCCGACCATGGCCACCGCGAATGGCCTATTGCAAAGGACCATCGAATGGAGTCGAAACATAACGACAGATTCGGTTCGATCGATGTACCTCGCGCATTCCAAAAATGCATTGGCCAAGCCTTATACGGATTTAAAATTTACGGGAATCAACCGTTATGAAGAAGACGGCGGCAACGTTATTGCATCGCAGTGGATGTCTGGACGGCGGCTCGGCATTCTTTCCAATTTCGTGGTGGGTACCGTTGACCAAGTGCTCATGATGGCACTACAACAGCGGTTTTCCATGCTGAGGCACGTCGGCTTGGCAGGCAAAGTAGTAATTTTTGATGAGGTTCATTCCTTTGATGTGTATTCTTCCGATTACCTCCAGAGCGCCATCGAATGGTTGGGGTTTTATGGTGCTAGCGTAATCGTCATGTCCGCCACGTTGCCGACGGATAAGCGGCGCGCATTGGTCAGCGCGTACTCCGACGGTCAATGGCCAGAGGAAGAGCCAACTGGCTACCCATTAATCACGGTGGCGACGGAAGACAAAATCCGTTCTCTAAACGTCCCGGCATCCCCAACGGATCTTGAAGCTAACATTAATTTCCTTGCAGAAGACGGAGATTCACTGCATGAACTTCTCAAAGAATGGCTCGTGGAGGGCGGATGTGTTCTTATTATCTGCAATACTATTGCACGAGCTCAGGCCGCATTTTTGGAACTCGCCGAAAGCTATGGTGATTGCGTGGAGCTGCATCATGCGGGATTTGTGGCTTGGGAACGCGTAGAAAAAGAAGATTCATTACGGCGCCAACTTGGCCCGGACGCCCACCGGGGAGCAGGACGGCCGAAACAAAAAATTGTCGTGGCTACTCAAGTAGCGGAACAGAGCTTGGATATTGATGCCGACGCCCTGATCACTGATATCGCACCGATGGATTTGCTTATCCAGCGCATCGGGAGGCTGCACCGTCACGCTCGTCCCTCCAACGATCGACCCGAAAAACTGCGCGAGCCAAAAGTTGTCATTCGCGGGATAGACACTTCCTCACCAATCCCGGAATTTGAATCAGGGGCCGAGGCCATTTACGGTCGCGCGATATTGCTATCAACCTATGCCGTCTTGCCAAATAAGATTCGCCGTCCAGATGACATCGCTCCGCTTGTAACGGCCGCGTACGACCGAAACTTTAGGCCTCCAGAGGCGTGGAAGGAATCGTGGGAAGAAGCTATTGGGACGCGTGATTTTGAAGAATCGACAGCGCATGCAGCGTCCTCGACGTTCCGATTGCCAGATCCATGGAGTACCAATGGCCTCGATGCGCTATTTGTACGGCTGCAGGACGATTCCGCAGATGATGCCGAGATCAAAGGCACAGCTCAAGTACGTGACGCAGAGCCCAGCGTTGAGGTGATCCCCATAATCAAGACTGATTACGGCTATCGCCCGTGGGGCTGGGATGAAGAAGTCATTGAGGCTGCTGATATTCCGTATAAGCTGGCTTTTCATCTTGCGTCTAGTACGGTACGGCTGCCTGTGCGAATGACCCGTTACGACGCGGACTTTGATGCGGTAGTAGATCACCTCGAAGGGGCAACCCCCGTCGAGTGGGGTGCACATTACTTACTACGGGGACAACTGGCATTGCCGTTAGATGAAAGAGGTGAGACGCAGGTAGGACGCTTTGTTCTGCGGTATACGAGCCAGCTCGGAATCGAAATTATGAGTGATGGACGTGAGTGATATGTACAAGGCACTAGTTAGGCTGAGAGCACCTTGATGTACCAGGGGCAGCCACTTGATTCAACAACTCACCTTTAAAAGAAAGGAGGCGAAAGATAATGACTGATAAAGAAACCTTCAACCTGCTCGATAAGCCATGGATTCTGTGCACAGACAGTGCGGATAATCGCAAGGCATTGAGCATTTGGGACATATTTTCTGGACAGGGTGATGCCCGCAAAATTGTGGGCGATTCACCGACCCAGGACTATGCAGTCATAAGACTATTATTGGCTATTTTTTGGCGCGCTCATGCGCAAGAATTGGCGGAAGCAGGAGACGGAAGGCGGAAACGCGCCAAGTTTGATTGGGGCGTTTGGTTCGCGGAAAAACGTGAAGAATTATGCGGGACGAAGCGGGACCAAGTTGTTTTAGATTATCTTGATGCCTTTAAAGACCGATTCGACTTACTCTCTGACACCATCCCCTTCATGCAAGTAGCGGACCTTCACTCGCAGAAAAATGAGACTCGACCGATTTCCTATATAGTTCCAGAAGCCGCTGATGAACATTTCACGATGCGTACGGCTGAGGGTCGGCGGGCAATTCCTCTAGATGAGGCTGCCCGATGGTTGCTTCACCTGCAAGCTTATGATTATTCCGGTATCAAAACCGGCGCAGTAGGAGACCCGCGCGTAAAGGGTAGTAGGGGTTATCCCATCGGCACAGGTTGGACCGGCCGAACGGGTGGAACTTTGGTGCTTGGAACTGAAGGCCTCCTAGAAACACTTTTGCTAAATACTCCTATGACAGCTGTGATGACGAAGCAGGGAACTAACCCAATTGAGCTGGATAAGCCGGTATGGGAAAGAGAACCGGATACAGCTGCGCAGCGCCGTGGCTCGGATGACAAACTTGGTGCTGTGCCCCAAGGTGCGGCTGATTTGGCAACTTGGCAGGCACGGCGAGTGCGCCTGGTGACTGAAAAAGGCCAGGTTACTCGCGTTCTCGTAGCGAATGGTGATCGCATTCCGGATGCGGGAAAAAATGTCATGAACGATCCTATGACGCCGTATCGGTATAGCCCTAACCAGTCGAAGGCTGGCCAAGACGCTTACTATGCGCGTCCCTACGATTCCACTCAGACCATGTGGCGTGCACTTGATGCTTTGGTTGCCGTGGAAGACGATCCAGGCTTCGACCAGAAAAAGGCAAAAGCTCCGAAGCGACCAGCCAATCTCAGCAATCTCGCTGCGCTTGACGGTGATGGGTACTTGAACCAAGGTGTCTTTGATATTGCTTTGGTTTCGATGGAGTACGGACCGCAGGAATCTTCAATAGCCACCACTTTTAGCACCACGATCGGGCTGCCGTTAGTGGTATTGCGCGAAGATTATCGTGGCAGACAAGCGCGTAATACTGTCCGTACCGCCGCCCAAAAGACCTACGAAACAGCCGTGAGCTTGGGCTGGTTTGAAGGTCAACTACGGGTAGCCGCGGGCGATGATTATGAATTTGGTATTAAGTCTAAGGACAGGTTTTATGCCCAGTTGGAGCCAGATTTTATTGCCTGGATGAAGAACATTTCCGCTGAAAATGCAGACAGCGCCCAAATCAACTGGCAAGAACGGGTCCGGATAGTAGCTGTCTCCCACGCAATGGAACTGCTGCGTGGCGCTGGCATGAGGGCGATCATCGGCAGGGAAGTAGATGCAGGCGAAGACGGAAAGGGCCGAATCGTCTCAGCCGGGTCTCTTTTTCAGCAGCTACAGCGGCGTTTTGATAAGAACCTGCCGTTAACAGGCAAGTCCATGCGCACTCAGAATCCTAGCTCATCTATGAAGGAAGGTGTTGCCCATGCATGACACCAGTCATCCGCAGGCAGGAAATGCTGCGGAGTACACAGGTCCGCGTTTGCGAAACTCCGTGGCACGTACCGCAGAGGCGCTGCAGAATGATTATTTGCATTCGCCACACCACAATGAACAAGCGCGAGCACGTGCAGTCCTAGCCCAGTTACGAAAGTATTCTGGGGTCCGTCTTGAACAACATCCCGTGGCGCTAGAGGAGGTTCTCCTCTTATTGGAGCCGGCACTGAGCGAACAAGAGATGGGAAAGGGCGCGGCACCATCCGCATCAGAACTCGCAGCTTTTCAAGCCCTAACAATGCTAGGTATCCATCTACAAAGCGCTAGCAGCGAAGCACATATTAGAGGTCAAAGCTTTGCACGGGCCTGCGGTCGTTTCTATGCGCACAGTCAGTCGCAATCCACGAAACCGCGGTTTGATGCCATGCTCGTAGCCCTCGATGAGGGTTCACGCCTCATACATATTCGTTCCTTGGTAACGCTATTGCGCGGGGAAAATTTGGGGTTTGACTACGGTGCATTTGCACAGGACCTGAGAATTCTCGGCAACAAAAATGCTACTCAAAAAGCGTATGCGCAGCGGCAAGGCGTGCTATTGAAATGGTCACGTGACTTCGCATTTGGTTCTTATACATCTGCTCAGACCGAACCGACTTCTTAAAATCAGTTTTCAAATTTTAGAAAGGAATTTTCGCAATGGCTTTGACCATCGATATCCACGCTCTGCAGACCCTTCCGCCTTCCCTGATCAACCGTGACGACACTGGGGCGCCTAAGTCTGCCGTTTACGGTGGCGTACCACGTCAGCGAGTCTCTTCACAAGCATGGAAGCGTGCAATCCGCAAGTACTTTGAGTCTGAAATCGACGCCGAATCTGTGGGAGACCGATCGAAGCGGCTTCCAGAGAAGATTGCACGTAAGGTTCAACAACACGCCGGATGGAATGCAGAGCGAGCTCAAAAGGAAGTCGCTGAGCTTTTCAAAGCTGCAGGAATTAAGACGGAAGTGGATGCGAAGCGAATAAAGGCGCTGAAAGATTCCGAGGAAACCACCGAAGAAGAACTAGCCGCAGCGCAGTATCCGCAGACCAAATACCTGTTGTTCTTGAGCCCACACCAGATTGAACGTGCCGCTGAGGCGATTGTTTCGGCCGACGGTGAAAAGATTAAGAAGAAAGATGCCCTGGAGATCCTCGATACCCAACACTCGGTAGATGTGGCGTTGTTTGGGCGCATGGTTGCCGATGATGCAGCTTATAACGTCGATGCTGCAGTGCAGGTTGCGCATGCGCTGGGAATCCATGCCAGCGCGCCTGAATTTGACTATTTCACCGCGGTCGATGACTTAGCTGAGGAAGGCGAAGAAACAGGTGCAGGCATGATTGGCACTGTACAAATGATGTCTTCTACCTTGTACCGCTATGCCACAGTAAACCTAGATGGACTGACGCAAAACCTTGACTCGGCAGAAAACGCAAAGCAAGCTGCAGTGAACTTCGTCGATGCATTCATCAAGTCAATGCCCACGGGGAAAATAAATACCTTTGCCAATCACACAATGCCTGAACTCATCTATGTTGCGGTTCGCGATACCCGTCCGGTTAGCCTGGTTACGGCCTTCGAAGAAGCAGTAGAGCCGACCACCGGTCAGAGCTTGCGCGTTGCTGGTGCCGATGCATTGGCGAAAGAAGAAGCCGAGTTTGAAGAAAACTACGGGCTGCGGCCTAAGGCAGCTTTTGTGGTTGGGTTGAGCGAGGCCCGCCAGGCATTCGCACAAATCGCTGAAGAAGTGACCCTTCCAGAGCTTTCGCAGCGGTTGACTTCCGCGCTTTCGAAGTAGGAGGCTTGAAACGATGACAGCATCATTGTTGTTGCTGCTTAAAGGACCGATGCAGTCTTGGGGAACGGAATCTCGCTACGCTACGCGTGCCACTTCGTCCTTGCCCTCAAAGTCAGGAGTGCTTGGCATGCTTGCAGCAGCTGAAGGGCGTAGGCGTGACGAAGATATGGCCGATTTGGCTGGCCTCAAGTTTGCAGTGCGCGTCGACCAATCAGGTAGCCTATTGCGCGATTATCAGACCGCGCAAAACTGGCAAAAAGATCCGCAAGCGTCCGCAAAGCTCATCACCCGCTATTTCCTGTCAGATGCCGCATTCGTCGCGGCAATCGAGAGTGAGGACCGCGAACAACTCGAAAATTTTGCGCAGAATCTAAACCAGCCGGTGTTTCCGCTCTATTTGGGCCGGCGTTCGTGCCCGGCTCCACCCAATGTGGTGCTTGGTGTGGTCGAAAAAACTGCGGTTAAGGCTTTACAAGAGCACAGCACATGGCACGCCACTAAGGAATGTATGAAATCAAGTGGTGGGGAAGTATCGTTGCCGATCTACAGGGACTCCCTCCCAGGAGAAACTGGCGTGGCTTGCCAGGATATACCGAAGTCTTTTGATCCGCAGCACCGCAAGTATTCATGGCGCACCGTGGTGCAAAAGGAATTTGCTATTGTGGGCAACCCCCTGGAAAGCACTGAGCGGCGGCCAGATCCGTTTTTGGAGGCGGTGATGAATGTATGAGTACTTTAACCAAAATTCTCATCAATCCTCAGCGGCGTCAAGGACGAAAGTTGCTTGCTAATCCACAGGCAATGCACGCTGCAGTCGCCGCGTCATTTCCACCGGATGTGGAACAAGAGTCTGGCCGCATTTTATGGCGCCTTGATGAGGGCGCGCATCACCATTCGCTCTACGTCGTGGGGCCGGAAAAGCCGACCGACCATGTGATTGTGGAACAAGCAGGGTGGGATACACGGCCGGCACAATCGGTTCAGTATGACCGACTGCTTAATTCGCTGACCAAGGGGCAAAGATGGCTCTTTGAGCTGGTAGCCAACCCAACTTATTCGCAAGCTAATGAAGGCAAGCGAGGCAAAGTTAAGGCTCACGTGTCTGTGGAACATCAGTTAGGGTGGTTGTATCGGCGTGCAGAAAATGCCGGATTCGGACTAGCCCCCCGGGCTGGCGATGATGTCAGCGACGATGAGCGTTCTCGGTGGTCGTTGGAAGAAGAACCCGCCATTATCGAGCGAAAAACGTTGGATTTCCGGAAAGGAAATGGCAACAGGCGTGTACGTATCGTCACAGCCCGTTACCGCGGAGCTTTAGAGGTCAAAGACCCTGGGGCTCTACGGCATACCCTTACTCATGGGATAGGAAGAGCTCGTGGTTATGGTTGCGGCCTGATGACCTTAGCTCGACCGATGGGGTCCTGATGTCTAATCCGAGTGAAGTCCCTGTCACCCGACAAGCTTTATCGCGGATGGGAGACCGAATTAGTTTTCTTTACGCAGAGCGCTGCGTGATTAATAGGGATGGTAATTCTCTAACGATAACGGACCAGCGCGGCGTGGCACACGTGCCAGCCACGCAGTTGGCGGCACTGCTGCTTGGTCCAGGGACGAGGATTACTTATGCGGGCATGGCCTTGCTTGGCGATGCCGGGGTTACCACCCTTTGGGTGGGTGAGCGCGGTGTTCGGTATTATGCGCACGGTCGGCCACCGGCGAAATCGTCCCGTATGGCTGAAATTCATGCGCAGGTAGTTTCTCACCAGCGGAAGCGTTTAGATGTGGCTCGCAGAATGTACGCCATGCGGTTTCCAGGAGAAGACGTTTCTCAGTTGACGATATCCCAGCTGCGTGGCCGCGAAGGTGCACGCATGAAGCGGATTTATGCGGCTGAAGCTCAGCGTACTGGAGTCTATTGGAATCGGAGGTCTTACGATCCCAATGATTTCGATTCTTCTGACCCAATTAACCAAGCTCTGACTGCAGGTAGCGCTGCGCTATATGGAATTGCTCACGGTGTCGTTGCAGCGCTTGGTTTCATTCCTGCCTTAGGAATAGTACATACAGGCACCGATAGGTCATTTGTCTACGACATTGCTGACCTATACAAAGCTGAGATTTCTATCCCAGCAGCGTTTGATGCTGTCGCAGCACAACAGGGTAATCCTTCCGTGGAAGTGCGTCGTCTCGTGCGGGATCAAGTTGTCTCACGCCGCCTCATGCCGCGGATGGTTCAAGACCTTAAGGCACTTTTTGATGTACCAGATAACGAGCTTGTCAGTGACGCCGAGCTAATGCTGTGGAGCGAACTTGAAGTCATTGCTTCCGGTCTTAACTGGGCAGAAGAGGACACGCTGTCATGATGGTGCTGGTTGTTACTGCTTGTCCCGCTGGGCTACGGGGCGATCTGTCGAAGTGGCTCATTGAGCTGACCCCTGGTGTATTCGTCGGACGTCCTTCTGCTCGTATTCGTGATTTGCTCTGGGAGCGTACAACCGAGCTTTGTAAAGATGGGCGTGCACTTATGGTGCATTCAGCTGCGAATGAGCAGAGAATGGAGTTCAAAACTCACCGACATCATTGGGAACCCACGGATTTCGACGGGATTACCTTGATGAGGCGGCCGGCTAAGTTTAAGCAAGCACCGCGAAGGACTGGGTGGTCTCAAGCCCGACGTAACCGTAATTCTTATAAGAAACAGAAGGGCAGGTAGTAGGCCGCGCGGAGCTTCGGCAGTAGCTTCCTTAAATTACAAGTTGTACGTAGAATTGACCTAAGGCTCGAATTTCTGCTGTTCAGCAAGAGTGCTCCCCGCGTGAGCGGGGATGAGCCCCAGAGCGGTGAAAATACCTTCGTCAAATTCCAGTGCTCCCCGCGTGAGCGGGGATGAGCCGCCGACTGGAACGAAAACGCCCTGAAAAAGGCCGTGCTCCCCGCGTGAGCGGGGATGAGCCGCACGCCGGAGACGAAACCAGCCACCGCGGCAAGTGCTCCCCGCGTGAGCGGGGATGAGCCCCTCAAATAGAGCGTCTGCCATAGTGTTCCTTTGTGCTCCCCGCGTGAGCGGGGATGAGCCGATGGTAAAGAGGGGGAGCTGCAATGACGACGGGTGCTCCCCGCGTGAGCGGGGATGAGCCTCAAAAGAACGCGACTCAGTCTTATCTGCACTGGTGCTCCCCGCGTGAGCGGGGATGAGCCGGCTCGAAAGAAGTGGTTAGAGCAGGTAGAAGCGTGCTCCCCGCGTGAGCGGGGATGAGCCGCTAATCGCTTAAAGTCTCTGCAATAGAACCAGGTGCTCCCCGCGTGAGCGGGGATGAGCCGTCCGCGATGACGTATACGGGAACGCCGACATCGTGCTCCCCGCGTGAGCGGGGATGAGCCCTAAGCGGGGTAACACGGGCCATGATGAGAGAGGTGATCCCCGCGTGAGCGGGGATAAATCACCTTGTTTTGGTAGCCCGAATCTACTGCTGGGCTTAGTAATCAAGATATCGGAAGGCCATCCAGCAAACAGGTTCGTCGCTTGACTGATGAGAACGGTATTCATTCCTGCTGATGCTCCACCGTCGGCTGCAGCCGCAGCATTGAACGCCATGTTCGACTGATACTGTCCTATGCCTGTGACACTTGGCTCAAGTAGAAAACCGTGCGACGCAACTTCATCGATGTGAATTTTGGTTCGCGTTTGAGCTAAGCCGAATTGTTCCGGCGGCTCCGTTCGAAGTGAAAAGGCGTGACTAACCAGCAAGAGTTGTTTCTCGTAGGACCGAGAATTGGTCTTTCGCGAGCAATTGACTAGTCTTTTGAGAGCGGGATGTCGTAGTCTACGACATGAATCCCGCGTGGGGCTATAGCTCAGTCGGTTAGAGCTCCGGACTCATAATCCGTCGGTCCCGGGTTCGAGCCCCGGTGGCCCCACGGTAGAAGGAGGCGTCGGCAAGCAGTGCTGGCGTCTCCTTCTTAGTTTTGGGCGCCCACGCGCTCAGGAAAGATGGCTAGACGGTCAACTCGATGCGAGTGTCAATAGTTGTGTCTTCTGGGATCTGCAGTGGACGAATCGCGAGAATCGAGCCGATACGTGGCATCCATCACCTTCCTATAAGCGTCTAGGGCATAGGCACAGACGGTTCCTTATCGGCGTCGGCAGTTGTGTCAGTGTCTTAGCTGGGACTGGGGTGCGGTGCCGACGAAGTTAGATCCTTGGTTTGCAGGGATAGATGAGCATCCTGCCCGTAAGAACGCCGGCAAGAGCACGACATTTTTCCATGGCGAATGTGGGGGAGGAGATAGAAAAGGAAAAACAGGAAAATGCAGCACCGCCGTGCATTGGGGCAGTCGAATTGCGTGCGGGCGAGCTGTGCAGTCTAATAAACGGCATGGCAGAAGTAGATCCGCTCATTGAGTCCCTCTATCGCTGGTCCGATGTCAGCGGTGTATTGCTGATGGGAATTATCGGCGGCACCATCGCCCGCAAACGGGGGTACGATATCATCGGGTTTTTCTTTATTGCGATGTTTTCCTCCTTGGGCGGGGGCATGGTGCGCGATGTGCTCATCAATCGCGGCACCGTGGCGGCGATGAGCGAGCCAGAGTATCTGTATCTGGCCTTCACAGGCGCGTTAATCGCGCGCTTTGTTTACTTTAAGGGAAAGACCTGGGATTATATCCAGGCACATGGTGATGCTGTGGTCTCTGGCCTGTGGGCCGGCACCGGCGCCGTGAAGGCTATTACTTATGGGCTGCCGCCGATTCCGTGCATCATGATGGGTGTCTTTACCGCAACCGGCGGTTCCATGATTCGCGATATTGCCATGGGGCGCGAGCCAGCGGTCTTTGGTGATAATCAGCCCACGGTGATTCCAGCCATTGCTTGTGCGGTGATTGTGCTGTTGGGAAACCACTTCGATATGTTGGCGGTCGGCATGATTGTCGGTCCGCTGGTCTCGATTTTCTTGGCACTGTTGGGCATTTGGGCCGGTTGGCGGGTACCCGCGAACCAAGAGTGGGCGCCGATTAATGATACGGCTGCGCAGGTTAAGGTTCTGGCGAAGAAGGCAGAGAACAAGGGCCGGGCCGTTGGGCGCAAGCTGGAGCCCCACCGCGTGCGTTCCTGGCGGCATCGCCAGATGGAAGAGGCGCTTCAGCGACGCATCGAAAAGGAAGTACGTTCCGGCAAGCGCCGCCAGGATGCGGCGGAAGAAGCCAGCGAGTTTTTGCAGTCCTTCGAATCGGATGTTGACCAGTTGAGCAGTGTCTCAGGCGAGTCCGAGGATATGGACTTTGGCGTGGACTTTAGTGGCGATTCCTATGAGGAAGAGGAGCAGACCTCCAGCGAAGAATCCCAGCGGCTGCTCGATACGATTTTAGAGGATGACAAGCTTACGGATGAGTTGATTGACCGCCTGATGGACCGCTACCAATCGCGTGACTAGGCCCTTAGGCCTCTGCTTGCCGATGCCCCTCCAATAAGCATCTGAGTTCGGATTTCTGGTAGGAAACTGGCATCAATTTTTCAGCGACGTGCCATATCCTTGAACCATGAATTTGAGGTTTTACTTTTTTGAGCTGTGGGGCCTCATCGTTGACCACGGCTTGCCGCTTATCGCGTTCGTGATAATCGGCATTCTTCTGCCCCGCATGGGGCGCCTAGCTATCCGGATCATCGAACATAATTTGGATGAGCAAGAAGAAGCCACCAAGGCGCGGCTGGCGCTGACTGGGGCATTGGTCTACATCGTCCAAGCTGTTGCTTACTTCCTATTGGTTGCGGCCGCACTGACTAACCTCGGCGTTCCGGCCCTGGGTGCTGCGGTGCCTGCGACGATAGTTTCTGCGGCGGTTGGTTTTGGCGCACAGTCCGTGATTTCGGATTTTCTTTCCGGATTTTTCATCCTCACGGAAAAGCAATTTGGTGTAGGTGACTACGTCTCCTTTGCCGGGATTCCCGGGGTGGAAGGCGATGTGGTGATGCTGACCCTGCGCACTACGAAGGTGCGCACACCTACCGGTGAGCTGGTGATTATCCCCAATAGTTCGGCGGGCGTGGTGACGAACTATTCTAAGGAATGGTCCCGTGCGGTGGTCAATATCAACGTCCCAGTGCACGAAGGCGAAACCCTGCCGGAGATTACGCGCCGCGTCAAGGAGATTTCAGAGCAAGCTATTCAATCCCCGGAGATCTCCGTTGATGTTGCCGGCGAACTTACAGTCCTTCCCGCCACGCAATTGGTAACCCCGCAGGTTGCCGGCCAGCCGTGGCAGGTGGGCTACCGCGTTATGGTGACGGTTAATCCCGCTCGCCAGTGGTCGGTTGAGCGCGCCATTCGTTCGGCGTTGCTCTCGGAATTCTGGGATCACTATGGTTCCGCCATCGATTTTGATGAGCTACAGGAACTGAAAAAGAAAAAACCAACGGCCGCAAAGCATGCTGCGGCGCAGTCTACTCAAGACGCTTTCATTGCCGGCGAAGGCGCCCGTTCCAATACGCCAGTGGATGACCCCACAGCAGACCAGGAACTGGTCCCAGAGGAAGTCGAGCTGGCTGAGACTAAGCTTGAAAAGCAAGCAGTGACGGATGATAGGGGCGAAGATGGCCCTGATGAAGCCGAGGAGTCGCGCCGAAAGATCTGGCGCACGATCCAGACCAATACGCAATTCCAAAAGATTGCTACCATCGGCGGGCGCGTGCGTGCCTCTACCACCGGTCTTATGGCGGCCCTCCTCGTCGTTGGTTTGCTCATCCTAGCGGCAAGCAACCCAGAGAATGGGGAGGCAGGTTGGCTATCGCCGGCTTATTGGAAGGATCGGGATACGCAATCTTCTTCTGCGGAACCGACGGAATCTGAAGGGACTTTGCCTACGGACGCCCCACTAACCACTGGCACCCCAACTGAACCGGCGGACGCTGACTCAACACCGACAACCACCAATACGGCGACTGTTCCTAGCCAACCCAGCCAGGAACCCATTTCGACTCCAAATTCCGGAGACGGGCACGGCAGCAATCAGGACGGGCCAGCTGCCTCAAACGGCGATTCTGGCGATGCCCAAGGAGATGGAGATGGAGGCCAAGGCGCTGACGGAAATAGCGGGGTCAGCGAATAGTCAGCAGCCCAAGATTCCTGCAGAACCCCAGTAGGTACTAGGAGGGCCGCCGATTACCTCGAGGCGGCCAGTCCAGATTCGACCGAGTTCCTCGGGTTGGTATATAGCACTTAAACCAGCATCTAGCCGCGGACTTAAAGGAAATGTGGCGAAAGGTGGAACAAATTTGAATCGCGAGCTGTTTTAGTAGACATGACATCATTGTTTACGCCTTTGGAACTTGGCCGTTATACGTTGAATAACCGCGTGACCATGGCACCGCTGACTCGTCAGCGCGCAGGTCACAGCGGTGTGCCCAGCGAGCTTCACAAACAGTATTATTCCCAGCGCGCTAGCGCCGGGCTCGTGGTGACCGAGGGAACCTTCCCAGCATGGACGAACCGCGCGTTTCCGGGTCAGGCGGGCATCGTCGATGACGAGCAGGCGGCCGGTTGGCGCGAGGTGGCCGACAAAGTGCACGAAGAAGGCGGCGTCCTGTTCATGCAGATCATGCACGGCGGGCGCACCAGCCACCCGGATCTTATTAATGGTGCCCGGGCAGAGGCGCCCAGTGCATTGGACTGGGACGGCCAAGTTCGCGGCTTTGCTGGAAAGATGGACGCACCGGTACCGCGCGCACTCGAAGTCGATCAGCTCCCGCGCATCGTCGAGGAATTCCGCGCCGCCGCACGCCGCGCCGTCGACGCGGGCGTTGACGGTGTAGAGATTCACAATGCTAATGGCTACCTGCTACACGAATTCATGGCATCGTCTGCTAATCAGCGCGACGACGAATTTGGTGGCAGCCCCGAAAACCGCTGGCGCCTGCCTGAGATGGTAATTCGTGCTGTCGCAGATGAAATTGGTGCTGACCGTGTGGGCGTGCGCCTCTCCCCGGCCCACCTCGTGCAAGGCATTGTTGAAGACGACGAGGCAGACATGGTGGCCACCTACGGCGGCCTGCTGGACGCCATCGCCCCATTGAACCTAGCTTATGTATCCTTCCTGCACGCCCAGCCGGAAGGCGATCTCATCTCGGCCCTGGCAAAGAAGGCTCGCGCTAATGGAAAAACCAAGGTACTGATGAATGATGGTTTCAGCACGGTTACTACTAAGGAAGATGCCGAGCGCGAGCTGGAATTAGACTACGTGGATGCCGTTGTAGTGGGTCGTCAGTTCATTGCTAACCCGGATTTGGTGCGCCGGTGGCAAGAAGGTCTGGCCCTTAATGAGCCGGATCAGGCTACCTTCTATGATGGTGGCGAGCGCGGCTACATTGATTATGAAACTGCCGTGGACTAACGCGTAGTCCGCGGCACGTAGGCGGGAAAGAGCACGCGAGTGATAGAGAGTGAAATATCCCAAAGGGGCTATTTCACTTTTTGTCTCGAACGTGCAGGAGTTAACAACTGCCCACTAAATATTTAAGAGCTAAACCCCTCATTCGGACGCCATGTTAGCGTGACGGCTTCGTTTACTGGTGCGGAGGGGTTGAGGAGATCTTCGACGCGCAGCCAGTGCATTTCCGCAGAATCCGGACGGATTGTGACATAGCTATATCCGTGGTGATCGAGGTCCACGTGGCGTGTATGCGGGTTTGCCTCCAAAAGGTAGCGCTCAGCCAACTTGGAGAGCCTGTTGCCCTCGGGAAGGCGAAGCTGTTCGTTGATATTGGGGGCAGAGATAGACGAGCAAACCATTTCGGCTCCGAAGGTGTGCCCATCCTTGCTTACATTGTGTGCCCATTCGGAGTGGATATCGCCGGTAACAAAGAGGGCGTGGGACTCGCTCTTGGCAAGAACATCGATTAGCATCCGGCGTTCTGCTGAGTAGCCATCCCATTGGTCGCCATTGACCGGAATACCGGTGATATTGGACGATAGACAGGACGATATAGGGGCTAGCGTGTCGTTATGCTGCAGGGTAGCCAGGTTCATAGGCGAGAACATGACGGAGTTGCCCAGCATATTCCATGTGGCGGCAGAGGTATCGATCTTATTGACCAACCACTCGTATTGCTCCGAGCCGAGCATACTTCGCCCATCTGCAGACATCTTGATAGGGCCGAAGGTCACCTTTTTATCGCGGTAAGTGCGCAGATCCATCATGGTCAGTTCTACGAGATCCCCAAAGGTCAAACTCCGGTAGAGATGGCCGTTATTGGATGGGTTGCTTGCACGCACCGGCATCCATTCAAAGTAGGCTTGCATCGCGGCGTTTCGGCGATCGATCCAGGTGCCTTCTTCTCCCTCCGTGTGGTTTTCGGCGCCTTCCCTCCAAGAATCATTTGCGGTTTCGTGGTCGTCCCATACTGCGATCCACGGCAGGGCAGCATGCGCCGCTTGGAGATTTTCATCGGTACGGTAGCGACCTAGGCGCGTGCGATAATCTTCCAGAGTCGTAATCTCGTGCGCGGGGTGGTGTAGACGCACTGGACCAAAACCGGCGTATTCGCGTTGTGGGTATTCGTAGATATAGTCTCCCAGAAAGACCAAATAATCTAGTTGACCTGACCGTCCGCGCTGTGCGATATCGCCGTAGGCTTGAAAGAAGCCGGACTCCCAGTTGGCACAGCTGGCTACACCGAAGGTTAGCTCCTTTGGGGATGCAGTCACCGCTGGTGCAGTTTTGGTGCGGCCCACGGGGGAGATCCTATCTAGGGCATGAAAGCGGAAGTAATACACGGTTTCTGGTTCAAGGCCGTGAGGATCCACGTGGACCGTGTGGTCCTGTGCAGGATCGGTGGTTACTTCGCCGCGCTTGATGATGTCCCTAAACTCCTCATCCCGCGCAATCTCCCATACCACTGTGGTGGGCGCACCCGCACCAGAGCCAGGCATCGCATCCAGATCTGGCGTCACACGAGTCCACAGAACAACGGAATCTGGAATAGGATCACCCGACGCTACTCCGTGCAGGAAGGGATGTTCACCGGGCGCGGGCTCTATCATCTGTGGTTCTGGGCGTGAAGATAGGCTGCTTTGTGCATGAGCAGTGGTGGCCTGCGTTGTGCTCGCAGTGGTGGTGAACGCTAATGCGGCGCCGACCGTGCCGCTAGTTTTGAGGAATTTGCGGCGGTTGACATTAGACATCTCTGTTTGGGCGCTGTGATTCATGCTAGTCATATTCATAAGTTTTCTAGGATTGGAAGGGTCTGCAACCGCTCACGCCACATTACACCAAAAATTCCCTTTTCAGTAACCACGGGTTTACTTCCGTACCAACCAGGACGCCGCATTTAGGGGCCATGATGAACAGTAGACTGAAAGCTATGAGCGAATTGCAGCAGATAAGTCAATGGCCCGTAGATACTGTGGCCGGAGCGTTGATCCACTGTGGCGAGGTTATAGACACGGTAGGCGATACGTCGCACCAATTTCCGGTCGCTTCCGTTACCAAGCTGGTGTCGGCTTACGCAGTGCTGTTGGCCGTGGAAGAAGGCGCGGTGGATTTGCACCAGGCTGCTGGTCCGGAAGGCTCCACACTCGAACACCTGCTAGCTCATGCTGCGGGAGTAAAATTCGATTCTCGCGCCCAGCAAAAGCCTGTAGGCGAGCGACGCATTTATTCTTCCGCCGGATATGAGTGGGCAGCAGATATCGTTGAAGATGCCACTGACATCGAGTTTGCGGAGTACCTCCGTGAAGGTGTGTGCGAGCCGCTGGGAATGTCCTCCACCCGTTTAGAGGGTTCGGCTGGGCACGGCTTGGTCTCTACCGCGCAGGATCTCGCGGCATTTGCGGCCGAGGTCCAAAACCCGCAGATCCTGCACCCCAGCACTGTGGCCGATATGCGCCGTGTTCATTTTGCTGGTTTGCGCGGAATCGTGCCCGGCTACGGAAGCTTTAAGGATTGCACCTGGGGGCTTGGATTTGAAATTCGCGGTGAAAAAGACCACTGGATGGGAGCCTTGCCTACCGATGCCACCGGCCACTTCGGCATGTCCGGAACCTTTCTCTGGTTGGCCGGAGACTACGCCATGGTGGCATTAACTGACCGAGAATTTGGTGACTGGACAAAGCCGCTGTGGAATGAAACCAATACGAAGATCTGGCAGGCGCTGTAAGTACTCCATCGTAGATTTTCCTTGATAGGAAAACGGGAAAAGCTCCCCATTCCAGTGGAGTGGGGAGCTTAAAGCTGCTCTTTTTAGAATACCGGCAGACCAAGGCCTTCGATGAACATGGCGAACTGGGTGAAGATGCCGTCAACGAGGGAGAGAACCTGGAATCCGAAAGCAGAAGAAAGGTCAAACATAGGAAAGTCCTTTGAGTAGGGAGGGAATTCAAACCGGATTGTTTGAATTCATCACAGTATAGGCGGCGTGTGAGGATCGTGTCAATCTATTTCTTAAACAAAATAAATGTATATCGATCTCTCCGCCGATGGTGCTGTGCGTCTTTTTTAAAGCAGGGGACGAGGTTGGGCGCGGTGCCCCGCTACCCCCGCTATGGGTTTACCAATAGTGACTCATGAAGAGCTTTGCTTCTATGGGAAGTGGGGTAGTTTTCGGCCGAGGTGTCAGGGGATGAGCACTATTGAGTAAGTGTTTCTGCTGGTATCCGCCTTGTGGGTGGCTCTTGCTAAAAAGTTGCTTCGGGACGAACAGATTCAGGGTACATCTCTCAAATTTCACTTTTGTAACTTTAATTCCTTCAACAACTTTAGCCACAGTTTAGACTTCGAGTTCAGGTTGAGGACTTGGGGGTTGAAGTGAAAGTTGAGGGTTGAAGAGGGTTGTGTGACTCGGGAAAATTGTGCGCAGACGCAATAGACAGTTCGTAGGGGAAGACGAAGCTCGTCTTGCATTGCGGCGCACACCACGCGTGTAGGTCCGCAGTGCTGGTTTGTCGAGGGAGAAATCGGCTATGAATACTTGCGTTACTACAGTCCCGGCTCATCAGTCAGCCTCCAATTACGCGTGGCCCAGCCGCAACGGTGCGGCCGTCGTTGTTACAGGTGTGCTGAAAATTTCTGGGATGCCGCGCTCGCTGCGCCCAGAAGTAGAGCGAGCTATGGATCGGTGCATTCGCACCGAATCGGAGTTCATCGTCCCAGGAGATGATCTGCTGACCGCTCTGTGGTGCACTCGGTGGTACCGCGACGAGATCTCTATGGAGGCGCTCGTCTACGGTGCAGCCGCGGGCATCGGGGCGAAAAACGTTGGCATTGGCTGTCGTCAGGTGCTTACTGGAACTGAGATGGAACTTGCGGCGTTGGATAGCGCGGTATCTTACCTTGCCCAGCGCTATGGTTTTAGTGCCACCGTGTGCTTTAGCTAAAACGCATGAGTTAGTCGGCTCGAAAGCAATGGGGTCGAGCGAATCCGCATGTGCGCAGCCGCACGACTTAGGTCGCGCGGCGGGGGCATCGTTTAAGATTCTTCGTCGGCGAAAGGATCCATGATCCTTTCCGGGAGTTCTGCCACCGATTTGAATATAGCGGTCGGACGGTAAGGGTAGCGGGAGATTTCGCGATCGTCTGAAATGCCGGAGCGCACCAAAATCGAGCGCATACCTGCTTCTAAGCCCGCCTTTACATCGGTATCCATGCGGTCACCAATCATGACGGTGTTTTCAGAGTGCGCGCCTATGTGGTTGAGCGCTGAGCGCATCATGACTGGATTGGGCTTTCCTACGTAGTAGGGCTCGCGGTGGGTAGCGGCGGTGATCAATGCGGCTACCGCGCCGGTCGCCGGGAGGACGCCCTCGGGAGCAGGTCCCGTAACATCCGGGTTGGTGGCTATGAAACGGGCACCGTTGCGGATGAGGTTGATAGCTGTGGTAATGGCCTCAAAGGAGTAGGTGCGGGTTTCTCCAAGTACCACGAAGTCTGCGTCGTCGTTGGTGAGGATCCAACCGGCCTCATGGAGCGCGGTGGTCAGGCCGGACTCTCCCACGACGTAGGCTTTGCTGGAGCTGGCTTGGGTAGCCAAGAAATTGGCCGTCGCTGTGGCGGAGGTCCAGATGCGCTCGGCCGGGATATCCAGGCCGGTATTGCGCAGGCGTGCTGCCAAGTCGCGCGGGGTGGACATGGAGTTGTTAGTTAGCACCATGTATTCAATATTGTTATCTTTTAGCGCCTGAATGAATTTATCGGCACCGGGGATCATTTCCCCTTCCTTAATGAGTACGCCGTCCATGTCGGATAGGTAAGAAATCATTGGTGGTCCTCCAAATAGTCAGCGATATCGCCGATGGTGTCGCAGTTAAGCATTGTTTCCTCAGTAAGGCGCACCTTAAAAAGCTCCTCTGCACGTACGGTAAGCTCTATAAGCTCGAGGGATTCAACACCAACATCCGAGAGCGCAGTGTCTCTGCCAAGTTCAGCCTCTGTAGCGGTGACTTTGACGATGAGAGCGATGAGTTCGCCCAACGTATCCTGATCCGGTTTTTGGTCCTTATCCGGAGCAGAACCCTGGAACTTTGCCTGTAATTGGGCACTGAGGTCATTTGCCATAGTGCTCAGTGTAGTAGTGATCAGCCCGCTGCATAGGGAAATACGGACAGGCGGTATCGGGGAGAAGGTGAGGGTTTAAAAATATTTCAGGCGCTTCCAGCACTAAGCCGGAAGCGCCTGAGTTATATCTTTGTTGTGGACGTGTAGGAGGGGTTACTCGCCGCTATTAGGTGCAGTCGGGTCATCCAACTTCAGTTCGGAGGCTGCCTTTTCTACGACGGAGCGATCAATCTTGCCTTCCCGAGCAAGACCATCGAGCACGGCGACGATGATCGATTCCGCGTCAATATTGAAGAAGCGGCGAGCGCCCTCGCGCGTATCGGAGAAGCCGAAGCCGTCTGCCCCCAACGTGATGTAGGTACCAGGGACGTAGGGACGAATCTGCTCCTGCAACTCGGTGGTGAAGTCCGAGACACCGACGAATGGGCCTTCGAAGTCCTTGAGCTGGGAGGTAGCGAATGCCTCGGAGGGCTCCTCACCTTTGCGCAACGCCTCCTTATTGCGGCGGGCACCGTCGCGGGCTAGTTCGTTCCAAGAGGTCACGGAGAACAATGAGGTCCTGACATCGTAGTCTTCAGCCAGAATCTCTTGAGCGCGAAGAGCCTCGTGCATGCCGACACCCGAAGCCAGGATATTAGCCGGGATAGAGCCATTCTCAGCGGTATTGAAGTGGTAGATACCCTTGTGCAGGCCTTCCACGTCCAAGTCCTCCGGCTCAGCCGGTTGACGGACTGGCTCGTTGTACACGGTGAGATAGTACATGACCGGCTCGCTGTCCTTGCCGTACATGCGCTCGATACCGCGCGCTACAAGATGCGCAATTTCAAAGCCGAAGGCCGGGTCGTAAGAAATGACTGCCGGGTTGGTGCCTGCCAGGATAGGCGAGTGGCCGTCCATGTGCTGGAGGCCCTCACCAGTTAGGGTGGTACGGCCGGCGGTAGCGCCGATGATAAAGCCGCGGCCCAGCTGGTCGCCGGCGGCCCAGAAGGCATCGCCAGTGCGCTGGAACCCGAACATCGAGTAGAAGATGTACAGCGGAATCATGGCCTCGCCCTGGGTGGCATACGAGGTTGCGGCGGCGGTAAAAGATGCCGCCGCACCGGCTTCAGAAATGCCCTCGTGCATGATCTGGCCATCGGCGGCCTCGCGGTAGGACAACATCAGGTCGTGGTCCACCGGCACATAGTTCTGACCGCGCGGGTTCCAAATCTTCATGGTGGGGAACCAGGAGTCCATACCGAAGGTACGGGCCTCATCCGGGATGATGGGCACGATTCGCTTGCCTAGTTCCTTATTGCGCATGACTTCCTTGAAAGTGCGCACCAAGGCCATGGTGGTAGCGACTTCCTGCTTGCCAGAACCCTTGCGTACGGAGCGCAGCTTGTCCAAAGCAGGTGCTTCCAGCGGAGTGAAGTCCGCGCGGCGCTCAGGGAGGAAGCCGCCGAGTTCTTTACGGCGCTCCAGCATGTACTTAATTTCCGGAGAATCCTTACCCGGGTGGTAGTACGGTGGCAGGTATGGGTCCTTTTCTAGCTCTTCATCAGAGAATGGGATCTCCTGCTTGTCGCGGAAGTTCTTGATATCCTCCAGCGTCAGCTTTTTCATTTGGTGGGTAGCGTTGCGGCCTTCGAAGTTGTGGCCCAAGCCGTAGCCCTTAATGGTGTGGGCCAAGATGACGGTCGGCTTGCCCGAGCCCTTGTTCTCCAGGGCGCGAGCGTACGCTGCATAGACCTTGCGGTAGTCGTGGCCACCGCGACGTAGCGCCCAAATCTCTTCATCGGTGATGTCTTCTACCAGCTTAGCGGTGCGCTCATCGCGGCCGAAGAAGTGCTCGCGCACATAGGCGCCGTCGTTAGCCTTGAAGGTCTGATAATCACCGTCTGAGGTGGCATTCATTACGTTGACGAGGGCACCTTCGGTGTCCTTTTCCAGCAGCTTGTCCCAACCGCGGCCCCAAATGACCTTGATGACGTCCCAGCCAGCGCCGCGGAAGAAAGACTCTAGTTCCTGAATGATCTGGGTGTTACCGCGCACTGGGCCGTCGAGACGCTGCAGGTTGCAGTTGATTACGAAAGTGAGGTTATCCAGCTCGTACAACGCAGCAGTCTGCAGCAGGCCGCGGGATTCTGGCTCGTCCATCTCGCCATCGCCCAGGAAAGCCCAGACGTGCTGCTTTGAGGTGTCCTTGATGCCGCGGGTTTCTAGGTACTTATTGAAGCGTGCTTGGTAAATAGCGTTGACTGGCCCTAGACCCATGGAGACGGTGGGGAATTCCCAGAACCATGGCATCAGGCGCGGGTGCGGATAAGAAGGCAGACCCTTGCCTTCACCTAAGGAGACTTCTTGACGGAAGCCGTCGAGATCCTCCTCAGAGAGGCGACCTTCCATGTAGGCGCGGGCGTACATTCCTGGGGAGGCGTGGCCCTGGAAGAAGACCTGATCGCCGCCTGAAGGATCGTCTTTGCCTTTAAAGAAGTGGTTGAGTCCGACTTCGTAGAGTGGGGCGGCACCCGCATAGGTGGAGATATGCCCACCGACGCCAATGCCGGGGCGTTGCGCGCGGTGCACCATGATGGCAGCGTTCCAGCGGATCCAACGTCGGTAGCGCTTTTCTAGCTCCTCATCGCCAGGAAATTCCGGCTCCATGTCGGTGGGAATGGTGTTGACGAAGTCCGTCGACGTCAACGAAGGGAGCTCCACGCGTTTAGCGGTGGCGCGCTCCAGAAGGCGCAGCATCAGGTAGCGTGCGCGTTCGTGATCTGAATGGTCTAGCAGACCATCGAGGGAATCCATCCACTCGCGAGTTTCTTCTGGGTCGCTATCGTGAAGGTACGATGCAACACCATCGCGGATAAGGGGAAAGTTGGAATCGCCCTTGGCGGGGTCCGTCTCGGCCATGTAAACCTCCTAATTTAGGGTCTGCAAAGTTTAACTCCTACGATACGCGTTCCCTGATCGTGAGTGGGAGTCTAGTCCGGATAAAACACGGCGCTTTCCAGTGACCCCCTCACCACCTGCGGTTTACGGCCCTAGGGCAGCGAACAAACGTGGGTAGAAGACCCCTAAACGGCACTATTTGTTCCCCAAAACAGATCCCGATGTGGGTAGAAAAGCCCTGAAAATTGATCGAAGGGGGTGCTATAGCAAGTAAAAAACGCCCTGGGACGTTACACTACATGTAATAACGCTCGCCCTCCGTGTTATGCGCAGGTGGGGTGTGGGAAAGAATTCACTGGTTAAGGAAGGAAATGCATAGTGGCTGACGCTGCTGTCAAGCTCGGAATCAAGGAAGGGCAGATCGCTCTAGAGCTTGGGTGGGACGAGGATTGTGACACTACAATCTCTGAATCGATCGAAGCCGTACTCGGTGAGGATTTCCTCGAAGAGGAAAATGATGAACTGTGCGATGTAGTCCTTCTCTGGTGGCGCGAGGAAGACGGTGACCTCGTGGACGGTTTGGTCGATGCCAGTCGCCCGCTCGCGGATAACGGTGCTGTTTGGTTGCTGACCCCGGGTGCAGGCAAGCCGGGTACTGTTGAACCCGGGCTCATTTCTGAATCGGCGCAGCTGGCTGGCTTGGTACAAACCAAAGCTGAGCGTTTAGGTGAGTGGCAAGGCTCCTGCCTGGTCCAGCGTGGATACACCAAAAAATAGTCTTTACCAGCTGATTTGTGTTGCTTTATAAGCTTGCGCTACTGTACATGACAGCGCAAGGGCGCATGCGGCTTTAGCTCAGCTGGAAGAGCAATTGGTTTACACCCAATAGGTCGGGGGTTCGATCCCCTCAGGCCGCACCAGATTAGACCCCTTTTTCGAGAAATCGGAATAGGGGTCTTACTCAATCCCACGACAAAAACGCTACCTTGAAAAGCACGGCGCGCCCGACGGTATTTCACGAAGCCTCTCATCCATCCGGCCCGCCACCTCATCAAGGTCACCACAACCAAGTCCGCACACGTATCGAGGGTGAGCATCGCAGACTTATGCCTCAACTGCTTTTGTACCGCTTTCACCGACGCACCAGACGCTAACATCAGCCCCGCCGCCACATGCCGCAAGCCGTAGGGAGTCAACCGTCCAGGGATATGCCCATCCTTCACGCACCGATTCACCGCATGGGTAGGGCCACTCGGTATAAACCAAGTGGCCCCTTTTTGCGTCTTGTTACGTCCTGAAGTGGTTGTGGTCTTAGCTTTCAGTCAGCGAGGCCTTCATACGGGCATAATCCTCACTAGCCTTGTTGGACTGGAAATTGAGCATTTTTAGAATCGCGGAATTGCTAAGAATCCAGTCTTGTGCCTCTTTGGGGAGGCCGTAGAAAGCCGCAGCTCCAATGCTCAAAGCAATCGCATATGCTTGAAACAGCTCGTCGGAGCTGCTCGTTGCGGCAGGTACTACCGGCGCAGCGGACGCCACAGCAGGGGACCCGCAACCTATCGCCGTAGCAATAGCAACAGTAGCCACACACTTCTTAAACTTGAACACGATTTTCCTTTCGGTAACGGGTTTGAGCTTTATTTACATATCTGAATTTGGAAATGGTGTGTTAACACGGGGAGTACTGGCTTTCTTTCATGTAGAGCTTGCCAGCTTGTGAGGACTTTGGCCGTAGCACCGAGTTCGTTGGCCAGGGTGCTGGATGTGGTCCGTAGATGGTTTCTGCAGCGGCGTATTCGACAGGGGAGATAAGGAGGCGTGCTGCGAAGCGGTCGGCGCGGAACTCGTGTACTCCGTCGTGTCCGGGGTGGGCCGCCGCGATGCCACCGGATGGGTAACCTCGCGCCTCGGCGATTTGTATAAGAGCTTCAACCATCGGCAGCCGTATGTTGTTAAAAGTTAACTTTTTAGTTTTAAAGAACGTGAAACCGGCGATAAGTCCCCCAGGGAGCAGACTTCTCACCTTGATAGGTGAGATAGCTGGTTTCGGTGCGTCTACGGTCGGCCTCATGGGGTGAATAGGGGGTTAAGTAGCAAAATGTGCGTCTGGAACGGCTTGGGGTCGAGTGCGCGGGGCGCGGGATTTCGGTCCGATGGGTTGGGTGCCTCTGTTGTCGGAGGCATTAAGGATTTGGTAGACGCGTAGGCGAGAGATTCTGCATTCCTTGACTACTTTAGATGGACTGCGCTCTTGCTCACGGACTGCTGTGACGATGGCGAGGTTGCGATTGGGGCTGTTCATAGTGTCAAGCATGTCCCGGCTGACCTATCAAGTATCACGATTGCATTCGCAGAAACAGGGTGACAATTTTGTCGTGAACTCAGTCGCCTCCGTGTGGGCAAATATGCGGCCGAGACAGCGCCCTGGCTAGCCCACGACTACGGTTCGTAGCGCTCGCGGCGGCGTTTTTTCAGCTTGGCATAGTGGTCCGGTTTGGAATCTCCGTAGCGTGAGCGGTTGCGCAGCGCAGCGGCATACGTATGCGAGGCAGAGCTTGACGACTGTGTGTGTGGTTCGGGCTGCGAGGTAGCCCCGGCGTGAGATTCGGTCTCGGTGGTGGCATCGGCAAGCGATTCTGCATCCGCGTCGAGGGCCTGCATAGCGGCTTCTTCTTCGTGCAGGCGGCGGCGCTCGCGGATCTCGGACCATATAAAGTAGCCCAAACCTAGCGGAGCCATAATACCGAAGGCAATCCACTGGTAGCCATAGGAAAGGTGGTTGCCGCGGTCGAGTTGCGGGATGGGCATGGCAGTGAGTACCCCCGGCTGGCCTTCAGAGAGCTGGATGTAATCATGGCCTAAGTCGACACCGATAAGCGAGCCCACCTGCTGCGTGTGGATGGAATAGACCTGCCGGTAGCCTTCCTGTGTGATGGGGGAGGTTTGATGCTCTGCCTCATTTGAGCGCACCATGCCGGTAATGCTCACCTTTTCAGAGGGAGCGGGCGGGATATCCGGGACCGCATTGCCTTCCTTGGCGCTTATCCAACCACGGTTAACTAGCATGGTCAGGCCTCCGTCGGTGCGGAAAGGCACCAAGGACTGATAGGACGGACCGGAGCCGGCGGGGCGCAGGCGAAGCAAGACTTCCTTTTCGGCCAGGTAGTGCCCCGTGAGTGTGGCGCGGGACCATTCATCACCGGAAATGGCGCCGTCTTCATCTAAGAGCTGCTCAACCGGCTGTGGGTCGGCCTCGTAGGCATGCGTGATGTTTTCATTGCGTTCTACAATGTCTTCGTCCTTTCCCAATTGCCATGGGGCAAGGACGCTAAAGGCCAGGTAGGAAAATGCCACCACGAAAAGTAGCATGAGCACCCAGCCAGGCTTGAGGAACGTCTTTAGCATGCCCCCAAGTTTAGTCGTGGTTCTCGCGAATCCAATCCAGCAGGCCGGGAACGGCGGCTTCGATATTTTTGCGCGTGGTTTCGAAGTCTTTTTCGGTGCCATAGTAAGGGTCGGCGACCTCAGCGCCTTCCGGCGCACTCGGATCGAAGCTGCGCATTAGCCGGACCTTGGCAGGCTCAATGCCCGCATCGATGAGTGAATCGTAGTGACCGGAATCCATCGCAAGGAATAGGTCAGCGTCCATGTGTTCTTCGCCCAATTTGGTTGCGCGGTGCGAGGCCCCATCGTGTCCGGCGCGGCGCAATTCTGCAACGGCCCTTTCATCTGCGCCTTGCCCTACGTGCCAGCCGCCAAGTCCGCAGGAATCCACGGTGGCGACGAGGTCAAGCATGGCATCTTCCAATTCATCGCGGACGATAATTTCGGCCATGGGTGAGCGGCAGATATTGCCGGTGCACACGAAGACAAGGTAGAGACCCGAGTGAGAAGAAGATTCAGTCATGCGAAAACCCTTTGCGCAGATAGTACTGTAGTGGGGGCAGGATATAGCACTAGTGTAATTTACAAGAATCGAGCGTAAACGACCATAAAGGAGTATCCCCATGTCTGCTGTGCGAGTGGGCGATGTGCGCCGCGTTTTGGATAAGGCCTATCCGCCCCATTTGGCCGAAAAGTGGGATGCGGTGGGGCTAATCTGCGGCGATCCCGCAGACGAGGTGCGCACCGTCGCCTTTGCCTTGGAATGCACTCAAGAAGTAGCGGCTCGCGCAGTTGAGCTTGGCGCAGACATGTTGGTAGTCCACCACCCGCTGCTATTGCGCGGAGTGGAATCCGTGGCGGCCGATACCCCCAAAGGTAGAGTCGTACATACCCTGATTAAAAATGGTGTGGCGCTTTTTGCCGCCCACACCAACGCCGATAAAGCCCGCCCAGGGGTTAATGATAAGCTCGCGGAACTCGTTGGCATTAACCCAGGTCGGCCCATCGTGCCGGAGGAGCCAGAGACCATAGATAAGTGGGGAGTGCATATTCCTACCGGCAGCGTGGAGCAGGTAAAGGAGGCGCTTTTTAATGCCGGCGCTGGCCACATCGGTGCCTATTCTCATTGCTGCTTTGATATTTCAGGCGCCGGACAATTTCAGCCGGAGGAGGGCGCGGAGCCGGTAGAAGGGGACATCGGCAAGCTGCACCGCGGCGAAGAAGTGCGGGTGGAGTTTGTGGCTCCCGCCTCGCTGCGGGCCCCGTTGATTGCGGCGCTGCATGAGGTGCACCCGTATGAGGTGCCCGCCTATGACATCGTGAAAACGTCCGGAAGTGGTGATCTCGATACCGCACTGGGGTTGGGACGCGTGGGCGAGCTGCCCCGCGAGATGAGCCTGCGGGAGTTTACGCAACAGGTGGCCAACGCCCTGCCTGAAACCGCCTGGGGCATCAGAGCCGCGGGCGACCCGGAGCAGAGGGTGCGCACCGTGGCGGTCTCGTCCGGCGCAGGGGATTCCTTCCTCGAGGCCGTGGCGCGGCTGGGTGTCGATGTCTACGTCACTTCCGATCTACGTCACCACCCGGTGGACGAGCATCTGCGTGGCGGAGGACCAGCGGTCATCGATACCGCCCACTGGGCCAGCGAATTTCCCTGGACGGCACAAGCACGCGATATTGTAGAAACAGCATTAGAACTAAATACGGAAATTATTAGTCTGCGAACTGATCCGTGGACCATCTCCGCACGCCCAAAGGAGTCATAAGTGAAATTGTCGCCAGAACTACAACCGGTCCTGCTGGAATTGGCCAACTTGGAACGCTCGCAAGGCATTGGCGGGAATAAAGAGCTGGCGGAAAAGATCGAATACGACAAGGCGCAACAAGAACATAAGCGCTTGCTCGATGCCTCCGGTTCCGCGCAAATGGCTGTCGATGATATGGAAAATGAAATCCTGCGCATCCAGGCCGATGAACGCAAGCTGCGCAGGCGCGAACGCGATGACAAGGGCCAGCTCGGCGCTGAATTGAATGCTAAGAAGCGCAAGGATATTGAACACGATCTTTACGCCACCAAGTCCCGCATCGCGGATTTGATGAGTGAGCTGCAAGAAGCACACAATGAGATCCATGCGCTACGGTCCAACCTGGATGTGCACGGCGCGCGCGTGTCGGAGTCCGAGCGCAAGCTAGAAATGCTGCGCCGCGCCGCGGAAGCCGCGCAAGAGGCCGCGGATAACCAGCCCGATCCCGCCGTGCGTATCGCGGATTTGCGCGAACAACTGCCCTCCGATGCCCTTGCGGAATACGACGCGCAGCGGCAAGAAAACGGCGTCGGCGCCGCGCAGTTCAAGGGCAACCGGGCTTGTGGTGGCTGTTTCATTGTATTACCACCCGTCGATAAAAGCGCCGTGCGCAATGCGCCTGCTGATGAGTTACCGCAGTGCAGCGACTGTGGTTCCTACCTGGTACGCCTCGCATGATGAAGGTCATCATCTATGCCGATGGTGGCTCGCGCGGCAACCCGGGAGTAGCCGGGGCAGGCACCGTCCTTTATGACGCAGATGGCACAACTATCCTGCGCGAAATTGTCTATGTGGTAGGAACCAAAGCCACTAATAATGTGGCCGAGTACCACGGCTTATTGCGTGGGCTCGAGGCCGCCTCTGAGCTCGGTGCCAGCGAGGTGGAATTCTATATGGATTCCAAGCTCGTTGTGGAGCAGATTAACGGGCGTTGGAAAATTAAACACCCCGATATGCAAAAGTTGGCCCTGCAGGCGCGCACGCATATCGATGGATTTTCTTCTTTCAGTCTCGAGTGGGTGCCGCGCGCGAAAAATAAGGTGGCGGACGCGCTATCCAACGATGCTATGGACGCGGCCGCGGCAGGCCACACGGTGGGCATCGTTAAGAGCGATACCGATGAGCCTGCCGAGTCCATGCCTGCCGCGCCTATGCCGGTCGAGGGCGAGCAGGAGTGGGATACCACCGCGCCACACCCTGCCGACTGGCTGGGCGATCGCGGCGATACAACGCGATTCATTCTGCTGCGACATGGGCAGACCGAGATGTCTGCAGCCAAGCAATATTCTGGGCTCACCAATCCAGGTCTTACTGAACTAGGCAAAAAGCAGACGCTCGCCGCGGCACAGGCGCTTGTCGGTACCACTATTGACGCCATCGTGTGCTCGCCGTTACAACGCTGCCAGGATATGGCGGCCGCCGTTGCACATGGTCGCGATATCGACGTCGTTACCGAAGAAAACCTTCGTGAAGTGGACTTTGGCGAGTGGGAAGGAAAGACTGCGGCCGAAGCACGCCAGAGCGACCCAGAGATCCACGAGCAGTGGTTGCACGATGCCGCCGCACCATGTCCCGGCGGGGAATCGCTGCAGGCCGTCAATCGTCGCGTGCGTGCTGCCCGCAAGGAATTGCAGTGGCGCTATAGCGGCAAGACGGTACTGATTGTCAGCCATGTCAACCCCATCAAATCCTTCCTTTGCCAGGCTCTGAATGCTGGTCCGGCCACCTTCCACCACCTGTTTTTGGATCTGGCTGCGCTCTCAGAGGTCGAGTTCTGGGACGGTGGTTCTATGGTGCATGGATTCAACGATGTGGGACACCTGGAAGGGCTACGCTAGACTAGGTAGCGCGAATGAGCCGGCCGGGCGATCGCGTCGCCGCAAACGGGCAGCATGAATGCTGCTACGTGGGCGCCGAGGAAAGTCCGGACTCCACAGAGCACGGTGGTTGCTAACGGCAACCCGGGGTGACCCGCGGGCAAGTGCAACAGAAAGTAGACCGCCTTGTGCCTCCACTTGCGTTTCGGCCCAAGTTGGGGACACAAGGTAAGGGTGAAACGGTGCGTTAAGAGCGCACCAGCATCGTCAGTGATGGCGGTGGCTGGGTAAACCCCACCGGGAGCAAGGCATCACGGCCCTGCCACGTTGCAGGGCCCGATCAGGCGTTTTAAGGCTGCTCGCTCGAGCCTGAAGGTAGCTGCTGGAACCAACTGGCAACGGTTGGTCTAGATGGATGATCGCCGCGCGGTATCCTCACTGGCTGGGGTGCCGCGGTTAGACAGAATCCGGCTTATAGGTCGGCTCATTCGCTCCTCTAATCCTCTAATCTTCTATCTTCGCGGGCTCGCCCGCGGCCAATGTCACCAGCAAGAAACCATCGTCTGCTAGGTCCGCTGCGAAGTTTGTCGCGCGATTGCTCGGGACATAGGCGATAACGGCATTGGATAGCCCTGCGTGCGCCGAGCGCGCGGCGAGCGCGCCGCGGACTGTGACTAACTCCGCGATCTTTTCCGCGGAATCAAAGCCATAAATATTGGTTAGCGAGGCCTGTGATTGCAACACAATGGGGAAGAGTTCATTGCGGCGGTGTGAGCGCAGATAACGCACGAAGTGCTCCACACGCGTGTTTTCCTCAGCATAAAATGCCATCCACTCGGTAGCCGCTGTGATGCTGGGGCGCCCGTCTTCGCCGTAGACCTTGTGCACTGCCTTGAGCCACTCCACCACCCGCTGTTGCGCATCGGGCAATAGGCGCAGCGACTCCGTGCCGAAGGAATGGCAGGCGTCATCAATAAATTGCTGGCGCTGGCGGATAGCACTAATCGCCTGTGATTGCTCTTCCGCATTGCCCCCGGGTACCGCCACGGCAAAGGCCGTTACGTCTTGGTCCACGACGTGGGGCGCGTGGGTGACTGATCCATCGGCATAGTCGATGATGCACACGCCGTCACCACTGCTGCGCAGCGCGGCAGTGTGACGCGCGCGAAGAGCTGGCTGATGAGCAAAAGTGGTCACAGCCTGAGTGCAGACTTCCGCAACGCGCACGCGCAAGGGCGCATCGAGGTTATCGACCGGGCCCATTAATGCAAGCGCTGTGGCAACATCCGCCGCCGATGCAGCGCCCAAGCCGATATCGGCGGGGATATCGTTCACGATCGTGATATCTGCCCCTGCCGTCTCCCGGGATAGTAATTGGCGGTTAATCATGGTGTGCACGATGCCGCCGATGCGCGCGGCTAGACCACCTTCAGGTGCAGGCGGGATGACCGGTTGCCCTTCTGAGTCCGTTGTGGGTTGTTGCGCCGCTGCGAGCGTAGCCACCTCCTGGAGGCCAATGGAATCGTGCACAGGCTCCCCCCTAGTCGGAATGTAGTGGACAGCCACGATGCCGTCTGTGCGTAAGCTGACGGCCGCCGCCGCGCGCAGATCCGACAAGCTTGCGGCAACGATGCCGCCATAATGATCGATATGCTCACCCATGAGCGGCCAGGTCCCGGGTGCGCTGGCGGTATGGGTGGGGTCAGTTCCCACGATAGAGGCGTGTTGTTGTGCAACACGCGCGGCAATAGGGGACTCTGGCGTCGACCACAGTGGCATGAAGGCAAAAGCTCCTTTTTCAATTCGGCAGATAAAAACACGCGGCTACGTGGCGGGGCTAGCGCCACGGACAAAGTAGCCGATAAAGCGGCTCCCTTGCCCTATTTGACGGTGCACGGGAGGAATCAGAAGAAATACTGACCTCATATTCTAGCGGGCGCGTGTGCTCGTACATGGGTATTGTGGGTACCCACCACAGACAGGCGGGGCACACGTGCTGCCCAAAATCATAGAGACGAAAGGGACTACCGTGGCGATTACAGCAGATGAGAAGTGGTATTACGACCCTTCCACCAAAAAAGTCAGCAGGGGCAAAGTATCCGGCTGGGAGAACCGCATGGGGCCCTATGACACCCGTGAAGAGGCCGAGCGCGCCATAGAAATTGCGCGCGCTCGCACCAAGGCAGCCGATGCAGCAGATAAAGAAGATGATGGCTGGGAGTAGTTGTTTTCGGACCATCACCTGAAATCGCCCAGCTCGGCAGGGCCGGTGTCCCAGCCGCGCTATTTCTTCAGCTTTTTGCGCAGCGGTTTAAACGCGGCCTCGATGTCTTTGAAGGATTCAGTGTAATCCTCTAAGGCAGCCAGGCTGATAGCGCGTTCGCGCTGGTACAGCAGGCCGTAGCCGAAGGTATCTTCCCCGCGGCGGTGAGCATTGCGGGCCAGTTCTAGCAATTTATCCCGCGAGGTCACCGAGTCTTGAAAATCCCCCAAAACCGATTGCATCTTTTTGCAGCTCTTATACAGGCGCTTGGTCTTTAGTTTCGTTGCTGAACCGGCTGCCTCTGCTGCGTAACGCAATTTCTTCGCAGCCTTGCGCATATCGTGGAAGTAATTCTCGCGCTCCTGTAGCGACAGCTCCGCGTTATTCCAGTTGTCCACGGCCTTCTTATGCCGCTTGACCAGCTTATTGTAGGCCTTTTCTAGGTGGCGCGCCATGACGACATCGACGTCCTCGGTCTGCGTATCGCCCGTTTCAGCGTTAGATTCCTCCTCTGCCGCGTTCGTGTCCGCGCCATCTTCGGCTGGATTATCGACTGCAGCCCCGGTCGGGTCAACGGCAACGCAATCATCAGTACCGTCGGTATCTTCTGCGGACTGGGAACCGGCAGTAGGGGGATTCGCCAGCAGGCGGTCAAGGGACTCGAGTAATTCGAGGTATTCCTCAGAATTTAGTGCGGCGATAATCCTCCGGTGTGCCCGCCGGTAGGCGGTTGCCATATCGCGGGAGATGTGCTCGCGAGTGGCGGCATCCAAGGTATCGGAATCCTCGGATTCCAAGAGCTCTAGCCAGCGCTCTTCGACGACCTCCGCATCGCGGGCAACGCCCAAAATGTTGGCGAGCTCCTTGAGATCGGCTTCGATTTTCTCGATCTGCGGGCCGACGACAATGCCGTGAAAAGTCTGTAGGTGGCTGCGCAGCTCACGGGTGGCCACGCGCATTTGGTGCACCGAGTCCCATTCATCGCGGCGAACGCGCGGATCGTAATCGATGAGCTTGTCGCGGTTGGCCTGCAGCGCTGCAATCACCGCGGCTGCTGGGGAATCCTTCTCAACATCTGGGGTGATTAGCGCAGGCGGAAGGGGAGCATTGCTGTAAGAATCGCCCAAGGCCGTCGTTAGCTTAGACGGGGACGAAGAAACGCGAGCCCCAGCGCCGATGAGAAGGGATGTGGCGCGGCGTATAAAGTGGCTTCCTTCTTCCGTACCTGGAAGCTCACCGGCGAGTTCCATTTCCCATTCGCGCCAGGATTGCTGCTGCCCGCCGGGCAGAAAAGAAAAGGCGGTGACGTGGTCATCGCAGAATTCTGCGACCGGATTGTTCTGCTCGTCCGCAAGCAGTATCTCGGTGCGGTTATTATCCACCTGCGCGATGGGGTTTAACTCGTTGTGGCGAACGACAGAGCGCACCTGCTGCACAAGTTCTTGGGGTACTTCGTATTTGCCGTCTACCGGTTCTCCCAGTTCGGCGTGGATCTCGGTGCGTCCACTCTCGCTTGGGATCTTGATGTGCCAGCCATCGTCATTGCCGCCGGTGCGGCGGCGCAAGGTGATTTTGGCGTGTGTCAGGCGCAAATCTTCCGTGTCGTAATAAATAGCAGATAGAGCGTGATGGCGTGTTTCTGCAATATGGTCAACGGATTCGAGTCGAGTAAGTTCAGGCAGTTGAGTCGATTCCGCTACGGCGAATTTCGCTTCTACTTCCAGAAAAGTCTGTGTTGACATTCACGTACCCTTAAGCTTTTACAACAATTAATTTCATCTGCGATTCTACCCGTGAGGCGCAGCCACCGCCTTAAAAAATTTCGCAGCGTTTGCTGTGCGTACAGGTAGAAATGCGCTACCAAAACCATGGACTGAAAGCAGACAGAGGAAGCTACGGAGCAAGGGCCGCCGGTATCAAGAATCGATGCCCATGGCAGACCCGCCTAAGTGAGACTTATCCGCGGCCGTGATACCGTCAGTGATGCCATGCAAGCTATTCATGGATAGCGTAGAAGTACTCAGATTGGGAAATAGGCGGTTTCGGGTTTCCTCGGCATGATCGGTGCGCGCTTGGAGTGCGGGCAGCGTTTGGGTGGCGATGAGTTCTGCGTGGTGGCTGCAGTAAGGGGATTCATCGAGTTTTTCTTCAATACCGTCTTCATTGGCCAGCTGCAGCAGTTCCCCGATACGGGCGGCATAGGAAAGCCGGAAGCTGCGTCGATAGGCAGCGGTAGTCTGTGTTACGCGCGCAAATTCGGCACCTTCACTGTTGCGCATGTACCAATCGCATTGGCGGTTCAAGGAGGAGAACAAGTCGGCGCAGTGCGCAGCGTCTTCGGGTGCGCCGATGATGCAGGCCAGACCCTTTTCGTGGATGAGTAGGCTGGTGCAGCCATTGGCATTGGCGATGGTGCCCAACAAGGTGACCTGGTGCTTGATATACGGCGGGTGCACGTGCACTCGGTGGGAAATAAGGCGGGGCTGGTCAACGGTTAAAAGATCTTCGATGCGGTATTTTTGCTGTAGCGATTGCGCCTTGGAAATGAGTACCTCTGCCTCTTCTACAAAGGACGTGGATTCTGCTTTGCGCAGCAGCCCCAAGACCTTGCGGCGGAGTTTATCCTGCTGGTCGCTAGAGTTTTCGGCCTGGCTTAGCTCGCCGCCTGCTAAAAGCTCGGTATCGCGCAACCGCGGCAGATGTACCAGCTCTTTTATGATGGCGCGCATTTTATCGCGGGGAACGAAATTTTCTTGCGGCGCTTCTAATTGCAACCATGCTTTGCGGAGTGCAGGTGAGGTAATGCGGGCAGGTACGTGAGGGCTGGCGCGGTAGATGAGGGGATAGGAATAAGAACCAAGAATGTGGCGTAAATCGTCTGGGGACCACCCGTATTGGGCGGCAGTAACGATGGCATCGATAGCGCTGGCAGAAAATTCATCGACGTGAGAGGTCATAGTAGCGTTCTTCCTTTAGAAAGCATGTACAGGTGTTCGCTTGCCTCACCAGCAAAGCATGTGCCTGCCGGCATACCTGTTGCATTAACCCCCGCTTGTTACCCCCTGAATACTCTGGCGACCTGCGAATCTGACCATGTGGAAATTGACTAATGAACTGCGCACTGCTTAGCGGTGAGCCGGTAAGGTTTAGGGCATGAATAGCCAACACGAATTCGTCTTACGCACCGTTGAGGAACGCGATATCCGTTTTATCCGCTTGTGGTTTACAGATATCATGGGCGCCCTCAAATCCGTAGTGATGAGTCCCTCCGAACTCGAATCCGCCTTTGAGGAGGGGGTTGGCTTTGATGGCTCGTCGGTAGAGGGTTTTTCCCGTATCTCTGAATCGGACACTATCGCGTTGCCGGATCCTTCCACCTTCCAAATCCTGCCTTTTGATGACAACGAGCCGGATTTGCAAACGGCGCGCATGTTCTGCGATATTGCGCAGCCGGATGGCCAGCCCTCCGTGGTGGATCCGCGCCATATCCTGCGCCGCCAGGTTACGGAGGCGGCCAAGGATGGATTTACCTGCATGGCCTCGCCAGAAATCGAGTTCTATCTGTTGGAACATAGCCGGGAGCTGACAGACCTGGTACCTACCGATAACGGGGGGTATTTCGATCAAGCGACGCATGATACCGCGCCGCTTTTTCGCCGCCGCGCGATGTTGGCGTTGGAATCGCTCGGCATCGCCACCGAATTTAGCCACCACGAGACCGCGCCGGGTCAGCAGGAAATCGATCTTCGCCACGCCGATGTGCTGACCATGGCGGATAATATTATGACCTTCCGGAGGGTTATTAAGCAGGTAGCTACGGATTCAAATGTGCGGGCGACGTTTATGCCTAAACCGTTTGAGGATCTTCCGGGCTCTGGAATGCACACGCACTTTAGCCTTTTTGAAGGCCAGTCCAACGCTTTTCATGACCCGGATGATGAATTTTCGCTCTCACGCACCGCCAAGCAATTCATCGCCGGAATTTTGGAGCACTCTACAGAGATGAGTCCGATTATCAACCAATGGCCCAACTCTTATAAGAGGCTGATGTTTGGCAATGAGGCGCCGGGGACGGCCACATGGGGCGTGCAGAACCGTTCTGCCCTAGTGCGCGTGCCGACGTACCGCCTGACTAAGGAGGAATCGCGACGGGTGGAGATCAGATCCATCGATGCCTCCATGAACCCATACTTGGGCTATGCGGTCATCCTCGCCGCTGGGCTGCGGGGTATCCGGGAAGGCTATGAATTAGACGATCCTGCAGAAGATGATGTCCACCAGCTCACCCACCGCGAACGCCGCGCCATGGGGTATAAGGATCTTCCCTCCAGCATGGACCAAGCCCTGCGTGAATTTGAAAAGTCCGAATTCATGGCGGAGGTCTTGGGCGAGCGCGTCTTCGAGTTCTTTTTGCGCGCCAAATGGGAAGAATGGCGCGAGTATCAGCGCCAAATTACTGCAGTCGAGCTGCGCAACAACCTGAATTTCTAGGAGAATAATGCGTCCCGACACGGTGCCGTCACCGGCCTCGTTGGGCCTTAGCCGGGCCCATGCTGCACAAGACTTAGAACAATTGGGATGGAATAATCTGGAGTCCGTTGACCTTTTATGGACCCTGGCTGCGGTTGGTGATCCAGATTTGGCACTCAACAACCTCGTGCGCATTTACGAGCAGGCCCCGGAGCTCGATGCCGAAATCCGCAGTAATGAGCAGGTGCGGGTGCGCCTTCTCGCACTCTTGGGTGCGTCAACGGCCTTTGGGGATCACCTCGCTGCCCACCCAGAGCTGTGGGCAGAGCTGAAAAAGCCGCTTCCGGAGCCTGAAGAGATGTTTACCAGCCTGCTTGAGGTGGTCGGCGCGCAACCAGCAAGGTTTGCTGCAGAGCTCGATGTTCCCGATCCGGCGAGAGACGATCTCAGCGCGCCGGGTACGTACCGCGCGAGTAAAGGCGAGCATAAAGAGGAGATGCGGACCCAGTACCGCACGCTGATGATGCGCCTTGCCGCGCACGATGTGGCGGGGACCTTTCACTCCCGCAAGCGGCGATCCCGCCCGCAGCCGGAATTAAGTTTCCGGCAGGTCACCACGCTGACTACAGCGCTTGCCGATGCCGCCCTTACCGCCTCTCTCGCTGTCGCGGTGCGCAAGATCTACGGCGACGATCCGCTCGATGCACAGCTTGCGGTCATGGCGATGGGCAAGTGCGGTGCCGGCGAGCTTAACTATATTTCTGATGTGGACGTTATCTTCGTCGGCAGCAAGGCAACGCCCAAGGCTACCCGTCTAGCCGCGGAGTTTAACCGGATTGGGTCCACGACATTTTTTGATGTCGATGCGAACCTTCGGCCCGAGGGCAAGTCTGGCGCGCTGGTGCGCACACTAGATTCGCACGTGACGTATTACCGCAGATGGGCAGAAACCTGGGAATTTCAGGCCCTGCTCAAAGCGCGGGCGATGACCGGCTACCTGCCGCTGGGGCAGGATTACCTGGATCAGATCCAACCGATGGTGTGGACGGCCTCGCAGCGTGATTCCTTCGTGGAAGACGTCCAGGCCATGCGCCGGCGCGTTTTAGATAATGTGCCGGATGAGCTCAAACACCGCGAGCTCAAGCTGGGGGTCGGCGGGCTGCGCGATATCGAATTTGCGGTGCAATTGCTGCAATTGGTGCACGGCCGCTCCGATGAATCCCTGCGCGCGCTGTCGACAGTGGATGCCCTAGGCGCCCTTATCTCCGCCGGCTACGTAGGACGCGAAGATGGCACGCAGCTCATCGAGGCCTATGAATTCCTGCGCCTTTTAGAACATCGCCTGCAATTGGAGCGTTTCCGCCGCACGCATACGCTGCCGGCAGACGAGGATGAAGCGGGCCTTAACTGGCTCGCGGTGATTTCTGGATTTTCGCCGCAGGGCACTAAGTCTGCGGTGCAGGGGATGCTTGCGCATTTGCGGCGCATCAGGATGCGCATTTCAGAGTTGCACTCGCGCCTGTTTTATCGCCCGCTGCTAAATTCCGTGGTCACCATGTCCGCCGATGAGCTGAAACTTTCACCAGAGGCGGCGAAGCTGCAGCTTGCGGCATTGGGATATAGCGCGCCGGTGCGCGCCTTCGAGCACCTGACCTCCTTGGCCTCAGGCACGTCCCGCAAGGCACGCATTCAAGCGATCTTGCTGCCCACCTTGATGGAATGGCTGGCAGAAACCGCGGACCCGGATATGGGGTTGCTCAATTACCGCAAGCTCTCCGATGCTGCTCGTGATAAGTCGTGGTTCCTGCGCATTTTGCGGGATGAGGGGATCGTCGGCCAGCGCTTGATGCATATTCTAGGAACGTCGTCTTTTACCGCGGACCTCATTATCAGCGCCCCGGATTCGGTGAAACAGCTTTCCGATGGCGCGACCGGTCCCAAGTTGCTGGAAACCAAACCAGAGCAGGTGTCTCAGGCGTTGGTCAATTCCAGCAAGCGCCACGTGCATCCGGATAAGGCGGTGGCGGTCGCGCGCTCGCTGCGCAGGGTGGAGCTGGCGCGCATAGCCAGTGGTGATCTCTTAGGAATTATCCCCGTCGAGCAGGTGTGCCAGGAGCTTTCGACTATCTGGAATGCGGTTTTAGAAGCCGCCCTGCGCGCGGAGGTGCGGGCCTGGCGGATTGACCACGAGGATGCGGAACCGCCGGCGCGAATTGCAGTTATTGGCATGGGCCGACTCGGCGGCCGAGAGCTTGGGTTCGGCTCCGATGCAGATGTGCTTTTCGTGGCAGAGCCTGATGCCGCAGATGACGAGAGTGAGGCCATGAGGTGGGCCATAGGGATCGTCGAAAAGCTGCGCCGCCGCCTAGCCAAGCCCTCTGGGGATCCACCCCTGGACGTCGATCTGGGCCTGCGCCCGGAGGGCCGATCTGGTGCGGCGGTGCGCAGCATTGCCTCCTACAAGCGCTATTACCGCGAGTGGGGCGAGGCCTGGGAAATGCAGGCGCTGCTGCGCGCTGCCTTCATCGCTGGGGATGAAGAAGTGGGCCAGCGTTTTATAGAGATGATCGATGAATACCGCTACCCGGATAGCGGTGCGAGCCAGTCCACCATCCGCGCCATCCGGCGCATGAAGGCACGCGTGGATAATGAGCGCCTGCCGCGTGGGGCCGATCGCACCACGCACACGAAGCTGGGCCGCGGAGCCTTGAGCGATATTGAGTGGACGGTGCAGCTGCTGATTATGATGCACGGACATGAGCATCCCGCGCTGCGGCAGCCAGGGACCTTGCCGGTGCTGGAGGCGCTGGAAGAAAGTGGAATCTTAAGCACCGAACAAACAAGTGAACTGCGAGAGGCATGGTTGATGACAACAGACGCCCGCAACGCGTTGGTGCTGGTGCGCGGCAAGCGCGTGGACCAGTTGCCTGGGCCGGGCCCGCAATTGGCCCAAGTCGCCGGCGCAGCTGGGTGGACGCCGGAGAATAATCAGGATTTCCTGGATACTTACCTGAAATTGACTCGACACGCGCGCAAGGTGGTCGATGAGGTCTTCTGGGGAGAGGAAGAATCCTTCGAGCATTCTTAAAGTTGCCGCATAACTTGGTTTAGATGGCTCTCAATCCCTTAACTTATGAAGTATCGGACTCTAGAGTAGGAATAACTTAGAGAAAGGACCTTTGGTTATGTCATTTCAGCTGCAGCTTGAGATGGGATCTGCCACCGTGGGAGAATTAGCCGCCTTGCTTTCTGCCGCTCGCGCGGCAGGAGTCCGTGATGATGACGTCCTCGAGATAGAGGGAACCACCTTGACCATCACGGTCTCGGCCCCACAAACGAGCACCCCCGGCGCCGGGCAGAACCCCGATGCGGCGCATCGCCAAGACGGCCTTGATCGTCAGCGCGGTGCGGAGTTCAGCTCGCGCGGGCCCGCCGATCGCATTGGGGAGGCTACGATCCGCTCGCTCATTGATATGTTGATTGAACGCGGCAATGGCAATTCCTCGCGCGGTAACGGTTATGGATTCTTCGGAGGAAATTCGGATTACCATGATTAAATCTCCGGAAGCCCATCGCAGGAAGCTCATCTACCTGTGGGGTTGTATTACCGTGGTGGCTATTATTGCCGTCGTCGGGGGTATGTGGGTAACTAACCGCCATCAGCCTCCGAAAGGGACGATGACCGTAGGCGATGCCGTGGCTGGGGGAGTGGTGCAACAAGAAGCGCCCGCCCAGGGCACTGGTGCGGTAGCAGGCGATGCGGCTTTAGAAGCCAACCGCGTGATGGCGCTGGCGAAGGCGTTGGGGATTCCCATAGAGTCGGTTCCGCGCGAAATTACCCAGAATAAATCCGGGAAGTCTGATGTCCGGCAGTATTTAGAGCGTGAATTAAAGAGTGCTGTGGCCTCTGGCGAGTTAGATGAAGAGGATGAAAAGGCCATCATTGGCGCCTTCGATAAAGGGATTGTCATCCCCGCCAGCGATGGCATCGTGGCCGAAAGCGCCCCGGCGAATTAGGGCCGTACCAGACTCTGTCTAGATCCCGGTCTGTGCTTCGGTTGGTGCAGTCGCTGGGGCGTCCTCCGGGCCGAGGAATGGCCTCCAAGAAGTTTCAGGAAACCGGCAGACGGAGGGCATGGCCTTAACAGCTCGTCTCCCTAGAGTTTTCCATAACGAAACGGTAACGAATCAAAAATCAAGGTGTGCGTTACCGAGGGACTGGAGGAGACGATGACAATTAAGAATAATTTATCTACAACTCTGGCGGTGGCCGCAGCCATAGTTTTTCCTATTAGCGGGGGATTAGGTATTGCCTTTGCGGTAAATGCGGTTCCAGCAGAGACCATAGCCCAAGCAGCAACCGGGGATCCTTTAATCCTGCATCTCAAGTCAGCCCTCGAAGGAGCAATAGCAATAGCGCGGCGATAGCCCGGAATACCCCATCCACGCACCGCCGCTGCCGCTAAACTGTCAGGCATGTTGGTTGATGCCGTTCGCCTAAAATCCATGCCGCGGGATTATCGCCGTAACCTGCCTGTCTTCGATTACCTGGCAGATTTGAGGCGCTTTTCCTTTACCCGTCCGGTGACGATTTTCGTTGGCGATAACGGCATAGGAAAATCCAGTTTATTGGCCGCCATGGCAACGGATCTTGGGTGCTCTCCCAAGGGCGGACGGATGGGGGATCCGGAAGCAATCCTGCCCGTTAGCCCAGTGGTTTGTGAGCGCACGGCGCTAATTCAGCGGGCCTATTTCCTGCGCGCAGAAAATCATGAATACCTCCTATCGCGCGAGCAATCCCCCGAAGAATCCGGCGGGCGTTCCACCCTGCCCACCCAGGTAGATGTGCAGGCCCGCTCGCACGGCGAGTCCGTCTTCGATGTGCTCTATGAGCGCCTTGATGGGGCGGGGGTATATATCTTGGACGAGCCAGAATCGGGCTTATCCGTCATTCGACAATTGGCGCTGATCGCTGAGATTGCCCAAGCCGCTGACCGTGGTGCGCAGCTATTTATCGCCACGCATTCACCGATTCTGCTGGGTTGCCCCAATGCCGATATCGTGGAATTAAATGACACCGGCTTCCAGCGCATCTCCTTTGAGAAGGCCGAAGCCGTGGCCGCCACTAGAGAGTTTCTCGCGGACCCAGAGGGAACTATCAGCTTTATCTTGGACCCAGACGCGGAAGAAGCAGAGGAGACTGAAGGCGCGGGGGCAGCGGATGTCGATGAGGCCAAAAGGCCCGAATAAGCTGCGCTAGGTTACCTTTACTATCCTCACGGTCGGCCCGGCGTAGCCGCCGCGCCGACGTAGGATGTAGGTGATGACGACTCCGGCCAAGCCGCACAGCCATACGGCCCAGACGGCGAGGGAGGCGGTGGTGAAATCCGTCATGGAGTAATTGGGGGCATTGGCAGAGTGGTCCAAGACCATGCCAAATAACTGCGCGCCCAGCATGCCAGAAGTAAACCCGCCCATATTACCCAAGCCGGTTGCGGTCGCGACGACAGCGCGGTCCATGTTCTCGCGGATGATGTCGAAACCATAATTTGAGGTGGGTGTGCACAGCGCGAGGATAAAGGAGACTGCGATAATGGCCGCAAGACCCCCACTGGTGCCGAAGGCGAAAAATAGCACCCAGGTCAGCACGTGCAGGCTCACGACCCCGAGCGCGACCCAGGGCCTTATATTGTGTGCGCGGGAGGAAATCCGCCCGTGCAAGGGCCCAAGCAGAACCAAAAATACGGCCAAAAGGGTCAGTACGAGGCCGGCCTTGCCTTTGGATAGTTCCATGCCTTGGGTCATCATGGGCATGCCCCACAGCATGACAAAGACAACCAGCGGTAACATGCCGCTGTAGTGGATAAAGTATGCCTGCCAGGCGATGGGCGAGGTAAAGACCGCTCCCAGTCGGGTGCCGATGCTGCTGCTTTGGGAATTGGGCGGTTCCTTGTCCAAAGGAATAACCCCGAGCTTTTCTGGAGAGTCGGCGACCGCGATGGCATAAACGCCCAATTGCACGGAAGTAAATACCGCGATGCGCCCGGCATTGACGCCGAAGCGCTCCATAGCATCGAGGCCGGCTACGCCGAAGGAAGACCGCCCGGTAATAGCTACGAGATAGACTGCCATCGCTGCGAGCCAAACTTTTAACGCTTGAGTTGTGATAACTTCTCTCGGATTTGGCTGCGACATGGATGATACCTTACGCGTTAACTACTAGGATTCATCTTGTGAAATATATGTCGACCCGTGATACCACCGGCCAGCTCGCATCCTTTACGGATATCCTTCTAGGAGGGCTTGCGCCCGACGGTGGCCTGTACCTGCCTGAAACCTACCCGCAACTGGACTCTGCCACGCTGGACGCGTGGCGCGAAGTGGTGAAAACTGGCGGCTATGCCGCCCTTGCGGCCGAGGTAATCAAATTGTTTATCGACGATATTCCGGAAGAAGATCTGGATAAAATCGCCGCCCGGGCGTATACCAGCCCGAAATTTTCCTCCCCTGAGATTGTCCCGGTCACCGAGCTTGGGGATGGCCTGTTTATTGGTCACCTGTCAGAAGGCCCCACCGCTGCATTTAAAGATATGGCCATGCAGCTTTTGGGCGAGCTTTTTGAATACGAGCTTGCCCGCCGCGGCGAGACGCTGAATATTTTGGGGGCTACCTCGGGCGATACCGGTTCCTCCGCCGAGTACGCCATGCGTGGGCGCGATGGCATCCGCGTTTTCATGTTAACGCCGTCCGGGCGCATGACCGCCTTTCAACAAGCCCAAATGTTCGGTCTGAATGATCCGAATATCTTTAATATCGCCCTCAACGGTGTTTTTGATGATTGTCAGGACGTAGTAAAGGCAGTCTCCAGCGATGTGGAGTTTAAATCCAACTATCGCATCGGTGCGGTTAACTCTATTAACTGGGCCCGCCTATTGGCTCAAGTAGTTTACTATATTTCTTGCTGGATTAAGGTCACCGATGATAACGGGCAAAAAGTGTCCTTCAGCGTTCCTACCGGTAACTTTGGCGATATCTGCGCCGGGCATATTGCCCGCAGCATGGGCCTTCCCATCGATCGCCTCATCGTGGCGACGAATGAGAATGACGTGTTAGATGAGTTCTTCCGCACCGGCAACTACCGCCCGCGCCCTGCCGCAGAAACCATGGCTACTTCGTCGCCGTCTATGGATATTTCCCGAGCCTCTAATTTTGAGCGCTTCGCCTTCGATCTTGTAGGGCGCGATGCCGCTCGCGTTGCGGATCTTTTTGGCACCAAGGTCAAAGACGGCGGGTTTAGCCTTGGAGAATCTCTCATCACGGCCGCACGCGAAGACTACGGTTTCTTGTCTGGTTCCTCTACCCATGATGACCGTCTTGCCACAATCAAGGATGTATACGAGCGCTATGGTTACCTGGTGGATCCGCACACGGCCGATGGCATAAAAGTCGCGCGTGTGGCCCAGGAAGAGGGCGTGGTTACTCCCATAGTCTGTCTGGAAACGGCATTGCCAGTAAAATTCAGTGAAACCATCACCGAGGCCATCGGGAGCGCACCGCAGCCACCGGAGCGTTTCGTTGGCATTGTGGATGCGGAGCGCCACGTGGTCGATATGCCCAACGATGCCGCAGCGGTCAAGGACTATATTTCATCGAGCATAGAAAACACGGAGGTGTAGCCACTATATGGCCCTAGAGAACTTTGCTGGACCGGAATACTACACCGAATTCGATCCGGAAAAATTCATCCGTGACTTAAAAGCACAGGCAGAGGCGAATAAAAAAGAACAGGGTAGGGACTCTGCAGGTGACGCGGATACGGATGGTCAGTAGCCTGCTGACAGCCGCGCTGTTCGCGGTGGCAGCGTGTAGAACCTATGACACCCAGCAGCAGGATCGGGTGGTTGCGCAATTCACCGAAACGCTACCGGCGGCGCCGCCGAACGAATTTTATGAGCCCGCGGTGGTACCTATGCTCCCCGGTGCAGCGCTAAATCTATCTGCGAATGACCCGCAGCCGGGCGAATATTTTACCTTCCAGTCCTGCACTGCGGCGTGGTCTTTCGCGCTTGCCGATGGCCGTAGCATTGCCGTGACAGCCTCTCATTGTGGCAAACCTGGGGATAAGGTCTGGGCCGGAACACAAGCGGGCGATTTCGCTTACCCTGCCGACCCGGTAGGCGAGGTGGTCTACTCTGATTTCTTCGCCGCAGACACCCATCATCTGGATGTTGCCTTCATCGAGCTTTACCGCGACGCGGACTACTTCACTCCAGGCGAGGTAGCCACGACCGTGGCGACGCGGTTGCACAACTTACCGGATGCGGTGTGCAAGCTGGGCAATACTACCAATGTGACCTGTGGGAACGTGAAGAACGCGGTGGATTTTACACAGCTGAACTACCAGGGGCTAGAACATGAATCCAACGCAGCCCTGGCGCAGATGTGCAGTGCCGTCGGTGATTCCGGCGGGCCCGTCTACGGCGATGTGGATGGCCGGCAGACCATCGTCGGATTGGTCTCTGGAACCACCGAGCCCTTGGACGAGGGGCATAGCTGCGAAGACACGCAACAAAACATTGCCGTGGCCTTTACCACCGCACCGGATATTCAAGAACTTGCGCTGCAGGTCCTCGGCCCCGTGGCATAGGATGAGGCCGGATTGGCTACGCTGGGTCTTATGGCAACGCCTGATTATATAGTGAAGCTACGCGAATCCATCGGCCACGAGGAGATCTTTGTTCCGGCGTGCAGCGCCATTATTGTTCGCGATGTACCAACCGGTGCGGCCCTGTGGGAGGTGCCGTCTGTGCTTTTGGTTAAGCGCGCCGATAATGCCGTGTGGACCCCGGTGGAAGGCATTTGTGAGCCGGGCGAGGAGATTACGACCACTGCCTTGCGTGAGGTCAAAGAAGAAGTAGGTCTTGATGCCAAGGTGGAAGCGCTCCTCGGTGTCGGCCAGTCCGGTCCGGTGACCTATCCCAATGGCGATCAATGCATGTTCATGGGTATTGCCCTGCGCCTGTCTGTTACCGACGGCGCTGAGCCTATCATCAGCGATGAAGAAAACACCGAAGCGCAGTGGTTCTCGGTGGGCCGCCTCCCGGATAGCCTGTCACGCCGCCATCGCCTGATGATTGCGGATGCCGTGGCGCACCTCAAGCACCCGCAGGGGTTTTCTCCCCGCATGGGTTGGATGAAGCGCAGCGAGCAGCCCGGGCTTTAGTGCGATTCCTGCGCGCAGATGAGCAGTTGTTGTAGCTCCTCTGCGCTGCGCGCCACGACCAACTCTTGAGCGATAGAGTCTCGTGCTTCCGCCACATCGGCCTCAGATCCACAGCATATGGCAGTGGTGCCTACAGTCGTCAGGAGTCTGCCGCGCCGCGCCAGTTTAAAAAACAGATCACTATCTTCTGGGCTCCATGTCCAGGCGGTGCCGTAGAAATCCCGGGCGTCATCGCCAAGCCAGGAGGTTTCTAGTGCTAGGCCTGATTGGTATAGCAAGACCCCGTCACGGCGTAATCCGGCGAGCACCTCCCGCACTCCAGCGAGGTCCGCACCATCCCACGCGATGAAGGTGATAGGAAAAGAGCGCATCGTCCGATGATAAACGGAGGAAAGTCTTTCTTCGTGGGTCAGGCTCAGTGTGTGTATGGCACTGTTGGAGCTAGTTGAAGAAACGAGCTGGGTGGTAGATTGCCGTGCCACGCCTAGCAGGGGAAGCTGGCGGAATTACTCTGATTGAGCCAGTTTTCCGCGGGGAAAACTCTCATGCGCGTACTGGAGAGCGTTCATCTTCAAAGTGAGCGGCGGATATGCCTACACTCCCGGGTGTGCCCAGCTGCATCACCGCAGCCAAAACGACAGCAGCCACCTAAGGGTTAGTTAGGTGGCTGCTACGGAACGGAAGCCAGCTGAGAACGAGCAGCAAATTAGCAGTCGAAGTAGAGCTCGAATTCCTGTGGGGTAGGTCGCAGGCGGGCGGGGTTGATCTCGTTTTCGTACTTGTAGGTGATGTAGGTCTCGAGGAGATCCTCGGTGAAGACATCGCCCTCGGTCAAGAAGTCCATGTCTTCCTTCAGCGCCTCGAGGGAAGCTTCCAAGGAGGTCGGTGCCTGCGGGATGGATTCGGCCTCTGCTGGCGGCAGCTCGTAGAGATCCTTATCCACCGGGGCGTGCGGCTCGATGCGGTTTTTCACACCATCTATACCGGCCATCATCATGGCGGCAAACGCCAAGTAAGGGTTGCTAGATGGGTCCGGGGCACGGAACTCGATGCGTTTAGCCTTTGGGTTGGAACCGGTAATCGGGATGCGGATCGCGGCCGAACGGTTGCGCTGGGAGTACACCAGGTTAATCGGTGCTTCAAAGCCAGGAACCAAGCGGTGGTAAGAATTCAGGGTTGGGTTGGTAAAGGCGAGTACGGCACCGGCGTGGTGCAGGATACCGCCGATGAAGTAGCGAGCGATATCGGAAAGCCCGGCGTAGCCGGCCTCATCGTGGAAGAGCGGCTCGCCGTCCTTCCACAGGGACATGTGGGCGTGCATACCGGAGCCATTATCGCCGGCCAGGGGCTTCGGCATGAAGGTCGCCGTCTTGCCCCATTTTTGGGCGGTGCGTTTGACCACATACTTGAAGGTCTGAATGTCATCTCCGGCGTGCAGCAGGGAGTTAAAGCGGTAGTTAATCTCGTTTTGGGCAGCGCCCACCTCATGGTGGAAGCGCTCGATCTCAAAACCCACCTCTTGCAGGTTGGCCACAATGTCATCGCGGATCTCGCTGTGCTTATCGTACGGCGGGGTGGGGAAGTAGCCGCCCTTTACGCGGGTTTTGTAACCGGTATTGGGAGTGCCGTCCATGTTGGTCTCATTATCGCGGTTCCACCAGCCTTCATCGGAGTCTACTTCATAGAAACCGTGTTGCATATCGGTGCCATAGCGCACGGAATCGAAGAGGTAGAATTCGGCCTCGGCACCAAAGTTGCAGGTATCGGCGATGCCGGTGGATTGCAAGTATTCCTCGGCCTTGCGGGCAATATTGCGCGAGTCACGAGTAAACGGCTCATAGGTAAAGGGATCGTGGACGAAGAACTTGATATTCAGCGTCTTTGCGGTACGGAAGGGATCAATATGCGCGGTGGCCGGATCTGGCAGCAGCGTCATATCGGATTCTTCGATGGTGGTAAACCCACGAATGGAAGAACCATCAAAGGCCAAGCCATTTTCAGCATCTTCTTCAGTAAATTCGCTGGCAGGGATGGAAAAGTGGTGCTCGGTGCCGGGGACGTCTGTAAAGCGGACATCCACGAACTTTACGTCCTCATTCTGAATAAAGTGGACGATGTCCTGCACTGTCTCGAAAGACAAGATTGCCTCCTGTTTGTTGGCCGATGAATTATCTTCCTATAGCCTACTAGTTTTATCCACCGGGCATGGCTATTAGTCTCGTTTCACTTCTGAGTGAGGGGCAACTAAATTGGTGAGCATGGCAGACAAGCGCACGTGGCTCGATGGGCCCAATATTCCGGGAGAATATGACGATACAGGAACCCCCGGCCGATGGCCCGGGGAAAACCTGGGCCTGCCGGAATCTGGCCCCGGATCCATGGCCTCGGTAGGGCGCCGTGCGGGTGCAGTGGCCATTGACTGGATCAGTTGCATGCTTTTGGCCAACCTCATCCACATGCTCACCACGCAGCTCGGCGGCGTGTCTTTTTTGGGCTATGCGCTCTGGGCGTTAATGGGCATCGTGTGCGGCTGGCTGTTTGCACGGACGCCGGGAATGCTCATCCTTGGCATGGGCGTCGCACGCTTGGATGTTCCCGGCGCCCACGTGGGCCTGTGGCGCGCTGCCGTACGCACGCTGCTTACCGGCGTTATCTTCCCTGCAGCCATGGTGGATGCAGATGGCCGCGGCATGCACGACCGTGCAACGGGCACCATCGTTATCAACTCTTAACGGCGCGAGAAAGCCACGAAAACCACGACAGTCCCTGCAGCCGTTATCAATCGAGTGGGTGCAGGGACTATTTGTGTGGTGAAGCAAGGCGAGAGCCCCGAATGCCCGGCCAAGGCGAGGAGGAGACTAGAGCAGCGTTTAGCCCTTGCTCTTGCGTTCTTGCGCACGGCGCATGCGGCGGTTCATGCCTGACATGATGTGGGCTTGCTGTGGGATTGGGCCTTTTGGCATGCCGGGCATAGTTCCTGGCATGGAATCCATGGCCTCAATGCGCCGGATATTGTCATACGTCGCGTTCTTATTGTAGTTGCGGGGTAGCTTCATGAGGTGGTTGCGCAGCTTGGATACTGGCACCTCGCCCTCGTCGGCGCCGACGTAGACCTCATATACCGGCACGCCCCCGGCAATCTTGTCTACGCGCTTTTTCAACTGGTTAAGGGTGGGGCGAAGGCGTTTTTTATTGCCCTCGCACACAAAAATGACGCCCGCATTACCAATGACTCGGTGGATAAGGTCTTGCTGGCGGGTGGCGGCGATGCCGGGTTTTACGGACCACACGATGCCGACGGTATTGCGTAGTTGCTGCTCTAAGGCCCAGCCAGCGGCGCCGGTCTGGTCTTCGACACGCTTGTACATAGCGCGTTCCAGGCGGCGGGTAAACAGGAACATCGCCAAAAGCGCGCCTAGGCCCAGGCCGATGATTAGCATGAACCGCTGGCCATTAAAGAGTAGTCCAATGAGGAAGAACAAGAGGCCGACGCCGAGGAAGGCGGCTAGCATAATAGGGATAAGCGCTTTGTCCTGTTTGCGCTGCAAATTGAATGCCTGCCACAACTGGGACCAGGTTTGCTTGCGCTTTTGGCGCTTGGCCGCGCGTTCTTGTTTCTTGGCAGCTTTCAGGGCTGCTTTGTCATCTTTCGACATGGTTCCTACTTTAAAGGTCAGGTGGCAAAAATGTTAAACGGCCCCCGGCAGATGGCGAGGGCCGAGAAAGAAAAATCTGGGGTTTAGCGCATGGTTGCCGCTAGGGAATTAGCGGTGGCCGGCGTCTTGGCCATGCGGGTGGTCACCGGGGTTTCCTTCGAAGGACCATACTTATCCAGCAAAGTGGACGCCTCCTGGGCGGTAGCGCCTTGCGATGTCTCCGTCAGGTGCTTGAGGTTCTCCGGTAGCTCCAAGCCGCGCTTTTCCATGGCCTGTACATATAGGCGGCCGGCGCGGTAGGAAGATCGAACTAGCGGGCCGGACATGACGCCGCCGAAACCCAGATCTTTAGCCAGTTTGGAGTGAGCCACGAACTCCTCCGGGCGCACCCAGCGCTCGATGGGGTGGAAGCGCGGGCCGGGGCGCAGGTACTGGGTGATGGTGATGATGTCGCAGCCAGCCTCGCGCAGGTCGCGCAATGCTTCCTCAATCTCCTCCTCGGTCTCACCCATGCCCAAAATCAGGTTGGACTTGGTGATGAGGCCAAAGTTGTGGGCCTGGCGGATGACATCGAGGGAGCGCTCGTAGCGGAAGGCTGGGCGGATTCGCTTGAATATGCGTGGCACGGTCTCCAGGTTGTGGGCAAAGACCTCCGGTTGCGCCTCGAATACCTCTTCGAGTAGGTCTGGCTTGCCAGAGAAGTCTGGGGTGAGGTTCTCCACGCCGGTGTGCGGGTTGAGCTCGTGGATCTTGCGGACTATCTCTGCATACAGCCACGCTCCCTCATCTGGGAGGTCATCGCGGGTCACACCGGTAATAGTGGTGTAGTTGAGGTCCATTTCCTGGATGTTTTCAGCCACGCGGCGCGGTTCATCACGGTCAAGTGGTTCTGGCTTGCCAGTAGCAATATCGCAGAAGTCGCAACGGCGGGTACATCTGTCGCCGCCGATGAGGAAAGTTGCCTCGCGGGATTCCCAGCATTCGTGGATATTCGGACAACCGGCTTCCTGGCAGACGGTATGCAGGGAAGCGCCCGCCACGCGGGACTTCATGTCCTCATAGCCCGGTCCGGTGCGAACCTGGTTGCGGATCCACCGCGGCTTTTGTTCGATGGGTGACTCCGCATTTTTCTTCTCAATGCGGAGCATCTTGCGTCCTTCAGGCTTTACAGTCACAGATACTCACTTTATCGTTCAAAGGTGATGATGGCTAATAGCTATTCCTGATGCATGGCGCGCAGGCGCAGAACTATTCCACACTAGCTCCACCGCGCCTATTCCTGCGCTTGGTGACTCTGCCGTCGCGCCTTCTTATTCGCAATCTTCGTGGGATCGGGTGCGGAACCGAAGCTGTGATCGGCGACGATAAGCCGGCCCGAGAGGGCACCATCAAGCGCTCGCAAGAGCGGCTTTGCGGCCTCGTCCAGCGTGACCTCGCGGCCGAGCTCCAGCGAGAGCGTGGTGATATCTGCATCATCGATGCCGCAGGCCACGATGTGGTCGTAATACTCCAGCGTATTGTTGCAATTGAGCGCCAGCCCGTGCATGGTAACCCCGCGGGTGATGCGGATTCCCAGCGCGCCTATCTTGCGATCACGCCGCGAGGCGGAAGGGTCCTTTGCCTGGGTGGTAGCGGGAACCCACACCCCAGAGCGGCCGTCTATGCGTCCCGCGGTAGTCACGCCCATTTCGCGCACGGCTTGGATGGTGGCCTCCTCGAGGCGGCGGACATAGTCGACGACATCGACAGGCTCTGCCAGCTTGATGATGGGGTAGAGCACCAATTGTCCCTCGCCGTGCCAAGTAATACGCCCGCCGCGGTCCACGGTGATGACCGGCAAGCCTTTATCCGGCATATCTTCTGGCTGTGTGCGCTTGCCTGCGGTGTAGATATTAGGGTGTTCTACTACTAAGACCACATCGTCCTGCGTGCCTTGAGCTCGCGCAGCCGCTAGACCCGCCTGATAATCCCACGCTTCTTGGTAATCCATGCGGCCCAAGTGGCGTATTTCAAGGGGATTAGCTGAGGCGCGAATGGAGCGTTCAGCGGGAAAGAAAGGATCGCGTGGTGCACTCATAATCTCTAGTGTCGTCTTTTTGGTTAGGGAAAAGCAAAGCGGGAGAATGCCGTGGCATCCTCCCGCCTATTTTGTGCTCGAGGGGGTGTCGAACTAAGCGTTTTCTAGTCGAGGCCGTTAGCAGAGGCATAGTCATCTGCCTCCATGAGCTCGCCTGCCTCATCTACTTCGACCTCGAAGAGCCAGCCTTCGCCGAAGGGATCGTTGTTGATGACGGCGTAGTCATCGTGTACGGCATCGTTGACGGCTGTTACAGTTCCGGTGACGGGGGAAAACAGGTCAGACACGGACTTGGTGGATTCGACCTCGCCACAGGAATCGCCGGCGGTGACGGTATCGCCTACCTCAGGCAGTTCTGCGAAGACGACCTCACCCAGGCGGTCTGCAGCCACGGAAGTGATGCCGATGCGAACGGTCTTGCCTTCCACGGCGCCCTTGGCGGCGTTAACCCATTCGTGGTCTTCGGAGTAGGAGAAATCTTGGGGCAGGTTTGACATGATGTGTAGTCCTTTCGGGCTGAGTTTCGAGGGTGTGCGGGTGTCTTACTTATCGCGCTTATAGAACGGCAACGTGGTTACTTCAAAAGGATAACGCTTGCCGCGGATTTCTACCTCGACCGCGGTGCCAGGTTCGAGCTCTGCGCTGGTATCGAGTAGCGCAATGGCTACTGGGTGGCCAAGCGTGGGGGAGGGTTGGCCGGAGGTGACGGTGCCGACTTTGGTGTTATTGAGGAAAACCTCGGCGCCGGCGCGCGCGGCGCGACGCTGATCCGAGGTGAGCCCGGAGATAACCACCTGGGGGCCTTCTTCGGCGCGCTTGCGAATGACCTCCGCGCCTACAAAGTCTGCTTCTTTCTTAGCAAAAGCGCGCGCCATGCCTGCTTCTACCGGCGTGATATCGCGGGAGAGCTCATTGCCGTAGAGTGGCATGCCGGCCTCCAAACGCAGCGAATCACGTGCCGCCAGGCCACACGGCTTGACGTCATATTCTTCGCCCGCCTTGAGCAATTCGTCCCACAGTTGCGGGGCATCGGAGTTATAGACGATGAGCTCGAAGCCATCCTCACCGGTATAACCGGTGCGCGCGATGATGGCAAAGGTGCGTGCTACCTTTCCCATCGTGGCGGCGTAATAGCCCAGTTCGTAGACGGTCTCCTGCTTATTATCCTCTACCAGCGGGACAAGGATCTCCGCAGCCTTGGGGCCTTGTACAGCGATCATGGCGACATCGCGGGACTCGTTCTTAAGCTCGACATCGAAGCCCTCGCAACGCTTATTGAGCTCGTCCCAGACGATATCGGCGTTGCCGGCATTGGGCACAACTAGGAACTTATTTTCCTCGAAGCGATAGGAAATGAGGTCATCAATGATGCCGCCGTCGGCAGCGGTGATCATGGAGTATTTAGCCTTGCCCACCTTCACGGCATCCAAGTCAGAGATGAAGGCATAGGACAAGAACCTGCCGGCATCGGGTCCATTGACCCAGATTTCTCCCATGTGGGACAGGTCAAAGAGGCCTGCGCTGGTGCGGACAGCGTGGTGTTCTTCCAGCTCGCTGGCGTACTTTAGCGGCATAGTCCACGGCCCAAAGGCCGTGAAGGTCGCGCCGAGTTCCTGGTGTTTGGCATTGAGCGGGGAGGTTAGAAGTTCGGTCATTGTTACTCCTGGGATTCGTCGATTTCGAATGCTTCTGGCGGCGGGCAGCTGCACACCAGATTACGGTCGCCGTAGGCCTCGTCGAGGCGGCGAACCGGCGGGAAATACTTGTAGCTATGCAACAGGGTCTTCACTGGCCAGGCGGCCTTGGTGCGGCTGAAGGAGTACTCCCAGTTATCGGTAGTCACCGACTCAGCCGTAAACGGTGCGTGGTGGATAACGGAGTCCTCGTAAGCTACCTCACCATCGATGATCTCCTGGATTTCGGTACGGATGGTGCGCATCGCTTCAATGAAGCGATCCAGCTCGCCCTTGTCTTCAGACTCGGTGGGCTCAATCATCAAGGTACCAGCTACGGGGAAGGCCAGGGTGGGGGCATGGAAGCCAAAGTCGATGAGACGCTTGGCTACATCGGCGGCGGTGACCCCGGAGGCATCAGTGAGCTCGCGCAAATCGATAATGCACTCATGCGCCACCAGGCCTTCGTTGCCCGTGTAGAGGACAGGGAAGTATTCGTGGAGCGAGGCCGCCAGGTAGTTTGCGCTCAATACTGCATGGCCGGATGCGGCGGCGAGGCCCTCGCCGCCGGTCATTGCCAGGTAAGCCCACGAAATAGGAAGCACGCCTGCTGAGCCGTACTTGCTGCCGGTAATGGGAACGCCTTGGCCCACCGGGGTTTTCGCGGTGGCATTAAGCTCAGGGGACGCGGCATCGCTGGGCAGGAACGGAACGAGGTGCTTCGCCACCGCCACCGGGCCAACACCCGGGCCGCCGCCACCGTGTGGAATCGTGAAGGTCTTGTGCAGGTTGAGGTGGGAGACATCCCCGCCGAAATCGCCTGGGCGAGCCCAGCCGGTTAGCGCGTTCATATTCGCGCCATCGATGTAGACCTGGCCGCCGACCGCATGCACCTTATCGCAGACATCGCGTACCTCGGGGTCAAAGACGCCGTGGGTGGAGGGGTAGGTGACCATGATGCCGGCGATGTGGTTGCCGTGCTTTTCAATCTTTTCTTCCAGGTCCGCCATATCAATGGAGCCGTCCTCGGCGGTTTTGACCACGACGACGCGCAGGTTTGCCAGGGTGGCCGAAGCGGCGTTGGTGCCGTGGGCTGAGGCCGGGATAAGCACGATATCACGCTCATTATCGCCATTGGCTACGTGGTAGCGGCGGATGGCAAGCAAGCCCGCCAACTCGCCCTGGGAGCCGGCATTGGGCTGGATTGAGACCTTGGCATAGCCGGTCAGCTCTGCGAGCCAGCCTTCGATTTCTTCCACCAGCGCACGCCAGCCAGTCGTGGTTTCTTCTGGGGCATACGGATGAATGCCGGCGAATTCCGGCCAGGAGATGGGTTCCATGGCTGCAGTGGGATTGAGCTTCATGGTGCACGAGCCCAGTGGAATCATGGAGCGGTCCAATGCTAAGTCCTTGTCCGCGAGCTTGCGCAGGTAGCGCAGCATCTGGGTCTCGGAATGAATGGAATGGAAAATCTCGTGCCCAAGCGGTTCCTTAGTGCGCTGCAGATCCTTTGGCAGGTCAAAGCGTGCCTCCGCCGGGGTAGCACCGAAAGCCGCTGCCAAGTGCGCGACATCGCGCTGCGTAGCGGATTCACCGAAGGATACAGATACCTTGTCGGTGCCAATAGCCCGCACCAAGTAGCCGGCATCTTGGAGATCGGCTTTGATCTTCTGCGCGTCAACACCGCTGACGGTGACAGTATCGAAGAAGTCCTGTGCCGTAATCTCCAAGCCAGTGTTAATGATGGATTGGGCAAAAGAGGATGCCAGCCCGTGTACGCGTTCGGCGATGTCTTTCAAGCCCTTCGGCCCGTGGTAGACCGCGTACATCGAGGCTACATTGGCCAACAGTGCTTGGGCGGTGCAGATATTGGAGGTGGCGCGCTCGCGGCGGATGTGCTGCTCGCGGGTCTGTAGCGCCAAGCGATAGGCGGGGCGGCCATCTGCGTCCTTGGAAACGCCGACGATGCGGCCTGGCATCTGGCGCTTGAGCTTATCCGTTACCGCCATATAGGCAGCGTGTGGGCCGCCGAAGAAGAGGGGGACGCCGAAGCGCTGGGACGAGCCCAACACGATATCGGCTCCTAGGTTTCCGGGGCCTTCCAGCAGTAGCAGTGACAGCGGGTCAGTGACAACGGCGGCTAGCGCGCCGCGGGTGTGCAGCTCTTCGATGAGGCCAGAGGGATCAAAAATCTCGCCTTCGGTGCCGGTGTAGGCGATGACCGCACCGACGAGGTCTTCGCCCACCAAACCTTCGCGCAGGTCCACGATCTCTACCTCGAGTTCAATGGCGCGGGCGCGCTCAGCAGTAACGGTCAGCACCTGCGGGTGGAGGCGGGAATCCAGCACAACACGACGGCCCTTCTTCACAGCGCGGGACATCAGACCGACGGCTTCGGCGGTAGCGGAAGCCTCATCCAACAGCGAGGCATTTGCGATAGGCAGCCCCGTGAGCGATTCGATCATGGTCTGGAAGTTAAGTAGTGCTTCCAAGCGGCCCTGGGAAATTTCAGGCTGGTAGGGGGTGTACGCGGTATACCAGCCGGCATCCTCAAGCAGGCCGCGCCGGATGACGGCGGGGGTCAGGGTATCCGAGTAGCCCTGGCCGTAGAAGGGCTTAAGTACGGTGTTTTGATCGGCGAATTCCCGCAAAGCGGCCTGCGCTCCGTCCTCAGAGAGTGCTTCTGGCAGGCGGGGAAGTTCCGTAGCGCGGATTTTGGGAGGGATGGCGGCATCTACTAGCGCTTGTACGCTGTCGTAGCCCACCGTGCCGAGCATGGCGGCCTGCTCGGCCGAATCCGGCCCTAGGTGGCGGGAGATGAAATCCATCTGTGAGGTCTCCTTCATCGGGTGCAATGGTCTCAACCGCCCCTAAGTATAGGATTAACAAACGGTAAAAACAGGGCCCTTGAAAAACTTTTATGCAGTAATTCATCGATGAAAATGAGTTGTACCCTGCTTACCTCCCGATTAGTCACATATAGCCACTAGTGCCGGGAAGAAATTCGTCTGATATTGACCCTGGAAGTTCACGCGCTACACCTCCGCGCGGTACCCCAGGCACGACAAACCTCCCATCCTTTCGTACGGAAAGAATGGGAGGTATGTTGTTAATTAACTTCTTTTAGATATTGAGGTCAGCCTCAAAGTCTGCAGTTTCCAGACGGTCCTTGATGGTGGTAACGAAGCGGCCTGCGTCCGCACCATCGACGACCTGGTGGTCGTAGGTGAATGGCAGGAAGCACATCTGGCGGATGGCGATGGCATCCTGGCCGTTCTCATTGACTACGACAGCGCGCTTCTGGATAGCCGCGGTACCCAGGATTCCAGCTTGGGGTGGAACCAGGATCGGGGTATCGAGCAGGGCACCCTCCGAACCGATATTGGTCACTGTGAAGGTGGCACCGGTCAGGTCATTCGGCTTCAGCTTGTTATTGCGTGCCTTTTCAGCCAGCTCCGCAATCTGCTGCGCGATTTCCGGCAGAGTCAGGTTCTGTGCCTTGTGGATGACCGGAGTGAGTAGACCCTTCGGAGTGTCTACGGCGATGGCAACGTTGACATCCGCGTGATAGGTCATCTCCTTGGTCTCTGGGTTATAGGAGGCGTTCACGTTCGGGTGGGAAACCAAAGCCTCCGTGGTGGCCTTCACGATGAATGGCAGGAAGGACAGGTTGGCGCCGTACTTATCGATGAATGCCTTCTTGTTCTTCTTGCGCATATCCCAGATAGGAGTCATATCGATTTCCTGCACGTGAGTCAGCTGTGCGGAAATCTGCAGCGCTTCCACCATCTTACGAGCGGTGATTTCGCGGATGCGGTTGACCTTTTGGGTGGTGCCGATAAGCTCCTGCTTGTCTGGATCCACAGACTTGGTGGACCAGCGTGCTCGTGGGGAGTCAGCAGCCTTCTTATCGCCGCTTGTTGATGGCCCCGCCTCGCCCTGACCAGCAGCGGCAAGGACATCCTGCTTGCGGATGCGTCCGCCCACGCCGGTGCCTTCAACGGAGTTAAGGTCCACGCCGTGCTTATCAGCCAGCTTGCGCACTAACGGGGTGACATATGGAACGTTATCGCCGTTGTTGACCTTGGTGGAGGTATTCAGGGAAGAATCCTGCTTCGGTTCTTCCTTCTTCTCATCAGACTTAGGCGCTTCCTCATCCTTGGACTTGGTTTCTTCCTTGTCTTCAGATTTGGCGTCGTTAGCGTCATCGGAAGCGGAGTCATCCGTGGATGGTGCGGCGTTGCCGTCACCGACGCGGGCGATAGCTTCTCCCACCTCGATGGTTTCGTCCTCTTCGGCGAGGATTTCTACCAGGGTGCCGGCCACGGGGGAAGGAATTTCGGTGTCGACCTTGTCAGTGGAGACCTCGAGCAAGGGCTCGTCCACCTCGACGGTATCGCCAACGGACTTAAGCCACTGGGTAATGGTGCCTTCGGTTACGGACTCGCCCAGCTCGGGCATCTCCACATCGGTGGTCTCGCCGGAGGACTTGGCGGAGGAATCAGACGTGGACTCTTCCTTGACGTCCGCAGACTTGTCGTCGTCGGAGTCATCAGAGTCATTGGAAGAGGAGCCAGCCTCATCTTCATCACCGATGAGGGCGATGACCTCGCCGACCTCGATGGTCTCGTCTTCTTCGGCCTTGATTTCTAGAATCGTGCCGGCCACGGGGGAAGGAATTTCGGTGTCGACCTTGTCAGTGGAGACCTCGAGCAAAGGCTCATCCACCTCGACGGTATCGCCAACGGACTTAAGCCACTGGGTAATGGTGCCTTCGGTTACGGACTCGCCCAGCTCGGGCATCTCAACGGAGTTCGCCATGAGTTTTAAGACTCCTCGAAAAGTTGGAAGTAATCTATCACTACCGCACAATCTTACAGCGTGAGGCCTGTCATCGTGCAGTGGTGGGGTTAGTAATACCCTCCATGCGGGTAAACTAGTGGGTTATGTTCAACCTCTTCCGCCGCAAAAAGTCCCGATCGCCACTGCGACCGCCCCGCGGTCCGGGAGAAACTATCCGCCCGGAAGATGAACAAGAGCTTAAAACATGGGCCGCCGATAAGGCATTTATCGAGGCATTTATTGAGCCAGAGACCGTGGTCAATGAAATGTCAGTAGTCGTTGTGGATGAACAAGGCGAGTTTATTCACCGGCGCATTGGTGGGCCGAAGGGGATTGACGCGGTAGCAAGAATTTTGCAGTGCGACGTTTTCGACGTCGAAGAAACCGGGTACCCCCAACGCATGCGCGAGCGCATTGAACGCCAACGCATTCTGCGTAAAAGGGAAGAACAGCGCCTACGTCGGGCCCGCTTTGAGCGCGGCGAGAACCCTGATTCGGGGCAAGACTTAGACGATGGTGGCGCCCGCCTTTCTTAGTTTTGCCAGGGCCACATCGCCGCGGTCTGGATCCACGGGAGAGCAATACTCGCTTAAGACGCGGACGGAAAAACCTTCTTTTAAAGCATCAGTAGCGGTTGCCTGCACACAGTGATCCGTGGCAATGCCGACGATGTCTACTGCGTCAATATCGTGCTCACGCAGCCATTCCGCCAGCAATACGCCGTCGGCAGCGCCCTCGAATCCGGAGTACGCGGCGGTGTATTCGCCCTTGTGGAAATACGCTTGCGCAGGCCCGATAGCCTCGTGCATCTGAGCACCATAGGAATCGGCAACGCAGTGAACCGGCCACGAATCGACAAAATCCGGGTCCGCTGCAAAGTGTGCCCCTGGGTCGATGTGCCAGTCCTGTGTGGCAACGACGGTGGCATAGTCGGCCTGTAAAGAAGAGATCTTCTCCGCGACCTCGTTACCGCGTTCGGTGCCAAGCGCGCCGCCCGGGCAAAAATCGTGTTGGACATCAACGATGATTAAAGCAGTGTTCATAGCTCCGCTATTTTATGCTCAGGCGGCTACGCGGCGTATCACTTTGATTCAGCGATCTCACGCAGGGCAGCGATAACGGTGCGGGTAGGTGCGCCCGTACCCATCTTTGGCGTATACCCATAGGCGCCGGTGGTATTGAAAGATGGCCCGGCAACATCTATGTGGGCCCACTCGATGCCCTCACCCACGAAGTGCTTCAGGTAGGTGCCGGCGTATTCCATGCCGCCTTCACGCTTGGTGTCGATGTTGCGGATATCGGCGCTGGCGGATTTCACAGATTCTTCGTGCTCTTCCAATAGCGGCATGGCCCACGCATTTTCGCCTACCTCACGCCCGATGCCCGCCATGCGGTCGCGGAAGTCTTCCGAACCCATGACGCCGGCGGTGCGCCCTCCTAGGGCGACAAGCTGGGCGCCGGTCAGCGTGGCGGCTTCAATGAGGTAGTCTGGCTTATCTTCGCTAGCGCGCGCAATGGCATCAGCTAGCACGAGGCGGCCCTCTGCATCAGTATTAAGAACCTCAGAGGTAATGCCGCCGTAGTGGGTGATGACATCTCCCGGGCGGGTGGCGTTATCGCCCGGCATGTTTTCTGCCAGCGGCAGGGTAGCGGTGATCTTTACTGGCAGGTTGAGCTTGGCCGCGGCGATGATGGATGCGGCCATGGCGGCGGAACCTCCCATATCGGAAATCATGTCCCACATGCCAGACCCCGGCTTCAGGGATATGCCGCCGGTATCAAAGGTGATGCCCTTGCCCACGAGCGCTACGTGCTTTTTTGCCTTTTTCGGGTTCCAACTCAGGCGCACCAAACGCGGCGGGTGAGCGGAACCGCGGCCGACGGCGGTAATGCCGCCAAAGCCCTGCTTCTGCAGCGCTTTTTCATCCAGGATTTCTACCTCGAGGCCAACCTCGTCGGCCTGGGCGCTGAGGAAGTCTGCATAAGACTCGGGGTACAGCAGGTTCGACGGGGTATTGACCAGATCTCGGGCAATCACCACGGATTCCGCGGTGATTTTCGCCGCTGCAAATTCCTCACGCGCGGATTTTTCTGCTATCACCGTAAAGGCAGCGGGTTTCTCGGCATCCTTGCCAGGCTTAGAGCGCAGCCCCTGGAACTTGTAGCCGCCCAGAATAAGACCTTCTACTGTGGGAGCGATTCCAAAATCGCCCAAGGACGTTGCCACCTCGTCCAGCTTGGAAATCGAGCGTGCAGCACAGCCTGCAGCGCGGCGCAGGGTTTCCGCATCAAGATCCTCGGCACTGCCTAGACCGACGGCGATGATGGAATCAAACTCTGCCTTTTTGGGCGCGGGGATGCGGGTGACTTCATTGGCCTTGCCGGTTGCGTCAACGGCGAGGAGAGACTCATATGTTTCCCGTAACGCAGCTGGCTTGAGCAGTGAGGTCCCCGGAAGTTCAATTCCATCCTCGCCCTGGAATGCGGCGATTAGCACGGCTCTCGCATTCTTCGGGGTCTTTTTCTCTAGCTTCAGTTCCGGAAATGCCCCCCGTATGGGTCCAGCGTGCTGAGACATAAAGTCCTCCTTTTTAATCGGTGCTTGTGAAACTTCCGCCCATAATACCGCGCTAGAGTGAACATATTCCTACCCGTCTATAGATACAAGGAGTAGATTGTGGGCATGCTTGATTACACGATTACCCGTACGAACCAGCCAACGACGGCAGAAGACTTAGAAGGAATCCTGGCCAATCCCGGCTTCGGCCAGTACTTTACGGATCACATGGTTACCATCGATTGGTCCACAGAGAGGGGTTGGCACGACGCACAGGTGCGCCCTTATGGTCCGCTCACGATGGACCCTGCCAGCAGTGTTTTCCACTATGGTCAAGCCGTCTTTGAGGGGATTAAGGCCTACCGGCAGCCCGATGGTTCTATCGTTACCTTCCGCCCCGATCAAAACGCACAACGGTTTATTAGTTCGGCACAGCGTTTAGCGATGCCCCAGCTACCGCAAGAAGAATTCACTGAGGCGCTGCGCCAGCTGGTGAATATAGATAAGAGCTGGGTTCCAGAAGCAGGGGGAGAAGCATCGCTCTACCTGCGCCCGTTTATGATATCGACCGAGGTATCGCTCGGCGTTCACCCGGCAAATGCTTACCGTTTCATCCTCTTAGCTTCGCCCGCCGGGGCGTATTTTAGCGGCGGAATTAAGCCAGTTTCAGTCTGGCTGTCTACCGACTACGTTCGCGCCGCTCCGGGTGGTACTGGTGCTGCGAAATTTGCTGGCAATTACGCAGGTTCCTTGTTGGCGCAGGCGCAGGCTGAGGAAAAAGGTTGTGACCAGGTGGTGTGGCTGGATGCCATTGAACGCCGGTATATCGAGGAAATGGGCGGGATGAACCTCATGTTCGTCTACGGCACAGGTAGCGATGCTGAGATCGTCACCCCGGCGCTTTCTGGTTCCCTACTGCCAGGTATTACTCGCCAGTCGTTGCTGCAGGTCGCCGAGGACCTAGGCTATAGCGTAAGCGAGCGGCGCATTACCGCCGAAGAATGGCAGCGCGACGTGGAATCAGGGGAGATGACCGAGGTCTTCGCCTGCGGTACTGCTGCCGTCATTACGCCGGTGGGGCGCGTCCTTGGGGAGGACACAGATTTCAGTATCAACAATAACGAGGCCGGAGAAATCTCCATGGCCTTGCGCGAGCACCTGACCGGCATCCAGCGAGGTGGCGTGGATGATACCCACGGCTGGTTGCACATTTTGGTCTAGTCGGCTGGGACGAACCACAGGATAGGCGCGTTGTAGCAGGGGGTGCAACGCGCAGTTAAGAGTCTTCCTGGCTAGCGTCCGCAGTGATTTCTATACCCAGCAATACAAGGGGCAGTGCAGATAAGGAGCCGAGCGCCGGCACCGGTTCCATCTGTAGATCCAGTAGAGGTTCAAGTCGCAGTTTTTTTAAAGCGATCCTGTGAGCAGGCTGTGGCGCGATAGTGGCAGCTAGGAGCCAGTCGTGGATGCGTGTGTCTGCAGCGGCACACACGGCGGCGGTGGCAGTCAACGGGGCATCAACAAGCATGGGCGTGCGCCGCCGTGCTGCCTGTGACATAAAGCCCACCAGCGCGGATAACACGGGGGAGCCGCAGGCCTGAAGTAGCTCCCGTCCCGTCAGGCCGCGCATCCGAAACATGGAATCGCGAATGGCAGTAACCTCGCCCTTCCAAGCCTCGACGCTCGGCTGCTTGCTAACGACCACCACAGGTTCCTCCTGTGCCATGACACCTATGACCGCTGCAGCAACCTGCGTGCTGTCGATACCGCCGGGAATCAGTAGATCCGCACCGCCATCGATTTCCGCATCAGCCGTGTGTACGCCCAAGTCATAGGCCGCGGTGCAATCCGCCACGGTCACGGCTTCGATGCTAGCCCCAACCCGCCGCGCAGCGGTCTCCGTGGATTGCGGGATCCCTTTGCCATCTCCGGCGAAGATGATGGCCCGCACCCGCTGTGGCTCGGAAGCGAGGGGTTGATCTTGGCAGGAGGCAAGCCACTGTGCGGCATCGCTTAGTCGACCGTAGGCGAAAAGCTGTGGGGAATCAGCCATTAGCGTGCTTCCTTAAACGTCGGCCCCGCGCTCTACGCGCGGGCGAGGAATGCGCCACTTCCGGGGCTGGCTGGCGCGGGAAAATGCGTAGAATCCCAGGCTAAAGCCGGTGGCGGTGGTGCCCGGGAACTTTGTACGGACCGCATTATTAGCACGGCGGGCCAGCCAGATGCCGTCGATGGCGAAGATTAGGATGATCACCATCGCGATGGCATTGATGATGCCGGCGATGCTGGGGGCCGCATAGGTTACAAAGACTACGACGATAAGGGCAAGTGCCATCGGCATGACCCATTCTGAGAGCGTGCGGCGCGCATCGATCCAATCGCGTACATAGGCGCGCTCCTCGCCCTGATCGCGAGCTGGAAGGAAACGTGGATCGCCTTCAGCCATGCGCTCCTGGTTTTCTCGGTTGCGCTCGTTGCGCTCCTTACGCTCCTGCTTTTTATATTCTTTCCACTCGTCCTTACTCATGGACTTTTTGAGTTCCTTGCGGCGCTTATATCGCTGCGCATCGGATATCCCATGAGGATCGCGCTTGACACCGCGCGCGATTTCTTGTTCCTGGCGCTTCGGCGTGGGACGACCCTTCGGAGGGGTATACCCCTTGCGGTGGGTTTCTTCCTGAACCTCTTCCTGCGCGGTAACAGGTTCAGGGGAGGTATTGTCATCTTTTTTCCACGGAAGTTTCACCCTGATCAGACTACAAGGTTTCGACCCAAAGAGGGGAATAGGCCCGCCCACGACGTTGTTATTACGGTGGGCTACCTTTTCCCTTCTTGGTAGATGCAGGTAGGGTAGTCGCTAGGCAACCACGATAAATTTGAGGAGAAGTGATGACCGCTCCAGCTTCCGAAACCGGCGTCATTCTGACCGAGGCAGCAGCAGCAAAGGCAAAGGGGCTGCTTGATCAGGAAGGCCGCGACGATCTCTCCCTGCGCATCGCAGTGCAGCCCGGCGGCTGCGCTGGTCTGCGTTACCAGCTCTACTTCGACGACCGCAGTCTTGATGGCGATAAGGTTGATGAGGTAGGTGGTATCAAGCTCGTTGTGGACAAGATGTCTGTGCCCTACCTCACCGGCGCCAAGATAGACTTCGCTGACACCATCGAGTCCCAGGGATTTACCATAGATAACCCTAACGCCACCGGCTCCTGCGCGTGTGGCGATTCCTTCAATTAAACCGAAGGATAAGAAAGAGGGTGAGTGCCGCGAAGCACTCACCCTCTTTGATGTCTTTAAAGCTCAGTGGGGAGCTTTTCCCAATGTGGCTTAAAGCTTGACAGGGTAATCGCGCCGCTCGATCTGCGGGTCAATCCGCTTTTCCACGAAGATGCCATGCCAGATCATAAAGGCCAGCACGGTCCACAGGCGGCGGGAGTGATCTGAGACGCCATCGCGGTGCTCCTTGAGCATCTCTAGAACTTCTTTCTGATTGAAAATATCCTCGGTTTGGGAATCGTTAATCGTATCTTGCGCCCAGCCATAGAGCTCGTCGCCGGCTAGCCAGTGGCGCATGGGAACCGGGAAGCCTAGCTTCTTGCGGTTGAGGACGTGCGCGGGAACAATCTGTTCCATGGCCTTGCGTAGCGCGTACTTGGTGGTACCGTGGGAAATTTTCAGATTGTGCGGGATGGATTCTGCGACCTTAAATACTTCTTTATCAAGGAATGGCACGCGCAGCTCCAAAGAGTTGGCCATATTGATTTTATCGGCCTTAACAAGGATGTCACCGCGCATCCAGGTAAATAGGTCAAGGTGCTGCATGCGGGCTACCGGGTCGAAGTCTTCCGACTGTGCATAGATAGGCGCGGTGACCTCGCGGTGATCCCACTCGCGCTTGGCCCATGGGATAACGCGCTGCATTTGCTCAAAGTTAAAAGAACGGGCATTGCCGTAGTAGCGCTCTTCCATGGTCATAGATCCCCGGTTGAGTAGGGACTTGCCCTTCATACCTTCTGGCAGCACGCGGGAGAGCTTGCCCAAACCTTGGCGCAGGGTAGAGGGGATCTTTTCAAATGGGGCAAGGGAAAGCGGCTCCTTATAAATTGTGTAGCCGCCGAAAAGCTCATCGGCGCCCTCACCGGACAGGACCACCTTGACGTGCTTGCGGGCTTCTTGGGCAACAAAGTACAGCGGAACGAGAGAAGGATCGGCCACCGGGTTATCCAAATACCACATGATCTTAGGGATCGACTCGGCATATTCTTCCGGCGAGACGATTTTGACAATGTGTTCTACGCCGATAGCTGCCGCAGATTCTGCGGCTACGTCTACCTCGGAATAGCCTTCGCGCTCGAAACCGGTGGTAAAGGTCAGCAGATCTGGGTTGTGGCGCTTGGCCAGGCTAGCGATGGCGGTGGAGTCGATGCCACCAGATAGAAAAGAACCAACGGTGACATCGGCACGCATATGCTTAGCGACGGAATCCTCCAAGGCTTCCGCAATGCGGTCAAAGAGGTGCTGTTCTTGGCCTTCTGGTACCTGCTGGACCGGGAAGCGAGGTGTGAAGTAGCGTTCGGACACGACTTCATCGCCCGGTGTCAAAGTGACCGTGCATCCGGATTCGACGCGGCGAATATTGGCGTGCAGGGATTCCGGCTCCGGTACGTATTGCAGGTCGACGTAGTGTTCAATAGCACGGCGGTCCAGGTCGAGTTCTAGACCTATATCCTCGGCCAGGTCCAGAATGCATTTCATCTCGGAGGCAAAGACCGTTCCGGCTTTCGTGGTGGCGTAGTACAGCGGTTTGATGCCGAACTGGTCGCGCGCGGCGAACATAGTCTTGGTCTTGGTATCCCAAATGACTATGCCAAACATGCCACGGAGGTGCTCGACGATGTCCTTGCCCCAGTGGTGGTAGCCCACCGCAATGGGTTCGCCATCGCCTTCTGTATGAAGAGTGTAGCCCAAGGACTTGAGCTCTTCGCGGAGCTCCAAGTAGTTGTAGATCTCGCCGTTAAAGGTAAGGGCATACCGTTCTGGTTCGTCCTCAGGACCCCAGCGCAGAGGCTGATGAGAATGTTCTAAGTCGATAATGGACAGGCGGTTAAAGCCGAAGGCGGCGTCGCCATCATGCCAAGTACCGGCTGCGTCCGGCCCGCGGTGGTGCATGCAAGGAAGCGACCGCTCCAGCGCGTCAACATATTTGTCCACGTCACCGGTGGCCGCGAGCATGCCAAGAAGTCCGCACATGTAAAGATAGCTCCTTTTACTTAAGCGACTAGTGCTTGTTGCTCTACTTTACGGCGAGTGGAGTGGAAACCAGAAAGCGCCACGGCTTGAAAGAAAGTGTAGAGAAGCTTAGATTTAGCTTCCCCGTAAGGGTGCGAACTTTCGGATGATGGCCGGGATTGTTGCGTGTGAGTTGAGGCACACGGTGACGGTGTGGACTGGGGGTACGGTTGGAACATTGTGCAGGTGGGGCGGTAACCTACTGGGACGTGAATGCTAATCGAGCGCGCTGGGTCTCTTTTCTAGCTTCGAAACGGCTGGGAACCAAGCATTTATCCATTATTCTGATTGGGTAAGGGTGCTCTGTGAGTATTCGAGAAGTTTGTGTGGACAGAAAGGCAGAACACACGTGGGACAGCGTAATAAGCGCACCTTCGCTCGTAAGGCGGGCGTAGCTGGCGCACTCGCCCTTGGCGGTCTCGCCCTGGCTGGTTGTGACGTTCAGGCGCCAACTGCTGTAGAGAACCTCCTGGGATTCGGTTGGCCAAAGGGTGTTACCCCTGAGGCTGAAGCAATGTACAACTTCTGGATTTGGGTCTGGGTTGCAGCCTGGATTGTCGGCTTCATTATGTGGGGTCTATTCCTCACCGCAATTTTCCACTGGAGTGCAAAGAAGGCTAAGCGTGATGGCAAGGGTGAGTTCCCGCGCCAGACGCAGTACAACGTGCCGTTGGAGATGGTGTTGACCATCGTTCCAATCTTGATCATCATGACCTTGTTCTTCTTCACGGTGCAGACTCAACAGAAAGTCACCGCGTTGGATAAGGATCCCGAGGTCGTTGTTGACGTCACCGCATTCCAGTGGAACTGGAAGTTCGGCTATGCCGAAAACCGTGTGAACGGTGAAAACTACAACGGTGTAGACGAAGCGCGTCAGGCCGAAGCGGAAAAGTCTTCTCATGACCCTGAGGGTGTGGATAACCCCAACCCAATTCATGGCAAGTCCAAGGGTGACCTTTCCTACCTCAACTACAACAAGATTGAAACCGTTGGATCTACCGAAGAGGTACCGGTCCTGGTTCTTCCGTCCGATACCGCAATCGAGTTCCGTTTGGCTTCTGCTGACGTTTCTCACGCGTTCTGGGTCCCGGAGTTTTTGTTCAAGCGCGACGTCTACGCCCACCCCGAAGCCAACGCTCAGGAGCGCAGCTTCCAGATCGAGTCGATTGATAAACAGGGCGCCTTCGTGGGCCGTTGTGCCGAGATGTGCGGTACCTACCACTCCATGATGAACTTTGAAATTCGTGTCGTGTCCCCAGAGGACTTCAACGACTATATGGATTTCCGCGAGAAGAACCCGGAAGCCACTAACGCCGAGGCTTTGAAGGCGATTGGCCAGGATCCGTACGCAGTTACCACCCATCCGTTCTCCGGCGAGCGCGACACTGCCGACGGCAACAACTACGTCAAGACCGCGGCATAAGAGATAAGGACACTACACAATGCGTGCAACATCGAAAGTCTTTTACTCAATCGCAACATACCTTTTCGTTTCGCTGATTGTTTACATCCTCGGCGTCACCTTTGTTAAGGATGATGGTTACCTCTACGGCCCCGAGTGGGTTGGCATCGTGGGCATGCTCCTCTCCATCGTGCTTTGCCTGATGCTGGGCGGGTACCTTCACTTCACCGATAACCGCAGCGATGTTTTGCCAGAAGACTGGGAAGAAGCAGAGACCGAAGACTCTGCTGGTATCTTGGGCTTCTTCTCCCCAAGCTCCATTTGGCCATTGGCCATGACAGGTTCCATCGCCCTCTTGGGTCTCGGCGTCATCTTCTTGTACTACTGGCTCATCGCCTTGGGTGCCGCGTGCTTGATTGCAGCTTGTACCGGCTTGTCCCTGCAATATGGTCTGCCAAAAGAAAAGCACTAGTTTTTATCTAGTCGTAGCCACTGCCTAAACTTCTCAGCCCTCCTCACCGTGCTCAGTGAGGAGGGCTTTGGCGATCCCGTCGTAAATAGCAACGAAAAGTTCCCAACGGTCAAGAGATGTTGCACAGGCGGAAGAGAAGGATTGTGCCCAAGTTTCAAGTGGCATTATAAGCGCATCCCAGCACGTTAAACGGTATTTTTCGGGGGTCAACCAAAAGTTGCAATTCAGCTATTTTGTCGAAAATTGACATGTGATTTATCTCTCTAAGAAATTTACCGAAACCGGTTGCGGGTGCCGGCCTGGTCGTAGTGCGCTCGTTATGTAAAACGGCGGGGATTGTGACTGTAGCTGAAGTTTAAGTGCTTTACCTGCGTTGATGTCACGTCGGATAGAAATTGAAAAAGTTCCCAGGTAATTATTGTCGTTGCGTCCCTGGTGTTTCTGTATTGGTAGCTGGCAATTCAGTAAAAATTGGATAGAGGAAACCGGGGGGAATCGAAGTGACTTTAGGGTCTGGAACGGCAATAATTACGACTGTGACGAGCGTAGTTTCTAACCAAGGTATGACAGCACCACGTATTGCCTCGCTGAATCGACCCAACATGGTCAGCGTGGGTACCATCGTGTTCCTGTCTCAGGAATTGATGTTCTTTGCCGGACTGTTCGCGATGTGGTTCACCTCGCGAGCGAACGGTCAGGAAGGCGATTGGGCAGAGCATACTGCCCATATCAACGTGCCAATGGGTTTTCTCATTACTGCAGTGTTGATTTCTTCCTCCGTGACCTCGCAGTTCGGCGTATTTGCCGCAGAAAGGGGTGACGTTTACAAGCTTCGACTCTGGTACACCATCACTGTGGTATTGGGTGTTGGCTTCCTCGGCATCATGGCGTTTGAGTGGGCTGAGTTAATTCACGCAGGCGTTACGGTACAATCTAGCGTCTTTGGTTCGGTGTTTTACATCATCACCGGCTTCCACGCTGCGCACGTAACCGCCGGTTTGATTTCATTCGGAATCATTTTGGCGCGTATCGCTAAATCAAAATTCACGCCGGCACAGGCAACTGCCGCTATGGCGGTGTCTTACTACTGGCACTTCGTTGACGTTGTGTGGATCGGTGTGTTCACCGTTATCTACTTGATTCAGTAGTGTTGGCGAGCCTCTCCCCAAACCAGTCCTTCCGTGTTCGAGTTATCTAAAGGAAAATGATGGATAACAATTCGCAGTCCGAGGCAGTGGAGCAGACCACTGCCACGGCTAAGAAGACCCGGCGTCGCCGTAAGGCGAAGCGCTCCCTGGCCGGTGGTTTCGCTTTGGCCATCGGTTTGACCGGCGCCGGTGTCTTGGCTTCTGCCTTGACCCCTGATGCTCAGGTCGCAACGGCGGAAAAAGATGACCAAGCCCTCGTGCAAGAGGGTAAGGACATCTACGACACCGCCTGTATTACTTGTCACGGTGCCAATCTGCAGGGTATCGAAGGCCGTGGACCCTCTCTCGTAGGTATCGGCGCCGGCTCAGTGTACTTCCAAGTTCACTCTGGGCGCATGCCGATGATGTCCAACGATGCTCAGGCGGAGCGAAAGGCGCCTCGATACACCGAACAGCAGACGTTGGCACTGGCCGCTTATGTTGCTGCGAATGGTGGCGGTGCGGATATCGTCTACAACGACGACGGAAGCATTGCTCAAGAGTCCCTTCGCGGCGCCAACTACAACGGCCGCATTCAGGCCGAAGATGTCGCTAAGGGCTCTGAACTCTTCCGCATGAACTGTGCGTCTTGCCACAACTTCACCGGTCAGGGTGGTGCGCTCTCCTCCGGTAAATACGCCCCTGAGCTTGCACCTGCCAACGAGCAGGAAATCTATCAGGCAATGTTGACCGGTCCGCAGAATATGCCAAAGTTCTCTGACCGTCAGCTGACTGCAGATGAAAAGAAAGATATTATTGCCTACCTGAAGTCGGCAGAAGAGACTCCGTCTCCCGCCGGTTGGGACCTTGGTGGTCTCGGCCCAGTGGCTGAAGGCCTAGCAATGTGGATTATTGGTATCAGCGCCCTGTGCGCCGCTGCTATGTGGATTGGATCGCGCTCATGAGCAATGTGAAAAAGAATTACACTGACGCAGAGCTCGATAAGATGAGCAATGATGAACTTGCTGCACTTGGTACCGAGCTCGATGATGTTACCGTTGCGTTCCGCAAGGAGCGTTTCCCGGTTGATGGTGACCCCGCAGAAAAGCGTGCCGGTCGCAATGTCGCTATTTGGCTGGCAATCTCCGTTATCGGCGGACTAGGCTTCCTGGGCGTCTACCTCTTCTGGCCTTGGCAGTACAAGCAGCTCGGGGAGGATGGCCTCCTGTGGCACACTCTTTACACCCCGCTGCTTGGTGTTACCGCTGCATTGTCTATTTTTGGACTTGGCTGTGCCATCGTCCAGTACGTAAAGAAGATTTTGCCGGAAGAAATTTCGGTACAGCGTCGCCATGATGGTCCTTCCGATGAAGTGGACCGCCGCACTCTTACCGCGCTCTTGAACGATTCGTGGAAAACTTCCACGCTGGGTCGCCGCAAGACCATTCAGGGTCTGCTCGGTGGAGCCGGTGTTCTCTTCGGCTTGACAGTTATCGCGCCCCTTGGCGGCGCAATCCGCAACCCTTGGAAGGTTCGCCACGACCTGAACTATGCTGGCGACGGCACGCTGTGGACCTCCGGTTGGACGATGCATGAAAAGGGCGTGAAGCTCTACCTTGCCCGTGACACTGGCACGATTGCTGAGAAGCACTCCGGTGCGTCCGGTGAGCACTACACCACCGAAGGTGTTACCCGCCTAGTGCGCGTCCGCCCCGAGGACTTGGCTGCCGGCGGCATGGAGACTGTCTTCCCGCTCGCGGAAGAAGACGTCAACGACGGAGACCTATACGACGCCAAGCGCGACGTATATGAGCACCACATGCACTCCATCCACGGCAACCGCAACGCGGTGATGTTGATTCGTCTGCGCCATTCCGATGCGCAGAAGGCGATCGAGCGTGAGGGTCAAGAAAACTTCCACCACGGCGATTACTACGCCTACTCCAAGATTTGTACTCACATTGGTTGCCCGACGTCGTTGTACGAGGCACAGACTAATCGAATCCTGTGCCCATGCCACCAGTCGCAGTTCGACGCACTGCACTACGGTAAGCCGGTCTTTGGCCCGGCTGCCCGTGCTCTGCCACAGCTGCCCATCACGGTGGACGATGAGGGCTACCTTGTTGCAGAGGGCAACTTCATTGAGCCCGTCGGTCCGGCATTCTGGGAGCGTAAGTCATAATGAGCAATAAACTGGCCCAAATGGGCAACAACATGGATGAGCGTTACAGCGCCGCCGGCGTGTTAAGGACGCAGCTGAATAAGGTTTTCCCAACCCACTGGTCCTTCATGCTCGGTGAGATGGCGCTGTACAGCTTCATCATTCTTCTACTAACGGGTATATACCTGGCGCTATTCTTCGACCCTTCCATCACAAAGGTCATCTACGACGGCACCTATGCACCGCTTAACGGTGTCGAGATGTCGCGGGCCTATGCAACGGCACTCGATATTTCCTTCGAGGTACGTGGCGGTCTCTTTATCCGCCAAATGCACCACTGGGCAGCACTGCTGTTCATGATGTCGATGGTCGCGCACATGCTGCGCATTTTCTTCACCGGTGCTTTCCGCCGACCCCGCGAAGCCAACTGGATTATTGGTTGTACCCTTATCCTGCTGGGCATGGTCGAGGGATTCCTTGGTTACTCCTTGCCGGACGACCTTCTTTCCGGCGTCGGTCTGCGCATTATGTCCGCCATCATCTTAGGCCTGCCGATTATCGGTACTTGGTTGCACTGGGCCATCTTCAACGGCGATTTCCCGTCCGATTTGATGCTGGACCGCTTCTATATCCTTCACGTTCTGGTCATCCCGGGCGTCATCCTGGGCCTCATCGCAGCGCACTTGATCATGGTGTGGTTCCAGAAGCACACCCAGTTCCCTGGACCGGGTCGCGCCGAGAACAACGTTGTTGGTGTGCGCATTATGCCGGTCTTCGCAACTAAGGCAATTGGTATGGGCATGATGGTTGCTGGCGTGTTGGCTTTGATGTCCGGAGTGCTGACCATTAACGCCATCTGGTTGCTTGGTCCGTATAACCCATCGCAGGTTTCCGCAGGTTCTCAGCCCGATATCTACATGCTCTGGACAGACGGTGTGGCTCGTGTCATGCCAGCTTGGGAGCTGTACCTGGGTAATTACACGATTCCTTCCGCTTTTTGGGTCGCGCTGTTGTGTGGTCTGATGGTGGCACTGCTGTTTGCCTACCCGTTCTTGGAGAAGAAGTTCACTGGTGACGATGCTCACCACAACCTTCTGCAGCGTCCTCGCGACGTTCCTACCCGTTCCGCTATCGGTGCCGCAGCAATCGTGTTCTTCCTGCTGGTTACCTTATCCGGTGGTAACGACCACGTTGCGCACTTCTTCCAGATTTCGCTGAATGCGATGACCTGGGTTGGGCGTATCGGCCTGATTATCTTGCCACCAATTGCTTACTTCATGACCTACCGCATTTGCGTTGGTCTCCAGCGTTCTGACCGTGAGGTTCTGGAGCATGGTATTGCTACTGGTGTCATTAAGCAGCTACCGAATGGTTCCTTCATTGAGGTTCACCAGCCGCTTGGCCCGGTTGATGAGCACGGCCATGCAGTACCGCTAGAGTACGCAGGCGCTCAGGTACCGAAGCAACTTAACCACCTCGGTTACGCTGACTCCGAGATTCAGGGCATCTTCAGCCCGGATGATCCGGCACTCATGCGCCGCGTTCACGATATTCACGAGGAGAACCGCGAGGAAGAAGCGGAAATGTTCCGCCGCCTCAACGAGGCTAACCGTCGTGAGGACGAAGAAAACGGTCGAATCTAACCTTTCCTGGTTAGTTCCATACACGCTCACCAGACGAGCCTGCTGTCCACTTAAATCTTGGTGGACAGCAGGCTCTTCTTTTTACAGTATTGATTGGAGTGGCGGGTTTGCTGTCTTAACGCACTACAGCAGGCCTTTCTTGAAGGGACTAGTGCGTTTATCTTGGATAGGTAATTGAACGCAATGGCGGCTTAGGTATCAGCGAATATAAGACGCCCGCGATCGTGTTCGGCGGGCTCGGCTTGGCATTCACCGGTGTCCTTATCTTAGTCCCGTGTATGGGGCCGGATACGAATGTTTGGCTCAATGCCGCACCGCTGCTCTTTTATGAACTGGGCCTTCTTTATGAATTGGGCCTTGGGTTTGCCTCGGCGGAGGCTACTGGTAGGTGCTGCGGCAGAGAACCTTGGCCAGCTTAAGAAATAATCGGAGTTAGTTTAACCGAAGTAGGAAGTGGCCCAAAGCATTCCTACCTCGGTGCTCATTAATCGCGCCCAGAATCGATCGTCCATCCATGCGCTGCCTTGCGTTGTTGCCAGAAGTGACGGTAGATACCGGGAACAACGGAAAGTTCAGCGTGTGTGCCAAGCTGGCTGACGCGCCCGTGTTTATCCAGGACTACGATTTGATCAGCAGATTTAATTGTATCTAGCTTATGGGCGATGACGATGAAAGTTGATTGCGCCCTCAACTCGTCCATTGCGGCAAGGATATTTGCCTCATTCTCAGCATCGAGTGCGGAAGTAGCCTCATCAAAGAGCACAATAGGCGCTTGTTTGAGCAGTGCACGAGCTACAGATACGCGCTGGCGTTCGCCACCGGATAGAAGCCGTCCTCCTTCACCAACCGGCGTGTGCCACCCTAGGCGGTTCGCAATAGATGTCACACCTGAAAGATTAGCTGCGCGGAAAATTTCCTCATCGGAGGCATCGGGACGACCAACGCGGATATTTGCGATCAGAGAACCATCAAAGAGGTAGACGTCCTGAAAGACCATGGACAGTCTGGACATTAGCCGTTCGGTTCCAAGCTCGCGGATATCTACGCCGTCAACCATCACCGCTCCGGAATCTACATCCCAAAATCGCGAAATAAGGCGCGCAATTGTAGTCTTTCCGGAGCCGGAAGGACCGACAATGGCGGTAACTGTGCCCGGCCGAGCATGGAAATTTACATCTACCAAAACCGGCTTATCGCCGTACCCAAACGTGACATTGTTCAGTTCGACACTGCCTGAACCATCTCCTGGCTGCGGATTGGTGGGTTCCGGGAGGGAAGGCGTATCCGTGATGAGCTCGGTTTCGGCAAGTGCGATACGGCCGGCGTCTAAACCGACGAAAGAATTCCCCAGTTGCTCTAGGGTGCGGGTAAACCTCAAGCTGATTCCGATGATCGCAATTGTTTCTAGCGGCGAGAGTGTGCCTTCAATGGCAAGATCTGCGGTGACCGTAATGAGGGTCACGATGAAGATCTGCACCACTATGCCGTTGAACAGCAAAGCTAATGTTGATACCCATAGCTCCCGTAATCGTGCTTTATGGTCGATTTCCAGTGCTTGCTCTAGAGGTGCAAAACCTTGTGACTTTCCTGCCGCGCGCAGCGCCGGTTGGTGGTTAGCAAATTCCACGATGCGCTGGGAGAGCTCTTTACTCGGCTCGAGTGCGCGGTTCGATGCCTTCTCTCGGATCCATGCAGCCAACTGCATCACCGCGAGCGCCACCGGTGCGATGATAAGAAAGACTAGGCCTAGCTGCAGATTCCAGAAACATGCTCCTACTAACAGAGTGACAAGTGCGGCGCTATCGCGATATACAATACCTAGAACATTCGCAATAGTCTCGGCCGCTACCATGAAGCGATCTGAGACGAGGCGAGATAAACCGCCGGTATTAGACGGTACGAACCATCCGAGGGGAAGCGTCGCTAATTTATCGCCCACGGTCGTGTGCGCGGATCGCGCAAAATCCAAAGACGTGTGGTACGAGGCCATGGTGGCGAAAAAGCGGAGTATAAAAGCTCCGAGCGCAATTGCTACGAGCAACCACATCCATGGCGCGATCGTTGTATCACCAACGAGCGCTTGTGTAAGCGGCACAAGTGTGAGAACGGCGAGGCCGTCAAGCACGCCGACGAAAAGAGATAGAAAGGTATACCGTTTATAGAGCTTATGGCCGGCCGGACTCAGCAGCTTTTTTACACTGCGAGTAAGTAGCGGATCGCGCAGCCGCGAACTGGCAGGCATAGAGGCATTAGACATGAGAATTATCCTTCATAGGCTCGAGGCGGATTATTTGGTCTGCGCCTTGGATTGACTCCGGCTTGTGGGCTATAACCAAGACGGTTTTGCCTTTAACGAGTGTGGCCAAAGCCGCTTGAATCTCTGCTTCGCAGTCAGGGTCAGTTGCCGCTGTAGCCTCATCTAGGATCAAGATCGGGGCATCGGTAATAATGGCCCGAGCAATAGAAATGCGTTGCTGTTGCCCACCGGATAACGCGGTGTCCTCACCAACGACGGCGTCGAGTCCAGCCGGTAAAGCGCGAATATCAGCAGCTATGTGCGCAGCTTCTGCTGCTTGCCAGATTTCTTCATCGCTAGCTTCCGAGCGTGCAAGGCGAATATTATCCCGAATACTCATGCGGAGTAAGTGGGGATCCTGTAAGACGAAAGCCACACTGCGGTACAAACTGTCGAAGGTGAGATCGCGGATATCTACGTTGTTAATAGTGATTGTGCCCGAATCTGGATCCTGAAAACGCGCCAGCATCGTCGCTGCTGTGGATTTGCCAGAACCGGAGGGACCAATTAATGCTGTGACCGTGCCTGCGCTTAGCTGAGCAGAGAAGTTTCGGAGGACCGGTGTGCCTGGGGCGTAGCTAAAGCTAACATTGTGAAACTCCACTTCCATGTCCTTACCACTGGTATCGAGACTCATTGAGCCTTCTTGCACATGGGAGATAGTCATAACCTCATCGAGGCGTAACGCGGCATTGCCAGCGAGCTGGTAAGACCACATCATTTGGCCGACGGTCTGAATCGTGCCCGGAATCACCAAGGCAATCAACGTTGTGGCAATGACCTCCGCAACCGTGACATAGTCACCAGCTATCAACAGAGAACCGACTCCTACATTGATAAGGATAAGTACGGGAACCGCCACGACGGACTCCGAAATTGCGCTAACGCGTAGAAGCGGACGGACCCACTCATAGTAGAAGTCAGCGAATTGTTTAGCAGCTTTGCGGTACCGAGCGTGGGCTTTGCCAACCGTGCCAAAAGCCTTGACGACGGTAATGCCCTCCGAGAACTCTACTGCAGTGGCGGATACCTCGCCTAGATAATTGTCCATTTCCGCAGTTTTTGTACCCATATCTTTCATGGAATACGCCTGGATTGCTAAGAAAATGGGCACCGTCGCAATAGAAAGTAGGCCAAGCCGCCAATCCAAAATGAAGGCATACACCAGAAGTGCAAGAGGGGTAAAGATTGCGGCAACTTGATCTACAGGAGCATGGGCTGTCAGGGTGTGCAGAGTCAACGTATCGTCCTCGACGGCTTTGCGGACTTTGCCGGAATTAGTTTGGCTAAACCACGACAGCGGTGCTTTCGCGATAGCGGAAATAATTTGCCGTCGGTTAATCCCCACTAGTTTTGCATCTGCGAAGTGGGTGATAGTAAGAGCCAAGGAGTAAAAGAATAGCTGCCCCAAAAATGCCGCAAGGAGCCATTTCACGATGGAGGCAACAGCATCGGTTTTGCTATCGATTAGAGCATTCCCCAGCGCCACTAACGCAACGTAGGGTGCTACGGCGAGTACTGAGGATATAAGCGTGAGAAATTGCGCGAAGTAGATAGTTGGTTGCACCGGGGCCAGTAGCTTTTTTAGAGCGACCTGACCGGCTTTTCGTTTGCTACGAGCCTCTTCTTCCGGTGACCCACCGTGTGATTTTGGTGTGTGTATTCCGCTTGATTCTGTGGAACTTCGTTTTATCTCAGACATTTATTTCTCAATTCTTATTGATTTCCGTCATATCGATGATTCTGGTAACAGATTCTTGAATGAATTCGTGGTCATGGGTGATAACGATGACCACCGCGCCGCTTGCTGCCAGAGATTGAAGCAGCGTAGAGATGGATTGCAGCTGGTGCCAACCCACCCCAGAGGTAGGTTCATCGAAGATGTAGACCTCTGCTTGCTCGGCTTGGGCGGAAGCAATGGCTAAGCGTTGCCGTTGCCCGCCGGATAGCGACTGCGGATGCCGCAGGGCCACATCCTCCAGATCAAGGCGATGGAGAATCTCGTTGACATTGCAGTGCTCCCGCTCACTCTTTGCTAGGCCGAGCGTGACCTCTTCTTCGGTGGTGGCGGCGAACAACTGGCGGCCAACATCCTGCATCACCATGTACGCGCTGCGCCTGCGCGTTGCTGCTCTAATGCGTTTGCCGTTCAAGCGGAGAATACCACCGCGTTTAGGAGAGGCAAGACCGCAAATGATCCTGGCGAGGGTTGTTTTGCCAACGCCGTTGGGCCCGATTAGGGCGGTGACTTCTCCCTTTGGGAAATATGCGTGGTCAATGTTGATCACTTCATGCGTGCCGTAAGAGAAACGGACGCGGCTTAGCTCAAGCCCGCTCTGCTGGGGATCGGTGTTTTCTTGCGTAGGTGATGTCGGCACACTCGCAGGTAGGGGAACGTGGTGCAGGCTACGCAGCCCTAATTGCTTGCGTGCGGTTTCGTCTAAGGCATAAAACTCATGAGCGTGGAAACTGCGTGATATTTTTCCCTGATTCAGGTAGATAACTTGGTCAGCGATACCTTTTAGGAAAAAGAGACGGTGATCAGCGATGATGATAGTCGTTCCCAATTCCTTTAGGCGACGAAGCATGCATGCAAGCATCTCGATGCTATCCATTGAGAGGTTGGAAGTCGGTTCATCAAGAAGCACGAGACTGCCCGGGAACACAAGCGCACATGCGCATGCCACCGTTTGTAATTGTCCACCGGATAATTCTTTTAATCGCCGACCCCGAAGATCCCTGATGCCTAGTAGATCGACTGCTGATTGAATCCTAGATTCAATTTCTGCGGGATCGATACCAAGGTTTTCTAGCCCGAAGGCCAATTCTGCATTGACGCTTTCAGTGAAAAATTGCGTCCGTGGATTCTGGAATACTGAGGCGCTGAACTCGATGGCGCGTGACAGTGGTTCTTGTGCAGGGGTGAAAGTCTGGTCATTTTTCCTAATAGTGATGGTGCCTAGTAACTCTCCCGGATTGAAATGGGGAATGAGTCCATTGATCAGCTTGAGTATCGTGGACTTTCCTGACCCGGAATCACCGGTAATCAGCAGACACTGCCCTGGAGAGACACAAAAGGACACATTAGATACGCCTGGAATGCCTGGCCGAGCGCCCAGTGGATATGTAAAAGAAACTTCGTGGGCGTTTACACTGGTTGCGACTCTATGCTCGTTCATGCGGGGACCTCCGGGGGCAGCCAGACAGATACAGCAACGAGGCCCAAGCCGACTATCGCAATTGCGTCAACATACCTGAACGAAAGATTTGCGGTGGTAGTCGGACGTATGGGACCTCCCAACCCGCGGATAAGAGCCGAGGCAGCGAGCTCATCTCCGGCGCGGACGACGGCACCTAACAAGGGGATGATCAGCATCGCAGACGACTGCGTGGGCTTCGTGAGCCAACTTTTCACTCCAGGCTGGAGACCCCGAAGGACCATGGCATCACGGATGGCCTTGGCTTCTGCCATAATGATCGGCAAAACCCGCAGGAATACCGCCGGTGGAATGGTGGCCCAACCTGGTAAGCAGAGGTTCCGCATCGCTGAGGCTAAGGTAGATGGTGTGAGAGTGAGTAAGCCGAATGCACCGATGGACATGCTGATAACAAAACGGCTAAGCCAAGAAAAAGTAGCCGCAGTAAATGCGAAAAATGTGGAACCAGGAAGCTGTAAAAGGCCCCAATATCCTAGGTAGGATAATGTGAAAGCGGACAGAGAAATAAGACCATAGTGTGGCTTTACAGTAGCTAGTGCTATGGCGCTGAAGACGATAGAAATCAGCAGTGTCGGTAGGTGGCCGTGGCTGAGCACTACCGCATTGATTACCAGAACAGAAAGCAGTATGGTCCGCGGATCGATAGCGGATCGACGGAGCCCAACCTGTTGTTGTAAGGTCACAGAAGACCAGCACCTTCAAAGTGCCTGCGGCTGACCCGAATTCCGACCTTTCCTCCAATAAAGCCGACGATAAGCGCACCAATGGCGAGTACGCCGACGGTCCATGGCTGGAAGATATTCGACATAGCATCGGCATATTCTTTGCCCATCTGGTTCGCGATATCGGCGTAATACGATTCCGTGTCGAGGATTAGCGGGACAAAAGGCAAAGCGACCCATGTGCAGAAGACGCCGTAGGCAATAGGGAAGGACTTGGTTATCCCGAGACGGCTTTTTGTAATAATCAAATCCGCAATAAACCCAAGAATTATGCCTCCTAGAAAGGTCCAGTAGTAGTGACCGGTGAGCATAAATACGAGCCCGTTGATGCCGCCGACAATAGTGAAAGCGCCCATTTTGGGCGTGCGGGCGGCATAAAGCGCTAGCACGATAGCGTTTGCGATTACTGCGATGAACCATCCAATAAACATGAATTGTGGCCCTGCGAATCCAATCATCCCGGTCACAAATGTGATCACAAAGTAGAGTGCAGCAAATATACCGGCGTTGATGAGATCCCTTGTGTTTAACCGTGCCGTCGGGCCATGGGGTGAGCTTCCATTCTGTGTCGGCTGCGGCGTAGAGGACTTTTGGGGCATAGTCAACCTCGATTCAGGAAACTGGCAAGAAGTAAGGCTTACCTAAATCTTATACTTCAGTCTATGAAGTTTTTCTAATTTTGGTTCGAGGTTTAACCCTTAATGGGGGCGAGTGCCGATAAGCATTTTTAGGACGAACACGAAATTGGATCCGACCCCTGTATGATAAAAAACTGGCATCCGGCCCGGCCGGGAAGGAAAAAAAAGGGGGGGGGGGGGATCTGGGACGCCTCAGCGTGGGGGTTAAGGTATCGATGGCCAATTAGGCACGCATGTGGCCGGCGAGTTCATGGCGTGCGCGTGAATGGGGCCAATGATTATGGACGGGTACGTGTTTTCATCTCTCTCACAGGGTGTCAGGTCGGCGCTGGAGCTTACTTGTGTGCCTCATTTTTTTAGGCGAAGAGGGTTAGTTGATGGGCGAGGTTAAGTAGTTTTCGATTGGCTAGACCCTGTTAAAGAAGTAGCCTGATGGCATAGAAGTGATTACACAAGCCCGGATGTGATTAAGCTCACATACTGAAATTCTGGGTTTTTTCTTTAAGTATTTAAACGTCGGATCGCCAGTTTTGGATTGAGTAACTTTCGGCCATTCCTGCAGTGTATGAGCCTTATCTGCCGGGAACGGCTCTATTGAATGTCAGTCATGGCGAGATTGTTTCGGCTTGGTCAAGGCAAGATAACGAACGTGTAACGAAGCCGGATTTGAGTTGAGGAATGGACATCGATTGTGATGATTTCGTAACCTAATTGAGACATTGAGTTACCGCCCGAAAGGTGCTCAATACGAAATGAAAATTTATAGCGTCGCATCTGGCTCCTCCTAGTGGGGGGCCGAGTGGAGGAAGGCCTAAAGGAATGGCTCTCCAATGAACACTAGGCCCCAGGGTCAGAGCCTTTCTGTAAGGGGGGGGTAGACGCGTAGGAAGATTTGGAGTTTTTCTCGTGGCAAAGCACCGTCGTCTGGGCACCGTAAATACCCGTCGTATCGCATCTACTGCAGCCATCGCTGCAACCGCAACTGTAGCCGCCTCAGGTGTCGCTCAGGCTGCTGAGGTCGTTGTTCCCAATACTGACTACCGTTTCGAGGTCGTCGGCCTTGAAAATATCCCGAACATTGACCTGGTCCCCAATATTGACAAGTACGTTCCGTCCTTGCGGCAGGTTGCCAACCAGGGTGGGGGCAACTTCGTGCCAGCTGTAGAGCAGCTGGCTCCTCCGGCGCCATCTACCGTTGGTCAAAGAGCTCTGGAAGCTGCACGTTCCGTCATTGGCTCGCCATATGTTTATGGCGCGGCTGGACCAAGCGCATTTGACTGCTCTGGCCTGACCAGCTGGGCATACGCCCAGGCTGGCGTTCAGATTCCGCGTACCTCTCAGGCTCAGGCTGCTGGTGGCACCCCGGTTCCCCTAGATCAGCTCCAGCCTGGTGACATCATTTCCTACTACAGTGGCGCTTCCCACGTCGGCATCTATACTGGCAATGGAACAATCATCGACGCGCTCAACTCCGGCATCCCTGTGCAAGAGCGCGACCTGAACTACATGCCGATTTACAACGCTGTCCGTTTCTAATAGGCAGTGAAATGACACGCCCTTTCCTTACAGAAAAGGAGAGGGTTTTGTTGTGCAACGGTGGCTAAAACCCGCTATAATGATTTCGATTTTTGAAAAATTTGAGTTGAAGGTCTTCTCGTGTCTAAACGTGTGCTTCCAGCCGCTGCACTAACTGCAGTCCTCGCTGTTACTTCTCTTTCTGGTCTCCCGCAGGTTATCGCGCAAGAAGCGGAACCGAACCAAGAATCTGTCTCCGAAAATATTCATGAGCTGGTGGATCGCGTCGGTGAAGTCGCGCGCGAGGTGTCGGCTAAGAATGAAGCAGTCAAAGAGCTGGAAGATAAGCTCGTAGCCAAGGAAGAAGAAGTCGCCCAGGCGGAGGAGGATGCCGCTCGGGCCCTAGAGCGTGTTCATGATGCGCAGGTCGATGTCACCACGCAGCAAGGCCGCGTGGACGACTTGGCGCAGTCTCGTTACCGGGGTGACTCCCGTTCTGCTCTGTCGGGCGCACTGGCGGCAGAAGACGCTGAAGACGCCGTTGAGCGCATGGGATACTTGGGTGCGCTCTCGCGCAAGGCACAGCGCACCCTCGATGCCAAGGCTGACGCCGCCTCCACGGCTGAAATAATCCAGCAAGAAGCTGCCGATGCCGCGAAAAAGGTGAGGGAAGAAAAGAAGAAGCTCGAAAAGCAGCGCGATGAGCTGGTAAAGCAAAAGCAGGCCTTGGAGGAACAGCAGGCTGGCATCGAAGCCCAGGTGGATGCGTTGAGCGATGAGCAGCGCGAAGCCTGGGAGGGACAATTCGGGGGCACGGTTAAGCCAGACATCAACTTGGGTCAGATTGCCGACGGTGCTAGCGCTGCGGCCTTATCTAAGCTGGGTTCGCCCTATGGATGGGGTTCTGCCGGCCCGGACCAGTTCGATTGCTCTGGGCTGATGTACTGGGCTTATCAGCAGATCGGAAAAACTATTCCGCGTACCTCGCAAGCACAAATCGCAGGTGGTACCCCTGTGCCAGTAGATCAGTTGCAGCCTGGTGATATTGTGGGCTATTACCCAGGAGTTACTCACGTCGGAATGTACATTGGTAACGGTCAGGTAGTGCACGCTTCGACTTACGGCGTGCCGGTTCAGGTCGTTCCACTTAATTCGATGCCTATTTCGGGGACTGCACGGTTCTAAGTGGCCCGCATACTGCTGGTAACGAATGACTTTCCTCCCAAGGTCGGAGGAATCCAGTCCTACCTTCGCGACTACCTAGAAGAACTCAACTCCGACTCTGTTGTTGTATTCGCTTCAACTCAAGAGCCGCCGGAGGATTATGACGCCTCTGTTGCATATAAAGTCATTCGGTGGCCCCACCGTGTTATGCTTCCTACCCCGGCAACTAAACGCCGTATGCAAGAGATTATCCGGCAGGAAGCGATTGATGTTGTGTGGTTCGGTGCAGCGGCACCGCTAGCATTGATGGGAAAGGCCGCGCGGCGGGCGGGGGCCCGCCGCATAGTGGCAACGACCCATGGCCACGAGGTGGGCTGGTCCATGGTCCCGGGAGCGCGACAGTGTCTGCGGCGCATCGGCGATAGCGCCGATGCTATCACTTATATCTCGGACTACACCCTGCGGCGCCTGCGCGGTCCGTTCGGACCGCACCCAGCGTGGGTTCACCTGCCTTCTGGGGTGAGTCTAGATTCGCTTTCTCCCGCAACCCATGCGCAACGCGCGGCAGCGAAAGCGGAATTCGGGGTAAGCGGGCCTACCATTGTGTGTATTTCCCGGTTAGTTCCGCGCAAGGGACAAGACCAATTACTGCGGGCAATGCCAGAGGTCAGGGAGGAATTCCCTGATGCGCAACTGATGTTGATCGGTCGCGGGCGCTATCACGGCGTATTGCAAGAATTGGCCGAGCTTTACTGTCCCGATGCGGTGATTCAACCGGCCCCCAGTATTGAAATTGCACTCCATGCTGCCGATATCTTCGCCATGCCGGCCCGCACCCGCGGCGGAGGCTTGGACGTGGAAGGCCTGGGGATTGTTTATCTGGAAGCACAAGCTTGTGGAGTCCCAGTCGTTGCAGGTGATTCTGGAGGAGCGCCGGAGACGATTACGGAGGAGACGGGTATAGTCGTGAAGGGTGATTCCGTCGATGAGCTCGTGTGTGCTTTGAAGAAGCTCTTGCGCTCGCCAGAAATGCGTACACGAATGGGGCAGGCGGGGCGTAGGCACGTTGAAAAGCAATGGAGCTGGCAGACAATGGGGCAGCGGCTGAGACAGCTGATGGCTTGATGTGACCGCGGCCCGGATGTCGGTATATTCTGATATTCATGCTTGAAAACAACTCCGCCGATCTTACTATCGGCTTCGATGTCGGTGGCACCAATGTGCGCGGTGGAGTAATAACTCGCGATGGTGAGATCCTCGCGAGTTGCTCCCTGCCAACGTCGGAGGACCCGCGCGAGCTCGATGAAGACCTGGTCGCAATCGTCGAAGAGCTGCGTGCAGATTACCCTGTCGGTGCAGTGGGCCTTGCTGTTGCGGGTTTTTTAGATCCGGAGTGTGAGACCGTCCGCTTCGCCCCGCACCTGCCGTGGCGGAATGCGCCCGTACGTAGAAATCTTGCGGAACGCTTGCGCCTGCATGTCCGGCTGGAGCACGATGCCAACTCCGCCGCTTGGGGCGAGTGGCGCTTTGGTGCAGGGCGCGGAGCAAAAGATTGGGTATTTTTTGCGGTGGGCACCGGCATCGGCGCTACCTTGATGACTCGTGACAGCATCTATCGTGGGGCATTCGGCACGGCCCCGGAATTTGGCCATATCGTCGTGGTGCCGAATGGCAGGCAGTGCTCGTGTGGCAAACGAGGATGCCTAGAGCGCTATGCCTCTGGCACAGCCTTGCCGGATACGGCGCGAGAATTGCGCCCAGACTATGACACCTCCTTGCCGCCGTATCCCACCGGTGAGCAGGTTGCACGCGCAGCACGTGAGGGAGACCCCCTCGGGATGGCGGTGATGGAGAACTTTGGGCAGTGGTTGGGCCAAGGCCTATCTATCGTGGCTGACGTGCTCGATCCTGAGCTCATTGTGATTGGCGGAGGAGTATCCCAAGATGCGGACATGTATTTGGACGAAGCCACCGCAGCCATGAGTGGGAATATCGTCGGCGCTGGGCACCGCCCCCTTGCTCGCGTTGTAACCGCAGAGTTGGGCTCGGCAGCAGGTATGATTGGCGTAGCTGATTTGGCCCGCCGGGGCCACTAGGACGAGCGAAGGACGAACTGGAGATGAAAAACAAGTGGTACTGGGCTTTTAAGCACATCTTTTTAGGGCCCGCCCTGCGTGTATGGAACCGCCCTTGGTCAGAAGGAATGGAAAAAATCCCCGCTGAAGGCCCGGCGATTTTGGCGTCCAACCACCAGGCGGTAATGGACTCTTTCTTCTTCCCTCTGTTATGCCCACGCCAAATCACCTTCTTAGCTAAGGCCGAGTACTTTACCACCCCCGGAATCGTAGGTGGTATGCAGAAGTGGTTTTTCACCTCCGTCGGGCAAGTTCCCATCGAGCGTGATCATGAATCAGCCAGCCAAGCCATGCTTGAAACAGCGCGGAAGATTTTGGGTCGCGGCGATCTCTTCGGCATCTATCCAGAAGGAACGCGGTCCCCAGATGGACGGGTGTACAAGGGCCGAACCGGGATGGGGCGCATCGCCATGGAGACTAATCAGCCTGTCTATCCTATCGCCATGATCAATTCCCGCAAGGCCAATCCGATCGGTTCGTGGATTGTTCGCCCCGCCAAGGTGGGAATGCGAGTTGGTGACCCGATCTACCCGCATGATTGGGCGCGCGAGCACGGCATGGATCCCCAAAAGCATGAGACTATCCGCGCGTTCACGGATATGGTCATGGGAAGATTAGCTGAGCTATCTGGCAATCCCTATGTGGACGTCTATGCGGCTGACGTTAAGGAATCATTAAAGGCCGGCCATGGGTACCCCGCCGGTGCGGAGATTAAAGGGAGGTAATTGCAATTCCTCAGGCCCGCTTAGCGTGGCCGGATATCGCGAAAGGAATTTCCATTATCGGCGTGGTGCTCCTACACATCACGCTGAAGGTGCCAGGAGCCGACCAAACGTGGCTAGCAACTCTCAATACCTTTCTCGATCCCCTGCGCCTTCCACTGTTCTTTCTGGTCTCCGGCTACTTCTCTTATAAAGTCTTTTGTTATAGTTTCCCGGAATTATTTATCCGCCGACTCTGGTTTTTTCTTATCCCATACTTAGTGTGGATGTCGGTGGAGCATATGACGGCGCAACTAGAATACCAATGGGTATTCGGTGACTCGCCCATGGGTATGACCACGCTGGTGCGCAACCTGTTGCTCGGGCATACCATGGCGTGGTTTATTCATGCGTTGATTTTGTTCAACTTATTTTTGTGGTGCGTGCGCACATTGCCAGCGTGGGCGGGTATTGGGCTGAGCTTTATCCCCGTGCTCTTTATTGGGTGGCAGGAACAATTTCAATTTATTAGTAAAGCCATTATGTTCCTCCCCATTTTCGTAGGTGCAGCCTATCTGCGGGAGCCAATCACGCGTTTTGCTGCCGCGGTAGAAGAGGTATTTTATGGCTCGTGGAGCATGCGCAGTATTGGGGCACATGCTGCGGCCGTCTGCACTTATTGCGCAGGTGTGGCCCTTCGCCACTTGCGGGATGTTAACGAAGTTGGCGTTGCTTTCAATTGGCCCCTAGCGGGCGCGGATTATCTAGGTGTGGGAGATGTCAACCTCTTGATGCGCGCCGTGGAACAGGCGCTGGAGGTGCCTGCGGGCATCGTTGGGGCAGTGGTCATTAGCCACATTCCGTGGATTGCGGAAGGCGTGAAGTTCGTCGGGCGGCACACGTTACCGATCTATTTGTCGCATCCCATTGGTCTGACCGTGGGCTATGGGTACTTCATGGCTCATCACGACTATGTCGTGTCAATGACGGGGTTGTGGCCGCTGGAAAACACGTGGTTCTGGATTGCTATGTGCTTTATTTTCACGGCGATATCTTCGCTGGCGCTGTGGGCGCTAGGAAAGGTTCCTATCCTTGGTTGGACACTGGTTCCGCCGCGGATCGATCGGCACCGCCCTGCCGTAGAGCCAATGGTAGTGAACAAGCAACCAACAACACAGTAATGATGACGTAGTCATTGCCAACGATGTGCTGCCACCATGTCCAAGCCAGTTCTTGATCTTCGGTATGCGGAACTTGCCAGTGGCCGCGGGCGAAAAGCGCGAGCCATGTCAGTGCCGCGAGCAGCCAGCGGCGGCTGGCGGCGAGGTAGATTCCCGCTAATACCAGCCAGGTGAAGTGGTGCGACCACGAGACGGGAGAGCACAGTAGCGAAACGGACGCTGCTAGCAGCATGAGCAGGACCTGATGGCCGTGAGAGAGGCGCTCCATGGCGAACCACACAACCGCGATGATGACGATGACACCAATGAGCCACAAAGTCTCTGCGGTGTCCGGGTTTAGGCGGCTAAACAGCCCGCGTAAGGACTGGTTGGCGCTATAAGCCAGACCACCGATGCGCTCGGAATCGCGCAGGGTGGATGTCCAATACTCCATCGAGCTATGCGGATTGGCGGCAAAGGCGAGAAAACCCGCTGCCACAAAGGAAGCCAGGGTGGTAAAAAATGCCCTCCATTCGCGGCGCACGAAGAAGACGGCCAAAAAGACGGCGGGGGTGAGCTTGATGGCAATGGCGATGCCAGTCAGGATGCCACGAGCCTTCTTTACCCACAGCAAATCAATAACTACGAGTGCGGTCAGCAGGATATTGATTTGGCCAAAGCTAAAGGTCTGAGTAATCGGCTCGGTCAGCATGGCGGCACAAAGCCCCCAGGCCGCCCATTCCTGACGGTTGAGGGACCGCAGCACCAACGCAATGCAGACCCACAATGCGAGCACGGAGAGGACCGTGACCACCATGGCGGCAGCGGTAAGGGGGATCCACTGCAGCGGGGCGAAGACCAGGGCCGCAAATGGCGGGTAGGTAAATGGCAGGGAGACGGTGCGGTCGGTCCCTACGAAATAGTCGCGATTATAAAGATCGCTGCCAAATCCAGCCCCGCCTTCGCGGTAAACATCCAGGTCGATGTGGTAAAAAGCGTGAAACTCGCCGGAGAATAGGGCAGGAATATCGATAATCCACCACAGGGCCGCAAGCGCTGACAGGATTAGGGGGAGGGCGGTAGTCCACAGGGCTTTATTATCGATTCTGTTCACCCGCAAAATTTTACAGTCGTGCGATCGTGGGGCCAATTTTCCGCGGTTATCGGCGCGACGCTAGGCTTGGGAGACGTGCGTTACTTCTATGACACCGAATTTATCGAAGATGGCAAGACCATTGAATTGGTCTCCATCGGCATCGTCGGTGAGAACGGAAGTGAATATTATGCCGTTTCTACGGATTTTGATCCGTCCAAGGCCAATTCTTGGGTCAAGGAAAAAGTCCTGGCCAAGCTACCCAGCCCCCACGATTCCGCGTGGAAGCCGGCGCTTACCATACGTACGGAAATCCTGGAATTTCTCACGCGTAGCTCTACGCCCATTGAATTGTGGGCGTGGGTGGGCGCGTATGACCACGTGGTGTTAGCGCAGTTGTGGGGCGATATGGCGAGCTTGCCCAAGCGCCTGCCACGCTATACCCGCGAGCTTAAGCAGCTGTGGGAATTCGCCGGCCGGCCCGACTTGCCAGCCGTGCCCCAGGGCAACCACGATGCGCTTGTTGATGCCCGCCATAACCTCGCCAAATTCCGCGCTTGCACCGAGGTTTTGCCCTTGTCCAAGGGTAATAGAATCAATTTTTAATAGTTAACTACCAATCGACAGGCAGCAAGTGGTTAAATGGAAGAGTGAGTTGGACAGTAGATATTCCGCGAAGTGTGCTCCCTGATCTCCCACCGCTGCCAGATGGCATTGAAGAGGTCTTCCAGGACGTCATCAAGCGCGACGCGAAGCAGCAGCCCAGTTGGGATCCCACGCAAGCCGATTACGTGCGCAAGATTCTCGAATCGGTGCCACCCATCGTCGTCGCCCCCGAGATTGAGAAGCTGAAGCGGCAGCTTGCCGATGTTGCGCTGGGTAACGCTTTCCTGCTGCAAGGCGGCGATTGCGCCGAAACCTTTGAATCGAATACCGAACCGCATATTCGTGGCAACGTCAAGACGTTGCTGCAAATGGCAGTCGTATTGACTTACGGTGCTTCCGTTCCAGTAGTGAAGCTGGGACGCATTGCTGGGCAGTATGCCAAGCCGCGTTCTTCGGATACTGACGCAAATGGCTTGTTGAATTACCGCGGGGATATCGTCAACGGCGTGGAACCTACTGATGAGGAACGCCGCCACGACCCGGCCCGCATGATCCGGGCCTACGCTAATTCCTCTGCGGCTATGAACTTGGTGCGCTCTTTGACCTCCTCCGGCACCGCCGACCTCTACCGCCTGCACGAATGGAACCGCGAGTTTGTTCGTAATTCGCGCGCCGGTGCTCGCTACCAGGACTTGGCCCGCGAGATCGAAAATGGCCTGAAGTTCATGAACGCCTGCGGCGTGCAGGATTCAACCCTGCATTCGGCAGATATTTACTGCTCGCACGAGGCGCTGCTCAAGGATTATGAACGTTCCATGCTGCGCCTAGGTGAGGACGATAATGGCGATACTAAGCTCTATGACTTGTCTGCCCATCAGTTGTGGATTGGGGAGCGCACCCGTGGGCTGGAAGACTTCCACGTGAATTTCGCCGCCATGATCGGTAACCCGGTGGGCATCAAGCTCGGGCCTGGCGCCTCACCCGAGCAGGCCGTGGAATATGCCGAAAAATTGGATCCGAACCGCGAGCCCGGCCGTTTGACTATCATTTCCCGCATGGGGCACGACAAGGTCCGCAGCGTCTTGCCACCCATCATCAAAGCCGTGGAAGACTCCGGCCACACCGTAGTGTGGCAATCTGACCCCATGCACGGCAATACCTTCACCTCTTCCAACGGTTACAAGACTCGCCACTTCGACAAGATTGTCGATGAGGTACAGGGCTTTTTCGAGGTGCACCGTGATTTGGGCACCCACCCGGGTGGTGTGCACCTCGAGTTCACTGGTGAAGATGTCACGGAATGTTTGGGCGGCGCGGAGGACATTACTGACCTGGACTTGCCGGGCCGCTATGAATCCGCCGTGGATCCGCGTCTGAATACACAGCAGTCCCTCGAGCTCGCCTTCCTCATAGCGGAGATGCTGCGGAACTAGTCTCAGCTAGACCCAGAGACTGGGGGTTCCTGTGTAATAGGAGGAACCAAACCACCACCCGCCGATAGCAACCGCACCGGCGGCCACCGCAACGGCGAGCAAAAACACCAGTAGGGAGGCCGGATGGCGATTGGTCAGGGGTCGCTCGGCAGGTTCTTCTTCTGCCGCCTGCGCTACAGGCTGCGGCGCTGTGGCTCCCGGTGCAGGTGATTGCGCTGGGGTCGGTGTGTGCGTCGGTCCTGGGACGGGCGGCAGTGGCGGCTGCGAAGAAACGTTGAAGGGCACTTCGGGCACATCGAGGCGCGTTTCGAAGTCCGGTTGCTGCGATTCGATTTCAGAGGGGATTACCTCTGTGGGCCCGCAGTCCACATGATCGGTGGTGCCGTGTGGGACAGTCTGCGTCGGCTCAAACACATCCGTGGCGCTGATACCTGAATAGTCCGTAGGCGTTTGTGCGGTGCGTGCGGCAGCGGCGTTGCGGGGAACCGGGATGGTCACCGTGGGCAATTCCAATTCCCGGCAGATATCCTCGACGGCATCTAAAAATTCTCCGGCATCGGCAAAGCGCTCGCGGGGATCGCGGGCAGTGGCGGTGGCCACGAGGGCATCGACAAGCTTGGGCATGCCTTTGCCTAGCGTGGATGGGGCAGGAACATCCGCGTTCAGGCGCGCGGTCGCATGCGCGATCGGGGTATCGCCGGAGAAAGGTACGGTTCCGGTTAAGAGCTCAAAGAGCACAATGCCAGCCGAATATACGTCGGTGGCGGGGGTCATATCCTCGCCGGTGACCTGTTCCGGTGCCAAGTATGAGACGGTGCCGACAATCATATTCGAGGTTGGCTGTGCATTTGTGGCACGGACCAATCCGAAATCGCCCAATTTCACCCTGTGATGCGAGGTGATGAGCACGTTATCCGGCTTAATGTCGCGGTGGATAAGCCCCGTCGAGTGCACCTCGGTCAAGCCTTGGAGCACGCTGCGCAACGTGGATAAGGCGGCGGGCACGGTAAGCGGGCCGCCTTCGGCAAGTAGCTCGCGTAACGTTCCGCCATCGATCAGCTCCATAATGAGGTAGAGGGGTTCGCCATCAGCGGAAAAATCATGAATGGCCACGAGGTTGGGGTGCTGCAACCGTGCCATAGCGCGGGCCTCACGGGAAAAGCGCTTGATAAAAACCGGGTCATCGTCATAACGCTCATCCATGACCTTTGCGGCCACTTGGCGGCCCAAGCGCATATCTACGCAACGATAAACCGTAGACATACCGCCGCGGGCGATGGGGCGATCGATGCGGTAACGATTTTCCAAAACGTCACCAATTTCCAACCTAGTCATACCTCCCAGTATGGCCGATCCCCTAGGCCGCGTTAAAGTAGGTGGTGTGACTACCGCAGAAATTTCCCTGAATTCTTTATTGGCCGGCGAAGAGCTCCTTAGCATGCAACAGTTGGCAGAAAAGCTAGGGCTTCCCATCACGCGCGCCTATGACCTGCTGGAGGACCGTAAAATCATTGCTTGGGACTCACCCGAAGGCAAGCGCGTGCCGATCGCATTTTTCAATAATAAGGGGAACATCGCTAAACACATCACTAGCGTTATTACCGTGCTCACTGATGGTGGCTTCGACGATGAAGAAATCCTGCGCCACCTTTTTACTGCAGATGATTCTCTGCCTGGCCGTCCCATCGACGCTCTCCACGGCCACCTTGCGCGCGAGGTTATTCGGCGGGCACAAGCATCTGCTTTTTAGTCGTGCGTTTGGGGCCTTTGCAGCCAACGCCAGTAAATAGCCACTGTGTTGCTGACCACGATAAAACGATGACGCCGATGACCCAGAACCAATTATAGAGTTGGTGGTTGCCGTCGCCGGAAAAGCTCAAGCTAATAAATAGTGTGACTCCAGAGGTAAATTTCAGCAGCCACAGTGGCGGGCGGAAGGTGCCCATGAGCGTGAAGATGGAGGTGTAGTACCACGGCAGGGTTACTGAGTTGAAGACGAAGGCAACCTGGTAGGCCGCTGCGGTGCCCATAATCGCATCGCGGGCCGTATGCCGGCTAAGCCACCAGACGATGACTAGTCCGATAAGCATGCATACCATCGAGACCGTGCGCAGTACGCCAAGAATAGCGTTATAGGAGGCGTCCGGGGCGAAAATATGTATCGCTGGGACGATGATGTCAGCGGCCAATGTTGGCCCTGCTAAGGGGTTGATCACCTTAGAGTTGCCACTTACCTGGGAAAGCCAGCCCCACGAGGTGCCAGAGGCCCAGGTAATAAGCGCTACCGAGGCGATGACTTCCACAGCGGCGATTAGCCCTGAGCAGAAAAAGACTACCGCCGTGCGCACCGCGGTAGAACCTTTGGGAGCAAAGCGGTGTAGCATCAGCCAGGCGATGAAGGGGGCCGCGAAGATCGCGGTAGCCTTCATCGCCACCGCCATGCCGACCAAAAGCAGCGCGGCGCAGAAGCGCTGGTGCAGTGCAGCCAAAAGCCCCAAGGACACCAGACCGACCATGAGTGATTCATTGTGCATGCCGCCGATGAGATGCAAGATAATGACTGGGTTGGCAACGCCAATCCACAGGGCGACCGCCGGATCCGCGCCGAGCTTTCTCGCAATGTGCGGCACTGTCCACGCAATAAGAATAAAGCCTAACAGTGATAGCAACTTATAGAAGATGATCCCGGCGGTGACGCTATCACCTACAACGGTGGTCACGATCTTGCCAATCCACAAGTGTAATGGCCCGTATGGGGTGGTGGTGTTGCGCCAGTCCTGTGAGACCTCGAGCAAGAAAGGCCCGGGATTGACGGCGGCGCCCTCAGTATAAGGGTCGAAACCATCGCGGACCATGGCGCCCTGCATGAGGTAGGAATACACATCCCTGGAAGCCAATGGAGCGGCGAAAAGAAGCGGGGCGACCCATGCAATAAGGATACGTTGTAACTCGCGTACGCCTCCCTCTGGGCGCGGGTGGATAAGATGCCGGCGAATAATCATAGCTCCAGCAAGGACCCAGGCGGCGGCGAGGAGAAAAATGCCCACCCAGTACAACACCAGCCCAAGGTTGCGCCCATGTCCATATGATAAAAAGCCGATATTGAGCGCTTCGAGCAAGCCGCCGCGATTGCGGGTCGCTCCGCCAGAAAAGGAGGAGAAAAGGAGCACGCACGAGGCCAGGAGGCCCAGAGGGAGAGCGCGTGGGGCCGGCAGGGTATACGTTTTAGCCACGGTGATACCTACTTTTGGCGCGTCGTGGCCTGAATTGCTAGGTGCTCTAACGTTTTCGTTATCTGTGAATCCACATTCGCCGCACGGAGATGGGCCAATCCGGATGTTGTTAGCGCCGTGATGCGGCGCTCAATTTCAGCGGGCGCACCGGAATCCGCAATGATTTGGGACAGGCGCAACAAGTCTTGGGGATCGGAGGTGCGGCCGATGAATTTCCGCAGGGTAGCGGCGGCGCTGGGGTCGTGTTCATCGGCGCGCTGTAGCGCTAAGGCGAGAAGCTCCGTGCGCTTGCCTTCTCGCAGATCGTCACCGGCGGGTTTACCTGTAACCGCAGGATCACCAAAGACGCCTAGTTGGTCATCGCGCAGCTGATAAGCGATGCCAATATCGTGCCCATAGCCGCGAAAAGCCGTGATTAGTTCCTCACTCGCCCCGGCGATGGCTGCGCCCAAATGCAGCGGGCGTTCAATGGTGTAGGCTGCGGTTTTATAGCGGTTAACGGAATTGCTCAGCGACACCGATTCTGAACCGGTTGCCTCTAGGGAAATATCGAGCAACTGGCCGCCTAAAACTTCGGTGCGCATTCCGCGCCACGGGTCGCGCGCACGCTGCAAAGCCTCCGGGCTGAGCCCAGAATCTTGAAACATATCCTCGGCATAGACCAGTGCAAAATCGCCCACCAAGATGGCAACAGACGTTCCGAAGAATTCCGGATCCCCTAAGTAATCGAGTTCCCGGTGGAGTTGCTCTGCTTTCCGATGCACCGTGGGTTTCCCGCGCCGGGTATTCGACGCGTCAATGATGTCATCGTGGATGAGCGCGCAGGCTTGAATGAACTCGAGAGATGACGCTGCGCGCAGCATGGCCTCTGGGGATTCCGTCCCGCGGCCTGCGGCGAGATAGCCCGCCCACGCATAGATGGGGCGGATCCTTTTCCCGCCGTCGAGAATGAATGATTCCAATAAGCTCATTGCGGTACTAACTGGGGTGCCGATCTCGGCCACGTGGTCCCGGCGCTGGTCTAAGAAGTTGGTTAACTCTTCGCGCACTGCGCCGGGGATATCCGCAAGCTCAGGAATATTCGTCATAGTCACACCTTCATACGATACCGCCTTGGGCCGAGAAGAAAATAACGCAAGAATTATAGCGGCAGGCACACTCCCAGAATTGCGAAGGGCCGGAGATCTGTGGGATAGCGATGGTGGCGCACGACATCAAAGAAACCTACAGAACGGTAGAGGCGAAAAGCCCCGTTTGCCTCCTGTGGGGCCTCCGGCGTGGACAATAGGGCGTAGCGGGCAGGGACATTCCACAACAGCCCTTTTAATAATTTCTTGCCCAAGCCGTGTCCTTGAAAGGATGGCAGCACGTGTATTTCGGCCACCTCAAAGTAACTGCGCAACATGCGCCAGTCGGACTCCGTTGGGCCGCCTGCGCTGCGCAGAGCTCGGCGCAATTCGGAGTCCCACCAACTATCTGGTGAACCCAAAAACCCATAGGCGAGGCCTACGATGCCGTTATCATGCGTAGCGATAAGCGCTGTAAACCCAGGGCGCATCGAATCCGTCCGCCAATTGTCAACGCTGCGCGAAAACGTGATCGGGTCATATCCCATGGCCTCGATGTAGATCTCCACGAGTTGGGTAGACAACATCGCGAACTCTTGCGGGGTTAAGCGCCGGATTTCGAAACTCACGTTATCCATCACACCAGATACGTGCGGCTATCGGTGGACGAGGGTGGGACGGGGTTATTCGATAGAGCCTTAAAAATTCGAACATAGCACGATGGATTCAGGATTGGAGCAGGTAAAAATATTGATTAATTCGAACGTTTGAACTACCATTATGGGTAGATGTCCGGCTTGCTGGTTAAGGTGAACGGCAATCGAGCATGATTAGTTATTGGCGCAGTACAGGAGGAAATAATGGCACAGATTATTTCGGCAACGCAGTCCCGCTCTACCGGTCACCTAGCTGGCAAGCAGGGGGCGAAGCGGGCTCACTTTCTTTTTCAAGCTCGTGAGCTATTGGATCGGGCAAGAAGCTATGCGGCGGATGGCCGCTTTGATCAGGCGCTGGAGGTTGCCTATCAGTCTGCATTGCGCACGGCTGGCGCGCGGGTGGCCGTGTCGGTGGTCTCTCGCCGCCGACGTCTGCCAACGAGCGCGTGGGATCGCTTGGCTCTAGTAGGAGCCGGAGAAAAGCAGTGGGCGGAGGTTTTTAAGTCCTATTCCCGTACACGCGCCCGGGTGGCATCTGGCCTGGATGCAACTCCGGATGAAGAATATGTATATGGATTAATGCAGCAGGCGGCGCAATTCTTGGATGAGAGTGAAACCGAGACAATTTTAGGATCTTTCGCTGCATAATCACTTTTGAGAGGAGTGACTATCTTTTAGGGAACATACTGGTTACTCTGGACGTTAGTATTGGTAGAAGAAATATCGGCCGAAGCCCAGTCCCTAGTTGGAGGAACAGTGTCTCTTTCTGAACAGGAGCAACGCACGCTCCGTGAAATAGAGGAATCGTTATTAGCGGACGATCCTAAGTTTGGCGCTTCTGTGTCTAAATCTACTTCGATCGGTGCTTCCGGTGGTGCATTTACCCTGCGTGGGGTTGCGCTCATTGTGGTTGGTCTGTGCATGCTCGTCGGCGGCGTGGCCTTGGCGCAGCAAAGCTTGTGGTTTATTGCGCTGTCTATCGCCGGATTCTTGGTCATGTTTGCCTCTGGTGTGTGGATGCTCCACGGCGACCGGCCTACTAGTGGAGTAAGGGAAAAATCCACTAATGGAAAGGTGAGGAAAGCCGCGCCGTCTCGTAAGAATGGAGTAGGTAGCAAGCTTGAGGAAAACTTCCGTCGGCGTTTTGAGGAGAATTAACCGCGAGCTCTCCATTTCCCCAGTCACTTGAAAGAGTGGCTGGGGATTTTTTCGCCCTCACCAAAATTCCCCACTTTGCCCCACTAATTGACCACAACATGCAGATCGGTGCGGGCTTGTGGGTAGCGGAGGGTGATAACAGGTCCAATATGCAGGCAATGTGCTGTAAGTGACGTATGGGGCGAAGTAATTTTGTTGTGACAGTTATGGCTAAAGGGGTGAGTTTTCGGGGCTGTCAAGATGGGATGTAGGATTTCTTCCCACCGAAAAAATGCCTTTTTACCTGCATGTTCCTTTTGGTTTACCGTAGATGTGGCGATTTAAGTGGGGAATGTGGGGGAAAGTGGGGTAGAGTGGGGCGCAGCGGAGGATTGGGGTTGAAAAACTCTCTTCCGACGTGAGGGAATCCGGTGTTATCGAATGAGGAAGGTGGAAGCCGGGATGTTTCTCGGAACCTACACTCCGAAACTTGATGACAAAGGGCGCTTAACGCTTCCTGCAAAATTTCGTGATGAACTCGCCGGTGGCTTGATGGTTACTAAGGGACAGGATCATTCTTTGGCCGTGTACCCGCGGGAAGAGTTCGCCGAACGCGCACGGAAGGCCGCGGCGGTTTCTCGAACTAATCCGGAAGCACGCGCTTTTATTCGTAACTTGGCGGCAAGTGCGGACGAACAGCGGCCTGACGGGCATGGTCGCATCACCTTGTCCGCCGGTCACCGTGAGTACGCGGGCTTGTCCAAAGAGTGTGTGGTGGTTGGCTCGGTGGATTTTCTCGAAATTTGGGATGCGGCAGCGTGGGCTGAGTACCAATCGCAAACTGAAGATGCTTATTCGGCGGCAGATGCCGATGACGTACTTGCGGGCTTGCTTTAGAAGCCTGCATATCGAGTGCGTGTAAGGACTCTGTCCGAGGTGGATGATTCTGGTGTACTTCCCCGATATCAGAAACCTACCTCGGACAGGGCCCTATATGCACTCGGCATGCTTTCCACGATGGGAAGTCCTGCACAGCGGAAATGAGAAAGGGGGGACGCGGGGAGACATGGCTACAACTAACCTTAATTACGATGTGGTGGATAACCACGGACATGTGCCGGTCATGCGCGAGCGCATGGCAGAGCTTCTGCGCCCTGGGGTGGAGACTGCGGGCCCGCAGGCTGTTCTTGTGGATGCCACCTTGGGTGCCGGGGGGCATAGCGAGTACTTCCTTCAGGCCTTTCCGCAGGCGCAGGTTATCGGTGTGGATCGCGATGAGCAGGCATTGCAAAATGCTACTGCGCGGCTAGCGCCTTTTGGCTCGCGTTTTTGTGCGGTTCATGCTCGCTTCGATGAGCTCGGTACCGCCATTGCCCAAGGTGAGGGTGAGATCTTTGCTACTGCCCGCTCCCACGGCATCTCGGGAGCCTTGTTTGATTTGGGTGTTTCTTCCATGCAGCTGGATCAAGCAGAGCGCGGCTTTGCTTATAAGACCGACGCGCCGCTAGATATGCGGATGGATTCCAGCCACGGTTTTACCGCTGCTGACGTACTCAATACGTACTCGCACAAAGACTTGGCACGGATTCTCAAGACCTATGGTGACGAGCGCTTTGCCGGCAAGATTGCCTCCGCTGTTGTCAAGGAGCGAGAGAAGGAACCTTTTAGCACCTCGGGCCGCTTGGTGGAACTTCTTTATTCGAGCATTCCGGCGGCGACTCGCCGCACGGGTGGGCACCCAGCAAAGCGCACCTTCCAGGCGCTGCGGGTCGAGGTAAACCGTGAGTTGGAGGCTATTGAGAATGTGCTTCCTGTCATCACCAGTGCGCTATCTATCGGGGCCCGTGCAGTCTTTATGAGTTACCAGTCCTTAGAAGATCGCCTTGTCAAAGCGGCATTCAAGGATCTATCTACGTCCACCACGCCTATCGGCTTGCCGATGGACCTGCCGGGTACCGCACCGGAATTCGCCACGGTAACCCGCGGGGCCGAAAAGGCATCTCAAGCGGAAGTAGATGAAAATTCCCGCGCCGCATCCGTGCGCGTGCGCGCCCTAGAACGGCTGAAAGGCACGCCAGAATTTTTACCCCCGGGAGGCAAGAAATGAGTACCATCCCACGTCGAAATCAGCACTTAACGGGTAGCCGCGACAGACAGGCCACTCGCAGTATGGGCGCCAGCCGGGACTTCACCACCGGAATTGATACGGGAGCGCCAACCGCAGTGCGCGAGCGTACCTCTACCAGAACTGCTGGGACAACGGCACCCCGGACCGTCCCTAGTCGTACCAGGATTCCACACCGCGGGGCGAATCGGCTGGGTTCGAAACAGGTCGTCAGCTTCCGTGGCCGGCAACTGCAATCGCAGGCGAAGCAGAATTATTCTTATACCCGCGTGGCTGTCTTGGCCGCCACCTTGCTCATCGGCGGGGTAGTGCTAGCCATGTGGCTGTCTGGTTTGTCGACCACGCAGACGTTTAAAATCCAACAGCTGACTGTGCAGGAATCGCAATTGGATAACCAGGTTGAATCGCTCAACCGGGACGCCGAAAATTTGAGCTCCTCGGCCGATATTGCCCGCCGCGCTGATGAATTGGGCCTGGCAGTGCCCAAGCAACCTGGCGTGACTGAGGTAGGCGGGGATGGAGAGATCATCGCCAAGCGCGAAGGCACTCCGGATACGGAAAAACTTATCGATGTCAACGGCGAGCCCATCCGTCCGGGGCAAGCGTCAAGCGACCCGAAGGACACTGAGGGAATGTCTGATTCCCTTAACGCCGTACCGCGCGGTCAGCAGCAATACGTCGGCACCGATGATGCGGACGAGGATAGGGGCGAGTTCCGCGGTAGCGATGACGCAGATAACCACGATAGCGCTGGCGAAAATCGCCCCCACCTTCCCGTCCGCGCGCCGTATACCGGCTAGAACGATTAAACGGACAGAATAAGTTGTGAAATTCTAGGTGCTCGCGCGTGGTAGCGCGGGCCCAGCCCATTCTGTAGGGCACAATCGGTACATGCAAGAACCTGTGGCGGCGAAGGGAAGGTGATTAGGCACCGTGACTGCACCGAATAATGGTGGTAACCGTAGGGACAGTCCGCGGCCGCGCCGCGCTGTGGGCTCTGTTGTGCCCCAAAAAGCCATCATGCGCCAGCGTCTGCGCATCATTTTGACCTGCGTTATTGTCGTCGGTGTGGCTTTGGGCGGTCGCCTCGCCTGGGTGCAACTGGTGTGGGGTCCAGATCTTGCGGCGAAGGCTGTTACCCAGCGCGAACGCGTCTATATCGATCCTGCCCGCCGCGGAGAGATATTGGACCGCGATGGCCAGCGTTTGGCCTATACAATGAAATCTCGTTCTTTGACTGTCTCTCCGGCGCGCCTGCGCGTTGAACTCAAGGAGCAGGCCAAGATTGAGGCCACCTCCGAAGGCAAGCTCGAGGGCTTGGATGACAGTAGCAGAGATGAGTACCTCACCAAGCAAATGGAGGACAAGCTCAAAGAGATGGCTGAAGGGATCCCGAAAATGATTGCGGATTCGGGTGCCTCTGCTTCCAAGGTTGAAGCGGACGATATTAAAAACAAGCTCAAGGCTGATACCCAGTATGAGGTTTTGGTTCGCAACGTGGATCCGGATGTCGCCGTGGAGATTTCCAATAAGTATCACGGTGTGGCGGCTGACCGGCAAGATATCCGCCAGTACCCCAATGGGGCGATTGCTGAAAACATTGTGGGTAAGGTATCGATGGGCGGCCACGGCCAATTTGGCTTTGAGGCAGCCCGCGATACCGAATTGACCGGCATCGATGGGCAGTCTACGGAGGATGTCTCCACCGACGGGCAGGTCATACCCGGCACCTTGCGCGATGTTGTGGAGGCCGTCGATGGCCGCGATGTCACCCTTACCCTGGACTTGGATCTGCAGACTTACGTCCAGCAAAAGTTGGAAAAGGCCAAGGCCAATTCTCAGGCGGAGGGGGCCGAGGCGGTGGTGCTTGATGCAGCGACGGGCCAGGTGCTCGCCATGGCTAACACTGACACGGTGGATCCAAATAAAGATATTGAAAAGCAACTCAAAGAAGGCAAAGACTTTGAGAATCGCAGCATCTCCCATCCCTACGAGCCGGGTTCGGTAGCTAAGGTGGTGACGGCGGCAGCTGCTTTGCAAGAAGGCATCACCACGCCGGATGAGGTGCACCAGGTACCCGGTTCCATCGATATGGCTGGTGTGACCGTCAACGATGCCTGGGCCCACGGCACTGAGCCGTACACCACCACCGGGATCATTGGTAAGTCTTCCAATGTGGGCACCCTGATGATAGCTGACAAACTTGGACCCGAAAAGTATGCGGATTATCTGAAGAAGTTCGGGTTGGGCGCGACCACGGGTGTGGAGCTTCCGAATGAATCCGCCGGTACTGTGCCAGACCTAGAACAGTGGTCAGGTGGCACCTTCGCCAACCTGCCCATCGGCCAGGGCCAGGCGTGGACAACACTGCAGATGGCGAGCGTCTACCAAGCAATTGCCAATGGCGGCGAGCGCATCGAACCGCGCATCATTGCTGAGATCAAAGGCCCCGATGGCGAGATCGAACAACTCGCCGAGCCGAAGAAGACCCAGGTTGTGGACAAAAACACCGCCCAAACCACGGTGGATATGTTCCGCTCTGTCTTCCAAGATGACGACGCCGGCGTGCAGAGCGGCACGGCCGCAAATGCCCAATTGGAGGGCTACCAGCTATCCGGCAAAACCGGTACCGCGCAGAAAGTAGATCCGAATTCCGGGGCGTATTCTAATTCCGCGTATTGGATCACTTTCGCGGGCATCGCACCTGCTGATGACCCACGGTTCGTCGTTGCAGTCATGGTTGATGAACCTAAGTCCGGCGTGGAAGACAATGGCGGAGGCGGCCAGTCTGCGGCCCCCATATTTCGGGATATTTCCTCCTGGCTGCTCAATCGCGACAACATTCCCACCTCGAACCCAGCGCCGCGGTTGTTACTGCGGGAACAATAGGAGCTTGAAATGTCTGTTTCCTTAGAAAAACTTGCGCAGCTTTCACACGGACGCCTCATCGGTGATGGCACCGTAGAGGTCAGCGCGTGCGGCTTGGATTCCGCCCGCCTTCCCGCTGGCGCGCTATTCGCGGCGCTTCCCGGTACGCGCGTGCACGGCGCCCAGTTCGTCGGGGATACCCAGGCGGGCGCGGTTCTTACCGATGCCGCCGGGCTTGACCATCTCCGCCAAACTAACGAGACCCGGCCAATTATCGTAGTAGACGATATCCGCGCCGTCTTAGGTCCTATCGCGGCAGAAATATATGGACATCCCACCCGCGATCTAACGGTATTGGGGATCACCGGTACATCCGGCAAGACCACGACTAGCTACTTACTGGAGGCTGGCCTTTTACACGCCGGCCATTCAGTGGGGCTTATCGGCACTACCGGCACTCGCATCAATCGCACCCCGGTGCCTACCTCCTTGACCACACCGGAAGCGCCACGGCTCCAAGAGCTTTTTGCCCGCATGAAGGACGAGGGTGTCACCCACGTGGTGATGGAAGTCTCCTCTCACGCCTTGGAGCTCGGCCGGGTGCGCGGAACCAACTTTGCGGTCGCTGGGTTCAGCAACCTCAGCCAGGACCATCTCGATTTCCATCCCACGATGGAGGAATACTTTTCTGCCAAGTCCCGGCTGTTCTTGGGTGAGCAAGCCTCTCAACGGGCTGTCATCTGCGTCGATGATGAGTGGGGCGAGCGCCTCCACGGGCTGGTAGCAGACGCAGGCACCCCGGTTACGACGGTGGCAACGCGCGCAGGCGATGCCACGATCACTGCCCAGCAAACAGCCACCGAGCCGACCGGGGCACAAGAGGTCGACCTCGACTTGGACGGCACCGATTATTCCTTCCGGCTGCCGTTGCCCGGCGAGTTCAATATCGCCAATGTTGCACTCGCCCTGGGGATGGCCACTGCCGTGGGTGAAGACCCACAGGCATTCTTGGCCGGGGTGGAAAATGTTGCAGTTCCCGGGCGCATGGAAAGGATCGACCGCGGGCAAGACTTCGTAGCCGTGGTGGATTATGCCCACAAGCCCGCTGCCATTGCGGAGGTTCTCGATACTTTGCGCCAGCAAGTGGAGGGCACTTCCGGGCGCGTCGGCGTTGTCGTCGGTGCTGGTGGTGATCGCGATAGCACCAAGCGCCCGGTGATGGGAGCGGCCGCGGCCACCCGGGCGGAACTCACGGTGGTTACTGATGATAATCCCCGCACCGAAGACCCTGCCGCGATCCGTACGGCGGTCATTCAAGGCGCGCGGCAGGCTGCACCCCACGGCGATATTAGGGAGATTGCCTCCCGCTCGCGCGCCATTGATGAGCTGGTGAATTGGGCGCAGCCGGGCGATGCCATCATCGTCGTTGGGAAGGGGCACGAGGTAGGCCAGCTCGTCGGCGAGCGCACCCTGCATTTTGATGACCGAGAAGAAATGGCGCGCGCTATTGAGGAAAAGCTGGCGGGAATGGCGTATCGCGATACTCTTAGGGGTACGAAGGAGTAGCAATGATTCCACTTTCTATTGGAGATATCGCCGCGATAACCGGCGGTAGGCTGGATAGCGTAGATGATCCCGATAGGCGCGTAACCGGTTTCGTGGAGTTTGATTCGCGCAAGGTCACCAGCGGCAGCCTGTTCGTAGCCCTGCCTGGTGCCCGCGTCGATGGCCATGACTTCGCTAAAAAGGCCATCGAACAAGGCGCCGTGGCTGTGCTAGCCGCTCGGCCGGTGGGGGTACCGGCGGTAGTCCTTGAGCCCCAAGGCCGCGTAACCGGTGATTCTGCAAATGCAGATATTTATGCCAACGATGAGGATGGCTCTGCCGCCGCTGTGATTGGGGCTTTATCTGATCTGGCACGCGAGGTGACTTCCCGCCTCGCAGCGGAGCAAGGCCTAGATATTGTCGGCGTTACCGGCTCCGCGGGTAAGACCTCTACAAAGGATTTGTTGGCCACCATTTTTCGCGCCGAGGGCGAAACCGTGGCTCCTCTCGGCTCCTTCAATAACGAGGTAGGCCTTCCCTATACCGCCCTGCGCTGCGATGAGCACACCCGTTTCCTGGTAGCGGAAATGTCCGCGCGCGGCATCGGCCATATTCGCCACCTGACGGAGATTACGGCTCCTACGGTGGGTGTGGTGCTCAACGTAGGCACCGCGCATCTGGGTGAGTTCGGTTCGCGAGAAAATATCGCCCTGGCCAAAGGCGAGCTCATTGAGGCTCTTCCCGCCGCAGCAGACGGCGGGGTAGCGGTACTCAATGCGGATGATCCTTTCGTGGCTTCCATGGCGCCGCGAACCCAGGCGAAGGTGGTATTTTATTCCGCCAGCCGCCCGCATGCCGCGGACGCGCAGTACTATGCCACGGATATTGAGCTTGATGATGTCGCCCGCCCATCCTTTACCTTTCACGCCCCAGCCGTGCCACCGATGGAGATTAAGCTGCAGGTCTTTGGCAAGCACCAGGTTTCCAACGCCATGGCTGCGGCCGCTGCGGCCATTGAATCGGGTGTGGATCCCGCGGTTGTGGCTCGGGCGCTGAGCGGGCACCAGACGAGCTCGGCGCATCGCATGGACGTGCGGACCCGCCGCGATGGTCTCACCGTTATCGATGACTCCTATAATGCCAACCCGGATTCGATGCACGCCGCGATTGCTGCTTTGGCCTATACTTCCGCCGGCCGCCCCGATGCCCGCTCCATCGCGGTGCTCGGGGAGATGGGCGAGCTCGGCGGTGAGGCTGTCGAAGCTCACCGCATGTTAGGTTCGGTACTCTCTAAATACCATGTGGACCACCTAGTCGCAGTAGGACAAGGAGCGAATACCATAGCCATGGCGGAGGCCGCTCACGCGCACGGCATCCAGACCGAACTTTGCCCCGATATTGAGGCCGCGACGGCGGCCGTGGAAAATATCCTGCGGGTAGCCCCTGCCGGGGTAGAGGACTGGTCCGCGCGTTCGGCTAAGGACGTCGTCCTCGTGAAATCTTCGAATGCCCAGCGCCTGTGGCGCGTGGCAGAAAAGCTCAATCGCCGTTAGTCACCATCTCAAGGAGAAAGATCTCTAGCAATGACTCAGATCATCATCGCGGGCGTCGTCAGTTTCCTCATCGCGATTTTTACCACCCCGGTTTTGGTTCGGTATTTTTCTGGTGTCGGAAAAGGCCAAGAAATCCGCGAGGACGGCCCGCAACTCCACCTGCGGAAGCGGGGCACCCCCACGATGGGCGGTCTGGCGATTTTGCTGGCCATAACGGTGGCCTACCTTATAGTTGGGATCTATGCACGCGCGACGGGCAACGGCGGATTTAGCCCCTCGGGGCTATTGGTCTACTTCTTGACCATGGGACTCGGTGGCCTGGGCTTTGCGGATGATTTCATTAAGCTCTTTAAAAAACGCAACCTCGGCCTTAATAAAACCGCCAAGCTGGTAGGCCAACTGGCCATTGCGCTTATTTTCGGTATTCTCGCCCTTCAATTCCCGGATGCCAACGGGCTGACCCCGGCCTCAACAAACCTGTCCTTCGTTCGTGATTTCGATACCTTTGATATAGCCGTCGGCGGTGCTGTTATCGGCACGATCCTCGTGTTGGTCTTTTTGTACCTGCTTATCGCCGCATGGTCGAATGCTGTCAACCTGGCTGATGGACTAGATGGCCTTGCCGCTGGTACCACCGCTATGGTGATGGGTGCTTATACCCTCATTAGCTTCTGGCAGTTCCGCAACTCGTGCTCCATTTCCCCGGCGGCCGGCTGCTACGAGGTCCGCGATCCTTTGGACCTCGCTGTTCTCGCAGCCGCTGGTCTGGGCGGGTGCCTGGGCTTCCTGTGGTGGAATGCCGCGCCGGCGAAAATATTCATGGGCGATACTGGTTCGCTTGCGCTCGGCGGCCTTGTCGCCGGCCTTTCTGTGACTACCCGCACTGAGTTGCTGATGATCGTTATCGGTGGAATCTTCGTTATAGAGACGGTCTCCGTGGTTATTCAGATCGTCGTCTTCCGCACGTCAGGCAAGCGCTTTTTCCGCATGGCGCCCATCCACCACCACTTTGAAAACGGCGGCTGGGCCGAAACCGCAGTGGTGACGCGCTTCTGGCTGCTGAGTGCGATGGCCGCGATGGCGGGCATCTGCATCTTCTACGGCGATTGGCTCTCCGCAGTCAGCTTCGGAAACCTGAAATAGTGCTCAGGCACCAGATATTTAAGAATTGAGGCACTCATCATGGCTGAGCTTCCACCTTTTCTGCGTGGGCGCGTACTTGTCGCAGGCGCGGGGATCGCGGGCCGCGGGTGCGTGGCGATGCTCGCGCACCTCGGCGTGGATACTACCGTCGCTGATTCCAATGCTGCGGCCCTAGCAAACGTGGCGGAAGATTTTCGCGTGGCGACGGTATCTGCCAACGTCGTAGTTCCGGGCGAATATGACCTGGTGGTGACCTCGCCGGGCTGGCGTCCCGATTCCGTACTCCTACACTCTTTCCAGGCCGCGGGCGTGGAGGTCATCGGCGATGTGGAGTTGGCTTATCGCCTCGACCGCGCCGAGGTTTTTGGCCCACCGCGCATCTGGCTCGTTGTCACCGGAACGAATGGTAAGACCACCACCACGGGGATGCTGACTCAAATCATGCAGGCCGATACCCCCCGTAGCGGACTGCGTGCCCAGGCCGTGGGCAATATTGGGGTGTCGCTTTTTGATGCCCTCACCGCAACCTCGCGGGTAGATGTCTTGTGCGCCGAGCTGTCCTCGTTCCAGTTGCATTGGTCCAGTGAGCTTCGTCCTGATGTGGGAGTGCTGCTCAACGTGGCTGAAGACCACCTGGATTGGCACGGATCCTTTGATGCCTATGCCCGCGCCAAGGCCAAGGCCTTGCACGGCACCTGCGCCGTCGTGGGCAGGGATGATGCCGTGGCGGGCCGCTATGTCGAGGGGATCGATGGCGTATACGGCTTTACCGCCGGTGAGCCAGCTTCCGGTGAGGTTGGGGTGAGCGCCGGGCGCTTGGTATCTAGGTTAGGCGGCGGGCAAGCCCTAGATCTGGGCGCCGCCGAGGGCATAGAGCCGGCCGGTCTTGCGGGAGTCCTCGATGCGGCGGCGGCCGCGAGCGTGGCCTGCTTGGCGGGTGCAAGCCCCGCCGCCATTCAGGAAGGTTTAGCCGCCTACGCGGTGGCCGGGCACCGCGGCGCCGTGGTCCACGAGCACGGTGGGGTGTCCTATATCGACAATTCCAAGGCTACCAACCCGCACGCGGCTGATGCCGCCCTGGGAGGGTACGATTCCGTTATCTGGATCGCCGGGGGACAACTCAAGGGGGCGGACGTGGATGAGCTCATCGCCACCCACGCCGCGCGGTTGAAGGCTGCAGTGCTGATGGGCATCGATAAGAGTATTATCGCTGCAGCGCTCGCGCGCCACGCCCCGCATACCCCGGTGGAGCTCATTGAGGATACCGACCCGGAGGTGGCTATGGACTCTGCCGTTCGCGCCGCCGTGCAACACGCCAAGGCAGGCGATACTGTCCTCCTGGCCCCGGCTGCGGCATCTTTGGATATGTACACCGGAATGGCCCAACGCGGTGATGTGTTTGCCGCAGCGGCGCGCAAAATTGCCTGTGCGCAGTAGGCCTTTTTTAATTAGGAGACTTCATGACGGCCACCTCCCCGCACCGGCGCCGCTCGACGAGCTTGCGCCAGCGAATTAGTGACGTGCGCGAACAAGCCCGCCAGCAGGCCGGGCTAGATTATCAGCTGCTGCGTCTGATTATCTTCCTGCTCATCGGTATCGGCGTGGTCATGGTCTTTTCCTCCTCCATGGCCACGTCGCTGACAGAAGATGGCGGCGTGTGGAACCAGGCGCTGCGGCAAACCGGCCTGGTCATTTTCGGGTTGGTTGCATTTTGGCTCGGCCTGAAAGTTTCCCCGCATACGCTGCGCAAATTTATCCCGTGGCTATTGATGCTTTCCATTCTGCTGTTGATCGCGGTGCTCATTCCCGGCATTGGTACCGGCCGCGCGGAGGTGGGGTCCCAATCGTGGATTTATATTGGCCCGATTTCCCTGCAGCCCTCCGAGCTTGCGCGCATCACGGTAGGAATGTTCGGTGCCTCTGTCCTGGCTGATAAGCAACACCAGTCCCTCAAACTATCGGACCCGTTCATGATGTATTCACTTATCGCGGGCGTGATGTTTCTGCTCATAGTGGGACAAGGCGACTTGGGCATGGCCTTGTCCTTCGCGACCGTCGTGGTCTTTACGCTTATTTTCGCCGGCGTGAATAGGCGGGTGCCCATTGTCATCGGCATCCTCTGTGCGCTGGGGCTCCTCGCAGTCTTTTTCATCGGTGGCTTCCGCTCCCACCGTTTCCATACCTATTTCGATGCTCTCCTTGGCAATATTTCCGATACCGAGGGCACGGGTTTTCAGTCTTACCAGGGCTTTCTTTCGCTTGCTGATGGCGGCTTCTGGGGCGTTGGTCTCGGCCAATCGCGCGCCAAATGGTTCTACCTGCCAGAAGCCAAGAATGACTTCATCTTTGCCATCGTGGGCGAGGAGCTCGGCCTGTGGGGCGGCGCGCTGGTGATCTTTTTATTCGCTGCCTTGGGCTACATAGGGCTGCGCACCGCGACTCGCGCACAGAACCAATATCAATCCCTGCTTGCCGCGACGCTGACCATCGGTGTGGTGACCCAGGCGTTTATCAATATCTCCTATGTCATTGGTGTGCTGCCGGTGACTGGTATTCAGCTGCCGATGATTTCTGCGGGTGGTACCGCCGCGATTATCACGATCGGTTCGATGGGCATTTTGTGCAATGTGGCGCGCCACGAGCCTATGCAGATTTCTGCCATGCAGAACTTCGGACGCCCGCTGTTTGATCGCCTCTTTCTTATCGGTGAGCCGCAGCCGCCAGCGGCGGGGAAGCAGAAATCGCGGGGTCGGCATTCCCAACCCCGGCACTCCCGGCCGCGGGAGGTTAGTCCGCGGGCGCGCGACGCCCGCTATGGCCGCCCGGTGACCGGAAGTGGGCGGAGATATCCGCGCGCCGAGAACCGTCCGTGGCAGTAGGCGCTGGTAGCCTTTAGGCTATGACTTCCACGCCATTTTCCGTCGTCCTTGCAGGTGGCGGCACTGCAGGACATATTGAGCCCGCTCTTGCCGTCGGTGAAGCTCTGCGCGAGCGCTACGGCGCTCGGATTACTGCATTAGGGACAGAAAAAGGGTTAGAAAGCGATATCATCCCCACCCGCGGTGTGGACCTACGCCTGATTACCCCCGTGCCGATTCCTCGCAAGGTCAATATCAACCTGGCTAAGCTGCCTGTCAAACTCACGCGGTCCGTTTACCAGGCGCGGAAGGTCTTAAAAGAGGTGGAGGCCGATGTCGTCTTCGGTACCGGCGGTTATGTCTCTGGGCCTGCCTATATCGCGGCAAAGACCTTAGGCATTCCTTTTTACGTCCTCGAGACCAATGCCCTGGCAGGCATGGCCAATAAGCTGGGCGTCAAGCTCGGCGGCATCGGCCTCAACGCCCATGCCAATTCCGGCATGGAGGGTGAGGTCATCGGCATCCCAGTGCGCCCCAGCCTGGCCGCGGATGCTGCGGACAAGAACGGAAATGCCGCCGCGGATGCTCGCGCGAAGTGGGACTTGGCGCAGCTTCCCACCATCTTGATTACTGGCGGTTCCCAGGGGGCCTCCAGCATCAATGGCGCCGTGGCGGGCGCAGCGGGGGACCTTACGAAAGACTTCCAGCTCCTGCATGCATATGGCAAGAAAAACGATCCACCCGAGCCACACCCGAACTACGCCGCGTTGCCGTACATCGATGATATGGCCGGTGCGCTGGCCGCAGCGGACCTCGTGGTGTGCCGTTCGGGCGCGATGACGGTGGCTGAGGTCTCCGCTGCGGGTCTTCCCGCGATCTATATTCCGCTGCCCCACGGCAACGGCGAGCAAGCGTTGAACTCGCGTGAAATGGTAGAAGCCGGCGCCGCCGTGCAGATTCCCGATGCGGAATTGGATGCCGATCGCCTCATCGAAGAGGTCCGCGCGATCCTCGATGATCCAGAGCGCCTGAAAGCCATGACGCAGGCGGCTGCCCAGTCCACGGCGGGGGATGCGGCACATATCATCGCTGACCGCATCGCTAATCGTGTGCAGGAGGCAGAACTGCAGGTAGGAAAGAAGGATAAGTAAATGACCGATCCCGCACACTACGATCTCAGCCGCGTCCACCTCATTGGCATCGGGGGTTCTGGGATGTCGGGTCTTGCCCGCATCCTCGTTGCCCGTGGCGCCGTCGTCACCGGGTCCGATGTGAAGGATTCCACCCCGGTGGAGGTACTGCGCTCTATGGGAGCACAGGTGGCCATTGGACACCACGCGGAAAACCTCAAGTTGTCTGGTGAGCTGCCTACCACCGTCGTGACGTCCTTCGCGGCGATTCCGCAGGATAACCCGGAGCTCCTCGCCGCGCGGGAGAATAATATTCCGCTCATCCGCCGCTCGGACCTGCTTGCCGCGCTGATGGAGGGCCACACCCAGGTGCTGTTGGCGGGCACGCACGGCAAGACCTCGACGACATCGATGGTGGTCAGTGCCATGCAACACGCGGGTTTGGATCCCTCTTTTGCCATCGGCGGTCAACTCAACCGCGCCGGAACCAATGCGCACAGCGGTACCGGCGAGGCCTTCGTCGCAGAGGCCGACGAATCCGATGCCTCGCTCCTGCGCTATAGCCCCGATATCGCCGTTATCACCAACGTGGAGCCGGATCACCTTGATTATTTCCACTCCGCGGAAGCCTACTTCAAGGTCTTCGCGGACTTCGCGGATTTGGTCACCCCGGAGACCGGCTACCTCGTTGTGTGCGCGGAGGACGAGCATGCGGCCAGGATCGGCGAGCAGGCATTGAGCCGCGGTATCAACGTCCTTGGATATGGTGGCGCAGAGACGGCGCGCACTACCTCCGTGCCGCTGGCCGCAACGCTCACGGCGGAGGAGACCACCGCCGCCGGCATGGCGTGTACCGTGCAGCTTTCCCTGCCCGGCGTGGAAGAGTCTGTGAGTTACCAGCTGCAGATCCCCGGCCATCACATGGTGCTCAATTCCATGGCGGCGCTTATCGCTGGCGTGCTATCCGGCGGTCAGCCCGGCACCATCGCGGAGGGTCTTGCGGACTTCAGCGGAGTGCGCCGCCGCTTTGAGTACCGGGGAAGCGTGGACTGGCAGGGGGGAAGCGTCCGCGTCTTCGACGATTATGCCCACCATCCCACCGAGGTCGCTGCTGTGCTGCGGGCGGCGCGCGCGAAGGTTGCGGCGGAAGGCGATGGCGGGCGCGTCATCGCCTGCTTCCAGCCACACCTGTACTCGCGCACCATGGAATTCGACGCCGAGTTTGCGCAGGCGCTTGCGCTTGCCGATGCCGCCGTCGTACTCGATATCTACGGCGCCCGCGAACAACCCGTTGAGGGCATTACGTCGCGCATTATCACCACGAAGATGCCAGATGAGATGGAGGTTATCTTTGAGCCAGACTTTTCCGCTGCGGCCAAAGACGTGGTCTCCATTGCGCGGCCGGGGGATATTATCTTAACCATCGGAGCCGGTTCCATCACCCTCGTGGCCGCAGAAATCCTCGATGAATTGCGGGCCCACTAGTGCGGGTGTCGAAGAAGGTCTTTTTCGGCATCATCGGCGGCCTGTTTGCCCTCGTGCTGGTGGTGGGCGGCGTGGTGTGGGCGGTGCCCATCTTCACGGTGAAAAACTTTGAGGTTGAGGGCATACACCAACTCGATGCTGCCCAGGTGCGAGAGGCCGCAGGAGTCTCTGAGGGCGAAAACCTCTTGCGGGTAGACGCCCACGAGGCGGCTCGTGGCGTTGCGAGCCTGGACTGGGCGGATTCTGTGACGGTCTCGCGCGACCTGCCATCGACTTTGAACATCTCCGTCCAGGAACACAAGGCCGTCGCCTTTGTGAAAAGGGACGACACCACCTACCTCATCGATGACAAGGGACAGGAATTTATTTCCGCCGATCCGCCTGAAGGTGCGGTGGAACTCACCGGGGACATCGACAGTGGCTCCACTGCGGCCAAAGATGCGGTCTCTGCCATCGCCGCGCTGTCTGATGAGGTGCGCCACCAAGTCGCTACCCTCGAGGTCACCGATTCCTATTCCTTGCAGTTTATTACCAAAGATGATCGCCGTATTTTCTGGGGTGTCAGCGATGAAAATAACGACGATAAGGCCCGCGCTTTTGAGACTGTGCTGAAGATGGGCGGCCAAGAATGGAATATCTCCAACCCCGAATTGGTCACTACCCGCAGATAGGGTGGAACCCTCGGTGGGGACAGAGAAAGTACTCGCACTTGTCCCTTTTTTACTGCGCCCTATCGTATGCGCGGCAGAGCCGTTGATCTTTTTCCGCAGCTGCTATCAGTGTTGTTGAAGTGGAAGGCAAAACTGCAGGCCAGCAACCCTAAAGTGGTACTTGAGAGTCCCGACACGCGTAAAATGAGCATGAAAATTACAGCTGTGTCGTTAAAGATGGAGTGGAACGCGGTTCACACTTGTGAAGCGCATACATCCCTCGTTTAATGCACGTGCAGACTTAAAGTAGCGAAAGGTGAGACCTACTCACATGATCTCTTCTAATAACAATCTCGCGGATATCAAGGTCGTCGGTGTCGGCGGCGGCGGCGTCAACGCCGTTAACCGCATGATCGAAGAAGGCCTGAAAGGCGTTCAATTTGTCGCTATTAACACCGACTCCCAGGCGCTAATTTTTTCTGATGCCGATACTAAGCTCGACATCGGCCGCGAGGCCACCCGTGGTTTGGGCGCAGGCGCCAACCCTGAGGTAGGCAAGACCTCTGCGGAAGACCACAAGTCCGAAATCGAAGACGCCCTGCAGGGCTCTGATATGGTCTTCGTGACCGCCGGCGAGGGCGGCGGTACCGGTACGGGTGCCGCTCCCGTTGTGGCGTCCATCGCGAAGAAAATGGGCGCGCTGACCGTGGGCGTTGTTACCCGCCCCTTCAAATTCGAGGGCGCGCGTCGTACTCGCCAGGCCATGGCCGGCATCGAAGAGCTGCGCGAGGTCTGCGATACCCTCATCGTCATTCCAAATGATCGCCTGATGCAGCTCGGTGGGGAGGAGCTTTCCATCGTGGAGGCCTTCCGCGCAGCGGATGAGGTCCTCCACAATGGTGTCCAGGGTATTACCAACCTGATTACCATCCCAGGCATGATCAACGTCGACTTTGCTGACGTTCGTTCTGTTATGTCTGATGCAGGCTCCGCGTTGATGGGCATCGGCTCCGCACGGGGCGATAACCGCGCCATGACCGCCGCTGAGCAGGCCATCAACTCGCCGCTGTTGGAATCCACGATGGAGGGTGCCAAGGGCGTGCTGCTGTCCATCGCCGGCGGTTCCGACCTGGGGCTGCACGAGGTCAACTCCGCAGCCTCGATGGTCGAAGAACGTGCGGATGAAGACGTCAACCTCATCTTTGGAACTATCATTGATGACACCTTGGGCGATGAAATCCGCATCACCATCATCGCCACCGGTTTCGATGCCGAGGCTAACGCGGCCCAGGCGGCATCCGCACAGGGCGCCCCCGAGCAGCGCAAGCCGGGCTCGCTTTTTGAGAACCGTGATCGCGAGGCCGGCAACCTTGCCGCCCCGGCCTCTGCCACCCCGGCGTCTGCCCAGTCCGCTGCCGATGACTACGCACCGCGCCATTCCTATGAGCCGCGCGCTGGCCAGGCTCGCGGGGCTGAGGACCGTCGCGCTGATGAGCGCCGTTACGATGACCGCCACCCGGAGGAGCGCCGCAGCGAGTCTAGTGGACTTTTTACCAACTCCGATCGCTTCCGCGAGGACCGCCGTGAAGACTACCGTCTGTCCCGGCCAAGTCAGCGCCGTGGTGACGATGGCGACGACGATCTCGATGTGCCGTCCTTCATGCGCTAAGTGCAAACCGCTACGCTGGTGTGCATGTCAGTAAACGAGGAACATCGCACTAACCGCCCCGTCCGCATGGTTTTTACCAGCCGTGCAGGCGGGGCGTCTGCCTATCCCTATGAGTCTTTCAATCTGGGCAGCCATGTCGGCGACAATCCGGCTAACGTGGCGGCTAACCGTGAGCGCCTTTTGCGTATCACCGGGATTGAAAACATCGTGTGGATGGAACAGCTCCACACCAATACGGTCACCGTCGTTGACGGCCCGCGCGATACCCCGGTGCCCGCAACGGACGCGATTTTGACCACGCAACGTCGGCTCGGCCTAGGCGTCCTCGTCGCGGATTGTACGCCCGTGCTGCTTGTTGATGTTTCCGCCGGGGTCATCGCCGCCGTCCATGCCGGTCGGCTCGGTGCCCGTAACGCAATCGTAGTCAATACCGTGCGTGAGATGCAGAAACTCGGTGCCCAGCCGGAGCGAATCCAGGTGGTCATGGGGCCCGCCGCATCCGGCAAAAACTACGAGGTGCCGGAAGAAATGGCTAACGATGTTGAACGGCGGCTTCCAGGCTCGAAATGCAAGACCGCGCAGGGTACGTGGGGCATAGACGTCCGGGCTGGGCTTATCCGCCAATTGATGGGCCTAGGCATTACCAACATCGATTCGGATCCGCGCTGCACCATTGAGGACACGAATTTCTTTTCCTATCGGCGCGAAGGAACCACTGGACGCCAGGCTGGTGTGATTTGGCTGGAGGCTAATCATGAGTAAACGGAAACAAGAACTGGCAGAAAATCTGGCCGCAACGCGGGAGCGTATAAGCACCATTGCCGCCGAGCATGACCGCCCGGCCCCGCAGTTGCTGGTCGTGACTAAGTTCCATCCCGCAGGAGACATCGCCCTTTTGGCGGAGCTTGGGGTAGAAGACGTGGCGGAAAACCGCGAGCAAGAAGCCCGAGCGAAGGCACAGGAATTAGATCGGCTGCGATTTCACATGATTGGCCAGATTCAAACAAAAAAGGCCAACCATGTCGCGCGGTGGGCCACCAGCGTCCATTCGGTGGATTCGGTGAAGTTGGCCAAGGCCCTCGACCGCGGCGTGAGCCTTGCACATGAGCGCGGTGAGCGAGACACCAACCTTGCGGTATTCATTCAGGTCTCCGCCGATGGCGATACTTTTCGCGGGGGAGTAGTGCGCGAAGAACTGGACGAGGTGGTCGAGACCGTTGAAAAGGCGGAGCATTTAGAATTTGCTGGGCTCATGGTGGTACCTCCTCTCAATGTTGATGCACGGGAGGTATTCGAAACGGTCCGGGCCGACGTTGACCGGTTGTCCGAGCGCCTTGACCGACGCCTCAAACTTTCGGCTGGGATGAGCGCGGATCTGGATGCAGCGATTGCCGCGGGCACGGATATTGTGCGTGTCGGAACCAGCATCATGGGAAAGCGCCCAGTAGGTTAAAAATATTGCAAAAGCGCATTTCACAGCGCAAATCACATGAGTCACATCATTTACATTTGCGCGCTTAAACTTTGAACAAATTTAGGTCAGAGGGAGACCCAAAATGTCATTCATTGATAGGACGAAGAATTTCTTCGGGCTTGGTCCGATGGATTTCGAAGAAGACGACGCCTACTACAACGACGAGCCGCGTTATATGGGCAATGGAGCCGCTGCCCCTGCGGCCTATGCACCGCGCCGCGCTCCCCAGGCCTATGAGCCAACCCCAACACCATCACTCGTCGAGGAAAAATTCGTTCCTACTATTGTGGCTATCTCCCTGACCTCATTCAACGATGCCGCCAAGGTGGGCGAGCCTTTCCGTGATGGCGACGCAGTCGTCTTTGAGGTTACCGATGCCGAACACAGCACCGCTAAACGTTTCATCGATTTCGCCGCGGGCCTGTGTTTCGGTTTGGAAGGGCGCATGCTCAATCTGACGAAGGGTATGGATACCCAGCGTCGGGTGTTCGCCGTCGTGCCTAGGTCTGCCGATATTGCCACACCTGAACTGGAGCGAGCCGGCGGTCTGCGCTAGGAACGCGAGCCAGATGTTACGCCGCAGATTCCGTTAACCCCCGTACAGTGCGCAATGCACACCTACGGGGGACTATTCGATAGGCTGACTAATCGTGATTGAAATTGGAATTATTCTCATCTTTTTGGTGAGGGTTTATACATGGGTATTGATCGCTCGGATTATTATCGAGATGATTCAATCCTTCTCGCGGCAATTCAACCCTCCGCGGTGGTTCATGATCGTCGCCGAACCTCTGTTCGCCATTACGGACCCACCGGTTAAAGCTTTGCGCCGGGTTATTCCGCCGCTGCAGATGGGCGGGATCGCGCTGGATGTTTCCGTCTTGGTGCTGTTTTTTATGCTGTCGTTCTTGACGCTTTTCCTGCAGGTTATTTTCCTGTAGGACAACTTCGCATCACTCCGTAACCTTTGGTAGACATTGAGAGTCGGCGTTACGTCCATTATTGTGGACTTTCGGTTACAATATAATGCGATAACCCGTATCATGAACCACATATAACTTAGTGGGGAAGGTTTAGATAAACTGGAACCGCAGCTCCTAAGGCCCTGGAAGCTCCGGGGCTGGATCAATTCGAAGGGGAAGACAAGTCATGCCACTGTCACCAGCTGATGTACACAACGTCGCGTTCAGTAAGCCGCCGATTGGCAAGCGTGGCTACAACGAGGATGAGGTAGATCAGTTCCTCGACCTCGTTGAGGACGCCCTTGCCCAGCTGCAGGATGAAAATGAAGACTTGCAGGCGCAGGTGAGCGATCTTAGCTCCGGGGCTAAGATGAACGGAGCAGGGTCCGGTGCCATGGCCGCCGCAACCTCTGGCGCAGACCGAGAAGCTCTGCGCAAGGAGATTGAGGCTAAGCTGCGTGCTGAGTATGAAACCAAGTTGGCGGACTCCAAGTCTGAGGTTGCTCGCGCGAAGGAAGAAACCAAGAAGGCCCAGGAGCAGGCAAAGGCAGCTCAGGCCGAGGCAGAAAAGGCCAAGAGGGAAGCCGAGGAGGCTCGTGCAGAGGCCAGGAGGGCCAGGAATGAGCTAGAGTCTTCCCAGCGTGAGAACGAAAATTGGAAGAGCTCCGCTTCCGCAGCAGGTTCCTCCAATTCAGCTTCCTTCAGCGCTGCGGCCACCGCTGCCGGTGCTACACAGGGTGAAGACGGCCTGGCTACCCCCGATACGCACATGCAGGCAGCCCGCGTGCTGGGCTTGGCCCAGCAGATGGCAGATCGCCTGACTTCTGAGGCTCGCGCCGAGTCTGAGTCCATGCTGTCTGAAGCTCGCACAGCTGCTGAAAAGCAACTTTCCGATGCTGAATCTCGTTCCAGGGCACAGCTTGCTGAGGCGCAGAGGAAGTACGACGCTCAGGTGCAGGATGCAGAAAACCGTTCGAGGAAGCTAGTCTCTGAAGCAGAGTCCAAGGCTCAGCAGACCGAATACGATGCCTCTTCCCGTGCCGAGGCACAGATTCGCCAGGCGGAGGAAAAGGCCGCATCGCTGCAGGCTGATGCTGAGAGGAAGCACACTGAAGTGATGAATACGGTCAAGCAGCAGCAGACTGCTCTGGAGGCACGTATCTCCGAGCTGCGCACTTTCGAGCGCGAGTACCGCACCCGCTTGAAGACTCTCCTCGAGTCTCAGCTGGAAGAGCTCGAGACTCGCGGAACTGCCGCTCCTAACGGCGGTGCCGGTAAGAACTAAGATGCTGGTTGGATGAGTAACTAACCTAAAATAGGTAACCGTAGCGCCCACGCCCTTAGAGGAGTGGGCGTAGCGTTCTTTCGGCTGTCGGCGAATTTTCACTCCACCAAGCTGCTAAAAGGTGGGAGGATACATGGCACCGCTTAGTATGCCGTCGCTACGGAATCTACGGGCTCACCCCAGTTTGGCGGACACCTGATCTCCAGTCCGGTTGGGTTAGCAAAATTGGTAATCCACCATCATGCCCAGGCACTCCGAACAGTTCACACGCGATGCCGTGGCCCTCTATCAAAAACACTGAGGACCTCTCGCTGAACTCAGCATCAGCCGAGCTCGGAATCAACCGCGCATCAACACATTCATGGGGCACTAAGTACGGCACCGGCAAACGCGCCTGCATAAAACCGGTGCATGAGAATGCCCAAACGGCGAAAGAATCCTGATATGGATCCGCCAGCTGGAGAAAGAAAACGCGAAGCTGCGCGAAGAACGTGACATCCTGGGTAAGGCTGCAAAATAATTTGCTTAAAGCAACTCACGGGAGTTCTGCTTCTCAGTGTGGCTATGACCATCGAACCGAATACTCGGTTAAGTGGATGTGACACGTTTTAAAGCTGAATCGTTGCTCGTTTTATACATCGGTCCAAACCCGTAAAATCCTCAGGTTAGAGATGTAATCCGATGCCGTCATCGTCGCGAAGGTTACCGCAGCGCCGACGATTTACCACCACTAGGTGTGAGCCTGGCCATCGCCTCATGCCGGATGTAGTAGGCCGCAATTTTAGCGCTAACGCGCCGAATCGAGTTGATGTCGGCGACATTACCTACCTGCTGCTAACAAGGGAGGAACAACCAAGGATGTGGCCACGGTCATTGATATTCTGTAATACGCGAAGACGGCACTCTTGGTGCAACCTTGTAACACCTAATGTGTGTGAAACCAAGATTTCAGCTACCCGGACCACAGCAGCATAACTATCCCCTGATGTGTCCACTTTTCGGGGGTCAGGCCCATAAGAATGCGCCGTGACGTAGTTTCGGGATAGCAACATCAATGCTTCCTACCCTGGTGTCTAAGCAGCGGTGACGGTAGCCATTGCGGGTATTAGTCCGTTGTGGAGACACCGTGGCGTAATCGGCGCCGCAAACACTATCTGCTTGGGCCGAGAGGATCTGATTGATGAAGTCTGTAAGCATCTGGCGCATCAAGTCTGGGGAGGCTTGGGTGAGCAATTCTTCCAGATACGCAGTGGGATCGATATGATGAGGGTTAGTGGCCATCGCGGGTTACATTCCTTTCGAGGATAAGTAGAAGTTGATTCGAAAGGTACCCCGTGATGGTCGCCTTATTGTGCACCGGCACGAGGCTTACCACGGGTTACAGATACACCACACTACTGGACGCAACCAGCACCCAGGAAGATAACGGGGTAGAACTCATCTCACTGGCGGTTGTGCCAGACCATGACCTCACCGAGAACGGCATCGGTGACCGCGGAAATTGTTTCATGAGAGATATCGACACGCATCGCTGTTGCCATATGATGCTGGATATCCCGAATGGTCATTCCGCCGGCATACAAGCTGACGATCGTCTCACTCAACGTCGGTCAATCTCCTTAAGCCTTTGGGCACCATGGTAGGGACAAACGTGCCGTTTCTATCTCGTGGAACATCACTGCTTACAGGCCCGTAGTTAGAATCCACGGTCTTTGGATACGTCCCATTGCGGTAGTTATCTTCTTCCAACAGTAGCTTTAGCTGGGCTATCACCGGATGCATAGCCCAGGTGGGCATCCATCTCAGCATTCAAGCCCCTAGTGATCGAGACTTGCAACATGCCGCGAACCAGGTCATTGGCATCCGTGGTGGACGTGCCTAGCTCGTCAATAAGTTTCGCCATCTCAGGGTGAGCAAGAAGCTTCCTTATTCAATCGCATCAAATTGTGGCCTTATCAGCCGCATCTCGTCGTGCCACACTAGTCATTCTGGCTTATTTCCTTATGTAGGTTGGGAACCTACACACAAACCATTAGACACTCTCTCCTGGGTGATAACTATGTCAACACCACTTTAAAAGGATGGGGCCCGCACAACCCGTGCTCGAATTACTTGAGACAGCTCCCTGGGGATTCCTTTGGCCTAGAAATGGACTCGATTTACGAACCCGCAGTTTAGTTACCGTAGGTATTCTTGCTGCGCAAGACAGACATGCGGAGCTCGCGACGCACATTAGAGAAGCGCGCCGCAACGGGTGCTCATTTGAAGAAATTATTGAAGCTATTCTCCATGCTGGCGTATACGCTGGAATGCCGACTGCAGTAGAAAGGGCAAAAATCGTCCAGGGCATTGCGCAAGAGGAAAACAATAGGGAAGCCTGAAGGAGACGCTCATTCCTCCACGACTGAAACTACTCACCTGGATGCTTTTTCTGTGAAAGTGACTTCCTCGCTGGCGCGTGGTACGGCCGACCCAGCTGTAGCCATAGGCTTGGGGAGATTCTTTTGTACCCCCATCTTGCCTTTGGCGGTAGGTTGCCTGGGTTGGTTGGCACAGTCCCGCGCGTGGATCGCGACCTTCAACTACGCCGGGTATTTTGCTGGTTCTTTGGCGGCCTCCCGAGGGTAACCTCAGAGTGGCTGAAGCCAGCTTCAGACCTACGCGTGTTGCCGTGAGCTAGAACTGTATCCGGCCTTAGTGCTGCTTCCGCTCTTGGGACAAGTCATCTTCGATCAATTGATTATCTGCACGGTATTTACGCGCCCAATCAAAAATAAATGCAACGATGCCGACGCCCGCCGCGATAAAGACGAAGTACAACGCCCACTCGCCGGTGGTTAGTACATACGTCACCAAAGCTACAAAGGCCACAAGAGCAAGGACGAGGGCGGCAACCAGCATTGGCAGTTCCTCTCTGGGGTCAAAAAGAAGCGACGGGCATAATCATAGCGCTTGGATTCTAGGGGTTGTTGCAACGATGATGATTGAAGTGCCCCGGGTTTTGTTCCTAGGCATTTGCCTTGATTTCTATTATTCCCTGTTGCGGGGTCTGCTTCCAAAATTCGGTTTCCACCTTGGCTGGGGGGTCGGTATCCCAGGCTTTGGTGGAGCCTTACCTCGTTCCACCATGACACCCACTCGAACGTGGCGATTTCCACTTCGACAACGTCGTCCTACCTGCGGGTATGGATTAGCTTGTTCTTGTGAGGGCCCGTTAACGTTTTCCGCCGGTGCATTATTATAGGAGTCACCAACACTTCCGGTGGAAGCTGTAATGCCGTGCTGGGAAAGGCGGGCCCAACCCCCGATGTGTCCACTTTTCGGGGGTCGAGTCCCCTAAGTGCATCGGTGACATGCAATGCGTAAACTGCCCAGCCTGAATGTGCAGTTTAGAGTTATATACCCCCCATATAGGTTATTTGACGGTCTGTTGCGAGACGCGAAGATCGAGTCTGCGCTTGTGTCTATCTGGCGTTTTGGCTAATTATTTCGTTTGAAAAAGCGTTTTTATTCACATTTCTGTGGACGGTGTGCAATCGTAGCGATACCATAATTTTGGCTGTCAATTATCTGGGGCTGAGCTGTTGAAGGTGCGGTGGCATGGAAGGGCTACGGATGAGATTTGGAAAGAAGTTGACTGCAACTTTTGTGGTGTGTGCAAGTGTTACGTTTGTTGGTACTGGTGTTTCGGGCGCGGAGGTTTTTCACGGCCATTGGATGGTTGCGTCCGCTAGTGTGGTGTATCTGTTACCCGGGTGAAGCCTCGTGCCGGTGCACATAAAGGCGACCACCGCGGGTACCTTTCGAATCAACTCTTACTTATCCTCGAAAGGAATGTAACCCGCG
>NZ_REGE01000049.1 GCF_003688935.1 Corynebacterium macginleyi | reverse complement strand
TGAAGTGCCCCGAGTTTTGTTCCTAGGCATTTGCCTTGATTTCTATTATTCCCTGTTGCGGGGTCTTCTTCCAAAATTCGGTTTCCACCTCGACCGGGGTTCGATATCCCAGGCTTTGGTGGAGCCTTACCTCGTTCCACCATGACACCCACTCGAATGTCGCGATTTCTACCTCGACAACGTTATTCCACCTGCGAGTATGGATCAGCTCGTTCTTGTAGGAGCCGTTAACGTTTTCAGCTAGAGCATTGTCGTAGGAGTCGCCGACAGTTCCGGTGGAAGCAGTGATCCCGTGCTGGGAAAGGCGCTGGTTGTAGACAACGCTGACGTACTGCGAGCCGTGATCCGAATGGTGAATAAGACCTGTTGTTTCCCTCGCGCTCTTGGGTCGCTTGGTTGAGTGCTTGCAGCGGTAATGCCTCGGTGCGCATCGAGTCCGATAATGCCCATCCGACGATCCGTCGGGAGTAAACGTCGGTGACAAATGCGCCATACACAAAGCCTTTCTTCGTGCGCACGTAGGTAATGTCGGCCACCCACAGCTTGTTCGGGCCTTGGGCTTTGAACTCACGCTCGACCAAGTCTGGGCGCAGATCCGGCACGTTAGGCTTACGCGTTGTGATTGGTGATCCGCCTTTGCCTTTGCCAGAAACACCAGCCAGGCGCATTAAGCGGGCGGTTTGTTCACGCCCGATATCGATTCCTTCACGGCGAAGAGCATGCCACATTTTCCGCACGCCGTAGACACCATAATTATCCCGGTGAACAGCACCAATGCGTTCAACTAGAACAGCATCACGAAGGCGACGAGCACTTAACCCTCGGGCTTTGGACTGGCGATACCCACGCGAGGTGATGAACCCACCAGCCCGGTTATTCTTCAACGTCTTACAGATGAACTCGACAGAGAAATGATTCCGGTATTTATCGATGAACCGGATCATTTCCGACGTTTGGGGTCGAGTTCCGACGCGAAAAAAGCCGAGGCAGCCTTCAGCAACTCGTTGGTATCTCGAAGCTCTTGATTCTCGCGGCGTAGCCTGGCGTTTTCCGCGGCCAAATCTTCAGGAACAGGTTCTGGGATGTTTCCCGCACGACGAGCCTGCTGGGTCCATTGACGAGCTGTGTGCCATGAAACCCCCAACTTTGGAGCTACTGCCTGGCACGCGGCCTGCATTGACATGTTTTCCGCCAAGATGCGGTCTTCCACGAGACGGACCACACGGTCCTTCGCATCTTGGTCAAATTTTCTTGGCATATTCCAGATTTTCCCATCTACTCAAACGGAACAAAACCTGGGACACTTCA
>NZ_REGE01000048.1 GCF_003688935.1 Corynebacterium macginleyi | reverse complement strand
TTGCAACATACCGCGAACCAAATCATTGGCATCCGTGGTGGACGTGCCTAGCTCGTCAATAAGTTTCGCCATCTCAGGGTTAGCAAGAAGCTTCTTTTCAATCGCATCAAATTGTGGCCTTATCAGCCGGGTCTCGTCGTGCCACACTAGTCATTCTGGCTTATCTCCTTATGTAGATTGGGAACCTACACACAAACCATTAGACACTCTCCACGGCTCGCCCAGTAAATCGCGTGGTGCGAGCACCCTAGCTAATTTTCACTAGAGGTAATCCGTTGTAACCGAAGTTCTTCCGGTACGTGCCGCACCCGGGCAGCGCGCCTACCGGAAGCAGGGCCCCAAGCGTTGTGAACTGCTACCGGATACTCACTAAAGCGCTACCAGAAAGTCACGACACTGCTACCAAATAGCCGGTCACAACAGGTACGAGCCTGCTTATGGGACCGTCCCCGGTTTGCTTGGTTGACGCAGTCATTTGTAAAGCGTCCACGCCCCAGGATAGCCAAGCTCACAGATTGTCTTGGTAACTGATTGCGGGCGTTTATAAACCTGGATAGCCAGGTGTAGCTCTTCCTTCGTATACGAACGATTCATGATGGAATACTCCAAAATTTCGTCCGCATCCACTTTTGACCCTTAAGCCCGGAATCAACAAGCAGCCTGCGTAAAAGAAAAAGCAGTATCGCCGAAGCGTGTACTGCTCAAAATGCGACCTTGACGGTGTCTGAGTTCACGACATATTTGACACCCTGTTCCTGCGAAGGCAGTCCTGATGCTTGACAGGTGAGTCGGGACAAACTTGACACTTAGCCCACCCTTACCGTGTCAGGTGATGTTTTACAGGTGAGTCGGGACATGTTTGACACTATGAACAGTCCCAACCGTAACCTCGCCATCGTCAAAGCAGTCCACGGGCAAAAGCGCAGCCCATCACAAGTAGCCAAGCAATTCGGTATCTCTCGCCAACGCGTTTACCAAATCCTTCATGCCTTCGATGCCGGTGGCACAGACGCCATCGCGCCGAAATCCCGCGCCCCACGCACTTACCCCCAAGCCGTGCCAGACACCGTGCGCAAAGACATCATCACAATCCGTAAACAGCTCACCCGTCACGGACTCGACGCAGGTCCAGAAACCATTGCCTACCACCTACAACAAGACGGCAAACGCGTCCCTTCAACCTCGACAATCCGCCGCATCCTAAGAAAAGAAGGGCTCATCACCCCAGCACCACAAAAGAAGCCCAAAAGCTCCTTCATCCGCTTCGAAGCAGCTATGCCCAACGAATGCTGGCAGGCTGACATCACCCACCTGTACCTAGCGGACACCACCCGCATCGAAGTCCTTGACTTCCTCGACGATCACTCCCGCTACCTGCTATCAATCACCGCAGCCGCAGCCTTTAGCGGCACACAAGTCGCCGAGGAACTATCACGCCTGATAGCAGAATACGGACCACCGGCATCCACACTCACCGACAACGGCCGGTTGCGTCCAGTAGTGTGGTGTAACGCTTGCTGATGGTGGGCCCCGGAAATAGTGGGACGGTCACCGTCAGTTAACCTTTCGACTCAACTACCACATCTCACCGAAAGGCATATGACGATGACCGCTGCACCACATTCTATCGACCCGACAACCTACTTGGATGATCTGCTCGCTCAAGCCTCCC
>NZ_REGE01000047.1 GCF_003688935.1 Corynebacterium macginleyi | reverse complement strand
TGTTATGTCCATGAGGTTTTTGGACTTGGAGTCTAGCTACTTTTTGGACTTGGAGTCTAGGGACTTTGTGGACGTGGAGTCTCCCCGCTTTTTGGACGGGGAGTCCACTGAGTTTTTGTACTGGTGCTAGCTTGGCTTCTTCCGGCGGCTTGGCCGTAGCCCAGAGAGGTTGGGTTTTAGCTCTGGGGGTTGTCGGTGCCACATGCCGTCAACGTGGTTTATGTTGATTTGACCGCCGGGTGGACGCTGATTCAGTTGGATCGGTAGCGGAAATGAAAACAGTTTCTCACCGTCGTGATCAGTAAAAAATTCCACATAGTCATCGGCTACGCTGCTGTAGATGGCTCGATTTTTGAAGCGCAGCCCGACGTAGAGGCCGTGTCCCATGACGCGTACTACCCCGCTTTTGTTGATCCACAGCTTGTCCGGGATAGGCCAGAGTGCATTTACACCGGTAGAGCTTGGCATTACGGTTGAGGAATCGGCATGGGGTGTATCTTGCTGGATCGCCTGAGTGTCGTTACTTGGTGCCCTGTCTGAAGCTGCAACTTCAGGCAGGGCATTATCTGTCGCGACCGCTGTGTCGGCTGCTAAAGCATCTGCCTGGTTGTCGGGGTGAATCCGGTGATATTGTTTCGCGATTTTTGTCCATAAAACATCTGGGTCAATCGGCTGCGTCGGTGGCTGGGCATGCGAGATAATCTCCCAGGCTTGGGCTGGGGTGATGTGCATCTTGCCCCTGAGAAGTCCTTGGTGGCGACGGCGTGTGTTGTAGAAGTTGCGGTAGTCGACAATCAGCTGTTGGACCTGCGCCAGCGTCGTCGGGGTACGAGCATCCAAAAACCTGGTCATGGTTTGGTGCGATCGCTCGTCTTTGCCTTGCGTCGTGGGAGCAAAGCCCGCACTTGATTGAACTCCCAGGCTGGCGAGCCAGCGTTCGGTTTGCGACAGCCGGCCGCGATGGTAGGTGGCAAAGGCATCACCGTTGTCAGAGAGGACTTCTTGGGGAAGTCCGTAAGCATCAATGGCTCCACTTAGCGTGATGCGGGCATCGGTGCCGTTTTCTGGAGTTCCAAAAGCTTGGGAGCCGACGTCGAAGCGGCTGGCATCGTCGACGACTTGGTAGATAGTCACTTGCGTGTGAGGCACATCGAAGAGTCTGTAGGCAAACGCATCGATCTGCCACAGTTCATTGACTTCGCCCCTGGCAAAGTGCCTGTAGGACTTACGCGGTCGTTTACGTGCATTGATGTCAGCGACGCCAGCCTCGTGCAACCATTGTGCGATTAAAGCTCGTGACGGTGGTTGGTCGTAGCCGAGTTCGTCGAGGAAGAAGTAGAAGATTGACCATGGGCCGCAGTCTTGGCCGCGGGCTCTTAACGTACCGCGAGCTTGCAGGACCTGTTGTCGAATCTTGTCATCGTAGACCCGTCGCGGGTTCAGCGGTGCCGTGCTGTCGGGCACGATGCCAGCCCGCCCGCGTTCGGCGATACGTGCTTTGATGTTGTAGTACGTCTGCTTCGATACGCCGATGTTCTTGCAGAACTGCTGGACCGTGATGCCCTCACGGATGGGGTCGAAATCCGCTATCTTCTTGCGGAGAGTAATGGGAATTGCCATCCCCACATTGTCAAGAAGCCAGAGTCCAAAAAGTCGTTAGACATCCTGTCCATAAACTTCCTGGACTCCGCGTCAAAAAACTAACTGGACTCCGAGTCCAAAAAGTCAATGGACTCGGAGTCCAAAAAGTCA
>NZ_REGE01000046.1 GCF_003688935.1 Corynebacterium macginleyi | reverse complement strand
TGATGATCTGCAATATCGAAGACAAACGAGCCTTAAAGAGAGCCAAGCAAGGCAAACGGGCCTCAGCTACAGCCAGCAGGCTCGTGGAAGGAGCGCGAGTATCCGGTTGGAAACAAGCCATCAACCAAATGGCCGTGGCCTTTCCCGACCGCTTCGACAAATACCTATAAACCTAACCCCACACACAAACAACTTGACACGCTCGAGCCGTGCACCGCGAAGCCTCGGCCTGGCCACTGCCTAGCAGGTCACGGCGTTGACGAAGGGCTGACCGCGGGAAGTCTCGACCCGTCGGGCTCAGACCCACCTGCTACCGGATGCTCCCTCAGACGCTACCAGATACTCACCACACCGCTACCATTTCAGTCTTCTGAACATCGTACCCGGTTGCGTCCCTTAGTGTGGTGTAACGCTTGCTGATGGTGAGCCCCGGAAATAGTGGGGCGGTCACCGTCAGTTAACCTTTCGACTCAACTACCACATCTCACCGAAAGGCATATGACGATGACCGCTGCACCACATTCTATCGACCCTGCAACCTATCTGGAAGATTTGCTGGCCCAAGCCTCTCCTGATTTGATGGGGCAGATGCTGCAAGGGTTTATCAACCAGATCCTCTCCACTCAAGCTGACAGTGTCTGCAGCTGACAGTGTCTGCGGTGCCGAATACGGTGTCGCCTCCGCTGAGCGGGTCAACCACCGCAATGGGTATCGCCACCGCGACCTTGACACCCGTGCCGGCACGATTGATGTGGCAATGCCGAAACTGCGCCACGGCGCGTTCTTCCCCGACTGGTTGCTCGAGCGCCGTACGCGGGCAGAACGAGCCTTATCGACCGTGATTGCAACCTGCTACTTTAAAGGCGTCTCGACCCGTAGGATGAATGATCTGGTAGCGACACTAGGCATTGCCAACATGTCGAAATCCCAAGTTTCACGCATGTCAGAAGAACTTGACGACATGGTCGCAGACTTTTAAAAACCGCCCGCTCGATCCCGGCGGGTACGCCTTTGTGTCGTGTGACGCGCTGACGATCAAAGTCCGTGAAGGCGGCCGGGTGGTCACATGCTCAGTGCTGCTTGCCACCGGAGTCAACGCCGACGGGTACCGCGAAATGCTCGGCATGCACGTTGCCACCACGGAATCCAACGCGTCGTGGAAAGGCTTCTTCCAGGACCTAAAAGCCCGCGGAATTACCGGCGTATTCCTTATCACCAGTGATGCCCACGAAGGCATCCAGCACGCCATTTCCGAAGTACTGCCCGATGCGTCGTGGCAGCACTGCCGCACCCTTTTCGCGAAGAACCTCTTAAGAAAAGGTCCCGAAAACACAGGTGGCCGATGGTCTCTGCGATGTTCCAGACGATCTTCGGGCAACCTGACGCCACATCCACCTGGTCCCAAGCCTGCGAGGTCGTCGACCTGCTGGAGCCGAAGTTCCCGCAGGTTGAGGCCTATCTGGAGGAATCACTCGATGAGGTACCGGCATTTACCGCAGCGCCGAAACCAGTCTGGACGAAAGTTTGGTCGAACAATCCCACAGAACGGTTAAACCGGGAGATCCGCCGGCCTACCGACGTCATCGGCATCCTCCCAAACCGCGAATCCATAATCCGGCTTGTCGGTGCGGTCCTAGCCGAGCAACACGACGATTGGATCCAACAAAAACGCTACATGGCATGAAGTGCCCCGAGTTTTGTTCCTAGGCATTTGCCTTGATTTCTATTATTCCCTGTTGCGGGGTCTTCTTCCAAAATTCGGTTTCCACCTCGACCGGGGTTCGATATCCCAGGCTTTGGTGGAGCCT
>NZ_REGE01000045.1 GCF_003688935.1 Corynebacterium macginleyi | reverse complement strand
ACCTTAGTCGGGCGAGGCTCCTTCGACTTCTCCGAAGAAGTAGTCGTAGAAGGCTTCATCGTAGCCGAGGCCTTCGAAGAAGACGTCTCCGGTTCAGACGGCTCCTGACCCTGCACCTTGGTTGGGCGAGGCTTCTTAGACGTCTCCGAAGAAGACGACTCCGAAGGTTCAGATTCGGACGTAGTCTCCTTCTTCGGCTCGGAGGTCTTAGCGTGCGCCGGATCCTCGTCGGACTCCACCGGGGTACCCGGCTTCTGACGCTCACCATCACCATTAACCCACGGAATCTCCTTGCCGTTCTCATCGACCGGAGTACCCGCAGCCTTCGCCTTATCACCATGGAACTTACCCGCAGCAGGAGCCTTCAACGTCGCAGTGAAGTACTTCGTCTCACCCTGAGCAATGTCCTGCTTCTCCGGGGAAATCGCCGACAACTCAGAAGACTCAAAGCCCTCACCAGTAATCAGCTCATCAGTAACCTTTACGTCCTTCAGATCCACCTTCCCAGTGTTTTCCACCGCGAACGTGACCGTGAGGTCCTGATCCTTCTTCGCAACATAAGCATTGTCCTTATCCTGCGCATCAATCACACCAGGCGCACCGGCACCCCCAGCCTGAGGCACTTCCTGTCCCTCAAACTTCTGATCACCGATGTACTTCTTCAACGCAATCGCCGCAGGCTGATCCTCACCAGAGACCACCGTCTGGTTGGCATCCTCGGGATCCTTATGCTCAGCGATGACATCATCCGCAGAACCCTCAGGCAGATCCTGCGCCTTATTATCCTTAGCCTCCTGATCCTGAGACTTCAACGTCTCAAACGCCACCGCAGAAGCCACCACGCCCTCAAGATCCTCATTGACCTTAATCGGCACCACCACGGAACCGTTACCAGACTTATCAGCCTCGAACGCCTTAGAACCAGAACCAATCACCTTCGCCGAATCAGCCTTATCCACCAACTGCGCATCCAGGGTGTACTGCTTACCCGGCACCAGATCCTGATACGTCACCGTGTCATTCACCGTAGCACCAGCAACAACCTGCTTGTCACCCTCAGCAAACTCAGCCTTCGTCGCAATCGACGGATTCTTCGGCTCGGAGGTCTTAGCGTGCGCCGGATCCTCGTCGGACTCCACCGGGGTACCCGGCTTCTGACGCTCACCATCACCATTAACCCACGGAATCTCCTTGCCGTTCTCATCGACCGGAGTACCCGCAGCCTTCGCCTTATCACCATGGAACTTACCCGCAGCAGGAGCCTTCAACGTCGCAGTGAAGTACTTCGTCTCACCCTGAGCAATGTCCTGCTTCTCCGGGGAAATCGCCGACAACTCAGAAGACTCAAAGCCCTCACCAGTAATCAGCTCATCAGTAACCTTTACGTCCTTCAGATCCACCTTCCCAGTGTTTTCCACCGCGAACGTGACCGTGAGGTCCTGATCCTTCTTCGCAACATAAGCATTGTCCTTATCCTGCGCATCAATCACACCAGGCGCACCGGCACCCCCAGCCTGAGGCACTTCCTGTCCCTCAAACTTCTGATCACCGATGTACTTCTTCAACGCAATCGCCGCAGGCTGATCCTCACCAGAGACCACCGTCTGGTTGGCATCCTCGGGATCCTTATGCTCAGCGATGACATCATCCGCAGAACCCTCAGGCAGATCCTGCGCCTTATTATCCTTAGCCTCCTGATCCTGAGACTTCAACGTCTCAAACGCCACCGCAGAAGCCACCACGCCCTCAAGATCCTCATTGACCTTAATCGGCACCACCACGGAACCGTTACCAGACTTATCAGCCTCGAACGCCTTAGAACCAGAACCAATCACCTTCGCCGAATCAGCCTTATCCACCAACTGCGCATCCAGGGTGTACTGCTTACCCGGCACCAGATCCTGATACGTCACCGTGTCATTCACCGTAGCACCAGCAACAACCTGCTTGTCACCCTCAGCAAACTCAGCCTTCGTAGAAATCTTTGGTTGCTCTTTCTCTGGCTTTTCTTCTTCAAGTGGAGGCAAACCTGGCTGATCAACAGGC
>NZ_REGE01000044.1 GCF_003688935.1 Corynebacterium macginleyi | reverse complement strand
AGGCTCCACCAAAGCCTGGGATATCGAACCCCGGTCGAGGTGGAAACCGAATTTTGGAAGAAGACCCCGCAACAGGGAATAATAGAAATCAAGGCAAATGCCTAGGAACAAAACTCGGGGCACTTCACTTGCGTGATCGGAAAGTCTTTGACAATCCCATTACCTGCCGCCAAGAAGTCTTTCGATGGTGCATGCGCTACAACACCCGCAGACGGCACTCCTGGTGCAACCTTCTAGCCCCCGATACCTTCGAAGCACTCACATCAGCTACACTGACCCAAGCAGCATAGCTAACCCCCGACGTGTCTACTTTCCGGGGGTCAGGCCCATCTTCCGACTAGGAAGATTCAAAATGGTTGGGAGAGTAAATTTATGTGGAAAAAGCTCTTGGCTACTGTGGGCGTTCTTCTGATGGCGCTTTCCGTTTACGCTAAGTGGCCGTATGTCGTGACGGTTGCTCTAGCAATTGTGGTCATTCTCCTCCTATTTCTTCCCTATGAGAAGAAATAGGACCTGAGCAGAGGTAGGAATTTAGATAGACCTACCTCTGCTTTGAACTGCTCCCCATTAGCTGGACTGAGAAATCAGTTACCGATTAGTGGGGAGTAGTTTTCATTGAGAGCTCGAAGTTCGCTGAGTGAGCATGAGCGCGAGCAGTTGGTTGAATTATTTGAGCAAGGCATGGGCTATGGTGCCGCTGCTACCGCTCTTGGTGTCTCCTTATAGGGCTAGCGGTAACGACGACTGTTTTGTTCGCTTTATTCTTAAGCACCTTAAGCGGATGGAAGGTACTTTGCCCATCGGTTGCGCTTCAATTCGCGTCACTTTTTATCGGATGGCTAGCCTCGGAACAACTTAGCGGCTCCTATGGTGGCGTAAGCGAACAGACCTAGTGTCACACTGCTAAGTGGAAGGTAGGTCTTGTTTTGGGGTGCCGTAGCCTTGGGGTCTATGAGCCGAAGTAAATACAGTCCCCAACAGGGAAAAGAAAATAAAACAGTCCCGGGCGAGGAAGAACAGTCTTCACAAACAAGTAGTTGGTGGCTCCTTGTCCTCATTGCCCTGTGTACCGTCACCACCATTGTCGATAAGCAAAGGCGGCACCCCTCTACAGCTCCAACAGAACTTCAGGATAAGCAGACTAAAAGGGGGCAGATTGAATCAAGCGCTTCTGACAATGGGCAAGGCCGAAATAAATGGAATCCTCAGACTTGGGGAAACTTCTCGCTAGTGCTGATTCAAGGGGCGCTATTCTCTTTGTTTCAAATAGTTGGCCCCAGTGGGAGTTGGGAGGATAAAGAGGGGGCGTTTACTCTTGTCTTCTGATAGCGCTGGTGGGGTTTGTAATTCTCTGCTTTACCACCACAATGAGCGCGTCTGGGGTTGTTATAACAGGTATGATGTTCCTGCTCCTTACAGTTTTCGGAACCTACTCAAGCCAGCAAAAAGTAGCGACTGGATGGATCATTTTCTTCCAGATTTCCATCCTAGTGGTCGCGTGGAAGGCTTCAGAAAGTCTCAAAGGGCCAAATCAAAAGTGGATTGAATAGGGAGCACGGAATGGCTGATATTGTTCATGAAGTCCAGGACACGCACCTGTGTGCGTTGTTTATTGGGGCGCACGGGGATACTGGAGACTACGAGTACGCACTAGACGCCGCCAACAGTGCCGCCAAGCACCTGCAAGCAATACAAGCGGAGTTGCCTGCCACTTCCCCACTGGCCCGCGACGCCGGCACACTCGCTAAATTTGTGCGCGCAGCACAACGGAACCTGTCTCAACAACGGCCCGCAGATAATCCCGACGAACTTCTAGACTTAGCCACCAGCCTCAAAGAACGACTGGAAGGCACGCGCTAAAGGAAACTCCCCTAGTGCTTCTCGTCGTTGGAAGCACTAGGGGAGAAGCCATCTGCGGGGGGATTGTGGCTTTTTTATTTTCCTTCCGTCCGACTATGTGCCGGGGGAGGTGCGCTGCGGACACCCAAAACCATACCGCCTTACAGCGCGCCCGCAACCGGAGCATCCCTCGGCAAGTGGATAGCTTTAAATTTAAGAATGCGTATATACACATATGTGTATATCAGTACATGGGTATAAAGTGATTTTCAGTTCAGCTCTCCACTTGACGACTTCCGTACGTATAGCATTATATACACACATACGCATGTCACTACCCAGGTAAGTCCTTCCTGAATCTATTCTTTTTGTATGACTCGAGTAATTTCCGTAATTCAGTCGAAGGGTGGTACGGGAAAGACCACACTTTCGGTAATGCTCGCAGAGGCAATTCGGAGGATGGGCTATACGGTCGCAGTCGCAGACGGCGATCCCCAGCAATCTGCCACCCGATGGGCAACCAAAGTGAAGGATTTTCCATTTCCTATCGAATCTGTCCGCAGCTCAAGTGATTTCTCTGGAGTTGTCAGGAGGGGGAACAATCCGGACTTTCTTATAGTCGATACCCCTCCAGGTGGTTTATGAGGTTACCCTCGTTTAGTGGACACCCTATTAGTACGGATCTTGTGTCCGTAGGAGAGGATGTTCATTGTGAGTTCGTCAAGGAAGAAGTACACCCCGGAGTACCGGCGTGAAGCCGCGAATCTGG
>NZ_REGE01000043.1 GCF_003688935.1 Corynebacterium macginleyi | reverse complement strand
GTCGGTGGTAGATAGCTACAGGGAAACGCCCGGTCCCATTCCGAACCCGGAAGCTAAGCCTGTACACGCTGATGGTACTGCAACCGGGAGGTTGTGGGAGAGTAAGTCACCGCCGACACCAAACAAAAAACAACAACTACATATGATTCACAGTAATCCCCGACAGACCACCACACCCAACAACGCGGAACGGTGAGCCTGCCGGGGACTATCTGTCATCGTCCCCCTGCTGATATATGCGACACGTACCATGCCAAGAACGTAGCCAGTCTCCGATTCGGCTACTTTTCCGGCGTCAGGATCTCTTTCCACGAGTCTGTTGACTCTAGTCGAGGCCCCTTTGCAATCTTTTGCCCGCTTGCTGGTTAGCCAATCCCCATAAGGGGTAATACTTGAAAAATTTCTGACTTGGGCATTGCGTTCGGTAGGTAAATTAAGTACTCTGAAAGAGCATCAATAATATCCTAAAATATCCGGCGCCATAGTACTAAAATATAACTATGTGTGCGTTTAGTTACGATGTTTTTAGCTTTTGAAAGAGAAAGTATGGCGGAGGGTAAAATTGCAGCTGGGCCCGCTACCGCTCTTGCGGTTTCAATATTGGCTGGTCCAGTGAATACCGATAGGAATTTTGAAACCAGCGTTAGTGGGCTTCGCGTTGGCTATAGGAATCGTGGCTGGACTGATGGAAATATTGTTGGGTACAACAAGGAAATTACAGCCGCTAACTGTTTAAATAACTTTGATGGATCTCCTGGAAAATTTTAGATGAACCAGCGTCGAGTGCTTTCCATGCAGTCGGGCCCGCACGTAGGATCGCGCTCGCTCCATAGATGCTATGGGGTATGGGACCGAGGTGAGTGGGGCGCCAGGCTGCGGGAAACTAACATGCTGAAATTCATACATTTAGTTGGAGTTACTTGACTGTCAAGGGGATGATATTTGTATGGTAGTTACCGTTCAAGTTAGCGCATTAAATGTGCGGCGCTCAAATAAAATAATTTTGGATATACCACAGTTAGTGATAGATGAACGCCCCACGCTTCTACTGGGAGCCAACGGTGCAGGGAAATCAACCCTTTTTTCTGCCCTTGCATCAGATTCTTCTCCGAGTGAAGGAACTGTCCTCAGGACGGGATCGATATCCATAGTTGAGCAGACATTCAATCCTATTACCGGTTTCACCTCCAGTGAGTACTGTGCTTATGTTGCATGGTTGTTTGGACGAGATAAAAAGGCTGCAAAGAAAGAAAGCTTATATTGGCTAGACTTTGTAGATTTGTCAAGAGTCTCTAATCAACGGTGCGAAAGTCTTAGCGGAGGGGAACGCTCTAGGTTGGCGATAGCCACTGCGCTGAACTCTGGTGCGGAAACACTACTGCTTGATGAACCAAGTGCGGCACTTGATTCACTCAACAAAGAACATGTAACTGAGGTATATCAACGGATCGTGGAAAGAGGGCATAATCTAGTCGTCTCAACGCATGATTCCGGCGAACTACAGAGGCCTTTCGAGAGGGTTCTTGTTCTTGATAAGGGGAAGCTACATTTCGATGGCTCACGGCGAGACTTCGTGCAGTTAGCCCGAGAACCGGGAGATTCCCCGGCACATATCCTCTCACGGTCCTTTGTGCGGAGAGGAAACTACAGTGGTTCCTAATTTCGGTGTTAGACACTGGCTTCGCCGTCCCTCATTATGGATTTGCCTGGTTGGGATAATGCTTAGCGCAGTACCTGTTTCCAAATTTGGCAAGACGCTGTACTATGAGTCGGCAGCTGTTCAATCTACACTGGTATTCTTTGTAATTGCTCCCGCGGTTTCTGCCGCCATGGCCTGGGAGGCATCACGTTTTCGGCCTCTAGTGCGATTGGGGGTAAAACCTGTTGCTCGTATCTTTGTGAATCGAATGTTTGCATGGTCGCTGCTTTTTCCTTTTGGCTATGTATTAGCAATCCTTTCCCAAAATACTGATTCCGCGTTGTTTGGTTCGTCAATTTTTTGGGTTATGCTCGCGTATTCGGCCATAGTCGGCATCTGTTGGACGTTAGTCGGGAGCGTACTTGGTTTTTTCTTTAAACCACTGGTATCAGTGTCCGTTTCAGGGGCGCTTGCGTATTCTTGGTATGCGGTAATTCCCGCCATTTCGCCTGGAGCCCTAAGGCGAATAACCGGTGATTTTTTAGCGTGTTGTTCTCTTGACGCAACGCTAGATGTGAATGCAATTGGAACAGCAATTGCAGGTATTATTGGATTTACGCTGACCATTACTTCAGCTGCCGCACTGTTGAGAAACTGCAGTAAATTCTATATTTTTTTCTTCTTTTTAGGGCTTATTATCTTTTTTGGTTCGTTCGTTTGGGCACGACAGCTGACAGAGTTAGGGCTTGCGCAAAGAGATCCTCGTCAGTTAGTCTGTTCTTCTAATGTTTGCGCTTGGCCTGAAGTTCCTAGAGAAAATATAATACTCAATATCCAAGCGAGAGATGCCTTCTCTGAGATATCGCCTATTGAATGGAGAGATTTCTCAGAATGAGGTTACCCTCGTTTAGTGGACACCCTATTAGTACGGATCTTGTGTCCGTAGGAGAGGATGTTCATTGTGAGTTCGTCAAGGAAGAAGTACACCCCGGAGTACCGGCGTGAAGCCGCGAATCTGG
>NZ_REGE01000042.1 GCF_003688935.1 Corynebacterium macginleyi | reverse complement strand
AGCCCGGAAGGCGGTGGCTCGCTGGATTGAGATTGTCTACAACCGGCGTCGTCGCCACTCGTCCATCGGGATGGTAAGCCCCGTCGATTTCGAAGCCCAGCTCGCTGATCAAAATTGTAATAAGAAAGCCGCTGCTTAACCCCTAAGCAGCTTAACAACGTGTCCACGACTTGCGGGTAACCCCAAGAACGTCCGGTCATGTGGGGAGATCTTTCGGAAGATCATTTAAGTTTAAGCAGTCAATCTACGGTAGAGGGGATAGTTGGAGAGTTTGTGGATCAAGCTGGATCCGCAGAACTCATTCGTTCAAACGCTACAATCTGCGGAATTCCGGCGAAAGATTTGGGAATTACGCTTAGCGGTCTTCCTTGGGAGCGTACTCGGCAAATAAGTGTCGCTGACGTTGCTCAACGTATCGAGCAATCTGTGTGTAAAGTTAGCAATTAGTCTATGAAATCATTTGCATTCTTGTACTGCCGTGGGCATAGGGTAGTTACTGTTTTGATTATGGTGTTGTGTATTGGTTCCGTTCTTTGGTTTGACGAGGGGTGGGCGCTCAATATTCCTTGGCTCAATGACACTGCTAGGGTAAACATAGGTACTTTGTGTTCGTTTTCTTATGCTGTATTACCAGTGATTTTTTTCAAAAATCAGGTTTCCAGGTTGGAGGCTCAGGTATCACAAAATTGGCTGTTTGTTGACGGTATAGTTCTCGCAGTTTTGTGGATTATCCCTTGGATATTTTCCCTTTGGGGAATAGGAAGCGTGAAATTTGCTTATGTTTCTACTATTCTCACAGGTTTGACGCTCCTTATAGGTAGATATGTGAGGGTGGATACACTTGTTTTGTTGCTTGTGGTACAGCTCGTTTTACAGACCGCTCTATGGACATCATTAACTGATACGAATTGGAGATTTCTTCTTTTCGTTTTAGAGGCTCCATCCGGGAATCTTCCGCTACTACTAAGTGTGGTGGCGTTTTTCGTGGGTTTTATTTCTTTGCATAAATTTAAACGTTCTGCATCTTAGCTATCGGTTGCGTCCATTAGCGTGGTGAATCTGGAACCCGGGTGAGGCCTTGTGCCGGTGCACAATAAGGCGACCATCGCGGGTACCTTTGAGTTCCCCGAGCTCTGTTTATAGGCGTTTGCCTTGATTTCCAATATTCCCTGTGGCGGGTTCTGCTTCTACAATTCGATTTCCACCTCGACCGGGGGCGGTAGTCAATGCTGTGGTGGAGGCTTACCTCGTTCCACCATGGCACCCACTTGAGCGTCGGGGTTCCTCCCCGACAACATCATCCCACCTGCGAGCATGAATCAGCTCGTCTTTTGTGAGGAGACGTTAACGTTCTCAGCTCAAGCATTGGCATTTCAGTCGCCAACTGTCCCAATAGAATCAATGATCCCACTGTTCTAAGTACTTGGGCATGGTGGTAAAATGTCGTGACCGGCTATCGGGTAGCAGTGGCGTGACTTTCTGGTAGCGCTGTAGTGAGTATCCGGTAGCAGTTCACAATGTTCGAGGCACTTCATTCTGGGAGATATCCCGCTCGGGTGTGGCACGTACCGGAAGGACTTCGGTTACAACGGATTACCGTCCGGTAAGAGCGCTGCTTATATGGCGGCGTTCTTACCGCTAGTGAAAATTAGCTAGGGTGCTCGCACCACGCGATTTACTGGGCGAGCCGTGCACCGCGAAGCCTCGGCCTGGCCACTGCCTAGCCGGTCGCGGCGTTGGCGAAGGGCTGACCGCGGGTAATCTCGCCCCGTCGGGCTCAGACCCACCTGCTACCGGATGCTTCCTCAGACGCTACCAGATACTCAACACACCGCTCCCATTTCTGTCGCCTGAACAGTAGAATACCTTTCTTCCCAACGCGACTGAGCTGGATACCAGGTGTCCACCAATTGGGGGTCAGGTCCCAGATATTTTGTTATTGGATGAACCGACAAACCACCTTGATCTCAGACACCAATTGGAGATTATGGAGCTGTTGCGCAGCCTGCCAGCGGATCACCGAACGGTCGTAGTGGTGTTGCATGATTTAGCGTTGGCAGCGCGTTATTCAGATTACTTAGTGGCTATGCGGGATGGCGTGATCGTCTCGCAAGGCCGAACGGAAGATACCTTCAATGAACAATTATTGTTGGATACCTTCAGTTTGGAATCAAAGATTTACCAGGATGAATCCACGGGGCTACCAGTGGTGTTGCCGTTGGCAGCGAAGCTCGAGCAATCATAAACTCGCGCATAATCCGCCACCAATGGTTCCATCGTCAGCTCTGGGTATTCTTTTTTGCACGAATGCCAGCTTGTCAGATGCGGGTTTCTGGTACCGGTGTTCCGAAGACTCGGTACTCCCGTATTCCGGGTAGTTGGTACCGGGGCGGGCCGACGGAGTCGGCCCGGCTGTTTGCTCTAATCGTCCGGTTCTAGTGGGACGATGGCCTTGTACATGTCAAAGTCTCCAATGCAGATTCGGTGGTCTTTGTTGAGGCGGCTTACCAGTGAATCCGCTCCCAACACTGTCTGGCAGTGTTTCAACCCAGTAGACGGCAGCTGATTGGAAAGAGATCAGGGTTGGGAGCCGACCATCACCGTCGAATACGATTTTGGTTAGGTCCCCGAAGAGGGAGAGTGTCTAATGGTTTGTGTGTAGGTTCCCAACCTGTATAAGGAGATAAGCCAGAATGACTAGTGTGGCACGGCTGATAAGGCCACAATTTGATGCGATTGAAAAGAAGCTTCTTGCTAACCCTGAGATGGCGAAACTGATTGATGAGCTAGGCACGTCTACAACGGATGCCAACGATCTGGTTCGGGGCATGTTGCAAGCCTCGATCACTAGGGG
>NZ_REGE01000041.1 GCF_003688935.1 Corynebacterium macginleyi | reverse complement strand
GATGGCAAGTCCAATTTCCGCGGTACGACAGATGGTGTCAGCGACGAGGTTTCCAGTAGGCTTCACAGTACGGGTCCCTGGTAGGTGTAGATGGTTGTGTTGGAACTTTCATCTTCATACCAGTAACCCCTATATGTTGTGGTGACCCGCTGAACCCGTCGTGTTCTACTTCACCCCACTACGCACTCCGACCTTCGACAATCATTTGAAGCACACTCATAAAATACCCCGATAAGGCAGCGATGCCGAAAATCCAATTCAGTGCGGCGTTGCCTACGACAGTTACCGACAAGAGAAACAGTAAAGTACAAACCACAGCGATAAAAAAGTAAGTTTGTGCTTTATTTCGTTGTTTTCCCATCTCTTTACCTTTCCTGAAATCAACGACCCTAGCCTAGTGGCCATCCTCAACAAGCCGAGCCTATTATAGCCCATGCATTGCCTCAGTACTTGAACAGATATGAGTGTACGTGCATGTTCCGTCCACAGCGACACTTTTCGTTTTTAAAACCATGGGCCCGACCCCCGAAAAGTGGACACATCGGGGGCTAGCTATGCTGCTGTGGTCAGTATAGCCGAAGTCTTGGTTTCAAAGACATCAGGCGCTACGAGATTGCACCAGGAGTGGCGCCTGCGGGTGTTATAGCGCATGCACCACCGGAAGACCTCTTGGCGACAGCTAATTGGGTTGTCAAAGACTTTCCGATCACGTAGCACTTCACGTTTTAAGGTGGCGTTAAAGGATTCTGCCAGGGCATTATCGGCACTAGTTCCCACCGCTCCCATGGACTGGCGCACACCCAACGACGAGCAGTAGTTTCTGAACGCTTGTGAGGTGTACACGCTACCGTGATCAGAATGGAAAATAGCCCCGTCAAGACTGCCGCGCACACCGTGTGCGTGGGCTAGGGCATCGATGACCAGTGAGACCCGCATGTGGTCTGCGAATGCATAACCTGCAAGTTTCCGCGAATGAAGTGTCAATGACTGTGGCCAAATACATGTTCTTGCCTCCCTTACAGGGCAGGTAGGTGATGTCGCCAACATAAACACGATTTGGCTCATTAGCTGTGAACTTGCGGCCTACTAGATCTGGCATGACGCGGTGACCAGGCTTACGCCTGGTAGTGATGCATCGGCGCCGTTTGCTAAAGCCTTGAAGTCCCATGGTTTTCATGATTCGTGCAACTTTCTTGTGATTGACCGGGGTATACACCAGGTCTTCCTTGAGGCTTGCCGCGATGCGTTTAGCACCGTAAAGCCCGTGCTCATCATCGAAGATGGTCTTGATTCTTGCACCAATAAGACCGTCGGAATACATCTTTAACCTGCGCTTTTTACGGGTGCTCACCCATTTATAAAACGAGGAACGATTCAGCTTCAACACGTGGCACATCCGTATAAGCCGAGTACTCGGTTCGGTGGTCATAGACAAACTGGAAGCAGAACTCCCTGTGAGTTGCTTTAAGCAAAATACTTCGCGGCCTTACGCAGGATGTCGCGTTCTTCGCGCAGCTTAGAGACTTCCTTTTCCAGCTGTCGGATTCGCGCAGAATCATTCGCCGCTTGGGCTTTATCATGCACTGCTTTTATGCGGGCACGTTTGCCGGTGCCGTACTTTTTGACCCATGAATGTAGCGAGGCTCGGTTGATTCCGAGCTCGGCTGATGCTGAGTTCAGCGAGAGGTCCTCATTGTTTTCATAGAGGGCCACACCGTCGCGTTTGAACTGTTCTCAGTACCTGGACATGGTGGTAGATTACCTTTCTTCCCAGCTCGACTGGGTTGGATATCAGGTGTCCACCGAATGGGGGTCAGGTCCGTCGTAGGAGTCGCCGACAGTTCCGGTGGAAGCAGTGATCCCGTGCTGGGCAAGTCGCTGGTTGTAGACAACGCTGACGTACTATAAGCCGTGATCCGAATGGTGAATAAGACCTGTTGTTTCCCTCGCGGTCTTGGGTCGCTTAGTTGAGTGCTTGCAGCGGTAATGCCTGAAGTGCGCATCGAGTCCGATAATGCCCATCCGATGATCCGTCGGGAGTAAACGTCGGTGACAAACGCGGTGTACACAAAGCCTTTCTTCGTACGCACGTAGGTAATGTCGGCCACCCACAGCTTGTTCGGGCCTTGGGCTTTGAACTCACGCTCGACCAAATCCGGGCGCAGATCCGGCACGTTGAGGTGTACGCGTTGTGATTGGTGATCCGCCTTTGCCTTTGCCAGAAACACCAGCCAGGCGCATTAAGCGGGCGGTTTGTTCACGCCCGATATCGATTCCTTCACGGCGAAGAGCATGCCACATTTCCCGCACACCTAAGACACCATAATTATCCCGGTGAACAGCACCAATGCGTTCAACTAGAACAGCATCACGAAGGCGACGAGCACTTAACCCTCGGGCTTTGGACTGGCGATACCCACGCGAGGTGATGAACCCACCAGCCCGGTTATTCTTCAACGTCTTACAGATGAACTCGACAGAGAAATGATTCCGGTATTTATCGATGAACCGGATCATTTCCGACGTTTGGGGTCGAGTTCCGACGCGAAAAAAGCCGAGGCAGCCTTCAACAACTCGTTGGTATCTCGAAGCTGGTGATTTTCAAGGCGTAGCCTGGCGTTTTCCGCGGCCACATCTTCAGGAACAGACTTTGGGATGTTTCCCGCACGACGAGCCTGCTGGGTCCATTGACGAGCTGTGTGCCATGAAACCCCCAACTTTGGAGCTACTGCCTGGCACGCGGCCTGCATTGACATGTTTTCCGCCAAGATGCGGTCTTCCACGAGACGGACCACACGGTCCTTCGCATCTTGGTCAAATTTTCTTGGCATATTCCAGATTTTCCCATCTACTCAAACGGAACAAAACCTGGGACACTTCAGTTACTGGTATGAAGATGAAAGTTCCAACACAACCATCTACACCTACCAGGGACCCGTACTGTGAAGCCTACTGGAAACCTCGTCGCTGACACCATCTGTCGTACCGCGGAAATTGGACTTGCCATC
>NZ_REGE01000040.1 GCF_003688935.1 Corynebacterium macginleyi | reverse complement strand
CCACCCTGCGGTGGGCACACTGGTGGAACACCAAATGTCTTCACGAGGCATTGGACTACGCCAACCAGCAGGAATTAGAAATCGAGTACTATCTCACCGAGCCCATCAACACTGGGCCGTAAAAGAAACCAAACCAAACCCAGGACGCTTCATTGGTGTGCCTCCTGCCTTGCGATGTTGCATTCGTCCCCCTTTGAGTCCCCTAGTCGGGCGTTAGAAAAAATATCTTCTGTGCTCTGACCAGGAAAATCTCCGAAAGTCCCGTGACGGAACCTGGAGGTACTACCATAATGCTGGCTGAATTGTTTATGAAGAACGAAGCCTTTTACGAAAGAAGAGTACAATTTTAGTACATATCTTTTACATCTTGCTAGCCAAAAGAATTATGAAAAGAGTTCAATTTGTCTCTGCTGATCGATAGAGTCACCGTTTCCTATGGGTCGAAAGTAGCGGTTCGTGAAGCTTCTCTAGAGCTGGGCCCTGGAATCCATGCGCTTCTTGGTCCAAATGGCGCAGGAAAATCCTCTTTACTAGAAGCCCTTGCAACTTTACGGAAGCTTTCTTCCGGCCATTTTAGTGTGAATGGATTATCCGGGAAAAAAGTCCGAAAGATTCTGGGGTACCTTCCCCAGGACAACTTACCTAAGTCGAGGTTTACTGTACGAGAGCATATAGCATATATTTGCTGGCTTAAACAGATACGATCGGTAGATGTAACTTCTGAGATAGATCGACTTATCGATATTTCTGGTCTAGGAAGCAAAGCTGATTCTATTGTTGCTTCGATATCTGGAGGCATGCGACGTCGCTTGGGAATCGCTTCTGCGTTGGTAGGCTCGCCGAAACTCGTCATTTTGGATGAAGCTTCTGCTGGTTTGGATATGACTCAGCGGGATGCAATGCATAGAATCCTCTCTCAGGTTTCCTCCGAATCTATCGTTTTGACATCAACACATATCGTTGAGGATATTATAGATATTGCCGATACCATCACAATAATGAATAAAGGTTCTTTTGTTTTTTCTGGAGAATGGCAGGATTTCTGTAACACTCGCAGCATAACTGATTTTAAAAATAGGTACTTGAGATTAGTAAGTGATATTGAATGAGATATAATCTTCATCCTGCCGCTCGATCGGGTTGGTTTCTTTGGAATCGGCACCTCCGACTACTTCGAAATATTATTATTTCCATAATCTCATCTGCAGTAGTGCGGACGTTAATATATCTAATACTTGAAACTAGTGGGAGTACCGTCGAGGTAGGTCCCTTGTGGGTTAGCATTGTTGGAAGTTTGCCGCTAATTTTCATTTTTAGCCATGAGACGTCGGACGATATATGCTCTCCAAGATCTCTGGCACTGCGTAGGCTTATAGTTATTTCCTCGTGTGTAATTACTGGATTAGCTGTGTCTGCAGCATTATTCCCCGGAAATATTACCAATTTCGGAACCATCGCAATGTTTCGCAACACATTGGCTTTTCTGGGTTTTGGTCTTATTAGCTTATTCATTTTTGGGACCTCATGGGTATGGGTAGTACCGTTGTCTGCGGCGGCTGGCTCTATGTTGTTCTCATGGCCTCAATACCCCACCGCTTTGCATACTACTTATGGAATGCTACGTAGCCCTGGTGTGCTGCAATATCCGGACGGAACTATAGATACGAGTATTCCACTTGCACTGATTATCTTCATAGTATCTGCTATTGCATATGTTGGCGGATTTGGTACCGCTCAAAGTGCTTCAATTAGAAATTTTTCTTTTTTAAAACAGCATGGAGGAGTCGGAGTTCCGATTTCGAATCTTATCTACCGAGGATGGAAGAGGTCTACACTGTCCATACCTGTGTGTTTAATTTCTTTGGTAGGATTTTCATTTTTGATTATTGAAGATTTCAGTAGCTGGGCTGGAAGTCCTCGCCTCCTAGCGGAGTCTATCAGTGATGGCAGTATCATATTTGGCGGTCTCTCCTTAACGGCGGGTATTGTGGCAGGCCAATCCCGATGGCGTACAGGGGTGACTGTGTGGGAAAAACTCAGTGCTCGGAATAAGTGGAATATTATGGTAAGGCCAGCACTTTATTCTTCCGTATCCCTCTCTTTACCATTATTAGTGATAATAGCGGTATCATTATTTTTCAATATAGTCTTTCTCTACCGGCATAACGTGACAGTCGAGATTGTGAATAATGAGGTTTTTTCCGCGATTTTAATGGTTGCTGGTTTTTTCGCATCGGTAGTCGTACTATCTCTAGTAGGTGTTGTTGCAGGGGTTTTGAAAAAGGGATTATGGGTACCGCCTCTTGGTCTTATTTTAGGCGTTACTGTTATGCTGATTTTGTTTAGTAAAATCGACGATCAAGACATCGATTATCGGGCAGATATGACTAGCTGCACTTCCATTCCAAACCTGGATAGTCGGCTATGCTCTAGTCCGGTAAATGCACCATTCCTTGAGTCGGCAGCTTCCACTGTAGGTAATCTTTATCAGAACGCTCCGGCCAAAGGCTACCTACCACGGTCTATATACCTCGTAGATAATGCTGTGACTAAATCGGACTCGCCAATGGCGAAGATAGGCCTTTATGGAAAGCGTGAACTGAAGATTTCCGATCCTTTCCCTTCCGATCAAATAGCTTTTCAACTTGGAGAAACAATGTCAAAGTCTTGCGCTAATGTCCCGTTAGATGCGTCATTATATGTGGCTGAAACTGAGTATCGCACACATGATGATTATAATGACGTTTCTAATTCCGAATTGAACGATTTGCAAAAATGCCTAAACTTATAAGATGCCAGTAAATTGATTCCTAGGGCGGGGATGGCGAAGATGCTGAAATAATAATTTCATTAACGCTGGTATCGATCCAGGAACTAGAGGATTGTCTCGTCGTCGACAAGTCAATAGTAAGTGTACCGGGGTGGCAGCGAAGGACTCCATGGAACGCTCCGCGTGTTGAGAGGGGCAAGAGCATGCCGACTGTATGACAGCAAGACGAAAACACCCCTGTTGCTTAGCGTAAGACGGTAGCACCGCCTTCGCGGCGGGTCAAAGCCGTTGTTTGACTAACACTGTGATGTCTAGTGACTTTTTGGACTCCGAGTCCATTGACTTTTTGGACTCGGAGTCCAGTTAGTTTTTTGACGCGGAGTCCAGGAAGTTTATGGACAGGATGTCTAACGACTTTTTGGACTCTGGCTTCTTGACAATG
>NZ_REGE01000004.1 GCF_003688935.1 Corynebacterium macginleyi | reverse complement strand
CATCGATGACCAGTGAGACCCGCATGTGGTCTGCGAATGTCATATCCTGCACGTTTGCGTGAATGAAGTGTCAATGACTGTGGCTAAGTACATGTTTGTGCCTCCCTTGCACGGCAGGTAGATACATATCGCCAACATAAACACGGTTCGGCGCGCTGGCGCTAAATTTACGGGCCTAGCAAATCCGGCATGACACGGTGGCCAGGCTGACGCCTAGTGGTGGTACATCGGCGCCGCTTGGTAAAGCCCTTGAAGGCCCATGGCTTTCATAATTCGTGCGACTTTCTTGTGATTAACCGGGGTAAACGCCGTGTCCTCCTTAAGGCTCGCAGCGATGCGTTTAGCGCCGTAAAGACCATGTTCATCATCAAAGATGGTTGTGATTCTCGCACCAATAACGGCATCGGAATACATCTTTAACCTGCGCTTTTTACGGGTGCTCACCCATGTATAAAACGAGGAACGATTCAGCTTCAACACGTGGCACATCCGCTTAACCGAGTACTCGGTTCGGTGGTCATAGCCACACTGGAAGCAGAAGGACCTGACCCCCATTCGGTGGACACCTGATATCCAACCCAGTCGAGCTGGGAAGAAAGGTAATCTACCACCATGTCCAGGTACTGAGAACAGTTCAAACGCGATGGTGTGGCCCTCTATGAAAACAATGAGGACCTCTCGCTGAACGCAGCATCAGCCGAGCTCGGAATCAACCGAGCCTCGCTACATTCATGGGTCAAAAAGTACGGCACCGGCAAACGTGCCCGCATAAAAGCAGTGCATGATAAAGCCCAAGCGGCGAATGATTCTGCGCGAATCCGACAGCTGGAAAAGGAAGTCTCTAAGCTGCGCGAAGAACGTGACATCCTGCGTAAGGCCGCGAAGTATTTTGCTTAAAGCAACTCACAGGGAGTTCTGCTTCCAGTTTGTCTATGACCACCGAACCGAGTACTCGGTTAAGCGGATGTGCCACGTGTTGAAGCTGAATCGTTCCTCGTTTTATACATGGGTGAGCACCCGTAAAAAGCGCAGGTTAAAGATGTATTCCGACGGTCTTATTGGTGCAAGAATCACAACCATCTTCGATGATGAACATGGTCTTTACGGTGCTAAACGCATCGCGGCAAGCCTCAAGGAAGACCTGGTGTATACCCCGGTCAATCACAAGAAAGTTGCACGAATCATGAAAACCATGGGACTTCAAGGCTTTAGCAAACGGCGTCGATGCATTACTACCAGGCGTCAGCCTGGCCACCGTGTCATGCCGGATTTGCTAGGCCCGTAAATTTAGCGCCAGCGCGCCGAACCGTGTTTATGTTGGCGATATGTATCTACCTGCCGTGCAAGGGAGGCACAAACATGTACTTAGCCACAGTCATTGACACTTCATTCACGCAAACGTGCAGGATATGACATTCGCAGACCACATGCGGGTCTCACTGGTCATCGATGCTCTATCCCGCGCACATGGTGTGCGTGGCAGTCTTGACGGGGCCATTTTTCATTGACGATCACGGCAGTGTGTATACCTCGCAAACCTTCAGAAATTACTGCTCGTCGTTGGGTGTGCGCCAGTCTATGACAGCGGTAGGAACGAGTGCTGATAGAAGCCCTAGCGGAATCGTTTAACGCCTCGCTCAAGCGGGAAGTCTTGCGTGATAGGAAGATCTTTGACGATCCGATGACCTGCCGGCAGGAAGTCTTCCGGTGGTGCATGCGCTACAACACGCGAAGACGGCACTCCTGGTGCAACCTTGTAGCCCCTGATGTCTTTGAAGCCGAGACTTCGGCTACGTGGACCAAAGCAGCATAGCTAGCCCCCGATGTGTCCACTTTTCGGGGGTCGGGCCCGAACTCCCTGTGAGTTGCTTTAAGAAAAATATTTGGCAGCCTTACGCAGAATATCGCGTTCTTCGCGCAGCTTCGCGTTTTCCTTTCTCTCACTGGCGGATGCGTCTCACGATTCATTCGCCGCTTGGGCTTTATCCTGCACGGCTTTAATGCGCGCACGCTTTCCGGTGCCGTACTTGGTGACCCATGAATGTAGCGAGGCACGGTTGATTCCGAGCTCTACTGATGCTGAGTTCAGCGAGAGGTCCTCATTGTTTTCATAGAGGGCCACGGCATCGCGTTTGAACTGTTCGGAGTACCTGGACATGGTGGTAGATTACCTTTCTTCCCAACTCGACTGGGTTGGATATCAGGTGTCCACCAAATGGGGGTCAGGTCCTCAGGGCTCGCCCCCCGAAAAGTGGACACATCGAGGGTCGGGCTCCAAAATCGACGGCAACAGCGACATCAAGAACTATGCCGACCACCTCTGCAAAGAGGCTGGCGCGGCGATTCTTACCTGGATTATGGAGGGCGCGCGCCTCATCTACGCCGAGGACTATCACCTGACACCACCGGCACGGGTGGTGGCTGCATCGAGTGCATATCGGGAGGAGAATAACTGGTTCGCCCAGTTCCTCGACGCCCACTGCGCCGTCGACGAGCACCTGTCTGAGCGTGCCAGGGACCTGTATCAGACTTATCGCACGTGGGCGATGTCCACCTCAGGGTGGGCGCGTCCCATGGTTGATTTCAACGCCACCGTCGAACATCACGGCTTCATTCGCAAAAAGACGATGCACAATATGTCCGTCCACGGTTTGGCCTTGAAGAACGAGTTTGACAACTAAGCCAGATGGACCTTACGCACCCGTACAACCGCCCTCCATTAATAGACAACTAATTTCCCAGTCTAACTAATGGGGAGCGGCTTACAGTGGCACGGGCTCAGTGTATTGCCGGCCCACCTGCTGTTTTTACTATTTTGCCGAAGATACAGATCTATTGCATCTATCGCAGAGCACTAACGAAAGGCTTCTGATCTTCAACAGCACGGCGAACCATATCTCGATGTGACTCCCCTTTGTGCTCAATGACTTCTACCTGGGTACCGTCCCCATCGGCCAGTTTTCCTGCCGAGTCTGAGATGATGTCGTAGTTAATCACTTCATCATCTTCACTAATGAAAATTTTCACTGGTGTAGAAGGTTTCATATTAATCATTGAATTTGCGTTGAGGTGATCAACGAGCGAGTCTAGGTTCGCACCCGGGGCAAATACATCCTTGCCCGGAATTGTATTCTCCTCCTTTAAAGCGGTAAGACACTTTTCAGAGGCTTGTTCCATGAGCTTCCTGCCACTATCACTGAGGAGATCTTCAGCCTTTATCTCCGAGTTGAAGTTCATTGCTCCACGAATCACGTATGCACTGTATGCTACGCTTTTCTCATCAGCATCAGAGATGAGGTTCTTAGCAAGATCCGCAGCTTCCTTACCGCCAGGAATTTGTGTATCACCCGGAGCGATAGCAAACGTCTCCTGGAGCCCCGATGGGACATCAGCTGCAGAGGCTGCAGAAACAGCAGCGAATCCCCCTTGGCTCCACCCTGAGTTGTACCATGTATCAGCAAAAGAAAACTCCGAGCGGGTGGCACGGACCATCTCATTGACGGCTGAAGCCAGGGAGTGTCGATCCATATATGTACCAGAACCTACCGTTCCGAGACCTTCATAGTCTGGTTGAATGACAGCAAACCCCTTATCCAACCAAGTCTGAAGATAGCTCTGAGCGACAAGCTGCAGCGCCTCACGATCTGGATGCGTTGCATCCGCTTCCGAGGGCGCACACTTCTTTGCCAACCCAGTCGTCCCATGCGCCCAGCTCAGTACAGGCCACCCCTTTTCGGGCTCAGTCCCTTTCGGCAGGGTGACCAAACCTGTTGACAGGATAGGCTGACCATAAGCGTTTTTTGCACCGTAACTGACTTTATAGCTCTTAGCACCTTTCGGCACTGAGATTATTTCATCCGCAGTTACTTCTTCTATCTCGACAATCTTGCCTACAAGGTCTTTCTCTACGCCCACCTTGCTGGCTACTACGCTTTCTTTTTCGCCCATATCCATCACTTCCTCAGTCGAATTTATCTCTTGCGCATTGTTGCCATCATCGCGAGAGCAAGAAGACAACATGAGCATGCTTACTGACACTGATAATCCTAGGGCAAGTATTTCCCTTCGCATAAGCTTCCAATCTAAGCAGGATAGAATCTTGTTACTATTATAGATTAATCCTGCCTTGGAAAGTGGGTGTGCCGGGGTCGGGCCCATCCTCATTGTTCTCACAGAGGGCCACAGCATCGCGTGTGAACTGTTCTCAGTACCCGGACATGGTGGTAGATTACCAATCTTGCTAAACCGACTGGGCTGGATATCAGGTGCCCACCAATTGGGGACAGTTCACACTCGAACACATATAGGGTGTGGGCGCCTAGGGGGCATCGCCAAGCGGCAGCTCTCCGTCAAAACAGGAACAACCCCGCCTCCGAGCATGTTCTCAATGCTGTGGGAGGTGGGGCTGGAGGTTCTTAAGAGCGAATACTAGTTAACTCGGCCGGTTTCCTTGCGGTACTGGCGGTAGTAGCGGCGTCCGTAGTGAATGGAAGCGGCGGCGGTGATAGCAATAACAATCAAGGAGATGATTCCGATGGCGATAGTCAGGCCGTAGTTGCCCTCACCTGCGGTCCCCAGCGGGGTGTCCCAAACGCCGAGACCCCAGACGAAGGTGCCCACCGCTGGCAGGCAGGACAAGATAAGACCCATGCCGATCCACGTAGAGGTACGAAGAAGGGCAGAGTGAGGAGCTGCGAAGGATACCGGGTCATAGCCTTCGATATAGTTGTCCTGAATCTTGCCGGAGAACTCCGGATACGTTTCGCTCTGGTAGTCAGCAACTACGTGGGTGTTATCGCTCATGGCGGAGTCTTTCTGTCTTTCTCTTGTTCCTAGTATTCCTACCGAATAACTCTAGCTTAGTCATCCTTGCCACGGAAAGCAGCGCGTGCACGTTCACGGGTGACGGCAGACACTGCGGTCAGCGGGACGCCAGCCGGGCAGACATCGGCGCACTCACCGTAGAGGGAGCAGTGGCCAAAGTTTGATTCCAAATCAGCAACCATGTTGCGGGCACGGCTGCCGCGCTCTTCCTTACCCAACGGCATCATGGATAGGTGAACCAGCTTGGCACCGGTGAACAGGTGTGCCGCACCATTCGGGCAAGCAGCGACGCAGGCACCGCAACCAATGCAGGCGGCGTGGTCCAACGAGTACTCGGCGGTCTCGTGATTGATATGCATGGTATCGGCATCCGGTGCAGTGCCGGCATCCATGGATACGTAACCGCCCTGCTCCATCACGTGGTCCAGTGCGGAGCGGTCTACCACCATATCCTTGATGACGGGGTAAGCAGCAGAGCGGAAGGGCTCCAGCTGAATGGTGTCACCATCGTTAAAGTTGAACAGGCGCTGCTGGCAGGCAGGGGTGTTCTGCCCCGGGCCGTGGGGGCGGCCGTTGACGGTCACACCACAAGTACCGCAGATGCCTTCGCGGCAGTCAGAGGCGAAAGCGAAAGGCTCTTCGCCGCGCTCAACGTAACCTTCATTGACGTGGTCCAATAGCTCCAGAATGGACATCTGCTCCGAGGCATCCTCCACCTGGACGGTTTCGAATTTACCTTCCTGGGTGGGTCCGGCTTGACGCCAGATCTCAAGTGTCAATTTCATTACTTGTAGTTCCTTGTCATCAGCGGGATCGAGTCAAAGTACAGGGGTTCTGCGTGGCGGATGAACTCGTTCTTGTTCTCGCCCGGCTCCCAGGCGGAAACGAAGCACCAATTTTCGTCGTCACGCTCGGCTTCACCTTCCTCAGAAAGGTGATCTTCGCGGAAGTGAGCGCCGCAAGACTCATCGCGGTCGAGGGCGTCAATGCACATGAGTTCACCCAGGTCCAGGTAATCGGCAACGCGCAGGCCATATTCCAGGACTTGGTTCATGTCATTCGCTTCACCAGGAATGCGAACGTTCTTCCAGAAATCATCGCGCAGATTTCGGATTTTCTCGATGGTGTCTTTCAGGTCCTCAACGTTACGGGACACACCGCAGCCGAAGTACAACAGGTCCCCCAGCTGGCGGTGGTAGTGGGACGGACCGTGCGGGTCATCGCCGCTGACCTGCATCAGCTTATCGATGCGCTCTTGGGCTTGCTTGACAGCCTCCTGTGCCTCTGCAGAATCTTCGGCCAGCTTATCCTCGTTGAGGTGGTCTGCCAAATAGTTCGGAATGGTAAACGGCAAAGTGAACCAGCCGTCGACAGAAGCCGAAAGCAAGGAGTTAGCACCCAGACGGTTAGCACCGTGGTAGGTCCAAGAGCATTCACCTGCGGCAAAGAGACCATCGATGGAGGTCATTTCATTGAAGTCGGTCCACAGTCCACCCATGGTGAAGTGACAGGTAGGAGCGATGCGCATTGGGGTCTCGTAGGCGGACTCACCAATAGCCTCTTCATACATCTGAATGAGGTTGGAGTAGCGCTCGCGGATCTTGTCCTTGCCCAACCGCTGGATTGCATCGCGGAAGTCAAGGTAGACCGAGTTGTGCAACGGTCCAACGCCCAAGCCCTTGTTGATTTGCTGGGAAATTGCACGGGAGGCAACGTCACGGGGAACCAAGTTGCCGAAGGCCGGGTAGCGGCGCTCCAAAAAGTAATCGCGCTCGTCCTCCGGGATGGTATTCGGGTCACGGTCATCGCCCTCTTCCTTGGGGGACCAAATGCGACCATCGTTACGCAAGGACTCCGACATCAAAATGGTCTTAGACTGCCAGTCGGAGTTAACCGGCAAGCCCGTCGGGTGAAACTGCACGAACGCCGGGGAAGCCAAGTAAGCGCCTTTATCATAAGCGCGCATCATGGCGCTGGCGTTCGAGTTCTTTGCCAGGGTAGACATGTGGTAGACGTTGCCGTAACCACCGGTCCCCAGGATGACAGCGTGGCCAGTGAAAGCCTTGAGTTCACCGGTAATCAGGTTGCGGGTGACAATACCACCTGCACGCTTCTTGCCGTTGTCCTCATAGGTGATGATGTCCTGCATATCGTTATGGGCAAAAAGCTCCACATTGCCCAGTCCGATCTGCCGGTACAGTGCCGAAGTCGTGGACAGCTGCAACTGCTGACCTGTTTGGCCACGGGTGTAGTAGGTTCGGGAAACCTGCACACCACCGAAGGAACGGGTAGCCAAGGTGCCGCCGTACTCACGGGCGAACGGAGCACCAATGGCGTTCATGTGGTCGATAACGCGAACGGATTCCTTAGCCAGGCGCCAGCAGTCAGACTCGCGGCAGCGGTAGTCGCCGCCCTTCACGGTGTCCTTGGTGTGGCGGTAGGCGGAGTCGTTGTCCACCTTCTTGGCGCGGGAGGCGTTGACGCCACCCTGCGCAGCAATGGAGTGCGCGCGGCGCGGGGAGTCATGGTAGGTAAAGACCTTAACGCCGTAGCCCAATTCCCCGAGGGCTGCCGCAGCAGCACCCGCGGCCAAGCCGGTACCTACAACGAGCACCTCGAACTTGCGGCGATTTAGTGGAGAGACCAAGTTCATGTGGTCAACGTGGTGGGACCACATATCCTTCATCGGCACGCCGTGCGGTTCCTGGGATTCCAAGATATTGCCAGCGGAGACGCCCTCAACGATGGACTTTGGGTGCGAGAAGTTGGGGTGTTCACGCTTGAGTTCAGTAGTAGTCATGGATTCCTATCTCCTTTAGCTGACCAAGCCCAGGGCAACGGACAAAGGCATAACGATGTTGCCAATGCAGACAACGGCCGGGATGACATACGCCAAGACCAAGAAGGTCTGACGCCATTTTGCACCCGTGATACCCAGGTCAGATGCAGCAAGGCGGATACCGTGGGTCAGGTGCAGGAAGAGGCAGCACATTGCCAGCACATAGAAGATGGTGACCGGCCAACGACTGAAGGTTTCGATCATATTGGCCTTAACAGCGCCTTCAACGAAGGCTTCTGGGGCAATCGGCTGTACGCCCATAGTGAGGTCTAGCAGGTGGAAGATGATGAAGAGCAGCAGCACTACACCGGTAACCAGCATGGACTTGGTGGCGAAGGAATCCAGGCCACCCATCAGGTTGGTGCGCTTGAACTTGCCGCGGGATGCCTTAGAGCGGGACACCAGGGTGAAGGCACCGTAGATGTGGGCAAGGATCGCCGCAATCATCACGATGCGGATAATCCACAGGGCTGAGCCATGCGGGAGCAGCGGTTCACCCATCGAGCGCAGGAACTCGCCGTACACATCCAGGGCGGGCTCACCGTCGTGTGCGGGCATGTACAGCTTCAGGTTACCGGCCATGTGACCAACCACGAAAAGCGCAAAGACCAAACCGGTGACGGCCATGATGAGCTTCAGTACCCACGATGGCGTTCTGGGCTTCTGACGAATTGGTTCATTAGTGATGTGGCCGTGAGCGATTGCCTCACGGTCCGGATTTCTTACAGTCATGACACCTCCATAGTCGTACTTACCTTAACCGGGCTTAACCGCTGGTTACTAGTTATTTTCGAGCGGTCATTTGCTCCGGGTTCGCAGGCGCGACTAGGCGGTGAGATCTTTTAGGTAAGGGTATCCTGAAAATAAAAATGCGAAAACGCTGTCACCTTGGGCAGCTTCATTTTCGCAATACTGGTGTTTCATATTTGCACCCCTAACTGTGAGGTTTAACACTCCATTGTGTGCAAGTGATTGGTCCACCCCTTAATGTGTCAAACTTTCGCATGAAACCCCACAAACCGCCTGTCCATATAGCAAAGAGTCTTCACAAGATTTTCGTCATAAAGATGCACATCCGCGGTTCCTACTAGTACTCTTTGCCGCATGAGTAAGACGTATGTGGGTTCTCGCCTTCGCCAGCTTCGCCGGGAACGCGATCTCAGCCAAGCCTCCCTAGCTGAGACCCTCGGCCTTTCTGCCAGTTACGTCAACCAGATTGAACACGATGTCCGTCCGCTCACCGTACCGGTCTTGCTGCGCATTACCGAGGCCTTTGGTGTTGATGCCACCTTTTTCTCCCGCGACGACGATTCCCGCCTCCTCGCGGAGATTCAGGACGTCATTCAGGACAAGGAACTGTGTCCCTCCCCCGTGGAACTCCAGGAATTATCGGAGCTGGTCTATAACCACCCCACCGTAGCGCGCACGCTCGTGGACGTACACCGGCGCTACCGCAATGTACGCGATAAGCTGTCGCTGGCTACGGATACGAGGAGGGCATCGGAAAGCGCCGCTGGCTTATCCATGCCGCACGATGAGGTGCGCGACTTCTTTTATGCTCGGCAAAATTACCTGGACGGGTTGGACCATCACGCTGAGACGCTGGCCGTTAAGCTCGGGGTCACCCAATTTGGTATTCGCGATATCGAACAGGCGCTGGCACACCACTTGCGCGAGGAACACGGCGTAGAAATCCAGCTAACAGCACAGATGGATGGCACCCTGCACCGCTTTGACTGCCAAAGCGGGCAGTTCACGCTCGCCTCGCGCCTGAGCGAAGGCCAACGCGCCTTCCGCATGGCTGCCGAGCTTGGACTGCTCGAAGCCCAGGACCAGATTTCCGCGCTCGTAGCCGATGAACCCTTTACTTCTGATGCTTCCCGCAGCCTGGCCAAACGCGGCTTGGCCAGTTATTTCGCTGCCGCCACGCTCATGCCGTATGCCTTGATGCACAGCGAGGCCGAGCGAACCGGCTACGACGTGGAATACCTGTGCCAAGTCTTCGGCGTGGGATATGAAACGGTAGCCTCTCGCCTGTCTACCCTGCAGCGCGATAAGCTGCGCGGCATTCCGTTTACCTTCGTTCGCGTGGATCGCGCTGGCAATATGTCCAAGCGGCAATCAGCCACCGGTGTGCACTTTTCCAATAACGGTGGCACCTGCCCACTGTGGAATGTTTACGAGACCTTTAGCCGCCCGGGAGTGATTTCGCGCCAGCTCGCGCAGATGCCCGATGGGCGCAACTACTTGTGGATTTCCCGCGCGGTGCAGCACCACCAAGGGCGCTACGGCGATACCAATAAGCTTTTCGCGATTGGCCTGGGGTGCGAGGCCCGCCACGCCGATCGCACAGTTTATGCGGCAGGCCTCGACCTCACCAATCTCCACGCCACCATGCCCATAGGTCCAGGTTGTCGCACCTGCGCCCGCGAAAACTGCTCGCAGCGCGCTTTTCCACCCATTAATGAGGCTATCAATATCGATATCCACCGCTCGGCGGTCGCACCTTATTAGCGGGCGCGAAGTCAGTTAGCCGCGCACGGTCTGTAGGCCCTGCGCAAGTTTATGCATCGTGGAGGATGCGTGGGGCGATGCGCACTGTGTATAAAGAGAAACGGCACCGCGGTACTCTTTTCCGGAGAACACTGCGATGCCGTTATGGCGTTAGAGAGCTGGCGCCCGTCTTGTTTAAAGGTTGATCATGTGCCCACCGATGCCCTCGGCGGCTTCCTTCATGGCCTCAGACAAAGTCGGATGCGTATGTACGTTACGGCCAATTTCCTCAGCGGTCAGGTCGAAACGCTGAGCCAAGGTCAGCTCGGGCAAGAGCTCCGAAACATTAGAGCCCACCATGTGTCCACCGATGAGTTCTCCGAACTCGCCATCAGCAATTAGCTTGACAAAGCCGGCGGTCTCATTCAGGCCGGCTGCCTTACCGTTTGCGGAGAAGGGGAAGGTAGCAACCTTGATATCCTTGTCCGGGAACTTCTCCTTGGCTGCCTCTTCGGTGTAGCCGAAGGATGCGACCTGCGGGTTGCAGAAGGTAGCGCGCGGCATGTTGTTGTAATCACCCAAGAGCTGGGTTTCTGCACCAGCGATGGTTTCTGCCGCTACCACACCCTGTGCCTCTGCCACGTGGGCCAGTTGCAGCTTCGCGGTAACGTCACCGATGGCGTAAATATGGTCAACGCTGGTACGCATCCGGTCATCGATGTTGATGGCGCCGCGCTCGGTGAGTTCAACGCCGGTGTTTTCAAGGCCAAAGCCCTCAACGCGCGGGGCGAAGCCGATGGAAATCATGGCGCGGTCCACAGTCAGGGTGTCCTGCTTAGAACCATCCTTGGATTCCACCTCAACGGTGACATCGTCGCCATTGTCTTTCACAGAGGTGGTCTTGTAACCGGTCAGGAGCGTAACGCCTAGCTTCTTGTACTGCTTGGCAATTTCCTTGGATACGTCCTTGTCCTCATTTGGCAAGACGCGGTCCATGAACTCCACGATGGTTACGTCCACGCCGTAGTTGGCCAGCACATAGGCAAATTCCATGCCGATGGCTCCGGCACCCACGATAACCATGGATTTCGGTGCTTCATCGTTGAGGATTTGCTCTTCATAGGAGACAATATTGCCGCCGAGCTCAACGCCAGGCAGGGACTTGACTACAGAACCAGTAGCGATGATGCAGTCATCGAAGGTAACGGTCTTACCCTCATCATCGCCCTCAGTGATCTCAATGGTCTTATCATCCTTAAAGGACCCCAGACCGTTGATCTCGGTGATTTTGTTCTTCTTCATCAAGTAGTGAACGCCCTTGACGATGCCCGAAGAAACCTTGCGGGAACGCTTATGGGCCGCACCGAAATCAAAGGAAACATCACCGGAGATGCCAAAGTCCTTGGCCTCGTGGTTAAAGGTATGGGCAACCTCTGCATTCTTCAGCAGCGCTTTGGAGGGAATACAGCCTACATTGAGGCAGACTCCACCCCAGTACTGCTTTTCAATAACAGCGACTTTCTTTCCAAGCTGAGCTGCGCGGATGGCGGCAACGTAGCCGCCAGGGCCCGCACCGAGTACTACTACGTCATAATGTTCGTTAGTCACGCCCTACAGGATACGTAACTTTGTCCTCATTGTCGCGTAGTTGCTCACCCTAGGGGGCACCCCACCCCAAACTGCGGTGGAAAGAAAGGGACCTTTATAGGGGGAGGCATCGGCAAGCAGCGCATGCGGACCCAAGTAATCCTGGAGTTAAATAATTCCCAAGGATACTAGCAGCTTGGAATATGCATCCAATGAAGAGTGGACGAATGGCCCGATGAATTCGTTGAAGGATACGAGGGTGGAATCGAAAACGTTCATTGATGTTCTTTCTGTTGATAGGGGTGCAGTAGACATTCGCACTGCACAGCTTTTTACACAAAAAGCAACAACGCAGCTGATACTGCTACCAACCGCGCCACACCGTGCTTCATGAGGCAATTATGGCATAGACACTTCGGATCTTACAGCGCTAGTTGCAATTTGCCGCAGTAAAGTTAATGAAAGTATTTCTACCCCCACTACTCCCCCAACATCAGCCAAAGCCTTTACCAGCATGGGTTTGATGGGTAGTTCTATATATAAGAATACTGAACATACTTCCCAAGATGCCGATCTCTTGCGGCCGAAGTATAGTTACCGAGTCCACTCCCTACAGGAAAGAAGCACCATGAAGCGTCTCAATTCTGTCCTCGCGGCAGCCACAGTTTGCGCAGGCTTGGCTTATGCCCCCGCGGCAGGTGCCGCCGAGCTGACCCCACAACAGGTGGCGGGCGATGCCGCACAGTCCACGATTTCCCCACTGGAACCTACCCCGGAAATCCAAAGTAAGTCCTGGTACAAGAAATACAAAGACGATGCGCGCGTTGAAAAGCTCGAGGCAACCTCGCCGGCAATGAACGGGCGCAAGATTCCTCTGGCCGTCATCCGGGCCCAGAATGAGAACCGCCCGACCTTGTATTTGCTTAATGGTGCCGGTGGAGCAGAACAGGACATGGACTGGCTGAAGCTTTCTGATGCCGTTGACTTCTACCACGAAAAGGACATCAACGTCGTCGTCCCGCAGGCGGGCGCTTTCTCCTACTACACCGACTGGATCTCCGAGCCGAATTCGAGGTACCTGCAGGGACCACAGAAGTGGGAGACATTCCTGACCAAGGAGCTGCCGGGCGCCATTGAGAAGCACCTTAACGCCGATAACCATCGCGCGATTGCCGGCATGTCCATGTCCGCTACCTCTTCCCTGCTGTTAGCCCAGCACAACCAGGGATTCTACGATGCAGTGGGCTCTTTCGCTGGATGTGCCGCTACCGCCTACCCGCTGGAGCGCCAAGGCATAAAGCTCACCGTCAACCGCGGTGGCGCTAGCGTGGAACAGATGTGGGGTCCGTACGGCTCCGAAACTAACCGTTACAACGACGCCCTGATGAACGCAGAAAAGCTGCGCGGTACCGAGCTGTACATTTCCTCGGGGTCCGGTTTAGCCAGCGCGGAAGATACATTTTCCTACCTCCAATCCAAGGGCTTGAACCCGCGCCAGGCAGCGCTAGGCTCCGCCAACCTGCAGATTGAGGGCGGCCTCATCGAGGCTGGGGTGAGCTACTGCACCCACAACCTCAAGGCCAAGCTTGATCAGGTCGGCGTTCCAGCCACCTACAACTTCCGCAATACCGGAACCCACTCGTGGCCGAACTGGATTCAGGATCTGAAGGATTCGTGGCCAGTATTCGAGCGGGCCTTCAATAGCTAAATTTAGGCTCTGTCTCACAGGCGGTAGGATCGCACCATTATGAAAACGCTTCCTACCGCTTTTTCGCGATCGCACACTGATCCTTATACCGGCGTGGACTTCAACCTCGGTTTTAAAGTCACCCACTACAGGTTGGACTTAAACTACCGCGTGGAGCCTAACCTGCTCCACGGCGAGGCCATTTTAAGTGTGCATGCGGTAGAGAACCTGACTTCCTTAACCCTGGACCTTGGCGGGGCGATGGTGGCCCGGCGCGTGACCGCCAAACATGCCCCGCGGGTGACCAAGTTCCACCAATCTTCTGGGAAACTGCGCCTGCGTTTTACAGAAGAAATCGCTGCCGATACCAAGTTTGAACTGCATATTCGCTATGGCGGCAGCCCCCGCCCCATCCGCACCACGTGGGGCGAAATCGGCTGGGAGGAAACTGAATCCGGCGCATTGGTGGCTAGCCAACCCAATGGTGCACCCAGCTGGTTCCCTTGCGATGACACGCTTTCAGAAAAGGCCCTGTACGACATCATCATCACCGCAGATAGCCCTTTTACCGTCATCTCCAATGGAGAATTGGTCTCCCGCAAAGCCAGCGGATCGACCACCCAGTGGCACTACCGCACGCGCCACCCCATGGCCACATATTTGGCAACGGTGCAGGTGGGCGAGTTTTCTTCTTATTCTTTAGGGCCTAATACCCAGGCGTGGGCACCAGCGTTCTTGCGCGATCGGGTGCGGGAGGAATTTTCTCAGCAACAAGAGATGGTGGATTTTTTCTCTTCGATCTACGGTCCTTATCCGTTTCCCACATATCAGGTCGTCATCACCGAGGATGAGCTTGAGATTCCTCTCGAGGCCCAGGGACTGTCCATTTTTGGTTCCAACCATGTGAAAGGCGATCACGCCTTCGAGAGGCTCATTGCGCACGAGCTATCCCACCAATGGTTTGGCAATTCCGTTGGGCTTTCTGAGTGGAAAGATATCTGGCTCAATGAAGGTTTTGCCTGCTACAGCGAATGGCTATGGGGTGAGCACAAGGGAGCTGTGTCCGCGCGCCGGGCGGCACGCTCGCATTACCATGTGCTGACGCGCAAGCGCCAAGACATTCAGATTTCTGATCCGGGGGCGCGCGACATGTTCGATGACCGCGTGTACAAGCGTGGCGCCCTCGCAGTGCACGCCATTCACCGGCTGCTTGGCGATGCCTTCTTCCCCACCCTCTCCTCCTACCTCACCCAGCATCAGCACTCCGTGGTCCAGTCCGGCGATCTCCTCTCGGCTTTCCGGAAGGCCGCGCCAGACGCTGCTCTTTTCGATACAACTGTTACCGCCTGGCTCGATGAGACCGCGTTACCTCAGTTTCCGGACTAGTGGGTTTGGCCGCTGATGGACGTGGTTTTCCTTGCGCTAAAGTCTGTTCGAGTGGGGAATATATAGTCTATTGACCAATTCCTTTCTTTCTGTTGCGCTGGTATTTTATCCGGTTATAATAGAACATGAAATCGAATAAGAGAGGAGGGGGTCATGGAAACTACCAAGCATACGGAAATCAGTACAGCTATTTCAGATGTGGCCGCGGGGCTTACGCGCCTGCGCAACCTTATGCAGAATCCGGACGATCTCTCCTTCGAATTGCTCCATCCCCACTTCGAACATCTAGAGCGGGCGCTGGGCAATAAATCCACTATCGATGCTGCCTTTGCCTTTATTGCAGAGCGCGATGATGCCGGCAGGAGGGTCGGCTCCTCTAAGGCCAAGGACTACCTAGTTGCCCGCCTCGGACTCACGGAATCCGAGGCCGCCGCCCGCCTACGCAATGGCAAGAACCTGTTCGCACCCATCGAGGATCCAGGACCTACTCCTCTGCCAGAAGATGGCAAGCCAGACGCGGCCGCGCAAAAGAAAGCCGAGGAGGAAGCGCGCCGCCGCGCCGAACGTGAGCGCCGCGCGGAAGAACAGCGCCGCAAGCAGCTCCTCGAGGAAGACCCCATCCCGGAGCGCATTCTCAACCTCATCGAACGGGAGCTGCGCAACCTCAATAAATTCGCGGTTCCTGGGCCGCGGGAGCTGCGCAATAAGGCTTTAGAGCAAGCTAAAAGCCGCTCCTACGAATCCCTGCGCGATTGGCTCCGGCAGGCTATCCGCAAGGCGAATAGGCATGCCCTCGACCCCTCCGGGAAGCGCGATCCGCACGCCGCCACCCGTAAGCGCCGCTTCAGCATTTCCCACCAAGATGCAGACGGTGGGGTGCATATCTCCGGCTACCTCGATGCTTCCGCCGCCGCGATCTTGGCCAGCACTTTTGCCCCCGCCAAGAATAAGGGCAGCGAGAGTCTGAGCCCCAAAGACGATACCCGCACCTATGCCCAGCGCATGGCGGATCAGTTGACCGCGGCACTTGGCAGCTATTTGTCCGCAGGTCAAAAGAAATCGGACGGCCTCGGTTCTTTCTTCGTCGCCACCACCCTTGAAGAGTTACAAGCGATGAGCAGCGACACCCGCTTCACCACGAGCGTGGGAATCGACCTATCTCCGCTTGATCTTCTCCGCCTGGGTGCTGCGCAGCACGACTTTTTCTGCGCAGTCGATGACAAGGGCTTTCCGCTAGAACTTGGCCGCACCAAGCGCACCGCTTCACTGTGGCAAAAGCTTGCGCTTGCCGCCAATGAAATCGTGTGCACCCATCCAGACTGCAACCGCCCGTGGCAAGACTGCGATGTCCACCACCTGCAGGCTTGGTCACATGGTGGAGCCACCGACCTCCGGAACCTGACGCTTTTATGCCGCCGACACCACGTGGATAATAACGATAACCGCGATGGCCGCAATGGCATGGGTCATGCGGAACGAGACCCGGAAACGGGTCGGGTAGGCTACCGCTCGGCACATACCGGCGGGCTTTCTCCCTTAGTGGATCTCAATGACTCCCCCGCTGCAGGACAAGCCCCGGCGCGCAAACTCACCGGCCGATTTGCTCAGCCTCATGCGCCGGTGGATTCACCGCCGGGTTCCCCTGGCGATTCCCCAGCCAATTCGCAGCAGGTTGCGGCGCAGGATTCTCCACCCACGCCGACCGAGCCGCCTGAGTCATCCGGGCCACCTGCTCAGCCTCCCCGACATCCCCGGCCAACTCCGCCGCCGCGCGATGCAGCGTAAGCGTGCCCTACTATCCATGCTCTACCTCGCCTGCAGACCGTACGATCGTATCGTGCGGCCTAAAAGTACGTATCCAAGCCTTTTGGGGCTGGCCACGCGCAGCAGATTGACGAACTGCCCTAGACTGGGGACTCATGCACACCATGCTCGTTACCGGCGGCGTCGGCTTCATCGGCACCAATTTCGTGCGCCTCATGACCAAGGTTCGCCCAGATACCCGCATCATCGTCTTGGATAAGCTGACCTATGCTGGCAACCGGGACAACCTGGCGGGGCTCGATGTGGAATTAGTTCAGGGTGATATCGCGGATGCGGCGACGGTGAATCCGCTCGTCGCCAAGGCGGATATCGTCGTGCACTTCGCCGCCGAGTCCCATAATGATAATTCACTACGGAATCCCTCCCCGTTCATCCGCACCAACGTTGTGGGTACCTACATTCTTCTAGAGGCGTGCCGGGCTTACGATGTCCGTTTTCACCACGTTTCTACCGATGAGGTGTTCGGAGACTTAGAAATTGGGGCAGACACCAAGTTTACGGAAGAGACTGCCTATGCGCCGTCCAGCCCCTATTCGGCCACCAAGGCGAGCTCCGATCACCTCGTGCGTGCATGGATCCGATCCTTCGGCCTGCGCGCCACCATTTCTAATTGTTCAAATAATTACGGACCTTACCAGCACATCGAAAAGTTCATCCCGCGCCAAATTACCAATATCCTCTCTGGGTATGCTCCCAAGCTCTACGGCACGGGTAAGCAGGTGCGAGACTGGATCCACGTCGATGATCACAACACAGCGGTGCTGAAAATCATCGAAGAGGGCAGGATTGGTGAAACGTATAATATCGGCGCTGACCAGCCGGACATCGATAATAAGCGCATCATCGAGGTGATTTGCGAAATCATGGGACATACCCAGGATGGCCGAGCCATGTACGAGCATGTAGCAGACCGTCCCGGCCACGACCAACGCTATGCCATGGACGCTACCAAGCTACGCCGCGAATTAGATTGGCGCCCCCGCTATACCGATATCCGGGCGGGCTTGGAAGATACCATCGCTTGGTATCGCGATAACGACACCCAGTGGCGCTGCCAAAAGGAATCTGTAGAGGCCCGTTATAAAGAGCAAGGACAGTAATTATGCAGGTACACACCACCGCCATTAAAGGGCTATGCATTATTGATTTAGATGTACACGGAGATAACCGTGGCTGGTTCAAAGAAAACTGGCAGCGCGATAAACTCGTCAAGGCCGCGCCAGAGCTGGCTTCGTTCCAACCTGTGCAGAATAATATTTCTCATAATCGCACCGGTGCCACGCGCGGGCTGCACGCGGAGCCTTGGGACAAGCTCGTCTCAGTCGCGCACGGTAAAATTTTTGGCGCCTGGTGTGATCTGCGGGAAGGTTCTGCAACCTTCGGGGAAATCGTCACCCATGAAGTGGGGCCAGAGACCGCCGTCTTTGTACCGCGCGGAGTAGCCAATGGGTTCCAAGCTCTTGAGGAAACTTCCTACTCTTACTTAGTTAACGAACACTGGTCCCCCGATGCGCTCTATTCTGGAACCAATCTCGACGCTGTGGAGTGGCCCCTCGAACCACGTGAGGTATCAGAAAAAGACAGGCACCTGCCGCCGCTCGCAGACGTAGTTCCCATGCCACCCCGCAAAATCCTCGTTACCGGTGCGAATGGTCAGCTCGGCCGGGCGCTAAAGCGGGTTCTCAAGAATGGCGAGTTCTGTACCCATGCAGAGTTCGACATCACTCATCCCCCGCAGCGCCGGTGGAAACAATACGAAGCCATCATTAACTGCGCCGCCTATAACGATGTCAATGGCGCTGAGAACGATCGCGCCGCCGCCTGGGCCGTGAACGCCGCAGCGCCAGCCAAACTCGCCCGCATCGCTGCCGAAAACCAGTTGACCTTCGTACATATATCCAGCGACTATATCTTCGACGGATCCAAGCAGCTGCACACAGAAGACGAAATCCCCTCGCCCCTTTCCACCTACGGGGCGTCAAAAGCCGCTGGCGAAATCGCCGCACAAACCGCACCGCAGCATTATGTCGTGCGCACCTCGTGGGTATTTGGAGACGGCCAAAATTTCATCAGCACCATGCGTCGCCTCGCCGAAGCGGATAAGGAGCCAAAAGTCATTTATGACCAGCGCGGGCGCCCGACTTTCGCGGAGGATTTAGCTAAGGGCATCGCTCATCTCCTGCGCATCCGGCCTGAGTATGGAATTTATAATATCTCCAACTCCGGCGATACCGTCGGGCGCGATGAGATGGCGATGTCCGTATTCATCGGCCTGGGCCACGACCCAGCAGAGGTCACGCCGGTAAGCACCGAACAGTATCGGGAAATCGCCGGCCCCGAAGCACCACGGCCTAAAGAATCGACGCTTTCCCTAGATAAAATCGAAGCCACGGGGTTTTCCCCACCGAATTGGCGGGCTGCCCTCGCCTTGTATCTCGCGCTGTATCCTAGCGACTCCAGCGCCTCTCCCCGCACTAGCGATCCCCACGACCCCAGCGCCGTAGTAAACGCCAGGGCTAACGAGGAGTAGCGATGAAAGGCATTATCCTTGCCGGCGGATCCGGAACGCGGCTTTATCCTATTACTAAGGGCATCTCTAAGCAGCTCATGCCCATCTATGACAAGCCGATGATCTATTACCCGTTAACTACGCTCATCCAAGCGGGCATCCGGGAGATCCTCATCATTACGACCCCCGAGGACGCCGGGGCCTTTCAAAGGCTCTTCGGGGATGGATCACAACTCGGGCTGATGATCGATTACGCCGTTCAGCCCCGCCCCGAGGGATTGGCGCAGGCCTTTTTAATCGGAGAGGACTTCATTGGTGATGACAGCGTCGCGCTGGTCCTCGGCGATAATATCTTTCATGGATTCGGCGGGGAGCTAAGCCAGTGCCGCGATCCCGAAGGCGGCATCATTTTCGCCTATGAGGTATCAGATCCGCAGCGCTACGGCGTCGTTGAATTCGATGAGGCGGGCCACGCGCTCAGTATTGAAGAAAAGCCGGTGGAGCCGCGGTCTAATCATGCCGTCGTCGGGCTATATTTCTACGATAATTCGGTTATCGATATCGCTAAGTCCATCACGCCTAGCGATCGCGGGGAGCTCGAGATTACCTCCATCAACGAGGCCTATCTGCGCCGCGGCGCGCTGAGCGTACAACGCCTTCATCGCGGTAGTGTTTGGCTAGATACCGGCACCGTCGATTCGATGAGCGAGGCCGCCGCTTACGTAGAGGTGATTCAGAAGAGGACGGGCATCGTCATCGGTTCCCCCGAGGTGGCGGCCTATGAAGCCGGATTCATTTCCCAGGCGGAGCTCAAGACGCTAGCCCAGCCCCTCCTCAAATCCGGCTACGGGGAGTACTTGCGCGATTTTTAGTAGCCGCGCTCGATGTACTCGTCGATGCGCGCGGCTTCCGCGCCCACCGTCGTGGCATCGCCGTGGCCTGGCAAGACCTTGGTGTCATCCGGCAGACTGAATACGACGTTGCGCAGAGATTCGATGATGACATCGAAGTCCGAGTACTTGCGCCCCGTCGCGCCCGGGCCGCCGTTGAACAGGGTATCGCCGGACAGCAAAGTGCCAGCGACGTAGAGCACAACGCAGCCCGGCGAGTGGCCCGGGGTGTGGTAGACGGTGATTTTCTCACCGTTAATGTCGAACTGGCCGTTATCGGCTAGGGCAATGTAATGGGCATCACCATTGGTCTCTTTCCACAGCATGTCATCGTCCGGGTGCATGTAGACATCCGTATCGAAGCGCTCCGCTGCCTCCGGCGCGAGCTCGCAGTGATCGTTGTGGCCATGAGTCAAGATGATGCCCTCAACCTTGCGGTCGCCCACCAGCTCCGCCACGGCATCGAGGTCGTGTGAAGGGTCGACGATGTAGACACGAGAGGCATCGCCCAGCACGTAGACGTTATTGTCCACGTCCCATTCGCCGCCGTCCAAGCGGAACTTTCCAGAGGTTACCGTGCTTTCAATCTGCATTAAATTTCCACCACCGAACGCAATACCTTGCCGTCCTTCATAGTTTGGAAGGCAGACTCGACATCGTCAAGCGCGATGCGTTCAGAAACGAATTTATCCAGCGGGAAATTGCCGGCCTTGTGCAGGACAACGTATGCGGGGAAGTCGCGCTCCGGCAGGCAATCGCCGTACCAAGCCGGCTTGATGGAACCGCCACGACCATAGAGATCGATGGCCGGAATGTCTACGTGGTCGGTCAAATTAGGCACGCCCACCATCACCATGCGGCCAGCGTGATCGCGGGAGTAGAAGGCCTGGCGCCACGTCGCCTGGATGCCCACCGCATCAATGGAGACGTCCGTGCCGAAACCGCCCGTGAGATCGCGTACCGCATCGATGACCTCCTGCTCCGACATGCCCTGCGAGCAAATCGTATCAGTCGCACCGAACTCGCGTGCGTTCGTCAGCTTGGACTCGTCGATGTCTACGGCGATGATCTTCGCCGCGCCCGCCAACTTCGCACCGGCAACGGCAGCTACGCCAACTCCGCCGCAGCCGAAGATGGCCACGGACTCGCCCGACTGGATATCGCCGGTATTGACAGAAGCGCCCAGGCCAGCCATGATGCCGCAGCCCAGCAGACCCGCCGCAGCAGGGTCCATGTCATCGACCTTAGTGCACTGCCCCTCGTGGACCAGGGTCTTTTCCGCGAAGGAACCAATGCCCAGCGCAGGCGTCAGTTCGGTGCCGTCCTCCAAGGTCATGGCCTTGGAAGCATTGTGGGTATTGAAGCAGTACTTGGGCTCGCCCTTTTTGCAAGCGCGGCACTCGCCGCACACTGCGCGCCAGTTCAGGACAACGAAATCGCCCTCCTCCACGTGGGTGACTGCAGAACCTATGGTCTCCACCACACCTGCCGCCTCGTGGCCCAGCAGGAAAGGGAAGGCATCCTCGATGTCGCCATCGCGATAAGCCAAGTCAGTATGGCATACGCCACAGGCCTGCACTCGCACGATAACATCTTTGGGGCCGGGATCTGGAACGACGATATTTACGGTCTCAACTTCCGCGCCCTTAGAGCGGGCAATAACAGCTTTTACAGTCATGCCTTCCAACCATACCTACATTTTCAATATCACCAATTTATTGAAAATGATTACTATAAAGGCGTTTTCCGTCGGCCCTGAATGTAGCCTTCCTAAAGAAGAAGGCAGTCTTCACGTCATCTAACTTACGCCTAGATCGGTCACTCTAGTAACATTTAACAGATGGAAGAAACACCATCCGTGCTTTTAACGATAGTGATGGTGATTCAATTTTGTTAACCTAAGCTTTTTGAGGTTTCCCGTTTCATGAAATTTTCTGATATTACCTTCCAAGCCTCCGCGCTCAGCCAGTTCGTCCCAGCGCTTTTTAAAGCAGGGATTGTCACCCATCAGGGTGGCGTCAAAGGGCAGCTCAAACTCCTGCCCAACCTTGCGCGCTACCGCTTTACCACGGCCCGCGAAATCGAACAGGCCTATTTAACCTGCCCTGATCGCCTCGCGCTTATTGATGACGACGGCACCCTCACCTACCGCCAGCTACGCTCCCATACTCAGAATTTTGCCCGTTACCTGCAGTCTTTACAGCTGCCAGAAATCCGGCTCGGCGTCATGGCCCGCAACGGCCGCGGCATCATTATCCCGCTCGGTGCCAAGGGTTACGTCGGAGCCGGGATCTACCTGCTCAATGTCGGTTCCTCCCCAGAACAGCTGGCCGGATGCATCGAAGAAAATGGCATTAACGTCCTCGTCATCGATGATGAATTCATCGACCGCGTCCATCCCGACCTCGATATCCCCATCATCATCGGCCACGATACTGGGGCAAGCGATCTCCCAAAGCTCGACAAGATCGTCAAAAATCCCCTCGATGTCGCACTACCGGCCTTTCCCAAACACGGCCCCATCGTGCTGATGTCCTCCGGTACCACCGGCATCCCCAAGGGCATCGTGCGTCCCGAGCCGACGTTGCCGGTCGTGTTCGCTTCCATCGTGGATACTATCCCGTGGCGCGCCGATCAGCGCGTGCATATGACAACCTCTATCTTCCACACCTGGGGCTGGGGCTGCATTAATATCGCTTTTGGCCTGCGCAATACCGTCGTCACCCGCCGCGTTTTTGAGCCGGAGCAGGTGCTGGATGATGTCCAGCGCTACCGCCTCGACGGCATGATTTCCTCACCCATCTTTTTCAAACGCATGGTGGATCTCGATCCCGAGGGCACCTTCGATACCTCCAGCCTGATCTTCATCGCCTCTGCCGGCAATGCGCTTACCCCGCAAGTGGTCAAGGACACCAATGCGCGCTTCGGCCCCATCCTGTGCAACGTCTACGGTTCCACGGAGCTCGCCCTCGCCTCGACGGCCACAATGGAACAGGTCGCAGAAAACCCAGATGTAGTGGGCAAGGTAGCTAATGGCACGAAGCTGCGCATCCTCGATAAGGAGGGCCGCCCCGTTCCCCACGGCGAGGTGGGCGAAATCTACCTCTTCAACTCCACTGCCATGACCGGCTTTACCAACCCTAAGCTCAAGCTCAATCGGGTCGATGGGTTGTTGTCGATCGGTGATCTCGGGTACATCGACAAGCAGGGCTTCCTTCACGTCGTAGGCCGAGCCGATGACATGATCATCGTGGGCGGCGAGAATGTCCATCCCCAATCTGTGACAGAGGTGCTCGAGGCCATGCCCGGCATCGATGAGGTGTACGCAACTGGCGTGGAGGATAGCGAGACCTTCAGCCGCATCGCTGTGTGGGCCGTGCCTACTGACGATGCCGCCGGCCGCGATCTCACCGCCGATGCCATCCGCACTTGGGTACACGATAAGCTCGCCGAGCACTCCGTGCCCCGCGACGTACACTTCCTGTCCAAGCTGCCGCGCAATGCCACCGGCAAGGTGGTTCCGCGCCTGCTTAAGCACGGCGACTAAGTTTTTCAACGCCCCACCACATCGGTGGGGTAAAAATCACGGCAATAAGCCAATAAATCAACCAAAAGCTGCCGTTTAGCCCTACCACCGCGATGCCAACTATAAGGATCGCAGCCGTCACCGCACTGGCATATACGCATTTTCTTAAATTATTATCGGACTGATGCCCAGATCCGGTTTTCGACCTCCCGCTGAGTTTCCGATCTACTGCGCGTATGATATCGCCGCCAAATACCAGCGAAAAAGCGATATAAAAAGCTGCGAAACCGTGCATAAATCCCGCTTCGCCGTCACTATGCATGGTGAAAAATGAGAAAATCAGCAGGACTATGTCAATGATTGGCGTAGCGATAAAAAATGCCAGTCCGATTCCTGGGGCTTTAACGATGTATCGGAAAACAACGCCAAGCATAAGGCACGCCCAAAAGAGAATTTCTGCTGCGACGGTAGCAATAAGCATTACACTGCCCCCTCCCCTATCCAGGTGATATAGCCTGGTTCTATTGTAGTACAGCTCATTTTAAGGAAGGAACCCCACGTACAACAATGGAGCCGCCTGCGAGAATCGAACTCGCGACCTTTTCATTACGAGTGAAATGCTCTACCGACTGAGCTAAGGCGGCGCGCTGCTTAAGCAGCACTGGCGATTCTATCGCAGGGGTGGCGCGGAAAAGAAATCGGGGCTCAGGCTGGGTTTTCGCGGGGCCGGTGCTTAAGGCCAAACCGGTACTAGAAACAGACTCGGGGGCTAGAGGCAGGCCCGTCGCAACCTGCCCACCAAACCGTCGAAGGCGATCTGCGTGCCCACATTCTGGGTCAGCTGCTCGCGGCAATAAGAAATGGCGGTCTGGCACTCCAAGAGTCCTTCCTCACTCACCCGCTGAGCTAGCTCACTGGATAGCCCCGCGAAGTCCGGGTGCGTCATCTCCACCCGCGCACCCACCTTTGTCATCAGCGCGTCGCGATAGATTCCGGAGAGATCAACGAGCACCAAGTCGAGGCTATCGATAACCCGCCGCTTCGCCCGCTTTTTGTGTTGTTCTTGTAAGTCTTTGATGGCAGATCGGGCGTCGCGCTGCGCCTTAGCCGCCCCCTTGCCCTTCGCGCCCATGCCAAAGGCATTTTCCAGCTTGGCCAGCTCCGCTTCTTCTTCCTGCTTGTGTGATTCCTTCGCCTCCGCATCTACCAGTTTAAGAAGCGAGGTCACCGCCTGAAAGGCCTGTGATTCGTGAAAGATATACTCGGCCAAATTGATTGCCACTGCGCGGCGTTTTTGCACCGCAGGATTTGCCACCAAGTGGCGCGCCCTGCCCACGTGCCGCAGGGAGGTCACGGCGGCAAGGCGGGCATCGTGATCCGAGGCGCCTTCGCTCACCAACTGGGCGACGATATTCTCCACCGGAGGCGAGGGGATATACAGGTGCCGACACCGCGAGCGGAGGGTCAGGGAGAAGTCCTCGGGGGCATCGGATGGCGCGCACATGATAATTACGGTGCGCTCCGGCGGTTCTTCCACCGTCTTGAGCAGCGCGTTGGCACCATTGTTGTTGAGACGATCCGCGTGATTGAAGATCACGACCCGCCATGGCGCGACCGTGGGCAGGCTCGCGGCGCGCCCGATGACCTCGCGTACCGTATCCACCGGGATGATGACCTCCTGCGGGTCCACCAAGACCAGGTCCGTGTGCTGCTTAGTGCCTAGCACGGCGCGGCAGGCCTCGCATTTTCCACAGCCCGGCTCCTCCGGATTCGTGCACATGAGCGCGGCCGCAAAATCGATTGCGGCCAAGGTTCGCCCGGAACCGGGAGGGCCGGTAAAGAGCCAGGAATGGCTCATCGCGCGCGGATCTGCCCCCGGCATCCCCCGCGCTGCCCGCGCGGCGCCCAAGATAGTGTGAGCTACACCTGGGGTATCTGCCAATCGTTGCGCCACGCTTGCCGTATTCACTCGCTCTAGCCTACTGGTCTTACTACAGTAAGTAGTTATGAACAGACTATGGCGTGGCGCTCGTTGGCTTATGGGAACCCAGTGGCCGGTATACGCTGCTTTGGTCTTGGGCGCCAATATCATCGGTGCCATCGCAATCATGACCTTTATCCTCTATTTCCTCCCCATGCCGGAAATCAAGGACTTTGCCGCTGAGCTGCCTAACCTGAAGGGAGTAGCGGCGATCTACCTTATTTTTGCGGTCATCATCGGCATCGCCGCTACCCTGCTCCTCTTCCGCCCCGTGTTGGATTGGCAGCGCAACCCCGACGCACACGATCCTAATATGGTGCGCAACCTCGTGCTGCGTATTCCGGTCTATCAATCCATGGTCGCGGCCGCAGTCTGGCTCATCGGCATCATTTTGACCGTGGTTATTTCCAGCGGGCAATCCGGGCGGCTCGGGCTCGTCGTGGGTGTCTCCACCACCTTGGCTGGCCTGGTCATCATCCTTTTGACCTACCTAGAGGCAGAACGCCTAGTGCGGCCCGTCGCCGCGCAAGCCGTCGCCCGCCGCTTTGAAGATTCCACCATCGAACCACCCATCAAGTACCGCCTGTTTTCTACCTGGCTGATGACTTCTGGGGTGCCGCTGCTCGGCATCGTGTTGGTGCTTTTGGGGCAGCACACTGGGTTTTTCTCCGGCGATGCCGGCGAGATCATCCCAGCCATCGTGGCGCTCGCGCTCACCGCCCTGGCCACCGGGTGCATCGGCACCAGCTTCGCCATCATGAGCGTGGTCGATCCCATCGTGGAATTGCAGGATGCCATCAACCGCGTGCGCCGCGGCGAGGCCGATGCCGAGGTCGATATCTACGATGGCTCCGAGCTCGGCGTCCTCCAGGCCGGTTTCAATGAAATGATGCGCGGTCTACGCGAGCGTCAGCGCCTCCGCGATATCTTCGGCCGGTACGTGGGCACCGAGGTGGCCCAGCGCGCCCTCGATGAACGTCCCGAATTGGGTGGGGAAGACCGGAAGGTGGCGGTGCTGTTTATCGATGTCATCGGTTCCACCACCTTCGCGGTCAATCACACCCCCGAAGAAGTGGTCACGGAGCTCAATAAATTCTTCGAGCACGTCGTGACGGTGGTGCATCGCAATAAAGGCATCATCAATAAATTCCAGGGCGATGCCGCCCTCGCCGTCTTTGGCGCGCCGCTCAACGTGTATGACTCGACCTCGATAGCGCTGCAAGCCGCCCGCGAGCTGCGCGCAGAGTTACGCGGGCTCGAGCTGCAAGCCGGCATCGGCGTCGCCTCCGGCCACGTAGTGGCAGGCCACATCGGCGGCGCGGATCGCTTCGAATACACTGTCATCGGGGATGCCGTCAACGAGGCTGCACGCCTGACCGAAATGGCCAAAGATACCCCCGGCCAGGTCCTGACCAACGCCGCCACTTTAAAAACCGCCAACGAGGCAGAACAAGCCCGCTGGACCGTCATGAAATCTATTGAACTGCGCGGGCGCCGCCGCATGACCCAGTTGGCGCGGCCCATCCGCGCCAGCCTGGCAGAAAGGTGCGAAATCTAATGGCTACTACTCGTCTCATTGTGCCCGATACGGCACGCGGAATGGCACTTCTAGGCATCGCGATAGCGAATATGACCACCGCGTGGATCATCAGCGAGGACCGCCCAGGCGCATATTTTGGCGGCATCCTGAATGACAGCCTGCTGGATAAAATCGCGGTCGTTTTCGGCGCATTCTTCGTGCATAACCGCGGCCTGCCAATGTTTTCCACCCTGCTGGGCTTCGGCGTGGGGCTCATCGCGATGAGCCTGTGGCGGCGGGGCTTTCCGCTGCGGGAGGCACGAAGGGTCATCGCCAAGCGCTATGGCTTCCTCGCGCTTTTCGGCGCAGTGCACATGGTGTTGTTGTTTTGGGGCGATATCATGTTTGTTTACGGCATAGCGGGCATAGTCATCGCACTGCTGCTCACACTGCATAATTCCACCCTGCGCAAAATTTCCTATGGTGCGCTCGGGGTGATGACGGTGCTCGGCATCTGCACACTTATTTTCTCCGCGATTGACGGCGGCGCCGACATCCCCTTTGAAGGCATTGGCACGGCGAATTCCTTTGGTGACCTGCTGCTTAGTCAGCTTCTCACCCTGGGTGCCCAGGCCATCTCCACCCCGCTCATCATCCTGATGTACTTGCCGGTCATGCTGGTGGGTTTTGTGTGGGCGCGCGAGGGCGTGCTTGCCGATGTCCCCTCTCACCGGCCCCAACTCCTGCGCTGGGTGGCCATCGCCGCCGCCGTAACACTTATAATTGGCGTGCTGTGGTCCTTGGGTACCCTGGAGGTTATTGATCAACGCTGGGCGGACGCAGCCAATAGCGCTAATTCCACCCTCGGCGTGCTGACCGGGCCGGGAATCCTCGCCGGGCTCGCGCTTGTCTTGCAGCCCGTGCAAGAACGCCACGCGGCTGGGGCACCCGTGCCCGCGTTCTTATGGCCCTTCATTGCGCTAGGTAAGCGATCCATGAGCGGTTACGTGGCTCAGTCGATACTATTTTTCCTGCTCGTGCACCCCTTCACGCTAGACTTCGGCCACGATCTAGGGGCCTTTGGTCAAGCCGCCCTCGCCTGCGGCGTATGGGGAGTCACCGTGGTCGGTGCCTGTATATTAGAAGCGCTGGGACTGCGCGGGCCCTTCGAGGTGGTTCACCGGCGGCTATCCTATGGTCCGCGCATGCGGCCGGAGCGGAGTTTACCTAGTCAGGGCGTCAACTAGCAGGAAATGTCCGAGAGCCAAGGCTCCGGCCTCCACCGCGCCCACCGCCCTGGCCGCCTTCGCGGGCGTGGTGTGTTTCTTGTTCTTCCTCAGTATCCGCGACTTCTGCTGAGCCCCAGCAAAAGTCAGCCACGCCCGCAGCGCACTAAGGCCTTCTGCAGCGACCAAGAGGTTCGCGCCGTGGCTCACGCCCTTCGTTGCATCGGTGCGCAAACGCGGATCACCCGCCAACGCTGAGGTGGTCAACACTGCGACGCCGCCCACTGCTACCGCGGTACGGGTGGGCTGCATGCGCGATGCACTAAGTGCCGCCACCCAGGCGATGACGCGCAGGCCCCAACCGCGGGCATCGTTACGCGCGCCGCGCCGATACAGAACCCAGGAATACGCTGCGTGGCTAGCGCTAACACCGGCTACCCCAAGGAGAGACGGGTGATGCAGGCGGCGGGTCTTTTCTGCCTGGCCCACCGCGCCCACCAGCAGGGCGGTGCTCAGGGTGGGGTTGTGCGCGTCTGCTGCTAAGAGCGGCAAAAGCGGAGCGCTGGTTGCAGTGTGAGCTTTCTTCCAGCCAAAGAGGCGGGACCACACCGTGCATTCACCTAACGCCAAGTACGCGAAACGCCGCCAGCCCCGCGGGGTGCGCCGGGCTGGATCAGTGATATCAGCAAATATTTCGGACACCGCGCGGGCTAAGGCCGCGGCACCTTCCGCGGTGCGGGCAAGTACATCATTCATGCCCGACACCTTACTAATTTCTTCACTTATTTCTTCCGCGAGCCGGCCTTAACAACGTTTTTCGTGCCGGGTGAAGGCTTCGAGCTGGATTTTTTGGCCGCCTTCTTCGTGCTCTTTTTAGTTGCCTTCTTGCTGGATTTCTTGCTGGATTTCTTGCTGGACTTTTTGGTGGACTTCTTCTTCGTTTCCCCAGAGGCCTCTTTCGCACGCCGCTCGGAGAGGAGCTCATTGGCGCGGGCATCAGTAAGCTGCTCCGGATCGTCGCCGCGGCGCAGGGACGCATTCGTAGTGCCATCCGTGACGTACGGACCGAAGCGGCCATCCTTGACGGTCATGGGCTTACCCGAGACGTCATTATCGCCAAGCTGCTTGAGCGGGGGCTGTGCGGCCGCGCGGCCCCGACGCTTCGGCTCCGCATATATGCGGCGCGCCTCATCCAAGGTAATACTAAAGATCTGCTCTTCTTTAGCCAGCGAGCGCGAATCCGTGCCTTTTTTCAGGTACGGGCCATAGCGACCATTTTGAGCGGTGATCATCTCCCCGTCGTCAACGCCCACCTCGCGGGGCAGGGACAGCAACTCCAGGGCTTGGTCCAGCGTGACGGTCAGCGGTTCCATCGAGCTAAAGAGCGAGGCCGTGCCCGGCTTCAGCTTCTCATTAATGTAGTCATCGATGCGCTTTTCCTTCTGCTTCGCGGCCGTCTTGGTCTCCCAGTTCTTGGCGCGCTTGCCTTCCGCAGCGCGCTGTTTATCCTCTGCGGCACGCTCCTTGGCGACGATCTCCAATGCCTCCGCCTCGGCCTTCTCCCGCTCATCATCGCGGACAACCTCGGTGACATAGGAGCCAAAGCGGCCTTCCTTAGCCACCACCATGCGGCCATTTTTAGGGTTTTCGCCCAACTGGCGCCCACCCTGCGAGGTGGCAAAGAGCTTTTCCGCCAGCTGTTCATTCAACCCATCTGGGGTCACCGTCTCCGAAAGGTTGGCACGCTGGTATTCCACGCTGCCATCCTCGTTAGTACCGATCGCGCGCTCGATATAGGGCCCGTAGCGGCCGACGCGCACGAAAACATCGCGTCCTTCAGAATCGGTATAGAGCTTCAGCGAGTTGACCTGGCGGGCATCGATGGCCTCGAGGTTGACATCAATAAGCGATTTCAACCCACCATGCCGCGCGATTGACGCCGCCTTGTGCTCGTTGGCCTCAGCGTTGCCAAAGTAAAAGCCGTTGAGCCAGGCCGTGCCATCCTCTGTGCCGGTGGCGATCGAGTCCAGCTCATCTTCCATGGACGAAGTGAAGTCATAATCCACCAGCTCAGTGAAGTTTTCCTCCAATAGACCCACGACGGCGAAGGCCACCCATGAGGGCACCAAGGCGTTGCCGCGCGAAACAACATAGCCGCGGTCCTGGATGGTCTTAATAATGGAGGCATACGTCGAGGGGCGGCCAATGCCTAAATCCTCCATCTTCTTCACCAAGCTGGCCTCTGTATAGCGCGCCGGCGGGTTGGTGGAGTGGCCTTCTGCCGAAACCTTTTCGACCTTCAGATCGCGGCCCTCCTCCAGGTGCGGCAGGCGAGTCTCAGTCTTTTTGCTCGTATCCTCGTCCGCGCCGTATGCCTTCAAGAAGCCGGGGAAGGTAATGGTGCGCCCAGTTGCGGAGAACTCGACATCATAGGTGCCATTATCCGTGGCCGCGGTGCCAGCGACCGCCACCTTCATGGAAGTTCCCTTAGCATCGGCCATCTGCGAGGCTACGGTGCGCTTCCAAATCAGGTCATAGAGTTTAAATTCCTCGGCATCCAGTTGGCTGGAAAGCTGGCCCGGGGTGGCGAAGGACTCACCGGCGGGGCGGATAGCCTCGTGCGCCTCCTGCGAGTTTTTCACACGGCGGTCATATATACGCGGGGAATCCGCGACGTATTCTTCGCCATAAATGCTGATCGCAGAACTTCGCGCGGCATTCATGCCCTGGTGAGATAGCGAGGAAGAGTCCGTACGCATATACGTGATGTGGCCATTTTCATACAGGCGCTGCGCAATGCGCATCGTGCGCTCCGAGGTAAAGTGCAGGCGCCGACCCGCCTCCTGCTGCAGCGTCGAGGTCATAAATGGCGCATAAGGCTTACGGGTGTAGGGCTTATGCTCTACCCCGGATACAGTCATACCCGCGCCCTGCAGGGCCTTTTCCAAGGCCTCCGCCCGCGCCTGGGTGATCACGATGACGTCTTCGGTCTTCATGTTTCCGCGATCGTCGAAATCGCGGCCTAGGGCAACACGTTTGCCGTTGACGGCGGTTAAGCGTGCGTCAAAGGTCGATGGGGCCTCACCGCTGCCGGATCCTGTGTCCAAAGTGGCGAGCAGGTCCCAGTAGTTAGCGGAGATAAATTCCATGCGTTCGCGTTCGCGCTCGACGATGACCCTCGTTGCCACCGACTGCACGCGCCCGGCCGAAAGCCGCGGCATAACCTTCTTCCACAGCACCGGCGAAACCTCGTAACCATAGAGGCGGTCCAGGATGCGGCGGGTTTCTTGCGCATCGATGAGGTTATAGTCTAAGTCGCGCGTATTTCCCGCTGCCTCCAGGATGGCGGACTTGGTGATCTCATTGAAGACCATGCGACGCACCGGCACCTTGGGTTTTAAAACCTCCAATAGGTGCCAGGCAATGGCCTCGCCCTCACGGTCAGGGTCTGTTGCCAGTAGAAGGTTATCGCATTGCTTCAACTTAGATTTGAGGTCGGCGACCTTTTTCTTCTTATCCGGGCTAACGACGTAGAGCGGGGCGAAATCATCTTCCGGGTTAACGCCCAGGCGGGCCCAAGATTCTTTCTTGAACTTCGCCGGCACATCGGCAGCGCCCCGCGGGAGATCACGGATATGCCCCACGGAGGCCTCCACGATGTAGTTATCTCCCAGGTACGGCTGAATCTTCTTCGCCTTAGTTGCCGACTCCACAATCACTAAAGTTTTGCCCGGCTCGGCCGCTTCTGCCACTACGACTTCATCCCTTTCGATGATGCAAAAATTAAAATTTGTGTGCTTTCAGCAATCGCCCCTAGCGTACACAGGCGGTTGATACCGTTTACCGCACCATATACTCAGTAGCGCCAAAAGGCTGTGTAGGGGGCACTTCGCACCCCCACCGAACCGGTCTATACTGACCTCTTTAGAAAGTCCAGCAGCTATGAAAGCATTGTTGGGGACGATAGCACACCCACAACACACCCCGTGGAGGATTAGATGGTTGACACAGTAACGATGTGGATCGAAACCATCATGGGCACGGAGTGGGTTTATCCGATCGTGGGACTGCTCATCTTCGGCGACTGTTTCTTTCCAGTGCTCCCCTCTGAAATCCCGCTCAATATGGCCGGCGCGTGGTCCGGTTCACAGGGATTTCCGCACCTGCCCACCATGTTCTTTGTAGCGCTCGTAGCCGCCATGGTGGGTGATAACCTGTGCTTTTTGCTCGGTACCCGGTTTATGCCCCTGCTCAACCGCATTCAGAAAGGCTCGAGGGCCTACGAGGTCCTCACGTGGGTAAAACGCAATGTCCGCCGCGGCGGCGGCGCGGCCATTATCATTGCCCGCTTTATCCCCTCAGCCAGGCTCTTTATGACCATATTGTTGGGGTCAATGCGCTTTCCCTGGCCGGTCTTCCTCTTTTTCGACACCATTGGCGTCATGCTCTGGGTATTCCAGGCCTTGGCCATTGGCTATGTAGGTGGCCTGGCGTTCTCCGATACCCCGCTCTTTGCGGTGATCATCAGCATTATCGTCGCCATTTTCATCGGATTGGGCCTACAAAAGGCCCAAAACCGCATCGTGGAATGGTGGGATACCTCCCGCGGCTACGCTGAAACACCCTAGGGCGCTTCAGCACCCTGGAGGGTGTTAGAGAATGGAAACGGCCTGCGCCTGGTCGCCCTTCGGGCCGGATCCAACCTCGAAGCTAACCTTCTGGTTTTCTTCCAGGGTGCGGAACCCGCTGCCTTGGATTTCAGAGTAGTGAACGAAGATGTCTCCACCGCCGTCCTCGCGCTCGATGAATCCGTATCCCTTTTCGGAGTTAAACCATTTAACGGTTCCTTGTGTCATGGTGAACTGGGTTCCTTTTCTTAGATAGGTAGCGCGGAAAGCCGCGCCGGTAGTTATTCGGTAAATGGGTCCTCGAGCAGTACCGTGAGGTATAAAACCGCACCAAGACAACATTGGCCTGTCAACAGTGTGACACGTTCCATGCCAAAGCGATAGATTTAACTCACTAGGGGGTAAAAATTGTCTCACCCGGTCGGCGATAACCCCTTTGGTGACGAGCTCCTAGAACGCGTCCAACGGCGCCTTTCTGAATCGACCCTGACATTTCACACCACACTCCCGGCTCAACCGGCACGTTTCGCCGAATGGCCGGAGTGGGTGCTGCCGGGGTTGAGGGACAAGCTGGTAGAAGGGGGCATCAACAAGCTATATACACACCAGGCGAAGCTCGCCGAATGCGCCTGGCAGGGCCGCGACGCAGTTATTTCCACCGGCACCTCGTCCGGAAAATCCTTGAGCTATCAGCTGCCCATCCTCACCCGGCTAGCAGAAGACCAGACCGCGTGCGCGCTCTACCTCACCCCCACTAAGGCACTGGGATCGGACCAGCTGCATTCCGCACTCCAGCTGTGCCGCGACATCCCCGAGTTACAAAACGTGGTGCCCGCTCCCTATGACGGCGATACACCCCAAGAGTCACGGATGGGCGTGCGCGAGCATTCGCGACTGGTGTTCTCCAATCCCGATATGGTGCACATGTCCATGTTGGCCGCGCACGCGCGGTGGGCGCGGGTGCTGCGCCACTTGGAGTTCATTGTCATCGATGAATGTCACTCCTACCGGGGCGTATTCGGCGCCAATGTGGCCCTGGTGGTACGCCGCCTGCTCCGCCTGTGCAGTCATTATGGATCGCGGCCCACCATCATTTATGCCTCCGCAACGATGAATGACCCAGCGCGGCATGCCCAGCGTTTGACCGGCCGCCCGGCGCAGGCCATTACTGAGGATTGTGCACCCACCGGCGCGCGTACGGTAGCACTGTGGGAACCCGGTTTCGTGGAAGGCGCGGAGGACAAGCACGGCGCCCCCGTGCGGCGCGCGGCCACCACGGAGGCCGCCGAAATAATGGCTACCTTCATCGCGGAAGGTGCCCGTACCATGACCTTTGTGCGCTCCCGCCGCTCCGCCGAGGTCGTGGCGATGGTTACGGCCGAGATTCTCTCCGGCAGCTTCGGTCGGCCGGATTTCGCGCAGCGCATCGCCGCCTACCGCGCCGGCTACCTGGCCGAAGACCGCCGCCGGTTAGAACAGGCGCTTGATGATGCCTCCTTATTAGGCGTCGCCACCACCTCCGCCCTGGAGCTGGGCATCGACGTCGGTGGACTCGATGCCGTGGTCACCGCGGGTTTTCCGGGCACGGTAGCCAGTTTTTGGCAACAGGCCGGCCGGGCGGGCCGCCGCGGGCAGGGCTCACTGGTGGTGCTCGTCGCTCGCGATGAGCCCATGGATACCTACCTGGTGCACCACCCCGATGCGCTATTGGGAAAGCCGGTGGAAGCCAGCGTATTTAACCCGATGAACCCCTATATTCTCTTTGGTCACCTCTACTGCGCGGCGGTGGAAAAACCGCTCGATGATGCCACTATTGCTCAGTGGGGTGCGAGCGAGGTGATCGATCTGCTTGCAAAGCAGGGCCTCGTGCGCCGCCGCGAGCACGGCTGGTTTGCCGTGCCGATCCCTGCATCTAGCCCGGAAGAACTTTCCCCGGAAACCGCCCATTCGACGGTAGGGCTGCGCGGTGGTTCAGGAGAGGAGATCATGATCGTGGATGCCTCCGATGGGCGGATTTTGGGAACTATCGATGCAGCGCGCGCGACCAGCCAGGTCCACCCCGGCGCGGTCTATCTGCACCAGGGCGAAAGTTTTGTCATCGAAGATCTTCTCTTGGCCGATTATGTAGCGCTTGCCCGCCCGGCGGCCCCCGAGTATTCGACCATCCCGCGCTCCACAACGGATATTCGCATCCTGCGTAAGGCCGATAATCTCATCAATTACTCCCCGGGACTGTGGGTCGCCGATATCGCGGTAGAGGTCACCGACCGCGTCACTGGCTACCAGGTGAGGCTTGCCGATGGCACCATCGGCGACGATATCCCCCTCGATCTTCCCGAACAGCGGCTGACCACCCGCGCTGTGGCTTATACCATCGACCCTCTGGCGCTTGCTGCAATGGGCATTACCGCCGCCGATATTCCCGGTACCCTGCATGCGGCGGAGCACGCCGCCATTGGCTTATTGCCGCTTATCGCCACTTGCGACCGCTGGGATATCGGCGGCGTATCCACCGCTTTGCATGCGGATACGCAGCTTCCGACTGTCTTTGTCTACGACGGTCACCCCGGCGGCGCCGGATTTGCCGAAGAGGGATTCCGCCGCTTTCCGGAGTGGATTGCGGCCACCTTTGAGGCGGTGCGCTCCTGTGCCTGTGAAGCCGGGTGTCCTTCCTGCGTGCAATCGCCCAAGTGTGGCAATGGCAACAATCCACTGAGCAAGGAAGGCGCCATCAAGCTGCTCGGCGCACTTGTTACCATGACGCAGGAAGCTCCGGTTTAGACTGGGCCCGCCCTAGCCGTGGCGCTGTGCCCGCGCACTGTGGCGACCGCGATGATATCGGTTGCTTTTTCAATGCATGACTCGAGGCTCGCCCCGTTATCCCGTGCAGTGTTATCCGCGGCAGCACACGAATCATTGCCGGTGGCCAAGGCCCAGGCGCCGGCTACGGCGGCAAGGTCTGCGGCAACCTGCGCTTCATGGCGCGCAGTCACACGAGAACCTATCACCGCGATGACCAATAACAGGCTGGTGATGGCAACGATAATTCCGGTGGCGGCGATGGTGGCGTACCCGTCCTCGCCGCGAAGTCTGCTAGTCATAGCCGGCCACCTCTGCGGGAAAGACCGCTTCTGCGCGCATCGTGCCGATGGGAGCATCAACGCTGACCGATGCCCGAATAAGCCCCGCACTTTCCTGCACGCTCACCCGGGCATCCTCGCGCGCCGGTTGGTACTCGACTCCTATGGCATGCGACCTAGCCGCCGCGCCTGCCATGTCCACCGCCGCGATATAGGATGCCATCGTAGCGATAGCACCGATGATGCCCGCCGCTACGAGGACGAGGGAACTTAATGCCAGGGCGGCTTCGATGGTCACCGAACCATCGTCATCGACTACCGCGCGCATGATCCCTCCTTTCTTCTGCTTTGTTACGCCCGGCTAGCTCGGGGTGTTCGACAGTGCATCGGTGATAATTCCCTCAATGGCATCGACCACGCCGCCGCCTTTGATGACCATATACAGCACGCCGGCAAGCGCTGCGGCCGCGAGCGAACCCATGGCGTATTCAATCGTGCTCATTCCCTCATCGTTGCGGACAAGAGTGCGAGTGAGCTGGGAGTACTTAATGAGTAGTAAAGACATAGTAGGAATCCTTTCCAAAAAGTATGGTGGTTGGTGGTTGAGTCGAAATGGAAAATAGTGAATCTAAAAAAGCTGTGCGCCCAAGCTGATTACTACGGGCGCTAGGCCTACAACGATGAATGCTGGCAGGAAGCACACCGCCAGCGGGAGGGCAATGAACACTCCTGCGCGCTCTGCTTTAGCCGTAGCGTGGGCAGATGCTTCGGCGCGCAAAGAAGTACAGATTCGTGTGCATCCGGCGGCTATGGTGGCACCGGACTGGCCCGATAAGATGACAAGCCCCGCCACGTCCCCTAGTCCTGCATGGCCTTTCATGTGGTCCCATGCAGATTCCGTGGGCACGCCAACTCCAAGCAGCGCGGACGCCGTTTCCCACAGGTGCTGGGTATCGGCCTCTGCCGTGCGCGCGACTGCCGTAGCAGCGGCGTGCACCGTCAGGCCCGCACTCAGACAAGCTGCGAAAAGTTCGATATCCCCGGCCACGAGGAGCGGATCTGCGGTTGTAGTGGGCTGGAGTTTGCGCATCAATCCCCCGCGCACTAGTGCGCCATCGCGCTTCGGTGGGCCGGCGCGCGGGGTCTTCGCTGCATACCATGTTGTGCTCCGTGCTGTAGTCGGCCCCACCCGGCCCTTATTGGCAGGCAGCCCGACAAGCACGGCCAGCGCTAGCCAGATAAAGACCATCATGGTGCCGCCTTCCTGATGATGACGCGCGACCAGGCAAAGCCGCCGCAGGCAAGCCCCACCCCGCTGACCAGTAAGATTCCGCCCACCCCTCCGCCGAGTAAAAAGCCCAGCGAATTAGCCCCCATCGCCCCGCCCATGGCGATACCCGCAACGGGAAGGCAGGCCAAGACCGTGGCGGTAGCTTGCGGACCTTGCAACCCGGCCACAGTGGATTGGTGGTGGCGACGCAGCGCATCCATCCGGCTTTGGGCCTGTTCAAAGAGGCTTGCCACCGCGATGCCGTGCTGGGTGGATAATTCGAGCAGGTGGCCGAGCCGGGTAAGTTCTGCATCTGCATAGACGCCCGATAACGCCACGTGTGGGGGCACACCGCGGGCCGCCGCAGTAGCGGTGGATTCTAAGGCCGCGCTCATATCCCGCGGCGTCGTCGCAGGAAGGGAGTCCGCCCCGCGCGATAGCGCGCTTGCAAGAGTTGCCCCGGCGCGCAGGTCAGCGGTTACAACCCCGAGGTATCCGGCCAAGGCTTCTCGGCTGCGCCGGCGTGTGCGCGCAACCATGATGTCCTTGATATACCACGACACGCACCACGCGATGATCGCTGCCGCTACCGCAATGCTCATCCGACCGACTGAGAAAAAGACCAAGCTGCCACAAAATGCCGCGCCCAAAATGACTAGTGATCTGGGCTTTATCCGACTTTCTTTGCTCGCAAGGCGCGCCGCGCTCGAGGGCGCCGATATTATGAGGGCTGCGGCAAGCAATAAGAAACTAAGCATCTGCCTGACCCCCTGGGCCTTGGTGCGGTTCCTCCAGCAGGGAGGCGGAAAATTCCGCAAAGCCGGGCGCGGGTCCCTCGGTTGCGCTCCAAACAATACGCGGGGTTACCGGATTGCCCTCTAAGACGCCGATATGGGCGAGACGTCGACCGTGTGGGGTGCGCTCCATGGTAAGGACCACGTTGACGGCGGCCGCCAATTGTGAGTGCAGGGCGCTGCGGTCCAGGCCGCCGAGTGCCCCGAGGGCCTCCATGCGGGCGGGTACCTCAAAAAGAGAATTGGCGTGCAAGGTGCCCGCGCCGCCGTCGTGGCCCGTATTTAGCGCGGCGAGCAGATCGACTACTTCCGGGCCGCGGATCTCGCCGACGACAATGCGGTCTGGACGCATCCGCAACGCCTGCCGCAGCAAGTGCGCCATGGTAATTTCCCCACTACCTTCCGCGTTCGCCCGGCGCGAAATAATGCTCACGCAATGCGGGTGATGGGGTGATAGCTCCGCCGTATCCTCGATGACCACGATGCGCTCCCGCTCGGATACGGCCCCCAACAGCGCTGAGAGCAGCGTTGTCTTGCCAGAACCGGTACCACCGATAACGAGGAAAGACACTCGCTTGTCCACCATCGCGGCAAGCAGTTGGCCGATGTCTTCGGGTACCGTGCCATTGGCCACCAACTGTGGCAGGGTGGTTTGCGCCTGCCGCAATACGCGCAGGCTAATACACGTCCCGCCTACTGCGGGTGGACTTAAAAGGGCATGCACGCGCAGCACGACGCCATCTGGGCGTGTCACGCGGCCATCGGCAAAAGGCTGGGCATCATCGAGCCGTGTGCCTGAGACCGCGGCCAGGCGGGCGGCTAACTGGCGCACCTCCGCATCGTTGCGAAAGGTAATATCGCTGCGTTCTAACCCCTCACCGCGGTCCATAAAAACATCCTCGGGGCCATTAACCACGACATCGGTTACTCCCTGCCGGGCCAATAAACTATCCAGTGGCCCCATGCCGGTCGCATCCTGGCGCAAGCGCCGGAGCAGATCCACTACGGCGACATCGCTGATGACTCCGGCTTCCTCGCGAATCCGCCGGGCCAAAGTGGAGGCGTCGTGGACCAGATTCGGTTCGGCGGCAATAACACGTTGCATCTTTTCTATGGTCTTTTCCATGGTCTCAGCCGAGCTTTCCATCGCCTCGCTCATACCCCTACCTCCTCGCGCACAGCACGGGCGGTTTTGGACAATGCTGCGGGAAGCCTGGCTGGTAAGCCGCCTATCTCAATGCTGCGGGTCAGCCCACGCACGGTAGGCAATTGGGCACTGACCCGGTGATGGATGATGTCTTCTATCTCAGGCGCGCTCAGCGCTGCCCACTGACGTTGGCGCAGGACTACCACGATGTCTCGCCGGGCTTCATCCAGGCGCAGAATGAGTTGTGCGGCTGCCGCTGCCGAGCGCACCTCCGCGGCCACCACCAGCACCACGTGTGTGCAGGTCGCCGGGATATTTTCCGCCGTGCAATCCACAATGCACAGGCCTTCGCCGGCATGCGCCGCAGAGGTGGCCGCCGCCACTAGCGTGGCGTCTAGCTTAAAGGTGTCTTTGACCGTGCTGCGCGCTGCGGATAGGACCGCTATGCCATCTGCGGTGGATGGCAAGGCACGGTAGAGATCGGCGGCATCGATGCTGCCATCGCCAATGTTGAGGTCCGGCCAGCGGGCACCTGGTGATGTTTCCACACCGAGGAGGAGATCGAGTCCGCCGGAGTGCGCGGTGGCATCGATAAGCAGCGCCCGCGACTGCTCTCCAGCCATGCAGTGGGAACGTGCCAGAGCAGCGGCAAAGGTAGAGGCCCCTACCCCACCACTGGCACCGACCACCGCGATGGTGGCGGCACCGGGGCGCTCTTCTGGCGGATGCGCAGCCTGAGCAATTGCCTCCAGCAAGTCTTTAATTTCCGCGGGAATAATAAAGGCACGCTCCGCATGGCAGGCAAGCGCCGCTTCATAATCGATGGGCCCTGGGTCCGCGGCGAGGAACAGCACCGGAATGGGCGCAGTCTGTCCGGCCTGGGCCGAGGCGATAACACGCGCCATGAGCGCATCAACCAAGATCGTATAGGCCCTGGCAAGGCTGCGCGGAATATCGCGGGGATCGGTTACCGTGATGACCTGGTAGTTGGTCGCGGCGGCCGCATGAACCGCCTCGGCGCGCAGGGATTCCTCGCCTATGGCGACGACGATGGTGGAGCGAGAGTGTGCTGTATTCATGCCCCCTAGCCTGAACCATCCGCGCCAACTACACTAGGGACGAGTCCTCCCGCCTGTGGATAAGTGCGCACAAGCCACCACTTAGCACTGAATTAGTTGCAATTTTCAACAAAACATTGTGGATAACTGTGGATAAAAGGTGACGGCCCGCGCATCGGGGGGGTGCGCGCGGGCCGTCAGTAACCCGGCCTCGGGGGGCGAGCCGGGGCAGGCCGCACGGTATATCGGGGCCTTGCACCGATAATTATGACACGTTCATTACCCGATCACAACAGCTAGGGGAAATATCCTACCCGCACGGCGCTAAAGAGCACCGAATGGATGTTCACCATTCACCTAGCATGGTGGCGTACGGTTAGGCCGCGCGGGCAATGGCATCGGCTTCTCTACCGCCTACCGCCCAGGCGGCGAGATGGAAAAGCACCACCTCGCCAGGCCTATCGCGGTAGTTCGCGCGGCACTGGTGGTAGGCCTTGGAGTGACGATGAAAATACACCTCTGGCACGGCAAACCCGCGGGGATCAAAGCCGGTGTGCATGGCGGCAAGGCGGGCCGCAACGCGCGCCACCACACCGCTGCGTGGGCCAAAGAATTGGCCGACCGCGATTTCGGCGTGCACGACGCTCGGTAAAAGATCGCGGAATGCAGGACCACTACCCTGCGCAATCAGGCACGCGAGGCCCTGCAAGCGCGCAGTATCACCGGTGGGAATCCCGGTCCCGCCGGCAGCAACGTCGATGCGCGCGAACACTTGCAGGGGCGCGCGGGCAAAGGTACGGACGGTGGAATCGACCACCTCAGGTGCCGCCATAGAGTACGCGCTGACCGCGCCGGCCAGCGGCCCGCTTTTCACATCGCCCGGGCCAGGATGTGGGGGGATGGCATGCCCATCCAAGGCAACACTGGCGCGCGCCCCGCGCATCAAAGACTCCGCAGAGATGATCTCGTACCTACGCAACCCGGCCGGTCTGCGGTGGGCGCGCGCAATGGCAGCCGCAGCTTTTCCCGCACTTTCTTGCACCCCGGGAAGGCGAAACAACGGAGACAACACGTCATTTTCTGACATATATATTAGGATAGCCCTAAACGCCCAGAGCCCCGCAGGCCCCCTTGCGTTGGCATGGCATCATAAAACCACGCTGTTTCCATTACAATTGGGGCCGTAGCAAGGTTTAGATCAAAACGAGGAGAATTAATCGTGAGCAACGATGGATTATTTACTGACGGCACCGATCAATTCGCACCAAAGGTTAATTCGATTCCTTTGAGCGATGTTGATGCATCGTCCTCCGAAACCTCCATCGGCAAGTTGGTCTCCAATGCCACCGAGCAGATGTCCCAGCTCGTGCGCTCTGAGGTCGAGCTGGCCAAGACGGAGCTAGCGCAGTCCGCAAAAAAGGGTGGCATCGGCGCTGGCTTCTTCGGTGCAGCCGGCATCATCGCTTTGTACAGCTCCTTTTTCTTTTTCTTCTTCCTCGCTGAGCTCCTCGCCGTCTGGCTGGAGCGCTGGGCTGCCTTCTTAATCGTTTTCCTCGTGATGATCGTGGCAGCCGGTGCCCTTGCCCTGCTAGGCCTCAAGAACGTCAAGAAAATTAAGGCGCCGCAGAAGACCATTGATTCCACCAAGGAACTCAAAAACCTGATTCCAGGCAAGGCACAAAAATCGCTGGACCGGAAGGACACTCACGGCCTGTACACCTAAACTGGACGCACCACTAAATCCGCCTCAGCTTTTCCTTGGGCGGATTTTCTGCACACATAGAAAGGCGCATAGTCCTCCATGGGCTTAACACCACTTCCTCCCTCAACAGTCGAGCTAGAAGGGCCATTCGCGCACGAGTTTATCTACACCCGGGGCATCCGCCTACACGTGGCCATAGCGGGTGATAGCGCAGATCCCCTCGTTGCGTTTATTCACGGCGCTTTTGGCGGCTGGTTCGATTTTCAGGAAGTCATCGCGCCGCTCGCCCAGTGCGGGTACCACGTCGCCGCGCTAGATATGCGCGGCTTCGGCATGTCCGATAAGCCACCCATCGATCCCGGCCAGGATATCCGCACCTTGGTCGGGGATCTCGATGGCCTCATCCAGGCGTTGGGGCACGATAATGCCTATATCGTTGGCGCCGATACCGGTGGCGCAGTGGCGTGGTGCCTGGCAGCCGAACGCCCCAATCGGGTGCGCGGCTTGGTCTCCGTCTCGGCCGCACATCCCGTAGATATCCGCCGCGCCATCGCCGCCCGACCCTGGGATTTTGGGTGGATGATCCTGCGTTCCCTCCTCTGCCACATGCCAAGGGTCACCCGCGCAAATACCCTGTTACTCAGCCCCCGGGCCTACCGCAAGGAGCTCAGCCTGGATACGGGCCCCGCGCTTGCCGATGCCGCCATAGAGTCCATCCTTGCCCTGCGCCTGCGCGCCTCCCGGATTGGCAAGGTGCGCCGCGGAATCCTGTGGAACCACCGAATGCGCACCGCCGTGGTTCCCTTGAACTGGTCCGAATTAGAAGTCAAGCGTCCCGTCCTTTTCATTCACGCCCAACAACGCTTGTGGAACCCCGTCATCCAGCGGGCTGCCCTCCGCGCGAGCGCTGGTTTTAGCGCCACCTCGATTCCAGGCACCAAAAACCTGCCCTTCCTTGAGGCCCCCGAGAAGTTCATCGACGAACTGCGCCGATGGCTCGACGCATAGGGCGGATTGCCCTACGCGGATTCAATACGGAGGCTAGTGCGCCACGCACTCGCCCGTTTCTACTGGAAGCGTCAGTTGGGTCACATCTCCGATCTGGCCAATTACCTCGTCAGCGGTCAGCGCGTATCCAGTCCCAGAATCGTCCACTGAGGCGCCAAAGATGACGCCTAAAACCTCGCCTGCGGTATTGACTAAGGGGCCGCCGGAATTTCCCTGTTGGATATTGCCGCGCACAATATAGGAATCGCGCTCGACCCGGCCTTGGGAGTAAATGTCTGGTCCCGCAATGGTGATGCGATCGCGTACGCGGGCCATCTCCGCATTAAAAGGCCCAGAGTGTGGAAAACCCATAACCATGGCATCATCGCCGGTCTGGGCCGGCCGCTGCGCCCATGGCAGGGGCTGGATGTTTAGATCCGGCGCGTGCAGGACGGCGATATCGACCTCTGGGTTGTAGTAGACCACCGTGGCATCTTTCAGTCCGAGCTTCGTATCCAACTTCACCCTTTGGGTGCCGGCTACGACGTGGGCATTGGTGACCACATAGTCATTGTCCACCACAAAACCGGAACCCATGAGGCGGCGGGAACATACTTCGGCGTCGCCAAGCACATGAATGATGGACGGGCGCATTCTGTGCACCAGCTCCGGGTCCTGTACGTTCGGGGCTGGCTCTTCGACATCCTCGCCGCTGATAGGTTTTTCCCACGGCGAGACCAAGGGCGGAAGCCCCGATTCATTCAGCATTGCCGCCACACCATTGGGAAGAGAAGCCAGACGCGGCGGGGCAGCGGCGTTGAGGTTACTCAGGATGCGGGAATCGCGCAGCACCTGCCCTGCGGATCCACCCAAATTGGTGGCTACGGGAATGGAAATCATCCATATAACGATGAGGGCAATGAAGAACTGGAACACCGCGCCAAACAGAGAATCTATCCGCTGGGTACTGCGGGCCTTCATGCGGTCACGCACGCTCGTACCCAAGGAAGAACCAATTATTTGCCCAATGCCCACCAGCAAAACCAAAATTCCGACGAGCAGTAGCAGGCGTAGCGAAGGCTCGTCCACTGTGCGCAATACGCGCGGCGCTACGGCGATGCCCGCCACGAGGCCCGCGGCCACACCGATGGCAGAGAGCACTGCGGCGAGCGCACCATTGCGCCAACCACTGAGCAATGCTGCTACCACGGCAAGCACAATCAGGCCGTCAACAATGAGCGCAGCAGTCATGGCTTTGGTTCTTTCTCTATCGAAGTTTCGTACGTCCCCCGGCGCCTTAAGCGCGCGGGCAATTAAGACATCTTCTCATTATTGCGGGACTTTTTGAGGGTGTCACGCAGGTCTAAGACCGAATTGTTATTCCACGGTACGCTCCACCCAGAATGATCCAATAATGCTGCCAGCACCCCGGCAGTAAAACCCCAAATCACGTAGCCATTGGCATAAAACGCCGGGCCCTGCCATTGTTTGAAACCCACCAGCAGGCGGTTGCGGGGGTCAATGAGCTCCTTGATCGGGACGAAAAACACATCATCGGTCTCCGCCGGGCTAGCGGGGTAGACCTCACCCGGCTGGTGCCAATGCGCCAAGATGGGGCTTACCGGATTACCCGTGGCACGAATATGCAACTGCTTCCACTGCTCTAGGGGTGTAACGGAATGGCGCTGCAGGTCGGTTTCTTCCCATGCCTCCCGCAGCGCAGTATCGACCAGCGATGTATCCCCCGGATCCCGCCGGCCGCCAGGAAAGGCAATTTGGCCGGAATGCGAGCGCATGGACGGCGAGCGGTGCGTGAGCAAAATTTCACCATCCTCCATGCTCTGCCCGTTCAATAGCATCAGCACCGCAGCTTCCCGCTTGGTTGGCACCTCTTCCTCCGTGCCATTAAGCTGCGATGCTTGCCGCTGCCCTATAAGCTCCTGCACTTGACTTACATCAACGCCGAGCGCGGGTTTTATCCAGTCGGGTGCGCACTCAGGGCATAACTCACTCATCCAGCAAGCGCCTCCTTGACCGTCTTTTCAATCTCGGCCGCAGAGGTAAACGGCTGGGCCGCCTGCTTTAGCACTTCCCCATCGCGGAAAATGACGGTCACAGGAACCACGCCTGGCAGGCCTAGCGCGCCAGCAAAACTATTATGTGAGTCTTGGAAGCTCGGCAGATCTACTCCCACATCGTTGAGAAAAGCAGCCCCGTTGGCGGCATTTTTATCCGCGTGGATCCCAATGACCTTCCATTCTGGATGAGACTTTGCCACCTCATCAAAGTAGGGTAATTCTGCGCGGCACGGCTCGCACCACCACGCCCATACATTGGCGATGGTAATGCCCGCATCCGTATGGTTCCCTTCACCAGCGCCCACGTCACCTGTGTCAGTGCCACCCAGGCACTCCAAATCCACTCCAGCGATGGGGCCCGCGGGGCAATCCGGGCGATCGGCTATCCCCTGGCCGGCCGCATTGCCGGACGCGGCACCGCCTGCGCCGGTATCATCGCCACGCAGCTGCATTACTCCCATTACCACGAGGACAGCAGTGATAATGGCCGCAATGACGGTGCCGAAGACGTATTTTTTCATACCGCTAGCCTAATGCAGCCGGGCACAGATCCCGCACCACGCAATTCCCGCACTCTGGGTTTCGGGCATGGCAGATTCGCCGGCCGTGAAAAATTACCCGGTGAGAAAAAACCGTCCACTCGGGTTTTACAATGAGCTTGGCAATATCCCTTTCTATCTTCACCGGCGTCTTTTCCCTCGTCAGCTCAAGGCGCTGCATCAGGCGGCTGAAGTGCGTATCCACTGTAAGGCCCGGTACCCCAAAGGCATCACCCAGAACCACCAACGCTGACTTGCGGCCGACCCCGGGCAGGGAGGTAAGTTCCTGCACGGTCTGTGGCACCTCGCCATCGAATTCAGAGACTAGGCGCTCGCCTATGCCCATGAGATACCCCGCCTTTGCCCGCTGAAACCCCAGCGGGCGCAGGATGGCTTCCAAATCCTCCCGCCGGGACGCCGCATAATCGGCGGCGGTGGGATAGGTGTGGAAAAGCTCAGGAGTAACCGAGTTCACGCGCGCATCCGTACACTGCGCGGAGAGCACCGTGGCGACTAAGAGCTGAAGGGGAGAATCAAAATCGAGTTCGCACTGCGCATCGGGGTGTTCGCGTGCCAATCTTTCATTAATGACAGGCGCTCGCGTGCTCGGAGCCACGGTTTTGGGCGGTGATGAACTCATGCCGCCAAGCATAGTAGGATGGGAATACATGATTTCACTTGTTATTTTTGTTCCGCTTGGCATCGCCCTTTTTGCCCTCCTAATGGAAAAACTGGAAGCGATTGTCTTCGGGGATTAGCCAGAAAACCGCTGGCTGTAAACCTAAAAGGCTGAAACTTTCCCATTTCTGTCGTGTGACTATTATTGAGGCAGTGCGCAAAAGTGACGAACTACACTGTAATATGGGGTACGCTAAAAATTACCCCGCTGGTTCCGCATAAGCGTGCCTCTCTAGAGCTCGCACAAGGATGTGGGCCAAGCACTTAAATGACGTCTCGCAGTCGACATCCAAGGAGTAAAACGTGGAAGGCGTACAGGACACCCTCTCCCGCGCCGGAATCTTCCAAGGCGTTGATCCCGTAGCAGTGCAAAATCTTCTCGAGCAGATGGAAACAGTGCGCTTCCCGCGCGGTACTACCATCTTCGATGAAGGCGAGCCTGGTGACCGCTTATACATCATTACCTCCGGCAAGATTAAGCTCGCCCGCCACGCCCCGGATGGCCGCGAGAACCTTCTAACCGTCATGGGTCCCTCCGATATGTTCGGCGAACTCTCTATCTTCGACCCGGGCCCACGCACCTCATCCGCTGTCTGCGTGACCGAGGTTCAGGCCGCCACGATGAACTCCGAGCTGCTGGACAAGTGGGTCAGCGATCACCCTGCCATCGCCCAGCAGCTACTGCGCGTGCTAGCGCGCCGCCTGCGCCGCACCAACGCCAACTTGGCGGACCTCATCTTCACCGACGTACCCGGCCGAGTTGCCAAAACCCTGCTGCAGCTGGCTAACCGCTTCGGCGTACAGGAAGGCAGCGCACTGCGCGTCAACCACGATCTCACCCAGGAAGAGATTGCCCAGCTGGTCGGTGCTTCCCGTGAGACCGTAAACAAGGCCCTGGCCACCTTCGCCCACCGCGGCTGGATTCGCCTCGAGGGCAAGTCCGTGCTCATCATCGATACCGAACACCTCGCCCGCCGCGCACGCTAAATAAAAATCCCTCCAGCCCATGCATAGCGTCAAGGGCGGAGGGAATAAGCGTTTAGCCAGCGACTTACCGGGCGCCGAGCTAGCTGCCGGTGCCGTCAGCTATCGGTACCGTCGAGATACTTCAACGCCGTACGCGTAGATTGCTCGGCAGCATGGCGCAGCACCGGATCTACATCGTCATACATTTCATTGACCAAGGTGGTCAGATCCACGTCTTCACCCAGCCGGGCACGGATCTTTCGAATCTGGTCCAAGCGGTAATGGCGTCGGTCAATGTATTTGCGCGCCACCTGCGAGGTATCTTCCAAATCGGGCCCGTGGCCCGGAAAGAGCGTAACATCCTTGCCGCGGGTTTCTAGGATGTCCAAGGCGTGGAGATAATCGGCCAAATCGCCGTCCGTCTCTGAGAGCAAAACGGTGTGGCGCCCCGCGATGGTATCGCCGCTGACGATGCCTTCTAGCCGGGAATTGTCCACCTCCCCGCTCCACACAAAAAAGGACGTGGAGTCCGCGGTGTGACCCGGTGTGTGCACAACCTCCAGCTGTGGAGTAACGCCTTCCAAGGTCAGGATTTCACCTTTCTGCAAAGCCTCCGCGCCATTGCAATAGTTGAGATCGAAAGCGCGAATGGGCGCGCCGGTCATCTGTCGAAGTCGTTGCGCGCCCGAGGCATGGTCATCGTGACGGTGGGTAAGCAGAATTAACGCCACCTCCCCGGCATGGCGATGCACAACGTTGAGGTGGCCTTCATCCTCCGGCCCCGGGTCTACGACGATCGACCGAGAGTCTTCAGCGGCACTAATAATCCAGGTATTCGTACCCTCGAGGGCGGTATAGCTGGGATTATCACAAAGAACTACGCCAACGGATTGGCTTACGGGACGCAATTGACTATATGCGGGGTGCTCCATGCCTACCAGCCTATCCGATCACTCAGCGATCTCTACGATCAATTCAATCTCTACAGGAGCGTTCTTTGGCAAGGCGGCTACGCCGACTGCAGAACGAGCGTGCCTGCCTGCCTCGCCGAATAACTCCCCAATGAAATCCGAGGCCCCGTTAACCACCACGGGCTGATCTTCGTAGCCAGGATCCGAGGCTACAAACCCGACGATCTTGATCACGCGGGAGATATTGTCCAACCCGACCTCCGCATCGACAGCCGCTAGGGCGTTGAGCACGGCGGTGCGGGCCTGTTCCTGGGCCTGCTTAGTAGTGACTTCGGCACCCACCTTGCCAGTCACCGACAGCGAGCCATCCACCAGAGGAAGTTGACCAGAGGTCCATACCTGGTTGCCCACGCGCAACGCGGGCACATAAGAAGCCAGTGGCTTAGCAACGTCCGGCAGCTCTACCCCCAACTCTTTCAAGCGAGCGGAAAGACTCATTTACTCTGTCACCTCGCGCTTGAAGTAGGCGACCACGTTCTCCGGGTTCGGGCCAGGGGTGATGGCTACCAGTTCCCATCCATCCTCACCCCAAGAATCAAGAATCTGCTTGGTGGCGTGGGTCAGTACTGGTGCAGTTGCGTATTCCCATTTAGTCATAAAGTTTATTCTAGCGATTAACGCCACCTTATGCCGCCCCAGTCCAGAGCGCTGCCGCCGCTACGAGAGCAGTTACACGCTCTGACCGCGTTAAATACCGACGAGTTCGCCGCCTTTTGCCAAGTAATTCGCCCAGTCGGTGATGTGGGGATTCTTGCGCAGGAGCGCGCGGCGCTGGCGCTCGGTCAATCCACCCCACACCCCAAATTCCACACGGTTATCTAAGGCATCTGCCCGGCATTCTGTTAATACAGGGCAGCGGCGGCAGATGACAGCGGCTTTGCGCTGTTCAGCGCCACGCACGAATAACGCGTCCGGATCCCCATTGCGGCATTTTGCTAAAGTGACCCACTCACCGCGCTCGGGATTTCGGGCTGTATTGGACATTCCCGCAGTCTTCACTCGAACGGTCATGGGTGAGTGTGCTCCTTCCCAGACGGATTACCATGCATTGTGGCCTGAGTCTATTCACTAGATTGCAAGATTGTCTACGAGGTCACACTTTAGGGGGTGCAGGTCGCCTTCCCCATTACTAGGCAGACCACGTAGGGTATTTATCGTGACTGTCTTCAAATCTTTGTCCAAGATAGCCCTGTCCACAGTCTTGGTAGCCGGGCTCATCGCGCTCGCGCTTGCCCCTTTTGCAGGCATTTCGGGCGTGGCAATCGCCCGCACCAACCAGACCATGCAGTCAGAACTGCAAGATCTAACAGCCGGCAATATCCCGGGCGTGACCACAGTGAAGGACGCCTCGGGCAAAGATATGGCCTATGTCTATCGCCAACGCCGCCACCCCGTAGACGGCGACGAGATTTCGGACGCGATGAAAAACGCCATCGTTTCCATCGAGGACGAGCGCTTTTATAAACACGGTGGCGTAGATTTCCAAGGCAATTTCCGCGCCTTGTGGACCAACCTCACCTCCGGCGGGGTATCTCAGGGTGCGTCCACCATTGACCAGCAGTACGTCAAGAACTATCTCTTGCTTGTCTCCGCGCAAAACGATGAAGAACGAGCCGCGGCGATCGAGCAATCCGCCACCCGCAAGCTCCGTGAAATGCGCATGGCCACACAGCTGAATGAAGAGTTGGACAAGGAAGAAATCCTCACCAACTACCTCAACCTGGTCTCCTTTGGCAACCATGCCTACGGCGTGGAAGCCGCTGCGAGGACCTACTTTGATAGCCACGCTGCGGACCTCACGGTCCCGCAAGCGGCGATGTTGGCTGGCATGGTGCAGTCCTCGGAGCGCCTCAACCCCTATACCAATGAGGAAGAGGTGCTGGACCGCCGCAACGTCGTGCTGCAATCCATGGTGGATAATGGCTATCTGGAGCAAGCGGATGCAGATAAATACAAGGATCAAAAATTAGGTGTTAACAAGCAGCCCAATACCCTGGATAATGGCTGCATTGGTGCAGGTGATCGCGGATTTTTCTGCGACTTTGTACTGCACTACCTCGAGGAGAAGGGCATAGACCAAGACCAACTCGCCCAAGGAGGATACACCATAAAAACAACGCTGGACCCCCAGGTGCAAGATACGGCGCTATTCGCGGTACAGTCGCACACCCACCCGAATGCCCAAGGCGTCGCTGAGGTCATGAACGTTATCGAACCGAGTACGTCGGACCGCAAAGTCTTGGCCATGGTCTCGTCCCGTGCCTACGGGCTGGATCGGGACAAAAATGAAACCCTGCTGCCACAAACCAACTCCTTAGTGGGCAATGGTGCCGGCTCGGTCTTTAAAACCTTCACCGCTGCAGCCGCCATCGAGGCTGGCTATGGCATTAAGACTACGGTGGATGTGCCCATCCGCTACGAAGCCGAAGGTCTCGGCCACGGCGGCGCCGATAACTGCCCCGCCAACCGCTACTGCGTGGAAAATGCGAGCAATTATAAGGCCACGATGACTCTGCAAGAGGCCTTAGCACACTCCCCCAATACCCCGTTTATCAAGCTCACCGAGCAGATTGGCGTGGCACCCATTGTGGATATGGCGGTACGACTCGGCCTTCGCTCCTACGACGAGAAGGGAACCTTTGATAAGGACACCTCCATCGCGCAGCGCACGAAAGACGCCAGTTCCGGTTCCTTTACTCTGGGCCCTAATCCGGTAAATCCTCTAGAACTATCCAATGTGGGCGCAACGATTGCCTCTCACGGCTGGTGGTGCGAACCCAACCCCATTGACAAAGTCCTGGATAAGAACGGCAACGAGGTCTATCTCAAGGAAACCCCGTGCGAGCAGGCGGTAGATCAGGACGTGGCCCACGCCCTGTCCAATGCCCTATCCGAAGACGCCACACAGGGCACCGCCAAGAACGCTGCCCTGGCCGCCGGGTTTAGCTCCCCCATTGCCGCCAAGACCGGCACCACCGAATCCAACCAGTCCTCGGCGTTTTTGGGATTCAACGAGGGGCTCGCCGCCGCTCCCTATATCTATAACGACGGAACCGATACGCAGCCGCTATGTACCTCACCTGTGCGCCAGTGCACCGGTACCGGCAACCTCTTTGGTGGTTTGGAGCCCGCACAAACATTTTTCACCATGGCATCGCAGCTGTCGCGGGCTACCCAGAGCGGGCTACCCAATTACAATAAGAAATACGACGACGGCACCACCGGGGATAAGCTGCTCGATAGCATGCGAGGGAAAACCGAGTCACAGGCTCGCAGCGCCCTTGAGGCCAAGGGCTATGTGGTAAAGACCTCCCGCGTCGTCGATGGGAGTGTTCCCTACGGTCGCGTGGTACGCGCGCTTACCGGCAAGGATGGCAAGAAGGAAGGCGCGGAGATTACCCTGCAACTTTCTGACGGCTCCCCTGTCACCTCCCCTGTTACCCAACCCCCCTCCAACGGCGTGGGCAGTACGAATACGACCGGCACACAAAATAACACCGGCAGCCCAGGCACTACCGGTGTCAACAACTGGGGAGGAAATAACGGCGGCGGATGGAACCTCATTCCTGAGGACTTTGGAATCTTCCAACAAGATATCGATAATTTGCGCAACGAGATCCGCAATCTCCTCGGCCGCTGAAAATTAATTAAGCTGGCCTTTTACCTCTGCGGAAAGGCGCTTGCCGTCGGCCTGGCCGGCGGCCTTTGCGTTGGCGACCTTCATCACCGCACCCATCTGCTTCATGGTGGGTGCTTCGCCATTTTCTTTTTCTACCTCGGCAATTGCTTCTTCTACCAATGACTTAAGCTGTGCGTCATCGAGCTGGCGCGGCTGGTAGGCCTCGAAAAAGGGGACATCGGCAAGCTCAGCCTCTGCCAATTCCGGGCGGCCATTTTCCTCATAGACCTCCGCGGACTCGCGGCGCTTTTTAATCTCGCGCGCAATGACCTTGAGGATGTCTTCATCCTCCAGCTCGTGGCGGGAGCCAGTAGTTTCCTCAGCCTGGATTGCCGCCAGCAGCGCGCGAATGGCGCTGGTGCGCTGTTTTTCCTTGGCCTTCATCGACGTTTTCAGATCCGCTCGAATAGTATCTTTTAGCTCGCTCATGCCTTTCAATATACGGCCATTTGGGGCAGGTAGTGTAGAAGCTGTGAAACTTCAATGGATTCTTGGCGGTGTCGCCGCTGGCCTAGGTATTGCTGCTTGGGGCTTTAGCGAGCTTAAAAAATTCGAGCTCAAGGAATATACTCTTCCCCTCCTTCCCAAGGGCACCCTGCGCGGTGAAGAGGAGTTCCGCCTGCTGCATATTTCTGACCTGCACATGATCCCGGGGCAGCAGACCAAGATTGACTGGGTCTCTGCCCTCGATACGCTAAAGCCAGACCTGGTGGTCAATACCGGCGACAATCTTTCTGATAAGCAAGCCGTGCCCGATACCCTGCGCGCGCTCGGCCCGCTGCTCGCGCGGCCCGGCGTATTCGTGTTCGGCACCAATGATTATTGGGCACCGCGCCCGGTCAACCCCTTCAAGTACCTGCTGGGTAAAAAGCGCGAGCCCTCCTACGTTGACCTGCCTTGGCGCGACATGCGGGCGGCCTTCATGGAGCACGGCTGGTACGACGGCACTCAGGCCCGCCACGAGTTCAAGGTGGGCACTGTTCGCCTCGCTGTGGCCGGCGTCGACGATCCGCACCATGGCTTGGACGATTATTCCGAAATCGCCGGCCCGCCTCACGAGGATGCTGATCTATCGCTAGCGCTGCTCCACGCTCCCGAGCCGCGCGTGCTTGAAAAATTCGCCGCCGATGGCTATCAGCTTTCTCTCTCCGGACATACCCATGGTGGGCAAATTTGCCTTCCTGGGTCGCGCGCCATCGTGACCAACTGCGGCATCGACCGCCCGCGCGCACAAGGTCTGCACGATTTCGGCCCTATGAAGATGCACGTCTCCAATGGCTTGGGCACGTCTAAATTCGCCCCCGTGCGTTTATTCTGCCGCCCCTCGGCCACCCTACTGAGGATCACCGAGGTGGACTAGACCTGCCGTTTTGTCGATCTTATTCTGCGTGCGCTAGAGTATTCCAGTACTGCTTTTAAGCAGCACACCGGGATATGGCGCAGGTTGGTAGCGCGCTTCGTTCGGGACGAAGAGGTCGCAGGTTCAAATCCTGTTATCCCGACAGTAGCCCGCAGGAAACTGCGGGCCTTTTTATGCAGTAGAATCCGGCGGATTCTAGGACCACCGCTTCCTAGGCCAGCATCCCGGTAAAGAATGCAATGGCGACGAGGATGATAGAAAATGCCCATGCGATGGGGAACGCTATCTTCAGGTACTTGCCCATCTGACCATCCGCCAGCCCCAGTGCCAACCACAGCGCCGGTGAAAATGGGGAGACGAAGGTGCCCACCACATTGCCGATAATTAATGCGCTCGCAGCGCCCATCCCGCTGACTCCGAAGGACTCAACCGTGCCTTGTACGATGGGTAGTACCGAAAAATAATACGCATCGGTAGAGGTCAACAGATCCAGCGGCACCCCAAAGAATCCCACAATTACGTGTAGATACGATGCCACACTTTCCGGCAAAACGTTCACCAGGCTCAGCGCGATTTCTTCCAGCATCTTGGTCTCATTGAGCACGCCCAAGAACATCGCGGCCGCGATGATAACTCCGGCCATAGACAAAGCGTTGGGGGCGTGGCGCCGCAGGGCATCACCCTGCTCCATCGCACCGTCGAAGTTCACCACCAAGGCAATAGTGCTAGCAATGAGGAACGCGGGTGCCGGCGGCAACAACCCCGAAAGCAGGGCTGCGAGCACGGCCAAGACAACGACGATATTCGCAATAGTAACCCACCGGGATTTCCGGTACCTGAACCCTAATTTCTGCTGTTCCCCGGCCTGCTTGGCGGAAAAATCATCCGCCAAGGAATTCACGTCCACAGAAATGGCACCTTTAATCTCGCCACTTTCTTGCAACTTGGCCAAGCGGCTTTTTTCGCGCCACCCCAAACCGGCGGCAATGACAAAGATGAGGAACACCGCCACGCCTTGGATGGGAAGTAGGTGTAGCCAGATGTCGTTCGGGGCTTGCTCAACCACTGCACCGGCACGCCCCAGTGGCCCGCCCCACGGAACCATATTCATTACCGACGCGGCGAGCGCCACGATGGCGATCAAGACATACCGCGACATGTGCAGCGCGCGGTACAGCGGTAACAAAGCGGGAATCGTAATAAGAAAGGTGGTAGACCCAGAACCATCGAGGTGCGCCACGATACCGATAGCGGCCGTACCTATGGTCACGGCCAGGACATTGCCGCGAGTCGCCGTGATAAGGCTGCGGATCACCGGGGTAAAAAGCCCTACATCGTGCAAAATTCCGAAGAAGATAATGGCGAAGATAAACATCACGACGATGTTGATGACAGAGCTTAGGCCTTCGCCAAAGAAATTCGCAATGTCTTCTATGCCAAAACCTGCTATCAGAGCACCGATGACGGGAACCAGGGTCATAGGAATAATGGGATTAACGCGGCCGCGGATAAGGATGCCCACCGTCACAACGATGATGGCCAGCCCTATAAAGGCAAGTCCGAAGGAAGTCTGCATTGCGCTCCTTTAAAATTCACTGGCGTCTGTATGGCGCACGCCACTAGCCGTAGGAGATATGACTAATGCTAAATATTACTGTGTGGTAGCGCACATGTCTGCCCCTGTCCGCATATACCGCCAAGATCAGCCCGCGCCGGGCCTAGATATATACCTCTGGGCAAAAACGGGAAACGACGCGGCACCCCTACAGCACCGCGTCGTCCCTATTCCCTATCACTCACAACGGCGTAAGCCGTTCGCCTACCCCCTAAGTAGGCGGTGTGAGTACCAGTAAGAATAACACCTAACGTATCCCCGCCATAGTGCTGGCAAGTATTGCCAGCACTAAACAAGCTGGTGCCTATTTAAATATTAAATTTCATGCCTTAGTGCTGAATTTCTTGTTCTTCCTGGCAGGAGAGAGCCACTTTATTCCACTCAAACCCACTAGAGTCATAGCGCCCAAGACGCCAAGGCATGTCCACAGCACCACTGCGTTACCGTCGTTGCCCGCCACGGTAACGGCGGCCGTTGTCCAGTTGAGTGGCAAAAGGTTAGCTACTACCTGCCACAGCTTGTCCACCCCGGCGATGGCCGCGGATTTCCACAGCCAGCCCACCAACGCGGTCTGCCCAATGCCAAAGATCGCGGCAAGGATTGATCCCGCGGTCATACCACACAATTCGAGCAGGCCGCGCACAATAAGTGCGGACGACAGGGCACCTAAGAACAGCGCCCCTCCGGCGGAGACGGCGGCAATAGGGGTAAGTCCAATGGACAAGACGAAGAGCAGTATCTCTCCGACGGCCACCACGGCCAGCGATCCGCCAAGGACCATCAGCCAGGGGCGCAATCCCAATTTCCACGCCACCCCGGCCGCGGATCCAGCCAGTAGGGTCAGCGCGGAAATGAGCATGGCGATGACCGGGCTGAGCTGGCGTGCGTCCTCTTCCGCGGCCACGTGCGCGGGCGGCAGGGCGCGCTGCACCTCGCCCAGGTTCGACTGGTTTTGTTTCGCGAGGCCGGTGAGTTTTCCTGCGCCATCGTCAAGCTGGCCCACCCCATCGAGAGCCTCATCCACGCGGCTATTAAGCTCCGCGATGGACTGATTGAGCTGCTGCGCGCCTGCCACGGCCTGGTTGATGCCATCGTGGTAGGCATAGCCGTTTACCGCCAGCTGATTGGAGAGTTCGCGCGAGCCCTGCTTAAGCTTCTGCAACTCCCCGACCAGCGATTCATCAAGGCGGAAGTTTGCCACCTGGATGCGCAGATCCCCTAACTCAGAGCGAACCTGCTTGGCTTCCTTCGAGTCATTTCCCTGTAAGTCGCGCACCGTACCATCGATAGCCTCTAGAATCTGGCCTTGGACAACTCCCAGGCCCACGACCTGGTCGACGGCCCCGCCGACGGTATTGGCCAGCTCCGTCGCCCCACCGCCGAGGGTATTGGTCCCAGATCGCAGCTGGTTCAACCCTGCCGCCAATTCTTGCGAGCCACCGGCGAGCTTGGCGACGCCCTCACCTAGTTCCCCTGCCCCCTTATCCAGCTCGCTGGTGCCCTTTTGTAATCGGTCCGCACCAGATTTCAGAATACTGGCCTGAGCTTGTGCACGGCTGGCGGCCGCGGCGGCTTCCTTGAGTTCTGGCGATGCCGAAATCGCCTGCGGTGCGCCGTACGGCTGGGCGGCACTCGACCACGCATGCGCCGGTTCCCACTGCGACCAGGCCGCCACTGCGGTACCAACGATAAGCGGTACGGCAAGCAATACGAGCAGTAAGAGGTTGCGCCACCGCGAGTTCCTTGCGGTGGCGGTCGGCGCGGTCGAGGCAAGGCGTTTGGTCATGCTAGTAAACTATCGCTGCAGGTCATTGACTTTCTGCAGGCGCGCCGAGCGCCACACATAACAAAGAGAATCTACTATTAAGACATGCCTAGCCCTCTAAAACACTCTCATTCCCGCACCCTAGCGTGTGCAGCCGCGTTTCCGCTGTGCATGACATTGGTCTCCTGCACCGACAATGCCAATAGCTCTGTCGATTCCAGTGAGCCCCGAACATCTGACGCCGTAGCGCAATCTAGTTCCAGCTCTAGCTCCAGCCTTTCAAGTTCCACGGAGCACACAACGACTACGACGGACTCGCCCACAACCTCCCCGGCAGAAACTAGCGCGCAACCACCTGTGCCACAGGAGACAGCAGTCGCTCCTATCACCCCGCAGACCAAGGGCGATTGCTCCCCAAGCGCCTTTTCTCCTTTAGAGCCCAATATGGGCAATATTAGGGTGGCAGATTGCGACGGGGAATGGGCTCATTTTGGCAAAGCCAATACAGATTGGAGCGCATGGGCGCGCTTTAACAATGGCGCATGGACCAGTATTGAACCCATCGGTGTAACAAATAGTGGATTGACCGCACCGTGTTATGACGTAGACGAATGGGTAAATCAGGGCGCGCCTAGCTTCGTTGCAGACGATATGCGCCGCTGTGATTAATCCAGCCTAAAACACAAGCCGCCTTCGACCCACTTCCTCACTGTGGGTGGGGGATGTTCGAAGGCGGCGTTGTTTTTATGCTCTCAAGAAACGGCGCATCCGTAGCGGCTGGCTATTTCTTTTCAGCGAAGACCTCGCGCACGCGCTGGCCCAGGGCCGGGTGGACATTGGTCCAATATTGGTACACGCGCTCTTCAGTTTCTTCGGATACGCCGGCCATTGCGTTGGTGATATTGGTGACTAGGCGCTCCTTGGCGGCGGCGTCGTAAACGTTTTCGTACAAATCGCGCGCCTGCACGAAGTCATCGTCTTCCGCGTGGCGCACATACGGCGCGCGGACCAGGTCGTGGCCATGCGGATCTGGGTTTACATAAAGGTCAGCCGCGGTGGTGGTCTCTAGATCCTCGCGGTTATTCAAGGAGGCATCATCAAGCACGCCTGCACCTTTGGCATGGCGGTTGGGCGAGTACACCGGATCTTCTGGAGCATTGTAGAAATACTGCATCGGACCCTCGTGTTCGTAGGTATTGACCTTCTCCGCATTGCGCGGCTGGTTGACCGGCAGCTGCCTGTAGTTCGGCCCGATGCGGTAACGCTGTTGATCCGCATAAGCGAAGACGCGTGCCTGCAGCATCTTATCCGGGGACAGGCCAACGCCCGGCACGATATTGGACGGGTCCAGCGCAATCTGCTCGATCTGGGCAAAGAAGTTGCGCGGGTTGCGGTTGAGCTCGAAGTAGCCCACATCGTGCAGCGGGTAGTCCTTCTTGGACCACACCTTGGTCAGGTCAAAGGGGTTGAAGCGGTAGTCCTCCGCCTCTGCCAGTGGCATGATCTGCACCTTGACGTCCCAGATGGGGTAGTTGCCCTCTGCAATGGCGTTATAAAGGTCTTGACGGTGGCTATCCGGGTTCTGGCCGGCTTCCACGGTAGCCTCTTCATCGGTGAAGTTCTCAACACCCTGGCGGGAGATGAAATGGTACTTCACCCAGAATGCCTCGCCGTCCTCATTAACCCACTGGAAGGTGTGGGAGCCGTAGCCATTTTGATGGCGGGTGGTCTTCGGAGTGCCACGGTCACCCATGAGGTAGGTCACCTGGTGGGCGGATTCCGGGTTACGAGTCCAGAAATCCCACTGCATATCGGCATCGCGCAGGCCATTGGAACCGAGGCGCTTTTGAGAGTGAATAAAGTCGGGGAACTTCATGCCATCGCGTAGGAAGAATACCGGGGTGTTATTGCCCACGATGTCGAGGTTGCCGTCTTCGGTGTAGAAGCGGAGGGCAAAGCCATGCACGTCGCGCCAGGTATCCGGGGAGCCCTGCTCGCCGGCAACAGTGGAAAAACGGCCCATCATCGGAGTGACCGTACCCTTCTGGAAGACCTTGGCCTTGGTATAAGCGGAGACATCTTCAGTGATGTGCAACTCACCGTAGGCGCCGTGGCCCTTGGCGTGTGGGGTACGCTCAGGCACGCGCTCGCGATTGAAGTGGGCAAGCTTTTCAATGAGGTGAATATCGTTGAGCGCTACCGGACCCTGGGGGCCGGCGGTCACGGACGTGTTCTCAGAGGGGACGGGTTGGCCGGACAGGCGGGTAGTGTTGCCCTGACCTGCAAGACGCTGTCCCTTGTTCAGAATGTCATCAGCGGTGGAATCAGTCATGGTATGTCTTTGCCTCCTGGCAATCAGTCGATAATTTGGGGACAATTATCAATCACGGACAACACATAGCTTACTACGTTTAACGGGACCGCGCTAACTTGTGCACACATGTGCTGCTTGCCGATGCCCCCACCGGCCCCTCGGCGCTGAGGTAGACATGCAAGAGCTACTGGTAGATTCATTCAGGTGACACACCACTCCGCAGCAGACGACGTCCGCGTCACCGAGCTCGCACTCCGAGCTGGGCGCGGCGACCGCGCAGCGCTCACGGAGTTCATCAAGGCCACCCAGGATGATGTCTGGCGCCTCCTCGCCCACTTGGGCGGCCCCGAAATTGCCGACGATCTCACCCAAGAGACCTACCTGCGCGTCATCGGTGCCTTGCCGCGCTTTGCCGCCCGCTCTTCCGCACGCACCTGGCTACTCTCGCTGGCCCGGCGCGTGTGGGTAGACAATATCCGCCACGATATGGCCCGCCCCCGCAAGTCCGCCACAAAATACGAAGACGCCATGAGCTGTGTTGCGGAAAACTCCGGTTCCTGGAGCGATTGGATCGATGCCCGCGCGCTTATTGATGCCCTGCCGACCGACCGCCGCGAAGCCCTCATCCTCACCCAGGTTCTAGGGTATACCTATGAGGAAGCCGCCAAGATTGCCGGGGTCCGCGTCGGCACCATCCGTTCCCGCGTGGCACGCGCCCGCAAGGACCTCATCGAGGGCTCGAGCTAATACCCCCGAATGTTCGAGTGCCTGCACGCATCCTTTTCTCGCAGTACTTATCAGAGTAGAGGTCATTAGGGCAGCGCAGCGCGCGCATGCGTCCCTCCGGCGGGGTAGAAAAATACTAAAGTGACGTGATTTCAGCTGTGAAGTCACGGGTGAAATGTGATTTTATTGGATCCACACACGTGATAAATCGACCGTCGATCCGGGCCCGCGCGCTCCCAAAGCCGGGCCCGGCGAGTGTGAGTAAGAGAGTTTCTCCCCTCATGATTAAACGCGCAATCGGAATCTCCATGGCGTTTATTGGCGTCGTGGTGGGCGCAGGCTTTGCCTCGGGCCAAGAAGCCATGCAGTACTTCGTAGCTTTCGGTGACTGGGGCCTGTGGGGCATCGCCCTCGCCGCCGCCCTCATGATGGTCACCGGCGTATCCATCCTGCAGCTAGGCTCCTATTTCCAAGCGGTGGAACACACCGCCGTCTACAACAAGATCGCTTCACCAATTACAGCCAAGATCTTGGACTGGTCCACCCTTATTACGCTGTTTTCCATCGGCTTCGTCATGTTCGCCGGTGGTGGCTCCAATATCAACCAGCAATTCCCCAGCATCCCCGTGTGGGTCGGCGGGACCGTCATGCTTATCCTCGTCCTGCTGGTAGGGCTTATGGACGTGGACCGCGTCACCCGCGTCATCGGTACCATCACCCCGTTCATCATCGTCTTCGTGGTGCTCGCCACCGGCTACACCATTCTCACGGCCAATGTGGATTTCGCGTCCCTGAATACCTGGGCCATCGATAACGTCAATACCTCGCTGCCTAACTGGTGGCTCTCCGCACTGAACTACACCGGCCTGAACGTCATGACGGCGGTATCCATGTCCATCGTCATCGGCGGTAACTTCTTGGATAACCGCGCCGTGGGCATAGGTGGCCTCATCGGTGGTTTCCTCTACCTCATCCTGTTGGCTCTGCTCGTCTTCGCCCTGTTATTTGAGGCCAAGGACGTCAACGGCGAGGATATGCCGGTGCTGAAGCTGATTACGGGCATCCACCCGGTCCTCGGTATCTTGATGACCTTTGTCATCTACGGCATGGTCTTTAACACGGCCGTCGGTATGTTCTACGCCCTGGGCAAGCGCCTGACCCGCAATAACCCGCAGCGCTTCTTCCCCGTCTATGCGGCATCTTGCATCATCGGCTTTGCCCTGTCCTTTATCGGTTTCCAGTCCCTGGTCAGCAACGTCTACCCCATCCTGGGTTACCTCGGCCTGCTGATGATTGTCGTGATGGTTTATAACCGCATTAAGAACCGCGGCATGCTTGCCGATGAATCCGACCGCCGCATGCGCGCCCACGATCTCGTCGCCCGCAAACTGGACCCACGCCAGCGCTTTACCAAGAAGAACGAGCGTGAGCTGCGCATGCTGGCCGCGGCATCCAATATGAACACACAGGAATTTATCGATAACCTCGCCGAGGATATCCACGAAGAGCTCGAAGAGGACGATGAACTCGACTATGACCGCGAGGCTCCCGAGCCTTCCGTTACCTACGTCCAGCATACGAAGCCGGAAGTACCCTCCGCCGATAGTGACTTGGACTTTGGCAGGAAAGAGGAAGGCTAAGGAACCGAATCTTTTTAAACGCCGGGCAACGCTCGCTTCACAGCCCTGCCCGGCACTGTGGCTCTAGCCTTTATACCAACAGTTCTGCGATCTGAATGGTATTGAGTGCAGCACCCTTGCGCAGATTATCGCCGGACACGACGAGTACGAGACCTTTATTATCATCAACCGTCTGATCCTGGCGGATGCGCCCAACCAAGGAATCGTCCTTGCCGGCTGCGGCGAGGGGGGTGGGGACATCAGTAAGCGTTACGCCTGGGGCATCGCCCAGCAGCTCGGTGGCCTGATCCGGGGTGATGGGTTTGTCGAACTCCGCGTGGATGGTTAGGGTGTGGCCGGTAAAAACGGGGATGCGCACGCAAGTGCCGGCTACCTTGAGATCCGGCAGGCCCAGAATCTTGCGGGACTCATTGCGCAGCTTCTGCTCTTCGTTGGTCTCGTTGCTGCCGTCATCGACGAGGTCGCCGGCCAAAGGCAGGGCGTTATAGGCGATGGGTGCAACGTAGGGTCCCAGGTCCTCATCATCGAGCGCGGAACCATCGTGGACCAGATTCACATTGTGATCGCCCACACTGTAGACCTGTGCGGCCAGCGTCTGCACCCCCGCCAGGCCAGAGCCAGATACCGCCTGATAGGACGATACGTGCAGCTTGTTGAGGCCGGCGGCATCATGCAGCACCTTGAGCACCGGCATGGCGGCCATAGTAGTGCAGTTTGGGTTGGCGATAATGCCCTTCGGCGGGTTCTTCACTTCCGCGGGGTTTACCTCCGATACCACGAGTGGAACCTCCGGGTCATTGCGGAAGGCGGAAGAATTATCCACCACGATAGCGCCGGCAGCAGCAAAGACCGGGGCCCATTTCTCGGAGGTGGAACCGCCTGCGGAAAATAGCGCGATATCAACATCGGCCACGGCCTCTTCGGTGACCTCAGCCAGGTCCTCGACGGTGATTTGCTCGCCGCGGAACTCCAGCTCGGTGCCCGCGGAGCGGGCGGAGGCGAAAAAGCGCACCTTATCCGCTGGGAAATTGCGTTCTTCCAGAATGGAGCGCATCACGCGGCCGACCTGGCCGGTGGCGCCGACGACTGCAACGGTAGTCATTGTCTTCCTCTTTTATTGCTGTGAACTGCTGTGAACTGCTTGGTATTGCTTTGGTTTAGCGTCCGGTTCCAGCATAGACGGTGGCTTCTTCCTCGCCGCCGAGCTGGAATTTATCGTGCAGGGCGCGCGCCGCTTTTTCCAAGTCTGCCTCGCGTGTCAGCATGGAGATGCGGATTTCAGAGGTGGAAATAAGTTCCATGTTCACCCCAACATCGCGCAGGGCCTCGGTAAAGTCCGCCGTAACCCCGGGGTGGGACTTCATTCCAGCGCCAACGAGCGAGACCTTGCCTACCTGATCATCGTACAACACATTGGACCAGCCGCCCTCGGACTGCAGCTTGCTCAACAGCTCCATCGCGCGGGGGCCATCGGCGCGCGGGCAGGTAAAGGTGATGTCGGTGGTGCCGTCTTCCAAGGAGGAGACGTTTTGCAGCACCATATCGATATTGATTTCGGCATCGGCGATGACGCGGAATAGCTTCGCGGCCTCGCCCGGGCGATCTGGGATGCCCAGCACGGTTACCTTTGCCTCGGATTTATCAGTTGCTACACCAGTAAGTACTGCTTCTTCCACGGGGATATCCTCCATCGATCCAGTCACTAACGTGCCGGAGTCATTTGAATAAGACGAGCGAACTCGCAACGGAACATTGAAAGCGCGGGCGTATTCCACGCTGCGCAGGACCAGAATTTTGGATCCTACGGCGGCCATTTCCAACATCTCTTCAAAAGAGAGCTGTTCTAGCTTTTGCGCATCCGGAACAATGCGCGGATCGGCGGTATAGACACCATCGACATCGGAGTAGATCTCACACACATCTGCCTTAAGCGCCGCCGCCAGGGCGACCGCGGTGGTATCGGACCCACCGCGGCCCAGTGTGGTCACATCGCGCGACTCCTTATTCACGCCCTGGAAGCCGGCGACAATGCAGATCTTCCCATCCTCTAGGGCCTCGGTCAGACGGCCGGGAGTGACGTCAACGATGCGCGCATTGCCATGACGCTCAGTCGTTAGCACACCAGCCTGGGAACCGGTAAAGGACTGGGCCTTCGCACCCAAGGACTCCACCGCCATGGCCACAAGCGCATTGGATATGCGCTCACCAGCGGTCAGGAGCATATCCATCTCACGCTGTGGGGGAACAGGATTGACTTGCGCTGCAAGGTCGAGAAGTTCATCGGTGGTGTCCCCCATAGCAGAGCACACCACGACAACATCATTACCCTGCTTTTTAGTGGCCACAATCCGCTCCGCTACCGCGCGGATGCGATCTGCGGATTCGAGGGAGGAGCCGCCGTATTTTTGAACGATCAGGGCCACGGTGTGGTTGCCACCTTTCGTTTGAAAAGGCACCCTGGGCGCAGATGCGCCACAGAAATACCTGTCGGACACTAGTCAAGTTCCTATGCTACCCCGCACAGCGCTACACCTCATCATAATTCCGAAACAATACTTTTATTTTATTCACACTCACCACCCCCGTACGCGCTAAGCGGCGATGCGGGTGAAGTGCGGGACGCACCGCCGCTGGGCAAAAATGCATATCTGCTCCATTTTTACTAGCGTTGAGCGGGTGTTAAGCAACCTTCTCGCTGTATTCTTCGCGCTCGCCTCCGCCCTTACGGTTGCTTGGGGCACCGTGGTTCGCCACCGCATCGCGATTGAAGCAGACGATTCAGTCATGCGCTCCGCCATGATCAACCCCCTATGGTGGGTCGGTACCGGCGCGGCCGTCCTCGCTTATGGCCTCCAGGTCGTCGCCCTGGGCTTTGGTACCTTGCTGGTGGTCCAGCCCATTTTGGTGCTTTCACTCATGTTTACCCTGCCGCTTTCGGCCTGGTACGCCAAGCGCCCCATGCCCGTACACGAGACGTTCTGGTCCATCGCGCTAACTGTCGCGGTCGGCGTGATGGTGGTCTACGGCCGTCCCGTTGCCGGCAATCCCCGTCCCGAGTGGAGCGAGTGGTGGCCCGCGCTGTTATTGGGCCTGGCCACCTTAGCTGCGTTGGGCGTAGCCGGCCACAAAATTCGCGAGCAACGCCCGCTTGCCCTGGGCACCGCTTGCGGCGTCATCTACGGTTTTGTCGCCCTGCTTTCTAAGGCCGTGGTCGATATCTTCACCCACGAGGGCTTGGGCGTCCTGGCGGGCAGCTGGCAGTTCTACGGCCTCATTGGCCTCGCCTTAACCGGCACGGTGGTGCAGCAATACTCGTTTAACGCCGGTCCGCTGGCGAAGTCGCTGCCGGCCATGACTATCTTCGAGCCCATCGTCGCCTTCAACCTGGGCTATATGGTCTTGGGCGAGAAATTCCTCATCGATTCCACCACCGGCTGGCTTATCATGCTGGCCGCGCTCGGCGTCATGATTACCGCGACCATCATTTTGTCCCGCAGTCCAGTCAGCCAGCGCAGCTAGATTGCCCACTCGAATACGGCCAGCATATAGGCCGAAAACCAGGCCCCGAACAGCACCCAGGCACCCACAGCCACGCTTGCCGATGCCCCCTTCTTAACCACCCACGGCACCAATACCACCGCTGCGGGCAGTAAGAGGCGGGGGCGGGAGTGCATGATGCCATCGGAAAGCAGCACATTGGCCATCAACCCCGCAGCGAATAGCCAGGCCGGCAGCGGCAGGCGCCCCCAGGCCAGCAGCAGGCAGATGGGGGCGGCGATGATCACCGCAGCGCTGAGCAAATATCCACCATTCGTGGCACTAGTCAGCGTCTCTGCCACCCAGGACACCGTCGCGCGGCCGCCGTCGAAACCGGAATTCCAGTGTTTTTCCTGCAGCCCAAAATATCCACCGGCGCCGGATAAATGGCGATTTGCCCACCAAATATAGCCAACCAGGGGCAGCGCCGATACCACCACACTCAACCAGGCCCACCAGCTGCGCCGTGCCTGCAAAAACACCATGATTGCGAAGACCACGATGAGATTCACCGCGGTCAGACGGACGAAGGCGGCAAGAAAAATCAGCACTCCGGCCATAATCCAGCGCTGGTCATGCAACATCACCACAGCCCACATCGCAAGCGCGCCAAAGAGTGCCTCCGTATAGGGCATGGCAAAAACGATGCTCATGGGCGCACTGCTAACCACCATCGCGCCGAGCACCTGACCGCGCGTGCCCATGCCCATCTGCCGAGCCAGCGCCATAACACCCGCTGACAAAGCAATAGTGAAAAAGAAATTGAGGGCCATCGCCGTACCCGCAACATCTGCTCCCAGCAGGTTGCTGACTGCACGCACCACCAGCGGGAAGCCGGGAAAAAACGCGAGGGTAGTTTCTTCCGACGGGGCACCATCAGCGCCGATATAGCCCGCGCGGGCAATGTCCACGTAGTATTCGGCATCCCATTTATTCAGCAACCCCCATAGGGAATCACCCTGGGCCGCGGCCATCGCCGCGAGCACGCTAAGCCGAATCGTTGTTCCCGCAACCGCCACGAGCGCAGCATAAAACCAGCAGCGCAGCATGTTCTCTGCTGCGGGACGGGGAGAGGTAAAAGCTAAAGGCACATCAGCATCGTACGCCAGCTGCTCGCGCATCCCGTTGAATGAAATATGTTGCTAGGCAGTAGGATCCTCTGTAGTGTGACCGGTATGACATTGCGGAATGACCTACTCCTTATCTGCCGCGGCGGGATTTCGGCCTGATCCTACGGCCAGCGCCCCGTCGCGGAGTCTGGCAATCCCCAGCCCAGCTGGCCGTCGCACATTCCGGCACCAAACACATTAAGGAAACCGCACACCATGTCCCCCAATGATTCTCATATCAGCGCACCCCGTGAAATTACCACTCCTGCAGGCCCTCCCCGCGAGGGACAGCCAGCGTGGAATAAGCAGCGCGGCTCCTCCATGCCCTTCGACCGCTACCAGCCCTTCTCCATAGAGGTCGAGGATATCGATTTGCCGGACCGCACCTGGCCGAGCAAGAAGATCACCCACGCTCCGCAGTGGTGCGCAGTAGACCTGCGCGATGGCAACCAGGCGCTAATAGATCCCATGAGCCCCGAGCGCAAGCACCGTATGTTCGACCTGCTGGTGCAGATGGGCTACAAAGAAATTGAGGTGGGCTTCCCGTCCGCCTCCCAAACCGACTTCACCTTCGTCCGCGAAATCATCGAGGGCGATAAGATTCCCGCGGACGTAACCATCCAGGTCCTCGTCCAAGCCCGCGAGCACCTGATCCGCCGCACCTTCGAGGCCTGTGCCGGTGCCAAGAACGTCATCGTGCACTTTTATAACTCCACCTCGAAGCTGCAACGCCGCGTGGTCTTCCGCAAGGACAAGCCGGCTATCAAAAAGCTGGCGACCGATGCCGCCGAGCTCATCAAATTCATCGCCGCCGACTACCCCGATACCAACTGGCGCTGGGAATACTCCCCCGAGTCCTTCACCGGCACTGAACTGGATTTCGCCCGCGAGGTCTGCGATGACGTGGTCGCCATTATGGATCCCAGTCCCGAAAACCCGATGATCATCAACCTGCCGTCCACGGTGGAGATGATTTCGCCGAATGTCTACGCAGATTCCATCGAGTGGATGGACCGCAACCTGGCCCGGCGCGATTCCATCTTGATTTCGCTGCACCCGCACAATGACCGGGGCGAGGGCATCGCCGCCGCCGAACTGGGCTATATGGCCGGCGCCGACCGCATCGAAGGCTGCTTGTTTGGCAACGGCGAGCGCACCGGCAACGTGGACCTGGTGACCTTGGGCCTGAACATGCTCACCCAGGGCATTGACCCCCAGATCGACTTTAGCGATCTGCCCAAAATCCGTGAAACCGTGGAGTACTGCAACCAACTGCGCGTTCCAGAGCGCCACCCCTACGGCGGCGAACTGGTCTTTACCGCCTTCTCAGGCTCGCACCAGGATGCCATCAATAAGGGCCTGGACGCGCTGGCTGCAACGGTGCACCCGGAGGCCAATTCTACCGACGTCAGCTGGGAAGAACTGCGCGATGCCATGTGGGAGGTGCCCTACCTGCCCATCGATCCGAAGGACGTGGGCCGCGATTACCAGGCCGTTATTCGCGTCAATTCGCAGTCCGGCAAGGGCGGTGTCGCCTATATTATGAAAACCGACCATGGCATCAATATGCCGCGCGCCATGCAGGCGGATTTTTCCGCCGTGGTGCAGGAAATTACCGATACCAAAGGCGGCGAAGTCAATTCCCAGAAGATGTGGGACATCTTCACCACCGAATTCCTGGACCGCACCACACCATTGCACCTGGAATCCTTCGAGATCGACAATATTTCCGCCGATGATGCCGATGCCACCGTCACCGCGACCGTGGCCTACAACGGCAAGCAATCAAAGGTCACCGGCACCGGCAACGGCCCTATTGCCGCCTACGCTAATGCGTTGGAATCCTTGGGCATCGACTTCGAAGTCATCGACTATTCCCAGCAATCACGCTCGGCGGGCGATGACGCCGAGGCCGCCTGCTACATTGCCGCCGATGTTAACCACAACAAGGTCTGGGGCGCCGGCATCGCCGGGTCCACGACCCGCGCCTCTATCAACGCAATTACCTCTGCAGTAAACCGCGCGTTGGCCTAATACTGGCGTAGGCGGGCATGGTAGAAGATCGACTATGAATTCTTCTACCTATCTCATTCCACATCGCGGCCTCGGCGCGGTGCAAGCATTACCCATTCACGGCGCATCGGTGAAGGGTACGGAGGGGTTTACCGTCACCCTGGCTCCCGGCCAGGAGGGCGGTTTAAGCGTGGAAGCCCCTGACACGATCGGCACCATCAGCGCCGCGGATCGCGCCGAATACCCCGAGATCGACCTGCTTTTCCGCGCCGGGCTGACCCCAGCCGCCACGGCACAGCCGCATGCCGATGGCCACGTCACCCTCCTGCTTCCCCGTCCTGGTCTCTGCCTGCCGGCGAATAATCCGCCCGGCGGGCCCTATACGATGCTGGGCTACGCCCCACCCATCGATATCACCGATCTGCCCGCGGATCTCGATATCCCCGCCCAAGCCCGGATGCACGTGCTAGTCAACCTGGTGCCTTCCGCCACTGCCGTCGATGTCTTCTTCGGCCCCACATTCCTCACCACCCTGTCGCCGGGTCCCTCGTTGCCCGCCTGCACGGATGTGCCTATCCTCGCCCACGCCTATCACGCCCCGCGCAGCAACAATCGTGTGCTAAGCGTGTATGCCGGTGACCCGCTGCCAGCCTCTAACGAGGACTCCGTGGCCGTCGCCACCCCCACCACCCAAGCAGCGACCGAGACCTTCGAAACCAGCAGCTTCCGCGCCGTAACGACTGCCCCAAAGCCCGCGCGCCATACCGGGTGGTGGGTCGCCGCCATAACGCTCGTGGCGCTGGTGACTCTATTCCTCGTCTTCATCATCGCGGTGTAAGTTCTGCCGAAATGGGCAGGGCCGCATCGAAATAGGCACCGACAAGGCCCGGCGTGCCCTGTCCAGCCATAGGAATTCTGGGATACTAGACTAAGGCTGATGATTAACACACCTGGCCCCTCCCCACGGTCGCCGCAGGCTCCCTCGCCGGCGACTATGGCGTCTCAGCATGCGGCTAGGACCCACGCCCCGGCGTCTCCTCACTCCGCAGCCGAATCCGCGGCACAAAACGCCCCGCAACCGTCGGCCACACGGCAGCACAAGCCGGGCCAGCGCCGTCCGCGCCGTGCCGTCCGCCCATCCGGTAGGCCCACGGCGCCAAAAAATCCCGCCAACCCGGCTGCTCCGCCTGCCACATCCGCCGCAGACAGCTGCCCGCAAAAGCAGTCAGAAAAGACCGAGACCGCCGCTGAGCATCCCTACGTGGCCCTCACACTGCAGACCACCGGCATCCATCCCTCGACCGGCCGCATCGTCACCATCGATGCGGTGGCTTTTGATAACGCCGGCAACTATGGCCAGCGCTTTCACGCTGTGATCAAGCCAGATATCGACGCCGGACCGCGCCACCTGCACGGGCTGACCGTCGCGGATATCGAGCAGGCACCGGCCTTTAACAAGATTCTCAAATCGCTGGATAAGCTTATCGATGGCCGCACCCTCATCGTCCACGATATCCCCTATACCTGGGGCTTTATCGTCGCTGAGGCACGCCGCGCCATGATAGCCGCCGCCCGTCATAACCGCGCGCGCCACCGGGGGCGCAATAAAGGCAAGCGACGCCACCAAAAAGTAGGCCACATGCCCACTCCCGTGCGCATCGTCGATACCTTGGCTACCTCGTATGCGCAAGGCGTGCGTTCGAATGATGTGCGCCTGCGAGGCGTCGCCCAGAACAATGGCCTGGACGCCGTTCCCACGGCAACGATAGAGCGTGCCCGCCGCCCGGAACAAGAGACCTCGCGCGAGGAGACAGAGCTGCTCATCCAGCTCTACCAGCACCAACAGCACGGTCCCGTGCGCAGCTATGCCCCGGATGATCTTCGCGCCGATCGCTTTGGTCTCCAACGCTCGCACGTGCGCGTCGATGCCGCCGAGGCCCCCGTACAGCACCACAACCCCGGCATATACGAACCCGGCAAGGAACTACGCCGCGGCATGGTAATCGTCGTGGCACCCGAAATCCTGGAGGACCCGGATACGATTATCTCCGCCCTCATGCGCGAAGAGCTGAATTACTCGGAGAAGCTCACCCGCGAGGCATCGCTTGTCGTGTGCAACGTCACCACGGACCTCGTAGGCAAGGCCATGCACGCCCAGCGCAAAGGCATTCCGCTGATGTCGGATGCCGCGTTTCTCGATGCCCTCACCCGCATCGAAGGCCCCGCCACTTCCCAGCCCCCGGCGCGCCGCCAATCCCCGCAGAAGGGCGGAGGACATAACCGGAAACGGCGGCGCAGGCGTGGCGGGCGCGGGCGAGGTCGGCGAAATTCTGGCGGCTCGACACCCAAGAACAACGCCTAGGCCACTTCCCCGGCTACCCTAGAGGGCATGAGTTTTTCAGTCCCGGGTGCCTTTAAAAAATTACGCACCACCGCCGCGACCTCCGCCGCGAAGCTGGCCACCACCGCTTCCCGCGCCACCGGCCGGGGCGCCGGCGGAATGATCGGCGGCCTTATCGCCAATGCCATTGATCCCTCCATCATGACCAACCTAGGCGGCGGGCGCCCTGCCGTGCTCGTCACCGGCACCAATGGCAAGTCCACCACCACGCGCATGCTCGCCGCCGCGGTCCGCACCGAGTACACCGTGGCCACCAACGACGGCGGCGATAATATGGACGCCGGCATTATCTCCGCGCTCATGGCAGGCAGGGACGCCTCACACCTCGTCCTCGAGGTTGACGAGCTGCACGTGCCCCACGTAGCCGATAACCTCAACCCGCAGGCGCTTGTGCTGCTCAACCTCACCCGCGATCAGCTCGATCGCGTTGGCGAGATCAACAAAATCGAGCGCGCCCTCCGCGGCGCCGTGGAATCCCACCCCGACATGTTAGTCATCGCCAATTGCGATGACGTGCTCATGACGTCAGTGGCCTATGACGCCAAGAACGTCATTTGGGTCTCTGCCGGTGCCGGCTGGCTCGGCGATTCCGTCACCTGCCCGCGCACCGGCGGCCACGTCGTGCGCACCAAAGATGACTGGTACGCCGTAAAGCCGCTTGCCGATGGCCGCGAGTTCCGCCGCCCGCAGCCAACATGGTGCATCGACAAGCATGCCATCATTACGCCCACCGCAAAGCGCCCGCTGAACCTGGCGCTGCCGGGCCGCGCCAATCGCGGGAACGCAGCGCAGGCCATCGCGGCGGCCGTCGAGGGCTTCGGCGTGGGCCTCGACCGTGCTATTACCGCAGCGGAAAGCATCGACGATGTCGCCGGCCGGTATTCCACCATCCAGTGGAAGGGCCGCGAGGTTCGCCTGTTGCTGGCCAAGAACCCCGCCGGCTGGCAAGAGGCCTTATCCATGGTGGACCGCAGCGCCGCCGGGCTGGTCATCGCCACCAACGGGCAGGTTGCCGATGGCATCGACATGTCCTGGCTCTGGGACGTGAAATTCGAGGGCTTTAACGGGCTGAGCGTCAAGGCCGCCGGCGAGCGCGGCACAGACCTTGCCGTCCGCCTCGTCTACGCGGATATCACCCACGAGCTTATCCCGGACCCCATGGATGCGCTCGCCGCGTGCCCGCAGGGCCGCATCGAGGTCCTTGCCAATTACACCGCCTTCCGCGATCTGAAAAAGGCCCTGTCCAAGGAGGCTAAGAATGCTTAATATCGGCCTAGTGCTTCCCGATGTCCTCGGTACCTACGGCGATGACGGCAACGCCCTCGTACTGCGCCAGCGCGCCCGTATGCGCGGCCTCGACGCCGAGATTCACCCCATTCGGCTTGGCGAACCGGTGCCCGAAACGCTGGATATTTATACCATCGGCGGCGGCGAAGACACCGCGCAAATTCTTGCAGCAAACCACCTCATTGCTGATGGCGGGCTGACCCGCGCCGCCAATTCCGGACGCCCCATCTTAGCCATTTGCGCCGGCCTGCAGGTCCTCGGCGAGTCCTTCCGCGCCTCCGGCCGGGTTATCGACGGCGTCGGACTTATCGATGCCACCACCGCCGGCATGCAAGACCGCGCCATCGGCGAGGTTGCTTCCACCCCGACCGGCGCCGGCGTGACCGCAGATCTCACCGAGCCGCTCACCGGCTTCGAAAACCACTTGGGCGCGACCATCCTTGGCCCGTCTGCCCGCCCGCTGGGCACGCTGACCCGCGGCAACGGCAACGCCGACCAGGCCGCCACAGCGGACCTTGCCGATGGTTCCGCCCAGCGCACCTACGAAGGCGCCGTGCAGGGCAGCGTCATCGCCACCTACATGCATGGCCCGGCCCTAGCCCGCAACCCGCAGCTCGCGGATCTGCTCCTCGCCCAGGCCATGGGCATCTCACTCGCGGATCTTGATCCGCTGGACATACCCGCGATAGACCGCCTGCGCACCGAGCGGTTCAATGCCTCCGAGCCGCCGCGTTCCCAGCGCTAGAACCTGTGGATAACTTCCCCAATTTGTGGGCTTTACCGTCCAAATTAAGCCAAAAGGGCCGTATTGAGCGAAGTTATCCACAGGCCGGGCGCGGTCGCTTTGTGACAGTCAAAATCCGCCCCTAGGCTGCGGGACATGACGTTATTGGAACAGCTGGGGGATATCGCCACGCGCGGCGTAGACCTGATCGAAGAGGCCTACGCCGCCGCTGACCTGCCCCTTCCTGCGGATCAAGCGCGCGAGCTACGCCGCACCGCCGAGGCTTTCCTCGCGCCCACCAGCCACGCGCGCTATCAACGCCGCGCCCTAGCCGCCGCACGCCGCAACCAGCACAGCCTAACCACGCTCGCGCTCATCGCGCGTCGTTCCCAGCGGGTAAAAAATCCCACCGAGCGCTGGCGCTTCCGCGAAACCCTCTGCTCCACCGCCGGAAACACCGCCGATATTTCCCGCGTCGCCACGCGCTTGCTGCGCGATATCGCCCCGCCGCCCGAACGTGAAGACGGCGGGCGCCGCATCCTGCACGGCGAGAAAACCACGCTGAGTTTTACCGGCCCTGCTGCCCAAATGGCCGATATTTGGGCCACCGCGAAGGACGATCCCCTAGCCTGGCTCACCGGTTCCCGCGCCGTCGCACCGGCCAGGGTGTCTACCAATGTCATCATCGAGCTGCCGGATTATCTGAAGATTTTGCGCGGCGAGGGCTCGGAGGTCCGCCTCGCCATGACCAATGGTGCCACCATCACCGGCGCGGACCTCATCCGCCGCACACTCGCCAGCGCCGGGTTTTTCACCCTCATCCACCCCGCGGAAGGCCCCGTTAACCTCTACCGCGCCCGGCACGCCTCCGCCAAACAGCGCCGCATGCTCGAGGCCGAAGGCGCACGGTGCGCCTGGCCAGCTTGCCGGCGCCCCGCCGACGAATGCCAAGCCCACCACATCTTCGAATACGTACGCGGTGGCCACACCCACCCGGCAAATATGTGTCTTTTGTGCCCCTACCACAATGCCATCAATGGTCTTCCGGGGCGCGGGCGAATGGCGCGCATCAACGGGCGCGTCGCCTGGCTGCCGCCGAATCCCCGCCACGCGGACCAGCCAGCCCAGCCAGCTGACCCGCTGAATTCAGGCGGACCACCGCATTCGGCGCCGCAGCCGGAGTCGGATGCACCTCTCCCAGTCTTTACCGGTCGCGCGCCACGCGGGCCGACCGCCGCCGTGCCTTAAAAACCAAGAAACCACATTGCTCGGGCCAATCCCGAACGACACCGCGATCGGTGCCGCAGACTCCTAAACGGTCAAGCGCCCCGAGAGCGCACGAGACAAAGTGAGCTCGTCCACGAATTCCAAATCGCCTCCGAGCGGCATGCCGGAGGCCAATCTGGTGATCTTCAAATCGGGAAAGTCCCGCAATAACCGCACCAGGTATGCCGCGGTGGCCTCACCCTCCGTATTTGGATCGGTTGCGAGGATGACTTCGCGGATGGTGGGGGTGTCGTCATAAACCGGGGATTGTGACGTGGAATCCGCCAACTCTCTATCCGGCAGCACCCCACCCAGCCGCTGAAGGAGCGTGGAAATATTCAAATCCCTCGGCCCAACATTGGCCAGTGGGTCTAATGCACCACCAAGGACGTGGTAGCGACCCTCGTACTCACCCGTACGTTCAATAACCTGGATGTCCTTCGGCTCCTCCACAACGCAGATAGTCGAGGCGTCGCGCTGCGAATTAATGCAAATCCGACACACATCCTCGCGGGAAATATTGCAACAAATGCGGCAAAAAGTAACGCCGTCGCGCACCCCGCCTAAGGCATTTTGCAGGCGCTCAATATCCTCCGGTTCCATGTGCAACACATGGAACGCTATACGCTGCGCCGACTTAGGGCCGATGCCCGGCAGGCGCGAAAACTCGTCAATAAGGTCCTGTAAAGGTCCTTCAAACACCACAACTCCCAAAATTACGTCAAGGCCGCGGCCCCATCATCGAGGCAACGGCCTTTTTAGAATATCGCGCAGTTAGAAATTGCCGCCGAACACGTCATCCATCGACGGTCCACCCTGGCCGCCCATACCCTGGGACAAGGGACCAATCTTTTCTTGTGCCAACTTGCCTGCAGCGGCATGGGCATCCTTAAACGCGCCCATCACCAAGTCCTGCAGCGTATCAATGTCCTCAGGGTCAACCACAGACTTATCAATCTGCAGGTCTACCAGCTCGGCGCCACCGGTCATGGTCACCTTAACCAGGCCATTGCCCGCGCTGCCCTCAACCTTGGCAGCCAGGATTTCTTCCTGCGCCTTTTGCAGCTCCGCCTGCACCCGCGCGGCCTGCGCAATGAGGTCATTCATGTCATTGGGTTGTGGGGTGGAATCTTGTTCAGCCATATCTTTCATCCTCTCTCGATAAATCCGCTGTAGATTTGCTACCGCCCGAGTCTACAGTGCCACAATCCTATACACGGCGTGCGCCTAGTTCCTTTTCTACGAGCTCTATCGCTATCTCAGTGGCGCTGCGGTGGTCCATTTCGCCTGCGGACTGTGCGGCTTCGACCATGTCGCGTTCTTCGTCATCGCGGGTATAGGCCGGCGGTTCTTCTGGCGGCGGCTCGTTAGCGGGGCTATCTTCCGGTTCAGGCTCGGGCGGCAGCGGCACCCCATTGCTAAATTGCGGCGTGCGCGTAAATTCTTCATCACGTTGCTTCGCCGCCTCGGTTGCCTTGACGATGCGGGATCGCCAGCCGGGCTTACTCTCCGCCTCCTTATCGTCGCTCGGCTCGCGTGCGGGCGCGTTGGGATTCCATTCCGGTTTACTTTGCGGAGCCCGTGGCGCATCGAACCCGGCGGTCTGGGGATCCGTGCCCACCACGCAATTGACATCAATATCCCGTTGGAATTCCTCACGAAGCACGTCCACGATGACGGAATTATTTGCCGAAGCATTGATGCGCTCGGCCAGCGCACCGGTGGTATGCCCCAGCGTCAGTGTATTATCGCGGAACCCAAGCACGCGGGCTTCGGCAAGCATGATTTCTGCGACCTTATTACGCTTGCCGACACTCCCCCTTAGCTCCACCCATTTCCTTTTCACTATATCCACGAAGTCAGCATCATTGCCGCTTGCTGATCCCCCCGCTTCCCGGTGTGCCTGTTGTTGTGGCGTTTGTTCTGCCGGGGATTGATCCGGCCCTTCCTGCTGTTGCGGCGTCGCCGGCACCGGTTTCTCCAGCGGTTCCACCTGTCCGTTGCCGCGGGTTGGCGCATTCTGTGGGACTTGTCTCTCCTGTCCCCATGAATCCGCGCCATCGTCGGTTTCTACTTCGCCGCCTCGCCCGGTAGCCGACGCGGCCTGCGTAGATGGCTCGCCAGATTGCGATTGCACGGACTGCTGCCCAGCCCACCCAGCTTGTTCCTGCTGCTCCGACTGCGTGCGCACCGCGCTCGGCTTCGTAACCTGCTCAGTCGGTGTGTCCGGTGCCGACTGTGCGTCGGCGACCGACACCGCCGGGTTGTACTGAGCCTGGGACTTTGCACGGCGTCGCGCAATGATGGCGGCCGCTGCCGACTGCGGGTCTTGAGCTCCCGAAAAAGCCGGGGTATTTCCCGCAGAGGACACCGACTGGCCTGGTTGTCCTGCTTGGCCTACCTGCGCTGTCTGTGACGACTGAGCTGATTGCGCCGACTGCGCCACTTGGCCAGCATGGTTGGGCTGGCTCGCCGGTACGGATTGCGGAGCACCGCTGGGTTGGGCAGGCTGCGGCAATTGTCCTGGCTGGGCTGCGGATAAAGTGCCGAGGGCTGCACCCGGTGCCGCACCGGGAGCGGTACCAATGAGCAGGTGCGCGCACATGATCTCAAGCAACAGGCGCGGTGAGGTAGCCCCGGTCAGATTGCTGATGCGGTCATTGACGGTGGAGGCAAGATAAGTCAACTGCGGGCCGGAAAACCTCTGTGCTTGGGCGGTAAGCACCTCGGCGCGGTCAGTGGGCGCGGAAACCAGGCCGGCATCGATGGCTCCCGGCACGGCCTGCAGGATCATGAGATCCCGCAAACGGTCGAGTAGATCCACCGCGAACCGCCGGGGGTCGTGGCCGGCCTCGATGACGTTATCGATTTGTGCGAAAAGGCCGGCTTTGTCGTTTGCGGCAAGGGTGGCGATGGTGTCATCGAGAAGTGTGACGTCCGTAACCCCGAGCAGAGGGCGCGCGAGATTATAGGTCAGGCCATCGGGACCCGCGCCGGCCAATAGCTGGTCCAGCAGCGACAGGGTATCACGCGGAGAACCGCCGCCAGCCTCGATGACCATGGGATAGACGGCCTCTTCAACCTGCACCCCCTCGGCAGCCACGGTCTTGTGCAGCAAACCCTTCATCGCAGGCGGAGTAAGCAGGCGGAAAGGATAGTGGTGCGTACGGGAGCGAATGGTGCCGATGATCTTTTCCGGCTCCGTCGTCGCAAAGATAAAAATGACGTGCTCCGGCGGCTCTTCCACCACCTTGAGCAGCGCATTGGCGCCGGAGGGGGAAATCATGTGTGCCTCGTCGATGATGAAAATGCGATAGCGCGATTCCGCTGGCGCGTAGTAAGCGCGGTCGCGCAGCTCGCGCATGTCCTCCACGCCATTGTGAGAGGCGGCGTCGAGCTCCGTCACGTCTAGATTACCCGGGCCACCCGGCGCGAGTGACACACACGAATCGCACGTGCCGCATGGCGTCGACGTGGGTCCGTGCTCGCAGTTGAGCGACCGCGCCATAATCCGCGCCGAAGACGTCTTACCGCAGCCGCGCGGGCCGGAAAAGAGGTAAGCGTGGTTAATGCGCCCCGCGTCGAGGGCGGCAGCTAGCGGCGTGGTGACCTGCTCTTGCCCCACGACCTCGGCAAACGTTGCTGGACGGTATTTCCGGTATAAAGCCACGGTTAGCCAGTTTACCGGCTAACCCTCGCGCGACCAGTCCAGCAGGTCAATATCCTGCTCGGCCACGACGTCCTGCAGCTTGCCTACTCCCTCTTCCACCCCAAACGCATATTCCGCATCCGTCAACATGACCAGCTGCAGTACGAGCGTCAGACGGTTGTCCTCGCGGTATTGCGGCGTCTGCCCTCCCCACAGGTACGGGGCGATGAGCAGCCCGTGGTGCACAGTCGGCTTGCCGGGGAGATCGAGGAGCGATGGCAGCAAGATACCGGGTTGCGCAGGCAAGAAGCCGCCAGCCTTTTCCAGCTTCGCGGCCGCAGCTCCCACGGCAGCGGCGACTTCAGGATGGCCCACGCGCGCTACCGTAACCAGTTCGCAGCGTACATCCAGGCCAGCGGCATCACTACGCAGCCCGGTGTCGACGCCGTTGAAGGTGGTGGTAAGGGCAAGGGATAGGGCATCGCCAAGCGTGGCGAAACCCAGCCTGCGCCCGTCGACGTAGCGAAACTCCAAAGGAGCCGGGATAACGCCGCTGAGCCACACGGCGGATTCGTCGGCGTTGATTTTAGCCCTCCGCTTTTTCGATGGCTGCCAGCAGCACGCAGGTGGCAACGCCGTCGATGGCCTCCTCGATCTCCTCCTGCGGTGGCAGCGTGACCGCAAGGCGGATATTGCGGTCATTCTCATCACGACCGTGCGGGTAAGCCGCGCCAGCCTTGGTAAGCACGATGCCGGCCTCCTTGGCTAGCTCCCACACGCGAGTGGCAGTGCCGTCAACGACGTCCATGGAGATGAAGTAGCCGCCCTCCGGGTTGGTCCATTCCGCGACGCCGTATTCGCTCAGGCGTTGATCGAGGATGCGGCGCGCGGCAGCAAACTTAGGTGCCAACAGTTCGGCGTGGCGGCGCATCAGCTCGCGCACACCGTCCGCGGAACCAAAGAACTCAGCGTGGGCGAACTGATTAATCTTATTCGGACCAATGCCGCGGATACCCGCATGCGCCAGGTACCAGTCGAGATTCTCGGCAGAAGAGCCAAAAAAGCTCACGCCGGAGCCCGCGAAGGTGACCTTGGAGCTCGAGGACATGGCCCAGAAGCGGTTGGGGTGTCCGCTCTGCTTGGCGATGTCTAGCACCGGCAAGATTTCCGGAAAGTCCTCCGTTAGCGTGTGCACGGCATAGGCGTTATCCCACACAATGCGAAAATCGGGCGCCGCGGTGTTCATTTCTGCCAGGCGGCGGGTCTTTTCCTCCGAAATGATCGCGCCGGAGGGGTTGGAGAACATGGGGATGAGCCACATACCTTTGACCTGCGGGTCTTTAACGAGCTCCGCGATAGCCTCGACGTCTGGTCCGTCATCTTCCAACGGCACCGTCACCAATTCGAAGCCGAAGAGCTCCGTGATGGCGAAGTGGCGGTCATAGCCGGGGACGGGGCAGATCCACTTGACGTTTTCTTCCTCATTCCACGGACGTGGCGAATCATTGTTGCCGAAGGTATGGGACCAAGAAATCAGGTCGAACATGATGTTAAGCGAGGAGCTATCGCCTGCCAGCAGGAGCTCTGGGTCAATATTGATAAGCTCGCCCCACAACTCGCGCAGCTTCTTCACGCCCTTTAGGTTGCCGTAGTTGCGCAGGTCAGCACCGCCAGCATCGGTGTAGTGTCCCTCTCCCGGTAGCGCCAATAGCGCATTGGAGAGGTCAAGCTGTGCCTGCGATGGCTTGCCCCGGGTCAGATCCAGCTGCAAGCCCTTTGCTTTTAGGTCCGCATATTCTTCACGAACTTGCGCAGCAAGGTCTGCCAGGGCGGGCGATTCCAGAGTGAGAAGCGACATTAGTATGTCTACCTTCCGTATTGTGGTGCGACGTTTAGCCACCAATACTAACGCACCCTGCATAAAAAAGGGACCCCGCGCACCCGTCAGAGCCTCCTGACCCTTGCTGCATTCCTGCCCTGGGGGAGTTCAGAGGATGGACGCCACGCGGAATCCTGCTACCACTCTAACGCCCGCAGTCCACATTAGCCAAATACTTCGCTTCCAGACGTCTGCCGGAGTGGGACAGAAGGCTGCGGGAGGAGGCGAGCGGCATCGGCAGGCCGCAGCAGTGCGGCGAGTGCGCCACCCTAGCCCGCCACAACTAATATGCGCCCCGAAAATGAATCTGACCAGGCGATTGGCATTCTAATTGCCACGGCTGCTAATGTTTCCTCTTGGAGGATTCGACTAGCGGCCTATGTCACACGCCTGGAACGCGTGCGGGGTTCACGCCCCTCGTGGGTTCAAATCCCACATCCTCCGCCACTGGAAATCCCGGCTCTAAAAGAGTCGGGATTTTCGCATTTCTACACTCAAAACCTTTCCCTTAAAGTACCTCACTGGTGCTCTCCCCATGTCTTGGCCCTCGGCGAAAACCCCGATTTCCTTTTGTGGTCGCGCGCACTGCACCTCATTAACTCTGTATTCATCGGCATTCTTTCTTCCATGCCGCGCATGTGGTGGTGCAATGACTGCGCACCAGGCACGGAGTGGCTCTGCTTCACTAAGCGCAAACTGCCACAAGAAGAGGGCGTATGTACGTCGTTGATGGATGAGCTCTCGTGGTCACCGCTCCGTTTCCCTACCGGACCGCGACAACGTTGGACTGAGCCCCCACTGGCACGGCCTATCGGTCATGTTGTGGGCCCTCAATGGCTTGGTGTATATCGTGCCGCTCTTTGCGGCGGGCCGGTGGGAGCACCTCATACCCACGTCCTGGGACATCTTCCCGAAGGCTTGCGATACCTTCAAGGTCTATATCAGCCTCAGCGCGCCCGGCGTAGAACACTTCACGCCGGGCGATGCCCCTCCAGCAGCTCGCTTATTCCGTTATCATTTTCAGCGTCTCACCCTTCATGAAAGCAACCAGGCTAGCTATGCCGCCAGCCATCCGCGTGCGCTTTCCATGGTTCGTCAAGATACTGGACGTGCACCAGGGCGTGCGGTCGCTGCGCTTTATTGGCCTGGTCTTGATGTCCGCATTCATCCTGGTTCACGTGGTGTTAGTTTTCTTCGTGCACCGCCCATTCAGCCCGGCATCCTTTACCCAGGATGCACACAACCTGCGAGGAAATCATAGAGGTAGTCCATCGCGTCAGCGACGCTGGATGGGGGCGCGAGTTAAGCGCGCCAAATATACGGCTCGCGGGTCAATTCTTCCGGCCGGAATTGCGTGAGGAGCTCGGCGGCGCTCTCCGCCGCGTAGCCCAAAGACAAAGCCAGCTGCTTGACGATGTCCCCCGGCTTTCCCATTTCCCGCATCGTCACCGCGCCATCCCGCTTAGCCAGCCGCTTACCGGCGGAATTAAGGACCAGCGGCACGTGCACATAGGTCGGTGGGGCAATCCCCAGTAGCGAGGCCAGATAGGCCTGGCGCGGGGTGGAAGATAAGAGATCGTCGCCGCGCACCACCTGGTCGATGCCCTGGTAGGCATCATCAACCACCACCGTGAAATTATAGGCCCACCCTCCGTCCTGCCCGCCGCGGCGCAGGATGAAATCATCGACATCGCCGGTGTAGTCGCCGTGCAGGACATCGTGGATGGTGAAGGTGGAGACATCGGCGCGCAGGCGCAGCGCCGGCTGCCGGTTATCAGCGGCAAGCTGGGCGCGTTTGGTGGCACGTTGGGCATCGGAAAGCGCGCGGCAGGTGCCCGGGTACTGGCCGGGCAGAGCGTGTGGGGCGCGGGAGGCTTCGTGGATATCCTTGCGCGTGCAATAGCATTCGTAGACCGGCAGCTGTTCCAGCGCCGCGGCATAGGCGGCATCGCGATCCTGCTGGTAGATGACCTCGCCGTCCCATTCCAAGCCCAGAGCCGCGAGATCCGCAAGTTGGCGCTCGGCCGCCGCGCGGGAGGAGCGCTGCTTATCGATGTCCTCCACCCTCACCACGAACCTGCGCCCCGTGGCCCGCGCGTAGAGCCACGCGAGAAGCGCTGTGCGCAGGTTGCCAAAATGCAAGTCGCCGGAAGGGCTCGGGGCGTAACGGCCCGCCCCGGTGGTCGCGGAATTCATAAGCCCAGCATACGGTTTGGCACAATAGTGGGCATGGAAAAATCCCCCTCCTCTCAAGTGCGTTTTATCCCCGTTCATTCCACTCTCTATCCCTGGCTCGTCACGATCTTCGTCGTGACGTTTTTAATTTCTAATATCAACGCCACCAAGGGCGTGCAGCTGGGGCCGCTCGTTACCGATGGCGCCTTCTTCCTCTTCCCGCTGGCCTACATCGTCGGCGACGTTTTATCAGAATGCTACGGTTTCAAGTCCACTCGGCGCGCCATCTACATCGGTTTTGCGATGGCCCTGCTCGCCGTCGTGTGTTTCTATATCGCTATTTGGCTGCCTGCAGCAGATTTCTACGACGGCCAAGAAGCCTTCGCCGCCACACTGGGGTTGGTTCCGCGCATTGTTTTGGCCTCCCTGGCCGGCTACCTCGTGGGCCAGCTGCTCAACGCGTGGACGCTGACCGCGATGAAGAAGCGGACCGGTGAAAAGGGTCTTTTCTCCCGGCTGATCGCCTCCACCGTGGTGGGCGAGTTTGGCGATACCTTGCTGTTTTGCGCCATCGCCGCGCCCGTCATCGGTATCGACACCACGAGCGGTTTCATTAACTACGTGGTCGTGGGATTTGTGTGGAAGACGCTGATTGAGGTCATCCTCTTGCCCATTACCTCCACGGTTATCACGCTGGTCAAAAAGCGGGAGGATTACCGCGCCTTCGATGCCGCGTAATACCGGCCCAGGAACTCATCGCGGTAGTCCTCGTAGTAGTCGCCGTTGATGGCGGCGCGGATATTATCTACTAACCGCACCATGAATTCCACGTTGTGAATGGTGCATAGCGTGCCGGCCAAAAATTCCTTCGCCTTAAGCAGGTGGTGCAGGTAGGCTCGCGAGTAGTTCTCCGTGACGTAGCCGCCCCACTCCTCGTCGATACCCGCAAAGTCGCGCTTGAACCGGGCGTTGGTGAGGTTGAGCCGGCCATCGAGCGTGTAGACGCCACCGCGGCGGGCCAGGCGGGTCGGTGCGACGCAATCGAAAGTATCTGCGCCGGCTTCCACTGCGGTAAAAATGTCATCGGGCTCGGAGATGCCGAGCAGGTGGCGCGGTTTATCATCCGGTAGCTCATCGCAGACCCAGCCCACGATGGTGCCGAGGTTCTGCTTTTCCAACGCGCCGCCGATGCCAAAGCCGCCAAAACCGCGCTGGCCCTTTTCCCGCGCGGCGCGGTCCAAGTCCAACAGCCCACGGGTGGCTTGGCGCCGCAGGTCCTCATATTGCGCGCCCTGCACCACGCCCCACAGCGATTGCTTCGGGCGGTGGTGGCGCTCGCGAGTAAGTCGGTCATGTTCTTCCAAGCACCGTTGCGCCCACCGGTGGGTGCGGGCCACGGATTCTTCCTGGTAGGTGCGTGAATCTATGAGCGTCGTCAGCTCGTCGAAGGCGAACATGATGTCCGCGCCCAGCCCGTGCTGAATCTGCATGGACTTTTCGGGGGTAAACCTATGCTTGGAGCCATCAATAATCGAGCGAAAATCCACGCCCTCATCATCCACTTTGGCCATCCGCTCCCTTTTCGCGGCGCGGATATCCTTTTCAGTAAGATCCACAAGGTCCATGGCGATGACCTTTTTAAAGCCCACCCCCAGAGACATCACCTGGAATCCACCGGAATCGGTGTACGTCGGCCCGTGCCAGTTCTCGAACTTCGCCACGCCACCGGCCTCGTCCACAACGTCGTGGCCCGGCTGCAAGTAGAGGTGGTAGGCGTTAGACAAGATCGCCTGCGCCCCGGTGGCCCGGATCTGTTCCGGCGTCAGCGTCTTTACCGTGGCTTTGGTCGCTACCGGGATAAACGCCGGGGTGGCAATATCGCCGTGAGGGGTATGAATGACGCCACTGCGGCCATGCTTTCCGGGGCCTTCGGGCAGGCGCTTATCGATGTCGAACCTTAAGTCCTTCATTCCTTATCTTCCTCTTCTTCCATGGCCGCATGCTGTGCTTCCCATTCTTCCTCAAGCGCGGTGCCTTCAATATCTACGGTGGGCAGAATCTTATCCAGCCACTTGGGCATCCACCACGTCGCACGGCCCATAAGGAACATGGAGGCGGGGACGAGGGTCATACGGACAAAGAAGGCATCAAAAAGCACGCCTGCCGCCAAAGCAAAGCCGAAGATCTGAATAAACGGCAGTGGCTGGTTGATAAACGCCACGAAGACCGAAATCATGATGATCGCCGCGGCAGTCACCACGCGCGCACCCTGGGTAAAGCCCGTAATGGTGGCCTCATCGACGGCACTATAGGGACCTGAGGTGCCGTTCGGATGCCGCGCGATATGCTCGCGCATGCGGGTGACCAGGAATACCTGATAATCCATGGCCAAGCCAAAGGTCACGCCGATGAGGAAGATTGGCATGAAGGACAGCAGCGGGCCAGGTCCCGGGACCAGGCCCCACAGGCCGTCTTGCCATACCAGCACCGTCAGGCCGAAGGCACCACCCACCGAAAGCAGGAAGCCCAGCCCCGCCACCAGCGGCACCAAGAGGGAGCGGAAGACAACGAGCAGCAGCACGATCGCCAGCCCCACAACAATGCTTAAATACGGTGTCATCGCATCGCGCAGGCGTTCGGTAATATCCAACTGCACGGCGGTCAGGCCCGTCAGTCCAATCTCGGTGCCAGTGGTGCCTTCGATTTCCTGGGTGGCAAAGCGCAGACCGTGCGCGACGTCAATGGTTGCGGCTTCCGTCGGCGAGGTTTCCGGGGTCACCATGATCTGGGCCGCGCGCTGGTCATCACTGAGCGAAACAATTTGCGCGTGCTTTACCCCACCAAGCGTCTTCAATTGATCCGCGGTGTAGAGGAAAGACGCGAGGGCCGCTTTATCCTCGGCGCTGTTCAGCGCAGCGGGGTGTTGCGTGTCCTCTACCTCCGCGGCGGGGGCAATATTTGGCTCCGCTGGTTGTTCTGCCGGTTGTTCACCAAGCAGGTCCGCTGGAGGTTCTGCCGGCTGGTCGGGAGCCTCGTGGGGCACCGGGTTATCTGCCACCTGGTCTGTTGATTCGCCAGGATCCTCGCCAGCCGGTAAGTCTGTGTGTTCGCCTTCCGGCGGTTCTGGAACGACAGCATCTTCTGCGGGTTCCTCCTTTCCTTCCTGCGCTGCCACCAATGGGGCGAGCGCGGCGGAATCGGCATCGATGGTGTGGGCATCGACAACCGCGAGGAATGGCCCGTTGATGCCAGGACCGAAGCCCTCGGCCATCAGGTCAGCGGCCTTGCGTTGGGTGGTATCGGGATTCGAGGTGGTATCGGCAGGCAGCGCTAAATTCATGTGGAGCACGGGGGCAGTCATGGCGCCGAGGGAGAGGACGACGAGGGCCATCGCCAAGCCGGGTAGCTTTTGTACCAGCCGTACCCAGCGATTGCCCATGGTGGGGTTGCTGCGTACCTTACCTTTGCGGGAAAGGTTACCGGCCACGCCAGGGATGCGGCAGGCAAAGGCCTTGTCCCCCAAAAGCCCGAGCATCGCGGGGACGAGCGTGATGGAGACGAGGACGGAGATGGCCACGGTTGCCGCAGCGGAGAGTCCCATCGCGGTAAGGAATTCAATACGCGCAATGAGCAAAGCAAAGAGCGCGGTAAAGACGGTGGTGCCGGCAAAAACCACGGAAGAACCCGCCGTGCCTGCCGCCATACCGGCAGCGTCCGGAGCGGACATGCGGGCCCGCTCGGCGCGGTAGCGGGACAGGATAAACAGCGCATAGTCAATGCCCACCGCCAGGCCAATCATGATGGCCAGCACCGGCGTCATATTGTTGAGCTCGATCCAGTGCGTGGTAATCAGCATGCCGCATGCACCCAGTGCAACCCCGATGACGGCCGAAACCAGCGGCATTCCGGAGGCAACGAGGGAACCGAAGGTGAAAATGAGGACGAGGAAAGCCACGCCAAGACCGATGATTTCGGAGGTGGAGTTGACCCGAATCTCATCCCCGAATCCGGCGCCACCGGCCTCAACGGTAAGCCCCTGCTGCCTGCCGATGTCCATCGCTTCCGTCACGATGTCCTTATCGGCCTGGTCCACGCTATAGGGCGATTCGGCGTCAAAGTTGAAGGTGGTATAGGCAATGGTGTTGTCGTCGTTGACCATCGCGAGGTTATCGGCATCCGCTCGCGCGGACGATTCCGGCAACCCCATCGCCGTGAATTGGGAGATAACCTCCTCCTGCAACCGTGGCGAGACCTCAAGGGGGTTGCCAAAACGCATAGTATCGCCCATCTCTAGGTTGTCCTGGAGATGGGTAATGACTGCATCAATGGCCTTTTCATTGGCGGGATCCGAAAGCTTTTGGCCCTCCGGGGCCTGGAAGACCAGGTTCACCGACGGCGAATTGGCGGGATTGCCGCCTTCCGGGAAGAGCTCCATCGTCTTATACGTGGCATCGATGGACGGAGTGCCTTTGATAGCGAACTCGCTCGTCATCGGTTTCATCAACAAGGCGGTGGCGCCGCCAGCGGCAGCAAGCAGGACCACCCAGATGACGATGACCTTCCATTTATTAAGGAAAGACCAGCGCCCGAGCCGGTAGAGGAGTTTAGCCACGAGACAATATACCTTTGCATTCGCGTAGTCGGACGGATTTAACTTCGCCCTAGTGTAGTTGCCGTACCCCTTATTCCCTATTATTTAGCCGCCGTGCAGGCCGTATTCACAGACGATGTCAAGGCCGCGGGCCAAAAAGAACAGTCGGCTGCGCCGTTGTCGCCGGAAGCCTTCTTTTATGAGATTGCCTAATCAGATGCCAGAGCCCGTCTGGGTCAGCGAGGTGGGGGCATCAGTTGTGGCGCAGGTCTTGCCGGGTTTCCGGCTCCACGGGCTCAGTGAGCGTAAAAGTAGCGTCATGGCCTTCTACTTCCGTCTTGATATCTGAGAATATGTATTAGATGACATGGGAGCCATTAAGGCCACCGGTACCGTCGCGCTCGGCGTCCAGCATGGTGTGGGCCGCATCGACCGGGAAGGTGAAGTCCGCACCTACCTTCTGCGCGCCCTCGGCAGGGGTAATAGCGCCCCTAACACAAGGGGTTTTCAGGTGACGGACGAAGGATTCGTTGATGGGACAGTTCAGTTAGCCGGATTCCGCGCCCGAGACGCTTTCGGGGACATTTGCTGGAGCTGCAGCAGCTAAAGCCACTGGGGCGGTAACGGCTCCGAGTGCTAGAGCGCCAATGGCAATACCGGAAGGTGTGCCTTCGGTGAAAAACTAAAACAGGTACATCAGTGGCGCTTCTCAAGCTCTGCAAAGATTCCCAAGTTAAAAGCAAATGCGCGCTGCGCCTCCGAGAGTAAAACCTCGCGCTCTTCCGCGGTCAGCAAGAGGCTGTCCAGGCGTTCACGATAACCCCTGCGATACGGCGGAATCTTGCCGATGGCACTAAAGTCATAAAAGTTCAGTGCATCCGGTTCGATGTAATAAAGAGCGCCGAGGCGCGCGGCGATTACCTGCCCGCCGGAGATATCTCCGAGATACCGAACATAGTGATGAGCCACCACCTCTACCGCGCGGCCGCAAACCTCCTCCAGGCGCGCAACATAGGACGCCGTGGCCGGTAGAATCCGGATCTTTTCGCGCCAGTCGCCACCGACAAGCGCCGCCAGATCCGCCTCAATAGCAAAGCGTCGCTCCAGCCGAGGATCGGCCACCGCGCTTGCAATCGGAGTATGCGCCACGCTGCGAACAGCACGCTCCAAGGAATCATAAACAAACCACAGTTGGCCACTCAGATCAGCGGCGGCCTCCGTGCTCAGCTGGCCTGACATGAGGCGCTGCATAAATACCGATCCCTCCGCGTTCTCATGGGCGTGGGCGGTTTCCTCGCGCAGTGCGACGGATAATGGGTTCTTGAGCGTGACAGTCACTGACTTCCTCCAAAGTAACACTTACCTAATTTTCTAACTACAAACTTAAGGTTAGGCAACCCTTATGGGCAAGGGCTCTGGGAAGAAATCAACCAAAAGTACTAACTCCTTGCCCAAGGATGGCGAACATGCCGCCGATGGCTACCACACCCAAGATGGAGTTCCACACTGGGGCGAAGCTATAACCGAAGGAAGCGTTCTTCTTTGACTCCGCGATTTCCGGTTTCCTCCCTTTTGGTTCACTGGTCTATGCAGTCTCTGGGCATCTGGAAGTCCCTGGTTTCTTGTGCGGCGGCGGGGTCTGCGAGGCCACTGGCGGCTGCGAAGCAGGGTTGTTCTAAGGATTTTCCGCACCCCGCGGTTCCTCCTTCTCGTTGCATCCGCAACGAGGGGAACCATTGAGAGGTTTAAGCCGGCACCACCCAGCTGAGGCTGGACTTCAAGCTACAATTCCCCCTGAAAAGCTGGCCTTCACGTAATAGGCTTCGTAGCAAAATCCACGTCGAAGCCCAAATGGAAGTCCTCACCTGCAGGACCACCGTGCGGGGTATGTGAAAAGAGTGGATTGATGGTGGGCGTTGCAGGCTATGTAGGGTTAAGGGGAGTTAAGGAGCACAATTAAAATAGGCCCCGAACTGCATTAACAGTTCGGGGCCTTACGCGGTGGCGGCGGGATTTGAACCCGCGGTTGGGGGTTACCCAACAATCGCTTTCGAGGCGATCACCTTCGGCCGCTCGGACACGCCACCGCGTTCCAGACTACGGGAGGACCCCCAACGCAACAAAATCGCCGCGCCGGCGCTAAGCCGACGCAGCGATCTTGCTATGGAGGGACTAGAAAATTAGTCCTTCTTCAGGCCACCGATGATGTCGTTGGCCTTGTCCTTGATGGTGTCAGCAACATCAGACAGCTTGTCTTTAGCCTCGGAAGCAACCTGGTCGGCCTTGCCTTCGTTGGCTACGTCTTCGTTACCGGTTGCCTCGCCGACAGCTTCCTTTGCCTTACCTGCGAGTTCGTCCTTCTTGTTTTCCAAATCGCCCATTTTCTCTCTCCTTAAATGAGTCGCTTACAGTGTGACACCCACTATACTCATTTTTCACGCAAAGTGGTGAAGAATTTTTCTAGCAGCGCCACGCAGTCCTTTTCGAGGACGCCACCACGCACCTGTGGGCTAAAGGGCGCGGTGGGGGCACGCAGGACATCGATAAGCGAGCCGCACGCACCCGTTTTGGGTTCATAGGCGCCGAATACCAGCGAGCTCACCCGGGCGGATTGCAGGGCACCGGCACACATGGCGCAAGGCTCCAGGGTGACCACGAGCTCGCAGCCGGATAGGCGCCAGCCATCGCCGTGGATGCGCACTGCCTGGCGGATCGCCTCGACCTCGGCGTGGGCGGTGGGATCGCGCAATTGCTCGCGGCGGTTGACACCGGTGGCGAGCTCGCGGCCGGCGGCATCATAAAGCACCGCCCCCACCGGTACGTCACCGGCGGGAGTCTGGCGCGCCATAGCGAGGGCACGCTGCATGCGTTCCTGCGCGCGCTGCAGGGGCTCAGGCGTTATCAATGACGTCTTCTAGCTCATCCCCAAAGCCCAGGTCGCCGGCGATGCGAAGAAGCATATCGGAGGGCCAATCGTCCTCATCATCGATGATGTAGCTCACCTGTTCCTCGGATAGCCCAAGGTCAGCTAAAATATCGAAGTCGCCTTCACCGTAGGGTTCGGCCTCTTCCGGGTCCACATCCGGAATCTCGTGGTCATTGAGCTCCATGAAATCCGCAGCAAAATCATCGTCTACGCCATAGGTGGCGTCCGAAATTAGCATTTTCACCCCGCCTGGCACGGGCCGCACCACAATGAAGTAGGCATCCTCGACACAGAGAAGGGCAAAAGCTGCGCCCTCGGAGCGCAGGGAGCGCACTGCGGTGATGGAGGTTTGCGGGTCTTTAAAGTCATCAGCAAAGCTGCGCACCACCCATTGTCCCTCGCTGCGGGCGACGGTGACCGCGAAAGAGTAATTTTCGTTGCTCATACCTCGTGAGATTAGTCGTGTTGTGCCACAATTGTCACCGTGAGTTCTCAAGATGTTCAACGCCCCATCTGCATTATCGGCCTCGGTCTCATCGGTGGCTCCTTGCTGCGCGATCTCGCGGGCTATAACCACCACGTATTTGGATATAATCACTCCACTTCCGCTGCCCGCACCGCAGTCAAGCAGGGCTTTGACGTTAATGATGATTTGCCGGCGGTGCTGAACCGCGCCGAGGTTGAAGAGGCACTCATTGTGATAGCTGTTCCCATGACCGCGGTGGGCAGCGTTTTAGATGCCATCCAGGAATACGCCCCTAGCTGCAGCATCACGGACGTGGTCTCCGTGAAGACTCCCGTGCACCAGCAGGTATGTGACCGTGGCATGGAGGGTCGCTACGTCGGTGGTCACCCCATGGCGGGCACCTCGAAATCTGGCTGGGATCACTCCCAGACGGGGCTTTTCCGCCACGCCGCGTGGGGCATTACCTATGATTACGCCGCCGATTATGAGGCGCGCGGGGAAAAGGTTCCGCGGAAATGGATTGAGACTTTTACGGACGTCGTACGCATGACCCAGATGGTGCATGCAGAGGCCGTGCCCGTCCGCGTGGCCAACCACGACGCGGCGGTCGCCCGCATTTCTCACCTGCCGCACATTTTCGCCGAGACCCTCGCCACGGTGGGCGATAATGGCGGGATTTTGGCGCAGTCCTTGGCTGCCGGTTCCTTTAAGGATGCGACCCGGGTGGCAGGCACCCGCCCGAATCTCGTGCGGCAGATGTGCGAAACCAATGCCCCGGCCCTGGTGGAGGCCTTGGATGAGGCATTGGAGCTGCTTCGGGGTGCCCGGGAGAAGCTCGCCGCCCCCGAGCCTTCCATCGCCGAGCTTGCCGATGCCGGCTACCGCGCCCGCACCCGCATCGAAGCCAGGTCGGGCGCGCGCAAGGAATCGGTCTCCCCGGTCAAGATTTCCTCCCGTCCGGTACTACGCCTGCACCCCGGCGGCCCGAAGTGGGTGGCGCAGCTGCGCCAGACTGAGTCCCTGGGCGGGCGCATCGAGATTTTTTAGCGGCGCGACTTGCGGGTGCCACCGTTGTTAGCACCGGTGGCGAAGGTGCGCGCGGCTGCCGCGGCACCGATAAGGCCAATAGCGGCTACCGTGAGGTAGATCCACGGGTGGTCAGCGCTAGTCTGCGGCGTTGCCTGCGGAGTGGGCGTGGTCTCCGCAGTCAAAACGGCATCCTTATCCTTGCCGCTAATCACGCCGTCTACCCAGTCCTTGGTGCCGGCGAGCGTAGTGATTGCCGCGCTCGGGGAGGGCAGATCCGGGTCGGCATTGGAGGTACCGGCGGTAGCTAGGCCCGCAAGCTTTCCGTTGACAAAGAACGGTCCGCCGGAATCGCCACCCTGCATGCCGGCATTACCGGTGGAGTGGACATCGAGGATCGGGCTGCTGATCATCGGGGCCATGCCGCCTTGGCCGGGCTGCATTACTTCCCCACCGTTGCCGTCCGGCTTAACGATCTGCGGCTGCTCGGCACCCGGCTTGGTGGCACCAGGCGAGACCACCTTGGGCTTATCCGATCCCGAACCAGATCCCGGCATCTTGAGGCCGGGCATGGCCTCTGCGGCGGGCACGGACTCGTAGCCCTCGGGGACCTTCATGTCTTTATCGGGCTTGGAGCCGCCCGGCATCTTGAGGCCGGGCATGGCTTCCTCAGCGGGCACGGACTCGTAGCCTTCCGGGGCCTCCTTGTCAGCGCCTGGCTTCTGTGCGGCGTCATCGCTGGGCCCGCCGCCCAAGACTTCTGAGACTTTCATCTCTGCCATCGGCAGCTGGCCCTTGCGCGCCATGGAGGAGCTACTACTCCAGCCGTACAGGGTGCCGAGGTCACCGGTATCTGGAATATCGGTGGCGATCTTGGCCGGCTTAATATCGGTGACGGGCTCGGTGAGGTGGAGCAATCCGGCATCGGAAAGCGGGGATAGCGCCCACGAATCCACGTCATAGACCTTGCCTCCCAGGCGGGCCTGGGTGCCTTCGTTATTGACGGACTGCAGGCAGTGGCGGGCGGTAAGCACCCACTGCTTATCCACCAATGTGCCGGTGCAATCGCCGAAGTTGCCTACGCGGCCCATCTTGAGCGCGGCGACGGTCTGGGACTCGGCGTTATCGGGGGCGGGTTCGCCGTGCTCAAGGGCGCTGGCGGGGGCCGCCAACATCCCGATGATGCCGGCGGTGGTCAAAGCGGTAGCAAATTTACGCGACATGTTAGTCCTTCTTTCCAGCAGGAACGGCGAGTTTAACGGCTGAGGAGACGGCCTTTTCAAGGGGGCCTTGGCCCAGGAATTTCCGCCAGATGGTGGCGAGCACAAGGAATAGACCAATAAATGCCCACGCCCATGCGGTGTTGTGTAGTGAGATATGGCTTTGCCAGAAATAAGCGGAAGGCACGTGCAGGACATACACGGTCAGGGACATCGTGCCCATTGCGGCTAAGGGACAGACGAGCTTGGGTACCGCGCTACCAATGAGCAGGCACAGGTGCAGCACCACTGCTGCCACTGCAACGGAAAGCAGGATTTCGCCCGCGACACCGGTGTGGCCAGTAAAGCGCAGCCAGCTGGGCATATCCGGCTCGAAGCGCAAGTAGGTGCCAGCCGCGGCAATCACCGCGGCAACCGCGGTAACAATCCATTGCAGCGTCGTACGGAAGCTACCTGGGCGGATGTAGACCTCAAAGAGCAGCATGCCGGCGATGAAATACGCGATCCATGCCAGCAACGGATAGACCTGCGGCAGAGTAAACGGCGCGTAGTGCACGGTTGAGGCAATGGCGGCGATGAAGAACAAAGCCAGCTTCCACCACATGTTCAGCGGTGGTATCCAGGCGACGACCATCATGGTGATACCAATAGCAACGAGCACCACTTGGATCTGCCCGCCGACGGGGAGCAGGGCCAGTCCAATAAGTGTAATGATGGCGCCGCGGGCAATCAGGCGCAGCAGCGTCTGTGCGGAATAGTTCTTGGCGATGAGCATCATCGTCACTCCGGCGACAATGGCAAAAAGGGCGGCCGGAAGGCCCGACAAAATGACCTTGGTACTCCATACCAACGAGGCCATGTGCAAAATAATCATGCCAATAATGGCAAGTGAACGGGCCAAATCCAGCCCGACGATGCGCGATGATGTACTCACCTAGCACTCTCCTTCACGATGATGGGACGCGGCAGTCTCCACCACAACCCATGTTTATAACGACTCTCTTTTTCTACAACGGAAGTCTGGGAGGTTCCTGTACCAAAACTTTACGTGTCCTGTACCTTATGAATGCCCTCAATGGCCTTAATCGTCCCTGTGACACCACTTTCCCGCCAACCACGGGAATTACCCCCAATTTTTCCGGATTCAACACGATGAAGAACCCGCCGCAGCGCGCATCACCACCAGTTGAGATTTTTTAATCCACCCCTAAACACGCTCCTACCTGGCGTTTTCCATAAGCGGACAATGGACTCTTCTATACCTATAATTTGATAGTTTGTTTCCTGTCAAGACGCTTCCTGGCACCTATGAAAAGTGCTCAAACTTTCTGATAAATGATCACGAAGTAGGCCACTCCTCATTCCTCCCCCTAAATCGACCGGAAGAGAACACTTGCTCAAAACACGCGCTAGAAACCTAATATTTGCCGTAGCGGCCTCCGCGCTTGGCGATGTCCTCATTCCACTGTGGTCCGCCACATCGATTTCATCGCTGACGCTCGACAAGATACCGACCCTAGTTTTCTAGCCAGGATCATGGTTCAATCGGACTTTGGCAGGGCATTGGCCGTCAAACGAGAAGTCTTGCGTAATAGGGAGGTCTTTGACAATCCGATATGCAAACTTCTAGCTCCTGCTGTCTGTGAAACCGAAACTTCAGCTATACTGACCTCAGCTGCATAGCTAAACCCCGACGTGTCCATCTTCCGGGATCGGGCCCAACAATGGCATAGCACCTGGAGCACATCATGTTCACATTACTGCATCAATAAAATCCCATTTGACACACCGCAAGCTGCGGCGGGTCAAGAGGTTGACCCGTAAGAATTACCCATTTCGGAAATCCGACGCTGGGTTCATGCTGCGTGCATGAGCTTTCAGTCGCGGTTGTCAAACATCGGGAGACACGATGCAGGATTATAAGACTTCTGATCAAAAATTTTGGACTACCGTACGCAAGAACCATCCTGACTATCTACGGTGGTTCTTCGCTGATACAGCAAGCGCCTTGGGGGCGTCCCTCGTTGCTATCCCCATTTCACTTGCGAGCTACTACCTCACTGGAGGCCTAAGTCAGGCAGGAGTGATTGGAGCCGCAAGCTCGGCAGGCTCGATGATCATGACGATCCCAGCCGGCATGATCATCGACCGTTTTAACAAGAAGAAGTTACTTTTCTTCTACGGGCTGAGCCAAATTGGTATCTGGTCAACCTTCTCGCTACTGCTTTACTTGGGCAAATTCACTTTCATCCTTTTGTTCTTCTTTAGCCTGTTTGCAGGAATGATTACAGGCACGTTTGGAGGCCTAACCAACGCCATTTTGAGATTCATCATTCCCGAGAATTTGCTTGTTCAAGCGCAAGGCCGTAACCAGACTCGAGACAACATTATCTGGATGGTTGGACTACCTTTAGGAGGCTTTCTCTACGGTCTAGCCTCGGTTATTCCCTTCATCGTACAAACTTTGTGTGGGCTGGGTCCGCTCTATGCTTCGAAAACCCTCAGTATGGATCTGGGGAAGTCAAACAGTGGGCAACAGTATTCATTTAGAGAGTTCTGGTCCGATAGCAAATATTCTTTGACTTGGATTTGGAAATATCCGCTACTTCGAACAATCTTCAGCATCGATATCTTCTCCAACTTCGCCAACTTTTTCCTCATCGTGTCCATTGACCTATGGTTGGCCTACCTCAAAGTTGATGGTTGGATAATCGGCCTCACCTCCACCATGTTCACTCTTGGAATGATCGTTGGAGGACTTCTTCAAGACCGCCTCATCAAGCAATTTCCAGGAAGAAACATCATCCGAGCAACGATGTTCTGGCAACTAATGTGGTATCTATTTCTTCTTGCATTTTCTCAGTATTGGCCGCTTATCGCAGTTGCAGCATTTTTTATCGTAGTTCCCTCCATTGCGTGCAACTCATACTCCGGAGGACTGCTTGCGTTATCAGCGCCTCCCGAAAAAATAGGAAAATGCTCGGCAGGAGCGCGTCTGATGATGGGATTGCTACCAATCATCGTCTCCGCCAGCGCGGGTGCATTCCTCGCCGCAATTGGTTTTCAGGCAAGCATGGCACTGTGCGCTCTGTGCTCGGTTATCTCCTGTTTGATAGCGGCGAGTTCAGTCCTACGCACACTACCTAAAGCATCCGAGTTCAATTCACTCCCCGTATGCGAGTAAGTCCCAAGGTCATCTACCAACAACTCAAAGACAGATCTACAACGATCGGACCCGGCCCCCGGAAAATGGACACGCCGGGGGCCGGGCCCTAATTACCACAAGCCCTACTGGAAAAAGGCGCCCCACCCCTAGACCCAAAACACGAAAAACCGGCACCCCAGAACAAAAACAACTGAGATACCGGTTTGTCAACAATGTCGCGACTGACCTGTCAAACATGTCGCGACTCATGACAGTGTGCGCCCGGAGGGATTCGAACCCCCAACCTTCTGATCCGTAGTCAGATGCTCTATCCGTTGAGCTACGGGCGCGGTAGCTGTTAAGCATTGCGTATGCACTGCCGTACAACGAGAGTTTACTATACCCACGGACCGCAAGACAGACAAATCGCCTGCACAGAGCCGCGTTCGGCGGGATAGCCAGAGGCTTATTGTTCACCCACCGTTCACACTTTAGCTGGGCATGAAAAATCCAGAAGTTATACGAGGGCGGCGGCTTCGGCATCAGAAAGCAGGGCATCTTGAAAAGCTTGCCCGGTGGATTCGTGATCGAAGTCGACGCCAATGAGCACGAGCTCCGTGCCGGGGGTTACGCCATTGGCGGCCCATAAAGAAGCGGGCATAATCTGCAGGTTGGGCCCGGCCTGCTGCCACGCGTGAGCTACGCGCAGGTCGGTATCGATCCAGCAGTACCCCTTGGATCGCACAAGGCCCGTGCTTGCCCGAAGGGCGGCGATGAGGCGCTCGCGATTAAAAGGGCGATCGGCACGGAAGACGAGAGAGGAGATGCCGTATTCCTCGGTTTCTGGTGTATGCGGGTTCGCAAGCTCTTCGGCGTAGCCATGATAGGAGGCAGCGGTTGCGGTATTAAATAAATGCGCATCGAGAACCAGCTCCGGTGCGATAGCCCCGTGGGTGACCGGTACTACACGCGCCCGCGGATTCATGGCGCGAACGGCGGCGATAACGCGCTCGGCTTCGACCGCCTCGACGAGATCGGTCTTGGTGATGAGGATAAGGTCGGCGAATTCGACCTGGTCCACCAAGAGATCGGAAATAGTGCGATCATCTTGAGGCGTAGCCTCGATACTTTCGGATACGAGGCTGCGGCCGCGGCGCAATTGGTTCAAGAAGGTCGAGGCATCAACGAGGGAGACCATGGTGTCGATAGGGGCGACATCGGCAAGCGTGGTGCCATCGGCAAATTCCCACTCAAAGGTGGCGGCCACGGGCATGGGCTCGGAAATGCCGGTAGATTCGATGACAATCTGATCAAAGCGGCCGGAGCGCGCTAGCCTGCCCACAGACTCGATGAGGTCTTCGCGCAAGGTGCAGCAGATGCAGCCATTCGACAGTTCCACGAAGCGATCCTCGCCGCGCTCGAGGTGGCCTTCGCCGGCAACGAGGGCGGCATCGATATTGACCTCAGAAAAATCGTTGACAATGACCGCTAACTTGCGCCCCTCCCGGTTCGCGAGCAGGTGATTGAGTAGCGTGGTCTTTCCGCTGCCTAAAAATCCGGACAGCACGGTAACGGGTGTAGCCATCCTTTAATGGTACCGTTTTTCATTAAAGGATGGCTATTGGGGGTTCGCGCCTAGACCGCCAGCCCGAAGATCGGCACCGCCAGTAGAAAGACGGTAAGGGTAATAAGGAAGATGCCGATGATATTGAGGCCGACGCCGCCCTTGATCATCTCGCCAATCTTGACGTAGCCGGAACCATACGCAATGGCGTTCGGCGGGGTTGCCACCGGAAGCATAAAGGCACAGGTGGCAGCCAAGGCGACCGGAATAGTGAGCAGCAGGACGTTAATATCGCCTTCGGTGGTCAGGCCCACACCCACGGCGACGCCGCCCATAATGGGAATGAAGGTGGCCGCGGTTGCGGTATTAGAGGTGAACTCCGTCAGGAAAAGCACCAAGGCGGCAACGGCCGCAACGATAAGCATGGTTGGCAAGGAACTTAGCCCCTTGGCCATCTCACCAATCCACAGGGACAAACCGGAAGAGTTGAAGGATGAGGACAGGGAGAGGCCACCACCGAAGAGAAGGAGGACATCCCAGGGCATTTCGTTGGCCGTTTTCCAATCCAGCAGGCGGATGCGACGCTGCGAGTCGGCCGGCAGGATGAACAAGAGTATACCGGCGGCGATGCCGACGATGGCATCGTCATAAAAATTAAAATCATCAAGAACGATGGGCAGGGATACCCAGGCCACGGCAGCTAAAACGAAGATGATGCCGGTCATGATCTGCGGGCGGGTCCACGAGCCCAGGGCTTTGATTTCTGCATTGATGAGCTCGCGGCCGCCGGGGATTTCGGTCATTTCCGGCTTGAAGATGGTAATCAACAGCACCCATGCGATGAGCAGGAAGGCAAGCGCCAGGGGAACACCGACGACCATCCAGCGCCCAAAGCCGAGGGTCACGTCCCAGGTATCGGCCATGTACGCATTCAGGAAGGCATTCGGCGGGGTGCCGATCAGGGTACCCAACGAGCCGATGGAGGCGGAGTACGCGATGCCCAGCATCAGAGCGGTGGCGAATTTCTTCTGCTTGTCCCAACCGCCAACAGTCTCTGCGGTAAGCGCCAGCACGGAAGTACCAATCGGCAGCATGACGACGGCGGTTGCGGTATTTGATACCCACATGGACAAAAAGCCGGTGGCCAGCATAAAGCCCAAAATCAGGCGACGCGGCGAAGTGCCGATAAGTTTCACCACATAAAGCGCCAGGCGGCGGTGCAGGTTCCAGCGTTGCAACGACAGCGCGATGAGAAATCCACCCATGAACAAGAAAATCGTGGCAGAGGCATACGGTGCGCCGACCTCCTTGATGGTTCCCACGCTAGCGAGTGGGAAGACTACCAACGGAATCAGCGCGGTGGCCGCCAGCGGGATAGCCTCAGTCATCCACCACACGCCCATGAGAATGGTCACGGCCGCCACGGTGCGGATGGCGCTCAGCGTGTAATCGGCTTCTTCGTCCACGCCGGTGGACTGCTGGACAGTATCGATCGCGTTGGAGGGGAAGATGAAAAATACGAGGATAGCCAGGGCTAAGCCAAGGAAAAGGCCAATGAACTGGCGGCGCCATTCATTGCGTGGGGCACCGGGATCCTCAGCGCCCTCCGATCGGGCGGTCGATTCGTGAGTATGCGGGGTGGTCATGCCGCGAACTCCTTTGCTAGAGAGATTTTTAGCAGGGCGGGGTGATAGCTCTGCCAATTACCAGCAATAGAGCTAGATCCTTGGTGCATACCGAATATCATCCAGTCCGTGCAGAGCATGCTAAGACCCTACAAAACAATTGCACCGTAAACCACAAACTTTTTCAAATCACCCCCATTCTTTTTAAAATTCACAGACCACAGCTTCTCAAAATGTGAAATCTTCCCCACCGGTTCGCTACCCCCGTCCGGCGCGACCCACCCCGTGTGCCAGGGCCCCTTATAAACCGAGCACCGACTTGGCGATGAGGAAATAAATAATCAGACCCGTAGCATCGCAGAACGTGGAAATAAAGGGATTGGAAAATACGGCGGGGTCCGCACCAATGCTCTTCGCGACAATGGGCATCAGCCCACCCACCGTGGCGGATATGGAACAAATTAGAAACAGCGTCGAACCAATGACTAGACCTATATCTACGCCGTAGATCACCGTTGCCAGGCCAAGTCCGGCCAAGCCCAATACGGTACCAAGCAACATACCCACGCGGAGCTCGCGCCAAAGGACGGCGAGAAGGTCGCGCCCGCGGACATCACCAAGCGCAAGCGCACGGGTAACCGTGGTTGCCGCCTGGTTTCCCGTATTACCACCGGTACCGGTCAACAACGGGATAAACAGAGATAGCACCACGGCCTGCGCCAAGGTGCCTTCAAAAGCGTCCAAGACCCGCACGGTCAACAGCGCAGACACCGCCAGCACCAGCAACCACACGATGCGGGACTTCACCAGTTTCAATAGCGGTGTGGACAGGTACGGCTGTTGCAAAGCCTCGGTACCACCGGCGCGCGCGGAGTCCTCGCTATCCTCTGCTTCAACAATGTCAATGGCATCGTCCCAGGTCAAAAGGCCGACCAAGCGGTCTGAATCATCCACTATGGGCAATGCCAAAATATCGAGCGGGAGGAACCACCTGGCGGTTTCTTCCGCATCATCATTGGCATTGGCGTAGATAGGGCTTTGCATAATATCCCCAATCGTGGTGCCTTCCCCTGCGGTAAAAATCTCCCGCAGCGTCACCACGCCCACCAGGCGGCGGTCCGTGCGGGTAATGGGCACCGCATAGATGGTTTCCAGCTCATCGGCCTTCGCACGCAAGGTCCGCAGCGCTTCCTCCACGCTCATTTCGGGATGGATGCCGGGGACCTCAGGCGACATGCGGCGGCCCACCGAGCCCTTGGTATAGCCCAGGACAACCCCGGTGACATCCCGCTTCGATTTGGTAAGCGAGCGCAACAACCGATCGGCGATTTCCGCCGGCAGCTCATCTAAAAGAGCCACGCGGTCTTCCGGCTCGAGCTCATCGAAGAACTCGTAGACATCAGCATTGCCCAGCTCATCAATGATATCGGCCTGGTGTTTGGCGTCCAGGGCATCAAATACCACGATGGATTTACGCCGCGGCAACAAGCGCAGAGCCAGCGCGGCGCGAATAGCATTTTGCCGCTCGACGATGGCGATAAGCTCCTGCAGCGGAACCTCATCAAGCAGCGCCTGCAAGCGGGGCGCTTTTTGCGGGTCAATGGCAGAATCCTGCTTCAGCCATGCCTCGACCGTATCGCTGGCCTGCTCAGTAACATCCGCCATCGCCGTCACCTTGCCCTTCTCGCCCCTCATACCGCAGCGCCGTAAGCCGCCTTAATTGATATAACCCCACATAGATTACGCCCATCCTCACCAGCCCACAGCGTTGCGATGGAAAACTTTGCCTTCAGGCGAAAACACCCCACAGGGCGAAGGCGGCGAGCAAAGAGACCAGCCCTGCGCCGCCAGCCAGGACGGCGGCGCCGGGGAGGTGGTGGTGGGCGCGGAGAGAGGCATCGACGAGCGATGCCCGCTTCCGCACCGCCATGTTCCACACCAACCCACCTACTGCAAGCACCGCCAGCGGGATAAACACGGTGACACTGACCACGCGCATAACCCCCAGAAATATCACCGCCAGCGCGAGGAGGGTGCGCTGCCAAGAAAGGCGGGTACGCTCGGGCTGCAAGCCGGGGTCAAAGAGTTCCCCGGGCAGCTGCGGACTACGCAAGTAACTCGCCTATAAACAGCACTGACGCGATAACAACGATGGTGCCCACGAGCACCGGGATGGCGATGCTAAAGGGCAGTGAGCGCTGCTGCCGCAAAGCACGCTCAGCCCGCTTCCATTGCACCCACGCAACTACCGGCAGAATAATCGCCACCACCAGCATGAACGCAGAAACCGCCGTGCGAAGAGTCGCCGGCAGCGACACATCAAAGGCTTCCAGGGCCACGCCCCCAGCAATCAGCGCGAGCGAGGTGCGGATCCAGGCGAGGAAGGTGCGCTCATTCGCCAGCGTAAAACGCGGATCAGGGTCGCTTCCTACCCCAAATACCGAGCGGGGAAACCTCGAATCGCTCATGTCTTCCTACCTTATATTCACAGCGCGGCCTTAGCGCGCTAAGGCCATCCCTATTGGATCATTCAGCCACAAAACAAATAGCACCACGTAGGTAACTGCTAAAGCGTGCAAAACTCCGTCTTTATCTTCTGCACTTTTCCACAGCGCCATTATTCACGATAAAAATCCACCACGTGAGGGGTTCATCCTTGTGAAGAAATCTCCTTGGGAGCCAAATGAAGTGTCCCAGGTTTTGTTCCGCTTGAGTAGATGGGAAAATCTGGAACATGCCAAGAAAAATTTTGACCAGGATGCAAACAACCGTGTGGTCCGTCTCGTGGAAGACCGCATCTTGGCGGAAAACATGTCAATGCACCCCGCGTACCAGGCAGTAGCCCCAAAGCTCGGGGTTTCATGGCACACAGCTCGTCAATGGACTTAAGCCTGCCCGCCGTGCAGGAACCATCCCAGAACCTGTTCCTGAAGACGTAGCCGCCGAAAACGCGAGGCTACGCCGCGAAAATCAAGAACTTCGGGATACCAACGAGTTGTTGAAGGCTGCGTCAGCTTTTTCGCCTCACGACTAGGCCCACAACATTAAGAAATGATCCGGTTCATCGATAAATACCGGAATCGTTTCTTAATCGAGTTCATCTGTAAGACGTTGAAGAATAACCGGGCTGGTGGGTTGGGCCCGACCCGGTCAGGAGACAACTTGTCTCGGGGAACCTTGCCTCCGACCAGCCGATCGCCGCAACCAATTTACTCATATGATCAACATTCACAACTTGCTCCCATAAGAATATTTGTGCACCTGATTATTCATCCCCCTTCAACGATCCGACCACCATCCCTGTTGTGATGAGTGCGGCGCTCGTGATATATATAAGCATACTCGTGGTCAGGATATTCGAGAGATGGGCGAAAACCAGATTCCCGAGCGGCATCAACGCTGCGGAACCCGTGGTGACGACAGCGATGACCCGACCCATCTTCTCCATAGGTATCTCACGTTGCAGTCGGCTGAAGAGAATGATGTTGTAGATCGTCACGAGCACGGCGATAACCGTTAAAGAGATAATGGTCGCCCAGATGCTAGCGGCAAGGCATGGCAGTAGCGCCACGGCGGTCGGTATCATTAGATGACTTGCACGAATTCCCCTCAAGCGTGCTGCAACGAGTGCGGCAGTCAGGGCGGCGGCAACTGCTCCGATCGCTTCGAACATGTTTGCCAGTCCAAACATGTAGGCTTCTGATCTTGTTTCTGTCACGCGGTTCAGCAGAATGAACGTCGTGCTCGTCAGGAAGAAGTTGATGCTCAGCGCGCTCAGTACTTCGCCTCGCAGAATCGGATGTCCGACTATGAATCGAAACCCTTGGAAGAGTGCATGCTTCTTCCGATCTCCTTCGCCGGCATGACTGGGCGGAGCCGGCGGTAGCGGTAACGTGAGCAATAAGGAAACGATAAACGAGACGCCGTTTACCAGAATACTCAGAGCGAAGGCGTCTGGCCCTCCGACGGTTAGCAGCAGTGCTCCCAGCGCGGGCCCGGCGGCTCGGGAGACCTCGCCGAACCCTGTGTAGGCGCTGTTGAAACGCTCCAAGTCTTCTGACGATACTACAGCCGGGATGATCGCGCGGCTCGTAGGCGAATACAAGCTGGCGACTGCTGACGTCGTGACAGCGATGCCCAGCGCGATCAAGACGACGTCGCTCTTCGGCGCGAAGAACAGCACAGAAACGGCAGTGAGGCAAACTGCGGCCGCCACGGCGTCTAACAGAATGAGAAGGATCCGCTTGTCGAACTTGTCTAGCCAAAAGGTGGCGAAGAAACCGACAAGAACGATCGTCAAACCGGCGATCGCATTCACCCAGCCGACACCGTCGTTGCCTGCTGCCTCACTGACAGCCCAGGTCATCACAACGATGTAGGAGAGCGCTCCAACCTTTGAGAACGCGACGGCGCCGATCAGCCAGTGTGCACGCCCGAGATTCTGGGGTCCGAACGTCATAGTGCGGTCGCGCGGTGGAGTACGAAGCGATCCGTCGTAAGCCTGGCCGCCTTAACGTCGAAGGATCGTCCTGAGACGGTACCGCCGCCGTCCGCTCCGACCCATCCCGTATCAGTGTTCTGGCGATAATCCGATACGACTAGGCCCGTCGCTGCGCCATCGTCAGACAAGACAAATCCGCCCGTTGCGGCTGCGAGCGGCGCAGTCTCTTCCATCGGCTCATCAGAGTGGACCGTGGCTGCGAGCTGGAGTCCTATTCCGTCGAATGTCACTCGATCTTCGACGAACTTGTCAACCGCAGCCATGTATTTGTTGAACCCGAGCTGGTATCCCCGAACGAGGGAAAGCTCGTTGTCCACGTACGTCCGCGGCGGAAAGATGAATGGGCGGTCAGCGACGATGACAGGAACCTTGATAATAACCTCGTTGTAGTCTACATAGTCCACGCCATTGAAATTAGAGCTCACAGTGGAGAATGTTACGAAAAAGTGGTCGACTGAAAGCTGCTGGGCACAGTCATCCGGTGTCGAAAGGTCGGAGAGCTGTTCGAAATCAACCAATCCGTCCTGTACATGACAAGAGAATGTCGTGTTGGTGGACTTGACGATGTTCGGAAGCAGGACCCGGCGTCCGCGGATCATTGAATGACCAGCCGTTCATCGATGATTGAGCGAGCCTGTGCGAGTTTTTCTTCGACTTCCTCGGCGTCTGCGCCGATGAACTCGAAGATGGCCGCGTTATCTGTGACGACCCCAGTATTCTCCGAGAACTCGTCTCCCGGCTTCGCCCAGATCCATGCGTTCTCAGCCATGCTGAAGTCCTCGCTCGTGGGAGCGGAGATTACCTCACCCTTCACGCGGTATCGCGCATAGCAGATGGCTCGTCGCCGTGGACGAGCCAAGGTATCCCAGGTCAACGAGGGGGCCGTGCTCTCTTCCCCAGCCAAAGCGGACCAATAGTCTTCGAGAACAGGCGCGTCGAAGGCATATCGCGCAATACGCGGAATTCCCAGTCCTCTAAATCGGCGACCCACCTCACAGAAGACAGGGACACCGTCTTTCGGGATGAACCATTCGAAGTGTAATGTGTTGACCCGATCCCGGCTGCCGATAGTCTTCAGAACCCGAAGCGAGGATTCAAAGAGCGCTTTGAGGAGGTCAGATGATTCGTCATATACCTTCGACGTCGAGATCGCGATTCCATCGCGCCCGTCGAGCGAGCTAAGCACGGTCGCGTCGTATTCGTGCACATAAAAGTGACGCATGTCGTGGCCGACGGCGAACCCATCGACTGTCACCATTCGGGGAGTCTGGATGAACGACTCAGCGATGTAGTCGCAGAGGGGAAGCGCTGCGAACTCGTCGTCGTCGATATCGTTGAGGAGATACACGCCTTGCGCTCCCGCACTTCTACGAGGTTTCACGATATCGAACCCCTCAGTGAGAAGTTGCTCCCGTGTCCCGGTGAACTCTTCCAGCCCTCGGAAGTCCGGCTGGGGTATTTTTCCCTCTAGCGCCGACCGCATGAACAGCTTGTCTTTAAAGAGGGTGCCGACCGCATACTCTGATACGCCTGTTACAAAAAAACTCTTCCAGCAATCCTGCAGTCGCTATGTCTTCCTCTGCCAGCGTGGAGACAGAACGGATCGTGTGCTCTCGGGCGATGTCTCTAATCGCCCTGAAGAGAGTGGGAACCTCGAAGTCGACAAGGAACCTGACCATCGACTGATCAACGGGCGGGGCCGATTTGTAGCGGGAACTAGAACCTTCGTGACTCAAGATGATCGCATCGCGGTCATTGAGGTGCCACAGTTCAACTGGTCGAGGCGAATGCCGAAACAAAACGACGTTGACGGCATCCATCACGCTTCCCCGGCGTCCATTGCGGTGGACCGTTCGCGAATTAGTACAGACGGGAGTTTTTCTGCCCACTCTAGTGATTCTCTGACCCCGTCTGCGATGCTCAACTCGGCTTGCCAACTGAGGAGCTGTTCGGCCTTGTCGGTCAAAGTCGCACAACCCACGACATCACCGGGCCGCGGAGGAGCTGTCTGCACATTCAGGGGCTTCCCGGTCGCTTGCCCGAACGCGTCGGCGAGTTCGAACACCGTTGTTCCCGTTCCGGTTCCGAGATTAATAATATCGAAACCATCGATCTCGGATCTCGAGATGACCTCGTCGAAGTTCTGAAGCGCCGCCACGTGGGCCCGGGCGAGGTCCCAGACATGCACATAGTCACGAAGTCCGGAACCGTCGCGCGTGGGCCAATCGACACCCGTCACCGTGAATACCCCTCCGCTTCGATACGCCTCGATCATCTTGCCGAGGGCGTGTGTCGGATGTGGATCCTGGAGGCCACTACGCATACTAGGGTCTGCGCCGATCGGATTGAAATAGCGCAACGCGATCGCGTTCATCGCACCGGTGGCAGCGAAATCGCGCAGCACGCGCTCCAACATCCATTTGGATGCCGAGTAGGGACTCTGAGGGGCGACTGCTCCGGACTCATCGACCATGTAGTCATCACCAGCTTCGTACATGGATGCGGTCGAGCTAAGAATGAAGCGGCGGACTCCGAGACCGGATAGCTCACGCAAAAGCGTCAGTGACTTGGCGACGTTGTTCTCATAGTAGTCGAGTGGCGCGGACACAGATTCAGGAACGACGATTTTCGCCGCACAGTGGATGACGGAATCGATATCTGGATGCTCAGACAGGATGTTCTGCACTAAGCAGGTGTCCGCGATATCGCCTTCGTAGTTTGCATACGGCCGTGAGAACTCTTTGAGCCCCTTGCTGTAGTCATCCAAGATGACGGGCGTTATGCCATTGTCCTCGCAACATGCCGCAATGGTCGATCCAATGTACCCTGCTCCACCGGTGATGAGAACCTTCATGCATTATCCTTCAGTCGAATGCCGCAACCTTTAGCCGCGCTCGACAAGAGTATATCTGGTCGCGTCTTCTAGAGTTGTGTCTCAGCATATTTTCCTGTGAGGCAAGTGGGTCGGCAGGTCCACGCGGCAGGCTCTCGTAACCGAGCAGGAGTCCTAGAGACTCGGCCCGTCGACGCCCGGGTCCATTCTCGGAGAACTGGTCGGTCCAGACGCCCGACCGGTCCACGACTGTCGGTGCTACCGATGCTACCGATGCTACCGATGCTGCTGGTTCCGGGGCCGGCGAGAGTCGGTGGAGTACGCGCGGGATCTCCTGGTCGCGGCGTGCAGCCGGGAGCGGGCAGATGTGACCCCGCACGCGGTGTGGGGCAAGAACTGGGATCGGTGGTTGATGGATCGACTGTCGACGGATCTTACGGTGGATGTTCACCCGTTCGCCGGCACACCGATGGCCAAGGCGATGGAGGGCCCGACCCCTAAACACAACCACCCCCGCAGAAGCCTATACAGCCCTACCTAAAGCGCATCCAGTAGAAATCACACCAGACCATGACTACCGACTGCGCACCGACAAAGTAGGCACCAACGGCAAGACAACCCTGCGATGGAATGGCAAACTACGCCGTCTCTACATCGGACGCAGATGGGGCGGAGAACCCATCACAATGGTCTGCGTCGACAACCACGTCGACATCAAAATAACCGCCACCGGGGCACAAATCGCCGCCTACACACTCACCGAAGAAAAGATCTACTACAACAAGAAAGACAACGAACTCAACCTCCAACGGGGCAACTAAAAAGAAAAGTCTCGAGACACCGACCGGAACGATGTCTCGAGACTTCACACGGCGGAGATGAGAGGATTCGAACCTCCGGACCCCAGAAGGGTCAACTCCTTAGCAGGGAGCCCCATTCGGCCACTCTGGCACATCTCCAGGTTCAGAAAGAACCATTAAAGACAATACCTGCCGCATGCGCCGCGGCCAAACCAACCCCTAGTTTTGTCCGCGGTTTCTTTCCACTCGCGCAGGAGAGACGACCTAGAGTGGTAGGCATGATTCGCTCTGACTTACACGCCATCCCCAGCTACGCGCCCGGCGCGCACCACGATGATGCTCTCCAGCTGTCTTCTAATGAGGCCGCCCAGCCACCGCTACCTGAGGTCACCGAGGCTATGGTCCGTGCCGCCGCCGAAGCCAATCGCTACCCGGATATCACGGCCACCAAGTTGCGTGAGGAGTTAGCTCAACACCTGGGGGTGGGGTTTGACCAGGTTGCGGTGGGAACGGGTTCTTCCGCGTTATGCCAGCAATTGGTGCAAATCACCACCGTAGGCGGTGAAGAGGTGATCTTCCCGTGGCGATCCTTCGAGGCTTATCCCATCTTTGTCCAGGTGGTAGGTGCGCGCCCCATTCCGGTTCCACTTGATGCGGACCATCGCGTGGATTTGGCCGCGATAGCGGATAAAATTACCGCGGATACGCGCCTGATTTTCGTCTGCAATCCGAATAATCCTTCCGGCACCACCGTAACCAAGGCGGAGTTCGCCGAATTTATGGACGTAGTGCCAAGTGATGTCCTCGTTGTCCTCGATGAGGCCTATATCGAATACAACCGTAATGCCGATACCCCACTGGGCACCGAGCTTTTTGGCACTTATCCCAATGTGGTTTTTCTGCGAACCTTCTCCAAGGCCTACGGTTTAGCCGGCGTGCGCGTGGGCTATGCCTTTGGCCCAGAAGAGATCATCGCGGCGCTTAATAAGGTAGCAATTCCGTTTTCCATCAATTCCGTGGCCCAAGCTGGTGCCCGGGCTGCGCTAACAGCGCAGGATTCGCTGCGCGAGCGCACCGAAGAAACCTGTCAACAGCGCGAGCGCGTGGAAAAGGAACTGGCAGAATGGGGTGTTCCCCACTCGGAGACCAACCACGTATGGCTGCCGGCGGAGAATATCAAAAAGCTGGGAACGCCACAGGAATTAGCCACGCGCCTAGCCGAACACGGCGTACTGGTGCGCGCCTTCAACGACGGCGTACGAATAACCATTACAACTGAGGAAGAAACTAACGCCCTACTTCGGGCGTGGAGCGATGCCATAGGAGGCTAAATGCGCTTGTTGATCAATTTTGTCCTCAACGTAGTCGCCATCACGATCGCGCCTAGGGTCGTCGTGGGCATTACTCCCGGCATTTACATCACTCCGGATAAGCTGGGTAATTTTATTGCCGTGGCCATTGTGTTCATCATTATTAACGCGGTGGTCATGCCAGTACTGCGCTTTATTGGCACCCCGTTGACCTGCCTCACCCTCGGGCTATTCGCACTCGTTATCAACGGCGCCGCTCTACTAATCGTGGAGTGGATGCTCAATACCTTCGACGTAGGAATTGGCCACCTCGTGGTCAACTCCTGGGGCTCTGCGATCTTCGGCGCCATCGTCTTGTCTCTGGTCAGCAGCCTGGTCAATTTCTTCACCAGCCCGCTGCGCGGGCCAGTCTAAGGCACCAGCTGGCCTAAAACACCGGCTGGTCTAACAGACCAGCCGGTCTAAAGGAACAAGTTATCCGCCGGCGAAGGGGGGCAGCACGTCAATGCGGGTCGCGCCCTGAAGTGGCGAGTCTGCTTGAGTATTCCCGGCGCCATCGATAAGAAAATTGCAGCGCTCCAGTACCTCTTTCATGCTCATACCGGCATCGGTGGTGCCGGTATGATCTTTGGCCAGTTGATCTATGAGTTGGCCCAAGGTGTTGGGCGCTTTTACCTGCTCCGAAGCGACGCCGGCCGCGGCACGGGCTGCCGCGAAATAGTGAACTGTCAACATGCTTCTTACTATGCCCGCAGGCTTCGAGCATGTCGAACTCGCGGGTAAACTAATCCCCATGCGCACTCCCGAAACCCACGCGCACGAGATCGCGGCAGCCCTCGGCCGGCGCGAAGTCATCTCCCTGCCACTGGGGCAAGCACAGGAGATGGTGCTTGCCGCCGATGTCTATACCGCCTTCCCCTCGCCGCGCTTTAGCAACTCCCAGATGGATGGCTACGCGTTGCCCGCCACTGCAGCCGGATCGTACGAGGTTGGCCCCACTATTGCCGCAGGCGCAGATCCCGCCAAGCTTCTGGATGGCCGCTTGCGCACCGCTTGCCCTATCATGACCGGAGCCAAGGTCCCAGAGGGAACGGCATCCATCGTGCCGATTGAACAGTGCCAGCCGCAGGAGTTCCTCCAGCCGGGCGAGGCCATTACCGTCCCCGCCACTGTAGAGGGTCAATTCATCCGCAGGAGGGGCACGGACCTCGAGCGGGGCGTTTTCTTGGCCGAAAAAGGCGATAAGCTCACCCCGGTCCGTCTGGCCGCGCTGGCCTCCCAAAGCATCGAGGAGGTCACCGTTTACCGGCCCGCCCGCATCCTCGTGTGCACCGGCGGCGCAGAGATTGGCACCGGTACCGCTGCCATTCCCGATGCCAATGCACCGCTCATCTCCGCTATGGCCCACCGCGCCGGCATTGAAGTCGCCGGTTATGTCGCCACCAATGATGATCCAAAGGTGCTCACCCGCGCACTGGCGGAGGCCACGCAGCTCCACCGCCCCGATGCCATCATCACCTCCGGCGGGATTTCCGCGGGTAAATACGAGGTCATCCGGCAGGTGCTCACCGGTTGGTTTGGGCACGTGGATCAACAGCCCGGCGGGCCGCAGGGCATCGCCAGTTTCCATGGCACCCCGGTCATCTGCTTACCCGGCAATCCGATATCCACCATGGTGAGCTTCCGCCTCTTTGTCGCCCCCACTCTGGGCTGGGCGCCCGCGGCATACCGTGTGCCAATCGCGCACGGCATTGAGGGCTTGGACCACAAGGAGCAATTTCGCCGCGGTTATGTCGATGCGCAGGCCCACGTTATCGGCGGTGCTAGCTCCCACCTTTTGGCTCAAGCCGCCGCTGCCACCCACCTCATCCGCATTCCCGCCGCTAAGAGCCTCAACGCAGGAGAAAAAGTAAAGGTCTATCCGCTATGAGTTCTGCTCGCACCGCCATTGTTTTAGTCGCCTCCACCCGCGCCGCCGCTGGGGTCTACGCGGATCGCTCGGGCCCCATCGCGGTAGATTTCTTGCGCCGCAAGGGCTTCGACTGCCCCGCTGCCCGCGTGGTTCCTGATGCCGATATCGCCGCGGCAGTGGATCAGGCCTTCGCCGAACAGCCCGCGGTCATCCTCACCTCCGGCGGGACCGGCCTGACCCCGGACGATCTCACCATCGATGCCGTCCAACCCCACCTCACGCGGGAGCTTCCCGGCATCACCATGGCCTTTTGGAATAAGGGCTTGGAGACTATCCCCACCGCGGTTGCCTCGCGCGCAGTAGCAGGAGTCAATGACACCACCTTTGCTATGACCCTGCCCGGTTCTACCGGCGGGGTGAAAGATGGTTGCGCCGTGCTAGAGGAATTAATCATCCACATCGTCGATATGTTAGAAGGAAGACATGAGCACTGATCCCTCTTATGTCGCCGCGCAGACTGGGCTCACTGTCGGCACTGTCCTGACCGAACAGCCCCTCGAACCTCTTCTTGATGCCGCCAAAACCGAGGTGATCACACCGGCCATGGGCGCGGTGGTTACGTTCGAGGGTATCGTGCGCGATCACGATGGCGGCCGGCCGGATGTCACCCAGCTAACCTATACCGCGCACCCCAGTGCCCCAGAAAAGCTGCGCGAGATTGTCAATGAAGTAGCAGGCCAGCACCCCGTGCGCTTGTGGGCGGCCCACCGCACCGGTGATCTGCAGGTGGGCGATCTGGCCTTTAGCGTCGTCGCCGCCTCTGCCCACCGCAGCGATGCCTTCCGCGCCGCGGAGGCCTGCGCCGATCGCGTCAAAGCCGAGGTGCCCATCTGGAAGGAACAAAGCCACGGTGATGGCTCCGTTAACTGGGTGGGCCTCGAATGAGCATCCGCTATGCCCGCCAAGAGGCCCTGTGGGGTGAAAAGGGTCAGCAGAAATTGGCTGACTCCCACGTCGCGGTCATCGGCGCGGGCGGGCTTGGCTCACCGGCGCTACTTTACCTAGCAGGCGCCGGGGTAGGCCGCCTTTCGCTTTTTGATGACGATATCGTCTCCCCCTCCAACCTCCACCGGCAGGTTATTCACACCACCGCATCCATTGGCACTGCGAAAACCGCGTCCGCCGCGGCTACAGTACACGCTCTCAACCCTGAGGTGGACCTCATCTGCCATGGCCGCCTGGAATCCGCCACCGCTCTCAAGCAGCTGCGCGGCTGCAACGTGATCCTCGATGGGACGGATAACTTCGACGCCCGCTACCTGTGCTCGTGGGCCGCCCACAGCCTGGGTATTCCGCATATTTGGGCCTCTATCCTGGGCTTTGATGCGCAGATGAGCGTCTTTTGGTCAGGCAAGGGCCCTGTGTACGAAGATGTCTTTCCCACCGCTCCTGCCCCGGGCGAGGTCCCGTCGTGTTCCCAGGCCGGTGTTCTAGGCCCCATCGTCGGCACGGTGGGATCCGCGATGGCCCTGGAAGCTATGAAGATCATTACCGGCGTCGGCACTCCGCTTATTGGCACCCTCGGTTATTTTGAAGCTCTATCTGGGACCTGGGAGTATATCCCCATCCGCCCCACCGGCGCGCAGCCTACCCAACCAGCCGATGCCCCCGAGGTCCGCGAGATCCCCTCGCACGCCCCGCTTATCGATGTCCGCACCAACGCCGAACACGCCCACACCGCCATTCCTCATTCGACGCATTTTCCCCTCGACCGCATCCTCGCCGGGGAGAACCCGGACATCGGCCAGGGCGATGCCGCCATTCTCTACTGCGCCAGCGGCATCCGGTCTGCGCAAGCGGTCCACGTACTGCGCGGTCGCGGCTACGAGCGAGTCGTTTCCCTGCGCGGTGGCATTAACGCGTGGCTCGAGCAGCACGATATGTCCTAGCCTCTCAAACAGGGTGGGGTGCCTATGACCTTCCGTATGTGTCTTCCTTGCCGCGGACAAAGACGAACCAGATCAGCGGCCCCAAAAAGGAAGGGCAAAGGTAGCAGCGATAAAGAGCACCTTGGCCGCAATCTGTACCCAGGAGCGATGATAGAAAATAACCGCCGCAATCCAGAACGCGACGAGCAAAATAATGGGAAGGAACCCGAGGAAGCACTGTCAAATGCGGATTTCTGGTACCGGTGTTCCGAAGACTCGGTACTGCCGTATTCCGGGTAGTTAATACCAGGGCGGTCCGACGGAGTCGGCCCGGCTGTTTGCTCTAATCGTACGGTTCTATTGGGACGATGGCCTTGTACATGTCAAGGTCTCCGATGCGGATTCGGTGGCCGTAGTAGAGGCGGCTTACCAGTGAATCAGCTCCGAGCCTGTCGGGCAGTGTTTCAACCCAGTAGACGGCAGCTGATTGGAAGGAGATCAGCGTTGGAAGCCGACCATAATGGCCGAATATGATATTGGGTAGGTCTTCTGGGGCCCGACCCCCGAAAAGTGGATACTTCGGGGGTCAGGCCCTAATGGTGACATCTACTTTGGGGAATTGCTTTAAACGCTCTACACAAGGACAACAACTCTGAAAAATAAGTTACTCTTGAATCTTTCCCTGGCGAAGCTGATCGAAAACGCTACTGGCGTAATCCTCGTCGAGGATGAAACCGTTGTCGGTTTCTTTGAGAACTCCTTCTCTGACTCGACGATCCCACCACATAATCAAGGATGCGAGCGTGTAGCCTAGTTCGTATTTCTGACCAGGAACTATGAATGATTTCCTCATGAGTTCTGGGAAATTTATTGTTTGTCCTTTTCGGCCACCGTTGGCAAATGTTTCCGAATCGTGTTGGGGCTCAATATGCTGAACAATCCAGTACACAACGTCGTAAAAGGTTCGACTTTCAGGGCTATTCTCGGTGATTACTGGATTTAAATCTCGGGTAATGAGCTCGGTGGCTTGTCTTAAGAGCTTTTCGATTCCGGGCGTTGGAGTGGCAGATATCGCCTTTCGAAGCGGTTCAGACAGTAGGCTATATAGCGCACCATTAATCCCAGTACTATCCGGATCAGTATCTTCAACCGTCTCTAGTTGGTCTGGGTAAGGGCCTAGCTTAGATAAGAATGCGTCGACCGATGTTGCGACGGGCATGATGCACCCATCGGGATCGGTATCCACGTACAATACGGCGCCTTCTGGGAAATTCGGCAAGCCGTAGTTAATAACAAAGCATTGATGCATTCCGTCTTCGCTGGCAGCGAAGAGAAGGACCTCGTCGGGAATCTCCCACTCATCCATGAGGAAGCTTGCATAGTCAATCAAATCAACATGAGCGCCATTGCTTGCCGTACCGTTACCGAAGATGTCTTGAACAACGACCTCCAAGGTATCCCCATCAGGCAGGGAAATATCTGTAAGGAAGGACTTTTCTAGGTTGAGGATGCCGCCTCCAGTTTCTGAAAGCAGCATCTTGTAATCATCAGGTAGCTTTTTCCAAGCTTGCTTTCAATTTCAAGGATGCGTTGACTGTCTGCTGGCCGTGCAGTGTATTCAAAAAGGTTGGCGTAGTTTTTCATGATTGTCCTTAACGATTCGAGGGGTTTACTCCATAAAGCATATCCACCGGTATGTCGCACATATTGGTGGAGTTTCTTTGGTATTAGTTGCATACGATTTTCATCTTCATGGTGGTGCCAAACAAGTTCATACTTCTTGCGATATTCACGATCGATTCCGAACTGAAGTGTCCCAGGTTTTGTACCGTTTGAATAGATGGGAAAATCCGGAACATGCCAGGAAAAAATTTTGACCAGGATGCAAAGGACCGCATAGTCCGTCTCGTGGAAGACCGCATCGTGGCGGAAAACATGTCAATACACCCCGCGTACCAGGCAGTACCTCCAAAGTTGGGCGTTTCATGGCACACAGCTCGTCAATGGACTTAAGCCTGCTTGTCGTGCGGGAAACATCCCAGAGCCTGTGCCTGAAGACTTGTCCGCCGAAAACACCAGGTTACGCCTCGAAAATCAAGAGCTCCGCGACACTAATGAGTTGCTGAAGGCTGCGTCAGCTTTTTCGCCTCACAACCAGGCCCCAAGCCTCGGTTTTGATCCGGTTCATCGATAAATATCGGAATCGTTTCTCTGTCGAGTTCATCTGCACTGGCGCTAAAAGAATAACCGGGCTGGTGGATTTATCACCTCGCGTGGTTATCGCTACTCCACAGGTCACAGCCCATGGGGTTAAGTGCTTGTCGCCTTTCGTGACGGTTGTGCTGGTTGAACGCATTGGTGCTGTTCATCGGGATAATGACGGTGTCTTAGGTACGAGGACAATGTCGCATGCGCTTCACCGTGGCGGAATCTGTAGGGAGTGTCTAATGCCACCGTTAAAACGCCTGTATTTATCTTTTAAAACCAGTACAATAATCATCGAACTAAAAGCAATTCCCCCGTAAAGAGCAATACTTTTCCATTCCAAAAATCCTAAGAAGCCGAGAGTCAAAGAGACGAAAAGAAAGTCTGCGATGCATGCAAGATTACTTTTCATCTCTATCTACTTCCTCATTTTGGCATACATATACTGCCGCCAACTTATGTCCTAGCGCTATAACGTTTGTAGCCGGTGGAAGCCCACTCTCCCACAGCGGCTCCGACGATTTATCGCGGGTTCTGTCCTGGGGGCAACTGTCGCGAAGCACTGGCAGCAAAAACTCGCACAGAGCATAAGCTTGAACCGGCCGGTAAAGCAAAGTCTCGAGGCGTCGTTCTATTAACGATGCCTCGAGACTTTAATCTGCGGAGACGGCGGGATTTGAACCCGCGGAGGAATAAACCTCGCCGGTTTTCAAGACCGGTGCATTCGGCCGCTCTGCCACGTCTCCATGGTGCCGAAAAGGCAACTTGGTTATTCTACTAAACGGGCCCGCGCAAATCACATCGACCCCCGAAAAAATGGACATGGCACACACCACACCTTCTCCGTTAGATTGGCGGTATGAGTGCTACACAGATGAAGGCAATCGTCCAAACTGATCCCGATACCCCACGGTCGCTAGAACTACAGGACGTAAACGTCCCTGAGCTGCGTTCTGGAGAGGTCTTGGTGAAGGTGCGGGCTGCAGGCGTCAACCGTGGCGATATTCTGCAGACGATGGGCGCGTACCCACCGCCACCGGGAGCATCGGACATCATTGGGCTGGAAGCCGCAGGCGTGATTGAGGATGCCGGCGATACGGATTGGGAAACCGGCACCAAGGTCGGCTGTTTGCTCGCGGGCGGCGGCTATGCGGAATACGTCGCGGTACCACAAGGACAGCTGCTTCCCCTGCCCACAGGATTCAGCCTGGAAGAAACCGCGGCCGTGATTGAAGTCGGCTGCACTGTGTGGTCCAACCTGGGAATCGAGGCGGGCCTGCACAAGGGCCAGCGCGTACTCATCCACGGCGGTGGCGGCGGCATCGGCACCTTTGCCATTCAGGTAGCGAAGGCACTGGGTGCGGAGGTGGCGGTTACCGCCGGATCGCAAGAAAAGCTGGATCGCTGCAGAGGTCTCGGCGCGGATATTCTCATCAACTACAAAGAGCAGGACTTCGTCGATAAACTCAAAGGCAGCTGCGATGTCATCCTGGACATCATCGGCGCAAAGTACTTGGAAAAGAACATAAAATGCTTGGCCAAGGACGGCAAACTCGTCATCATCGGCATGCAGGGCGGCACCAAGGCACATATCAACCTGGCCCCCATGCTGCCGAAGCGCCTGACCATTCAGGGCACGACGCTGCGCGCGCGTGACTTGGACAATAAGGCGGAGATCGTCGCCAGCACCATTAAGAACGTGTGGCCCATGCTGGAGGATGGCCGCGTCAAGCACGCGCTGCATGGCACGTACCCGCTTGCGGATGCCGCCCAAGCCCACGCCGCCCTCGACAGCGGCGAGGTCACTGGCACGCTGGTCCTCACGGTGTAGTTCCCGGCGCGCCTTACTTAAGCGAACTTAGGCGAGCGAAGCAACGACGCGGACGAGGTGCTCGATATCGTAGTGCGTATTAAACGGGCCTAATGCCACGGTGACGGCACCTCCAATCTCTTCCACTCCCATCTCCGTGAGCAACGGCGTTTGCGGGGCCAGTGTGGTGACTAGTCCATTATCAAAGAGGCGCTTGTACACCGTCTCTGCCGGCACGCCTTGGACCGCGAAAGTAAGGCGCGGCAAGCGATTGTCGGACGCGCCCGCTGCTGCCTCGCCAGTAATACCCAGGATGTGCACGGCGGGAAGCGTGCTCAAAAATGAGTACAGATCCGCGCACAAATCTTCGAGGTAAGCACTCAAGGCGGTCATGGACTTATGCAACCGCACCCGGCGCGATCCTTTATCCCCACCGGCCAGGGCCGCTAAGTGATCCACCAATGGCCCCACGCCGCCGGCCAAACCAGAGGAGACGGGGGTTTCTAGCTTCCGGCCGTCTTCCTTGGAATAGATGGGATTGAGGGCATCCAGTCGGCGAAGCATGCGCGTATCACGGAAGACTAAGGCGGACATCTGCGGCCCGCCGAGCAGTCCGATGTCGATGCCTACTATATCCGCGCCCAGATCATCGAAGCGGATGGGGCGGTAGGGGGCGATAGCGGAAACATCGAGAAGCGTCCAGGCACGTGAGCGCCCCCGCACCGTGTCAATGATCTCATCGACCGGAGACACCGTGCCCAAAAGCTCATGCGCGGCGGAAAAGGCGACGAGCCTGGTGGAGCCATCAACAAGCTCTGCAAACTGAAATGCCGGCAATTCGCCGGTGCCGAGATCCGGCTGCGCCCACCGGATATCGGCGCGCACTTCAGAAAAAGTGGAATACAGCGTGGGCGGATCCAGCTTGGACAGCACCACCGAGGAGTTGCTGCCTAATAGCGGGCCTGCCGCGTGCGCCAAAGATTGGTACAGCACAGGCAAGGATGGCCCAAGAACCACGCGGTCTGCCTTGGAACCGGTGAGATCTGCAATAGCCATGCGCGCTGCCGCGTAGTTTCCATCGCCTGCCAACCGGCCCGGGTCCGGGGCCGCCGAGTGGGCGCCACCTGGGCCTTCTTGCGTGGCTATAGCCGCCGCCATCCGGAAGGACCGAGCTACGCCGGAGGTCACGCGCTCCGAAATTTGGGGCACCGCGTGCGCATTGAGGTACGTCCAGCCATCAGATAGCCCGGTGTACAAACCTCGCGCACTAAAGACGTCATAGTGTGCCGAAGCTGCTGGCATTAGGTCCCCCTCTTCATCGCACTGCACAACTGCCACCACGTGGCTGTCGATTCCCTACTGTATACGCGTTTGGCTTCAGTTTCCCAAATCTGAATTTTCCCTAGGCTTGACTGTTTTCGCAGGCTAGCGGCGTGTAGTTCCCGTTTGCCCAGCACGCGCGCTAGGGTGTTGGGCGTGCAAGATAACAATCAACTGCGCGCTGATATCGCCCGCATGACCTCCCGGCCAGAAGGCGAGGCTTTCCCAGCGTCCCAGTCTATGACCCTCAAGGCTGCTTTCGCAGACCTTATGCGGGGCGCACAGCAGCGTGAGCTGTGGTTCAAGCTGGGCCTACAAGATATCAAGCAGCGCTACCGCCGCTCCTTCCTTGGCCCGTTTTGGATCACCATCGCCACCGGCGTGATGGCGCTTGCCCTGGGCCTGCTGTATTCAATGCTGTTCCAGATTCCGGTCGCAGAATTCCTTCCTCACGTCACCGTGGGCCTTATTATGTGGACCTTTATCTCAGGTTGCATCAAGGAAGGCGCCACCGTCTTCATTGATAATGAGGGATTGATTAAACAGCTTCCCGCCCCGCTTTCGGTACACGTGTACCGGCTGGTGTGGCGCCACACGCTGTTTTTAGGCCATAACCTCATCATCTGGCTCTTGCTCATTATCATCTTCCCACGCAACCTGGGCTGGGAATTCTTCCTCTTTATCCCCGGGCTGCTGCTTTTGCTCGTTAATGGCGTATGGGTCACCATGTTCTTTGGCATCATCGCCACGCGCTTTCGCGATGTCGCCCCACTGCTCGAGGCCCTGACGCAGCTATTGTTCTACATCACCCCAATTGTTTGGATGACCACTACCCTCAAAGACCAAGGCGGTGCGGTGGCAGACCGCGCTCGCATCGCGGAAATCAACCCGCTCTATCACTACTTGGAAATCGTGCGCGCCCCAATGATTGGTGAGCCCGTTGCCTCCTACCATTGGTGGATAGTCATCGGCTGCACCGTAATCGGCTTGTTCATCGCCGGGCTAGTCATGCGCAAGTGGCGCTTCCGCGTGAGCTACTGGGTATAGCTTCCCTTCCTTTACTTCCACTCCACCATGAGGCTCGTTGAAAGGATAAAAACTGATGGTCTCAATTGATACGTATAACGCGTGCGTGGACTTTCCCATCTTTGATGCCAAATCCCGCTCCCTGAAAAAGGCCATGCTTTCTACTGCGGGCGGTGCCATTGGGAAAAATGACCACAACACCGTGGTGGTCGAGGCGCTGCGGGATATTAACCTGCATTTGCGCGAAGGTGATCGCGTCGGGCTCGTCGGCCACAATGGCGCCGGCAAATCCACGCTGTTGCGCCTGCTCTCCGGTATCTACGAGCCCACGCGCGGTACCGCCGATGTCCGCGGGCGCGTCGCGCCCGTCTTTGACTTGGGCGTGGGCATGGACCCAGAGGTATCCGGCTACGACAACATCATCATCCGCGGGCTGTTTTTGGGCCAGTCCATCAAGCAGATGAAGAAAAAGATGGATGAAATCGCAGAGTTCTCCGAGTTGGGGGATTACTTATCGATGCCCCTGCGCACCTACTCCACCGGTATGCGCGTGCGCCTGGCACTCGGCGTGGTGACCTCCATCAAGCCGGAAATCCTGCTGTTAGATGAGGGCATCGGCGCTGTCGATGCCGCCTTCATGGCCAAGGCCCGCGTGCGCCTGCAAGAGCTGGTCAAGCGCTCCGGCATCTTGGTCTTTGCCTCCCACTCCAATGATTTTTTGGCGCAGCTGTGCAACACCGCACTGTGGATCGATCATGGCGAAATCCGCTCCGTGGGCGAGGTATCTGAAGTCGTGGGCCAGTACGAGGGCCCAGAAGTAGGCGAATACGTGCGCGATCTGCGCGAGCGTTTTGAGCGCGAAGACGCTGCCGAGTAGAAGCTAGCACAGCATCCCCAGCAGCTGCTGGCTCAGCCCGGAGACCTCCACGCACAGGTCATCCGGGCGTTTATAGTTATAAGCCGCCACGCGCGCCGTCACGTGCCGCTGCGAACTTTTCTGTGGCCCCGCCTTTTCTTCCCCTTCAGAAACCACCTGGTAGCCCAGCTTCTGGCTCACCCGCGCCGAGGCCTCATTGTGCGCCACCCAGCTCGTGCTCATCGTCTGCGCGCCTAGGTAATCGAGGCCAAAGGCCACAACCGCGTGCCGGATGAGCGTGCCCACCCCTTGGCCTTGGAAGCGGTGAAAGACCCAGGAACCGGTCGCAATTTCTCGCGTTCTAGCGAAGTCCTCCGCCCGCGCATCGATAGTGCCCAGGATTTCCCCGGAATGCGCCTCGCGCACGATGAAATCCAAAGACCACTTTTCTGGGCGCAGCTGCGCCCGGTTAGTCCACCGGAACTGGGCCGCCGCCGCAGCCGTATTCATCCTGGGATTGAATAACCACGGAAAAGCGTAATCTGGAATGTCTGCGCCGTAGATATCCTCTGGCGCCACGCCGGCGATCCCCGCAATATTCTCATCACGCATAACGCGCAGTTCCACGCCAGGGTGGGTAGCATCGCTCGCGCGTATCGTCAGCCCGAACGGTGGCCACATGCTTTCCATAGGCAGCCAGCTTAGCCCACGCGGAGTGTTTATCCGCGGCAGATCCATCCCCCGGTGGCAAGATGGAACGCATGACTGCCTCCCTTGATCCCACCGGTACCACCGCTGCCGTCATTGTCACCCACCAGCGCGCGGAATTGCTGCGCGCCTCGCTTGAAAAGGTAGTCAACCAAACCCACCCCGTGCAGTGGGTCATCGTGGTGGATAATGGCGCCGAGGATGCGGTCCGTGACGTGGTGGAATCCCTGGCAGGCGACCGCGCGGTCTACGTGCCGTCCAAGACCAACCTGGGTGGTGCGGGCGGTTTCGCCCTCGGTTTTCTCACCGCGCTATCGCTGGGTGCCGATGCCGTGTGGTGCGCCGATGATGATGGCCGCCCCGCCGATTACGGCGTATTAGAAGAGCTCTACCGCGTGGCGGAAAATAATAACCTGCACGAGGTCTCACCTGCCGTGTGCAATATCAACGATCCCGGCCGCTTGGCCTTCCCGCTGCGCCAAGGGCTGGTGTGGCGCCGCCGCATGGAAGAGCTAGAAGGAGACTTCCTGCCTGGGATTGCCTCTTTGTTTAATGGCGCCCTGATTTCCGCCGCGGCGATGCAGACCATCGGAGTGCCGGATTATCGCCTCTTCATCCGCGGCGATGAGGTGGAATACCACCGCCGCCTGGTCAATTCCGGCTTGTCCTTCGGCACCGCCTTGACCACCAGCTACCTGCACCCGGATGGCTCGGATGAATTCAAGCCCATCCTGGGCGGCAAGATGCATACCCAGTACCCGGAGGGCGAGTTCAAGCGCTATTTCACCTACCGCAATCGCGGCTACCTGCTGTGGCAGCGCGGCATGCGCAAGCTGTTACCCCAGGAATTTGCCCGCTTTGGCTGGTTCTTCTTGGTCCAGCGCCACGATCCGGCCGGCTTCCTGGAGTGGCTCAAGCTACACAACCGCGGGCGCCGCGAGGATTTCCGCCGCCCTGGCACTAGTTCCTAAGGCGTCGAGGGCCTACTTCTCCTTAAAGATAAAAACCCGCTGGATGGCAAAGTTGGTCACCGTCGCCACGCCTTGGGCGATGATAAAAGCGATAGTGTCTTTAACCGCGCCTTCAAAGCCTAAGGAAATCAGCGGCTCATTGAGCACCCAGTACAAGAAATTCTGCACGGCAAAGGTGGTTACGTATAACACGCCCACCGTCGCGGCCGTGCGGCCGGAAACCTTCGCACCAAAGGTCCAGCGCGCATTAGCCAGATAGGCAGCGATGGTGCCAAAAACCCAACCAATCGCCTTCGCCCCAGAGCGGTGCAGACCTATGTGGGTCAGTAACAGCGTTAACCCGTAGTCAATAACGGCGGCAAAGACACCTACCGCAATAAATCGCACCAGCTGCTGCTTCAATGAGCTGGAGGGGCGCTTTACTTCTGCAGCATCTTCAAGTGGATTAGTCACAGGCAGTTAGCTTACCCGCGTAGCAGCGCGCGGTACATGTCTAGGCGGTACACCGGCGCGGCGGCGTCCTGGCCGTAGGCACCAATCTGGGATAGCTGGTCCAAGGAGGCATCGCACAACGCGCGTATCTCCGCGCCTTTCAAGGTGTTGCCATCATCGTTGACCCAGCCCAAGGCATCCATGGTGGTTTCCACCACGGAATCGGTCAGCTCGTCACCACCCATGCAAGATAGCGCCAGGGCCATGGACCAAAAAGCATCTTTGCCCTCGTTAGTGACCTCGCACGGCAGGCTGGCCAGCGCCTCTGCGGTGGCCGGCGGCAGGTCATTTCCGCGGTTTAAGTCCATGGCTTGTAAGAGGGGAACAAAATCGTAGAGCTTCGTGCGCTCAATCAGCGCCCTTATCTGTGGTTTAATCTGTGCCAGGACTTCATCGGTGATCTTTTCACCGGTCAATTCTCGGTTGACCGAGGTAAGTTCAAAGGGCGCAAAGAGGTTGCCCGAGCCACCCACGCACAGCGCACTGGGGGTGCCATTATCGCGGGGATAGATTTCAGCGACCACCAGCTCAAAGTCCCAGAGGCCCCAGACAAAATCGATCTGGTCACCTTCGCGCCAGAGAAATTCGGAAGCCTGGCGCTCTGGATCAAGGCGCGAGCCGCGGCCATCGGTGTGCTCATAAAAGTGCCATGGGGACTTTTCATCCGGCAGACCAAAACAAATGTGCAATACTTTCTGCAGCTCATGCAAGGTAAGTGCATCGCTAAAACCGATTTGGCGGTGGACTTCCCCATCCGCGCGAATATTGGCGGCTTGGCAGATGACGGTGAGTGGTTCCCGCTTTAAAGATAGCAGCGGGTCGGCACGGCGAGTCCGTGCTTGTGCAATATCAGTGACCCCTGCGTTCATGGGCCCCACCATACGCAAATTTTAAGAAGCCAGTTTTCTATATAGCGCGCTTCTAGCTCGCTGAGGATGAACGTCACGGCCGCTCCGGTCGCGCCCCGCAGCATCCATGGACGCTTAATGCCGCGCCTGCGTAGGAAAAACACCAGCGTGCGGGACACGGCGACATCGACCGATAAAGCGAAGCCTAAAGTATCCATTATCCGGGGAGAAGAGCCATGAAACATTCTTGCAGGACTGACCGGAACGATGTCATGGAATCAAATAACGTCACGCCCTAAGGAAGGCCCTGTCATTACTCGGTAGCGGCGTAGATTGCCACACGTCGGCCTTTAGCAAAAAACTTTCCTTACGGAGGGATATGGTCAACGAAACCTGATAAACTCACCTACTAGATATCTACTTCTACGAAAGGAAGTGCAATGCTAGCAGTACTGGGTCTAATTGGAATTGGTATATTAGGCGGGGCAGTTGGCTCGTGGTTAAGATCTTTTAGAAAACGGATAATTATCATCCAGCCTAGTGAGCCCATAGTTAGTCGGCACTCGGCCGAGAAGTCCGAAGGTGATGTAGCTTAATTCCGCCGAAAGTTGCTGCGCTTCAGCATTTCGGTGCGGCCGAGAACGAAGGAAAAATGAATATTCTACTAGAGTCCAATAATTTGCGGTATAGTCCCACGAACAAGCTCGCCCTGAGATACCCGGACTTCGTGGTTAACCGCGGGGATACTGTCGCTATTGAAGGCCCGAATGGCTCGGGCAAAACCACTCTACTGTTTTTGATCGCAGGACTATACCCTGCCGATTCGAACGGTTCCTTGAAGTTTACGGACCCTGCCGCGGGTACACATCGTTTAAATCGGGCTAAGTGTGGGCTGTCTCTTCCCGGCGTGGCTGACAATCCCAGTCTTAGCGGTAAGGCGGTAATCCGCAGTTCAATTAAGCTTGCAGGACGTGAGGAGTCAGAGGCACGAAAGGTGCTGGATGGTTCAGGTATTGAACAGTTCTGGCATCAGCGGTTCGGGCGCTGCTCTACCGGACAGAAATTGCGGTTGATGCTTGCTCAAGCATTCCTATCTACCGGGCCACTAGTTCTACTGGATGAACCCACCAACGGTTTAGATAAAGAAGGCGTTCGGTGGCTTCAGGAACAAATAGACGCCGCGAGTGATGCAGGACGTGCAGTTTTAGCCACAAAGCATGACGACCAGCTTCGCTTTAATAAAAAGATTCTCGTAGGAGGAGGCAAGTAATGCTCAGGGCGGTTAGGTTCTTGCTGGGACGTTTATTTGGCGATAGAGTGCTGAGGCTGACCACCTTAAGCCTGTTCACATTTTTTCTCTTAATTTACTTGTTCCAACTTATAGTTTCTTTAGGTTTGGACGGAGAAGATAATTTTACTGATACCGTGGCTGGTTATGTGCAGTCGTTTGGTGGGCGAACGGCCTATGTTTTGTCGGCGATTGTGTGCGCGTTAGCTGCGGCTCGACTTTTATCTTTCTCGCAGAACGTGATACTTTTCGCGCAAGGTACATCTGCTGCGAAAATTTGGGTCGCTAACATTATTTCGGCCCTGGTTTTATCTGCAGTTGTGGCGCTGTTCTATATCCTTTTACAGTTTGCCGTATTGGCATTATTCGTTCAATTTAACGGACTGCCAAGTTCGGAGCTAAACTACTTCGGTTACGGCCTAAGATCTTTTGTTGTACTGTTCTTATGGGGCCTTATTGGTTTTGGTTTGTCATATATTCTGCGAAACCAGGCTGTAACAATTGTGTTTTTACTAGTCTTTGGCTTCATTCTCGAACCCATCGTCACAGCTATACTCAACGAGTCTGACTCTTTCTCTAGTTGGGTCGCCTATTTGCCGGGAAGTCTCAATTGGGCGTTGTCATGGCCTGCAGACGAAGGCGCTGCACAAGGAGCCACTACATCGACGAACGCTTGGCAGTCAGCATTAGGTTTGACAATGTACGCCGTGACTGGTTGGTTGGCGGCATTTGTCATCAGCTTCCGATCCGGTGGAAACCTGCTAAAGCGTTAGCGCGTGCGAAAGCTCGATAGAGTTGCCTCTATTAGACGCCTAATCGTCGGACCAAGGGGAATGTTGCACCTTGCTCGTCACGATCGGCAGACTTCAACCGCAGAGTAACTATGTCACGCTCATGGCGAACTGAAGTGCTTCGAGTTTTGTTGCCAGGCTTGTGCATTGGTTTCTATTATTCCCTGTGTCGGGTTCTGTTTTCGAAAATCGGTTTCCACCCCGAGAACATCATTTCACCTGCACGTATGGATCAGCTCATTCCTGTGACGGTTTGTCAAAGTTCTTAGCTCGAGCGTGACAAGTTGTTTATGTGCGGGTGGGGTTTATAGGTATATGGCTAAACCGTCAGCAAAGGCCACGGCCATGTGGTTGACGGCTTGTTTCCGACCAGATACCGGTGCTCCTTTAATGAGTCTGCTGGCCGTAGCCGCGGCTCGTTTGCCTTGTTTTGCCCGTTTGATAGAAACCTGACCCCTGTTTGAATTTGATCCAGTCCGGTTAGGAGGTAACGATGCCCTGCGCGGCCGCTAGGGTGATCCGGGAAGCCAAGGTGTCATCGAGGTCGTAATAATCATCGGATCTTTCTGCCGCCTCATGATTGTTAGTCATAGCGACGACTCAAGGCGGCGGTAAGCTATTGCGCATGTACTCGGAAAAGACAGAGCATATGACGCCCGCCCAGCAAGCTGCTCAGGATGAGCGGGCCGAGGCCGATAAGCGCGACGGGCACTTTGAAGCAACAGAGCACACCAATGTGCCGCTCAGCCCCTTTATGACGCGCCTCATCGCAGAGGAAATGCCGATTTTGGATTCCACCGCGCGCCGCCGGGTGTACGAGATTTTAGGCACCTACGAAGGGCCCATCATTGAGTCCCAAGCAGGGCTTCCGGCAGAAATCCGCGAGATCATGGATCTCTAAAGCACCGCATTCGGGGCAGTCTATGAGCCCACGATGTTTTTAATATCACGAACGTCACTCCAGCCACCGCACTATGAGCTAGGTAGGCTGGTACATCGATACAATCCGTCGAGCAAAGAGTAAGAGATGGAACTACATACCACCGAAAAGTCCCTGTATGGCTGGGGCCGCACTGCCCCTACGACCGCCCACGTACTGGCCACGGAAGACGTGGACGTTATCAAGAATGCAGTGGTACAGGTCGCGGACGATAACTCGGACAAACCCGCCCACCTGCGCCGCGGCGTCATCGCGCGCGGCATGGGTCGCTCCTACGGTGACCCCGCGCAAAATGGCGGCGGCGTGGTCATCGACATGCAAAAGCTGAACAAGATCCACTCCATTGACCCGGAGTCCGCGCTTGTTGATGTCGATGGTGGCGTCACCCTTGACCAACTCATGAAAGCCGCACTGCCCTATGGCCTGTGGGTGCCGGTCTTGCCGGGCACCCGCCAGGTCACCATCGGCGGTGCCATTGGCCCCGATATCCATGGCAAGAACCACCACTCCGCCGGGTCCTTTGGCAACCACGTGGTCTCTATGGAGCTCCTGGTTGCTGATGGCCGCGTGCTCCACCTCACCCCAGAAGGCAGCGACGATGATCCCAGCGGTGATCTCTTCTGGGCCACCATTGGCGGCATGGGCCTTACCGGTATCATCCTGCGTGCCACTATCCGCATGACCAAGACGGAGACCGCCTACTTCATCGCGGATACAGATCGCACCGATAACCTGGAAGAAACCATTGCCTTCCACTCAGACGGTTCAGAGCACAATTACACTTACTCCTCCGCCTGGTTCGATGTCATATCCCCAGAGCCAAAGCTGGGCCGCTCCACCATTTCCCGCGGCTCGCTGGCAACCTTGGCGCAGCTCGAGGAGTTGGCTCCCAAGCTGGCAAAGGATCCGCTGAAGTTCAACGCGCCGCAGTTGATGACCGTGCCGGATATTTTCCCGTCCTGGACGCTCAATAAGCTCAGCCTGTCTGCTGTGGGCTTGGCCTACTACACCATGGGCGCCCCGGCGAAGAACCAGGTAAAGAACTTGACGCAGTTTTACCAGCCGCTCGATCTGATCGGCGAGTGGAACCGCGGATACGGTTCTAAGGGCTTCTTGCAGTACCAGTTCGTCGTTCCCACTGAGGCTGTGGAGCCGTTCAAGGACATCATCCGCGATATCCAACGCTCCGGCCACTACTCTGCGCTGAACGTATTCAAACTTTTCGGCGAAGGAAACAGCGCGCCGCTGTCGTACCCGATGCCGGGCTGGAACGTTTGCGTGGACTTCCCCATCCGCTCCGGCTTGGGCGATCTTCTTGATGACCTAGACCGCCGCGTCATGGAGTTTGGCGGCCGCCTGTACTTGGCAAAGGAATCGCGCACCTCTGCGGAAAACTTCCACCAGATGTACCCGGGCCTGGAAGGCTGGCTCAAGACACGCAATGACATCGACCCCACCGGGGTCTTTGCCTCCGATATGTCCCGCCGCCTCGAGCTGCACTAAACACAGGACTTGTAAACACCCTCGTGAAGGAGATTTTTAACCATGCTTAATGCAGTAGGCCAAGCCCAGCACATCCTGCTTTTGGGCGGTACCTCCGAAATCGGCCTCGGCATCGTCACGGAATTCCTTGAGCGCGGTCCTGCCAAGGTCACCTTGGCTGCTCGCGCTCAGTCCCCGCACCTCGAGAAGGCGCAGGCTGACCTGGCGGCCCGTGGCGCGGAGGTGGAGGTCGTGGACTTTGATGCCACCGACTTTGACTCTCACCCGGCGGTCATCGATAAGGCCTGGGAACGCGGCGATGTCGATATCGCCATCGTGGCCTTTGGCACCCTAGGGGATCAAGAAGAGCTCTGGCAAAACCATGACAAGGCCGTGGCGTCTGCCCAAACCAATTACACCGCAGCCGTCTCCGTCGGTGTGCTGTTGGGCGAAAAGTTCAAGCACCAGGGACATGGCACCATCGTGGCGATGTCCTCGGTGGCCGGCATGCGCGTGCGCCGATCCAACTTTGTTTACGGCGCCTCCAAGGCCGGCGTGGATGGCTTCTACATCAACTTGGATGAAGCACTGCGCGGCTCCGGTGCCAAAGTACTCGTCGTTCGCCCAGGCCAGGTTCGCACCAAGATGTCAGCCGAGGCCGGCGATGCTCCGCTGACCGTCAACGTATCTGATGTAGCCAAAGCCACCGTGGGGGCGGTGCTGGATGGCAAGCAGTCCATCTACGTCCACCCGTTGTTCAAGTACGTCTCGCTGGCATTCAAGTTCATTCCGCAGCCCATCTTCCGCAAGCTGCCATTCTAGCCAGTTCCAGCTCACAGCGCGCGCAGGCGACGCAGGCCCTCAAAAGCCTGCGGCCCTGCGCGCTTTGTTAGTTATTAAGCCGGCTCACACCGCGCCTAATCCCAGAAGAGGGATTAAGGTATGCGACACTAAAGGGCATGACAAGCCCAGCTACGCCTTCCCACACAGCTCCAGTGAGCGAGCAAAAACGCACCACCGCTTATCACGCAGATGCGCTATCCCATCGCTCTGCCCTGCTGGGTATCCTTTTCGCTGCCCTCGGCGGCGGCATCATCACCCTCCTTGGCTGGTATGCCTTCAAGGCGGTATCCCTGCCGTCCTTTAATACTTCCATGGTCACCCGCGCGTTATCGACCGTCGGCGTCACCATCACCTTGGTTCTAGCGAGTGGATTTAGTGCATGGTGGATTTATGACCACTACAAGGAGACTTTCTCTAGGCCGCGGTGGCGCACGTGGGTTACGTATGCAGTGACTTACCTATCACCGGCCCTTTTAACCCTCGCATCCATCGGCCTGCCACTTTCGGCTTCCCGCCTCTGGCTCGATGGCGTGCAGGTGGACCAGGCATTCCGCACCCAGTTCCTTACCCGCTCGGTGGATCAAATGGGCTATGCGGACATGAATTTCCTGGACATGCCTACCTTCTACCCCTTGGGCTGGTTCTGGTTGGGCGGGCGCCTCGGCTCACTACTCGGGATACCAGGCTGGGAGGTCTACCAGCCCTGGGCGCTGATTTCCATTGGAGTAGCAGGCTGCATCCTCGTTCCCATCTGGCAACACCTCACTAAATCCTTACCCGTGGGAACTGCCATCGTACTTACCACCACCGCCGTCACGCTGACCATCGCAGCAGAAGAGCCGTACTCTGCCGTCATCGCCATGGGCATCCCGGCCATTGCGGTCTTGAGCGCTAGAGCTTTCCAAGGCTCGCATTTGTCCACTCTGGCCGTGGCGCTATACCTGGGTATCTCTGCCACTTTCTACACACTATTTACTGGTGCAGCCGCGCTTACCGTCGTGAGTCTGATCGCGGTGATTACCGCATTCTATGAGCGCACGTGGCGCCCCATCGTCCGACTTATCATCATCGCGGTTATCTCCATCGCCATCGCGCTGATCGCTTGGGCACCCTATCTCTGGAGCGTGCTGCACTCCACTGCCCCGCTGCAAACCACCGCGCAGCATTACCTGCCTGAGGAGGGCACACAGATTCCGGTGCCCTTCCTTTCCATGAGCATCGTGGGATTCCTCTGCCTTGCCGGCCTTATTTTTATCGTCACCCGGTTGCGGGATGCAGAGGTCCGCGCACTGGGGTTATCCATCATTGGCATTTATCTCTGGACTGTGCTGTCCATGGTGATGACCTTGGTAGGCACCACCCTGCTAAGCTTCCGCCTCGAGGTCATCGTGGTACTGCTCTTCGCCACGGCGGGCATCCTTGCCCTTGCAGAAGTCCGCACAGCCGGTATCCACCGCCTGTATCCTGCTAGTTTCTCCCCTGCAGCCAATAAGCGGATTACGGCCGTTTTGAGCATTTTTCTCGCTTTGACTGGTGTCTACTATGCCCAGCAGATTCCCGAAGCAAACGAGGATGCCATCGATCACGCCTATAGCGATACCGATGGTTATGGCGAGCGCGCGGATCGCTTTAGCAGCGATTCTGCCCATTATTATTTAGATATCCACAACTTCATCCAGGATCAGGGCTATAAGGCCAACGAAACGGTAGTACTCACAGATGAAAAGACCTTCATGGCCTACTATCCATATTGGGGTTTTAACGCGTTTACCAGCCACTATGCCAATCCCCTCGGGGAATTCAAACACCGCAATGACCAGATTGAAGCTTGGGCGGATGAATCGTGGGACTCTACTCCTGCGGAGTTCCAAAAATCCCTCGACTCCGCGCCATGGCGCGGACCGGATGCCCTCATCTTCCGCGGCGACCTCGACAATAAGGAAGATGGGTTCAAGGTGCACTTGGCTGAGGATATCTATCCTAACCAGCCGAATATTCGCTACCGCGCAGTCTTCTTCAATCCCGAGGTCTTTGCACAAGGCTGGGAGCTGGAACAGACGGGTCCATTCGTAACGGCGGTGCGAACCAAGTAAGTTAACCCTACTTCCCCGGAGTTATCGGGGCGTGCACACGGGAACTTAGGCCAAACTGACGTACACTAATCGCCGTGTCAGATAGCCTTAAAACGAAGTCGAAAAAAGCGCGCCCCTTCGGGCTTAGCATCGCCACAGCCCCTGCCGGATTGCGCTGGACCGCGATCATTGCCGGGTTACTTGGTTTCCTGTGTTTTATAGCTACCCCGCTATTGCCAGTAACCCAAACCCAGTCTTCCTTTGCTTGGCCGCAGAATGATTCGCTGCGATCCATCAATGCACCCCTGATCTCCGTGGCGCCGGAAAACCTGGAGGCCACCATCCCCATGTCAGCGGTCGATGAGCTCCGCGATGGTCAAACCCTGGTCTACAGCACCGTACCGCCCGAGTCTAAGAGAGCCTCAAACCGTGGGCTGTTTGTCCGCTCCGGTGATGCTGGGTTGTCTGTGGTCTCGCTCGATGAGGTCCTGCTCACCTTGAGCTCTAAAGAAGTAGCGCAGCTTTCCGATGACGCCCAGCTGCACATCTCCGCCACCGGTGACGGCACTACCGTTAGCATTGGCAAACACAAGAAAACCACCGAGGATGATCTGCGCCCGCAGGTCACCGGTGTATATACCGAGCTCAAAAGTGATGCCAATGTGCAAAGCTTGATCGATGACGGGTTAAATATCCATGTCGACATCAACTCGCGGTTTACTTCTTCTCCCTCGCTGATTAAATCCATCGCGATGTGGCTCGGCATCGCCATGGTGGTTGTCTCACTGTTGTGCCTGTGGCGCATTGACCGCCTTGATGGGCAAAAGCTGCGCTTCATGCCAGAAACATGGAAGAAGGTGCGTCCCCTCGATGGCGTAGTCGCCGCAATCTTGGGATTCTGGTACATTTTCGGCGCCAATACCTCAGACGATGGCTTCATCTTCTCTATGAGCCGCGTCTTCGATAACGCCACCTACATGACTAACTATTACCGCTGGTATGGCGTGCCCGAGGCGCCTTTCGGTTCGCCATATTATGACCTCGTCGCGCTGTTGTCCCAAGTCTCTACCGCGTCATTTTTCGTACGCCTGCCCGGACTGATATCGGGACTCATTATTTGGTTTATCCTCTCGCGAGAAATGCTGCCCCGCTTTGGAGACATCGTTGATGCCCGCCGCGTCAGCCACTGGACCGCCGCGCTGATGTTCTTGGCTTTCTGGCTTCCGTATAACAACGGCACACGCCCGGAGCCGATCGTGGCCTTAGGTGTGATGGTGACATGGGCATCCTTTGAGCGCGCCATTGCCACCCACCGGTTACTGCCGGCAGCCGTAGGCACCATCGCTGCCACGATTACGCTCGCCGCCGGCCCCACTGGCCTTTTTGCGGTCGGCGTATTCCTCGTCAGCCTGCCACACCTATTCCGTGCCCTGGCCACACGCGTGCCTAGCATGGGCGGCGGCGCTCGCGGTTGGCTTAGCCTGATTGCGCCATTTTTGGCCTCCGGCACTGCCATCATTGTTGCCGCCTTTGGGGATCAGACTCTAGCCAGCGTCGCCGAATCCACCCGGGTGCGCTCAGAGGTCGGCCCGTCATTACCGTGGTATTCCGAATACGCCCGGTATTCCACACTCTTCCAAGGATCCGTGGATGGCTCACTGACCCGCCGCTTCGCCGTACTCACCATGCTGTGTTGCTTGGTGCTCATCCTGGCTGCATTTATCAAGGATCGCCGCGTTAATGGTGCCGCAGTCGGCCCCACCCAGCGCCTGCTTATCATCGTGGCGCTGTCAATGTTCTTCCTCATGTTTACCCCAACCAAGTGGACGCACCACTTTGGTATCTATGCCGGTGTTGCAGGGGTGATCGCCGCGCTGGCTGCGGTGGTTCTATCGCGGTTTGCGTTGCGCTCCCCGCGCGCTCGCACCTTTAGCATCGCCGCGGTGCTTTTCTTGCTCGCCATCTCCTTCGCCGGCTGGAATGCCTGGTGGTATGTATCCTCCTTCGGCATCCCGTGGTGGGACCGCTCGGTGCAGTTCAAGGGCGTTGAGGCTAATTCGATCTTGCTCGCCATCTCCTTGATCGTCCTCGCGGTCGGCGTGGTGCAATCTTTACGCCACAGCCATCGCAAATTGCAGGCCCAAAAGGAGGGCATGGAAGAAGAATTCAAGCAAGAAGCCGCCGCGAAGGTATCGCGCTCGGCCGGCATTATGTCTGCACCCATCGCACTCGCCTGCGCCTTGGTGGTGGCTTTTTCGATGGCTTCTTTTGCCAAGTCCACCATCGCTCAGGCGGATTCCTATTCCGTAGGCAAGGGCAACCTGGCGTCCTTGCGAGGTGATATCTGCTCGATGGCCAATGAAACTCTGGTAGAAACCAATACCAATGACTCATTCCTCACCCCGGTGGATGGTGAGTTGGGCGATTCCTTAGTAGACAAGAAGGAAGCCAGCAACGGATTCGGGCCCAATAAAATCCCCAAGTACATCGAGCCTGAGGATCAGGATTCTGCTTCGGTGGGTGCTATTGGAGATAGCTCCCAAGATTCTGACTCCACCAACCAAGAGGAAGCCACCGCTGGTACGGATAAGGATTCGGGCGGGGATTCTTCTAACTCGCAAGAGTCTCGCCTCGCTGGAAAAAAGGCTTCAGAAAGCACCGGTACTTCTGAAGGTGGTGTCCGCGGCACGAAGGGCGTCAATGGCTCGACCATGCACCTGCCGTTCAACTTGGATTACACCACAGTGCCGGTCTTGGGCTCCTACACCGACAGTCAAGAATCGCTGTCTCAGGTAACCACAAAGTGGTATCACCTGCCGGAGGCCAAGGAAAATACGCCGCTTCTGACTGTTTCTGCCGCGGGCAAGATTTATCACCACGATGTCAATGATGTTGAACAAAAGGGCATGGAGCTCACCTTAGAGTACGGCACTATCGATGAGGATGGCACGATCACCAGAAAGGGTGAAGAAGAGCTTTCTGATGTCGGCGCCACCCCCAAATGGCGCAACCTTCGCCTGCCCATGGATAAATTACCGGAGGAAGCCAATGTCGTACGCTTAGTAGCCGAGGATGATTCCACCGATGTGGACGACTGGCTAGCTATTACCCCGCCGCGCGTACCGGAACTAGACAGCATCAATAACCAGTTCCCTCGGGAAACACCCGCACTTTTGGACTGGGCAGTGGCTCTGCAGTTCCCCTGCCAGCGCACCTTTGATCACTACGCCGGCGTAACCGAGATTCCGGAGTATCGCATCCTCCCGGACGCGGCAGCGCAAAGCTCCCTGACGGATTTCCAATCCTTCTCCGGCGGCGGCGCCATGTCCACTGCGGAAGCGGTGAACTACTCCTACGAAATCCCGAGCTACCTCAATAACGATTGGGCCCGCGACTGGGGTTCTATTGAAAAGTACGAATTGCGTACCGATTCAAAGGGCAATACCCCGGCCAAAGCAGAGATCGATTATGAGACCGTTACTCGTTCTGGACTGTGGAAGGAATCCGAGATGAAGATCCGGCCAGCGGGCCAGCAATAGCAAACACTCCCTGACTGTGCAGCCCAGCCGCAGCCGGTGTTATTGCGCCAGTTCACCGCGTAAAAATCCGGCTGCATCCTGTATCCGCTGGCGTGCAACGGCCGGAGTGGATACGCGGTGGGTTGAGACGTAATCGCGTTCTTTTGCCTGCGGGATGTAGACGCGATCGGCTATCTCATCTTCGGTCGCGGTCTGCACAAAGGTCTCCGGCAACTGCGTGGGTAGTTCATAGCCCACGCGGTAATCCTCCGGCAGATTGGCAAGCGCGCCGAAATCGGGGAAGGTGAGCAAGAGGCATCGGCAGGCGCGAGCGCCGCCAACGCGCCGCCGGAAGAATATCCCCACGTGGTCACGTGGGACGCGCCCTGCTTACGTGCATAATCAATGGCGCGGTTGACCGCAGCAACCATCTCTTTGACAGTATGCTCCGGCGCGAGCGGATAATCCACGTCAATAATCGTAGTCCCGGAAAGCTGCGCGGCGGCGGCAACCTCGGGCCGCCACTGCATGTCCAGCGCCTTGCCACCGCCGCGCCACCAGCCGCCGGAGTGCAGCGATACCGCCCATCGACCGGTGGGCTCGGAGGGGCAGAAAATCGCGCCGAACTCGGCAGACTCTACGGTGATGCCGTCTGTAAACGCCGTGCCGGGTAGCGCGTGATTAACACCGGTGCCCAATACCATCATGGCGGCGTGGGTGATACGGTCTGGCAGCAGTGCGCAATATTGGTCCGCCTCCGGCGAACCACCACCAGCCCAAGGCGGGCGAAAGTCCGGCATCTGATAATGGGCGTCGATATAAGAAACCAGCTGCTCCAGCTGTTCGTGCTCACTCATCTGGCGGTCTTGTCCGCCGATGCGCCATTCTTGGCCGGGCTCTAGCGGTCGGTGCGGATCCTTATCGTGTGCATCAGTCATAACCCCCGAGCCTACGCGTGCACATGAGACGTTCAAGGAGGCTCGGGGAACTGATTTACCAGATGGTAACCCGGTGCTCTGGGGCCAGGTACATCGCGGAGTCTTTGTCCACGTCGAAGGCCTCGTAGAACTCTGCAATATTCGCGGCGATGAGGTTGCAGCGAAACTCCGCAGGCGAGTGCGGGTCAATGGCCAAGTACTGAGTCGCCATCTCCGGGCGAATGGCGGTGCGCCAGACTCGGGCCCAGGACAAGAAGAAGCGCTGCAGGCCATTATAGGTGTGCTCGGCTAATTCCGGCTCGGCACCGTCGACCACAAATTTCTCTTCTTGGCCCAGCAGATCAATACCCTTATCGGCGCAGTAATTCTTAAACGCCACAACGGAAATGCCCAATCCACCCAGGTCACCAATGTTCTCACCCAAGGTGAATTTACCGTTGACGCCAGCAGATTCGATACCAGCGTCCTTGAGAACCGTGGGGATCTGGCCATCGAATTGCTCGACTAACTTCGCCGTAAGGGCCTCAAAGTCCGCGCGGTCCTCATCGGACCACCAAGATTTCAGGTTGCCCTGCCCATCGAATTGCGAGCCCTGGTCGTCGAATCCATGGCCAATTTCGTGCCCAATGACAGAGCCAATGGCGCCGAAGTTCTCCGCTGCATCCGCATCTGGATTATAGAACGGAGGGCGCAGGATGGCAGCCGGAAAGGTGATGTCATTGACCACTGGGTTATAGAACGCGTTGACGGTCTGCGGCGTGGTGACCCACTCATCGCGGTTGGTGGGCTTGCCAATTTTTTCCAGCTCATAGTCGTGGGAAAAAGCGGCCCCCGCGCGGGCATTCGCAATCAAATCCGCGCCCCGTTCAGATATTTCCAACCCGGAGTAATCACGCCAGGTATCCGGCATACCAATCTTGGCCTTGAATTGGGAGAGCTTTTCTAGGGCACGCTCGCGGGTCTGCGGGGTCATCCACTCCAGCTGGGAAATGCGCTCGCGGTAGGCGGCGATAAGGTAGTCCACCAGCTCATCCATGTCGCGCTTGGAGGACTCTGGGAAGTGCGCGTCTACGAATTCCTTGCCAATTTCCTCCCCTACAAGGCTTTCTGCTAGCCCCACCGCCCGCTTCCAGCGGTCACGCTGCTGAGTGGCGCCAGAAAGCCGGGTGCCGTAGAACTCAAAGTTCTTGGCGCCTACTTCCTCCGGCAAGAGGGCCGCGCGGGCGCGCAGGATGTGCCAGGTGGCCCACAGCTGCCAATCGGCCATGCGGTCGGCGGTAAAAAGCTTTTCTAGGTGCTCAAGGTAGGACGGCATCATATTGACCACGCGGTGCTCCGGAAGCTTCCCGCCGGCGAACAATGCTTGGGCAATGGAAGGCAACTCAGAAAATTCGCACGGGTTATTAGTCTTTACCGCATCGCGGGTAGAGACCACGTCCCAATGTCCTGCTGCTAGCTCTTTTTCCAGGCCCACGATGCGTTGGGCGGCAACCTCGGTACCAAGGCCAAAAAGTCGGCTAGGCTCAATAAAACCCAGCATCTCGGCAACATGCTTCTCGTAGGCGACCAGCGTTTCCGCGTGCGCTTCTTCGCGATAGTAAGCCTCATCCGGCAGACCCAACCCAGATTGCACGATATAGGCAACGGCCTCTTCCGATCCAGAGTCTTTTTCTACCCAGAACGTCGCCGGTGCCCCCACGCCCTCACGCTCGAGCTCGCCCAAGCGGTACGCCAATTCCGTGGGATCGCCAGCGCTCAAGCGGTCAAGGTCCGCATCCAATGGGGCCATGCCAGCATCGTTAACACCGGCGGTATCCATGAAGGATGCATACAGCTTGCCGGGGCGGCCCTCGTTATCTTTGACTATGGCATGAACCAGCTCTTCTGCTTCATCACGCAGAGCATGGAAGGTGCCATCCACGCCGCGATCCTCTGGAACAACGTGATTTTCTACCCAAGGTCCGTTAACTAATTGATAAAGATCTTTCATGGTTGCCACTGTAGGCCAAAGGTTCCGGTTAAGGTATGAGCTATGGAAAAATTCCGCTTTCCACCAGCCCGGCAGCGCGGCCTCTTTATTGGCGCGACTGCCTGCGTGACGGTGGTCCTCGCCTTGCCTGCAATCGTCCACGCGATGTTACCACCGCACCACGCCGATATGGAGCAGGTAACCCTGTCCGATCCCATCCACAAATGGGATATTACGGTCTCCGATCTGTACTGTGAGCGCGATCATGCTTCGCTGGCCAGCGCTGGCTGGACCTGCGGTGACGCCAGCGTGCAGGCGGTCATCGTGGAAGATACCGACGACGATGAGCACACCCTGCGCCGCATGGTCCGGGCCTACGGCAGGGCTCCCGGTCTTCCGGAAAGCGAGGTCCATGAAGGAAAAGACGGTTCCCTCGCGCTTGCCGATACCCCCTCCTCCACCGCTGCAATCTCCATAAACGGCACCGGCGCGAATGAAAATAAGGACTGGGTGATCACTATTACCGGGGATTCTGCGGCTACGCGCACGACCACGGAACGCCTCTGGAAAGCCTTTGGACAGGGAGAGCTACCAGACGAAGTTGCTACTGATATCGCGGATTTTTCTGGAAAGGCCCTGGTTTAAATGTCTAAACTTTTTCACACCGCGTTGTGGATTTTCTCCGGTCTCGGCCTGATCGGTTTTCTCTACCAAACGTTCATGACGCTGCTTATCTCACCGCTGATAGGCCTTATCAGCTTTCTCATCGCGGCGATCATTGTCGCGATAGTCATTGCGCTAATGCGCCGTAGCCCCATGTGGGCACGCCCGGCGCGGGTGTGGGTACCGCTAGCCTTGTTATGGGGCTCCGGCGTGGCCATGAGCTTATCGTCTATAAGTGCCCCACCGGTCATGGAGCTCGCCATTAATTCTGGGTGGGTCAATTCCTTCATGGCATGGGCCGGCGCCTACCCCGAAGAGATTTCCAAGGCCATAGGCGTTTTATTTATCCTGCTGTCCTTCCGCCAACTCAACCGCCCCTGGCATGGGTGGATGGTCGGCGCCGTCATCGGTCTAGGCTTTGAGGCCAACGAAAACATCCTCTATGGCTCCATGGGCGCTACCACCCACCCGGAAAGCGATTTTACGGGGCTCGTCCAGATGTGGGGCATTCGCCTAATCGGTGGTCCTGGCCTACACATTTTGCTCACGGCGCTAGCCGGTTGGGGCATCGGCTGGGCCCTCTACGCAGCGGCCAAGCCGCTCTGGTGGCGCATCAGCGTGGCACTCGGCTGCCTCGCGGCATCCTTCCTCCTGCACTTTGGCTGGAACTATCTGTACGATTCCGCTATCATCGGCGTCATCCAGTCCCTCGTCGTGGCACTCATCCTGTACCCGTTAAGCATTTGGCTCATTCGGCGTTGCAATAAATACGCGAGGAGCGACGAAAGCTATAGTCACAGCACCGCCGCGGACGCGCTGGTTTTCACCCGCCAGCACCCAGCGTGCGTGTTCTCCTTGTAGTTTTGTCCAAAGCAATCGCATTCCAGAGACTAGTTGCTACGTATATGACAAATAATGACTTGCAGCATACCCTGAACCAGGTCATTAGCATCCGTGGTAGAAGTGACTAGCTCATCAGTAAGCTTCGCTTCAATCGCATCACTTTACGGCTTTATCAACTTAGATCTCGTCGTGCCACACTAGGTCATTCTGGTCCATCTCCTTATGCAGGTGAAAACCTACATGTTGCGCGGGGGTATCTAGTAACAATGTGGTGACTATCGGTTAACGCAATGGTGAGTATCGAGTAACGCTTTGGGAGAAGATTCTTCTAACCGCGTGGCAAAAGGACACGCGGCATCATCAGAGGAGTCCGATCGTGACTGATTACCGGACCTTGATGGACCTAGTCTTACAAGGCTGGTCCGTCCGCCAAATCTGCTCGACTGTGCGATGCTCACACACCACAGTCCAAAAAGCCCGCCACACAATGGCGGAACACCAGATCACAACCCATGCACAAATCGCCAGTATTACTCAAGTCCATCCCGGATGCTGTCATTGCCGAGTGATACTGAATCGGCTTGTCGTTGGCGCTGAGATCATCACGCTGGAAGGGCCGAACATGCGCCTAGAAGCCAATACGGAGTAACTGCTCACGGTCGACGCCTGGGTGTTACTCGATACTCACCCGAGCGTTACTAGTTGCTCACTACAGCGTTACTAAATCCGTGGTCCTAACACCTACACACAAACCATTAGACACTCTCTAGGTGAGCGGGCTTTAAGAAGTGTATCCAAATACAGAACCATGAAGGTTGGTCTACATCCAAAAAGTCGAGGCGGCATGAGAAACTGACTTGGAAACAGGTATAGCCGATAAAGATTACTAACCGCTACGTTGCCTCCCTTAGCTCTTGCGAAGGAAGGCAACGTTCTTCTTTGTCACTGTCAGAATAGATGGCTCTCACCGTCGCGCGGCTTCCCTTCTATCACTCGGGCAATCCTTCTAAGAGATTCACGCCCTCTAGCAGTGACCAGCGATGCGACGATAAGAGCGATAAAGAACCCTTGAAAATAAGCCTCCCAAGTTTTTGGTTGCGTATCCCAAAAAAGAGGGTGAAGACCATACAAGCAGGTCATAGCTAGGATAACCAAGAAGAACATGAGCGTCTGGTTCTACTCCCACCCCATGGCGGCAGATACGCCTCCGCCTACGCAAGAAAGCGCGAGACCCCACCCGACCCTCTTAGCGAGAAACTTAACAAAAGCAAGTTTTCCGACGCGACGCTCGAGAATGTCGAGAATTTCATCGTAACCAACAACACCAGCTACACACCCAACTACTGCTTGAGCGGCGTTCCGCATGACTGAATCGCCCGAATCGTACGTTTGGATTTGCTTTTGCGCTTTACTTGAAACCGCATGATCAGGGAAACTTACAGGCTTTCCGTTCTTGTCAAAACCCTTCATCTTAAGGTCAGAATCAAGCTTAATTGAATCTACTTCTTTAGGTAGGCTAGGTAGCCCCTCTTCTCGGCGAAGGTGATTGATTATTGAGACGTCCTTTGCACTAACTTTGAACTTTCCACTTTGCTCAATAGGAGCATGTTGCACGGGTTCCGCGTTAGCCAAAGATACTCCGGAGAATGAAATCATTACCGCAAGACTGGCGACTGCGACTTTCTTAGATAAAGTTTTTTTCATTGAGCACCTTCCATGTGTTTCAACAAAAATACTTCCCAACGAAAGCTTTTCCGTTATCGGATATAGTTATCATCGTAAGTTGGGTACCATAGAGGAGCAATGTGACCCTCAGAAATTTTTAAGCTCCGCATCGCAGCTACATCTCTAGGAAAAACCGCCCAGGCGGTACCCACCACAATCTTGACACATATCAAATACCTTCGCCACTAATGTTTCCGAGTACTCATTGGAACACCCCTGTGGGGATGTGAGGGTGTGAGAAACATGCAGTTAAGAGCTTGTTCCAAGGTGGCTTTGGTACAGGAGGGTACGGATGCCTTGAACCGGAAGCTGGTCATTACGCTCCTCGCAGCGGTAGCGGAGTTCGAACGAGAAACGATTAGACAGCGTCAGGCAGAAGGAATCGCGCCATCTCGACGCAGGGGGGATGTACAGCACATCGAGGATCAGTCGGGAGCAGTGGGAATCAGCTCAGCGAGATATGGAAGCCGGTGTACCTAAGACTGTGATTGCTAAGAGGCTGGGAGTTGGTCGACCCTCGCTGTATAGGCTGCTCAACGAAGGTCCGCCGGAGTTCTGGCTGCCACATAGGTTATAAACAATATGCCCGGCAAAATTCCTCCGCTGTGTGGATAAACGCGGTTGCGGGGCACGCCTGAATAATTTGAAGCGCACCGGGCGGATAAATATGTGGGTTAAGACACACGAGGGTAGTAATTGTCGTTATACTCCCTACAAGGCGCTATTGCCACTTATCCTCCATTTTAAGGACTGAGGACCTACATGAATGCCCCGCCCCACGAGTCTCGCACGGATGACAGCACGGAAAGTGCTGAGGGGGCAGCTCCGAAATGTTCCGCCGAGGAAACCAACCGACAAAAGGCAGTGGGCTCCACCCTATCTTGGGTCATTGCACTTTTTGGCACCAGTGTGGGAGCCGGCATCCTTTTCTTGCCGCTCAACGCCGGCGCCTTCGGATTTTGGCCACTCGTCTTTGCCACCGTCTTCATTTTCCCGCTGGTATATTTTTCCCACCGGACCTACGCCCGCATAGTCAGCGGCGCGCCACCAGAACAGCACGGCAAGGACGTCCTGGAGTTGGTGCGCTACTACCTTGGCCGCAATAGCGGTCTTTTCATTGCCATCATGTATTGGCTGGCTATCGTGCCAACGGTGCTCATTTACGGCATCAGCATCACCAATGTGGTCGATAGTTTCATCGTCAACCAGCTCGGCGGTCCAAGCATCAATCGGTGGATATTATCCATTGCCTGCGTGGGCGTCATGACGGGCCTTTTTGCCATCGGCCGCCGCCCCATGCTGTGGCTGGCGCAAATGCTGGTCTACCCGCTCATCGTCGCCCTGGCGGCTACCTCTATTTATTTGATCCCCAAGTGGGATTTCGAAAGCTTCCGAAACGTTGAATACGACGGCGGCCTGCTGGGAATCCTCAAGGGCATTGTGCTCATCCTGCCGGTGCTGGTCTTTTCCTTCTCCCACATGGCCGCATTGTCACAGTTCTCCGTCGACGTGCAACCAGCCTACGGCAAGAAAACAGAGAAATTCGTTTCCCGTGTAGAGCTCTATACCGCCGCGATACTCGTGGTATTTACCATGTTCTTCGTCTGGTCCTGCGTTCTCGCGCTCGGCGCGGACGGGATGAATGAGGCGATCGACCAAAATATCCCGGTCCTGTCTTATTTCGCCAACTCCACCGGCACACCGTTCATAGGTTATATGGCACCGCTCATTACCGTATGTGCGATCATTTCTTCGTATTTTGGACACATGCTCGGCTCCGAGGAAGGCACCGAGTATCTCCTGCGCATTGCCGTGCCTCGCCTGGCCAATAAGCTCTCGCGCCGCGCGCTCCTCAACATCATTTATGTCATCGTATTCATAGCAACGACCCTGGTGGCAGTGTTCAACCCTTCCATCATGGATATGATTTCGGTGGTCGGCGGCATCTTCGTGGCATTCTTGGTCTATTTGCTGCCGGTCTACATGTTCAAAAAAGTCAACGATTATTCCCGGTTCAAAAACGATATCTGGAATTACTTCGTCTTTGGCATGGGCCTTGTCATTATGGCCGTGACCGTCTGGAACTTAATCTAAGGGCCATTTACTCGGCGCTTATTGGCACACCCGCATCTGGCTTAGCTGCGCTAGTGCTTGATTAGCGTTCGCGCACGCTTGGCGCTCAAGGTCGGCCGTGGTGCGGGTGGCATCGCGAAGCGCCTGCTGCACAGGTCCCTGCAGGTTGAGGTGATGTTCAATGCGCGCGCCGATGGCCTCACTGGACCCGCCGAAACGGACATTGCCGCTGCCGTGCGTGACATCCGCAGTATGAGTCTGCGCATCACCGTACGTATTGGCGGCTACGGTAAACCCATGCCCAGTAGATACGGAGGCGTGAATGGTGCGGTCATCGGACCATCCGAATTTGGTGCCCCACACTCCGGGAATGTGGGAGGTACCGAAATCCTGGCGGTACCCATCCGCAGCCACCGGAGCGGCAGTGGCCATCCCCGCGAAAATGGGCGCTGCGATGGGATCGTGCTGGATCTCGGCAATAAACCGTGCGACATCTTCGGTTGAGGTCTTCGTGGTTCCCCAGTAGCCGGTGTAGTGAGTCTCGCTCAGCCCGAATTCCCGGATGATGCTGGAAATGGCCTGCGGGTAACGTCGGTCCAGGTCGCTGGCCACTTTATCGTCGCTGTAGCGAATCATATGTTCCACTTGGGCCTTATCGGCGGCAGAACCATACTTGAGCACCCAATATCCCAGGTAGAGCTTGCTCAAGGACAGCGCCGGGCGGGACTCGTGGCTGTTGGCAGTAGAGACGGTAGCGCCGGAGTCGTGCCTAACGGTGATTTGCGTACGATCAGGCACGGATTGGGGATCAAGGCTGACCGCTTGAGCAGCGGGAATGGTCACGAAGGAAAGTGCGGTAAGGAGAGAACTAATTGCTAATTTTTTCATAATGCATTTAGTGTAGCGGGAGAGGTGCCGCACCGCAGGCTATAACTGTAAAAAGTTTCCCTACTGCTCCATCATGAAACGCCTCTCCCCGCGCTTATTCCCTGGTGGGGTTGAGCACGTCATCGGATTCGGTGGGCTCATCCTCGGGCGCGTCTTCGACCTCAGTCAGGGTGATGGTCGCGCCGGTGGAGTCCGCGAGCAGGCACATGCGCCCGAAGGGGGAGTCCCACGGCTCGCGGATGATTTCACCGCCGAACTCCACCGCTTTCTTGGCAGCTTCATCGATATCGCACACCCCTAGGTAGGTCTGCCAAAAGCTCGGCACCTGGGGTGGGAACTGGCCTTCGGCATTCCACAGGCCGGCAAACGGCGCACCGTCTTCTTCCGCGGTGGCGTAAATGAAATTCTCATCCTCAGACTCCATGGCGCGAATCTCCCAATTAAATAGCTCGCCATAAAAGTCCATGACCTGCTGGAATCGCGTCGTGGCGGTCAACTCGTACCACACTGGGGTGCCAGGTTCGCCACCAGCGACGAAGTGCCCCGGGCCGGAGGGCTGGATGAGGCCGAACATGCCACCGGCGGCATCGGCAAGCAGTGCCATGTGCCCCAGCTGCACGGGTTGGGGCGCGGCGAGGATGCGCCCGCCGAGGTTCTCCGTGCGCTGGCAATCGCCGTCGATGTCCTTGGAGAGGAAATAGGTCACCCAAGTATCCGGCATGGGCGCCTCGTCCGGTTGCGGGATGAGCCCAGCAATAGGCAGACCCTGCAGGCGCGCCATCTGGTAGGGGTTTTCCTCTTGGGACTCGGCCGAGATTTCCCAGCCCAAGACCTGCTCATAAAAGTGGGCGGACTTGCGCGGATCCGAGGTGGCCAGGTCAATCCAGTAGGGCATGCCCACTTCAGCTTCAAATGCTGGCATCTACATATTCCTCCACTTTTCCGGATCAAAGTTATCGTCTGCGGTGGCTTCATCAAAATAGTCATCATCATCGTCGGGCTCGCCCACGCGCGCGCAGGCATCCTCGATGCACACCTCATCGCCTGGGCGGAGCATGGCGCCCCGGCGCGTTTCGGGATCGCCGTTGACCGTAACCACACCTTCTACAATGAGCTCCTTGGCCTCGCCGCCGGTAGCCACCAAGCTGGCCAGCTTGATGAACTGGCCCAATTTGATGGAGTCGCCGTTGATAGGAATGTCTAGCATGCCGCCCAGCTTACCCAGCCCGCACGCTGCGCTCGCTACGAGTGGGCACTATGGAAAAAGTCCGGCACCGTATCGGTGGTCCACTCCGCTTTCACCAAACCGGAATGGTCCGTGGCCCCGCCATTCCACGTATGCGTGCTGCCGCGGATGGTGTACTGCTCAGTGCGCGCATCACATACCCGCCAGGTGAAGTGCTCCACCGCTTCTTCCGGCGCCTCTTTGGAAACGGATTGCACCCCTTCTCCCTCGCGATTCCGCGTAGCGATTGCTTCACCGAGCGGTAGTGCGCACCGTGCTGGTGCTCGCCACCGTATTTCATGAGCACGTCCTCCGTGCTGTGAATATCGAGGTAAACAGTGGGTTCGCTGGCGCAGTCTTCTTCCACGCGGTCATACTTGACCGCCGAACCCGTAGCCACCGCATCAAATAGTCCCGGCCGCTTGCAGGTCACCGCGTGGGCGAATCCGCCACCATTGGAAAAGCCCACGCCATAGGTGGTATCAGAGGCAGGATAGTGGCGGCGAACGTAATCAATCGTGTCATCCACGTATTTGAGGTCATCTTCCAAGCTAGTCACCGCATGTGGTGCCGGCGTCCATCTCATAGCCGTGCATCGCCACGACCACGAGCAAGCGGCGGCGCTTATCCGCATTAACCGGCACGTGCACCACAAAACTGCGATGATTTTGCAGGTTAATAATCTGGCAATGGCCGTTAGCCGTTGTGCCTCGGTCCGGCAGCGTAGTGATGTAACCATCGTCCGCGCCTTGCGATTCATTTGGCACGCTGCCCGGCTGCGGCAGTTCTTCCTCGCAACCTCCCATCAGTCCAGCCACCGCGCATAATCCGGTGCACAAGGCCAGCGTTTTCTTGCCTACCTTAATCATGGACGCGCAGCTTCACCGCCGTGCCGGTGACCGTGACCATCAATATGTCATTCGAGGTACCCATGGGTGAATAATCAAAGGCGATGCCCACCACGCCATCGGCACCGAGTTCTTGTCCGCGCCACCACAGCCCATCCAGCGCCGCCTCGCGCGCTTTGATGGCCTCGCTCTCGTATCCGGTGGAACGCCCGCCGGTGATATTGCGGAGGGATGCCCCGAAATCTTTCAGCATATTAATACCGATGACGGTTTCCCCAGCGATAATGCGGATATAGTCCGTGATCTCGTAGCCATCAACGGTATTAGTAGTGGTAAAAATCAGGGCTCCAGATTACATGGCTATAAACCCATGCATTCCCTCAATTAGGATGACCACGCCCAGCAGCAAGAAGACCACGCCGCTGACAATATTCACCGAGGCGGAATTCTTAGCCATCCACTTCGAGACCGCACGGGTGCTCAAAGCCACGCCTACAAAGAGCACGAGGCTTTCCAAAGACCAGGCGAAGGACACATAGAGGCCAGTGTTGAGACCACTTTCACCAGGCTCACCTACATCGGCTTAGCCCATCTTCACCTTCACCGCAGCGAGATGGAGATCATGGTGTTCGGGCAGCTGCTGGATCTGGTGGACTGTTGGCTGATCGACACCGGACGCGCTCAATCTAAGCGGCACTAGTTTATCGACGACATCATCCCAGCAGGAATCTAACTCACGCCATGTCGACACACCCCCGTGACTGATTCCGCATTACAATTGCCGTCAACCTTGAGGGGTGAGACCTTGTTCTGAAGCGCGTCCATTCTTCCCCAACAGTGCGACGCTGGGGCCCTGCTCAATATGGAACAAACACGTGATCCACATTGAGCAGGGCCCCACACTCTCAAGTAAGAAATTATTTCTGACTATCTTCTTTTCGGCTTAGACCGATAAAATCTGGGAGCATCAAGAATACAGTGCCAATCAAGGCTACCCACCAATAATCCCAGCTCTGTGAAATCTTCGTCGACAACATCAGCAGAACGAAGAAAATCAGAACAACATCCCGCACTAAACGTAGCCTGTTCATCACAAGAAACACCCCGCTGCCGCATCTCCGACCCGAACCCATCCGGAGGCATCAGACCTATACCAAGCCCATCCAGCTCCAACAGAGCATAGCACGAGTGCGCCAGGTCCGACTTTTTTTGCGACGACTTTTCCCTTTCCTGCAACCCATTTGGTACCTGACCAAGATTTACCACTAAGCCACTTTGCTTTCGGGCCAAGCCAGTTAGCAGCCGATTTCGCTTTGCCGACGACCCAAGATCCTTCACTCTTGAACCACCCCTTCACGTTATCCCACCATGAAGGATCAGCAGTAATCGGATAGGCAAAATCCCCTGACTTGTGTTCGACAACTTGGGTTAAGACGTTGCCTTGGACTTCGAAATGTGTAGGAACTTCCACCCCATTCGCATCTCGAGCCCATGGTGCGTCTACACCTCCAACAAGCTCAGGCTCTCCTTCAATATAAGCAAAGAGAAATGCAACACCGGTCTCAGCATCTAGAACAATTGCGTCAACACCTGGGAAAGAATAAGAATATTCCTCAACGGTGCCCACCTCGTCGCTGCCATCTGCCACTACTACAGGCTCGGACACCCCGTGTGGGGGTAAGAACGTGTTCGGCCACAAGCATTTCTCTGCCACCGAATGCCCGGCCTCGCTGGCAGGAAGCCAGCATGCGGCCTACATGGCACGCGCCCAGTACTGGTACGACCGCATGAGCGGCACCAAGCCCGCCCCCACAGCACCGGCAAAGCCCACACCGCCCGCACCCAAGCCCTCCGTCAACATCGACGCTCTCGCTGATGCAGTCATCCGAGGCGAGTACGGCAACGGGGACGAGCGCAAGCGCCGACTGGGAAGCAACTACGCTGCCGTGCAGGAGCGCGTTAACGAGAAACCCGGCATCGGCTAACCCGCGCGAGAACACTCTCTGGCCCCGTCATCACCTTCATCGAGGTGGTGGCGGGGCCCTTTGTGCGTTAGCGGAGCTGGTGTTTACCGCAGGTCTTCGAACGGGTCGATGATGGACTGCACTCCACAGTTCGGGCAGTTGAACGCGATTCGGATTGCTTCGCCTTCGTCTGGAACAAACGGGTCAGGGACACAATCTGAGCCGCATTCTGAACAGGTTCGGTACGATTTGTCGTCGAGAAACACCGGGAGTTCACCGTCGTCGTCAGTCCTCTTCACCCGCCCTTGCTCTGTCGCGGTTCAAACGTCGATCGCTTCGCATTGCGAATTGAGCAAAGAATAGCTGCCTAGACCCAATAGAGGCGCAAACCCCAGCCACAGGCGCGAACGCGGCAGCGAGCTTTGTTTCTGTTGTCCGGTTTCGTCTGGCGTGACCGGCGTATGGGCGACCACCTTTCGCCTCGTTGCCAGGAGGGCCTGCTCATGGCTCTGAATCAGACTGATCGCCATCAGATCCAGGTGATGCGCGCTGCGGGGGTTGCCTACTCTCGTATTGCTGCGCACCTGGGTCTAAACGCCAACAGTGTCAAGACCTATTGTCTGCGACACGGCATCACCGTCGATCCTGCAGTTGAGCAGGTCACGGACCCAGTTGGAGTGTGGTGTTTGCACTGCTGCAAGCCAATCAAGCTCCGGCAAGGATCAAAGTTCTGTTCCACTGCCTGTCGACGAGCCTGGTGGGCCGCCCACCGCAGGGTGGTCACCGAAGAATTGGTGTGCGCGAACTGCCACCAACAGGTCACTGTTGCTCGCACTGGCCAGGTGAAACGCAAGTACTGCTGCCACCCGTGCTACGTCCAGCACCGCTTCAATTCCCGTGGCGGTAAACGATGAACATGGCAGCCGAGCTGAAGGCTCATCACCAGCTTACGCAGGTCAAGCAGCTTCTCGAACGCGGCATCCTCACCCCACGCGAAGCCATCACCGAGTGCCAGCGCCTCGACGCCCCAGATGCGCCGCTGGCAGCCCTACAAACAGCCAGTTTCGTTGACTATCTCGAGGGTTTGAGTGATGTATGGATACAACCTGAAACCCTGTCTGAATAGGAGAAATACCTTGAAGAGAATGGAGCAAATCACCCCGCCACCGATCAGCGCTTCTCCACTTGTGAAAGTGGCAGTGTATGCCCGCATCAGCATGGAAACCGAACGCACACCGCTGAGTTTGTCCACCCAAGTTTCCTACTACCAGCAACTCATTCACGACACTCCTGGCTGGACTTTCGCCGGAGTGTTCGCCGATTCTGGAATCTCTGGAACCACCACGCATCGACCCCAGTTCCAAGAAATGCTGGCCCTTGCCCGTGAAGAGGCAATCGACCTGATTCTCACCAAGTCGCTCTCGCGCTTCGCTCGTAACACCGTCGACCTGCTCAAAACCGTTCGCGCGTTGAAAGACCTCGGGGTGGAGGTGCGATTCGAAAAGGAGAACATCTCCTCAACCAGCGCTGACGGTGAACTCATGCTCACCCTGCTGGCGTCTTTCGCGCAGGCAGAATCGGAACAAATCAGCCAAAACGTGAAGTGGCGCATTTGGAGAAGCTTCGAAGAAGGCAAAGCGAACGGCTTCCACTTGTACGGTTACACCGACTCCGCTGACGGCACCGACGTGCAGATCATCGAAGAAACAGCCGTGGTGCGCTGGATCTTCGCCCAGTACATGACGAAGATCTCGTGCGAAAAGATGGCCGCGCAGCTCATCGCTGACGGCAGGGTTCCACACCTGGCTGACAACAAGTTGCCCGGCGAATGGGTCCGTCACATCCTGAAGAACCCGCACTACACCGGCGACCTCCTGTTGGGACGATGGTCTACTCCGGAGGGTAGGCCCGGACGAACAGTGCGCAATACCGGCCAGTTGCCGCAATACCTGGTGGAAGACGCCATCCCCGCCATCATCGACCGCGACACCTTCACCGCTGTACAAACCGAGATTGCACGCCGACGTGAACTCGGGGCCTGGGCGAACTGGTCCATAGAAACTGTGGCGTTGACGTCGAAGATCAAATGCGTGTCCTGCGACTGCTCGTTTGTGCGCAGCGTACGCAATCCGAAAACCCAAACCTCGATCTCCACCGAGCACTGGATCTGCACCGAACGGAAGAAAGGCCGGAAAACCGGATGCGGCACCTGCGAGATCTCTGACACGGCACTGGAATCCTTCATCGCTCAAGTCCTGGGTATCGATGCCTTCGACGAGGATGTGTTCAACGAGCGTATCGACCACATCGACGTGCAAGGAAAAGACCATTACACGTTTCATTACACTGATGGCACCAGCAGCTCGCACACGTGGCGACCAAGCCTGAAGAAGAGCTCGTGGACCCCAGCAAGAAAAGCCGCCTGGGGTGAACTCGTGCGTGCCCGCTGGGCCGAAGCCAAAAGGCTGGGGCTAGACAACCCACGGCAAGCACCAACACCACCAGAAGCATTGGCGAAGTACCGGGCCGTGGCTAAGGCAGAGGCTGAGCGCCTGCGCGCCGAGCAAGGCGAACGCTAGATGGCCCGCACCGTCACAGCAATTCCCGCCACCCGAGCGCTCCACACGGGTGCGCCACTTGGTCAAACAACCCTGCGCAGGGTCGCCGGGTACGCCCGCGTGTCCACCGACCACGACGATCAGGTCACGTCCTACGAAGCCCAAGTCGAATACTACACCCGCTACATCAGCGACCACGCAGGCTGGCAGTTCGTCAAGGTCTATACCGACGAAGGCATCACCGGCACCTCAACCAAACACCGCGCCGGATTCCAGCAGATGGTAACCGACGCAGTCGACGGCAAGATCGGCCTGATCATCACCAAGAGCGTGTCCCGTTTCGCCCGCAACACCGTTGACTCGCTCACCACCGTTCGAGCCCTCAAAGACTAAGGCGTGGAGGTCTTCTTCGAAAAAGAAGGCATCTGGACCTTTGACACAAAGGGTGAACTCCTCATCACCATCATGAGCTCCCTGGCGCAAGAAGAAGCCCGCTCCATCTCCGAAAACGTCACCTGGGGACACCGCAAACGCTTCGCCGACGGCAAAGTTACCGTCCCATACTCTCGGTTCCTCGGATACGACAAAGGCGAAGACGGCAGCCTCGTCATCAACCCCGAGCAAGCCAAAACCGTGCGCCGGATCTACAACATGTACTTAGGTGGCATGTCCATCGGTACGATCGCCCGCATCCTCACCGACGAACCAGAAACCTTCACCGCCACAGGCAACAAGAACTGGTATTACCAATCCATACGAGCGATTCTCACCAACGAGAAATACAAGGGTGACGCCCTCCTGCAGAAGTCGTACATCGCTGACTACCTGACGAAGCGTCAAGTCATCAACCAAGGCGAAGTACCCCAGTACTACGTCACCGCCAGCCATGAGGCGATCATCAGCCCCGCAGTGTGGGACTTCGTCCAAGCCGAAATAGCTAAAGGCGCTAGAGAGCAGCGAACCCAGCACCGCACCCGCCCCTTCTCATCGACCTACGAGTGCAGCCAGTGTGGGCACTTCTTCGGCTCGAAAACCTGGCACGCGGGCAGTAAGTACGAAAAGGTCATCTGGCGGTGCGGCCACAAATATGCAGGCCAGGAAAAATGCGATACCGGGCACATCAGCGATCAACGACTCAAGGACATGTTCCTTAAGGCCATTCGCCTTCGATTCGGGTCACCGACCGACACCGGTGTCAACCAAGCCGTTCTCGACGCCCTCGACACGAGCGACCTGGAGTGAGGTTACCCTCGTTTAGTGGACACCCTATTAGTACGGATCTTGTGTCCGTAGGAGAGGATGTTCATTGTGAGTTCGTCAAGGAAGAAGTACACCCCGGAGTACCGGCGTGAAGCCGCGAATCTGG
>NZ_REGE01000039.1 GCF_003688935.1 Corynebacterium macginleyi | reverse complement strand
CGGGCTTAAGTCCATTGACGAGCTGTGTGCCATGAAACCCCCAGCTTTGGAGCTACTGCCTGGCACGCGGGGTGCATTGACATGTTTTCCGCCACGATGCGGTCTTCCACGAGACGGACCACGCGGTCCTTTGCATCCTGGTCAAAATTTTTCTTGGCATGTTCCAGATTTTCCCATCTACTCAAACAGAACAAAACCCTGAACACTTCACTTCCTGTCAGCAAACGGCACCGCACAAGCGTTCCCTCAGAATCCAGAATCAGATGGATGTTGCCCTGACTGTGTCGAAGAGAACGCACCGGATCGAACCCGTCCGGTGACCGACCAAAGCGTATATGATAGGGACGTAGAAAAGGTAAAAAGCGCACTTAGTTGCAATGGGGGTCAGGTCCGTTTCGCGAGGGCGAGTATGGCAATTTCGCGGTCGACCAATGGCTAAATGGAGGCTTGAAGCGGACTAAGAATCTCGATGTCGAATACATAACTGACAGTGAATTCGAGGCTGAGATCGTGAAGATTCGCGAACAATCGGAATAGATTGCACAAAAAAGTCGCAAAGAACGTGGAATAGGAAAAGTTACGGGTTTTCTTCTGGCGTTGCGGGAATCGGCGGACCACTGGGCTACGTGATTGCTGGGGCATGTGGTGGCTCCTGTGCTGGTCCGGAACCGATTTCTAAGGTAGTATGTGCAGCATGCGCTGGTGCCTACGCTGCACTCGGGGCAGGTGGAATGGGTGCTGCCGCTGCCTGTTTTCAACTATGGTGATGGATGTGTCAGATAACAGCAATAGGAAAGCGCTTGCCATCTTTCGTATCGCGGTTTTAACTGCCATACTCATGGTCGCAGCCGGGGTGGCGATGAACGGAATTAATTTAGGAAAAATAATAGCGGTAACTTCAGGAGTATTTCTGCTATACTTCCTGAATAAAGATAGGCGTTATTTTTATTAAAATTTTGGTATTTTATCGAATTTATTTCATTAACTCGGGCATTAATTTTTCCAGGTTTTGTTCCGTCTGGGCCGGGCCGGTTTTTACGACCGGACGATGTGGGCGTCTTCCTGGGTTTGGCTCCATTGGTTAGGCGGCTCAGTCGGCGAGATAAACCCTAGGCTCGAATGTAGATGTTAGGTATTACAGCGTTTCGACTGCTGGCGCAGGCAACGCGACGCATGGGCGGGGACGTCGAACATATCGTCCTCTCACAGCTCGTCACCTGGGCTGGTTGTGGAAGGACTCCACAAACCCGTTATGTCGAAAAGTTCCCGATGGGATGAACGCCTCGGCAGTATCATGCTCAGCTGCCTAGTAAGCCAGCTCACGCCTGATGAACTCCGGGGCGTTATCCATACGCAAACAAACCCAGGCCCTGCCACGTACAGCAACTCACGTTCTCCAGCAGGTCAATCACCGCAGTAGCAGTAATTGACCACCCGACCTCGAAACCACCGTGCTCACCGGTGTTCTCGTCGATCGCGTTGCAGATCGTGAAGGCTTTGTTCTGAAAGTTACTATCGAACAGGAAGTCTAGTGCCCACACGTGTCCAGGACATGTCGCTGGCTGCGTGCGCGGCGTTGGCACTCAGCAAGCACCGTTGCTTATCAGCTTTGTAAGCACAAGCCCGCACACTTTCCTGGCAACACAGGTAGTACACACATCACGGCCACAGGTAAAACCGCCTGGCCTGGGCTTTCACCCGAGCGCGGTACTAACCCTCGGTCAAGTCCCTGAAGTGTTCCAGATTTTCCCATCTACTCAAACAGAATAAAACCCGGGACACTTCAGTAGTGCCGTTTTCTTCATTTGCCCAGCAGATATTGGGCATTGTGTCTGTTGGTCGCCACTGGACAACAAGATCAACAACTTGCTAGCACCTGTAAGTGCCGTTCCGGGGTATGGAACGAAAATTCGCCTGAATAATGTGCAGTCTTTTATTCAGACCCGATTTTTATGTTCCTAGCAGAAGTTATCCTGAAAAAGCCTCACTTCCTGTTACTCAACCCTAATCTTACAGTGAGATTAGATTAGTCTGTCTTTTTGTGCGAGTAGACGGCCAGAATGAAAAGACCAAGGGTTCCTAGTGCAGCGAAGTCTGCAAACCGCGACCAGTCTAGACTCTCATCCCATCCTATGACGTCCCGGAATACAACGTACGCTCCGATGATCAGGATCATGATAATCCACCTGAACAGGATTTTTCCTACAGCTTCCATGCCTACGCCCTTCTTGTTCTGTTTCCGATGCTAAGGATTTACCAGCTACCTCGGCACTGCCAACCCCAGTACGCGAACATGCCAGCCAGAGTAGCAGCATTTTTCTTGACGTCTTGCTTAGCTAGGTACTTCACTGCTTCGGGCCCGACCCCCGAAAAGCGGACACATCGGGGGCTAGCTATGCTGCTTTGGTCCACGTAGCTGAAGTCTCGGCTTCAAAGACATCAGGGGCTACAAGGTTGCACCAGGAGTGCCGCCGGCGCGTGTTATAAGCGCGTGCACCACCGGAAGACGTCCTGCCGGCAGGTCATCGGATCGTCAAAAACTTTCCTATCACGCAGCACTTCCCGCTTTAAAGTGGCGTTAAACGATTCCGCTAGGGCATTATCAGCACTCGTTCCTACCGCTGTCATAGACTGGCGCACACCCAACGACGAGCAATAGCTCCTAAACGCTTGCGAGGTATACACACTGCTGTGATCGTCAATGAAAAATGGCCCCGTCAAGACTGCCACGCACACCATGTGCGCGGGATAGAGCATCGATGACCAGTGAGACACGCATGTGGTCTGCGAATGTCATATCCTGCACGTTTGCGTGAATGAAGTGTCAATGACTGTGGCTAAGTACATGTTTGTGCCTCCCTTGCACGGCAGGTAGATACATGTCGCCAACATAAACACGGTTCGGCGCGCTGGCGCTAAATTTACGGGCCTAGCAAATCCGGCATGACACGGTGGCCAGGCTGACGCCTAGTGGTGGTACATCGGCGCCGCTTGGTAAAGCCCTTGAAGGCCCATGGCTTTTGATAATTCGTGCGACTATCTTGTGATTAACCGGGGTAAACGCCATGTCCTCCTTAAAGCTCGCAGCGATGCGTTTAGCGCCGTAAAGACCATGTTCATCATCAAAGATGGTTGTGATTCTCGCACCAATATGAAGTGCCCCGAGTTTTGTTCCTAGGCATTTGCCTTGATTTCTATTATTCCCTGTTGCGGGGTCTTCTTCCAAAATTCGGTTTCCACCTCGACCGGGGTTCGATATCCCAGGCTTTGGTGGAGCCT
>NZ_REGE01000038.1 GCF_003688935.1 Corynebacterium macginleyi | reverse complement strand
CCGGCGTCGTCGCCACTCGTCCATCGGGATGGTAAGCCCCGTCGATTTCGAAGCCCAGCTCGCTGATCAAAATTGTAATAAGAAAGCCGCTGCTTAACCCCTAAGCAGCTTAACAACGTGTCCACGACTTGCGGGTAACCCCACTACCGGATGGTCACGACACTGCTACCAAATAGCCGGTCACAACAGCCTAGTGCCCCGGCGCTGTAGACCGCGTTCCACCATTGGGCAACGAACTCATCGGAGGTGACGAGACGGTCGAGCGCTTCCTTAGCTGGGGTGTTTCCCTCATCTCCTGATGCGAGTTCCGCTTGCGGTGCCTTTCCAGCCATATAGTCCGCTAGGGCGGTGGTGAGTTCCTCCGCGATAGACAGATGGTGGGTGATGAGGTGGGATTTGCTTTTTATCCCCAGTGGGACGGCCAAGGAAAGCACGGGAGGTTTTGCCGACCAGCCCACCGTTGTACTGGCTACGATGCCGGTAGGGCTGTGGCCTGTAATGGCGTGCGCGACGCTGATTAATGACCTCTAATTGTCCGTTGAGTATCGCGTCATCGTGACGGATTGATTCTAAGGCGGGTTCGTATTCTTTCGGGGCCATGGTGATTTTGGCTCGGGCATGCTCATAGGTGTGGTCTCCCAAATGGTTCTTGTGTTTAGTCTGCTTTTGTGCAGTGTGCAGGGTGTTTCCTTGCGGTTGGTCGGTTGGGAGGGTTATTCCGGTCATGATCCGGTGGCCTGCGCCTCGGGGGTTGTTCAGAGTTGCTCTAACGGTTCAATGTTTGATTGACAGTTTGCAAGGGTGAGGTGGCTACAAGGCTTGTAAAACGACGAATACCCCCAACATGTGTTGAGGGTATAAGTTGTCGTCGCGTCGATCATATCACAAGCGTGACACGCGCCTACTACACTCCAGAGAAATATCGAGAGTGTGACTGGCGAAGGCTTTCCTCACTCGCGCTAGCAACCGCCACGATTTCGATGTCAGGATCAGTATTGAAGTGATCTAGGCGAAGCCGCTCGCGAGTTGCTTCGGACAGTGAACCAAATTCCTCACATCGAACCGTTCCCTTTTTGCGGTGGTATTCAATCAAGAATGCTGACATGAGGTTTTCACTTTCCTTTCTGTACGATGGTTGACCGTACTCTTACTAGTTCCGAAAGTCTACTTTCGAGTATGCCATACGCTCGACTCCGCAGCTGACGAATCTCCGAATGCATTGGACCGATTCGCCTCTCAGAGCTAAACGGGATAAATACCGTATCAGCGACCTTTTCAGCTTGATGCACAGCATCAGATGCTTCATGGAGAAGCTTCATCTCTGCCAGAGCAGCACCGCTTGGATTGGCACCAAATTCCAGGTATCGGATATCTCGTCCATAAATGTCTGCTGCGACCTCATAGAGATTCGCCCACTGTGCTTGCATAGCGGTTCTTATCTGAAATTCTGCTCGCCCTGCGGGGGTATCCAGGTGTAAATGTATAGCTCGGTAACCAGAGTGCGCATTCTCTCTCATATCGCTAATCTGCACCTTCTTTGCCCCGGCTTCCAAAAAGTCTTTCTGGAAAATCTCTGCAACTTCAGTTTGCTCGGACAAGGTTAAGTCGCAGTCAAACCTGAGGCCAGATACATCCCAAATATTCTCCAGTGGAAATTTTGGCATCCTTCGGAGTTTTTCGACTAGCGTGCCGTATGTCTTGACCCTCGCAGCAAAAACGTAATCACCCGAGTCTGGCCTAATAGACCCATCGTTTTCGTTGAGTGGATAAATTAAGCACCTAACAGTGTTGGCCGCCACTTCCATCAGAGAATCACAGAGTACGGCTTGATGCTCAAGGAACCGCAGTAGAATCTCCTCGTTGTACGGGAGACCTTCACGTAGGTTACTTCCAACTTTGTGTACCTGACGCCAAGTGAATAGTTCTGGATCAGGCTTGGCCTTAATGAATTCCATGTCCAATTTCTAGAATCCGAATAACATTCCTAAGCGGATATGTTACTTGCCCCAACGCAGAAACATTTAATTCTATCTTTCGCCGCTCTACCCATTTCCGCAGTAGTTCTGGGCTAATGTTGTGGCTTCGTGTTTGAGATCTTCGAGTATGAGGGTTCGTGAAATAACCCCAGGCGCGGGCCGACACCAACTGTCGCAGCCGTCGTCCTCCGCCCCAGTGCAGGAAAATCATTGACAGAATACCAACCCCTTTGAGGTTACCCTCGTTTGGTGGACACCCGATGAGTGCAGATCGTGTGTCCGTAAGAGAGGATGTTCATTGGGAGTCAACAACGCAAGAAGTACACGCCGGAGTACCGGCGTGAAGCGGCTAACCTAGTAATCGAATCGCATCGCCCGATTGCTCATGCAGCTCAAGGAGATTGGTGTCGCACCTGGGCTTTAGGCCGGTGGGTAAAAAATGAGCGCGAACGGCGAGGGGCCCCGGATGGGCTAAGCCAGGCGGATCTTCGTGCCGAGAATGTTCGTCTGCGTCGTGAGCTGGCAGATGCCAAGATGGATAATGAGTTTTTGTCACAAGCGACAGCCTTTTTCGCCGCACAGCAACGCGAGAAGAAAAGTTCGAATTGATGTGGCCAGAGCAAGGCTAACTACAGCATCAAGCGTATGGCACGCTTGTTGAAGGTGTCTCGGTCTGGATACTACACATGGTCTCATATGCAGCAGGAACGCTTATCCGGAAAAGATGATCGTGCAGCGTTTTATGATGATGTTGACCGCAAGATTCATCAGATCTGGAAAGACTCCGACGAGGTCTATGGTGCCCCGCGGATTACCGCAGAACTAGATGAGCGCTACCAGATCAGTGTGAATCGCAAGACTGTGGCTCAGCGGATGCGCCTGGTGGGAATTGAAGGGATTTCACCGCGTGCTTTTGTGCCCGTGACAACGATTCAATCTAAACGTAAGTCAAGTCTTCCTGACCTGGTCAAGCGCATGTTTGATACCGGCGAGCTCAATCGAGTATGGATGTCGGATATTACCTACCTGCGCACCGGCGAGGGTTGGTTGTACTTATGCGCAGTTCGCGATGGTCATTCCCGCAGGGTGCTGGGCTGGGCTATGGATAGCGTGCAAGACACAAGTTTGGTCGAACGAGCACTGCGGATGGCGCATACGCTTCCGTGGTGACGTTGCTGACGGGCTGGTGTTTCACGCTGACCGGGGAACACAATTTACCAGCGAGAAGCTCTGGGAGGTATGCCGCAACCTAGGTGTTGCTCAGTCCGTAGGGCGTACTGGCGTGTGCTTCGATAATGCGATGGCTGAGTCGTTCTGGTCGACGCTGAAAACTTAAGTTTTACGACCGGAAGCGCTGGTCAACCCGCGATACTGCGCGTCAGGCTGTGGCTTATTGGATTGAGGTGGTCTACAACCGTCGGCGTCGGCATTCCTCACTGGGGATGGTCAGCCCTGTCGATTTCGAAAACCACACCACCCAAACCAGAAACGAAGAAGAAATAGCTGCCTAACCACTAGGTAGCTTGACTACGTGTCCACGATTTGCGGGCAACCCCATGATCGTCAATGTTAAATGGCCCCGTCACCACTGCCACGCACACCATGTGCGTGAGCTAAAGCATCGATGACCAGTGAGACCCGCATGTGGTCTGCGAGCGCATAACCTGCAAGTTTACGCGAATACGCGTCAATGACTGTGGCTAAGTACATGTTCTTCCCTCCTTTACATGGCAAGTAGGTAATATCGCCGACATCAACACGGTTCGGCGCGCTGGCTGTGAATTTACGGTCTAGCAAATCCGGCATGACGCGGTGGCCAGCCTTACGCCTAGTAGTGGTACATCGGCGACGTGTGGTAAAGCCCTTCAGCCCCATGGCTTTTGATAATTCGTGCGACTTTCTTGTGATTAACCGGGGTAAACGCCGTGTACTCCTTAAGGCTCGCAGCGATGCGTTTGAGCATCGTTAAAGACCATGCTCGTCATCAAAGATGGTTGTGATTCTCGCACCAATAACGGCATCGGAATACATCTCTTATCCTGCGATTTTCACGGGTGTGGACCCATGTATACAACGAGGAACGGTTGCGTCCAGTAGTGTGGTGTAACGCTTGCTGATGGTGGGCCCCGGAAATAGTGGGGCGGTCACCGTCAGTTAACCTTTCGACTCAACTACCACATCTCACCGAAAGGCATATGACGATGACC
>NZ_REGE01000037.1 GCF_003688935.1 Corynebacterium macginleyi | reverse complement strand
GGAGGATGCGTGGGATAGATTCGTGCCATTTGTGCAGTTTCCTCCAGCAGCCAGGAAGGTTATCTATGACGGCGAATTCGATTGAATCGTTTAACAACCAGCTGCGTAAAGCCACGCGTAACCGGGTCCAATTTACTAATGATGATTCCGCGTTAAAGACGTTGTGGTTGATGATCTGCAATACCGAAGACAAACGAGCCTTAAAGAGGGCCAAGCAAGGCAAACGGGCCTCAGCTACAGCCAGCAGGCTCGTGGAAGGAGCGCGAGTATCCGGTTGGAAACAAGCCATCAACCACATGGCCGTGGCCTTTCCCGACCGCTTCGACAAATACCTATAAACCTAACCCCACACACAAACAACTTGACACGCTCTCAGAGGGCAGATTCTCATAACGAGCTACCTGGCCAGCAATGGAGATACCTTTGCCGTCTTGTCCCTTTTCTCCTTGTGGCCCTCGAGGCCCAGTAGGTCCTTGCTCACCAGGGACACCCTGGGGGCCTTGTGCACCTTGTGGCCCGGTGAGCCCAGTGGGCCCTTGATCCCCCTTTTCACCATCCGGTCCCTGGGGTCCTCGTATGTTGCCTACTTGCTGCCACGCCATGTGTTTTTCTCCTTTCAAGAGTTGGTAGAAGTTTCCGGTGATGATGTCAAGCCATCTGTCACCGGGTTTTGCCCCGAGAATGTAATCCGGAGGGGTACCCTGCCTGATCCAGAGCTGTTCACGATCAAGCGAAGCATCAGATATCCCAGCAGGCGCTGGCGGGCCCGGTGGGCCTGGTGGCCCGATTTCACCTTGTGGACCCTGCGGGCCTATAAGACCACCTGTAGCAACGACTTCTTGCGCACGGTAGGCGGCCTCTTCGGCGATGCGGGCCCACTCACGTAATCGACGTTCTTGAGCAGGAATGTAATCCTGGGCAACACTGATCACATCGGATAGCAGGATGCGGCCTTCGTCCGGGATCATGATGTTAAACGTGGCACCACGATATCCACGTGCTCGTAGGTAGACCACAGCTGGTCCGGGCTCTACATCGTCAAAGATAGCGATGCCCTCGGTAAAAGGGACGGTGATTTCTTGGGGCATGACGACACGTTGCCCGCGCACAGAAGCACGCGGAGACGGAACCGTAATAGTGGCAGATTCACCCCACCGAGCACCAAAAATCGTAACCGCATCACACACTAGCGTTGTCATACCCTACAGTCTGCCCTAGTAGGGTGTCGGCTTAGCCCGGGACTATGTGACCAAGGCTAATTACATATAGTATCTGGTATATAAGGAAACTTAGCCAAAAAATGATAAACGGACACAAGGCTGCACATATTGATAGTATTATCCCCTTGCCAGATTTTCCTACCAGAGCTATGGACAGCGCTATTGCTCCGGCAGGTAATGTTACTGGCAGAAACTTATCAACACCTAAATCTGTAGCGAGAGCCACTAAAACGGTTCCTACAAATGTGCATAGAGAAATCGCTATGGATGTCCTTGCTAGGGAAATTTTATTTCGGCTACTCATTTATTTGAAGGGGTTGCACAGGTTGGAGTTGAAATAACTCGCAACAGCTACCGTCATTGCGTTTTCACCGGCACCATGGAAATTTCCACGATTACGTTTGATGTCATCAATGAGTGCTCGATCGCAAGAACATGCAAAGTAGCCTTTTTCGGCGTAACATTTATCGTGTCGCATGCAAATACTGTCCAGAGTATTAATGGGTGCATCAGGACCGCTATGGCCCGGACCGCACCAGTTTCCATATCCAATGGATCGGAAGGAGGTTTCCCTTCCTCCTTCTTGCTGATTGCTCAGCTCATTGAAATAATGTCCAACTTCGAGTAAGAAGCCGGAAGCGCCATCGGCTTCTGCGCTTTCCGCATCAAATTGACTTTTTCCATCTTCGGTGATGACATACTGGTCAACCGTGGCAATTAGGGAATCGAAGTCACTTTCCATCCCTGCCTGATCGGGACTAATTGCAGTGGCTTGAATCTTTGTGTCACAATTATTCGCGGCAGTAGCGGCGGGGGTGGCGATTGCTGTTAGTGCTGCTGTTGCTATCGTGATGATCTTCATTGATTTTTTGCGCACAGTTGCTCCTCACCCTTATCTTCTATAGGGGATAGTACAATCTTCATGTTTATCTGGTGGGTATTTGTTTCCTTCCTTTTGGCTGATTTCCAGCATAGGAAAATATGATTGTGATCTCATTGAGGTATGGATATTTACCCTCGTTTGGGTGTGTGCGAAAGTAGACTGTGCTGGTGAGGTGGGTCATATAACGTGTGGACCTTTGAGGAGTGGTGTGGGCTGGCTGGTTGTTAAGCGGTGTTCATGTGATGGCGTACGTTGGGGCGGGCTGCTTTGGCCGTGCAACGCGGGCTATGCCGAGGTCTCTACACTAGAGCACATGACAATGACACCCCACAATCATGACCCAAATGATGACCCCTGGGAGGAATCACAGGACGAGCGACTGCTCCGACAGGAACTTGTCCGCGCGGAAGGCCTGTGGGACGCAGGAAACACTCATGAGGCAATCTTTGCGGCCCATCGCGCAATGACCTTCGCAGCAAAGATCGGAGATGAACACGAGTATGGAGTAGATACACGTCCGTGGCTATTTCTTGCCGACATCTACGAAGATCAGGGCAGGAACGAACAGGCAGTGCAGACTATGCGTGATTGTATGGTGGCTTACTACGATCATCTTCGTTTTGATTGGACATGCGGAAATCCCGGCTACAAGGAGGCTCGCCGTCGCCTAATTGGTCTATTATCCGGCCCTGAAGCGCTATGGTCCTATGATCATGCAGCTGCGGGTATCGATTGGTCGGATACGGAGATGCACCACCGATGGCTCCAGGGCCTGTACGCGGCTCAAGCAATGGACGAAACCCGGGATTATACGGACTTGTGGAGCACTGTAGAGGAATTGAAAAAGCTTAGGAAGTGGGAAGAAGTAGAGACGCTGCTTTGCAGGATGCGTGATGCTGCTGAGAATGAGTGTGCTCTTATTCAAGCTCCTCTTGATCCGAGGATCGCGGCAGAGCTCGCGCGACTCTACGTACGGCAAGAGGATAAGAAACGCGCGATGCTGGCCCTTCGTCGTCATCGCAGCGTGATGGACCAGTACGTCACTCCGTTTCAGCAACATACTGATCCCGGTACCCGTAGTCTTGGTAACTGGTTGTATGCCCTGGAAGGGCCTCGGCCTAGGTGATTCGGTGACCCTGACGGGGGATGACGGGGGAATCGCACGCATAATGGGGGTAATGGTTGGTCGGGGCCGTAGCCGTCGCCGGAGTCTGGGTTGAAGGTGGGTTCGATGTAAGGCACAGCCGGGACGAACTCGCCGAGCGGTATAGCTTCCTCTACCTCCGGATACAGCTGAGGAGTCCATGTCGCACGCATTTGACTATTACATGTTTCGCTCCACCCGCTGGTGCCATCGCTGTAGAAAGTGGTTCCGAACTGATGCAGATTCGGGTCTCCGCACGAGGAGACCGTCTTTCCGGCAATGGGAGAAGTTTGAGCTGGTGCTATCTCCTGTGCTGCGGGTTCTGCATCGCGGGGTGAATCTTGGGGCGGGACAGTTTCTTCAGCTTCAGTGCTAGTTGGTTCTGGTTGGCTGGTTGGGGTTTGGGAGGTGGGGGCCTGACCCCCGGAAAGTGGACACATCGGGGGCTAGCTATGCTGCTGTGGTCAGTGTAGCTGAAGTCTCGGTTTCACAGACATCAGGCGCTACAAGATTGCACCAGGGGTGCCGCCTGCGCGTGTTACAAGCGCATGCACCACCGGAAGACCTCTTGGCGACAGCTAATTGGGTTGTCAAAGACTTTCCTATCGCGCAGCAATTCCCGCTTTAAAGTGGCGTTAAACGATTCTGCTAGGGCTTCTATCAGGTCAAGTCCCGTGTAGTGGTGTAGCGGTTTGTGATTTCGGCTCGGTATGAAGTTCGGGGTTTGGTTAAGCGGTTAGCTGGTGGTGGTCGTCACGATGTTCTTCTGGGTGGTGCATGAGGTGTTTGGTGTGTTCGAGTGCTGAAAGTGCTGAAGTGTCCCAGGTTTTGTTCCGTTTGAGTAGATGGGAAAATCTGGAATATGCCAAGAAAATTTGACCAAGATGCGAAGGACCGTGTGGTCCGTCTCGTGGAAGACCGCATCTTGGCGGAAAACAT
>NZ_REGE01000036.1 GCF_003688935.1 Corynebacterium macginleyi | reverse complement strand
CCAGATTCGCGGCTTCACGCCGGTACTCCGGGGTGTACTTCTTCCTTGACGAACTCACAATGAACATCCTCTCCTACGGACACAAGATCCGTACTAATAGGGTGTCCACTAAACGAGGGTAACCTCAGGCAATCGTCTTTTGCATCGATCAGATTCCACGAGCGTTCCCGGCAATTCTATGAACGAAAACGCAAAGAAGGCAAAAGACTCAACGCCGCAGCAACCTAAAGTCAACACACCCCCAACAAGCCCACCCACGAAGTTGACAACCTATATAGGAACATCCTCTCGCTCTAGCCGTTTTCGAGCAGCCCAAGGAGCCGTTCGCGCAGCTCATTTTTGCGCTCCACCACCGCGGAGTCATCGCTGCTGCTGCGCGGGCGGGGTAAGCCTACTTCGATATCCTCGATAATGGTGGCCGCTGGTCCCGGTGACATCACCAAAATACGATCTGAGAGCAGTACCGCCTCATCCACGTCGTGAGTAACCATAACCACCGTGCGGCGGTTTTCTTCCCACACGTTCAGCAGTAGCGACTGCAGCTGGCGGCGGGTAAGCGCATCCAGTGCTCCGAAGGGCTCATCGAGCAATAAGATATCCGATCCGATGGCGAAGGCGCGCGCCAAACCGACGCGCTGCTGCATGCCACCTGATAATCGCGACGGCCGCCTATCTGCTGCATGCCCCAGGCTGACCTCGTCGAGGAAATGCTGCGCAATCTGGGCACGCTCTGCCTTCGATAGCTCCGGTCGGGCCGAACGCAGCCCGAATTCGATATTTCCGCGCGCAGTCATCCACGGCAAGAGCGCGTGATTTTGGAATACTACCCCGCGGTCCGGACCAGGCCCGGCCACGGCCTTGCCGCGGGCGCGCACCTGGCCGGTCGAGGGAAATGCGAGGCCCGCGATCATATTTAACATGGTGGATTTTCCGGAGCCCGATGGCCCTAGCAGTGATACGAACTCGCCTTCTCCAATGGATACTGATGTTTCTCCAATGATCTTCGTGGGGCCGTAACTTTTGGTGATACCAGCAAACTCTATATGTGCATTAGTCATAGCGCACCACTTTCTGCAGGGAAGCAACGAGGTAATCCAGGGCCAATCCGATGACTCCGATAAGCACGATGACCACAACGATGGCATCGATATCGAGACGGTTCCACATATTCCACACAAAGAAGCCGACTCCTTGCCCACCGACGAGCATTTCCGCGGCCACGATAACCAACCAAGCGGTCGATAACGATTGCCGCATGCCGGTAATAATTCCCGGCAATGCGGCCGGGCCGACGATATAAAGGAGTTGTTGCATCCGGTTCGTGCCAAGCGTAGCCGCCAAGTTCCGATACGTGGGGTGAATTCCACGGACCGCTTCGATGGTATTGAGCAGCGTCGGCCACAAAGCGGAAAGAATAATGACGAAGACGGCGGTATTTTCAGCATCGCGAAGCAGTGCCAGGCCCAGTGGCAGCCAGGCTAGCGGGGACACGGGTCGCAGGATTTGGACAAAGGGATCCGTCGCGCGACGGAAGGTGGCAGAAGACCCCAGCCAAAAGCCCAACGGGATGGCGATCACCATCGCAATGGCAAAGCCAATGAGCACGCGGCGCAAAGAGGCCACCATGTGCCAGAAGATACCCACCGAGGCCGGCCCGTCCCGGTAAAAGGGATCAGCAAGGATCTCCACGGCCCTATCCCAGGTCCGCACGGGGGTGGGGGCGATATCAGAAAGCCAGCCCGCAGCCACCACCGCCTGCCAGATGGCGATGAAGGCAATGAAAAGCGCGATCCCCAGGCCCATCGCCTTCCATGGGCTCTCCCGCCGCTTATTCCTACGGCCGGCGGTGCGGCCCGGGTGGGGCGCTGCTGCTTGGGCGTCAGTGGGGTCTGTAGTGCTGGTACTGGTGTTAGCGCTGTGATTTTTCAGTGTGGTCATAAGCGTGGAGTCCTTAACGCTGATATCCGGCGGTAGGGTGTAGGGGATCGAAGGTATGGCCGTTGATCTTTACCGGGTCCGAAGTGAGATCGGCTTCACGCGGCAAAACGGATTTCGTGACGTCAAGCAACGCTTGGTCATTCATCGGCATCGCGCTTCCGCCCAGATTCCAGCGAGCCATTTGGGCAGCCATCCACGTAATAGCGGTGGCAGAGGTACTGCCACCAAACTTGATCATCTGTGGATCCACCATGTCCTTGCCGTCCCAGGTGGTGTAGTTTCCGGCCAGTGCTCGCGAAATCAGTTCTTCTTTCTGGTTCAGATATTTTTCCTTGGCCAACATCGCGGCCGATTCATGGATATGGTGCGGGCTATCGACGTACTGCGCGCCTTCCTGCAGTGCCGCAACCACACGGTCGCGCACGCCGCGATCCACTTCTTTCGCCACGGCCACTGAACAGCACGGGTGGTTTTCCCACATCTGCCGGGTAGGAACAAAGGCGCGGCCAGATCCAGTAGTCAGGGCGCGCTGGTTGAAAGGTTCTGGGCCAATAAAGCCGTCGATGGTACCCACCGAAAGTTGCGCCACCATATCGGCTGGGCGCAGGAGGCGCAGCTCCACCTCGGAAACCGGATCCACCCCGCCGGCCACGAGGTAATCGCGCAGCAGGAGGGCGTGCACCGAATATTCAAAGGGGATGCCCAGCACCATGCCTTTGAGATCAGCCGGCCGCGATACGGTATCCAGGTGCGAGGTGGACAAGGTTAGTGCTTGCCCATTGGTGTTTTGTGTAAAGGCCAACTCGGTGGGCCGGGAAGCGTTGGTGGCTCCGGCATCGATAGCTAGCGGCATGGGCGAGAGCATGTGAGCTACGTCTAAGGCACCGGTGGCATAGGCGGTCCAGAGATCCGCCCAACCTGCGAATTTGCGCAGCTCAACGTTGAGCCCCTGCCGTGCGAAGGCGCCCAAGCCATCGGCCGCGACCAGCGGCGACGCGCACGCGATGGGCACGAATCCGATGGTGAGGGATCGCCCTTCCTGCCCGGGTTGTCCGGACTGGGCCTGATCCTCCTGGCGGGGGGAGGAACATGCCGCTAGCACCTGCGAGCCTACTGCCACCCCGCCCATGGCCACTGCACTGCGAAGCATCTGCCGTCGCGACAGGTTCCGGTTATGCACCATACGTTCTTTCTTCACTAGACCAAGTGGTTTGTTCAGAATGAACCTAGGGCAGGCGCGCTAAGGTGTCAATTTCTAAATTCACGGACCAAAAACGGCAGGAATATCATTTTTATTCATCGCAGACCTGCCGTTCTCTACAAAATAGACCTCTTGTTCTAGATTTATACCAACCTTCGAGTTAGTATGGCGCCACCAGTAGATAATTGTCTGATTTAAGGAGCAATTTAATGTCTGATCTCACCCCTAACCACAAAGAAGGCGACGCCCTCGAGCCCATCGACGGCGAGAAGCTCAAGGACCTCGCCCAGAAGAACATCGACAACCCTGAAGGGGGCAAAAAGCACATCCGCACCCACACTGAGGCGGACGGTTTATTCCGCAATAACACCACCGTGCGAGACCACACTATCAAGGTGGGTGAGCCTTTGCCGCTGCTTGGCGATGACTCCGCACCCAACCCCACTGAGGTCGCCCAGGCTGGTCTTGGCGCCTGCATTAACGTTGGTATCCAGGCCATCGCCCAGCACCGCGGCGTTACCCTGACCAAACTCGAGCTGGACATCGTCAGCGACATCGACATCTCCCCAACCTGGGGCGTTGGTGACTTGGGCGAGGATAAGCGCCCCGGCGTTTCCGACGTCAGCGTTAAAATCAACATCGACGGCGACGCAGACAAGGAGACCCTACAGAAGATCGTGGACGACGCCATCAAGTGGTCCCCGGTTGTTAATACCTACACCCGCCCGGCCAACCTCACCCACGAGTTGGTCTAAGGTTTAGCTAAAGAAAAGCGCCCGGCAAGAGCTAGGCGCTTTTCTTATGCCCTAGTTAATTTGGGATCTAGGGCTCGTTGCAACGATGAGTTGAGCACCATAAAGCCCGTGAGACCTGCCCCCCATTTGGTGGGCACCTAATATCCAACCCAGTCGAGTTGGCAAGATTGGTAATCTACCATCATGTTCAGGTACTGAGAACAGTTCACACGCGATGCCGTTATTGAAGTGTCCCAGGTTTTGTTCCGTTTGAGTAGATGGGAAAATCTGGAATATGCCAAGAAAATTTGACCAAGATGCGAAGGACCGTGTGGTCCGTCTCGTGGAAGACCGCATCTTGGCGGAAAACAT
>NZ_REGE01000035.1 GCF_003688935.1 Corynebacterium macginleyi | reverse complement strand
GGTGGTGATGTTTGAGAACTCAATAGTGTGCCAATGTACTTATTTTTTGTTTTTGTGTGCATGGTTGTGTGTTGATTGGTCTGTTGGCCGGCGAGCCTGTTGGTGGTTTGTTGGTTGGTGTGTGCCGGTGGGGTGTTGGAATACGCATCTTTTTGGATACTGTTTAGTGTTTCGGCTGCATGGTTGGATTGGTTGGCATGTGATTGTGTTCAACTTTTGTCTCCTTCTTGTTTTTGCCCCGTCGGGTGTGGGGGAGGCAGTGATTTTTTCTTTGTAGTAATTTTTGGATGCCAGCATGAGCCTGCTTTTTGTGTGGTTTGTGGTGGTTTGTTTTTTGTTAGGTTTGGGCTTTTCACGGCCTTGGTTTTGGGATGTTGTTGTTCTGAAATTTTTTTGTGGAGAGTTTGATCCTGGCTCAGGACGAACGCTGGCGGCGTGCTTAACACATGCAAGTCGAACGGAAAGGCCCTGCTTGCGGGGTACTCGAGTGGCGAACGGGTGAGTAACACGTGGGTGATCTGCCCTGCACTTCGGGATAAGCTTGGGAAACTGGGTCTAATACCGGATAGGACCGCACTTTAGTGTGTGTGGTGGAAAGTTTTTTCGGTGTAGGATGAGCTCGCGGCCTATCAGCTTGTTGGTGGGGTAATGGCCTACCAAGGCGGCGACGGGTAGCCGGCCTGAGAGGGTGTACGGCCACATTGGGACTGAGATACGGCCCAGACTCCTACGGGAGGCAGCAGTGGGGAATATTGCACAATGGGCGCAAGCCTGATGCAGCGACGCCGCGTGGGGGATGAAGGCCTTCGGGTTGTAAACTCCTTTCGCTAGGGACGAAGCTTTTGTGACGGTACCTAGATAAGAAGCACCGGCTAACTACGTGCCAGCAGCCGCGGTAATACGTAGGGTGCGAGCGTTGTCCGGAATTACTGGGCGTAAAGGGCTCGTAGGTGGTTTGTCGCGTCGTCTGTGAAATTCTGGGGCTTAACTCCGGGCGTGCAGGCGATACGGGCATAACTTGAGTGCTGTAGGGGTAACTGGAATTCCTGGTGTAGCGGTGAAATGCGCAGATATCAGGAGGAACACCGATGGCGAAGGCAGGTTACTGGGCAGTTACTGACGCTGAGGAGCGAAAGCATGGGTAGCGAACAGGATTAGATACCCTGGTAGTCCATGCTGTAAACGGTGGGCGCTAGGTGTGAGGGTTTTTCTACGATTCTCGTGCCGTAGCTAACGCATTAAGCGCCCCGCCTGGGGAGTACGGCCGCAAGGCTAAAACTCAAAGGAATTGACGGGGGCCCGCACAAGCGGCGGAGCATGTGGATTAATTCGATGCAACGCGAAGAACCTTACCTGGGCTTGACATACACGAGATCGCTGCAGAGATGTAGTTTCCCTTTTGTGGTTGGTGTACAGGTGGTGCATGGTTGTCGTCAGCTCGTGTCGTGAGATGTTGGGTTAAGTCCCGCAACGAGCGCAACCCTTGTCTTATGTTGCCAGCATTTGGTTGGGGACTCATGAGAGACTGCCGGGGTTAACTCGGAGGAAGGTGGGGATGACGTCAAATCATCATGCCCCTTATGTCCAGGGCTTCACACATGCTACAATGGTCGGTACAACGCGTTGCGACACTGTGAGGTGGAGCGAATCGCTGAAAGCCGGTCTTAGTTCGGATTGGGGTCTGCAACTCGACCCCATGAAGTCGGAGTCGCTAGTAATCGCAGATCAGCAATGCTGCGGTGAATACGTTCCCGGGCCTTGTACACACCGCCCGTCACGTCATGAAAGTTGGTAACACCCGAAGCCGGTGGCCTAAACGTGTTAGGGAGCCGTCGAAGGTGGGATTGGCGATTGGGACGAAGTCGTAACAAGGTACCCGTACCGGAAGGTGCGGGTGGATCACCTCCTTTCTAAGGAGTTTTTTATTGTGTGGGCTGCAGTTGTAGCCCGAACCCACTGTGTGTGGGTTGGTGGTTGAGTGGGCGAGTGTTCTGCTGCCACCAGTTGTTGTAAATTTCCGGGTAGGAGATACACCTTAACTGATAGTGCCGAGTGTGTGAATGGTGCTTTGTGACATGCGTAAAAGAGTGTCCATGTATATGAAAATGAGTGTTTGTTGTACGTTGGTGCATTGTTGGGTGTCTGGGGCATTATCCCCTTATTGTGTGCCTGGCTGGTGGATGCGTGTCATCTGTTGTGGTGGTGTGTGTTTGTTGGTTGGGGTGTTGTGTGAGAACTGTATAGTGGACGCGAGCATCTGCATGATGCCACTTGCTTTTTGTTTGTGGTGTTGTGTGTGTGATGTGATTTTTTCTTGTGTGTTTATTTTGTCAAGTTCATTTTTTGCTGCTGTATGTGGGCTGCATGGCTTTCTTTTTGTTGGTTGTGTGGTTTGTGTGTGGTGGTTGGTGTGTTTGTTTTTTAGGGCGCATGGTGGATGCCTTGGCATGCTGAGCCGATGAAGGACGTGTAAGGCTGCGTTAAGCCTCGGGGAGTTGTCAATAAAGCGTTGATCCGAGGATGTCCGAATGGGGAAACCTGGCCCTGGTTATGTGGGGTTACCTTTCAGTGAATTCATAGCTGTTGTGGGGGTTTACGCGGGGAAGTGAAACATCTTAGTACCCGTAGGAGGAGAAAATAATAATGATTCTGCTAGTAGTGGCGAGCGAACGTGGATGAGGCTAAACCGTGTGCATGTGATACTTGGTAGGGGTTGTGTGTGCGGTGTTGTGGGGCCTGATTGTGTGTCATCTACCAGTGGCACGCCCTTTTTTGCATTGTTGTTAGGTGAAGTGGTTTGGAATGGCCGACCGGAGTAGGTGAGAGTCCTGTAGCTGAAGGTGATGATGTGGGGGTTATTGGGTTCCCGAGTAGCAACGGGCTCGTGGAATCTGTTGTGAATCTGCCGGGACCACCCGGTAAGCCTAAATACTCAGTGTGACCGATAGTGGATAGTACCGTGAGGGAATGGTGAAAAGTACCCCGGGAGGGGAGTGAAATAGTTCCTGAAACCATGTGCTTACAATCCGTCAGAGCATGTTTTTGTGTGTGATGGCGTGCCTTTTGAAGAATGAGCCTGCGAGTCAACGGCATGTCGCGAGGTTAACCCGTGTGGGGTAGTCGTAGGGAAACCGAATCCTAATGGGGTGTTGTAGTGGCATGTCTTGGACCCGAAGCGGGGTGATCTACCCATGGCCAGTGTGAAGCAGCTGTAAGAGGTTGTGGAGGCGCGAACCCACGTAGGTTGAAAACTGCGGGGATGAGCTGTGGGTAGGGGTGAAAGGCCAATCAAACTCCGTGATAGCTGGTTCTCCCCGAAATGCATTTAGGTGCAGCGTCGCATTAGCTTGGTGGAGGTAGAGCTACTGGTTGGTTGAGCGGGACTACAATCTTAGCAATGTCAGCCAAACTCCGAATGCCATTAATTGTGTTGTGCGGCAGTGAGACTGTGGGGGATAAGCTTCATGGTCGAGAGGGAAACAGCCCAGATCGCCGGTTAAGGCCCCTAAGGGTGTACTAAGTGGAAAAGGATGTGGGATCGCGAAGACAGTCAGGAGGTTGGCTTAGAAGCAGCCATCCTTGAAAGAGTGCGTAATAGCTCACTGGTCGAGTGGTTCTGCGCCGATAATGTAGTGGGGCTCAAGTACACCGCCGAAGCCGCGGCAAGCAGCATGTTGTGTGTTGTTTGGGTAGGGGAGCGTCGTGCATGGGTTGAAGCGTTATCGTGAGGAGGCGTGGACTGTGTGCGAGTGAGAATGCAGGCATGAGTAACGAATTGTAAGGTGAGAATCCTTACCGCCGGATGACTAAGGGTTCCTGGGTCAAGTTCGTCTTCCCAGGGTGAGTCGGGACCTAAGGCGAGGCCGACAGGCGTAGTCGATGGATAACCAGTTGATATTCTGGTACCCGTATGTGTGCGCCCATGATGAAGCACTGATACTAACTGCCACGGATGTGCTGCCCGTATTCTTTGAGTGTGGGTGGTGTTGATGTTGTGGGGCCTGATGTGTGGTTCAAGTGATGGGGTGACGCAGTGAGGTAGCCGCGCCACTTAGTGGATTGGTGGTGTAAGCGTGTAGGCCGTGTGGTAGGTAAATCCGCCGCATGTTATAGGTTGAGGCGTGATGCGTAGGCCCTTTGGGGTTGATGGTGGTGATCCTGTACTGTCGAGAAAAGCCTCTAGCGAGTGCATGTACGGCCCGTACCCTAAACCGACACAGGTGGTCAGGTTGAAGATACTAAGGCGTTCGGGTGAACTGTGGTTAAGGAATTCGGCAAAATGCCCCCGTAACTTCGGGAGAAGGGGGGCCCTGTGATGTGAAGACCCTTGCGGTTGGAGTGTTGTGGGGTCGCAGAGAATAGAGGGAAGCGACTGTTTATCAAAAACACAGGTCCATGCGAAGACGTTAAGTTGATGTATATGGACTGACGCCTGCCCGGTGCTGGAAGGTTAAGAGGACCGGTTAGTAGTCTTATGGCTGCGAAGCTGAGAATTTAAGCCCCAGTAAACGGCGGTGGTAACTATAACCATCCTAAGGTAGCGAAATTCCTTGTCGGGTAAGTTCCGACCTGCACGAATGGCGTAACGACTTCTCTGCTGTCTCGACCACAGGCCCGGTGAAATTGCATTACGAGTAAAGATGCTCGTTACGCGCGGCAGGACGAAAAGACCCCGGGACCTTCACTATAGCTTGGTATTGGTGTTTGGTTCGGTTTGTGTAGGATAGGTGGGAGACTGTGAGATCATCACGCTAGTGGTGGTGGAGTCGTTGTTGAAATACCACTCTGATCGGATTGAGCATCTAACCTTGGCCCATGATCTGGGTTGGGGACAGTGCCTGGTGGGTAGTTTAACTGGGGCGGTTGCCTCCCAAAATGTAACGGAGGCGCCCAAAGGTTCCCTCAGCCTGGTTGGCAATCAGGTGGTGAGTGTAAGTGCACAAGGGAGCTTGACTGTGAGACAGACATGTCGAGCAGGGACGAAAGTCGGGACTAGTGATCCGGCACCTACTTGTGGATGTGGTGTCGCTCAACGGATAAAAGGTACCCCGGGGATAACAGGCTGATCTTCCCCAAGAGTCCATATCGACGGGATGGTTTGGCACCTCGATGTCGGCTCGTCGCATCCTGGGGCTGGAGTAGGTCCCAAGGGTTGGGCTGTTCGCCCATTAAAGCGGCACGCGAGCTGGGTTCAGAACGTCGTGAGACAGTTCGGTCTCTATCCGCCGCGCGCGTTGAAACTTGAAGAAAGCTGTCCCTAGTACGAGAGGACCGGGACGGACGTACCTCTAGTGTGCCAGTTATCCCGCCAGGGGTATCGCTGGTTGGCTACGTACGGAAGGGATAACCGCTGAAAGCATCTAAGCGGGAAGCCTGTTTTAAGATGAGGTTTCTGTTGAGGTCCCCTAAAGACGATGGGGTAGATAGGCCAGACTTGGAAGCATCGTAAGGTGTGAAGACTACTGGTACTAATTGACCAACAACAAATACACCACAACAAACCCCACACCCTAAGGTTGGGACATGTTGAGGTGAACTATTAAAAACGAGTAAACAACCAAAAAACACACATCCTGTGTGCCGCGTCCACTATGCAGTATCTGACACAACACCACACACAACAGTGGATAATGCGTCAACAAGTTTGTCGGTGGTAGATAGCTACAGGGAAACGCCCGGTCCCATTCCGAACCCGGAAGCTAAGCCTGTACACGCTGATGGTACTGCAACCGGGAGGTTGTGGGAGAGTAAGTCACCGCCGACACCAAACAAA
>NZ_REGE01000034.1 GCF_003688935.1 Corynebacterium macginleyi | reverse complement strand
ACCAAAAATTAACCTCTCAACGGCGACCCGTACCAACCTACCCAACAACCTGAAACAAATCAAATCCCTGAACCAGACCAGTACAAAAATCACTAAAAAGTAACCAACCAGCTACCTCCCGGCGACTTGGATAAAATTTATACCAACTCACGATACAACGCAAACCCCCAGCATAATCGGTATAAATTCGAACTGGGGGAAGCTAATTAGAAGACTTCTTCCTCCTGCGTCCTTTCGATGGTGGCTCCAAACCGTAACAGGTTCTCCACAAAGTGAGGGTAGCCGCGATCAATATGGAAGACATCGTGAACTACCGTGGATTCATCGGCGCACAGTGCAGAGAGAACCAGGCCAGCGCCGGCGCGGATATCGGAGCTCCATACATGCGTAGAAGAAAGATTTTCCTTTCCCCGCACCACCACGTGGTGGCCATCTACTTGGGCATCCGCACCTAAGCGGAGCATTTCATCAACGAAGCGGAACCGAGACTCGAAGACGTTTTCCGTAATCACGGTCGTTCCTTCGGCGATGGCGGAAATGGCAATGGCCATGGGCTGAAGGTCAGTCGGAAAGCCGGGGAAAGGCAAGGTCTGGTAGTCCACGGCAGTCGGGCGCTTATCCATCCGCACACGGAAGCCGTTTTCATAAGTTTCGATATCTGCACCTGCGGACTTGAGCTTCTCCAGTGGAAGGTGCAGGTGGCGCGGTGCAATTCCTCCGACGGTGATATCGCCTTGCGTCATGGCGGCGGCGTAGGCCCACGTGCCGGCAACGATGCGGTCACCGATAACCTCGTGTTCCGTCGGGTATAGTCGGCCCACCCCATGGATAGTAACCTCGGAGGTACCCGCGCCCTCGATGTTGGCACCCATGGACCTTAACATTTCACATAGATCCACGATCTCGGGCTCACGGGCAGCATTGTGGAGAACAGTGGTGCCCTCGGCCAAGACGGCTGCGGTCACAATGTTTTCCGTCGCACCAACGGATGGGAAGTCCAGGCGAATGGTAGAACCGCGAAGTGATGATGCTTCAGCCACCACCGCCCCGTGTTCGATACGGGTCGTAGCTCCGAGCTTTTCCAAGCCAGTCTGGTGCATATCGAGCGGGCGGGAGCCAATGGCATCACCGCCAGGCAGCGCCACCTTGGCATGCCCGCAGCGCGAGGTTAGTGGGCCTAAGACGCATACCGATGCCCTGAATTGACGGACAGCATCAAAATCCGCTTTTGATTCTGGCTTGGCAGGGGTTGTGATCCTGACTGTGCCGCCATCGATCGTCACCTCGCAGCCCAAGCCTTCGAGCACCTTCTTCATTAGAGGTACGTCCAGAATCTCCGGGCAATTGGTCAGCGTCGTCGTCCCCTCCGCCAGCAATGCGGCGGCCATGAGCTTAAGGACGCTGTTTTTGGCGCCGTCTACTTTGACGGTGCCTACAAGGCGAGCACCGCCGGAAACAATAAACTGATCTTTCACAGCTTTCTACGCTACCGGTTATCAGGGCAACGCGCCGATCCGGCGGGCAGCATTAACAGCCTCGTAGCGGGTATGTGCCCCCAACTTACGCATAACGGAACGCAGGTAAGACTTGACGGTTTCGGCACCAATTCCCATTTCTTCCGCAGCTTCGACGTTGGTGTGACCGAGCGCGACACAGGAAAGGACGTCGAGTTCGCGGGCGGAAAGCTTAGTTGACTGCTTCACGCGGACGGGAGAGACCATCTGATCACACAGCGCCTCGAGTTCCTTGCGCAATTCTTCGTCTTCGACGCGGTTAGCCAGCATGCGCAACTTAGAATGGGTGGAACGAACCTGTTCCCACTCCGCACCATTCATGGCATGACCACGCGAGGCACTACCCTTGCTGCCGTCGGCGCGGCGCATTGCTGAATTGACCGCTAGGTCTTGCTCCAGGGTCCGTGCCGTCATCGTGACCTCTTCGATGACCTTGTCACCCAAGCGCACCGGCGAGTGCACGCCAACATAGAGCACGCCGCGGATTTCGCGCTGCACAGTAACAGGCACGGCCACAATCGAGTGCAATCCTTCGTCTTGGATTACGCCGTCGTTCTCGTGAGAAATGGTGGTAGCCCGCGTGTAGTCTGATACGCCCACCGCGCGGCGGGTGGTGACAACGCGACCACCGACACCCACGCCGGCATCGATAAGCAGATTCTGCAGTGCCGGTGTACGCAAGCCTATCCACTGGGTAATTTGCAGGCGGTTATCGGCCAATAATGTCGCGTACATCGTCACCGGAATTCCGGTGGCAGTTTTGAGGGATGACAGTGCCGCGCGTACGGATTCTTCATCATCTTTGAGGCGATGCGACTCCATGAGACTCTTTCCTCGTCGGGGGTAACCAAGCAGGTGCACCCGATATCCCCGAAAACTTGGGGACCGGCGGGTAACTACGTGGAATTATAGACAGTATGTGGGGGTAATTCGAAATCGCCCCCTTGTTTCCGTAGCAGTGAATCCCACATTCGATGCCCGAATACATTGTCTGCTATGAATATACCGGTCTGTCTACCCGAATAGTGTATCTTTGCGTTTGTACCTGATTTGACTACAAATCTGATTCCCAAAGGAGTCTTAAAAAATGGCTGTATATAACAATGTTCTAGAAACCATCGGCGGTACCCCACTTATCCGCATCAACCGCTTGGCAGAGGGCAGGGGCGCCACCGTGCTAGCCAAGGTGGAGTCCTTTAACCCTGGCAACTCCGTTAAAGACCGCATCGGCATGGCCATCATCAAGGCCGCCGAGGAGTCTGGTGACCTGAAGCCGGGCGGCACCATCGTCGAAGCTACTTCCGGCAACACGGGCATTGCCCTGGCACTGGCCGGTGCCACCTTGGGCTACAACGTCGTTCTCACCATGCCAGAAACCATGTCTAATGAGCGCAAGGTGCTGCTGCGCGCATACGGTGCAGAAATCATCCTGACCCCAGGCGCTGCCGGCATGCAGGGTGCAGTTGACAAAGCTAATGAGATCCTCGCCGAGCGCGATAACGCCATCCTAGCTTCCCAGTTCGCTAACGAGGCCAACCCCAAGATCCACGAAGCCACCACCGGGCCGGAGATCTGGGAAGACGCCGAGGGTAATGTCGATGCCTTCGTCGCCGGAGTCGGCACCGGCGGCACCATTACCGGTGCCGGCCGATACCTGAAGTCCAAGAACCCAGACATTTATCTTGCAGCCGTTGAGCCGGCAGACTCCCCTGTGCTGTCTGAAGGCCAAGCAGGCCCACACAAGATCCAAGGCCTGGGCGCCAACTTCGTACCGGATGTGCTCAACCGCGAGCAGCTGGATGAGGTTCTAACCGCCTCCCTCGAGGAATCCATCAAGCTCTCTCGCGCTCTGGCAACCGAGGAAGGCCTGCTGGTTGGTATTTCCGCCGGAGCAAACCTCTCGGCTGCACTGAAGCTGGCGGAGCGCCCCGAGTTCGAGGGCAAGACCATCGTCGTTGTCCTACCCGACTTTGGCGAGCGCTACATTTCCACCGTTCTATTCGAGGACATACGCGAGGCATAACAAAGCCCCGCAGCCTAGTCCGTGAATAAAAGGCACCCGTTAAACTTGGCGGGTGCCTTTTTGTGACCAGTATTATAGTTCGTATGAACATTATTAAATATATCCGGGAAGATTTAGCCAATGCCCGCGACCATGACCCAGCCGCACGCGGTGACGTTGAAAACGCGATCGTCTATTCCGGCCTGCACGCTATCTGGTCGCACCGTGTCTCCCATTGGCTATGGAAGCGCGGCCTACGGGGGCCAGCACGTATCCTCTCCCAAATTAACCGCTTTTTTACAGGCATCGAAATCCACCCAGGCGCCACTATCGGGCGCCGCTTCTTCATCGACCACGGGATGGGAATTGTCATCGGGGAGACCGCGGAAATTGGCGATGGCGTCATGCTTTATCACGGCGTAACGCTCGGCGGCCAGGTGCTCACCCAAACCAAGCGCCACCCCACAGTGGAAGATAACGTCACCATCGGGGCCGGGGCCAAGGTCTTAGGCCCTATCACGATCGGGGCTGGTTCTGCCATCGGCGCCAATGCCGTTGTAACCAAGGATGTTCCGGCCAATCACATTGCCGTAGGCATCCCCGCCAGGAACAGGCCTTCAAAGAAGCACGAGCGGATCAAACTCGTGGATCCGGACTACTACATCTAAAAAGCCTAAAAGCCGCCTATAGACTTGTGGGGACGCTTTTGTACGCAGGGTTAACCGTGCAGCAGATCCCGGTAGTCGGGGTTTTTGTTGATAAAGTTCGCCACAGCAGAGCAGGTGGCGATAATCCTCATGCCGGCAACCCGGGTTTCATCGAGCGCTGCCTTGATCAGCGGAGAGGACAGGCCACGTCCACGGAAGTCATCTCCTATGACCGTGTGGTTGAAGTCGCGAACATCGCCGGAATCTACGTACTCACAGATTCCCGCTTTCACACCATCCACGGTAAGTACAAAGCTGGACGAATCGACCTGATGAGAAATCACTCTTTCCATGTCCCCCATTAAACCAAAAATGGTCCTTTTTATATAAAAGGACCATAATTGTGGCCAGAGCCAGGATCGAACTGGCGACCCCACACTTTTCAGGCGTGTGCTCTACCGACTGAGCTATCTGGCCAGAAACCTTAAGGCTTCCGCGACCTTGACGGGACTTGAACCCGCGACCTCCGCCGTGACAGGGCGGCGCGCTAACCAACTGCGCCACAAGGCCATTTTTAATTGTTTGTACCTCTCGGGCACGAAAAGTTACTTTACACAGCCGCCCCGAAACAACACAAATCAGCACTACAAAGCCTATTTTGTACCGTATCCACCCACGCTTGCTGGTGCGGCCTCAACGACAGACTGTGTTGTTGGGGGTGTCTCATTAGAAGGCTTGATTTGGTGGCATTATGCCTACTTCACTATTTATGACGATAAGTGGTCTTTCACCAGGAAATACCGCACACAGCTTTCTGGTGTGTTAGCCAGTAGAGGTCACGATAACAAGATGAGTGAAAATCATCCTCGATGCCCCGTTTGGGGCGGGTCCTACTTCCAGAATTCGGTTTCCACTTCGGCCGGGGTCCACTAACCGGGCCCCACCCTGGATAGTGGACACGTCGGGGTCGGGCTCTACCTTCACCGACCTTGAAAAAGCGGCGCAAATCTCTAAAAATGATCTGTTCCCATGGGCCTTGCCCCGGAAAGTAGACACGTTGAGGGTTAGCTATGCTGCTTGGGTCAGTGTAGCTGAATTAAGCGCTTCGAAGTCATCGGGGGCTAGAAGGTTGCACCAGGAGTCCCGCTTGGGCGTGTTGTAGCGCATGCACCACCGGAAGATTTCCTGGCGGCAGCTGATTGGACTGTCAAAGAGTTTCCGGTGCTGTTGCAAAGTTGGGGCAGTAGGAAGAGCGACGTGAAGTAATCACAGCCATGGGTATCTTCTCCGGTCGTCATTTCCCCCGTGACATCATTCTGGGGGCAGTGCGGTGGTACTGCCGCTACGGGGTGAGCTACCGCGATCCGGAGGAAATGATGACCGAGCGGGGCGTGCCAGTCGATCACACCACAATCTACCGCTGGGTCCAGAAATACGCCCCTGAGCTGGACAAGCAAACACGGTGGTACCGGCAGGTACCTGACTGGCAGGCCAGTTCCTGGCGGGTGGATGAGACCTTATCCGGGTCGGCGGCAGGTGGTGCTACCTCTATCGGGCGATCACGGGCCCGACCCCCGAAAAGTGGACACATCGGGGGCTAGCTATGCTGCTTTGGTCAGTATAGCCGAAGTCTCGGCTTCAAAGACATCAGGGGCTACAAGGTTGCACCAGGAGTGCCGCCGGCGCGTGTTATAAGCGCATGCACCACCGGAAGACGTCCTGCCGGCAGGTCATCGGATCGTCAAAAACTTTCCTATCACGCAGCACTTCCCGCTTTAAAGTGGCGTTAAACGATTCTGCTAGGGCGCCTATCCGCACTCGTTCCTACCGCTGTCATAGACTGGCGCACACCCAACGACGAGCAGTAATTTCTGAAGGTTTGCGAGGTGTACACACTGCCGTGATCGTCAATGTTAAATGGCCCCGTCACCACTGCCACGCACACCGTGCGCGTGAGCTAAAGCATCGACGACCAGTGAGACTCGCATGTGGTCTGCGAGTGCATAACCTGCACGTTTGCGTGAATACTTATCAATGACTGTGGCTAAGTACATGTTTGTGCCTCCCTTGCACGGCAGGTATGTAATGTCGCCAACATAAACGCGGTTCGGCTCGTTGGCGCTAAATTTACGGCCTACTAAGTCCGGCAGGTTGCGTCCGCTAGTGTGGTGTATCTGTTACCCGGGTGAAGCCTCGTGCCGGTGCACATAAAGGCGACCACCGCGGGTACCTTTCGAATCAACTCTTACTTATCCTCGAAAGGAATGTAACCCGCG
>NZ_REGE01000033.1 GCF_003688935.1 Corynebacterium macginleyi | reverse complement strand
ATTCACCGTAGCACCAGCAACAACCTGCTTGTCACCCTCAGCAAACTCAGCCTTCGTAGAAATCTTTGGTTGCTCTTTCTCTGGCTTTTCTTCTTCAAGTGGAGGCAAACCTGGCTGATCAACAGGCGCAACCGGCTGATCCCTATTTTGACGATCTTTCTGTGGTTTTACCACCGTAATGAAAGCGCCATTCGGCCGTGGAGGGATATTAACCTCTTGAACTTTCTCGAATTTAACAGGATCGTAATCACTTACAATCTTGTATCCGGTAAGCTTAGTGAAGTCCTCATGATTACCCGTAAAGCCCGGATAGTTGACTATAGCGTGATTTTGGCTGCCATATTTCGGGTCTCTACCTGTAATAGTAGCGGCAGCTGAAGTCTTCGAATTAGGTTTCTTGGACACCAATGCTGCCAGATACACGGAGTAATTTGCGGCGGACTTACTGTCCTTTTTCGCTACCGCAGACATCAGATGACGGGCTACGTTTATCGCTGCATCTTCGAATCCGGCCGGGATATCTAGTTTTTCAGCATTGGCCTTATCGTACAGATTTCTAGTCTGCAACGGAATTCGTGCTTGCGGCTCAACGCACCAACCCCAACCAACATTGTTTTTAGGGTTACCAGCACCCGCACCTTTAGGTGGAGTTCCAGCCCACACCAGTGGACCCCAAGAACTGTCCTCTCCGTAGGGCAATAGCTTAGACATATCGCCTAGATCCATATTTGGCTTAAAATCCGTAGGCTTACTTTGCTGACCATTTGCTTCACCCCCTGGGACAGCAATTAAAGCAACAATGATCGCTACAGCAGCAATCAGCGCTGTAACAGCTGATGTTCCCTTCCAGGATGTTCGTTGTATTCGATTCATTCTTTTTCTTCCTTCAAGGACTCTATTTTTCCTCTGGGTTATAGTTAATTTTCAAAGCTAGGAGCTTTATTAAAGCACAAGCTCTGATGATTCGCTTGCGTCCACGAATACCTACGCCACAGCGGGACATAGCATACCAGCCTAAAAGATGGAAAGAAAGCATTGCAGGCTAATAGGACCTGGCCCCCGTTCGATGGACATCTGTTATCCAGCACATTCGGGCTGGCAGAATTGGCAATCCATCATCATGTCCAGATATTCCGCATAGCTCACAAGCAATGCCGTGGTCCTCTATAAATACACTAAGAATCTCTTGCTCAACTCAGCATCAACCCAGATCGGTATCAGCCTTTCATCAACATATTCTTGGAGTCAAGAATTACGGCACTGGCATACATGCTTGCAGGAAAGCGGTGCATGATAAAGCCCAGGCAGCGAATTATTCTGAGGGCCCCGCCAGCGATAGAAAACGCGAAGCCGCGCTAAGAACGCGATTTTCTACGCAAGGCCGCCACGCATTTTTGTTTTACGCAGGCTTACTGGAGTTGTGCTTCTCAGTGTGTCTATGACTACCGAGTCATGCCGGATGTACTAGACCCGGTTAAGCCACAGATAACAAGCCAACCGCGTTTATGTCGGCGACATGCACTTACCCACCCTGTAAGGAAGGGAAAAGATGCATGTGCCCACAGTCTTTGATACTTCCTGGCACACACATGCAAGGTAGGACATTTGCAGACCAGACCCTAGCCCGCTCTGCCCATGTCTTCTAAAATTTTCCTTATTGGAAGAATCGACAAGATCGATGTCACATAGATACTCGCCGTTTGGGGTGTTAGTATTTTAGCGGTTCAAAACACTAACCTCCAGAAAGGATTGGAAATGTCTATTTCTTCTTTATTTGCTAGCGCCTTAGCCGCTGTACTGCCGCTAAGTAGCATCGGCCCGGTCGAAGTACCGGAAAAGCTTCCTGAGTTGGAAGTAAACCAGACCGCTGATGTTGAGCAATCCGCCGCTGGTGAGTCCACCGACCAGGACGACTCTGCACCCATCCTGCAGAGCGGTAAATTGGCTGTGCAGCGTGAACTCGCGCTCGCCACTAAAGAGCTGGGCCACGAGTTTATCAACATCGAATTCAAGGACAGCAACAGCGCACACCTGACCTTCCCGGAAACCTATAATCCGGACACTGACCAGGCAGCCGTGGACCGCGTGCTGGAAGCGCTCAAGATCAACGGTTATGAGAACCTGACCGCTGCTTACTAAGGCTAAGCGGGTGTAGCCCCGGAAAGCCCGGGGATATCCAAGAGGGGCAAGGTACCTTGGTGAGGTACCTTGCCCCTCTTCTTTACGAGCTCGTTTACGAGCTCATATTTCTTCTACGAACTCGCGGCTAAGCAGAAGTCGTCCACGCAACGACGTGTGTTATTGGTCTTCCATGACATCATGGCGCACGATGGTCTGATCGCGGCCGGGGCCGACACCGATATAGGACATGCGGCAACCAGACAGCTCTTCCAGGCGCAATACGTAATCCTGCGCCTTCTGCGGTAGATCCTCAAACGTCATGCACCCGGAGATATCCTCATCCCATGCCGGCATGGTTTCAAAAATCGGCTGCGCGTGGTGGAACTCGGACTGGGTGACAGGCATCTCATCGTAACGCTTACCATCAACGTCATAAGCCACGCAGATGGGAATCTCCCCGATGCCCGTGAGCACATCTAGCTTGGTCAGGAAATAATCCGTGAATCCGTTGACACGCGTGGCGTAGCGAGCAATCACGGAATCGTACCAGCCGCAGCGGCGCTTGCGGCCGGTGTTCACACCTACCTCACCGCCAGTGGTCTGCAGGTACTCGCCCCACTTATCAAAGAGCTCGGTGGGGAACGGGCCAGCGCCAACACGGGTGGTATAGGCCTTGATAATGCCCAGCGAGGTCTTAATTCGCGTTGGCCCAATGCCAGAGCCAACGGATGCCCCACCCGCAGTCGGGTTCGAGGAAGTCACGAACGGATAGGTACCGTGGTCAACGTCCAACATGGTGGCCTGGCCGCCCTCCATGAGCACGTTTTTGCCGGCCGCGAGGGCCTGGTTGAGTTCCAGTTCAGCGTCTATAACCATGGGGCGCAGGCGGTCGCGGTAGCTGAGGAAGTAGTCCACAACCTGCTCGGCTTCGATGGACTTGCGGTTGTACATCTTCACCAGCATCTGGTTCTTTATATCCAGCGCGGACTCGGCCTTCTGGCGCAAGATGGACTCGTCGAAGATGTCCTGCACCCGGATGCCAATGCGGGCAACCTTATCGGCGTAGGTCGGCCCAATGCCGCGGCCGGTGGTACCGATGGCGCGTTTACCCAGGAATCGCTCTTGCACGCGGTCAAGAGTCTGGTGGTACGGCGCCACGAGGTGCGCGTTCGCGGAAATCTTCAGGCGGGAAGCGTTCGCACCGCGTGCTTCCAGGCCATCAATCTCATCAAAGAGCGCCTCGAGGTTAATCACCACACCATTGCCCAGCACGGGGGTGGCGTTTTCAGAAAGAATCCCGGCAGGCAGGAGCTTCAGCTCGTATTTTTCACCGCCGACCACGACGGTGTGCCCGGCGTTATTACCGCCGTTCGGCTTTACTACGTAGTCAACCTTCCCGCCAAGGATATCGGTAGCCTTGCCCTTGCCTTCATCGCCCCATTGAGCGCCGACGATGACGATCGCTGCCATCTTTTAAGTCACTTCCTTATTATTGAAGCCAAAATACGCATTTACCTTACACTTTTCTGGCCGCAATAGCCCACGTAGCATGTTGTGCATGCGTTTTTTGTTCCTCCGCTGCGGGACCCCCGAGGTTGACTTGCCCGCAGAGGCCTATAATCTCTCGGCCGTTCCTTCCCGGAAGGAGCTTTCGCTTATTGATGCCGCAGCCACCGATCTCCTTCCCCACGACCCCACGCCTTCGCTGGACGAGATTGCTGCGCAGCCCGATGTCCGCCACCTCGGCGCCCCTACCGCCGCCCTGCAGGAGCCTTACCTGGAGGACCGTCTGCGCATCGTTGTTGCGGGCTCGGACTCGGCGCTAAGCGCCGTCGTCACCCGGCTCATGCGTGCCGATAACCTATGGACCGAGGTGGCGTTCATTCCCACGGGAGAATCTGTCGCCGCCGCCAATTGGGGCCTGCCCGCCGCACCACAAGAGGCCCTCGAGATTGCCCGCACGGCCCCGGTTCGCCCAGTGCCGCTCATCCGCAACGATTCCGGCCAAGCCGTGGCCGGCTCCGCAACCATCGCAGATTGGTCTAATGGTCCGCTTACCGGTGAAATCATTATCGATGACGCTACCCTTGCCGCTTCCGGCCGCAGCACTTTTGGCGCGCGGCTAGTCCCCATGACCGATGCCCCGGGCATCCTGGCCGCCCGCGCGACATCACCCATCGAGCCCGCGGGCCGCCTGCGTTCCTTGCTGCGCAAACCTGGCCGCCTCGACCCGGATTCTGTACGCACCGGCCGCGCGGTCCAAGCCGGCGGTCCTCAACTGCGCGTGCTCGTTGATTCCATCCCCCACAAACGGCCCCTCACACGCGTCACCTTTTACCGCCACCTGCGCGACCTCCAAATCGTGCGCCCTTAACCGCGTTACAGCTCACGCCGAGTCACCTCGGTTCATCCGTTTCACCCGGCTAACCCAGCTTATCTTTGCGCTCCCACACCTCTGGTGGGAATGCCGGGTGTGTAGAGGTAGGAACTAGGTGCGCGACGGCGGACTCGCGCGAGAGTCCGCACACCATAAGGATGTCCACAACGATGGACCGTGTCTGCGCGAGGATCGCATACGCAGAAAGCGTCGCGTCTTCTGCGATCAGATCCATGCCCGCTTGTCCGCCCACGTAGCGCAGCCGCTGCACTAGCTCGGGTATTTCTATCGCCTCATCATGGTCCCGCTTATCCCGGTCGTAGAGCTCTCCCACTGCCATGATGATGTCTGACAGTTCCTCCAAGAGCTCTAGCTGTTTATCGGACACGGTATCGCCGTCTTCAGTAAGAACTAGCGCGCGCCGCGATAATACCCGCACTCCGCGCACCGCGTTATCTACCGGCAATAGGATGCGCTCCAGGGATCGAATGCTCCTGCGCGAGGTCCACAACAGCGGCGATACTTCCGAGGCCTCCCTGCCCGATTGCGCCGCACTCAACAGCGTATTCACGTCATTTTGTGTGCCCCGCACTGCATCGCGGGCATCGCGAATAATCTCAGGATTGGCACCGCGGATGCCACGGGTCACATCATTAAGAATGCTGGAGGCAATCCTTAGCACCTTTGACACTTCCCGCCGTGCTTCCTTCAACGGCGAATTCGGGATAAGCGCAATCGTGATAAGCCCGATGCCAGAACCAATCATCGCATCGATAGCCCGGTGGAGGCCAGCCGGCCCCTCCGTGGGCGGAAAAATCGTGGCGATGAGAATGGATCCAAGGACAATCTGGTTGGACACCAGCGCCGATTTCGTAATAAAAGACCCCACCACGAGGCTTGCGCCCACGATGAACAGGATCTGGAATGGGCCCTGCCCCACCACCTGGAACAGTAAATCACCTAAGGCCACCCCGACGATGCCGCCTAGTGACATTTCCACCGCCCTTTTCATCCTGTCCCCGCCCGAAAGCCCTAAGATGATAACGGCTGAGACAGGGGCGAAGAACGGCTGCGGATGTCCAAAGAGCGAGCTGGCCACCCAATACGCCAGTGCGGCACCCACGGTGGCCTGGACTATATAAACGAAGCGTGAACGGATGCGTTGCAGGCGCGATAGTACCGAGCGGTCCACCACCCTCAGCATTTGCCTCGTTGAGACTCTTTGTTTCGCTTCCGACATGACCTCCAGCATAGAAGACCGTTCTTTACCACCGCCCCGAAGACCCGCATCCGGGCCCGTGCCAGGTTGTGGATAACCCGCTGTATCTGCGCGACAGTGTGCCCAGCAACGTGAAGTGTCCCAGGTTTTGTTCCGCTTGAGTAGATGGGAAAATCTGGAACATGCCAAGAAAATTTGACCAGGATGCGAAGGATCGTGTGGTCCGTCTCGTTGAAGACCGCATCTTGGCGGAAAATATGTCGATGCAGGCCGCGTGCCAGGCAGTAGCCCCAAAGTTGGGGGTTTCATGGCACACAGCTCGTCAATGGACTTAAGCCTGCCCGCCGTGCAGGAAACATCCCAGAGCCTGTTCCTGAAGATTTGGCCGCCGAAAACGCCAGGCTACGCCGCGAAAATCAAAAGCTTCGCGACACTAATGAGTTACTGAAGGCCGCGTCAGCTTTTTTCGCCTCACGACCAGGCCCACAACATTAAGAAATGATCCGGTTCATCGATAAATACCGGAATCGTTTCTTAATCGAGTTCATCTGCACTGGCGTTAAAAGAATAACCGGGCTGGCGGGTTTATCACCTCGCGTGGGTATCGCCAGTCCAAAGCCCAAGGGCTTAAGCGCTCGTCACCTTCGTGACGGTTGTGCTAATTGAACGCATTAGTGCTATTCATAGGGATAATTATGGTGTCTTAGGTGTGCGGACAATGTGGCATGCTCTTTCCCGTGACGGAATAGATATTGGTCGTGAACATGCTACCCGGCTGATGCGCCTGGCTGGAGTTTCTGGCAAAGGTAAAGGCGAATCACCTATTACAACCCGTACACCTCAACGTGCCGGATCTGCGCCCGGATGTGGTCGAGTGTGAGTTCAAAGCTCAGGGCCCGAACAGGCTGTGGGTGGCTGACATTACCTATGTACGGACACGAAAAGGATTCGTCTACACCGCGTTTGTCACTGACGTTTACTCCCGGTGGATCGTCGGATGGGCATTATCGGACTCGATGCGCACTTCAGGCATTACCGCTGCAAGCACTCAACTAAGCGACCCAAGAGTGCGAGGGAAACAACAGGTCTTATTCACCATTCGGATCACGGCTTAGAGTGCGTCAGCGTTGTCTACAACGAGCGACTTACCCAGCACGGCATTACAGCTTCCACCGGAACTGTCGGCGACTGAAATGATAATGCTCTGGCTGAAAACGTTAACGGCCCCTCACAAGAGGTGAGCTGATCCATACCCGCAGGTGGGATGACGTTGTCGAGGTAGAAATCGCCACGTTTGAGTGGGTGTCATGGTGGAACGAGGTAAGGCTTCATCAAAGCCTTGGATACCGAACCCCAGCCGAGGTGGAAACCGAATTGTGAAAGAAGAACCCGCAACAGGGAATAATGGAAAACAAGGCACATGCCTAGGAACAAAACCCGGGGCACTTCACTGCTGTATCTCGCGGCGGGGCATGTCGGTGTCAACGTCTAGGGGTATTGAGCAGAGTGATATTTAGCCCGCTGCGTTCGGCTTGGTCGATGTGGATTTGGTCAGGAAACCAGGATGAGGCCGCCGATCCAGCTAAGGAAACGGACAGGGCCTATCGGTGCCAAATGGTGCCAAATGGTGCCAAATGGTGCCAAATGGTGCCAAATGGTGCCAAATGGTGCTATCCTAGTGTTATTGCCACCTGTTACGACAGGATCGGAAGAAGACCCTGGGACCCCAGCCGGACGACTGGACCCAGGGTCTTCGCCTGCCTCTAGAGGGAATCCGGGGTGGGACGGTTGAGGACCACTTTCTCGTGCAGCTTCTCCCAGTACTGCTCTTCCCCTAGATGGACGGAGTTCAGTGCTCCCAGAACGGCATCTGGAATCCAGAGCAGGGGATCATCGCCACCGCGTACGTGTCGCAGTCGGATGCCAGCACTTTGTCCCTGGCCCTGCAGGGCAACTATATGGGCGACGTCTCGCCTGTTTTGTGCTTCTTGCCGGCTTTCCAAAGTGACGTTGCGGACGTGCATCTCGGAGAGCTCGAAGTACATCTGCTCCAAGCATTTCCTGCGGTGCCTCTCCGTCTTCTTGCTCACTTCACTCCGGTGGGTGATGATCGCTTGCATGGAGTCGATCTCAGAAAGGGTGTCCACGATTTTTCGGCGTCGGCTATTACGTTCGTCGGTCCAGTGAAGTTTGACCTGGCCAGGAAGTCGTAGTGGACGCAGCTTCTCGCGTATTTTTCCAAGTCTTGAATGTCGATGATGGCTGCACACACCATGTACTCCTGCCGGTCTGGGGGTCTAAGGGCGGAGGACTCATCGATGTAGGCGACTAGCTGTGATTCCACCCTGAAATTGTAGCCTAGCCTTCAAAGACAACTTCCATATGACGGGATGCAAGCCACGATCGCTGTGGTCAGAAGGACCTGACCCCCCCATGTGGTAGACACCTGATATCCAACCCAGTCGAGTTGGCAAGATTGGTAATCTACCACCATGTCCAGGTACTGAGAACAGTTCACACGCGACGGTGTGGCCCTCTATGAAAACAATGAGGACCTCTCGCTAAACTCAGCATCAGCAGAGCTCGGAATCAACCGTGCCTCGCTACATTCATGGGTCACCAAGTACTACACCGGCAAACGCGCCCGCATAAAAGTAGTGCAGGATAAAGCCCAAGCGGCGAATGAATCGTGAGACGCATCCGCCAGTGAGAAAAGGAAAACGCGAAGCTGCGCGAAGAACGCGACATTCTGCGCACCGCTGCGACATAGTGTGCTTAAAGCAACTCACAGGGGTTCTGCTTCTCAGTGTGTCTATGACCACCGAACCGAGTACTCGGCTTATACGGATGTGCCCTGTGTTGAAGCTGAATCGTTCCTCGTTTTATACCTGGGCCCACACCCGGTTGCGTCCAGTAGTGTGGTGTAACGCTTGCTGATGGTGGGCCCCGGAAATAGTGGGACGGTCACCGTCAGTTAACCTTTCGACTCAACTACCACATCTCACCGAAAGGCATATGACGATGACCGCTGCACCACATTCTATCGACCCGACAACCTACTTGGATGATCTGCTCGCTCAAGCCTCCC
>NZ_REGE01000032.1 GCF_003688935.1 Corynebacterium macginleyi | reverse complement strand
GCACCAGTACAAAAACTCAGTGGACTCCCCGTCCAAAAAGCGGGGAGACTCCACGTCCACAAAGTCCCTAGACTCCAAGTCCAAAAAGTAGCTAGACTCCAAGTCCAAAAACCTCATGGACATAACAACCTATGGCTAGCGCCTGGATCGTAGCGAAACTCCTGATACGTCATCGGCCGGTGCCTACTCAGCGAGCCCCGCGGCCCGCGATAATCCGGCACCCCCGATTCGGTCGATACCCCTGCCCCTGTCAGCACCATGACCGGCCCATCGCGCAACTGCTTGGCGATGTCCCCCAACGCCTTCCCCGCCTCAGTATGCGGCGCCGTCTCCTCCACGACGCGGGCAATCGATCGCAGCGCGGACTGATGAGCCTGGGCTACAGCGAGATCCATACCCACCACTCTAATGAAGTTCTTGCAAATACTGCTCAACGGGGACTATTTGAGCATCACGTGCTCGGAAAGAATGCTGGCCGTAGTAAAGCACTGTGCGGTTTGCGGGTTTGATCCCCAACTCTTCACCTACAGCCGTAAGATGACGCGTGTATTTGGAATGATAAGTCTGCGATGCCTTGATCTCATATGCCTTAGGATCGCCGCCCGTAAAATCCAAAAGGTCGACTTCTCTTTTAGAACTATCCCGATAGAACCGTAGATCCGGCTTTCGACCAGAGTGAATATGCGTTTTCATGGTTTCTGCTACCACCATATTTTCACGCACTGCACCTGCCTGTGGATGCATAAAAAGTTCCTCCGGTGAAGAAATACCAAGAAGGTGGCACAACAGGCCTGTATCGTAGAAATACAACTTCGCGGTCTTGGTTAGCACCTTCCGGGGATTGAAATGGTGGCTGGGTAAAGAAAATATGATGAAACTTGACTCCAGAATTGACACCCAGTTTTTTACCGTCTGGAAAGAAACATCAATCTCATTAGCGATTGCGGAATAGTTAATCAAGTTCCCAGCTTGCAGTGCACAGACCTTAATGAATCGCCGAAAGCTATCACTATTTCGAACATTAAGTAACCCACTCACATCTCGTTGAAGATAAGTCTGCACGTAGTTTTCAAAATAAATTTTCGGAGGTATTTGCGCCTGATACAAGCGCGGATATCCACCACGAACCATAAATTCATCAACGGTTAGATCAGCTGATATGGAGCGGGCTTCCACGAGGCCGAAGGGCAATAAATGACTGATCCCCACGCGGCCCGCCAGCGATTGCGCTATGGATTCCATGAGCAAGAAATTTTGCGATCCGGATAAGATATATTGCCCTGGGCTTCCCACTTCATCCGAGCGAAGTTGGACAACGGAAAACAAGTCCGGTGCGTATTGAGCCTCATCTATAATCAACGGTCCACTGTGACTCGAAAGGAAACCCACAGGATCTTCTTGTGCCAACCTTCGGATACCTGGATCCTCAAGATTGAGGTATGCCAAGTCCGGAAACATTTCTCTCAGCAGAGTCGACTTCCCAGACTGCCGCGGCCCCGTCACGCTAACAACTGGAAACCATTTCATCAACTGCGTTATAGATCCACTGAGCTGCCGAGGAACAAACATATTTTTACCAAATTTCGCAAGTAGGACGCACCAAATATCTAAAGTAGAGAATACCAAATCTCTAAAGTGGGCCGCACCAAATTTCGCAAGTAGATCTAGTTATCCCCATTTCAAGGCTGCTTTCCCATAGAAAAAGGAGCCACCTGCCGTGCGGCAGCGGCTCCCTATATTAGTAGTGCTAGCTCGTGGGTAGCTGCTCTACGTATAACCACTCAGAATCTAACTCCCCGTGGCGCGAGCATTTGGTGTGCCAGCCATCGGGGCGCACCTGGGCCACCATACGGCGACCACAAATCTGGCAGAAGCGGGGCACATCGAGGCCGGCGGCCGCACTGGGGTGCAGCGTAAAGACCTCTTCTATCGGCTTGCCGGTATTGGGGTGAAAAATTGGCTCGTCCCCGGCCAGGACGGCGGTTGCCAACTCAGAGTTAGGCTCAGACACTACAGGGCCTTAATCGGGAGATCGATGCGGCCCAACATATCCACATCCTTTTCGATTGCCTGCCCCAAGGTGGTTAAGTAATTGCCGGCAATGATGGCGTTGATACCGCCGAGCAAACCGCGCTCAGTGCCGTCATCGCCAAGCGAAAGCTCACGGCCACCGGCAAAGCGGAGGGTGGTGGAGGGCATCGCCAAGCGGAAGGCAGCAACGGCGCGCAGGCCCTCACCCAGGGGAACCAGCGGGCGGTCAGCAAAGGGAGTGCCCGGGCGAGGATCAAGGAAGTTCATCGGAACCTCACACGGATTTATCTCTGCCAGTTGGGCTGCGAACTCGGCACGCTGCTCCAGGGACTCACCCATGCCGATGATGCCGCCGCAGCAGACTTCCATGCCTACCTCGCGCACGTAGTCGAGAGTCTCCTTGCGCTCTTCCCAGGTGTGGGTCGTAACCACGTTGGGGAAGTAGGAGCGGGAGGTCTCCAGGTTATGGTTGTAGCGCTGTGCGCCCATGTCCTTCAGGCGCTGTGCCTGCTCGCGGGTCAGAATACCCAGGGAGCAGGAAATCTCGATGTCAACAGCGTCGTTGATGGCGACGATGGCCTCGCCCACCTGGTCCAGCAGCCGGTCATCCGGAGACTTCACCGCGGCAACGATACAGAATTCTGTAGCGCCGGTCTTGGCGGTCTTCTGAGCCGCCTCTACCAGCTCAGGGATATTCAAACGCACTGCGCGCACTGGGGACTCGAAGAGGCCGGATTGGGAACAGAAGTGGCAATCTTCTGGGCAACCACCGGTCTTAATGGAGATAATGCCTTCTACCGATACATCCGGACCGCACCACTTCAGGCGGGTCTGGTGAGCGGTATCAGCGATTTCTTCCAGCTGGGAATCCGGAATCTGCAGTACTTGTAGTAGTTCTTCCTGGTTAAGGCCTTTGCCTTGCTCCAGAGCTTTCTCACGGGCGATGTCAACGATGCTCATGCAGTGAACCTTACTTGAACGCCGTTCAACTTTGGTCAAAATCACGAAACCCTTCTGCAGGATTACCCTAAGGACTATGACGCTTTACGATGACACCCTCGAACTCCTCCAAGAACTCATCCGCAATGCTTGTGTAAACGACCTCACCCCGGACTCGGGATTTGAGGTACGCAATGCCGATACTCTAGAAAAGTTTTTTGCCGGTGAAGACGTCTCCATTGAGCGCTTTGAATCCCACCCGGGACGGGTGTCCATCGTGGTGACCGTTCCCGGTGATCCCACCCAGGAACCCCTCACCCTCATGGGCCACACCGATGTTGTTCCCGTCGACGAACCCAAGTGGACCAAGCCGCCCTTCGAGGCGCTCATTGAAGACGGCAAGCTCTATGGCCGCGGGGCCGTGGACATGCTCTTTATTACCGCCACCATGGCCGCCGTTACCCGCGAAGTGGCCCGGACCGGCAACCCCGGCGGGACGCTCGCCTTCGTGGGCATGGCCGATGAAGAGGCCCGCGGCGGCCTGGGCGTGCGGTGGATGGCAGAAAACCACCCCGATGCCTTTTCCTGGAAGAATTGCCTCTCCGAGACTGGCGGTAGCCATCTGCCCGGCGCGGTAGGTTTCAATGTGGGTGAAAAGGGCGCCGGTCAGCGCCGCCTCCACGTTACTGGTGATGCAGGGCACGGCTCTACCCCCTATGGCAAGGACTTTGCCATCGTAAAGATTGGCGAGGTCGCCCGCCGCATCGCCGAGGCCGAGCCACCCACAGCCTCCAACGAGATCTGGGAGGGCTTCGTCCGCACCTTTAAGTTCGATCCTGAGACCGAAAAAGAGCTTATCGATGGCACCGGTGACTACACCAAGTTTGGCAACCTCGATGCCTACGCCCACGCCTTTAGCCACACCACCATCGCTGAGACCGTCCTGCGCGCCGGCGGGGCCATCAACGTGTTGCCTTCTCACGCCTACCTCGAGATGGATATCCGCCCCTTCCCTGGACAGACCCAAGAAGACGTAGACGATTTCCTCCGCAGGGCGCTAGGCGATCTCGCCGATGAGGTAGAAATCGAGCACCTCATTACCGAAGACGCCACCCAGTCCTCCACCGATACCGAGCTCTGGCGCACCATTGTGGCAACCGCTAAAGAGTTCTTTCCCGATAAAGACGTCGTCCCCGTCCACGCCACCGGTGGCTCCGACCTCCGCTTCGCCCGCCGCAAGGGCGGCAATGCCTACGGCTTTGCCATGCACGCTGAGGACCGCGATATGGCCAGCGCCAACTCGCAGCTACACAGCCACGATGAGCACCTCTACCTCGAAGATCTCGATCTCACCGTGCGCGCTTACCACAGCTTGGTCAACCGCTTCTTGGGGCTAAACCAGTAGCATTCCCCTCACTTTTACGCGGTGACCTGAAAATAGATCCCGGCATGTGCGCTGCAGCCGGGATTGAACATATGCGCACACTGCGGGCATGCTGTGACAGCAGAATACAGCCGGTAATCCATCTCAAGGCCGCAGGAACCGCAGAGGGCAGCAGGGGCATCAACAAGCATGGGCCCAAACTCATGGTCCGTCAGCTCCGCATGGCACAGCGCGCACGCAAAGTACTCGCCGCAGTTCGCGCACTTATTCGCCACCACGTCGAGCAGGGAATGCCAGTGCTTGCACCGGCCCTCCGCATCAATCGCGCCGTGAATCTTCATAGTTCTGCCACTCCTTTTTGCGCCTAGAGCTTCTTGCCATTGCACACCCGTAAGACCGAGCAGTACTGTGCCGGAAACCGCCTGGTAACTCTGCGGCGAGACCACCGCTACCACGCGCGACCAACTTCTTTTTGCGTTTCCTGCTCCTGATTCATATCAACCATAAAAATAGCACACAATTTTGCTTTCTAAGCTCACCACCTGAAGAAAGAAAAAGCGTTTTTACCTGCAGAAACACCTTAAAACAGGCGAATGTCCGGAGGGTGATTTATAATTTTTTTCGTACACACGTTCACTATCTAAATTTAGGTTTTAAGCGCCATGGAAGATCCCTACTTTTCCACGACCAACACTAAAGACCCCACTACACGCTTAGCTTTTGAGATGCGAAAGACTGAATACGAGTTCTGGACTGAACAGATCCCCGATCTCGATTCTGATTTCGAATTAGTCACCCAATCCCTCTACCGCACCACCGGAGTTAATCAAGGGCGAATCGGCCATATCCTGATGGCACTGTACCGCCTGGAAGAGCTCCCCCAGCTAAAAGAACTACAGCACCAGCTCTATCACTTAGATTTAGACCGCCTCATTGCCATCAATAAATCCCTCAACCGCCTAGGCAACCCAACTCCGGAGGTAGTCGCGCGCATAGATGAGCAGCTCACCGCCTACCTCACTCCCACCCGCGCCAACCAGGCAATGCGGACGCAAGCACAGATTAAAAGGAAGATTAATGAACTCATCAACCTTGAAGATGACACCCTTGTAGTCAAAAAGGGACCAACGCAGCCGCGCTACACCATGGAGAATTGGGGAAACAATACCGCGGCGATGACGTTGAGCGCAGATCCCTCGGTGATGGCGTGCATAGATAAGTGCATCAAGGAGACTGCGCTCAATCTGGATTGCTCACTTGCTGATGCCGCCATTTCCCTCCTCACCGGCAATACCGAAGCACCCCAGGTGATCCTGAATGCCTACAAGGCAACCGATGTTCCCAACTCCCCCGCGTTCATCGAATCCGTTGGGTGGCTCGACCCGGCGCGCTCCAACGCACTGCCTTACTCCAAGATCCGGGAAATGAACCCGGATAAGGAGGTAAAGGGATATGTTACCCCGGCGGATATGGCAGCCTACCTCGAAGGATTCGACGGCACCTGCCGCTACCCAGGCTGCAACCGTCCTGCCACGGGGTGCCAAAAGGATCACCGCATCAACCACGCGGATGGCGGGCCGACGACTCCCGCAAACCTGGCGTGCCTGTGCCAGCACCACCACAACATAAAAACCGATGGACGGGCGTTCTACGTCATGGATCCACACACCCGAGACATTATTTGGCTCTTCGAAGATGGCACCTGGACCGTCACCGAGCCCTCCGGCCCGCTGGCGGAAAAGAATAAGAATTGGGTGCAGACTTTTGCACAAACAATGACCGCCCACCGCGCGCGAGCCTACGAAGAAGCCCACGAGGCGCAAGAAAAAACAAAAACCGCCCCTAAAGAGGAGGATTAAATTCGCCGGTTGGAATACATTGGCTGGCATGATGCAAAAATTATTCACGCTCGACGAGCTGGTTATTTCCCAAACCAAGTCCCTCCTCAAAGATCGATTCATGATTTCTGATGTCAACGGGACCCCAGTGGGCACCATTGTGCAATCCACCAGCCTTAAGGACATGATGTTTAAACCCTCCCGTAGCTTGGAGGTCGCGCTCACGGATACCGAAGGCAACCCTCAGCAAACAGTCATGACGATCTCGGATCCGCCGAATTTTTTGCGGGATACCTACGAAGTACACCTACCGGGAATTGAACAGCCCATGGCAGTTATCACTAAGCGCTTCTCCATGTTTAAAACCAAGATGGAATTAACAATGGAGGGCTTTACCAACGTCGAAGTGCACGGCGATCTCTGGGATTGGAACCTCACCATCACCTCCCAGGATCGCCAGCTTGCCGATGTCTCCAATAAGTGGACCGGCATGGGCAACTACTTCATGGGTAAAAACACGTATCTCCTGCAGATCGCGCCAGACCTCAACGAGCAGCAGCACGCCGCCATCATCGGCGCCGTAATGAGCATGGACATGCTGCGTACGAAGAAAAAGAAAAACAGCAGCTAGGTGAGCACATGGGCATCATTGCAAACGGTGTTTGAAGTGTTCCAGGTTTGTTCCGTTTAGTTGATGGGAAAATCTGGAACATGCCAAGAAAATTTGACCAGGATGCAAAGGACCGCGTGGTCCGTCTCGTGGAAGACCGCATCGTGGCGGAAAACATGTCAATGCGCCCCGCGGGCCAGGCAGTAGCTGCAAAGTTGGGGTTTCATGGCCCACAGCTCGTCAATGGACTTAAGCCTGCCCGCCGCGTGGGAAACATCCCAGAACCAGTGCCTGAAGACTTGGCCGCCGAAAACGCGAGGCTACGTCGTGAAAATCAAGAGCTTCGCGACACTAATGAGTTGCTGAAGGCCGCGTCAGCTTTTTTCGCGTCGGAACCAGGCCCAAAACGTCGGAAATGATCCGGTTCATCGATAAATACCGCAATCGTTTCTCTGTCGAGTTCATCTGTAAGACGTTGAAGAATAACCGGGCTGGCGGGTTTATCACCTCGCGTGGTTATCGCCAGTCCAAAGCCCAAGGGCTTAAGCGCTCGTCGCCTTCGTGACGGCGTGCAGGTTGAACGCATTAGTGCCATTCACCGGGATAATTACGGTGTCTACGGTGTGCAGAAAATGTGGCATGCGCTTCACCGTGAAGGAATCGACATCGGTCGCGAACAAACTGCCCGGCTGATGCGCCTGGCTAGAGTTTCTGGCAAAGGCACAGGCGGATCACCAATCACAACGCGCACACCTCAACGTGCCGGATCTGCGCCCAGACGTGGTCGAGCGTGAATTTAAAGCCCAAGGCCTTAAGCAAGCTGTGGGTGGCCGACATTACCTATGTACGGACACGAAAAGGCTTCGTCTACACCGCGTTTGTCACCCACGTTTACTCCCGACGGATCGTTGGGTGGGCGCTATCGGACTCTATGCGCACTTCAGGCATTGCCGCTGCAAGCACTCAACCAAGCGACCCAGAAGTGCGAAGGAAACAACAGGTCTCATTCATCATTCGGATCACGGCTTATAGTACGTCAGCGTTGTCTACAACCAGCGACTTACCCAGCACGGCATTACAGCTTCCACCGGAACTGTCGGCGACTGAAATGACAATGCACTGGCTGAAAACGTTAACGGCCCCTCACAAGAGGTGAGCTGATCCATACCCGCAGGTGGAATAACGTTGTCGAGGTAGAAATCGCCACGTTTGAGTGGGTGTCATGGTGGAACGAGGTAAGACTCCACCAAAGCCTGGGATACCGAACCCCGGTCGAGGTGGAAACCGAATTGCGGAAGAAGAACCCGCAACAGGGAATAATAGAAATCAAGGCAAATGCCTAGGAACAAAACCCGGGGCACTTCAAAGGCAAAAACATGTATGTGGCCACAGTCATTGACACTTCATTCACGGAAACTTGCAGGTTATGCGCTCGCAGACCACATGCGGGTCTCACTGGTGATCGATGCTTTAGCTCACGCACATGGTGTGCGTGGCAGTGGTGACGGGGCCATTTAACATTGACGATCACGGCAGTGTGTATACCTCGCAAACCTTCAGAAATTACTGCTCGTCGTTGGGTGTGCGCCAGTCTATGACAGCGGTAGGAACGAGTGCTGATAATGCCCTAGCGGAATCGTTTAACGCCACCTTAAAGCGGGAAGTCTTGCGTGATAGGAAAGTCTTTGACAATCCCATTATCTGCCGGCAGGAAGTCTTCCGGTGGTGCATGCGCTTGTAACACGCGCCGGCGGCACTCCTGGTGCAACCTTGTAGCCCCTGATGTCTTTGAAACCGAGACTTCAACTACGCTGACCAAAACAGCATAGCTAGCCCCCGATGTGTCCACTTTTCGGGGGTCGGGCCCATGCGCCTGGCTGGTGTTTCTGGCACAGCCACAGGCGGATCACCTATCACAACTCGCACTAATCGGGTGCCCACCCAACGAGGGTGACCTCAACATCAAATATCTCCCGCATAGAGTAGTCTCCTTAAGATACCCGCACTATACGAGAGATATTCGTAACACTGCCAGACAAAAAGCCCTGCCAACATTCTGCGATTAATGCATCACTATCGGGCTCATGAGCCAAAGAAATACTCCCCTTTGGTCGCCCTAACCCATAATGCTGCAAACGTGGGGACTCCAAGAAATTAGGCAATCAACTAACTGTGGCTGCCTTTTCTTCATCCGGCCACACTGTCACTGCTTTGTATGCGTAGTATACACACGCTACGAACACAACAATATTTCCAAAGATGAGCCACTGCGGTACATCGTTCGACAGAACTATCTGTAAAACAGCACTCACAAAGCAAAGCAAGGCAATGTTGGTACTCAACGCAATGATCAGCATTCTACGTCCAAGACTCATTTTGTCCCCTACTTCTTCGTGTTACCTATATTTATCCGCACTGGTCAGCAGCAGTCATGATAGAACCAGATGCGGTTGCCATGGTAACTGCAGCCATCGCTGGGCCAATAGGACCCGTGAGCGGTGCAGATGCGACTCCGACTGCAGATGCTACAGTCCCTGCACCCCCTAGAAGGACAGCCCCCGCACACCCAGCAGCCGACCGGGTCTGAATGAGGGTTGCGTCGACCAACTCTGGATCAACATTCATTGAATACTTTGCAGTAATCTGGTCACCCTCAACCGAGTATTCAATGTTTACTTTCTCTCCAGTAGTGAGAGTGTTTGAAGTGGGCAGAGCTTCTTCTTCGCCATTCGGGCTTTCTACGAATACTGTGTCTGCTTCTTTACGAACATCACCGTTTACTACTTCAGCGGAATATCCGCTCTCATCAGCGTCATTGATTACGAGAAGCGCTTGTCGCTCTTCTTGTGCCTTCGCAATCCTTTCCCCAAGAACATCATTCCCTGCCCCTGTGTAAGTTGACTGCTGAACCCCGTTCTGAGATATCTCAGCTGACGCAGCGACTGGCACTGGTAGGAAGACAGAAGCTAGTGCGATAGAAAAAGCAAGCTTAGTTCCAAACTTCAAGGAAAAACCTCTTTCTGAATTCCCGAATACGAATGACATCAGGTGAACGATAACACGTTCGCTTAACCTTCGCAGGACATAACTGAGGTTTCCCCCTTTAGTGGACACCCGATTAGTGGGGTTGCCCGTAGATCGTGGACACATAGTAGAGCTACCTGGTGGTTAGGCAGCTATTTCTTTTCTGCTGGTGGTTAGGCTGGCGTGGTTCTCGAAGTCGACGGGACTGACCATCCCGAGGGCTTCAATGCCGGCGCCGACGGTTATAGACGATTTCAATCCAGTAAGCCACAGCCTGACGCGCAGAGTCACGCGTTGGCCAGCGCTTCCGGTCGTAAAACTCGGTTTTAAGCGTCGACCAGAACGACTCGGCCATCGCATTATCGAAACACACCCCAGTACGCCCTACAGACTGAGCAACGCCCAGATTGCGGCATACCTCCCAAAGCTGCTCGCTGGTAAATTGTGTTCCGCGGTCAGCGTGAAACACCAGCCCGTCAGAAACGTCACCGCGAAAGTGTGTGCGCCATCCGCACCGGCCCGTTCGACCAGGCACGTATCTTGGACCCTATCCATCACCTAGCCCAATACCCTGCGGGAATGGCCGTCGCGGTCCACGCACAAGTACGAACAGCCTTCACCGGTGAGCAGGTTTGTAATATCTGACATCCATACTCGGTTGAGCGTACCTGTATCACACATGCGTTTGACCAGGTCATCAAGAGCAGATTTACGCTTGGCTTGGATCGTTGTCACCGACACAAAAGCACGCGGTGACATCCCTTCAATTTGTTCAGAAAACTGACATGGTAGCGGTGTGGTGAGTATCTGGTAGCACCTGAGCGAGTATCCAGTAGCGGATGGGCCTGCGCCCACCGGGGCGAGACTTCCCGCGGTCCGCCCTTCGTCAACGCCGCGACCTGCTAG
>NZ_REGE01000031.1 GCF_003688935.1 Corynebacterium macginleyi | reverse complement strand
GCAGGCTCGAACACCTACGCGGCATCGCCTTAGGATTTAAAAACCTCAACCACTACATCGTGCGGTGCCTGATCCACTCCGGACAACTACAGGACAAAATCAACGCACTCTAAAACCGGAAGGGCCCCTTATCGCCCTGCGCAATAGCGCTCAGCTTATCCAGTGGGATTACCACGTTGGTGCGCACGGTGGAGGTGGAGGTGCCGGAAGGAAAGAGGACGGCGACACCGGCAAGCGTGCTTTTCGATGAACTCCAACGTCGGCAACGAATGCCCATTGCGCCGCGCTCCCTCGACTGCCCGGCGCTGGCGGCGCGTAAAACTGATCGGCTTACAATAAATCTGGAAAAGGTCGGCAATCTACGCAGCTGCGGCATCCGCCATGCCGGCGGCGCTCAGCTCGGAGGCGGGCCTGTCATTAGCCTCGGCGAGGATATCCGTCGCCGAGTTTAAAGCCGCAATATATGCCCGAATGTGTTCCATGCCCCCGATGCTAAACGGCTTCCTTGGTACCCCGCTCACCAAAGCGTTCAGGATGGCAAATTTAGCTGGGTGGGCGCACGGCGAAGCTGCCCCAGGCGGCATCGACCGGCGCAGGTTCAACGGCGGCAACGACGGGAAGGGAGGCGACATCGGACAGCTGGGTGCCTCTACCCCACACTACTGCGGCGCTAACCGCGCTCGGGCGCTGACCGAAGGAAGAGCCGATGCGGTCAAAGGTGCGGTTAATGACCGCGGCGCGATCCTCACCGGCGACCGGCTCCGGCACCACGACGGGCGCGGTCGAGCCCATTAGGATGGCATCCATACGCGGAACGTTAGTCAAGGCGGCGGCGACGGCAACCGGCGGCAGCTCAGCTTGGAAAGTCACCAACGCATACGTCGAGGCATCCGGATCGATGTCCATGGAATTGACGCGCTCAATGTACTCCGCCCGTGATTCCCCATCTGGGCCCAAGTAATCGCCCTGCACGCGTGTGGATGCCTGCGTGCCCAGTGTGCCAAAAAGCAACAACACAACCACGACCGCCACCAGCACCAGCGCCAGCGCCGCTAGACGGCGTCGCCGATAAAACTTCCTCATCCCTGTAAACACTCCAGGGCATTGCGCAAGTCGTCGGGGTAGGGCGCGCGGGCCTCAAACCACTTTCCGGTGCCGGGATGGGTAAAGCCAAGCTGCACCGCATGCAGCCACTGGCGCTCTAGACCCAGGCGGGCAGAAAGCTGCGGATTTGAACCGTACATGGGATCGCCAACGCAGGGATGCCCGGTGGCGGACATGTGGACGCGGATTTGGTGCGTGCGGCCGGTTTCCAGGTGCACCTCGATGAGGCTAGCCTCGCGAAAGGCCTCAATGAGGTGGTAATGGGTGACTGCTGCTTTGCCATCATCAAGCACGGCGAATTTCCAACCCGCCTTCGGATGCCGGGCGATGGGGGCATCGATGGTGCCTTCAATGGGATCGGGCAGTCCTTGGACCACCGCGTGATAGGTCTTCTTCACGGTCCGATACTTAAACGCATGCTTGAGTGCCGAGTAGGCTCGCCCCGAGGAAGCCACGACCATGACCCCAGATGTACCCACGTCGAGTCGGTGGACGATACCCTGCCGCTCGGTGGGGCCTAGGGAAGCCACTTTATACCCAGCTGCGCGCAGCCCGCCGATGACCGTCGGGCCATCCCAGCCCACGCTCGGGTGCGCAGCGACGCCGACGGGTTTGTGCACGCAGATGATATCGGCGTCGCTGTATAAAACGTCCATGCCCTCCACCAGTTCCTCGCGCGGCAGCAGGGGCTTTTCCGGTTCTGGGAGCAATACCGAAACGACTTGGCCAGAAGCCAAGCGCTCGGATTTACCCAGCTCCTGCGAGTCTACGGTCACCCCGCCTTCAGCACACAGCTGGGCAGTAGCCGAGCGGGAGAGGCCAAGGAGTTTGGCTAGGGCGGCATCGACACGCATGCCCTCTAAGCCTTCTGGAATGGGAAAACTGCGCAATTGCCTATTCATTTTCCGCCCTCCGTTCAGCAATAAGCATGGCGCCAATAAAAATCACGACACCGCAAGTAATAGCGGCATCTGCGATATTAAAGACTGCGAACGAGCCAACCGAGATGTAGTCCACGACGTGCCCGAACCAAAAGCCGGGATCGCGGAAAATGCGGTCTGCAAAATTGCCCAATGCCCCTCCGGCAATGAGCGCCAGCCCCAGCGCCTGGCCGGTATTGTCAATGCGCGGGGCGGCGATCGCCACGCCTAGGACAAACGCCAATTGAATAGTGGTAAACAGCCAGGTCGATCCCTCGCCGCCGATGGAAAATGCCGCGCCTGGGTTAAATAGTAGGTTAAACCTGAACCAGTCCCCGATGACATGATGCGGCTCGCCCTCCGTCAGTACGGCAAGCATGATTTGCTTTACGGCTTGATCCACGACCGCCACGGCGATAACCACCGCAGCTATAAGACCTGTTTTACTCCTTCGGTTTTGACTCACTCACACCATTCTAATCCGGCGCGTCCGGTATTTTGGTAAGCGTGTTTCGAGTCAAATTTTTTACAGCCCTTTGCGCCATTGCCGCAACGCTCAGCGCCTGTTCTCATGAGACGCCCGGCCCCGCCGTTGAGCAGCCCGTTGGCTTGATTATCGATGCCCCGCGCCTGACCGTCGACCATGCCGGAACCGGTGAGAAGAAGCTGCTGGAATATCACGATATCGACTCCTCACAGGAGGTTTCTTATCGTGCCACGGAGGGATTTTCGCAGGATTTGCTGAATAAATCCGCAGCCGCCGATTTCCAGGCCACCGGCGTTAATAAGGCAACAACTACCCTGCCTCTCACTGCTTCCGTGGATAAAGCCACCGAAGACGTCGAAGATCAATTACCGGCTTCGCGCAACGCGTTTGTCACAACAAAAGATCCGGAGTACTCCGGCGATACCGATGTATCTTCTGCTTCCGGGTTCCAATTTGGTTGGCGCGGTCAAGATAATGGCCAGATGAATTCCCTGCGTTTAGCCGCCCCGCAGGCCGCAAGCGATAAGGCGCGTGGCATAGTCGAGCAGGCGATCATGAAGCTGACCGCACTGCCCATAGTTTTCCCGAAGGAAGAAGTGGGCACCGGCGCGACGTGGACGGTCGATTCGCGCGTGACGGGGGAATCCACGCTCTTGCAAACAACCCGCTATACGGTCGAGTCCCTGGATGGAGACCGGGTCACGCTATCCGTCGCGGTGGAACAACGGCCCACCCTAGGAGCTTTATCCCTAGACGGCCAATCCGAAGGCACGCAGCTACAAAATAAAGAGCTCAACGTGCTGGATTCTTCCACCCATTCCTCGGGCAGCGTCACGGTCGATCTGACTAAACCGCTCCCCGTAAACGGTTACGTGTCTTTCGAGACAAAGGTAACCTACGGCACCGCCGACTCAGATCTGCGCGTCGTGCAGTCAAGTCTGACGGAGCTGGCGTTTTCCGAGTAGCGGAAAATTACTGGGCGGGGGCTTCTACGGGGGCCTCAGCAGGCGGTTGCTGTTCGCCGACTACGGGGGCGCCGGCGGCTTCATCGGCTGGCAACGCGCCCGCACCGGTATCGGCACACATCTGCGGTACCTGCTCAGGCGGTACCGTGTTTTGAATCAGCGTGCACGCCCAGGTCTTCGATAGTTTCCAGGTGCCGTCCTGGTAGATAAATTCCACCTGGTCAGCGGTCTGCTCCTGGCCATCGGCCGTGGAGAAGTTCACCGTAGTTAGCACGGATTGCGGGTCGTAGCCGGGCAAGACCGGATCCACGACCGCGAACTCCGCGCCAGATTCTTCCTTGGAGCGCGCCATGATGTCGAAGATTTCGGGGGCAGATTCGCCGCCTTCCACCGTGGCGGTCTTTTCTTCCTGCGATGCTTCCGGATCCGTAGCCTTCGCTAGAATGGCGTTCAAATCAGCAGCGGAGGGCAGCGCTGGTGCCGCGGACTGCCCGTCGGCGGAGGCGGATCCGCTAGATTCAGTGCTCTTGGTAGTGTCTTCTTGCTCGTCGTCAGAAGAGCAGGCGGACAGGGCGGCCGCCGCGCTCAAGGCGAGGCACGCGGCACCAAATTTGCGGAATTTCACTTCTTACTCCTCACGTCTGGGTATAAACTCCCACCAGTTTACATTTGCCCCAGCTTTCCTGGTCCGCGCCGGCCGCCTCGGCGCGTCTTCTTTTATTGTGGAGTGCATGACTCACCTTGCCCTCATAGCCACTGGCGGCACGATTGCTTGCACCACGGTGCAGGATGGTTCCCTCGTTCCCACCGTTACAGGCGCGCAGCTTGCGGCCGATATCGACGCCGAGGTGGTGGAATTTCGCCAGCTCGATTCCTCCTCTATTACGCTCGCGGACCTCGACGAGCTCATTGCCGTGGTCAACGAGCAGACCGCCCGCGCAGACATTGACGGCGTCATCATCACCCATGGCTCCGATTCGATGGAAGAAACGGCGATGGCGCTGGAGATTTTTTGCGCCTGCGATACGCCGATCGTGCTCACCGGAGCGCAGCGCTCCTACGATCACCCGCACCCGGACGGCCCGCGCAATCTCCGCGATGCGCGCAAGCTCGCCCTTAGCAAGCGACCCGGCGTCTTTATCTGCTTTGGTGGCATGATCGTCCCGGCGCGCGGGGCCCGCAAGCAACACACCTTCGACCTACGGGCTTTTGAGTCCCTGCGAGTGTCGGATGCCACCCCGCGGCTGCAGCCGCGTCCCATGGCGCCGCACCCGGTAGAAATCATCCCCGCCTACCCCGGTGCGGGGCGCGTGCTTGTCGATGCCGCCCGCACTTGCGCCGCCGGCTTCGTCATCGAGGCTATGGGCGCGGGCAATACAAGTCGGGACATGGGGCGCGCGCTTGCCGATGCCCTCCACGACGGACTCCCCGTCGTTATTTCCACCCGCACCCCGTACGGGGCGACAGCGTTGTCCTATGGCGGCGATGGCGGCGGGGCGAGTCTCCACAGCCTGGGCGCGATCAACGCGGGGTCCTTCCGCCCCAGCCAGGCGCGCATTCTGTTGGCCGCGGCGCTGGCCACCGGCACGGACCCCGCCGAGGTATTCCGGCAAAACCCTGATCCCAAGCGCTATGTCGCGATCTAGTCGTGGTTGCCCAGCCAGTCCTGCCAGTCTAGGGAATCAAGCGGATCTGCCGGAACCAGATGCGGGTCGCTGGCGGCAAAGGATTTCGTGCGGCCGGGTCCGGTGGCGCGGGTTTCAAAGCGCACGCTGACCACACCGTGCCCGGTGCCTTGAATCCAACCGTGTCCAAATTCCGGATGGTAGACGTCTTGAGTGGCGTGCCACTGATCCTCCGCATCGTCCTCGACAACCACAGTGGTCGGCACAGGTAGCGGGGATTCATCGCTGACACCCGTTTCGTAGTCGCTATCCGGCGCCACGGGCCGCACGATTTTACGGTCGAGCTCAGGAAACAGCACGTCCTGGCGTGCGACTTCCAGCCCAGAATAGCTCACCCCCACCAAGCGGATGGGGCCTAATTCATCCGGGTAGCGGGCCAGCCTGAATGCGGCTGCGGTCAATACCTTGAGATCATCGGTGGCATAAGCCAAGGTGGTCGAACGCAATTCGATATGAAAATCAGCCATCCGTAGCTTTACTGTCACCGTGCGCGCTCCGCGGCCATCTTTAAGCAGACGGTGGTGTGCACCCTCGGCAGCGCGAATAATCGCCGCATCTACATCAGCAACGGTCAATAGGTCCTTGGGATAAGTGTGCTCCGTGGAAATTTGTTTGGAAATCGCGCGCGGGGCTACTTCCCTATCGTCGATACCTTGGGCCAACCGCCACAGCTGCAAGCCGACGACGCTACCGATAGAAATTTCTACCTCCTTGCGGGTCATAGCTGCTAGCGCACCAATGGTCTCCACCCCAATGGCCTTGAGCTTGGCCTCGGTAACCTGTCCCACACCCCATAGCTTTCCCACCGCGAGCGGATGCAGCATCTCCAGCTGCTTGTCGGCCGGGATGACATAGGTGCCATCTGGCTTGGCCTCACCGGAGCTGATCTTGGCGAATTGCTTACCAGAACCTGCGCCGATGGAACACGGAAGGCCTGTTTCCTCCCTAATCAGCGCACGCAGTTCATCCGCCCACTGCTGCACCTCACCCGCCGTCGCACCCACCAACGCCGCTGGTTCCATAAAGGCCTCGTCGATAGACAGTTGCTCGATCACCTCCACGTGTTGAGAGATAATCTCAAATATCCGGCGCGACGCAGCCGAATACACTGCCCGCCGCGGGCTGACCACCACTGCACGCAGCCCCACCAATTGCTGGGCACGGTACATGGGCATCGCCGAGTGAGCACCATACTCGCGCGCCTCGTAGGACGCACCAGCAACGACCCCGCGACCGCCGGCCCCGCCGACGAGCACCGGCCGGCCCTGCAAAGTCGGTCGGGTCAATTGCTCGACGGAGGCAAAAAACGCATCCATATCGATGTGGAGAACCCAACGCTGCATGCTGTCTAGTCTAAGTCACACCAGCTCAGCCTCCACACACTAACCGCTAACCCTGGAATTGTGAAGGGCTAAAGCTTGAACTAACGCATATGCAAGATGGAGACAGGAGTTAGCCGCATCCCTACCCACGAGACATTTCTGCGCTTCGAGCCCGAAGGCTTATTGCAGCTTTACCGGCCCTTCCGGTTTTAGAGTGCGTTGAACTTTTCTTTGAGCTATCCGGAGCGGACCAGCACCGCAAGATGTAGCGGTTGAAGGAGCTGCCGGCAATTGGTGAGTTTGTCGCCGGCTAGGTCGCGGGGCACCGAAAACGAGCTGGCGGCAGGCATCCAGCGGTTGACTCGGCAGGTGACCTCGGCCACGAGGTTTCCAAGAGGCCTCACAATGCGGATCCCTTATATGTTGTAGTGAACCGCTGCACCCGTCATGGTCTGCTTCACCCCGCTACGCACTCTCAAACCGGCGGAGCCAGCCTAGTTCATTCACTACCTTCATTACTGAGAAGTGCTGACCGCCGTATACACGCCGGCCCGGTCGAATGCTGTAGATAGCACCCGTCCGGGCCGGTTGACGTAGGAGCTTTGGACTCCTAGTTCTTCGCTACGGTGGCGGTGACTCCGGCGAGGACTTCGTGGGCACAGGCAAGCTGCTCGGTGAGCACGGAGAACTCCGTCGCCAGAACCTCGCCCGCGATCGTGTCAGCGTGGCGCTGCGCCCACTCTTTCTTATCTTCCGGCACGGAAAGAGTCACGGTGATGCGATCAGATACGTCAAAGCCGGAGTTCTTACGGATATCCTGCAAGCTACGGATGACGTCAGCAGCCCAACCTTCGGCCTCGAGTTCTTCGGTGACCTCGGTATCTAGAACGACGAGACCATCCAAGCCCTCGATGCGGGCCGTGGAATCAGGGTTCGCTGCCTGCAAACGCTCGGTATATTCCTCAGGGCTTAAGACAATGTCACCGTCTACGACAACCTCATCGCCACGGCGCTCGTAGTTGCCCGCCTTGAGGTTCTTGATGGCGCGCTGGACATCCTTGCCCAAGCGCGGGCCGGCAACCTTGGCATTGCAAACCACTTGGAAGGTGCCGACGGAATCGACATCGTCAGTAAGCTCAACTTCCTTGACATTGACCTCGTCGCGGATAATGTCAGCGAAGTCCGCCAAGTCCTGGGAGCCCGCAAAGGCCACGGTGAGCTTCGGCAGCGGCAGGCGGTTGCGCAGCTTATTGGCCTTGCGCACCGAGGACGCAGCCGATGCCACCGCGCGAGTGGCGTCCATGGCAGCAACCAGGTCCGCATCTGCGGGATAGTCTTCAGCCTTGGGAAAGTCCGCCAGGTGCACAGAGCGCTCACCGGTCAGGCCACGATAGATGACCTCAGCAACGTGCGGCAGCAACGGGGCGACCACGCGCGTTGTGGTCTCTAAAACGGTGTAGAGGGTATTAAAGGCCTCTGGGTTGGCATCCTCGCCGCCCCAGAAGCGATCGCGAGAGCGGCGGACGTACCAGTTGGTCAGCACATCGGCGAAAAGGCGAACCTCTTCGGTAGCGGTAGCGATATCGGTTCCCGCCAACGCAGCATCGACGTTGGCCACAAGGTCGTGGGTCTTAGCCAGGATGTAGCGGTCAAGCACGTGGGTGGAACTGGTATCGAACTTGGCATCCTGCTCGGCGTAGAGCTGCAAGAAGGTGTACGCGTTCCAGATGGGAAGCAGCGCCTGGCGCACGCCCTCGCGGATGCCCTGCTCGGTGACAATGAGGTTGCCACCGCGCAGGATCGGCGAGGACATCAGGAACCACCGCATGGCATCGGAACCATCGCGGTCAAAGACCTCATTGACGTTAGGGTAGTTACCCTTGGATTTGGACATCTTGAGGCCATCGTTTCCCAAGACGATGCCGTGGGCCACGACCTTCTTAAATGCCGGGCGATCAAATAGCGCGGTGGACAGCACGTGCAGCAGGTAGAACCAGCCGCGGGTTTGCCCGGAGTACTCCACGATGAAGTCCGCCGGCGAATGGGATTCAAACCACTCCTTGTTTTCAAAGGGATAGTGCTTTTGTGCAAACGGCATGGAGCCGGACTCGAACCAGCAGTCCAGCACGTCCGGTACCCGGCGCATCATGGACTTACCGGTGGGATCATCCGGGTTGGGGCGGGTTAGCTCGTCGATGTACGGGCGGTGCAGCGATTCTGGGCGCTTTCCAAAGTCCCGCTCCAGCTCGTCCAGAGAACCGTAGACGTCCATGCGCGGGTATTCGTCGTTATCGGATATCCACACCGGAATGGGCGCGCCCCAGTAGCGGGTGCGCGAAATATTCCAGTCACGGGCGCCTTCCAGCCACTTGCCAAATTGACCATCGCGGATGTGTTCCGGCAGCCACTCGATTTCGTTACGGTTCAGCTCTACCATGCGGTCCCGGAATTCGGTGACCTTCACAAACCACGCCGGCAGGGCCATGTAAATAAGCGGCTCGCCTGAGCGCCAGGAGTGTGGGTAGGAGTGCTCGATGGTCACATGGCGCACCACTCGCCCAGCGGCCTTCAGGTCCTTGATGATGGATTTATTAGCATCGAAGACCAGCTGCCCCTCGTACGGCGGGACCTGGGAGGTGAACTTGCCGTCTTCATCCACCGGGACCACCAGCTCAATGTCGTACTCATTGGTGGTATTCATATCGTCTTCACCAAAAGCGGGTGCTTGGTGGACCACGCCCGTACCATCTTCGGTAGTGACGTAGTCTGCCAGCAGCACCTGGTAGGCATTGCGCAGGTCCGGGAAGAATCCGAAGATCGGCTCGTACTTGAAGCCCTCGAGCTGCGCGCCAGTGAAGGTGTCAAGCACCTCGGCCTCACCCAGCTCTTTTTCCAGGGTGCCCAACAGGTTTTCGGCCATGATTAACGTGCGGCCAGCGAATTCCCCGGCGGTAGCCTTAAACAGTGCATAGGAGACCTCCGGGTGAACCGCCAGCGCCGCGTTGGACGGCAGGGTCCAGGGGGTGGTGGTCCAGGCGAGGAAGGAGGCATCAGCAAGCACAGGGTTTTCCGCCAGCGTCTTATCCGCGGCGGTGCCCTCACGAACGCCCGCGACTGGGAACGTCACCGTCAAGGTGGGATCCTGACGCATCTTGTAGGAATCATCCAAGCGGGTTTCTTGGTTGGACAGCGAGGTATGCTCCGCCCAGGAGTAAGGCAGTACGCGAAAGCCCTGGTAGATCAGGCCCTTGTCATACAGCTTCTTGAACGCCCACATGACCGATTCCATGAAGTTGATATCCATGGTCTTGTAGCCATTGCCAAAATCCACCCACCGGGCCTGGCGGTTGACATAATCTTCCCATTCATCGGTGTATTCCAACACCGACTGAGCGCAGTAATCATTGAACTTGTCCAAGCCCATTTCCTCGATCTGGGCTTTATCAGTAATCCCGAGCTGTTTTTCCGCCTCCAGCTCCGCGGGCAATCCGTGGGTATCCCAGCCGAAGACGCGCGGAACATAGTTTCCAGCCATCGTACGGTAGCGCGGTACGATATCTTTGACGTACCCAGTCAACAGGTGTCCGTAATGCGGCAGACCATTGGCAAAGGGAGGGCCGTCATAAAAGATGTATTCTGGGCAGTCTTTGGTTTTATCCAAAGAAGCCTGGAATGTATCGTCCTGCTTCCAGTACTTCTGAACTTGTTCTTCCATGTCCGGGAAACGGCTCGAGCCGCCGGTCATATCGACCTTGGGATAAATCTTTTTCACCATTATGTTCCTTCACGCTATAACTTTATGCAGGGACGGGCCGAAGGCTCGCGGTACCACCCTGCTTGAGCTAAAAGCTCCGCTTCGTTTCGGTGAAGGAGATAACGGTCCCACCCGTCCAGTTCTACTGAGCCTACTGGCTGTTCTTCTGAATTGCTCCCCCGGTGATAGCCGGATCATCGCATGTGCATGCCAGTATAGCGCCACAAGAACGCAGTGCACAAAAGTTTTCCACAAGGAGAAATTTCGTGTTGAGCGCGCTCGAGTAATACTTATCAGCTAGGGCCCCTGGAATGAATATCGTCGCCGGGTGCGCTGGCCTATTTAAGGAAAAATTACGGGTGCAAGGCGCGGCGGAACCCACGGCAGGAGAACGTATCAGGGGTCAAGCCTTTGAGTCGTTTTGGGATGCATTCGTTGTTGTACCAGGGGATGCAGTCATCGGTCGCGCGGTAGAACGCCTGCATACTAGTGAATGTTTCACCGTGGTACATCTCCGCTTTCACGTGCCCGAAGAGATTTTCCATGAAGGCTTTGTCGTAGTAGTTGCCTTCCCCGGACATTGACTGCATACCACCGATGCTTTTGATCAGGTCACGCCAACTGGAATGCTGGTACTGTATCCCTGGCCGATATTTACAAGTAAGCCTTGACCTGATGATTGTTGTGCAATGGAATCGCGCAAAGACTGCGATGCCAACGCCGTGCTCGATGAGGTAGGCACGCTGTACGACATGACCACCGAACAATCATAGAGGTCCATGATCGGCGACAAGTAGACCTTGGTGCCAGCACCCGAAACTGCGTAATATCATTTGCCCACCCCTACTGTGTGCATCCGGGGTGCAACATTGGTCGAGCACGCTGGTTGCGATTTGGCTGAAAGGGCCTTTGTACGCGTTGTACTTCTTTTTCGCCCGGACCTTGGATGTAAGCTCTAGCTGGTTCATGACCTTGTAGACCAGCTTATGGTTGACCGCCCATCCTTTCCATCGGGCTGAGCGTGCACACGCCGGTAACCATAACGACGCTTCATCCGCTCGAAGATCTCACAGATAGCCTGTTTGAGCTGAGCATGCTTGTCAGCGATGGTAAGGCGTTGCTGGTGATGGAAAAACGTTGACCGGGTAAGACCTGCTGCAACCAGCATATGGGCCCGAACCCCGAAAAGTAGACACATCGAGGATCGAGCCCCTATGGCTTGGGCCAGTGGAATACCGGTACTTAAATCCATGAAAGCGTGTGGAACCGGCAACACGCCGATCACCGTTGACGATACTCACCAACTCCTCGGTGAGCCTGACTGGTACCGATTCTCCTCCCAGCTGAAATGGCACGGAGCGGCACGGGCTTTCACAGATGATGTGCCAGTCACGGTCGACTTTGAGCCGTTTATGGGACACTGTACGCACAACGGTGTGGGCAGAAGATCCCGCATCACCGGTACATCTTCTTGCTCAAGGCACAGGCGCCGTGTTGTGCCATCAGCCCGCGTTAATATGTCGTTGATATCAGCAACACAGTCAGCTATCGCCTCATTGAGCTCATGGAGATTGTAGAAGACCTCGTCGCTGGAGTAACCCCGGATTGTGGTGTATACGATTTTTCAGAGCACACTCTGGGCCCGACCCCCGAAAAGTGGACACATCGGGGCCGGGCCTTTTTCTCTAGGCAAGGTACGACGTATCGAGAAAGTCCTCAAGACTCCAGTGTGCAGGATCAAACCAGGCAACGCATTCGTTGACTTCGATTGCGACTAACTGGTCAGGTAATAAGATGAGGAAATCATTTATCTCGGTGCGGATTCCTTGGCTCTGTAGCTCTTTTGCAATTCGTTCAGTGCTTTCCTGTGCGGTCTCAGCGGGGCGCCGATTAAGGTCAACGCCATAGCAAGTATCCGTGATTGGCGCCTCCATGTACTTCATTTCAACAGTGACGCACTTACCGTCTTCCACGCAGCACACAACCTTGCGGCCAGGATCACCAGGTTCTAGTGTTTCGATATCAACCCAGCCTTCAAACTGTTCCTCATACGTATCCGCACCTAATTCCGAGTCATAGCATGCTTTAGTGGCCTGGTTCACCGTCATACCGGGCTTTACGGGCAAGGGGCAGGTACCTTCAATGTTCATTTTCTCGATGCACTTCCTTTTTCGTCGGTTGTTTAGTACGTCAAGGTCTTCGGTTAGGCTGTCGCGTAAGTCAGACTGCGCACTCGTGTGATTGAAATTGGCTGGTTATTCCCAACAAATAGCCACAACTTTGCCGAATTGGTATGACAAAGCAATGGCCCCATTGTCGTGGGGAATGGTTATGCCGTCACGGTTGTGTTCGAATTCGATCCCCACATCTTTTAGGGCTTTGACAAACTTTCGGCTTGACAATGACAGTGGGATATCAAGGAAGCTATCTGTCTCCCGCGCGTCTAAGATTTCTATTGAGGTAATCAATCCAGCAGTCTCGTAGCTCTTAATGGTGTAATTGATTCCCCCAATTACACATTTGCCAAGAACCTGACCCGTAGTGTCCATTTTGAGAAATGAGATGTCTCGGTATCGGTAATCAGACAGAAGATCTTCGTAGTATGAAACAGGCGCAGACAGCTGCAACGGTTCAGGGGCCTCAAAATTGAACTTCATTTTCTATACATTCCTTAATAGGTGATACTTTTATCTATCTGTGGCGATTGGAGGAATTCCATGCGGGCCAAAGACTCTGGGTTCTGGAATCTATACCGCAAGTGTAGTGGTGTGAGAATCCATTGTTAGATTATCCGCGATTCGAGTGTTTCCGGCCCGAAAGTCTTTACTTAGGAAACCGCGGGCTAGAGCATCGTCAATCATTTCGTCTAGCGCCTGATCATATTTTCGGTCAAGTCCGGTGGAGTGGTGTATCTGTCCTTTCTGAATCTGTGGATCGGGGGACAGTGTTGGGGTCCGGCTCGGGGTTGATGTTGGTTCATTAGGAGGCTGCCTCGATGGTGTCTGCGTCGTTGGTGTGGATGGTGTTGGCGGCTATGAGGTTTCGGGTGTGTTCCAAGCTCGCCAGCGACA
>NZ_REGE01000030.1 GCF_003688935.1 Corynebacterium macginleyi | reverse complement strand
GGGAGGCTTGAGCGAGCAGATCATCCAAGTAGGTTGTCGGGTCGATAGAATGTGGTGCAGCGGTCATCGTCATATGCCTTTCGGTGAGATGTGGTAGTTGAGTCGAAAGGTTAACTGACGGTGACCGTCCCACTATTTCCGGGGCCCACCATCAGCAAGCGTTACACCACACTAGTGGACGCAACCGTGGTGGTACATCGGCGGCGCTTGGTAAAGCCTTTGAAGTCCCATGGATTTCATGAGTCGTGCGACTTTCTTGTGGTTGACCGGGGTAAACGCCGTGTCCTCCTTAAGGCTCGCAGCGATGCGTTTAGCGCCGTAAAGACCATGTTCATCATCAAAGATGGTTGTGATTCTCGCACCAATAACGGCATCGGAATACATCTCTTATCCTGCGCTTTTTACGGGTGTGGACCCATTTATAAAACGAGGAACGATTCAGCGTTAACACGTGGCACATCCGTATAAGCCGAGAACTCGGTTCGGTGGTCATAGACACACTGAGAAGCAGAACCCCCCTGTGAGTTGCTTTAAGCAAAATATGTCGCAGCGTTGCGCAGAATATCGCGTTCTTCGCGCAGCTTAGAGACTTCCTTTTCCAGCTGTCGGATTCGCGCAGAATCATTCGCCGCTTGGGCTTTATCCTGCACTACTTTAATGCGAGCACGTTTGCCGGTGCCGTACTTTTTGACCCATGAATGCAGCGAGGCACGGTTGATACCGAGCTCAGCTGATGCTGAGTTCAGCGAGAGGTCCTCATTGTTTTCATAGAGGGCCACACCGTCGCGTTTGAACTGTTCTCAGTACCTGGACATGGTGGTAGATTACCAATCTTGCCAACTCGACTGGGTTGGATATCAGGTGTCCACCAAATGGGGGTCAGGTCCGGGAGCAGAACGCCGCAGTAAGAAGCAACCTCGCAGACTCCACGCTAAACAAGGAATAGATTTACTCCACGATCGACTTACGCCAAGCATCGCTCTACGCCCCTCCAGTCTCGATCGTTTTCAACGACTATCCCCAACCGATCAACCAACAAAACGTCATCTTATAGGTTACGGTTTATGCTCCCGCCTCTCCTTCGGCTCGTTGGGCTGCCGCGAAAATCTCTCCGCTTCGCTCCGAAGATTTCCTCGCCAACCAAACCTGGCAGGGCATGCCAACAGATCAAAACAGTTACGTTGGGTGCTCAATAATTTCACGGCCAAGCACCCAACGTTTAGATTTCTATCGCCCCTCAGCAGCCACACTCATTAGTCCTGCGCAGACGAGGAGCAATCCTTTTATGCGAATATTGTCGCGAACAACTAGGACTTAAGGGAGTCAATAGCTTGAGAGATACTTGTGCCCGGATGGTTCTTGCGATATTCCCGCACCTCCTGAGGAGTTGGATTATCAGAGGTATTACCTTTGATATTTTTGGGGAACTTGCTCGGACGCCAGAACCAGAAGATTAAGACTGCAGCCAATGCACAAGCTGTAGCAATGAGTGGATGACCTGCAATGCCGAAGCCTACTGCGGCTACGAGAAACATAGCTGCACCACTCAATTCAAGTACGGTTTCTAACATTTTCACCCTTAATCTACCCACGTCTCTTAATTGAAGCATTCGTTACGAATGCTCGTAATCCCGAAAAATTCTCCAGCTAGAGCTGCAAGGGCTCCTCCAGCTTCGCGCATCTTTTCGTAAGAAAAGCTTGTGCCCCACATGATTTGCACCGCTTCTCTGACTCCTCCCAATTCTGCAATAAGACGCTTTATCTTGAGAAGTTTTGCCGCGCTGACAAGGTTGGTCCCCAAGAAGAGAGTAATGGCATCCGTACATCCCCAAGTATTTGCGCGCGTTGTTGTAGAAGCTGGACGGTGGTCTGCTAACCACTCTTGAGTCGCTCTATCTCCTTGTTGGAGCACTTGGTCGGGAATAGAGTAAATAAGCTCAAGTCCGTTCTCAATGTCTGCTGCTTCCGAAGCCATGTCTGAGTCTTCGGAGGACTTGGCAATCTGGCTGGCAGTAACAGTGCCGGTTGAAGACGCCTCGGAAGCGTTGGCGACGTTGACTCCGCTAAGCGGTATAGCGACGGTTAGAGCGATCGATGCGAGCCTAGTTGCAATCTTTTTGCCCATTTTCCCTCCATGATTAATTGATAGTCGGTCATGACTACTTAGCCGAATAGCACAGAGCTGAAGCGCACCCCGATGCTGCGAATAGATACGGGGGTAAGTACCCACCTTAATAATACTAAATGTAATTAAAGTGTGTACCTCACTCGGACATTTGTGGGCGTAACTCAAAAAGCTCTATACGTTGGTTGAAGTGCCCCGGGTTTTGTTCCTAGGCTTGTGCCTTGGTTTCCATTATTTCTTGGGAAGGGTTGCGGCTCCAAAACTCGGATTCAACATCCGCCGGCGCCCGGTAGCCTAGGCTCTGGTGGAGCCTTGACTCGTTCCACCAATTCACCCATTCAAACGTGGCAATCTCAACATCAACCACGTCGGTCCACAACCTGGTATGAATCAGCTCGTTTTTGTAGGAACCGTTGACGTTTTCAGCCAGTGCATTGTCATAAGAGTCACCAACAGTACCGGTCGATGCGATAATTCCATGCTCAGCAAGACGCTCATTATAGATAATGCTCACATATTGCGAGCCGTGATCCCAGTGGTGAACTAGACCGGTGGTCTTCTTGGCGCACACAAAGGCTTGATTGAGTGCTTGCAACGGCAACGCTTCGGTGCGCATCGAGTCAGACAACGCCCAGCCGACGATCCTCCGGGAGAACACATCAGTCACGAAGGCGGCGTACACAAACCCTTTTCTGGTGCGCACATAGGTAATGTCTGCCACCCATAGCTAATTAGGCCCACAGGCTTGAAACTCACGACCCACCAAGTCGGGGCGAGTTTCGGGTCCCTTGGGCTTATGTGTCGTCACAGGAGACCGGCCTTTACCTTTGCCAGAAACCTCTGCAAGGCGCATCAAACGCGCGGTCTGTTCACGTCCAATGTCTATTCCTTCACGGCGCAGCGCGTGCCACATTTTGCAAATCCCGTAGACACCGTAGTTTTGTTTATGAACTTCGGTAATGCGCTCTACTAGGGCGGCGTCGCGAAGGCTACGCACGCTTCATCCTCGAGCCTTAGATTGGCGGTACCCACGAGAGGAAAGGAAGCCGCCAACACGGTGTGTATTTAACGTCGTGCAGATGAACTCGACGGTGAAATGATTCCGGTGTTTATCGATGAACTGGATCATTTCCGACGTTTTGGGTCGAGTTCCGATGCGAAAAAAGCCGACGCGGCCTTTAACAGCTCGTTGGTGTCGCGAAGTTCTTGATTCTCACGCCGAAGCTTGGCTACCTCTGCCACGAGGTCTTCGGGCAACGGCTCGGCAATACGACCGTCGCGGCGAGCAGCTTGTGTCCACTGCCGAGCAGTATGCCATGACACGCCCAGCTTCGGAGCCACTGCCTGGCACGCAGCCTGCATCGACATGTTCTCCGCCAGGATGCGATCCTCCACCAAGCGAACGACGCGGTCCTTCGCATCCTGATCAAATTTTCTTGGCATGTTCCAGATTTTCCCATCTACTCAAACAGAACAAAACCTGGTCTACTCAAACAGAACAAAACCTGGGACACTTCATTACCAATCTTGCCAACTCGACTGGGTTGGATATCGGGTGTCCTCCAAACGGGGGTCAGATTCGACGCGCCCCTCGGCCCGGTACCAACTACCCGGAATACGGCAGTACCGAGTCTTCGGAACACCGGTACCAGAAACCTGCGTCTGACATTCAATTGCATCAATCTTGGCCTTATCACCTTAGATCTCGTCGTGCCACAGTAGTCATTCTGGCCCATCTCCTCATGCGGGTTAGGTACCCACACACAAACCATTAGACACTCTCTACTTCACACCAGCCGAGAAAATAGCCGCCCTGATAAACGTAACCGAAGTGTTTCCGTGACCACTAGAATTCGCCCAAAGGCCCAAGCACGAGAAACCCCTCGCTACCACCTCGCGGTGGCGGCGAGGGTTGCTTTTTTGGCTGCGGTTTAGGCCTAGTGCCAACCCATGGTCATGAGCAAACCGATGATGGCGAGGCCGAAGCCAATCCCGTAGTTCCAACCTCCGAGCTCTGCCATGAAGGGGATGGATCCACCGGCGAGGTAATTGACCACGAGCCATAGCAGCCCGAGGACCATCAGGCCAAGCATGATGGCGACGTACCACTTCGGGGTACCTTCAGAGTTGATTTTGACCGGGGTGCGATTCGTACCGGTAGAGCTCGATACCAGGGGGGCAGAGCTCGGGGTGATCTTTGACTTTGGCATAAAAGACCTTCTTTAGATTTCAGTTCTTATCTCAGTGATTACTGATGAATTACGATACCAGCAGCTATTGCTGCGGCAGTAGCTCCGAGGCTTCGAATTTCCAGATGCGAACCTCCACGTCCTGATCCTTGCGGATGGTATCGCCGAGATTGACGGACGCCCAACCGATCTTATTGTTATCCACCAACGCGCCAGTGGGAATCGGCTCGCCTACCTGCAGTACGCCATCCCAGCCAGCCTGCCGTAGCGCATTCTCGGCCTGTCCTTGATTCTTGTGCATGATCTCTGGTGCCTTCATGAGTATCCCATTGGATACCTCAATGGTGATAGTCTGACCCTTTTCCACCTGCGCGCCTTGGTTGGAGACACTAAGCACGGTGCCTTCCGGCTCTAAGGAATCGACTTCGTGGACATTGACGTCAAAGTCATTGGCTTCGAGGCGGCTGCGTGCATCTTGCTCGTCCAAGCCGGTGACATCAGGAACGCGCTTCTTTTCGACGCCCTTAGACACCGTCACCCGGACCTTCGAACCCTTGGACAACTGCGTACCACCCGCGGGGTTCTGTTGGATTACCTCGCCAATGGGGGCCGCATCATTGCGCTCGGAAATACTCGAGTTCAGCTCCAAGCCGGCTTCTTCCAAGATCTCCGCAGCCTCATCCAAGTCCATGCCGGTAACATCGGGGACCTCGATGATTTCCTTGCCGGAAGAAACGGTCAAGGTTACTGAGGCATTCTTCTGCAACTCCGATCCAGGGGCCGGATTGATGCGAATCGCATTATTGCGATCGATATCCGGGTTAGCCTCTTCGTTCACGGTGACGAGAAGCCCCAAGTCCTCGAGTTCTTTTACCACTTCACTGCGCGGGCGGTTTTCTACCTCCGGCACGATGACGCTATTGTGTTCCGCTACCTCGGTGTGGTTCCGGCCGTCCCGGTTTTTTCTAAAATCGTTGCTATTCCACAAATCCCAGGCAAAATAGCCCAAGATGGCGACCAACAGCGCGACAAGAACCAGCGCCAGCCACTTCATCCAGTCGCCGCCTTCTTCCTCTGCAGGTTCATCGTTAGGACGTGTCGATTTAATCGGCGCCCGGTGGGATGCAGCCGCAGTGTCGGTGGCCGGTGCGGGTATTACCGTCGTGGCATCGTCCTCATTGACGTGCATGCGGGCAGCTTCGGTGACCTGGCCGCTGCGCAGGCGATCCAAATCGCCTGCCATCTCCCACGCAGACTGGTAGCGATCCGCAGGGTGTTTGGCCATCGCGGTCAAAACCACCGCATCGATATTAACCTTCTGGGTGGGGGTCAATGAGCCGTCATCGATAAGTTCCGAAGGCGGGGTCGCTTCCTCCTGTACGTGTTGGTAGGCCACAGCAAAGGGGGTTTCGCCTTCGAATGGGGTGCGCCCGGTGAGCACCTCATACATTACGCAGCCCAGCGCATAGACATCAGAGCGCGCATCGGCGTTTTTGCCGCGCGCCTGCTCTGGGGAAAGGTACTGGGCAGTACCGATAACGGCGGAAGTCTGAGTCATCGCCGAGGACGAATCATCCAATGCACGGGCGATGCCGAAGTCCATCACCTTCACTTGGCCGGTGTTGGTGAGCATGATGTTCGCCGGTTTGATATCGCGGTGAATGATTCCCGCCTCATGGGATGCCTGCAGGGCCTCAGCAACCGGCTTGAGGATTTCTGCTGTCTCTCGAGCGGGCAGCGGGCCATCGTCGCGAATAATGTCGCGCAGGGTAGGCCCGTTGACCTTCTCCATGACGATGTACGGGATGGTCATGCCGTCCATCTCGCTCTCGCCGGTGTCATAGACCGCGACTATATTGGGATGGTTTAGTTTGCCCGAGTTCTGTGCCTCGCGGTAGAAACGCTCGCGAAAGTTGATATCGCGAGCCATCTCCGTGCGTAGCATTTTTACCGCTACTTGTCGGCCTAAAGTGGTATCTTCTGCAGTAAATACCTCGGACATGCCGCCGGAGCCAATGATGCCACCGAGCCGGTACCGGTCATTGAGCATGGCTTAGTCACCATCCTGTCTTAATAAGTCAGATAAGTCCCCAGGAAGTTCATCGGGCTGTGAGTTTACTGTGTTTTTCTGCTCAGGTGTATTTTCGACGTGCGTTTGCTGCTGCTGAGTCTGCTGCTGAGTCTGCTGTTGGGGCTGGCGTTGCTGCATCGGAGTATTCGGGTTCTGCTGGTTTCGCGTCGGAGCCTGCTGGTACGGAGGCTGGGGCTGCCGAAGGTTGTCATTCGGTGCTTGGTTGCCGTCCCGATTTGTCGGCTCCGTCTCTGTTATCGTGACTTCCTGCGGCGTTTCATTGGTAACCTCGTTCTCCTCCCGGGGTTGTACCTGTGTGGTCGTGGGGTCCAGGTACTCGGTGACCACAGACGTTTCTTGGGTGGAGGAGGGCTCGCTGTCCCCGCCCTTGCTATTAATGAGGTTCCTAATGAAGTAACCGCCGATGGCAAGCAGGGCGATGGCCAAGACGGTACCTAGGATTTTGAGCAAAGAATTCCCGCTCTTCGAATCGCTTCCCGGAGCTGGTGCCGCCTTGCGTTGCGCCGCCGGATGAATGGTGGTTGGCTGCGCGACATCGGCAAGCATCTCGGTCGATGCCGAGGGCGAAGGCTCTGGGGCCCGGTGGTGGGGCGGAATGGACTTCGTACGCGGTGGACGTTTGCCCAGGCGCACGTCCGATACCGCGACCGTGAATTCATTGCCATCGGCATAGCGGGTAGTAGGATCCTTGCGCAACGCGATGCGGATCAGCTCCCGGGCGGGGGCGCTAATCGTGGTCGAAAGCGGTTCTGGCTCCTGGTTGATGTGGGCAAGGGCAATGGACACGGAGGAATCGCCTGAAAAGGGGCGTTTGCCGCTAAGCATCTCGTAGCCTACGACACCGAGCGAATAGATATCCGAGGCAGGGGTGACTGCCTTGCCCTGTGCTTGCTCAGGCGAAACGTACTGGGCGGTACCCACCACCATGCCGGTGCGTGTGAGCGGTACCGCGGATGCGGCCTTGGCGATGCCAAAGTCCGTAATCTTTACCTGCCCATTTTGGGTAATCATCAGGTTGCCAGGCTTAATATCGCGGTGCACCAAGCCCATCCGGTGGATAATGGATAGGCCGTGGCCCGCTTGCTCAAGTACGTCTAGCGCGAGTTCTTCCTGCAAAATACTCTCACGCGCGAGCAGGTCCGCGAGGGATTCGCCCCGCACGTATTCCAAGGCCATGAAACAGAACTTGCGGCCATTATCTTCCAGCTCGCGGTAGTCATACGTGGCTACTACGTTATCTGATTGGATAGATTCGGCCGATTTCGCTTCATTGCGGAAACGGGAGAGGAATTCCTGGTTATCGGAAAATTCCGGTCTTAAAACCTTAATGGCTACTTCGCGGTCGTTAAGGGTGTCATCTGCAAGCCACACCGTGGACATGCCACCGTGGCCAATGATCCACTGCAGTTCGTAGTCGCTGCCGATAAGTTCTTGGAGATGGTCCTTATTCTCGGAATTCTTCATTACTGCTCCCCCTGGTATGCACCCAAGATGGCACGACCAATTGGGCCGGAGACTCGGCCGCCCGTCGCAGATTCGCCTAGGTTGCCGCCATTCTTAACGACGACCCCGACGGCAATATCGCGGTCCGGGTCAAAGGCGACGTACCAAACGTGCGGAGCCAAACCTTCACCGTGCTCGGCGGTACCGGTTTTGGATGCGAAGCCATTGCCGTCGTAGCCCCACGAAGAACGCTCCGAGGCAAACATCAAATCCCGAATGGTCGATGCGGTCTCTTCCGTGACGGCCTCTTCTGCTTTCTTGGGCTTGGTGGTGCGAATCTCCTTCATCTGGGCATCGGTGATTCGATTGACCAGGTAAGGCTCCATGCGTATGCCCTTATTGGCCACGGTGCCGGCCATGACGGCTGCCTGCAACGCGGTCATGGTGACATCGCGCTGACCGATGGCCGATTGCGCCGTTGCCGAACCATCCGGAAGGTCGCCCAAGGTACCCGCGGACGACGAGACCCCCAGGTCGTATTTTTTACCGATGCCAAAAGCATCCGCGTACTTGCGCAGCTCGTCGGGGCCAATCTGCTCAGAAATCTGCACAAATGCGGTATTGCACGACAGGGCGAATGCGGTCTGCAGGGTGACGGAATCCTGACCGTTGCATTTCTCATTGCCGTAGTTCGTCAGCTCCGTGACAGCATCCGGCAAGGTGATCACATTGGCACCGGTGAGGCTCGACGAGGGAGTAAATCCATTATTTAATCCGGCCGCAGTAGTGATGATCTTGAAAATAGATCCCGGTGGCAAAGTATCCGCCGCTGCGTGGTTGACCAGCGGTCGGCCTGCTTGCTCTTGCAAGTTTGTCCAAGTCTCCTCAGCGGAGTCACCCACCAATGAATTCGGGTTGAACCCCGGGTTGGAGGCCATAGCTAGGATTTTGCCCGTCGACGGCTGAATGGCAACCGCCGATCCTTCGTATCCCGGTCCTGCCAACTGGTCGTATGCGGCCTGCTGCAATGCAGGGTCGATGGTGACCTCTACATTGGCTCCCTGGGTGGGTTTATTTGCGATGGTATCCAGCCAGTGCTGTTTGAACAGAGAATCATCCGTGCCATTGAGAATGTCATTTTGCGAGGATTCCAATTCCGAAGCGCCAAATTGGCTGGACAAGTAGCCGGTGATATTGCCATAAGCGGGCGAATCGATGGGATAAGACCGGGAATAGGTCCCATCCGGGTTTTCCGTAGATTGCGCCAGCACCGTATTACCGGAATAAATCTGGCCCCGCGGGGTGGTCTGCAACTCTAAAAACCCACGCGAGTTCTTAGCGTTACGCGCGTATTTATCATCCGAAAATGCTTGAATGACCGTCAAGTTTACCAGCAGGATAGCGGTCAAAATGATGGCAAATAGGGATACTAGGCGGATGGATTTATTCATCGGTAAGCCTCCTGAACCGACGGGAACATGGAGGTGTCACTCGGAGTATTTTCCGAGTTTTCCTGCATGGGTCGGCGTGCCGCGTTAGAGATCCGCAGCAAAATCGCCAACAGTACGTAGTTAGCCATGAGAGAGGAACCACCGGCGGACATAAAAGGTGTGGTTAAGCCCGTCATCGGTAGCAGAGCGGAAATGCCACCGGTAACGACGAAGACCTGTACCGCAAAAGTAAGAGACAAGCCTGAAGCGACCAGTTTGCCGTAGGTGTCGCGGGTACGCAACGCGGTATTGAATCCCCGGGTAACCAACATGCCAAAAAGGATCAAAACGGCAGCTAGACCAATAAGCCCCAATTCCTCGCCGACGGCGGCGAGGATAAAGTCGGAGTGTGCTACCGGTACTAATTCGGGGTGACCCTGGCCCAAGCCGCTGCCAGAAATACCGCCGGATGATAAGCCGAAGAGGGACTGGGACAGTTGGAAGCCGGTGACATCATAATTGGCTAGCGGATCTAAGAAATTGGAGAAGCGCTGCTGGATCTTTGCGGAGACCTGGTAAATGCCAAAGCCACCGATAGCAACAAGGAGGAGGCCGATAAATAGCCAACTGACCCGGCCGGTAGCCATAAATAGCATGCCCAGCACCGTGCTGAAGAGCAGAAGTGCCGGACCAAAGTCATTAGAAATACCCATGATCATGATGGCGATAGCCCACACGATGAGAATGGGGGCGAGGTCGCGCAAGCGGGGCAGGGAAATCCCTAAGAAACGATAGCCAGCCACAGTAAAAAGGGATCGCTTCTGCGTTAGCAGCATGGCGAAAAACAAAATCAGCATAATTTTGGAGAACTCACCCGGCTGAATGGAAAATGGACCGAACTTCAGCCAAATGCGCGCCTCAACGTCATCAGGTTGTGGCCACACCAACGGTAGCGCCAACAGCACGAGGCCAGCCGCTCCCAAAACATAGGAATAGCGGGTTAGTGACCGATGATCCTTGATAACTGCAAGGAACAGTACGAAGAACACGAGTCCAACGATGGTCCACATGACCTGGCGGACCGCGAGACCTTGACCATTGACCAGATCCAATCGGGCTACAACGATGAGGCCAACGCCATTAAGGATGGCAACGATTGGCAACATGATCTGGTCTGCATAAGGCGCCAAAAAGCATATTGCCAGGTGGGCAATGGTGAACACACCAATGAACCCACCGATGAGGTAGAACAAGTCCGTTGTGAGGGCATTATCCTGCGACAGCTCCAAACTGACCAAGGTAATGGCAAAGACAACCGCGGCAAGTATAAGGAGGCCAAGCTCGATTCTCCGGCTAAAAAACTTCTGCATCAGCTACACCTCCCTACAAGTGACCCCAGGTTTGTATTCCTTGGTATCTTTATTCTCTTTTTGGGTCGGTGTTGTGATGCACGGCTTCAGTGCTTTTTCTCCCAAGTTATTAATCTGATCCTGTACCTTGCTCAGGGCACCGGGAGAAATGTGATTGACCGCTCCTCGTTCAGACTCAGGCAGATCAGAGACCTTCAAGGGGGTGAAGTCACCCTCGCACTTCCGGGCAGAGAATAACAACGATTTTTTGTCATTAATGCACACGTATTGGTGCATGGAGTTTAAATCGCTGCCAAATAAGGAATAATCCGCGCCTTTGCGAATGGTGATTTCCTGGGCGTTGTTGGTCTCGGCATAGTAATTATTGGACAGGAAATTCTTTGCCCACAGCCCGGCGCCGATAACGAGCACTAAGACGCTTATGAGGGCGATGAGGACCTTCCACCCGACTTTTCGTCGAGAGGGCTCGTCCTCTGCCTCTTCTTCATCGGGGTCCTTGCCTGCGTTGTCTTCTTGGGCCATGACGGCCGGCGGAATCACCTGGGGTTTACGGGTGAGTTTGGCGGCACGTGAGGCAGACGAATCAGGATGCGTGGGCTCTTCTGCCGAACTTGCAAGCGCGCCGACCTGGAACGGCTCGTGGGCGGCAGGTTTCTCTTCCGTAACCTCACCGATGACGACCGTGACATTATCCGGTCCGCCCGAACGAATAGCGAGATCCACGAGGGTGGATCCTGCCTGTTCGATGCTTCCCCGACTTAGGGCGGTTTCAATAGTGGAAGCGGTAACAGGGTCCGAAAGTCCATCCGAGCACAGCAGGATGCGGTCTCCCACCTTGGCCTCGAAGGTAAAGAGCGTTGGCTCCACCGCACGGCCGGTATAGGCCTTTAAAATGAGGGATTTTTGCGGGTGGGAGGAAACATCTTCTGCGGCTAATTCGCCCGTATCAACCAAGGACTGCACATAGGTATCGTCTTTGGTGATTTGCTCGAGCTTGCCATCGCGCAGCACATAGCCGCGCGAATCGCCGACATGGCAGACGCCAAAGGTGGTGCCATTGAACAGCATCGTCGTCAGCGTTGTGCCCATGCCTTTGGTTTCCGGGTGGGCGGTGACATGGGCGCTGATGGCGTCATTGGCGTCATCGGCAGCAGCCGCAAGGAGTGCCTCCATGTCCTCCTTACCTGGATCCTGATCAAGGATTTCGAGGTGGTTGACCATGAGTTGGGAGGCGACCTCACCCGCGGCATGCCCGCCCATGCCATCGGCCAAAATCAGCAGGTGGGATCCGGCGTATCCGGAGTCCTCATTGTTTCCACGGATAAGCCCGCGGTCCGACTTGGCAAAAAAGTTTAGGTTCAGTGTCATGCGTTCAACCTCACGGTAGTGCGGCCTAGCTTAATTTCGGAGTTCGCGCCGACTACCTCGGGTTGGTCGATGCGCACACCATTGACGAGGGTTCCGTTGCGAGATTCCAAGTCTTCGACGACCCACTCACTGCCGCGGCGAAATAGGCGTGCATGATGGCCGGAGGAGTAATCATCCCCAGTGACAAAATCACAGTCGGCGGCGCGGCCCAGGGTACATTCCTCGAGCGTTCCCAAGTTCATGTGGGATCCTTGTAGGGGGCCTTCCACAATGGAAAGTTGTTTTACTGCAGTGTGACTGCGTGGGGATGCACCCATTTTTGATGGTTGTGGCATAGCACCTGCGGATTTATCGGTATCCCGTCGCATGGCATTTAAGGCCACCAGGACAAACACCCACAAAAGAGCCAATAAGCCGATGCGAAGCGCCAGCAGGATTACTGCATCCATGGCGGCCTCCCTTCCTCAGTAAGAATTAGTATTTATGCGAATCAAGGCCCGTAATGCGTACTTCGACGTGGGAATGGCCCATGGTGATCACATCGCCATCGGCAAGCAGCCAGTTATCAATGGGAGTGTCATTGACTGTGGTCCCATTCGTGGACTGCAAATCCACCAACACGGCATCCTCGCCGTTCCATGTTATTTCCGCGTGCTGGCGGGATACACCCGTATCCGGCAGACGCAGATCTGCATCATTGCTGCGGCCAATAATATTTGACCCTTCTTGCACGTGGTAAACGCGGGAAGATCCATCTTGCAACATTAAGTTGACTGCGGGGCCCTGTGTTTGCGGTGCGGGGTGGTCATCTTGCGCAATGAAAGTGGTAGTAGCTGCATCATCCGCATTTTTTTCGTGCGGGTTGGTCATCTGGTCCTCCTGACCATCAAAGTCGTGGAAAATCGCCTCGAAACCGGTTTCTTCAGTGGGCTCGTGATCTATAAACGAGGACACACGAAGCTGGCCCGTACGCAGACCTGATTCCTCCGCTATACGCACAACGACGGGACCAGCAAGGGACCATCCGTTATTGCGGATAAAGCGAGATAATTGGTCTGCGCAATCGGCAGGCAAATTGGGGTCTTGGGATAAGTTCTCCAAATCCTTAGAGGAGACACCTACAGTCATTACATTGGGACTATAGAGCCGGTTATCGTCCCCATGTCCGAGATTGTCCTGGGCTTCTTGTTTCACAAGCTCATCAATCTCTGCAGGAACGACCTTGCCCCCGAAGACAAAAGCCATGCCGTTATCAAGGCCGCGTTGCATAGTGGAGTCGAGCTTCGCCAGCCTTTCTAAAAACGCCACGAATCTAGCTCCTTTCCGCTATACAGTGATCAGTACCAGTCATTATAGTTTGTACACCCCTTTCAAACGTAGACGGCGGCGCGAAAGTTCCTAGAAGTGCGCTTTTAAAGCCGCGAAATAATCCGCATTTACTGCTGATTTGTTATTGCAGGCACTACCTGTGCTATCTTCATTTTGTCGCAATGACAATTACACCCTGCCCGGGTGGCGGAATTGGCAGACGCGCTGGCTTCAGGTGCCAGTGTTCGATAAGGACGTGCGGGTTCAAGTCCCGCCCCGGGCACACTGTGAAGTCTCGAGACATCGTTCTGGTCGGTGTCTCGAGACCTCTATTTTTGTGGTGCACGAAAGTGTTCAAAACTTTTGGATCTTTGTGGCTTAATTTCCCGATTCATGGATCATCGGCGCCCGATGGAATCTGCCCGGGCGGACTACTTTCCGGTGCGGAATGTAAGGATTTTATGCAGGCTCTGCGGGCGCCAAAACTTTGCGAAAGGCCCTTTTGAGCCCCGCGTGCCTGTTTTCTGCGGTGGAAGTTCAGCTTAAGTCACTCGTGACTATCTGATTGACGTTTACTCACTATGACCTTGTAGGAACGATGTCTCAAGACTTTTCGTTTTTGTGGTTGAGGTTACCCTCGTTGGGTGGACACCCGATTAGTGCGGATGGTGTGTTCGTAAGAGAGGATGTTCGGTCAAGTCCGGTGGAGTGGTGTATCTGTCCTTTCTGAATCTGTGGATCGGGGGACAGTGTCAGGGTCGGTGTTGGGGTCCGGCTCGGGGTTGATGTTGGTTCATTAGGAGGCTGCCTCGATGGTGTCTGCGTCGTTGGTGTGGATGGTGTTGGCGGCTATGAGGTTTCGGGTGTGTTCCAAGCTCGCCAGCGACATGTAGCGTTTCTGTTGGATCCAATCGTCATGTTGCTCGGCTAGTATCGCGCCGACGAGGCGGATGACTGCTGCGCGGTTGGGAAAGATTCCTACAACGTCGGTGCGCCGCCGGATTTCCCGGTTCAAACGCTCCGTGGGATTATTGGACCATACCTTCGTCCATACAGCTTTGGGTGCGGTTGTAAACGCGAGTATTTCATCTAATGATTCTTCCAGGTAGTCGGCGACGTCAGGGAAACGCTGCGTGCAGAAATCTACGACCT
>NZ_REGE01000003.1 GCF_003688935.1 Corynebacterium macginleyi | reverse complement strand
CCGGCGTCGTCGCCACTCGTCCATCGGGATGGTAAGCCCCGTCGATTTCGAAGCCCAGCTCGCTGATCAAAATTGTAATAAGAAAGCCGCTGCTTAACCCCTAAGCAGCTTAACAACGTGTCCACGACTTGCGGGTAACCCCAAGACCAACACGATTGAGCATTCCAACAGTGCAATCAACGGCTACCCAATTTCAGGTATCAGCATTCTGGTGGGAGCATGCCTAGCCGCGTCATTATGCCTTTTCTATAAGCTCTGCCGCCCGCTTTTCGGTGCCAATATTCGCGACTACCGCGAATGTACCTCCACGAGCTGCCCACACCATCTAGAGGCCGGGTGAAATACCACGACCGCTGGATGGCAGAAGCCCAACGCTTCTACGACCTGCTAGCGGCGGGCAAGGTCAACCCAGATGGCTCACTAAAAACACCCCAACCTCGAAAGGAACCAACCAACGTGCTGACGATTAAGTATTTCGCTGATTTCATTACGGGCTGTCTTGGCCCGGTCTCTCGGACGTAAAAGACATCCGGGAGCACATTACCGGCGGCCGTGACAGCGGCCAATACGATGGCTGGTCCATTAGCCAGCTGGTGAAAAACTACTCCCCACTAGTCGGTAACTGATTTCTCAGTCCAACTAATGGGGAGCAGTTCAACGTAGTTTGGGGGCCTTTTCGTTGTTTTAGCGGTCTATTGCAGTTAAAACGGCCATGTAATTCCACGACATTCAGGACAGGAAACCGCCCAGAACGGCCCGAAACTACCCAATGCACGAAAATGAAGAAACCCCCTCCCACCAGCTTTTTTGCCGGTAAAAGGGGTTCTGAAGAGCTTCCCCACCAGGACTCGAACCTAGAATGGCGGTACCAAAAACCGCAGTGTTGCCGATTACACCATGGGGAACCACAGCGAATGCTGTAGCTATAGAGTACCTGACGCCCCCGGGTAAATAACAAATTACTAGCTAACGGTGGGGCAAAGGATAGGGTGGAAGGCATGGTTCGACAGAGAATGACCGGCCGTGAGCGCCGCGAGCAATTGATTTCCATTGGACGCGCAGCTTTTGCGGAATTGGGGTTTGAAGGTACCAGCGTCGAAGAAATTGCATCTCGCGCCGGCGTATCGAAGCCGGTGGTCTACGAGCATTTTGGGGGCAAAGAAGGCCTTTATGCAGTGGTCGTGGATCGGGAGATGCTGGCGCTAGAAAAAGTCATTACAGATTCTTTAGAAGAAGGCAGCTGGCGCGAACGCATTGAGCAGGCTGTGATGGCGCTGTTGAATTACGTCGAGGAAGAAACGGATGGTTTCATCATCTTGGTGCGCGATGCAAAGCCGGGTGAGGAGCGCAGTTTTTCCACCCTGCTCAATGCTGCGGTGGGGCAGGTGGCTTATATCTTGGGTGAGGCCTTTGATCACCGCGGCATTAATCCGGAGCTAGCTAATATTTACGGCCAGGCCCTCGTTGGCATGGTTTCTACCACGGCGCAGTGGTGGTTGGATGAGCGCAGCCCGGATAAACCGGATAAGGAAGTCGTCGCTACGCATATAGTCAATCTATGCTGGAATGGTTTGTCCGGTATGGAAATAAAGCCCAAGCTAGGAGGCAGTAAGTAAATGGCGACGCCAATGTTGGCAGGGCTGCTTAAGGTCGCGGCTACGGACCCCAAGCTCAAGGGGCTTGTGGTCAACGTGGGCCAAAACCTGCACATTACGGGTATTGATCAGGCGCGCCCGTGGGCTCTTGGCACTCTGGCCCACCACGCACCGGTGCTGGCGGTGACGGCCACTAGCCGTGAGGCCGAGGACCTTACCGCGGAGCTGACCGCCATGATGGGCGATAAGGTCGCGATGTTTCCCTCCTGGGAGACGCTGCCGCACGAGCGGCTGAGCCCGGGCGTGGATATCATCGGCAAGCGCGCGCAGGTGCTACACAACATTGATGAACTGCGCATTATTGTTACGGCCGCGCGCGGGCTAGCCCAACCCATTCTGCAAGAAATCGAAGGGCGCACCCCGGTGCACCTGGAAGAAAACCAGGAGTACAACTTCGACGAAGTGGTGCGCAGCCTGGAATTTAGGGCGTATAAGCACGTGGATATGGTAGCCAAACGCGGTGAGTTTGCTACCCGCGGTGGCATCATTGATGTCTTTCCCACCACTATGGATTACCCGGTGCGCGTCGAATTTTGGGGCGATGAGGTCACCGATATTCGCCAATTTTCTGTTGCTGACCAGCGCACGATCCAAGAAATTGAGGTCGGCCGCGTTGATATCTTCCCAGCCCGCGAGCTGCCGATTACGGATGCGGTGGCGCAGCGCGCGGCTACATTGGCGGCGACGCATACCGGAAACCCGGCGTTGGTGGAGCTTTTGACTAAGGTGAGCGAATATATTCCGGCTGAGGGCATGGAGGCGGTTTTGCCCGTGCTTTCCGATGCCCCACTGATCACCCTCTCCGAGTTCCTCCCCGCCGCCACCCACGTGGTAATGATGGCGCCGGAAAAAATCAGGCGCCGCGTTGAAGATCTGGAAAAAACCGATGCGGAATTCCTTGCTGCTGGGTGGGAGGCCGCGGCCATGGGCGCAGATGGCCCCTTGGCCACGGAAGGGCTCGATACCAAAGGATCGAGCTACCGCTCCTTTGAGTCTTTGGAAGTCTCTATTCGCGAGGCCGGGCAGCCGCTGTGGACATTTTCTCCACCGGGCATGTTGGCTGGACCGGAGGATGAAACCCTGCCGCTCGAGTTCGAGCCTGGGCCCACCCCGCGCGGAGATGTCAAGGAAATCGACGCGATGATGGCCCAGCTATTGGCGCATACTCACGCCGGCGGGCGTGCGGCGTTTATCGCTCCTGCCCAAGGCGCCATCAAACGCATGGTGGAGCGCTTTGCAGAGCAGGGCATTCGGACCAAGGTGGCCACCCCCGGCTGGGAACCCAGTGCGGGCGAGGTCACCTTGTATCAGGCGCTCAGCCACGCCGGTTTGGTCTTTCCCAAGGTGCGCAAGCTAAAAGACGTCGAGGCGTTGCCGCTCGTCGTGGTCACGGAAACCGATCTGACTGGTAACCGCGTAGGCGATATTGCAGACGCCAAGCGGCGCCCGGCCAAACGCCGCAATAAGGTGGACCCGCTGGCGCTCAAGCAGGGCGATTTTGTGGTGCATGAAACGCACGGCATCGGCAAGTTTTTGAAGATGGCCGAACGCACTATCCAATCCGGCGATGAGACCAGTCGGCGCGAATACATCGTGCTGGAATATGCGCCTTCCAAGCGTGGGCAGCCGGCGGACCAGCTGTGGGTGCCGATGGATTCGCTGGATCTGCTCAGCAAATACACTGGCGGCGAATCTCCGCACCTATCCAAGATGGGTGGCTCCGACTGGAAGAACACCAAGAAGAAGGCGCGCGCTGCTGTGCGCGAAATCGCCGGCGAATTGGTGGACCTTTATGCCAAGCGCCAGGCCGCACCAGGTCACCAGTTCGCGCCCGATAATCCCTGGCAGGCGGAGATGGAGGATAATTTTCCCTTCGTCGAAACCGAGGACCAGATGCTGGCTATCGACGCGGTGAAAGAGGATATGGAATCCTCAGTGCCGATGGACCGTGTAGTCGTCGGCGATGTGGGATATGGCAAGACCGAGGTCGCCATTCGCGCCGCCTTCAAGGCGGTCCAAGATGGCACCCAGGTCGCCGTGCTTGTGCCGACCACGCTGCTAGCGCAGCAGCACTACGATACTTTTAGCGAGCGCATGGCCGGTTTCCCCGTAAAGATTGCGGTGTTGTCTCGGTTTACCTCCAAGAAGGAAGCCTCGGAAATTTTCAAGGGGCTGGTAGATGGCTCGATTGATATCGTCGTCGGCACGCACCGCCTGCTGCAAACCGGCGTGCACTGGAAGAACTTGGGCCTCATCGTGGTTGATGAGGAGCAGCGCTTCGGTGTGGAGCACAAGGAACACATCAAGGCGTTAAAAGCCAGCGTGGACGTGCTCACCATGTCCGCGACGCCGATTCCGCGCACGTTGGAGATGTCCATGGCAGGTATTCGCGAAATGTCGACCATTCTCACCCCACCGGAGGACCGCCACCCGGTGCTGACCTATGTTGGCGCCTACGAGGACAAGCAAGTCGCGGCCGCCATTCGGCGCGAGCTTCTGCGCGATGGCCAGACCTTCTTCATCCACAATAAGGTCTCCGATATTGAAAAGAAGGCGCGCGAGCTGCGCGACTTGGTGCCGGAAGCGCGCATCGTCGTCGCCCATGGCCAAATGAACGAGGATGTACTGGAAAAGACCGTCCAGGGATTCTGGGACCGCGAGTATGACGTTTTGGTCTGTACCACGATCGTGGAAACAGGCCTGGATATTGCCAATGCCAATACGCTCATCGTGGAAAATGCGCACCACATGGGTCTGTCACAGCTGCACCAGTTGCGCGGGCGGGTGGGCCGCTCCCGCGAGCGCGGGTACGCCTACTTTCTGTATCCCAAGGGAGCCACACTGACTGAGAACTCTTATGACCGCCTGGCCACCATCGCGCAGAACAATGATCTCGGTGCGGGCATGGCCGTGGCCATGAAGGACTTGGAGATGCGCGGTGCTGGCAACGTCCTGGGCGCACAGCAGTCCGGCCATATCGCAGGCGTGGGCTTTGACCTCTACGTGCGCTTGGTCGGTGAAGCCGTGGAGGCCTACAAATCCTTAGCCCGTGGCGAGGTACCTGCGGTAACGGACGAAGGCCCGAAAGAAATCCGCATCGACCTTCCCGTGGATGCGCACATTCCTGAGTCCTATATCGATTCCGAGCGTCTGCGACTTGAGGTTTACCGCAAGTTGGCGGCCTCGCAGGACAATAATGATCTCACGGCGGCGCGGGAGGAAATGGAAGACCGCTTCGGACCCTTGTCCAAAGAAGTAGAGCGCTTGCTCGCCGTGGCGCGCCTGCGCCATCAAGCTCGGCGGGCCGGGGTGGCAGACATTACCGTGCAGGGTACCCGGGTGAAATTTCACCCGGTCGAACTGCCGGATTCCAAGCAAGTGCGCCTCAAGCGCCTCTACCCGGGATCGAGCTTCCGGGCAGCGGCCAAGGCCATCAACGTCCCCTTCCCCAAAGCCGGGCGCAATGTCACCTCGCCCAAGTTGCGCGATACAGAGCTCCTCCAGTGGGCCGCAGACTTTTTGAGCGCGCTTTTTGATGTCCAACCCATCAACGTCTCGGGTGAGCCGACCGGTGCCGCATCATTCATCAGCGTTGGCGAGTAGCGCGTTGACAAGGACCCCGCCGGAGAGGGGAGTCGCCCGCCCACGATGATGTCGGCCTCGTGCTTCAGGGCCTGTGCGGTGATCATCTGTCCGGCAGAGAGCATGTGCACGCGCCCTTGCGGGACCACAGCTTCGTTGGCCATGTCCAAACCAGGATCTAGTAAGCATGCGTCAGATTAACGTATGGCGCTGCTTTGCCAACTCTTCACAGGGTAAAGGGGTGATATACCCTGATAAGCCTGTCTGTGTCTGGACCGTTTGCGGTGGCGGGTGAGCGCGCCAATCTGATCGCGCTCGGTGGAGGAAAGGACTAGAGTTCCAGCGTTCCTTGGGCGAGTCCGACTGCGGCAATAGTGGCGGCCACCAGCACTACGATGACAATTGACCACTCAAATCCGTTAAAAAGCTTCTCGCGGCGCGATAACCGAGTGAGTATATACGGCACAATTCCTGGCACGACGGCGAGCGCACCAAAGAGAATATAAACAGGTTCTGCGGCGTAAATCAGCCACAGTGAGTACGCAAAGGCCACCAGTGCGATGCCAAAATGGCGCCGGTTTTCGCGCCTGGGAATATCCGGCCCGGATAGATCGAACCGCGTTCCTGCGTACGGGTGGCTCACACCCTTGCCCCGTATCGCTAGCAGCAATAGGTATAGCGAGGAAAAGATATAGGGCAAAAGGTACATGATGGTGGCGAGCTGCACCATCGCGGCATAAGAGGCCTCATTGACGTAAAAGACGACGATGAAGATCTGAATGGCAGATGTGGAAACCAGCTGGGCTACCCACGGGGCACCGGCGACATTGATAGTGCCGATACGGCGGGGGATAAGGCCATCGATAGCCATCATGACGATCGGCTCAGCGCACAGCATCTGCCAGGAGACGTAGGCCCCGAGGACCGACAGGCACAAGCCAATGGAAATCAGCGCGCCACCCCAGGGTCCGACAACCTCAGTGAGCACCGAGGCCATAGAGTTATCCGGCAGCGCGGCTAATTCTTCCTTCGTCATCACGCCAAAACTCAAGGTGGATACGGACACCAAAAGGGCCAGCACGGAGAAGAATCCGATGATTGTGGCGCGGCCAACATCGGTGCGTTTGGTGGCCTGCTTGGAATAGACAGAGGCACCTTCTACACCAATAAAGACCCATACCGTAAAGAGCATGATGCCCTGAACCTGATCGAAGACGCTGGTGTCGGAATTTCGGCCCCAGAAATCCAGGGTGAATTTATCCCAGCTAAAGCCGATGAACGCGATGAACACGATGAAGGCCAAGATTGGGACAATCTTGGCGATCGTCGTTACCAGGTTCATGAAGGCGGCCTGCTGCACCCCGCGGGCCAAGACCGCGAAGATTCCCCACGACAGTAGGGAGACGGCAATGGCGGACGGCCACCTGTGGTCTGCATCGAAAAACGGCAGGTAATGCCCAATGGTGTTGAAAAACAGGGTGGCATATCCCACCTGTGCCATCACCGAACCCAGCCAATAACCCCACCCCGAGGTAAAGCCAATGAAATCACCCAAGCCGGCGCGCACGTAGGAATACACGCCGGAATCGAGGTGGGGTTTGCGGTACGCCAAAATCTGGAAGACAAAGGCAACGGACAGCATGCCGATGCCGGCCACCAACCAACCAATGAGCATGGCGCCTGGGCCTGCTACGGAGGAAATATTTTGCGGTAGCGAAAAGATGCCCGCGCCGACGGTGGATCCGATAATCAGCGCGACAAGTGTCCACAACGACACCGAGTGGGACTTATTTTGACTGGAGGTCATTGGCTTAAAATACCGTGCCTGCCCCGTTAATGGGAACTTGAGAAAATACACGGGATAAACTTTGTAGGTATGACAGTGCTTTTGCTCGATGAACGCTGGCCCACCATGATTCCTATGCGCGCCCATAGCAGGTTATTTGGACCCGTTCAGTTCACTGGGGAAGTGCCGGTGTCAGTGCGGTGGAATTTTGCGGATCTCTTAAGCGGCGATGATGCCACCGGCACTTTAGTCACTACCGATGAACACGATCCGGAAACCCAGGCGCGCATTGCCGCCGGGGAGCAGGTCATTAGGGCTGACTCGCTCGACGATCCCGTGATGCAGGCGCGCAACGCTATGGCGACGGCCCGCCGCATCGGAGAATGGGAGCGCGAGCAGACCCATGAATCCCTTCTACCGTATCTAGAAGAGGAGGCAGGGGAATTTGCGGCGGCCGTTCGCCAGTGCGCACCCGAGGAGGACCTGCTTAAAGAGCTTGGGGATATCTTCCTGCAGGTGATTTTTCATGCCGAGATTTCTACCTTCTCGCTAGATGATGTCGCCGCGAGCTTCGTGCAGAAAATGCGCTCACGCGCGCCGTATCTCTTTGACGGCACAACGGAAATCGTAAGCGTGGAAGAACAAAACCGTCTCTGGGCAGAGGGAAAATCACGGGAGTAAAAATGGGTAAAAGTCTCAGCGACTTTTACGCTTGACGGGCGCGTGTGGTTATCCGGCGGGGTGAATTTCACTTAGTAGGATGGCTACTCATGAATAGGCTGCTGCGAATAGTTGGGGGCTGCGGGCTAGCCGTAGTAATAATCATTGCGCTGGTGATGGTGCTATTTGTGACAAATTCTGCCGATGATTCTTCGGTTCCACGTGCCACCCCGCCAGTTGGTGGAAAAGAGGTGGCAAATATCGATGTCAATGCGCCGGGCCGCACGGCCGATAAACTAACCCACTGGGCATCGGATCTGGCAGAAGCTACAGACATCCCCCCGCAGGCACTGCGCGCCTATGGCAACGCAGAGCTCATCGCCCGGCAGCAGCACCCAGGTTGTAACTTGCGTTGGAATACCTTGGCAGGGGTGGGCTACGTAGAAACTCGGCACGGTACCTATAACGGAAATTGGTTTAGGTCTTCCAAAATGGATGATAACGGCTACCCGCAGCCTCCGATCGTTGGCATTACTCTGGATGGAACGAATAACACCGCGCATACCCCGGATACCGATAACGGTGAAATCGATGGCGATACGGAATTCGACCGTGCGGTAGGCCCTTTGCAGTTCATCCCTTCTTCGTGGGAGTTCGTCGGTGGAGATGCAAATGGCGATGGAGAGGCTGACCCAAATCAGATTGACGATGCCGCGCTGGGGGCGGCGAACCTTTTGTGCTTTGGTGATAGGGATCTCAGTGACCCAGATCAGTGGGAAGAGGCCATCTTAAATTACAACCAGTCCAGGGAATATCTGGAAAAGGTAGCCCACGCGGCAAATGCCTACTCAGTCCCGCAACCGGCTCGTTAGCTTCACGCGGGGCGGTTTTCTGGAACAATGTAGCGTGTAACTGAACTAATTGGCTCAGCGACAAACATCATCTATAAGGAGTGAATTATAGCATGGCTGGTATCATCCACGCATTTGGACGCGAGATTCTGGATTCCCGCGGTAATCCGACCGTAGAGGCCGAGGTCTTCTTGGAGGACGGCAGCCACGGCGTTGCCGGCGTTCCCTCCGGCGCATCTACCGGTGTACACGAGGCACACGAGCTGCGCGACGGCGGCGACCGCTACCAAGGCAAGGGCGTGCAGAAGGCTGTGGAAAACATCAACGAGGAAATTGGCGATGAAATCGCTGGCCTCGAAGCCGATGACCAGCGCCTCATTGACCAGGCGCTCATCAAACTGGACGGCACGGATAACAAGTCCCGCCTCGGTGCGAATGCCATCCTGGGTGTGTCCATTGCTACCGCTAAGGCCGCAGCCGAGTCCGCCGCGCTACCGCTGTACCGCTACATCGGCGGTCCGAATGCGCACGTTCTTCCGGTACCCATGATGAACATCCTCAACGGCGGTTCCCACGCTGACTCTGGGGTGGACGTGCAGGAGTTCATGATTGCTCCCATCGGCGCAGAGACCTTTAGTGAGGCTCTCAGCATCGGTGCCGGCGTATACCACTGCCTTAAGGCTGTCTTGAAGGACAAAGGCCTGTCCACCGGTTTGGGCGATGAGGGCGGTTTTGCACCTTCCGTCGACTCCACTCGCGCTGCGCTCGACGTCATCGTTGAGGCCATCAAGAAAGCCGGTTTTGAGCCGGGCAAGGACGTTGCCTTGGCCCTTGACGTTGCCTCTTCCGAGTTCTACGAGGACGGCAAGTACCACTTTGAAGGTGGCGAGCACACCGCCGAGGAGATGTCCAAGGTCTACGAGGAGCTCATCAACGAGTACCCCATCGTCTCCATCGAGGATCCGCTGCAGGAAGATGACTGGGAAGGCTATACCACCCTGACCGCTGCCATTGGTGATAAGGTCCAGATCGTCGGCGACGATTTCTTCGTCACCAACCCGGCCCGCCTACAAGAGGGCATTGACAAGAAGGCAGCTAACGCGCTGCTGGTGAAGGTTAACCAGATTGGCACGTTGACTGAGACCTTCGATGCCGTAGAGCTCGCACATCGCAATGGCTACCGCACCATGATGTCCCACCGCTCCGGAGAGACGGAGGATACCACCATTGCGGACCTGGCTGTCGCCCTTAACTGTGGCCAGATCAAGACCGGCGCTCCCGCCCGCTCTGAGCGCGTGGCCAAGTACAACCAGCTGCTGCGCATTGAGCAAGAGCTAGGCGATGCCGCCGTCTACGCCGGCCGCTCCGCATTCCCACGTTTTAAGGCCTAAGGTCTAGCTCAAAAGCCGGATTCCGGTAGGAAATTAGTCCCCGCTGCGCTCTGCAAGGTGCGGCGGGGGCTTCCTTGTTGTGTCACTATTTTTCTGTCGGCCTCGGCCGTGAAATGCCCATTGCGCAGCACAGATTTCAAGCACCTTGAGCGCTTGAGAAAGTTGGTGAATTCCCGCGCGTGCCACGCCCGTGTTACTGGTGTGGCGGCGCTAGGATAGTAACCCTATGGCACGTGAGAAGAAGACGAAGCGCCGCCGGGGCCGCACCAGGGTTCCGGTGGCTTCGCGTGCTTCGGATCCCCACAAACCTCAGCGGGCGCAGGAAAAAAAGAATCGCAAGCCCGATCGCGTGAACATTGTGGGCATGACCGTCATCGTAATTTTCGTGTTGTTGGTGCTTGTTATCATCGCGGTGCCGTTGCGTAATTATTACCAAGGACGCTCCGAAATCGCCCGACTCAATGAATCGATTACGGCGAAGCAGAATGAGAAAGACGCCCTGTTAGAAAAGATCGATAAATACAAATCCGAGGACTATATCAAGCAGGAAGCTCGGCGGCGCTTCGGCTTGGTCGAACAAGGTGAGACCGCTTATCGCATCATCGATCCGAATATTCAGCCCGATAAACAGGTCACTACCGATATCCAGGCACAGGAGGATTTGCGCCCGTGGTTTGAGGTGCTGTGGGATTCTGTGGCGCAGCCGCCAGAAGAAGAGGCTCCCGTGGTCGAGTCGCATCACCTGCCGATTGAGCCAGCGCCTGAGGAGCACGCCGATGTGCGATAATTGTTCGCATGACCCTCACTGATGCAGATTTAGTCATCGTTTCCGAGCAATTGGGCCGCACTCCACGCGGCGTGCTCGAGGTATCCTTCCGCACGCCGGACGGCCAACCGGCCGTGATTAAAACCTCTCCTAAGTTGCCGGATGGCACCCCATTTCCCACGCTTTACTACCTCACCGATCCCCGCCTTACCGCGGAGGCCTCCCGGTTAGAGGTCGCGCACGTGATGAAGTGGATGGAGTCGCGCCTGGCCGAGGACCAGGAGCTGGCTGCGGACTATCGCCAGGCCCATGAGCACTTCTTGGCCAAGCGCAACGAAATCGAGGACTTGGGCACTGATTTTTCTGGCGGCGGCATGCCGGAGCGGGTGAAGTGCTTGCACGTGCTCATCGCCTACGCGCTTGCCGAAGGGCCACAGCACTTTCGCCTCGGCACCGAGGCCGTGGCCATGGCGGCCGACCACGGTGCGCTACGCGGTACCGCGATTCCGCAGGATTGGCCTACGGTAGAAGAGCTGGGTATCGACCTGGCAGAGTTTGATTTTTCCAACGCGGAATAGGAGTAAGACATGACTCGGGTGGCAGCCATTGACTGCGGTACCAATTCCATCCGTCTGTTAATTTCGGAGATCGACAAAGACGGCAAGGTGCGCGATATCACCCGCACCATGGAAATCATTCGCCTTGGACAAGGCGTTGATGCAACGGGTGAAATCGCGCCCGATGCCTTAGAGCGCGCCCGCGTGGCCTTGGAAGGCTATGTGCGCCAGATGAAGTTTGAGAAGATCACCCGCGTGCGTATGGTGGCAACTAGTGCGACCCGCGAGGCGAAGAACCAACAGGAATTTTTCGATATGACCGCCGAACTTTTGGGGCAGATCGAATCCGGTGCACAGGCTGAGGTTATCTCGGGCGAAGAAGAGGCACTCCTATCCTTCAACGGTGCGGTAGCCGATATGGAGCCGGACCACGGCCCGTTCTGCGTTATTGATTTAGGCGGCGGGTCCACCGAATTCGTCGTGGGCACCGCCGATGAAGAGATTCTAGGTTCGCATTCTGCGTATATGGGCTGCGTACGTTTGACAGAACGCATCATGCGCACCGACCCGCCCACTGAATCTGAAATTGAAATCGCCTCCGAATACGTGGCAGAGCGCATGGGTGAGGTGGAAAAGATCGTTCCTATGTCCAAGGCACGGACCATTGTTGGCTGTGCGGGCACGTTCACCACGCTATCTGCCTTGGCCCAGGGGCTAGAGCGCTATGATCCTGATGCGATACACGGCTCGGAGCTGCACTTTGATGCCCTGCGGGTTTTGCTCAAGCAACTTGTCCGCATTCCCTCGGAGGAACGCGCCCTCAATCCTGTTATTCATCCTGGTCGTGCCGACGTCATCGGCGGTGGGGCAGTAGCAGTAGAAGGAATCATGCAGCTTATTGAGCGCACCAGCGATGCACGCAGCTTCTTCATCAGTGAAAAAGACATCTTGGACGGCATCATTGCTGGTCTAGCTAGTGAATCTACCCCTTATTAACCCTTTTAAGGGATAGTGTCCTACACTGTTCTTTGCGCCCCCATAGCCCAATCGGCAGAGGCAGTCGACTTAAAATCGATTCAGTCTGGGTTCGAGTCCCAGTGGGGGCACGGTGTGAAGTCTTGAGACATCGTTTCTATGGCGTCTCGAGACTTTCCTGTAGCTAAGGCTAGGTTATTAACCGGTGGGGTGAACCATGCTGGTTTGCTTGCCATTAGCTCACCTCATTGGCGAGTTGCAGCCGCGTGCGGCCTAATATCATGGCTACGTAGTCTGCAGTGCGGACATTAGTTGAGTAATTGAGTCAGGTCGCGAACACGCCGATGTAGTCGACGCAATTCTTGTCGGTCCACAGCTGTTGCCTGTCTTAACAGCGCGATAGTTTTTTCGATACATTTTCGGGTGGCCCTCGTGACTTGGATACTACTGGCGTCCAGCGCACGTATTACAGTGCTTCCCCAGTCGATGGCGTCACGAAAGTTTGTGCGTACTTTTCAGACCTGCATAATCAGATAATCTAGATTGTCTAGTGCGGATCGACGGGCTACTGGTTTGTTACGTATCTATCGAAATGCAAAATATTTGCGTGGTGACCGTTCGGGATAAGGTGGGCCAATGCAATAAATTTCCGGAATCTTGGGCAAATTGTCCTAGGTGAGGAACTTTGTAAGGTTTGATGGCGTTGATCTAAATGAGAAAGCTGATTTGTACACCACTGAGAAAGGACAACCGTGCGTTCAAGCAATCCGGTTATGACCTCGCTGACTGAAACCAGCCAGCAGCAGAACCCTGACTATGCGAGCGAAGCCCCTCGCCCTATGACGGTGGATGACGTCGTCACCAAGACGGGAATCACCCTCGGCATTATTATTGTGGCCGCTGCCATCAACTTCTATCTGGGCACCATTAACCCAGGCGCAGCCATGATGCTTATGTTGGTTGGCGGCATCGGCGGATTTATCACCGTACTTGTAGCCTCCTTTGGTCGGAAATGGGGATCACCGGCCGCGACCCTCATCTACGCTGGATTTGAAGGACTCTTCGTCGGCGGATTCTCCTTCGTTTTCGCTAACAGCACTATCGGTGGTTCTAATGGCATGGCGCTGATCGGCCAGGCTATCGTCGGTACCATCGGTGTGTTCATCGGCATGCTGATTGTTTACAAAACAGGTGCAGTAAAGGTCACTCCGAAGTTCACCAAGATTTTGGTTGGCCTCATCGCGGGTGTTGCGGTAATGGCTCTCGCAAACTTCGTGGGTGCCATCTTCTTTGATTTCAACCCACTGCGTGACGGTGGCCCCCTCGCCATCATCTTCTCCTTGGTGTGCATTGTGCTGGCCGCTCTGTCCTTCCTGACTGATTTTGACCAAGCAGACCGCTTGATTCGTGCCGGTGCTCCTGCCAAGCAGGCATGGGGCGTGGCCCTCGGCTTGGCTGTGACCTTAGTCTGGCTCTACACCGAAATTCTTCGTCTGTTGAGCTACGTTCAGCGTAACTAAGCTTTTCCCGCGCTTTTGGCCCGCACCTTGGTGCGGGCCATTTTCGTGTCTCATTTGGCTTACAGAGTGTAATTATGGGGGTAATTCAGGGGGGATTTAGCCGTACTTTAGGCTTTAAGGGGTATACGAGGGAGTATCCAGGTTCAAGACAGCTAATGAGCAGCTAATTTCACCATTTGGAGTGTTATGAATGTGGCGTATGCGATAAACAAAATATCTAAATATTGACTAATTTGTCGCCTCGCCAAGAAATTTTTGACCGGTTGATGCATGCTATTGGCGGGAACGGGAAACCGGAAGGTAGAGAGTTCTAGCCTCTATCTTCTTTTCGTTCCAGCTCGTCTAGAAGGAGCAACCGAAGGATTGTTGTGAAACGTCAGGTAACCGTAGTAGCGCTGCTAGTCAGCTCCGTCACGTTGAGTGGCTGCGCTGCGGAAATCGGCTCGAGGAGCGCATCAGAAGATGCCGCGATGACGGCGGGTACTGATGGCACTAGTTCGGCCGATGGTGTGCCTAACGCCAACGGGAACCAGGGGGATGGCGTGGAGGACAATTCGGGGGACTCGGGACACTCCCAAGACGAGTATGCGAAGACTGGCGCCGGTCTTCGGGGGGAGACCGGCGCCAGGGGAGATGAGGATTTCGGTGTACTACCACCACCGGGAGAATTCGATCCTGCTGACCCAGATTTTAAGCTATTTGACCCATGTACGGAGATTCCACCGGGAAAGCTGGAATTAAAGGGTTTTAGGCGTCTAGAGGACTCATCCGGTAATACTTCAGGAACTAAAAGCTGCAGCTTTCAACGTTTTGATGATGGTGTTGAATTTTCGATCAGCGCCCTTAATGTGCCCATGACCGCGAAAGACTTGGATGAAGATTACATTGTTAAATATGAAAGAGGGGGACGAAGCGAAAACATAGTGTATCGGGGTGAGCTTTTTACACGCTCAAGCTGTATGAGCTCAACCAATACTCCGAGAGGGCAGGTGACAATTACGTTCGTAGATTTGTCTGGCGAACCTGAACAAATTTGTAAGCAAGTCAATGAAATATATCAGGTTTTGAAATGGGGGGAATGATGAGGCTTAGTATCGAAAATCTAAATAGGAATGCTCGTGAAATTCTAAACATTGCGAAGTTCGCAGAGTCTGCTGCAAGTTATAAAGACAGTCCATTAAATAAAGGGTTTACACCCGTTATCGGACTGGACCATGTTGGTGAGGTGCATGAAAAGGTGCTCTCTACTGACCCAGGATCAGCAGTTAGCTCAATCGCGAAGTTTGCCGACCAACTGGATTGGTTGACTGTTTCGTTGGGGAAAGAAGCCCGTGGCTTTGAAGCCCAAGAATCCGCAAATAGTAGGGCGATGGATATCGCCGATGCGGGTGGCGAGATTGGTGTCGAATCGATGCCGATTATGGACCAGCCGGAGCCGGGGTATAGCCCGTTTTTGTTCACTCCGCCTGTAGTTAACGTCGGTACGTCGATTATCAAGCTGGCAACGGACTTGATGTCTACGCAGATCTGGAGTGTCTCTGAGGCTAATGCGCGGTGGAAGTCTCTTGGTTCCGAGGTTCGGGAGATTGTGAACGGGCTCGAAGAAGCCGCAGGGTCCTTGGAAAGCGAGAATGACAGCGAAACCACGTCGCGGGCGGCAGCAAAGATTCGGGAGGTAGCAGCCTCTGGGAAACATTTTGTGGCCAATGCCGCAGCAATGGGACAAAAGCTTACTGGTTTTCACTCGCGGTTGATGCTGATTCAGCCCTCAGTGATGGCTATGGCGATGGACATCATGAAGATCCCTGACCCAGCGGAGCGAAAAATCGTAGAGACGGCGGCGCTAGCAAAGCTCCAACCGGATCTCCAGATGCTTGCCATCGACGCAATGCCTAATCAGCATCCGCTGATGGAACAGTCCCCGGCTTCCGGAGGCGGCGGGCTGGATGCTGGTTTGTCCGGTGTGGAAGGCGACGGCCAGAAATATAACACCGGTAATGTTGCGTGGCCGCGTGCAATTCAGGAAGCTATTGCCCGTGGTGATGTGGGGCCAGGAAACTTTGATGTGGTCAATGGTACGGTCCATAATTTGGAATCGATCGGAATGACCCCTGAGGAAACTGCCGCTTTCCAAGACCAATTGCACGCAGATGGCAGAAAGGCTCTTTCCCAACTAGGTATAGGCGATGGGACAAATATCAGCGGTCGTGATGTCGCAACCAGCGGGGCTTCGCTTCCTGGGGCAATGGCACCGCATGGTCACCTAGGATCTACGCCAGTGTCTGGCGCTGGTTCTGGTAGCGGTAATGGCGGATTCGCCTCCAACGGGTGGGGATCACCGCTGGGTATTGGACGTGGAATCGGCCCCGGAGCCGGGGCAGGAGCGGGAACTGGTATTGCAGGTGCTGCGGGTGGTCCGGCGTTAGGAGGGCGAGCTGCAAGCGGTAATAGTGGAGCTTCCCGCAGCGGAGGATTTAATTCACTGACTGGACTCGGCAGCGGGGCTTTGGGCGCGGGCGGAAAGTTCGGTTCAGGGGCAGGCGGAAATATGGGTGCGTTAGTAAATTCTACCCCCGGGTTGGGCGGCAGCGGAACCGCTGCACGCGGTGGTACCGGTGAAGGCACTGGCTCCCGCGGCGTTGGAGGCGCGCTTCCTCGCGCGGCAGGTGAAGCTGCTGGCAGTAATAATGGCGGCAGCGGCAGTCGGGGACATCTAGACAGGGGCGCTGCCCGTGAAGGTGCGGTGCGTGGGGTAGGCATGACTAATAGCACCAGTACTAAATCCGGCGCTGCGAAACCAGCCGCAGGTATGCGAGCTTTTGCGCCAATGATGGGAACCCGGGGTCAGGGAAATGACCAAAATCGGGTGAAGGCGGTAACGAGTCAAGTGGAGCGAGATCCGAACAAGCGCGACCTCTTGGGCGAGCCGCCAGCGGTGGTGCCAGGGGTCATCGGCAATTGGGCACGAGAATCCTAGGAAGCGTGCTGGGAAAAGAAAAGGGCTGAAGGTAAGCATCCTTCAGCCCATCTCTTTTAATGCGGCAGTTGCGTCACGATTATGTTCGGGAGTTGCTCAGGTTCCTCGACCCCGTCGTGCAGGCTCTCCGTATCCACTTCGTACTCGTTGGTGGTAGCAGCGGAAGACGACTCTGCAGTCCTATGCGATGGTGCCTCGCCCGTGAAGGTCGATGCATTGTCGATCTTGCCGGATTTAGAATCCTGCTCGTTTGGCGGGTGGCAGGCAGCCAAAGAAAGTCCAGCGGTAATAACTAATCCAGCTATGGCGAAACGGGAGAATTTCTTCATGGGGATGTGCTCTTTCTCCACAATAGTGAAGGTGGTAGTGGGGGAATAAGGAGGAAATTAGGACTTGCGCGGGGTGGTGGCCTTAGCGGAATCGTACGGTGCGGCCGATTCGATCGTTACCGAAATGGTCTTACCATTTGGCGCGGTGTACTCGCGGGTTTCACCCTCCTGCGCACCAATGATGGCGGCGCCCAGCGGGGACTGCTCGGAGTAGGTCTCCAAGTCCTTGTTATCGGTGGCAGCGGCGCGGGTGCCGATGAGGAAGGTTTCCTTATCGTCCTTGTTGCCGTTGTAGTACACGTGAACAACGCTGCCAGTGTAGGCAACGCCTTCCTGCAGGGTGCCACGCTCGGTGGTGGAGTTAGCCAGCAGCTCAGAAATCTGCTTGATGCGGGCCTCTTCTTGGTCCTGCATCTCGCGGGCGGCATCGTAACCGGCATTTTCTTTTAGGTCGCCCTCTTCGCGGCGCTCATTAATTTCCGCCGCAACCTCAGGGCGGTGATCGATGAGTTCCTGCAGTTCGGTCTCGAGCTTTGCCTTAGTTTCCGGGGTGATGTACTGCTTTTGCTGCTCAGCCATTCTAAAACCTTCCGTGCTGTGGAATAGTGGTTAAAGTCCCGCGATGATGGCGGGACCGAAGTTAAGTATGCAACCAGGCAAATGCCCAGTTCTAGGCTGTATAAAGCCTAGCACATGGATCTAGCGACTTTCCGCGTAGTCGGGATTGTCCATATCGAGGTAATCCGGGATATTGCCGGAGCAGCCATAGGCGCCACCGGCTACGGCGCGGGCATTAGTGGGGACATCTACGGCAAAGCGGTGCGTCTCATTTCCGCCAGCGGGAACGGCAAATTCCCGGCGGCCTACCTCAGACTTGGAGTAATCGTAGGCCTGCACGATGCAGTAGGCATCTTCATCAGGATGATTGCGGGTTACGTCGACCCACACGCGCATGTTGTCATCACTAAGAACCTTCTGGGTCACCATGGAAATTTGTGCATTGACGGATTCTTTTTCCCGAAAATACTGGAAGCCGTAGTAGACCAGGGTGACGAGCATGGCGGCGAAAATCAACACCAACGCCTTATTGGTCCAACTACCAGAGTTCGTTTGTGCAGTATCGCGCGAGCCGTAGCGTGCGGCGGAGCGAGATTTTCCGGCGGAAGTCATGGTCCTACTTTAACCGAGGAGTACCATTTTCCCTGTATCTACTAAGATTGACATCTGTTCTAAAAGCTAGTTCAAAAGGGGATGGATTTTCAGTGAGCGACTTTCGCCTCCTAGCAATCCACGCACACCCGGATGATGAATCCTCCAAGGGTGCTGCGACCACAGCACGTTATGCTGCAGAAGGTGCGGATGTAATGGTGCTGACCTGCACCGGCGGTGAACGTGGTGACATTATTAACCCGGCTATGGACCGTCCTGGTGTTAAGGAAAACATGGCTGAGGTACGCCGCGAGGAGATGGCTACGGCAGCCCGCGCGCTTGGGGTTGAACACCAGTGGTTAGGTCACGTTGATTCTGGCTTGCCAGATCTTGAGGAAGGCAAGAGCATGGAAGATCTCTTGCCGGAAGGCTGCTTTGCTCTGATGGGCGATGATGCAGCGGCCCAGGAAATGGTGCGCGTTATCCGTTCTTTCCGCCCGCACGTCATCATTACTTATGATGAAAATGGTGGCTACCCGCATCCGGACCACCTCATGGTCCACCGAGCTTCCATGATCGCATGGGAAAAGGCCGGTGATGTTTCCTATCACCCAGAATTGGGCGAGCCCTGGGAACCGTTGAAGCTGTACTACACGCATGGCTTTGTGTACCAACGCATGAAGATGTTCCACGATCTTCTTGTTGAAGAAGAAAAGCCCAGCCCCTATGGTCCCATGTTGGCCCGCTGGGATACGGCTTTTGGTGATATTATGGCTCGCGTTACCACGCAGGTGGAGTGCGCTGCTTACTTCCAAAACCGGGACGATGCGCTGCGGGCGCACGCGACGCAAATCGATCCCGCGGGTGCATTCTTGGCCACCTCCGTGGAGGTCCAACAGCGCTTGTGGCCAACGGAAGAGTTTGAATTAGCTAAGACCCGAGTATCAACCTCGCTGCCGGAAAATGATTTATTTGCGGGCATCGAAAAGAACGAGGAGACTTAAGCCATGAGCGTCTATGACTCCCTTTTCCTTGTCGTGCACGATGTCAATGTCCTTGCACAAGGCCTAGAAGGTGCTGAGGGCGGACCGATGGGGCCCGAGTTTGGCAAGGCCTCTCCCATCGGGCTGCTTATCTTGGCCCTCATGGGCGTTGCTGTGCTGGTAGCAGGCTGGAACTTTCACCGTCGCTTTTCGCGCTTCCGTCGGCGCACCATGTTCGCTGAGGATCACGGAATCGATCCATTCGATGAGGAAGCGGTAGATGCGGCTCTCAAGGAAGCTGGTCTTTACGACAACCGCAAGAAGTCGATTTTCTAGGCGGCTGGAGTAATCAACGTGGTATTTCTCAAGCGGCTGATGTACCCCTTGTATGAAGCACGCCTGGTGCGGCTTATCAAGGGTAGACCGCAGCCGAAGCACGTGGCGATCATGGCCGACGGCAACCGCCGCTGGGCGCGGGAAGCCGGGTTTACGGATATTAGCCATGGTCACCGCCAGGGTGCGAAGAAAATTGGAGAGATGATCGCGTGGTGCCGCGATACCGATATTGAAGTAGTAACTATCTACCTCTTGTCCACAGAGAATCTCAAACGCAGCCAGCAGGAAGTGCAGCTGCTTTTTGACATCATCTCTGATGTGGTCGCGCACCTATCCCGGGGAGATCTGGATTGTCAGGTGCGTCTTGTGGGCAACTTGGATCTGTTGCCCGTACCGGTAACACAGCGCATGGTAGATGCCGCTGAGGAAACAAAGAATAACCAGGGTATTATTGTCAATGTGGCCGTCGGCTACGGAGGGCGCCAGGAAATCGTTGATGCCGTCCAGAACCTGGTGCGCAGTGAGGCCGAAAAGGGCACGAGTGCGGCAGGCATGGCAGATAGAGTTACCGCGGATTCGATCACGGAACACCTGTACACCAAGGGTTTGCCGGATCCAGACCTAGTGATTCGTACCTCCGGCGAACAGCGCCTTTCCGGGTTTTTATTGTGGCAAGCAGCCTATTCAGAAATCTGGTTCACCGATACTTATTGGCCGGCATTCCGGAAGGTGGATTTCCTGCGCGCGCTGCGTGACTATTCCCAGCGTTCGCGCCGTTTTGGCAAGTAGCGGCTAAATTTTCCGCATCCGTACCTGTTCGACGAGGTGGTGTGAACCCTTTTTTAAGACCAGTGAGGCGCGCACGCGTGTGGGAAGAATATTTTCCACCAGGTTCGGCAGGTTAATGGATTGCCAAATCTCGCGGGCCAGGGCGCGCGCCTGCTCATCGTCCATATCGGCGTAGGCTGCGAAGTGCGCATTGGGCCGACGGAATTCGGTGTGGCGCAGCGTGAGGAAGCGATCGATGTACCACTGTTCAATATCGTCCGTGCGGGCATCGACATAGACGGAGAAATCAAAGAGATCTGCGATAGTTAGGGTGGGGCTGGTCTGCAGGACGTTGAGGCCCTCCAAAATCAGGATATCGGGCTGGTTGACCTCTTGACAGCGATCTTTGACGATGTCATAGGCGATATGCGAGTACAGCGGCGCCTTGACTACGGGTTTTCCTGACTTGACGTCGGTGACAAAGCGCATGAGTGCGCGGCGGTCATAGGATTCGGGGAAACCCTTACGCTTCATCAATCCGCGGTCTTTCAGCGTTTGGTTGGGAAAAAGGAACCCGTCCGTGGTCACCAAGTCAACCTTTGGGTGAGAGTCCCAGCGCTGGAGCAGTACTTGGAGTAGGCGGGCGGTGGTGGATTTACCCACGGCCACGGAACCGCCCACACCGATGACGAACGGCACGTGCGTTGGTGGGTTGCCCAGGAAGGCTTCGGTTGCAGCGGTGAGTTGTTGTCGGGCGGTGACCTGCATGTGTATGAGACGGGAGAGTGGAAGGTAGACGTCTGCTACCTCGTCCAAATCTATGCGATCGCCAATGCCCCGTAGCTCGTCTAGCTCGTTTTCTGTCAGCACCTGCGGCATGGATTTGCGAAGTTCACGCCAGGCTTGACGGTTAAAGTCGAGGTAGGGGCTCGAATCCAGGTTGCGCGACATGGCTCAATTGTCTCACGCAACGATAGGGGAGTGAAAAATTGCCCCTGTACGGTAGTCCAAAGGATATGATGTGTAATGGCTCATACTGCTTCCTACCGAGAAGAGGACTAGTTTATATGGCTTCTTTTACTACTGACCTGCGCGATCTTGACCCAGAAGTTTTCGGCGCTATTCAGGGAGAAATTTCCCGCCAGCGCGAAACCCTGGAAATGATCGCCTCTGAGAACTTCGTGCCGCGCGCTGTCTTGCAGGCACAGGGCTCCGTCTTGACTAATAAGTACGCCGAGGGCTACCCCGGGCGTCGTTACTACGGCGGTTGCGAGCACGTCGACGTTGTTGAGGATCTCGCCCGCGACCGTGCGAAGGCGCTTTTCAACGCGGAATTTGCCAACGTGCAGCCGCATTCCGGCGCTCAGGCTAATGCCGCCGTTCTGTCCAGCATCGCAGAGCCAGGCGATAAGATCCTCGGCCTGTCTCTAGCCCACGGTGGACATCTGACGCACGGCATGAAGTTGAACTTCTCCGGCAAGCTATACGATGTCGCAGCTTACGGCGTGGATCCAGAGACCATGCGCGTCGACATGGATAAGCTGCGTGAGCAGGCACTCAGGGAAAAGCCAAAGGTTATCATCGGCGGCTGGTCCGCTTACCCCCGTACCTTGGATTTCGCGGCCTTCCGTGAAATCGCCGATGAGGTGGGAGCTTACTTGTGGGTAGATATGGCCCACTTCGCGGGTCTGGTTGCTGCGGGTCTGCACCCGAACCCGGTGGAGCACGCCGATATCGTCTCGACCACCGTGCACAAGACCTTGGGCGGTCCGCGCTCTGGCATGATCTTGGCCAAGCAGGACTACGCAAAGAAGCTGAACTCCAACGTCTTCCCCGGCCAGCAGGGTGGACCGCTAATGCACGCGGTGGCGGCAAAGGCTATTTCTATGAAGATTGCGGCCAGTGAAGAGTTCAAGGAGCGCCAGGAGCGCACCCTCGAGGGTGCGCGAATCGTGGCCGATCGCCTCTTGGCAGAAGATACGCGGGCAGCCGGCGTTGACGTCGTCTCTGGCGGCACCGATGTCCACCTCGTCCTGGTGGATCTGCGCAATTCGCAACTTGATGGTCAACAGGCAGAAGACCTCCTGCACCAGGTAGGAATCACCGTCAACCGCAATGCGGTCCCCAATGATCCGCGCCCGCCGATGGTTACCTCTGGCCTGCGCATCGGCACTTCCGCCCTGGCTACCCGTGGTCTCGATGCGGAAGCCTTCACCGAGGTTGCAGACGTCATTGGTACTGCTTTGGCACAGGGCACCAGCGCCGACGTGGAGGCACTTCGCAAGCGCGTCGATAAGATCGCCATGGACTACCCGCTGTATGAGGGTCTCGAGGACTGGAAGCTGGTTTAGTCCTTATCGTCTGCGGCGTCTTGGTGGGCGTCGTGGTCGCGAGCCTGCGCCAGTGTAGCGTGGGCTCTCTGCAGCCACTGCGGGGAATAGTGTGCGCATCGCGGTACCGGACGGTCACTGTTGATTATGTGGTTCGCTCAGGTTTTGACCGTAACATCGTCAGTAGACTGTGCTTTATGCTGCGCTTAGCTTTTGTTACCGGTACACAAGCTGGAAAATGGTTTCGGAGATTTCAGGATACTACTGCGCACGGTGGTTTATTCACCATCGATGCGGATGACAGCATGGCAGAATTGCTCTCCGGCAACGTGGATGTGGCGCTCATGCGCCTGCCGGATGGTCGGGTGGATGACTCCTTCCACGTGGTGCGCCTGTATGAGGAGACCCCCGGCATTGCGGTTCCCAAAGACTCTGTCTATGCGGAGGTGGGCGAGGCGCTCGCGCTTGCCGATGTCTCCGATGAACACCTCAACTACCAGCTCACTGATTCCGGTGAAGTCGATATCGCCGCCGTACGCGAGGCATTGCAAGTGGTCGCAGCCAATGTGGGCATCGCCATCGCACCGCTGCCGCTGCTTAAAATCCTCAGTAAGAAACAGGTGGTACCGCTCGCGCTGACAGGCAGTGAGGTGCCGGTCACCGAAATCGCCTTGGTCTGGCGGAAATCCCATGACAATGAGGCTATTCAGGATTTTGTGGGCATCGCCAAGGGCCGTACCGCCCGCTCTTCTAGACAGGAAAAGCCGAAGCGCACAGCCCGTGAAAAAGCCAAAACCAAACAATCTCGAAGGATTGTTAACAATCCGTTACAAAAACCAAAGAAACGTCCTAAACAGCGCAAACGGCGATAAACTGACATCTAATCCGCGCAAAAACCGATGTACAGAGTGGCCCCACAGTGCAGATCGCGTATACCGTTGGCTTCGTTCGCCACAATGGCGGCTAAAAACTACAGTGAACTAATTTTTGGCTGAAGAAATCGAAAGGTAGATCTAAAAATGCGCAAGATGACACGTCGTTTTGTATGTGGCTTTGCAGCCGCAACCCTATCCATTGCTCTCGTCGCATGCTCGGACGCCAAGGAAGCTGCCGATGATGCCAAGGATGCCGCTGGTTCCGTAGCCGCAGACGCCACGGATGCTGCTGGCTCGGCCGCTTCCAAAGCTACCGAGGCCGTTGGATCCGCCGCCGCAGAAGCAACCGGTTCCAAGGACGATAAAGCAGATGGTGCCAAGGGTGACACCCAGACCATTACCACCGCTCATGGTGATGAAGAAGTTCCCGCTGACCTCGCAGCTGCGGTCGAGCAAAAGCAGGCCGAGTGGGGCGAGGTAGAGAACGTGGAGTCCTCCGATGAGGGAACTTTAGTTGCTTTCGAGGGCGGCAAGTACTTGGCTTACTCCGAACAGACTGGTGTACAGCCGGTCATAGGCAAGATTGCAGAAACTTGGGTGAATGAGGGTGGCCTCGCCTCCTCCGTGGGGCTTCCTACCAAACCGGAGGCTGCGGCAACCAGCGAGAAAGGTTGGACCCAGAAGTTTAGCAATGGCACGATCTCCTGGACGCAGGGTGACGACGGCAAATTCCGGGCTGATATTGACGCCTAAAAGCTCAAAACCGGCGGCGGTTTGAGCGGTACGCCGGTTACCTCTAGTCACCTTCCCTGCGGGTTTTCCCGCAGGGATTTGTCGTTTTCTTAAAATTCATCTTCCACCCATGTGATTTCAACCTTGGGTGCTTAGGTTGGGTGGCAGTCCCCTAAGAGAGCGCAGTACTAGCGGCTCTGGGGGATAAACAAGGAAGAACAGCTGTCTACCGTTTTGCAAAGGAAGATTCCTGCCATCATGACTCGCCCCTCTGTACTTTCTACTCCACTAAGCACCGCAGTTAATGAGGTCGCTACAAAGACTTACGTCCTTGATACCTCGGTTCTATTATCTGACCCGTGGGCGCTGCGAAAATTCGCTGAGCACGAGGTCGTCCTTCCCGTCGTGGTTATCTCTGAATTAGAAGGAAAACGTCATCATCCGGAGCTTGGCTGGTTCGCCCGCCAAGCTCTTCGTTTTTTGGAAGAGCTGCGCGCTACATATGAGGCCCTCGACCAGCCCGTCCCGGTCAATGTGGCCGGTGGTACCGTGCGGGTAGAGCTCAATCATCAAGACCAGTCGCTCTTACCAGCGGCATTCCGTGGGCCGGAAGGCGATCACCGCATTCTGGCTTGTGCTTTGAATCTGGCACACCAAGGCAAGGACACGGTCCTGGTCACCAAAGACGTGCCGCTGCGGGTTAAAGCCGGCGCCGTGGGCGTGCCGGCCGATGAATACCACGCCCAGGATGTGGCTGTGACCGGGTATTCGGGCATAGCCACCGCCTATACCACCGTCGATGTCATCGATATCCTCTACCGCGATGGGCACGTGCTGCTCGATGGGGTATTTACGGATGATGGCACCCCAGTAGAAGACTTGCCGGTAAATTGCGGCATCACTTTGGTTGCCGGAGCGCAATCCGCCTTGGGTCGCATCATGCCAGGCGGGGCGGTGCGCCTGGTGCGCGGTGATCGAAGTGCCTTTGGCCTGCAGGGGCGTTCGGCGGAGCAGCGCATCGCCCTGGATCTGCTGCTGGATCCGGAGGTCGGCATCGTCTCCATCGGGGGTAGGGCCGGCACCGGAAAATCAGCGCTGGCTTTGTGCGCCGGGTTAGAGGCTGTCTTGGAGCGCGGAGAACACCGCCGCATTGTGGTCTTCCGGCCCATGTACGCCGTCGGCGGGCAATCGCTGGGGTACCTGCCGGGCTCTGAATCAGAGAAGATGAATCCGTGGTCCCAGGCGGTCTATGACACTTTAGAAAGCTTAGTCTCTGACAATGTTCTCGAAGAAATCCATGAGCGCGGGCTCATCGAGGTCCTTCCGCTGACCCATATCCGGGGGCGCTCCCTGCACGATGCCTTCGTCATCGTGGATGAGGCGCAGTCGCTGGAGCGCAATGTTTTGCTCACCGTGCTTTCGCGCTTAGGGGAAGGCTCGCGAGTGGTGCTCACCCATGATGTCGCCCAGCGCGATAACCTGCGGGTGGGCCGCCACGATGGGGTACAGGCGGTAATCGAAAAGCTTAAGGGCCATGAGCTTTTTTCGCATATTACCCTTAAACGATCCGAGCGCTCCGCCATTGCGGAACTGGTAACCGATCTATTGGAGGGCAATGACTAAGCAAGCGCAGGCTAGTAGCTCGGACGCGGACAGTGAGTTTTCTGAATTCTTTATAGCAACAATCATCCAAGAACAGTAATAATGGTGCTTATGAGCGAGAACGCCAAGCAGACGTCTGCGGACGATAAGAAAAGAGATTTCCGTATCCGTCCCTTCACTTCGGCCGATTACCCACAGATGAGGGAGATCTATGAGCAAGGCTTGAAAACTGGTCACGCCACCTACGAAACTCGATCTTTGACGTACGAGGAGTTTACGGCCTCCAAGATCATGGCCTCGGTCCACGTGGCCGTTGAGGCGGACGATGATTCGAAGGTATTGGGGTGGGTGTCGGCCGCCCCGATTTCCTCGCGCACCGTCTTTCATGGCGTCGTGGAAGATTCCATCTATCTGGGATCCGCTGCCCGAGGTCGTGGCATTGCCGGGGCCCTGCTTGATTGCCTCATTGAGGTATGCCAAGACCTGCACAAGTGGGCCATCCACTCCTGGATTTTCCCGGAAAACGAGGGCTCTGCGGGTCTGCACAAGTCCCGCGGTTTTGAAAAGGTCGGCACCTACTCCCATATGGCCAAGATGACCTATGGTGAATTGGCCGGTCAGTGGCGCGATACCGATGTCTACGAGCTCTTGCTTCCCAAGCCAGAGGAAAAGAACCGCTAAAGGCACTATGCCTTCTTACAGCACAAAGGCCGTAGCTTATGCCAAAGGGAATGTATAAACCCGGCCGCTACGGCTTTTATTTGTTTTCTGCCACTGCCGGTGTGTGACCGGGCTTGGTGAGATACGCAGTCTGCGACTGCGCGGGTACGTTCCTTCTTTCGCGCGAGGCCATGGCCGTTCGAGGGGCGGGTTGAGAGGAGAGGTGGGTTCTAAGGGGGGCATCGGCAAGCAGCACCGCAGTGTGCAACGCATACAATTTCTTGCTGGTAGCGGAGGTTTTTGCGAGGTTGAGCGGCAATTAACCGATTGTTTCCTTTAGCCGTTCTTCGCGCAGGGGAAGCAGGATGAGGAGGGCGACGATGACGAGTGGAACCATGAGCGCTATGACTGGGGTCAGCCCTTCATTATAGGAATTTACTACTGCCTGCTCGAGTGGCTCTGGCAGGGAAGAAACGAGATCTGGGGTAAGGCTATTAGCATTGCCATTAGCAGCATTGAACTTTTCGGCGTAGGCCGTGTCTCCAGGGCCCAGCTGCTGGATAGCCTGCGGCAGGAGGTTGGCCATTTCATCTTGCATGTTGTTGATGAACATGGAGCCAACCAGGGAAGCTCCTAGGGCAGAACCTATTTGGCGGAAGAAATTATTCGCTGCGGTGGCCGTGCCCACCTGGGAAAGCGGGAAGGAATTCTGGACGATGAGCACTAGTACCTGCAGCACCATGCCCAGACCGATACCGAAAACTAGGAACTCTATGCCTAGCTGCTTAAGTGAAGTCTCTACCGACAGGGCGGACATCCACAACAGCGCACCGGCGGTGATAGCCAGGCCGATGAGCGGGTAAATCTTGTAGCGGCCGGTGCGGGCGATGATGAAGCCGACACCGGTGGAAGTACCGATAAACCCAATCATCATCGGAACCATCATCAGGCCAGCGTTGGTGGGCGATAGGGTGTGAACCATCTGCAGGTAGGTGGGCATATAGCCCAGCACGCCGAACATGGCCAGGCCCAATATGACACCGGATAGGGTGGTCAGGGTCATATTGCGGTTTTTGAATAAGTAGATTGGGATAAGTGGTTCGGTGGCGCGCAATTCCACGAAGATCGTACATATTGCGCCGACAAGGGTAATGGCGCCGAGAGTAAGGATCATCGGGGAGTTCCAGTCATACTCGGTGCCGCCCCAGGTGGTCATGAGGATAAGGGAAGCGGTGGTAACGGCGATGAAAGTGGCGCCGAACCAGTCGAAGCGCTTCATATTTGCCTGCCCTACGCGCAGGTTCAGCACCAGGATGCAGACCACCATAGCCAGTATGCCGAGTGGGATATTCATCCACATGCCCCAGCGCCAGCCGGGGCCATCAGTAAACCAGCCGCCCAAGACGGGTCCAAGGACGGAGGACAGGCCGAAGACGCCGCCCATGATGCCCATGAACTTGCCGCGCTCGCGCGAAGAGGTTACTTCGGCGACGATGGACTGCGAGGAAATCATCATGAAACCGGCTCCGAAGCCTTGCACGGCGCGGGCGACGATAAGCACCGTCATGGAACCGGCGCAACCGCCGATGGCGGAGCCCACAATGAAGACGGCGATGCCGCCAATGTAGAGCCACTTGCGCCCCAGCATGTCACCCAGCTTCCCGGAAATCGGCATGGCGATGGTCATGGTGACAAGGAATGCGGAGATGACCCAGCTCATGTGGTCAACGCCGCCAAGCTCACCAACAATTGTTGGCAGCGCGGAAGAGAAAATCATTTGGCTCAGCGAGCTCATCAACATGGTGAGCACCAGCGCGGAGAAAATGAGCCCCAGGTTATCCGTCCGCGACTGGGCCTGCCCAGGAGCCTTTTCGGCTGTATCTACCATCGGATCCCTTTCATGACATCGTTGATCAAAGTCAGTGAATCTTTGAGACGCGAACTGAAGGCGTCGCTGCAATCGCAATCGGGGGCGGCGATGGACAGCCAGAGGGCCTCGCGGATTACACCGGCAATGACCATGGCCTCGGTTTCTACGGAATGGCCTTGGAGAATGCGCAGGTCCGGTTCCCGGTTAAGGCGCTTCTCGATGAGCCTAATGAGCTCGAAGGATTTCGCCCGCTTGCGGCTAATGGAGGCGGCCGCGGCATCTGGGTCATTAGCAATGCGCTTGCGCCGCTCCAGGATCGTGGGTTCAACCTGATAGCCCTCCATGTGCTTTTCCACCAAGTTAAGGACTAGATCCAGGATGTTCGTGGTGGGTTCATGAAGGAAGCGCTCGCGCATGTCCTCGGTGAAATCAGCGCTTGGTGCCCCGAGAACGGCGGATTCCTTTGAATCAAAATAATTAAAGAAGGTGCGCCGAGATATACCGGCTAGTTCGCAAATCTCTTCAATAGTGACCTCGCTAAAGGAATGCTTGTCCACCAACTCGGTGGCAGCATCCTCAATGCGTAGCCGTGTTTCTAGGCGTTTTTGCTCACGTAGTGATAAGTCTTCTTGCACAGAATGCAACTTTACACTCAGTGTAAAATTACACCAAGTGCAAAAATGGGTGATGCTGTCGATGGGTCAGCCGAATCATTGTTGTAGGTCACAGCTTGTGCTTACCCGGTGGCTCTTTCTTTGCCCGCGCTTCCCCTCCTCGGGAAGTGTGCCTAGCCATGTGAAAACCCCGCTCAGAAGGATTTTTCGAGCGGGGTTTAGAGCGTTAAACGCGGGCTAAATTAGATGCTGTCGCGGTCGCGGTTGGTCATGCTCAATACATTCAAGCGCTTGTCCAACTCTTCTTCGGTGAGGTTCTCGCCGTCAACAAAGCCCAGGTCGATGACGGCCTGGCGGACGGTGATCTTTTCATTGAGGGCGTGCTTTGCGGCCTTAGCGGCGTTCTCGTAACCGATGGCGGAGTTTAGCGGGGTTACGATAGAGGTAGAAGACTCCGCGAAGTGCTTCATGCGCTCCTCATTTGCCTCAATGTGGTCGACGCACTTCTCGGCGAAGACACGGGCGGAGTTAGCTAGCAGGCGGGCCGACTCGAGCACGTTGCGTGCCATCATCGGGATGAAGACGTTGAGCTCGAACTGGCCCTGCGCGCCGCCGAAAGCAACGGCTGCGTCATTGCCTACTACCTGGCCGGCCACCATGGTGACCGCCTCAGGGATAACCGGGTTGACCTTGCCCGGCATGATGGAGGAACCAGGCTGCAGGTCCTTCAGGTGGATTTCTGCTAGGCCGGTCAATGGGCCAGATCCCAGCATGCGTAGGTCATTGGCAATCTTGTTGAAAGATACGGCCACCGAGCGCATGGCGCCGGAGAACTCTACAAGTCCATCGCGGTTCGCTTGTGCCTCAAAGTGGTTTTCTGCTTCCTTTAGGTTCTCAACGCCCGTGAGCTTCTTGAGTTCCTCGGTCACCTTGCTGCCGAAGTCAGCGGAGGTGTTCAGGCCGGTACCGGTTGCGGTACCACCGATAGCGAGTTCGCCCAAGCGCGGGAGCGTAGCCTCGATACGCTCGATGCCAAGCTCCACCTGGCGGGCATAACCGCTGAATTCCTGGCCTAAGGTGATGGGAGTTGCGTCCATCAGGTGGGTGCGGCCGGCTTTGACGACGTCTGCGAATTCCTTCGCTTTCTTGGTCAAGGACTCGTGCAGGACCTTTAAGCCCGGAATGAGGTCATTGACGGCCGCTTCCGTGGCTGCCACATGGGTGGCGGTGGGGAAGGTGTCATTGGAGGACTGACCCATGTTGACGTCATCGTTTGGGTGAACTTCGACGCCTTGCTTATGTGCCAGGGAAGCGATGACTTCGTTGGTGTTCATATTGGAAGAGGTACCGGAGCCGGTCTGGAAGACATCGATGGGGAAGGCATCGTTGTGCTTGCCCTCTGCAATTTCCTTCGCAGCGGCAATAATGGCGTCTGCCTTTTCTGCTTCGAGGCTGCCGGAATCCCTGTTGACCTGGGCGCATGCTGCCTTGAGAAGGCCAAGCGCACGGATCTGCGCAGCTTCTAGGCCGCGGCCGGAAATGGGGAAGTTGTCTACCGCGCGCTGGGTCTGTGCGCGCCACAGGGCATTAGCGGGAACTTTAACCTCGCCCATAGTGTCATGTTCGGTACGGTATTCGGTCATGAAAATCACCTCGGTTATCTGATCGTGTGCGTCTACCCCCTAGTATGGCGAAAAGCTAAAAGTAAGAGGACGCAAACCCAAGCGTGCCCCGCCATATGGGGGTGAGTTTTAGTTCTTGGTCGGATCCGAGTAGTCCACCACGGAATATTCCTGCAGTTTAGACAGCTTGTGGAAGGAATCGACGTAGCGAATGGTGCCGGATTTAGAACGCATGACCAGCGAACGGGTAGAGGCACCATTATTGCGGTACGAGACACCCCGGAGCATGTCACCATTGGTGACACCGGTGGCGGCGAAATAGCAGTTCTTGGAAGAGACCAAGTCATTGGTTCCCAGTACCTTATCCAAGTTATGTCCGGCGGCGCGGGCCTTTTCTGCTTCCTCTTCATCTTTCGGCCACAACTTGCCCTGGATTTCACCACCCATGCACCGCATCGCGCAGGCGGTGATGATGCCTTCGGGGGTGCCGCCAATGCCCATCAACATGTCAATGGAGTTGGAATCCTGGCAAGCGGCGATGGCGCCTGCTACATCGCCGTCCATGATGAGGCGCACCTTGGCGCCTGCCTCGCGGATTTCCTGGATGAGCTTCTCGTGGCGTGGGCGGTCCAAAACCACCACGGTGACATCCGCAGTGCGTAGGCCTTTTGCCTTCGCCACTGACTTGATATTCCACTGCACGGACTGGTTGATATCGATAGATCCGACGGCTTCTGGACCTACGGCGATCTTTTTCATGTAGAAGACCGCAGACGGGTCGTACATAGTGCCGCACTCTGCGGCGGCAATTACGGAAATGGCATTCGGACGCCCCTCGGCCATCAACCGCGTGCCGTCGACGGGGTCTACGGCGATGTCCATCGCCGCGCCTTCACCGGTACCGACTTCTTCGCCATTGAAGAGCATCGGGGCCTCATCCTTTTCGCCCTCACCAATGACCACGACCCCCTTCATTGCCACGGAGTTAATTAGCTTGCGCATGGCATCGACTGCCGCGCCATCGCCCTCATTCTTTATGCCACGACCAACCCAGCGGCCAGAGGCCAAGGCGGCGGCTTCAGTCACGCGCACCAGCTCCATGGCCAAGTTACGGTCGGGCAAATAAGAAGTATTTTCGGACATGTGTAGTGGTTGCCTTCCATGTTTTCTCGCCGTGGGGGGTAATTCCCACGCGCTTAGTACTCTACGCTTCCTATTCTGGCACTTTTTGGCGCCAATAGGTCCGATTTGGGGCCCCTTTTGCGGGTATTCCTCTCTCGAGGCAGCATTATCTGCGCGAACGAGCACGCGCGGGAGGCATGTGGCACTCGCATGGTGGCTCATGCGATACTAAGGCGCGTGGCAGCAGAACAAAGACCGAAGATTTTCGAAGGTGCTCGTGACATCACCTTGTCCCTTTTCGTAGTGGTCGCCATGATGTTGCTCGTGGTGGGCGCCACCGGGCTTTGCTCGGTGAATCCGGAAACAACACGGGGCCCAGTCCAAGAAGTAGACGAGGAGACCTTCCTGGATACGCAGGCCCGTGCAGGCATAGGTGCTATCCGAGATCCCCAGATGCCCGAAGGCTGGCAGGCTAATGCCGCCCGCCGTTCGCAACTAGGCGGCGAAACAGCCACCGTGGTCAGCTGGCTTACCGCAGACGGAAACTACGTGGAATCCACCCAAACCCAGGTTTCTGCAGAAGACGCGGGTAAAAAATACGACGCTAACTACCGCGGGCTGACTTCTACGCGCGAGGTAGCTGGCCACCAAGTGCGCGTTCTGGCAAGCGATGACGATTCGGTGCGTCGTTTGTGGATCATTAATCTAGGCGATGCCCGCCTCATCATCTCTGGTGCAGCCCCCGATGAAGAATTTGCGGCGGCCACCCAGGCTTTCATCAAGGCCAAACCTATAAGCGGAAAGTAACCTCGCTGAGCCCCTCGGCGTCTGCTTCCACTGTGACTCCCTCGATACAACTGGCGGTTTCTTTTAAGGCAGCGGCATCCAGCCCGCTCAAGCGGGTCTTTTCTAGGTAGACATCCACGCGCTCGAGCTGAGAACGCTGCGGGTGGATGGAGACTTGGACCACTTTGGCATCGGCAAGCAGAAGCATGATGGACTGGGAGAAGTACCCCAGTTCCTCCTCGGTGGCCGAAACCTGGGTACTGGTATGTGCCGGTCCGAAAAACTCCTCTACCAGGGCGCGGGAATCGCCGCCCATAATGGAGCCCGCCGATGCCGATTTGGACACGAAATCAATCCGCTTTCCCGGATAACCATAAATCTGCACTAATCTTCACCTTCCGCGGCCTGCTGCTCTCTGTTTTCCGCCCTTTCGAGGGCATCTTCCACGCGCTTGGAGGCACCCTCTAGGTGGGACTCGCATCTGCGGGCAAGCGCCTCGCCGCGTTCCCAGTACTTCAGTGACTCGTCCAAGCCCATCTGGCCAAGCTCTAATATCTTCACAGTCTCAATAAGCTCATCGCGCGCCTGTTCGTAGTTCAATTCCTCTACGGGGGCAAAGGCATCCCGGCCCGGCTGGCCAGTACCAATGTTTTCTTCTGACATCAGCAATTCTCCTATTACTTTTGGCTAATCAGCGGCCCGGGAGGCCATGGAAACGGCGGTGATAGAACCATCGCCCACGCGAATGCGCAATTGCGCGCCGGGCGGTGATTGCTCATAAGAGCTAACTACCTCCGGATCGCTGCCATCTTTGGGTAAGACCTGGACAATAGAATACCCACGGGCAAGTGTGGCTGAGGGGCCCAAAGCAGAAACCCGTGCGCGCAGTGACTCCACGTGTCGAGCCTCGCGATCCAATAGCACCCGCAGCTCACGACGCATACTCGTGCGCATTCGCTCTACCTCTTCGCGTCGGGCGCGGATTGGCGTCAACGGATCGGCCAATACCGGTCGGGAGCGGATAGTGTCCAATCCACGGCGCTCACGTTCTACCCAGCCGCGCAGCGCCGCCGCCATGCGGGATCGCGCCTCTGCGATGGCGGCCCTTTCCTCTACTACGGACGGGACCACGCGCTTGGCCGCATCCGTGGGTGTGGCCGCGCGGACATCCGCCACGTTATCTAACACCGGACTATCCGGCTCGTGGCCAATCGCAGAGACCACCGGGGTGCTGGCGGCTACGACGGCGCGTTGTAGGGCTTCCTCAGAAAAGGGCAAGAGGTCTTCGACGGAGCCGCCACCGCGGGCAATAATGATGACGTCAATTTCCGTATCGGCGTCAAGCTCCCGCAGAGCCGAAATCACCTCGGGAACGGTATTTGTCCCCTGGACCGCGGTATTGATAACCCGGAATTGAACGGCCGGCCATCGGTCGCGGGCCACCGCCATTACATCGTGCTCGGCGGCTGAACCGCGTCCTGTAATCAGGCCGATTTTCTGTGGCAGGTAGGGAAGCGGGCGCTTGCGGGCGGGATCAAAAAGGCCTTCTGCGGCAAGCTGTGCACGCAGCTTTTCAATGCGTGCCAATAAATCGCCGATACCGACGTGGCGAATTTCCGTGGTCCATAAAGAAAAGGATCCGCGGCCGGCATAAAAAGCGGGCTTTCCATGCACAATCACGCGGTCGCCGTCTTTAATCGGTGTGGGCAACTTCTGCAGCATTGAAGAAGAGCAGGTCAATTGCACCGACTTTTCCTGCTGGACATCGCGCAGGGTGAGATAGGACAGCTTCCACGTGGGCTTGTAATTGATCTGGGTTAATTGACCTTCCACCCACAGAAATCCCAGCCGCTCAATCCAATCCTTCACTCGGTCATTGACCTGGCCCACAGGCCACGGGGTCTCTGGAGTATTTGCCGGTTGGTTCACGCAGCCCCCCTTTCCTTTTCAAGCGCCTTACGGTGCCCTTTAGTGTAGGTGTTCTGAGTAAGCCATGTCTCGCTTGGGTGGCCTGGATGGGCACTTTTGCTACTAGATAGACCTTACTATTGTTTTGCTTTGCCTTTCGATACTCTGGGAGGCATGACTGATGGTAAAAATGTTCTCCTCGCGGCACCGCGCGGTTACTGCGCTGGAGTAGATCGCGCCGTCGAGACCGTAGAAAAGGCGCTAGAAAAATATGGCGCACCCATTTATGTGCGCAAACAGATAGTTCATAACCGTTATGTCGTTGAATCTTTGGCCAAGCGCGGAGTCATCTTCGTTGAAGAAGCGGCCGAGGCTCCGGAGGGGGCTCACCTCGTTTTCTCCGCCCACGGTATCTCCCCGGCGGTGCGCCAGCAGGCGCAGGAGCGCAAGCAATTGACCCTGGATGCTACCTGCCCCTTGGTCACCAAGGTGCACAAGGAGGCGCAGCGTTTTGAGCGCGACGGCTACCACATCCTCCTCGTAGGCCATGAAGGCCACGAAGAGGTAGAAGGCACCGCGGGCGAGGCTCCCGAGGTCACACACCTGGTCGATGGTGTCGAAGGGGTGGACAAGTTGCCCGACTACCTGCAGGATGAAAAACTCATCTGGCTTTCACAGACCACGCTCTCGGTAGATGAAACCGTCGTCATCGTCAATAAGCTGCGCGCGCGTTTCCCGCATTTGCAAAACCCACCGTCAGATGACATTTGCTACGCTACCCAAAACCGGCAAGAGTCCGTTAAGGCCATCGCGCCGAAGTGTGATCTGGTGATCGTGGTGGGGTCGAAGAACTCGTCGAACTCGGTGCGCCTTGTAGAAGTCGCACTCGAAGCGGGCGCGCGCGACTCACACTTGGTAGACTTCGCCGACGAGATCGACGAATCGTGGTTAGACGGTGTGGAGACCGTTGGTGTGACCTGTGGTGCCTCCGTGCCGGAACTTTTGGTGCGCGAGGTCCTTGAATACTTGGATGATCGGGGCTTTAATGACGTGGAGCAAGTAACCACCTCCACGGAAACCATTACCTTCGCGCTGCCGCGCGATCTGCGCCCCGCGCGCACCTAGCGCTGTATCGCCTAAAACAACGAAAAACTGTGACACCGGCGGGTTCTCAAAGAATGCCGGGGCTGGCAGTTGTGTCTATTCGTACAGGTTATCTTCCCAACGCTGCTTCTTGGCAGCGTCTTTTGTTGGAGAGGGGGGACCTGGCTTGGGGGCCGGTGGTGTCGCGTCCCCGGCGCGCCGGTGCGGATCCGGTTGCAACCGATTTTCGCGTTGCGCTTGCTGCTCACGACGGCGCTCTTCCCGGTCGCGGCCGCGGATACGATCCTGAGGCTTCCGCGGCGGTTGTACCTGCCCCTGCAATCTATGGCGAGAAGCGCGAGGGGAATGAGCCTGCGGGTTTTCGGATCTATCGCGAGCCATGAGTTCCGCGACGGAGAGCCGCTCAGAACGGCTGTGGCGGTACCGCTTGGTATCTGCGCGCCGTGAGACCTTTTGCTGATTCACGGCGCTCTGGGCCGTCCTGCGGAAGCGTATCCAGCGCAAGATACCAATTGCGGTCGCGCCGAGAAACGCTATCAGCAGCCACAAGAAGTTTTGGACTAGCGGATACACGGAGGTTAGTAGCGATGTTTTGGAAAAACTGGTGCCTTCTGGAGCACCGGACTTGGTGATGAAGATTCCTGCTGTCACCACAGTTACCGCATACAAAATGGGGATGGACGCGATGGATAGGAATAATCCCCGCTCCTCAACGACGAGTGCTATAAGCAAAGAGCTGATGATGAGGAAGGAAAAGTACATCCAGCCTATGGAGCCTGCAAGAATGGAAATCAATGCGCCGGTGAGCAACAATGCCGCCAGTAGCCCAAGGCCCTTCAGCAGCGAGATGCTCGGCATGCTCAGACGTTGCGCGGCGGGAGGCTTTCGTTGTTTGGCTAGTGACACGTCGCAAAATCCTACCGTTTGGCGCGGACCAATGGCTATATCCACGCAGTAAAACTGTCTAGATTTTAGGAAGAATTTGTCCCGCGCGGCCATGTATCAATGGGGGACGGCGCCCGAGGGGGTCTGTTCGCTCGGCCGGGAATTTCCATATCGTGAAGTTTGCGGGCGGTCACGCCTACGCGCGAATCCAGCGAGGACAGCGTGGAATTATAAGCCTCTACCGCCTTGGCGAGGTTCTGGCCCACCTTGCCATAGTGATCCGAAAGGATATTGAGCCGTGAATAGAGCTCGCGTCCGAGGCGCTGGACTTCTTTTGCCTTGGCGGAAATATCTTCCTGGTGCCAGCTCATAGCGACCGTGCGCAAGAGTGCGAAGAGGGAGCTTGGAGTGGCGATGACCACGTTACGCTCAAAACCGAACTCGATGAGCTCAGGATCGACCGATAGTGCCGCATCGAGGAAGGGATCCGCGGGTATGAATAGGACTACGAATTCCGGCGTGGGTTGAAAGGCCTCGATATAGTCCTTATGAGACAGTGCCTGGATGTGACTGCGCAGCTGAAGTGCGTGGCGGCGCAGGTAGCCGGAGTGTTGTTCTGGATCCACGGTTTCCAGAGCATCGAGGTAGGAGGAAAACGGGACCTTGGCGTCGACGATGATATGTCTGCCACCGGCCAGATTGATGAGCATATCCGGGCGCACAATGCGCCCATTTAAAGAAGCAGAGACTTGGGCATCGAAGTCCACATGCGCCGTCATGCCACCGAGTTCGACGACGCGCTCGAGTTGAATTTCGCCCCACCGGCCGCGCACATTGGGCGAGCGCAACGCCGTAACGAGCCGATCCGTGCGTTCCGTGAGCCGGGACGAGGCGCGGGTCACCGCCTGTACTTGGCTGGACAGGGAGGCCAGGTGGGCAGTGCGGTCTTCTTCCAATTCCTGAAGTTGGAAACCGAGCCTATCCACGGCCTTTTCGAGCGGTTGCAGCTCGGCCTGGCGGCGCTGGGATTCTCGCAACTCCCGGTGTTCCTCGCTCGGCGCCGACCGGAAGGCGGAATGGGAGTGGGCCAACCATCCTAAGACGGCGCCTAGTAGTAGACCGATGAACAGCAGTAGCACGGGCACAGTGGAAGTCATAGGTTTCACTGTGACACGAGCTGCCGACACAGCATACTATTTATTCGAATCTCCGTTCAAAAGATTTTCGAACACGTCCCGCGCCCGGCGCAGATTGTAGGGCATGCTTGGTTTGTCAGAGCCTTTCGGGGTGGAATCGACGTCCACGGAATCATCGAGCTTAGTGGGCGCGCCTTCGGAGGCGGAATTCGCGTCTGCGATATCGGGGGAGACGTGGTCTGGTACATTGCGCCACTGCTCGCGCTTGTACTGTGCTTGCTCTTCGGTATAGAGGCCGATGAGATAGCCTGCGACGGTGGAGTAGTTGAGCTCGGAGGAACTCTTTTCCCCGGACTTAAGCTTCATCATGTCCTGCACGTAGCGGTAAGAGACCGCGATCATGGCGGCGGTCGGTACGGCCAAGAATCCACCAATGAGCCCGAACAGCGCGGAGCCGACGATCACGGAGACCACAACGATAACCGGGTGCAGGTTCATAGCTTTTGCCTGCAGCCACGGTGAAAGAACGTTGCCTTCAAGCTGCTGGACCAAAAGAACTAGGCCCAAGACCAAAAGGGCTTGGGTCAAGCCCAAAGACACCAAGGCGATAACCACCGCGAGCGCGCCAGCGACGATGGCACCTACGAACGGGATGAAGCCGGCGACGAAGGTAATGATCGCCAGAGCCATCGCCAACGGCACCCCGATAACAACGAGGCCAAGGCCAATACAGACGGCATCAATAAGCGAGACCAAGGCCTGTGCCCGAATGAATCCGCCCAGGGTATTCCAGGCTCGCGTGAGCAGTTCCGTGAGGTGCCAACCGGCGCGCCGGCCGGTGGCATCGCGCAGCCACGGCAAGAATTTGGTGCCGTCCTTGAGAAAGAAGAAGGTGAGTACCAGCACGATGAATACCGTGAAGAAAAATGAAGTGGCAGTGCCAATGCCCGTGAATACGGACCCGGCAATGACGCCGGCGCGCTGCTGTAGCCATCCTGCGGCCTCGTCGATGTAAGTGCTCATATCATCACTATCGAGGTTCAAGGGCGGGCCTTGAGCCCATAGCTGGAGCTGCTGGATGCCGGAGACCGTTTGTAGGTAGAGCGACTGGGATTGCCGCATGAAGTCCGGCGCCACCGAAGCGATGAGCCCTCCGACGGCTGACGAGGAAAGCAGGATCGTTATGATCGCCGCGAGGCCCGCGGGTAAGCCCTTCGTGCGCATCCACCGCGCGATGGGGTTTAAGACTGTACAGATAATAAGGGCCAAGAGCACCGGGAGAATGCCCTGCCAGAAACTGCCGAGGACGTGATAGATCGCAAAAAGGAAAACGCCAATTACTAGCAGTCGCACCGCCCACAGGGAGGTAGATTTCACCATTTCGCCCGCAATGACGCAGCGATCGACCTGATTGCCCGGGGGATGCGGCGATACATCCCCCAATTGGCTGGTGTCGAAGTCAGCGTCCAATTTATCACCGAGGCTTGCCTGCGGCTTTTCGGGTTTTGGTTGCTTATCAGAACTCACCCCACCATCTTGCCTCATAACGTAGTAGGTGCGTTAGGATTAGCCCCGTGAGTCTTACCCTAGGAATCGTCGGCTTGCCCAATGTGGGCAAGTCCACGTTGTTTAATGCCCTGACCCGTTCTGAAATTCTGGCGGCTAACTACCCATTCGCCACCATCGAGCCCAACGTGGGCGTGGTGGAGCTGCCGGATCCCCGTTTGGACGCCCTCGCTAAGATGTTCAACTCGGAGCGCATCTTGCCGGCGACGGTATCCTTCGTGGATATTGCCGGCATCGTCGCTGGCGCCTCGCAAGGCGAGGGTATGGGTAACGCGTTCCTGGCCAATATCCGCGAGGCCGACGCCATCTGTCAAGTTGTGCGCGCCTTTTCTGATGACAATGTCATCCACGTCGATGGCCAAGTAGATCCCGCGAACGACATTTCCGTTATTAATACAGAGCTTATTCTGGCGGATCTGCAGACCATAGAGAAGGCCCTGCCGCGCCTGGAAAAGGATGTCCGGAAGAATAAGGATTTGGCACCTGTGGTGGAGGCCACCAAGAAGGCGCAGGAAATCCTGGAAGATGACCGGACCCTCTTCGCCGCTGCCAAGACCGGCGAGATCGATCTCTCCCTCGTCCGCGAGCTGCATCTGATGACGGCTAAGCCCTTCCTCTATGTCTTCAACTCGGATGAGGCTGTGCTTACTGATGCCACTAAGAAAGACGAGCTACGCCAGCTCGTCGCCCCAGCAGATTGTGTCTTCCTCGATGCACAGACTGAATCGGAGCTCTTGGAGTTAGATGAGGCCGAGGCGAGCGAGCTGCTTGAAGCCGTAGGTCAAGAAGAGCCCGGTTTGGCTACCTTGGCCAAGGCTGGTTTCTCCACCTTGGGACTGCAGACCTACCTTACCGCCGGTGAAAAGGAAGCCCGCGCGTGGACAATTAAGCAGGGCGCTGTCGCACCTCAAGCCGCCGGCGTTATTCATACCGACTTTGAAAAGAAGTTCATCAAGGCCGAAATTGTCTCCTTCGACGATCTTGTCGCAGCCGGTTCCATGGCCGAAGCGCGAGCCCTTGGCAAGGTGCGCCAAGAAGGTAAGGACTACGTCATGCACGATGGCGACGTGTGTGACTTCAAGATCGGTGGCTAAATCCTAGTTTGTTGCAGGTCGCGATGGTACACGTGGCGAGAGTACGAATTTAGAGTTATCCTATTTGTGTACTCAACAACAAAAGGAGGTCATAATAATGGCTGAGCTAGAGAACAAGACTATCGCAATCGTTGCTACCGATGACTTTGAGGACTCTGAACTGACCTCTCCGCTAGAGGCCGTGCAGAAGGCCGGGGCTACCGTGAAGGTTTTGGCACCTAAGGCCGGCACCATTACTGGCAAGAACGGTACCGAGATCACCGTTGATGCTACGACCAAGGACTCCGAAGGTGAGACCTTTGATGGCATCATCCTTCCTGGTGGAACTAATAATGCTGACCTCATCCGCTTGGATGAAGCAGCCGTCAACATCGTGCGCAAGCACATGGCCGAGGACCGCCCCTTGGGTGTCATCTGCCATGGTGGCTGGATCCTGGCAGATGCAGAGGCACTCAAGGGTCGTACCCTGACGTCCTTCCCGTCCCTGCAGACTGACCTCCGCAACGCCGGTGCTACCTGGGTTGACGAGGAGGTCCACTGCGACCAGGGCTTGGTCTCCTCCCGTACCCCGGATGACCTGCCCGCATTCAACGCGAAGTTGGTCGAAGAATTCGCCGAGGGTCAGCACTAAATTAGGCTAAAGGCTCAATTACTCCTTACGAACCAGAGTGTGAGAAACCTCCTGGTTCGTAGGGAGTTTCTCGTCTATGGCGGCCTCAATGGCAGAAACCACCCGCTCGCGGGCCTTGGCCGATCGACTTCCTAATTGCTCATCGACAAGGGAAATAAGAGCTTCTAAGACTAATAAAAACGCTACGCGCGAGGAATTTTCGAGCTCGGTGCGGAATGTTCCATCTGGTGAAGGAATGAGCAATATATGCGTCGACATGCGTGCAAGGGCTGTATAAGAAAATGAAGTCACTGAGATAATGGGTGCTCCAGCTTCTTGGGCGGCCACCGCTGCCCTGAGCGTTAAGGAGGTTGATCCTGAGCCTGAAATAACCAGACAAGCAGAATCGCTATCTAGCAGAGAAGCGGAAATGTGCTGCCCCATTGGCTCGCTAATAAACTCTGCGGGTCGGCCGATGCTGGTTAGTCGGAGCGCTGCTGTTTGCGCTACCGGTGCAGAAAGGCCGTTTCCAATTACCAAGACGCGTTTGGCGGTGGCTAAAACGGAGACCGTGGAGGATAAGTCTTCCTCATCGAGCAACGCAGTTAAACCATGCAAATAACTGCGGAAAGATTCTACTTCCGTGCGCATGTGGCCAACGAAGGTTTTATCCTTTTCTTCTGTCGGTTGTTGGGGCCTTTGTGCTAATTCATGAGTGAGGGATACACGCAATTGCTGGTAGCCGTCATATCCCAGCGCTTGTGCTGTTCGAATCACTGAGGTTCGAGAAGTGCCAACTTTAGTCGCAAGCTGGTCTGCCGTTGCCTCCAGAGCAAATTCCATGTCCTGCAATATCGTTCGAGCTACGCGCTGTTCGATTGGCGGTAGCCCAGGCATGCGAGTCAAAATGTGGGCGGAAAGGGGCGTGTTGTGCAGCATAACTATTGTGATTCTATTGGTATCGGGCCGCAACGAGGCGGCGGCGCAAGGCGCCAGAAATGGCATCAATAGTCATAGTAATTATCACCACGACAATGAGTAGTACCCCGACTACATCCCATTGCCGATATTGCGTATAACCAGTGAGCATATCGCCGATGCCACCCACTCCAATGAGCCCGAGCACCGCAGAGGTGCGTACATTGATTTCAAAGCGGTAAAGCGCAAGAGAGGCAAGTTCCGGCTGTACTATGGGCCATGTACCCCAGCGCACCATTTCCGCTAAAGTTCCGCCCGAAGCTTGGACAGCCTCTGCCGGCCCAGTGGGTGCGGTTTCAATAGCTTCGTAAGTCCATTTCGCATGTGTTCCGACGCCCCCAATCGCCAAGGCTAAGGCGCCAGTAAAAGGTGTTAATCCGGTAACCGTGAGGATAATTATGGCAATGATTATTTCTGGGACGGCTCGAATAATGGCGAATATGCCGCGCAACGGTAAGCGTACCCACGATGGGGAGACGGTATTGGCCGCTAAAATACCCAAAACTGTGGAAATAATGACGCCGATGAGAGCGCCAATCCACGCCATAGCCACTGATCGCCAAGTTTGAAATAGGGCTTCTTGCAGCTTTGACCAGTCCGGATTCGAGAACATTAAATACAGATAATGAGGGATGCTCTGGGGAAGTCCTCGTAGGGCCGCCATATCAATTGTGATATAGCCGCAACTTATCGCGATAAGGGCAATAATGACTCCCCAGGTTAGGTAAACCCAAGGGCTGCGTCTCTGCGAAGGAAGTGCTGTGGAACCAGTTTGGGGCGGTGCAAGGGCGGTCATCGGAGTCTCTTTCTTAAGCTGACGGACACAACCTCCAAGGCGATGATGACGACAAGGAGTTCTAAAACAATGGCCGCAAGCGCGTCATAGCGGTAAAAGCCTCGGACTTCATCGATAAGTAAGCCGATACCACCAGCTCCCACCAAACCTAAGACTGCAGAAATGCGGACGTTCAGCTCCAGGGAGTAAATCACCTGACTGATAAAAGTAGGCATTGTCTGTGGCAGCGCTGTAACGCGATTGATCTGGGGTTGGGTGCCGCCTGCTGCGCGGCCGGCTTCCATATAGGAATCATCGGCCGAATCGATGGCTTCTGAAACAAGCTTTACGACGATCCCGATATCGAACAAGATCAGAGTGATAATGCCAGGTAGCGCGCCTACCCCGACCATGGCCACAAGGATCGTGGCGTAGACGAGATCGGGTACAGCGCGCACCACATTGACGATCCCGCGTACCAGAGTGCGCGCCCAAGTAGAGGGGTTTGTGGGGCGCGCAGCCCACAGGGATAAGGGAAGTGCGATAGCTGCAGAAATCGCTGCACCGATGATGGACATGGCGATGGTCTCTAGCATTGGTTCTTTGGTGCGGGTGAGCACGGACCAATCGGGGGAAAACATTAATGCCAGGCGGTCGGCACCATTTCGCCAATTTTGCGCGATTTGCGCAAAGTCAATTTCGATTCCACCCCAGTTCGGGATACATGTCGTAATCGTTATCGCAATAAAAGCGATCGCACCAAGCGCTTTTTTCTGCCAGTGTCTCGGTTGTGGCGGGAGGACCGGTGCACTCATGCAGTGCTTCCTAGCTGATCGTTTTCTTGAATTTTACGGCCATAGATTTCTTCAAAGTCAGCAAGTTCGGAATCTGCGGCGGCACCATCAAAGACGATGTGCCCATTACGAATACCGACTATACGAGTCGCATATTGCTGTGCTAAGTCGACGAGGTGCAAATTCACCAACGTGGTAAGACCTCGCTGGGCATTAATGCGCTGCAGGTCCTGCATGACGGAGTGGGCGGTGGGAGGATCGAGGGAAGCGACGGGTTCATCAGCAAGCATTATGCCCGGCTTCTGTGCTAACGTGCGGGCGATGGCGACGCGCTGTTTTTGCCCGCCGGATAACGCTCCCGCCTTATTCCACGCCTTATCGAGGATACCGACTTGGTCTAGCGCTTCCGCTATTTCCGCTTTATCTGCTGCTGTGGAAAGTCCCAATATCGTCCTCCAGGTGGGATTATGCGAGAAGCGTCCTACCAAAGTATTGGAGAAGACGCTTGCACGATCCGCGAGATTAAACTCTTGGAAAATCATTCCAATGTGACCGCGTAGTTTTCTTAAGCTCGCTCCATTAGCCGCAGAGATTTCGTGCGGACCGACGAATACTCTGCCGCTGGTGGGTTGGATAAGACCATTGATACAGCGGATGAAAGTAGATTTGCCAGATCCAGAGAGACCGACAATGGCTACGATTTCTCCGGGAGCGATATCAATGGAGACCCTGTCTAGGGCGAGGGTCCCGTTTGGGTAGCGAACCGAGACATCCTCAAAGCGAATTCCCCAAGCGTCTTCGGTGGAGGGAGTGGCCATGGTCAGCCTTTCTGAATCAAGCGTGGTGGGAAAGGGGCTACTGAGAGAAGCGTTCGTTCACCTTGCGTGCCTTCTCAATGGCATCAGGCTGGATTGGAACCCAATCAGTAATGTCGAAAATTTTGGACATGGTCTCTGGGTCTACTTCGGAGAAGCCGTCCATCAGATTGGTGATTTCATCGCGCATGTCTTCGGGCACATCGTCGGAGATGACGACACCACCGTTGGGATACATCTCCGTCAAGCCAAAGACGACGAGTTTGTCCGCCAGATCCGGTGCTTCCTTGGCGTCGATGGTGGAGCGAGCATCCCAAAAGCTAAATCCAACCTCAGCGTCGTCGTTGTAGACGGCCATGATGGAAGCGTCATTAGAAGTGACTGGTACCTTCTTCAAATCATCGACACTTAAACCTTGATTCTCCAATGCCATTACTGGAAGCTGGTATCCGGCAGGAGATGTTGCACCCAGCATGGCTACTGGGGTGTCTTTCTCGATCTTTTTTAGTGCTTCCAGTCCCTTCGGCCCCTGGCCTTTATTTTCTTTTGCCGTGGCAGTGCCATTGCAGTACAAGTACTCGGTGTCATTGGCATTATAGGTTGCTTTGACAGGTTTATCCTCGCAGTACTTATCTGGGTTATTGGTGACGAATTGGCCGGCGTAGTTTGCCGCACCAAACCGCTCGTCTTGCAGTACGGCATGGGCGCCATACATATCTTCGGCGGAAGCTAATTGGGCAGCGGAGGCGATGGCGATATCTGCTTGGCCAGAGCCAATGGCTTCGACGGCTGCTTGGTAGTCCTTGGTGACTACACCTTCGACCTCAACTCCTAGCTCATCCGATAGATAATCAGTCAATGGCTTGGCCGTAGTCACCAAGTCATTGACTTTCTCGTTGGGAATTAAAGCTAGCGTGAGCTTATCTGGTTGTTCATCGGAACCTCCATCTTTATCTGCAGAATCGGAAGAACAAGCAGTGAGTGAAATCGAGAGGGCGAATACAGAGGCAGCAACAGTGCGTAGACGGCGCATGACAGGGAGGCCTTTCTTAAATGTGGGAAAGATGTTGTGACAAAAACGAGCCAATATTTTCAACTCGCCAGGTGGGACGTGCGGAATTAGACGGAGAGAATTGGGATTGGATAAGGACAGCTTGTCCACCGCGATCGATGACGGGGGCTAGGTCAAACTCCCAGATATCGCCGAATGCAATGACATTAGGTCCGAAATCATGGGACTCAAGGATCTGTTTCAGACCCTCCGGCTTTCCAACGCTGGTGTGGATTTCATCAAATACGCCAAGGAGTCCTAAAGATTTAAGTGCGTCATCAAGTCCTGTACGAGGCGAGTTTGTGGCCAACAGTGCTTTCCCCGGATATTCGCTGAGGAAGTCTGCTAAGCCAGCTGGGGCAATGATGCCGGTTGTGGCAAGATTCTTGCGTGAATCGAGGTAAGCCTCCTGACAAATTGCTTCCGAAACGTCGAATTGGGCGGAGATGGTGCGCACTAAGTCGTAGCCATCGCGAGGATGATAGGTACCTTCGGGGGTCTTCACGGTGATGGGAGACTCTTGGGAAGCCAGGATGTCTTTGGCGGTATCGAGGATGGTAGAAATTCCAGTGGATTTTGCAATTTTCTCGGCATACGCCAGAACGGGGCCGTGCCCCAGGCTTACGGTGCCATCAAAGTCAAAGAGCAGCACTGGTGGCTTGGGCGCTGTGCCCTGCGGAGAACGTGAATTCATGTCTGTGGACATAAAGTACAAAATAATTTGGGGTTTAGTACTTCGCGACCGGAAGCGGTGAATACCAGGTAAATTTTGGCTGTATTTTTCCCTTTACCCCCGTCTGCTAACCTATCAACCCAGAAGGGGAGTAGTTCCTACGGTGTTTATACGCGCCACGATGACTGGTCGACATACTGGCCTCAAAGCCCGGCCATTCAGCATTGATGCATTCGATGCGAACGAGACCTTCGGACTGATTTTGGTTGCCGAAGGGGAGAGTAAGTAGACCTTGTCTTCTATTAAATACGAGCAGCGCATTTTAGAGCGTTTTATGATGTTGTCCATGGCTGCTGCGGTCGTGACGATTGTCTTAAAATCTTTAGCGGCGTGGCTGACCGGATCGGCTGGCTTCTTCTCTGATGCCATTGAGTCCCTCGTGAACCTCGTAGCGGCCATCGCGGGTTATTGCGCTTTGCGCATTTCCGCAAAGCCTGCCGATCACAACCACCACTTTGGGCACGGCAAGGCGGAGTATATTTCCGCATTAGTTGAGGGGGCGATGATCTTTCTCGCCGCAGGGGCCATCATCTACACCGCAATTCAGCGCCTTTTTACTCCCCAGCCCGTTGAACAGGGCAGTTGGGGTCTTATACTGTCCCTATTGTCCGCGCTACTCAATTTGGCTGTGGGATTGGCCTTAATTAAGGCGGGCAAGCGCTACCGGTCGGCGACGCTGACCGCGGATGGGCATCACCTGATCACGGATGTGTGGACCTCATCGGGCGTACTCGTTGGCATGGCGGCGGTGTATCTTACGCGCTGGCTGTGGCTCGATGCGCTCGTCGCCTTAGCTGTTGGCATCAATATTTTGTGGACGGGTTTCCAGATTTTGCGCGAGTCCGTTAGTAGCCTGCTGTCTGAGGCTCTTCCCCCGGAAGAACAGGATCAAATTTGGAATCTTTTAGCTGAACTGGAGACAGAAAAGTCTGTGACCTTCACGGACCGACGCACGGTAGCCTGGGGCCGGCAAAGAATGGTCTACCTGACCATGGAGGTACCGGCAGACTGGAGCGTGTTGTACTCCCACGAGATTGCTGATGACGTAGAAGTCGCCCTCGACGAGCTTTTCGCCGGATGCAGCGTATTTATCCACGTGGAGCCGGCCGGTGTCGAGCATCGCCGCCCACTTCCATTTCGGCAATAAATAAAGGCCCAGGGCGCTGTGCCCTGAGCGTTTATTCACATTTCTTTAAGCCTTGAGGCTTACTTCCTCGTCGGCGTTTTCTTCCATGATCTGTTTGACGCCGTTTTCGGCTTCATCCCATACCTCTTTGTTCTGGATGCCTGCGCGCTTGGCGACGACCGTCGCGCACAATGCCTGACCCGTGACGTTGAGCGCCGTGCGGCCCATATCAATGATGGGCTCAATGGCTAGCAGTAAGCCGACGCCGGCCAACGGAAGACCTAATGTTGACAGGGTTAGCGTGAGCATGACCGTCGCGCCAGTGGTACCTGCAGTAGCCGCAGAACCAATGACGGAGACGAAAATGATGAGCAGGTACTGAGTGAAGTCTAGGTCCACACCATAGAATTGGGCAACGAAGATTGCAGCAACAGCAGGGTAGACGGAGGCACAGCCATCCATCTTAGTGGTGGCGCCGAGTGGCACTGCAAAGGATGCATACTCGGAGGGCACGCCCAAGGCACGTTCGCTAAAACGTTGCGTTGCGGGCATGACACCCATGGAAGAACGGGTGACAAAGCCCAAGGACGTTACAGGCCAGATTCGTTTGTAGAAGCCCGTGACCGAAATATTGTTGAATTTCAGCACTGCCGGGTAGATCACGGCAAAGACGATTGCCAAGCCGACATACATTACCAATACGAATTTTCCGAGAGAGCCAAGAGCATCCCAGCCGTAGGTAGCAACGGCCTTAGCGATGAGCGCTGCAGTACCAATCGGCGCTAGGCGAATGATCCACCACAGGACTTTCTGAATAACCTTGAGGAAGGATTCCGTAAACTGCAGGAAGGGAGTGGCAGACTTCCCGGTCTGTACAGCTGCAATACCTATAGCCAAAGAGATAACCAGTAGCTGGAGTGCACCGAAGTTAAGGGATATGTCGCCATCGCTGGCAGAAGCCTTAAGACCAATGAAGTTTTGCGGCAACAGCTGATCGAAGAAGGCAGTCCAGGAGCCAACGTGAGACGGATCGTCTGCGGTGGAGGCATCGACGCTCGTGCCCGCGCCGGGCTTCATGACTAAAGCGACGACGATACCCACGATGACGGAGAAGAACGCTGTAATGGCGAACCACACCAACGTAGAAATTGCTAGGGATGCGGCATTCGCGACCTTGCGTAGGTTGGCCACCGAAGTGACTACTGCGGCGAAGATAAGCGGCGGAACCATGACTTTTAGTAGCTGGACGTAAGCGTCACCGATACCGCTAAGAAGGTTGGTCAGCCACCCTGGATTATCTGGATCAGTATCCATCCCAGATGCAATCAGTCCTAGGATGAGGCCGATGATAAGGCCCGCAATGACTTGCGCGCCAAACCCTGTAGCCCAACGAGGCAGCTTGGGGCGAGAGGAAATTTTTTGTGCCATAGAATGTCCTTTATTAATAAAATGAACTGGTCTGACTATTTATTAAGTACGGTTCTGTTCAAATTCGACTAGTCTCACTTTATCCCCCGCGTCAAACCGCAAAGAAATAGGGTCTCGCCTCTAGATCCGTTACTGCTACGACCGGCGGAGGGGACTGCACTGTGACTGCCGTTGACGTTTTCACCTTCAGCCCATCCGCCAACCTCACCCGCCAACCCCACCCTTCGCGCTCACCGCGCGTGTCATTCCCGCCGGTGCTACCAGTCCGGTGAGCGCGAAAGGGCGGTGGGCGATTATGAGGAAACTAAGACAACAGCGTGAACTCATAACAACGGAGCACGGTCAGCTGCCATACTGGAATAATGAAGATTCTGGTAACGGCTTTTGATGCCTTTGGCGGCGAAGAAATTAACCCTACGGAACGCGCATTGGATCGGCTGCCGGATCACATCGGCGGTGCACAGCTAATTAAGCACCTGCTGCCGACTGTGTTCGGTGAAGCACTGAAGCAAGCAGTTGCAGTGGCTGAGAAAGAAGATGTGGACGCGGTGGTTAGCCTGGGGCAAGCTGGTGGGCGGAGCCACATCACTCCGGAGTGGATAGGTATTAACTTGGCGGACGCTTCTATTCCGGATAACGAAGGCAATCAGCCAAGCGACAAACCAGTGGTTGACGGTGGCCCAGCCGCGTACTTTTCCACCCTGCCGGTTAAGGCAATGGTCGCAGCGATTCAGGATGCCGAGCTTCCAGCGCGGGTTTCGACTACTGCGGGAACGTTTGTGTGTAACCAACTGCTCTACGGCCTGCTGCACCATTTCAAAGATACGCAGGTTAAGGCGGGCTTTATTCATGTGCCGTTTATTAAGGAGCAGGCCAAGGAAAACAGCCCGATGCTGGAGCTCGCGGATGTCGTGAGGGGCGTGGAATGTGCGATTAGCGCAGTGGCAAAAAATGCTTAGGGTCACCTTGCTAGAGATATTTTTTGCCCAAAGATAGATTTAAAGTTATGTCTCGCTTAAGTCCTCTCAACTGGCCTGTGGTACGCCAGCTGCGTCGTGGCGATCTGTTTGGCAGGGATATCAATGCACAATCAACCAAGAGCAAGGAGACGCACGGGCGCACAGTGGATGCTGACCGCGTGGTGCAGTCCGTGTGCCCGTATTGCGCCGTTGGTTGCGCCCAGCGCGTCTATGTCAAAGATGACCGGGTAATTCAGATTGAAGGCGATCCGGACTCGCCAATTTCGCGCGGGCGGTTGTGCCCCAAAGGCTCGGCATCGGAGCAGTTGGTCAACTCCGCAACGCGTTTGACCAAGATTAAATACCGCGCACCACACTCCACCGAGTGGCAGGAGCTGGATGAAGACACCGCGATGGACATGATCGCGGATCGCTTCGTGGAAGCGCGCCGGAATGGTTGGCAAGACACCGATGATTCAGGGCGGCCGTTGAATCGCACCATGGGTGTGGCTGGCCTTGGCGGCGCGACCTTGGATAACGAAGAAAACTACCTCATCAAGAAGTTGTTTACCGCCGCCGGTGCGGTGCAGCTCGAAAATCAGGCGCGCATATGACACTCCGCCACAGTTCCTAGTTTAGGAACATCGTTTGGTCGCGGCGGCGCCACCCAACCGCTGCAAGATATGGCGAACGCTGATTGCATCGTCATCGAGGGGTCGAATATGGCCGAGTGTCACCCGGTGGGATTCCAGTGGGTCGTAGAAGCCAAAAAGCGTGGTGCCCGCATCATTCATGTGGACCCGCGGTATACGCGTACCTCTTCGTTCGCCAACCGTCACATTGGTATTCGCGGCGGTACCGACGTAGTGCTGCTGGGCGCGGTCATTAATTACATGCTCCACAATGAGTTGTATTTCCGGGATTATGTCGTTGCGTACACTAACGCGCCGATGATCATCTCTGCGGATTATCAGGACACCGAGGAACTGGACGGACTGTTTTCTGGCTATAACCCGGAAACGGGCACGTACGTGACTGATTCGTGGCAGTACGTGCAAAAGCCCGGAGGTTCTTCTTGGAATGTCGAGCGCGATGACACTTTGCAGCATCCGAATTCGGTATTTCAGATTCTCAAGCGCCACTATGCGCGCTATACCCCACAGCTAGTAGAAGAAACCTGCGGCATCTCGCAGGAAGACTTCTACTACTTGGCGGATTCGATTGCGCAGAATTCCGATCCGGAACACACCACGTGTTTTGCTTATGCATTGGGCTTTACCCAGCACACCTTGGGAGCGCAGTTTATCCGTACCGCCGCCATTTTGCAGCTTTTGATGGGCAATGTAGGCCGGCCGGGGGCCGGAATCATGGCTTTGCGTGGACATGCTTCTATTCAGGGCTCCACCGATATCCCGACGCTGTTTCACTCCCTGCCCGGCTACCTGCCCATGCCGAGTGTAGAGAAGCAGACGTGGTCTGAATTTGTGGATCAGATTCGTGATGAGTCCCAAAAGGGTTTCTGGCAGATTGGTGAGAATTACGCCGTATCCTTGATGAAGTCCTACTGGGGAGATGCGGCGAACGATGAAAATAATTGGGGCTATGATCTCATGCCGCGCATTTCCGGTGCGCATTCTACGTATGAAACCCTGCAAGCGATGCTTAATGGTCAGGTAGATGGATATTTCGTCTTCGGTCAAAACCCGGCGGTAGCGCAGTCTAATGGCGGAATGCAGCGCCGCGGTTTGGCATCGCTAAAGTGGCTGGTTGTGCGCGATTTCCAGGAAATCGAAACCGCTTCGTTCTGGAAGGACGCGCCGGAGATTAAAAACGGCGAGCTCAAGACGGAAGATATCGAAACCGAGGTCTTCTTAATGCCCGCAGCCACTCACGTGGAAAAAGCCGGTACCTTTACCCAAACCCAGCGCATGCTGCAGTGGCGTTTCCAGGCGGCACCGCCGCCAGGTGATGCCAGGAGCGAGTTATGGTTCTTTTACCAGTTGGGAAAGAAACTCAAGGAACGCCTCGGTGATTCCACTGATCCGCGTGATCTCCCGCTCCAGAAGGTGACGTGGGATTACGTGGAAAATGAGGAAGGAGAGCCGAACTCGGAGGACATCCTCAAAGAGATCAATGGCTACTACCTGGATGGGCCCAAGAAGGGCGAACTATTGCCCGCCTTCGTGGAGATGAAAAATGACGGAACTACTTCCGGCGGCTGCTGGATCTACACCGGCGTGTACAAGGATGGCGTTAACCAATCCGCGCGCAAGGTCCCAGGGTCGGAGCAGAACGAGGTCGCACCCGAGTGGGGCTGGGTCTGGCCTGCTAACCGCCGCATTTTGTACAACCGTGCATCGGCCAAGCCGGATGGTACCCCGTGGTCCGAGCGCAAGAAGTACGTTTGGTGGGACGATGCTCAGGGCACATGGGTAGGCGATGACGTTCCTGACTTCCCGGTGACGAAGTCGCCGGACTACAGGGCACCTGCAGATGCCGTCGGTCCGGATGCCCTCGACGGCACGGACGCCTTCATTATGCAGGCGGACGGTCGCGGTTGGCTCTTTGCGCCTTCCGGGCTTTCCGATGGCCCCTTGCCCACCCACTATGAGCCGCAGGAATCTCCGGTGACTAATGTGCTGTATAAGCAGCAGCAATCACCGACGCGTCTGACCATCAAGCGCCCGGATAACCTCCAGCGCCCAGAACCGGGCATGCCCGGTGCCGAGGTTTTCCCGTTCGTATTTTCTACCTATCGCCTAACGGAGATGTATACCTCGGGTGCCATGTCGCGCCGCCTGCCTTTTTTGGCGGAGCTGCAGCCGGGCCTATTCTGTGAGGTGGATAAGGACTTGGCTGCAAAGCGTGGCCTGGAAAATGGCGAGTGGGCGACGATTATCTCGCCGCGCGGTGTAATTGAGGCGCAGGTTTTGGTCACCGATCGCATGCAGATGCTCACGATTAACGGGGAAGAGTTCCACCAGATTGGCCTGCCCTTCCACTACGGCGAGTCTGAGACGACTGCTGTGGCCGGTGACGGCGCTAACGATCTCTTGGGTCTGACGCTCGAACCAAATGTGTTCATTCAGAACTCAAAGATTGGTGCCTGTGATATTCAACCCGGACGTCGGCCGAGGGGAGAAGGCCGCTTGAAGCTGCTCAAGCAGTATCAGGAGCGGGCGCACTTAAGCGTGGATTCCGGCAACGATTTGTTGTCGTTTCCGGACTCATTTACCTATAACCTACAGCCCGAAAGACGGGGTCAGTCTGGGGCAGGTAGTGGTGACGACGGGACTGCAAGTGAGGGCGAAGAAGGTAAGTAAATGTCTAATCTACTGACCGAGGACGCAGCTCGGCACGGCTATGATTCCTACCGCCGCATGGCTTTTTTCACCGATACCTCCGTGTGCATCGGCTGCAAGGCCTGCGAGGTGGCGTGCAAGGAGTGGAACCGCAACCCGGTAGAGGGATACGGTGTCACCGGTGATTCTTATGACAACACCGAAGCCTTAGGTGCCAATACGTGGCGCCACGTGGCCTTTGTGGAACAAAACAATGACCGCATCGAAAAGGCGCGCGAAGAGGGAAAGCAACTAATTTCCCTAGGCATGCCTACCATCGGTGAAAAGCGGGACGAAGTCAATACCACTGCGCCGGATACGGATACGTTCCGTTGGTTAATGTCCTCGGACGTCTGCAAGCACTGCACCCATGCAGGGTGTTTGGACGTGTGCCCAACGGGTGCGCTCTTCCGCACCGAATTTGGCACCGTGGTAGTACAGGATGACGTGTGCAATGGCTGCGGAACGTGCGTAGCGGGTTGCCCCTTTGGAGTCATCGAACGCCGCGATGATGGCGGGGTGTCATTGAAATACGACAAAACCGCGACGGTGGAGCATCAGAATTATTCACACGCCGGCATCAATGTGCTCAAAAAGCTCAAGCATCGCAATCCCCAAGGGACCGACCACACCCCTGGCGAGGCGATGCCGATTAAGAACGTGGGTGTGGCCCAGAAGTGCACCATGTGTTATGACCGCCTGAAACAGGGTGAGCAGCCGGCGTGTTCCAAGACATGTCCCACCGATTCCATCCAGTTCGGCACCTACGAGGACATGCTGGCCGCAGCGAAGGACCGCGTGCGTGTCCTACACGAACAGGGCATAACGGAGGCGCGACTCTATGGCGCGAATGACAACGATGGCGTGGGAGGAACCGGCTCGATTTTCTTATTACTGGATTCGCCAGAGGTCTATGGCCTGCCACCGGATCCGCGCGTGCCCACCGCGGATTTGCCCGGCATGTATAAAACAGCGGCCAAAGCCATTGGGGCGATGGTGCTGGCCGTGGCGGGTTCCTTTGTGATTGGAGGGCGCAGATGAGCGGCTTCGATGAGTACCGGCCCCCGCAGCCGGAGCGACGGAATCGCTACCGCAATTTCGATGGGCCAAAGCGCAAGAAGAAGCGCAAGCGCCCGGGAGCGGGTGCGCAGGACGGCTTAAAAGAAGAACGGATGGCAGAAGACTTCGAGTTTTCTTCTTACTATGGCAGGCCCGTGGTTAAGGCCCCGCCGTGGGAGTGGCCCATCGGTGGGTATCTCTTCTTGGGCGGCATTGCCGGCGGATCGGGCCTTCTGGCCAGCAGTGCACATGCAGCAGGCAACGCGCCATTGCGCAGGACTACACGGGTTGCGGCCTTTGGCGCAGCGGCCGCCGGTTCGGTCTTTTTGATTTTGGATCTGGGCCGACCAGAGCGCGCATTGAATATGTTCCGCGTTTTCAAAGTGACCTCGCCGATGTCGCTCGGCTCGTGGCTGCTGGCCGGTTTTTCCACTGCGGCAGCGATTCCGGCAGCCGCAGAGGTGGATGAAGCGACTAAGCGGAGGTTGCCGCTTCCGAAATGGTTGCGCGCGAGCCTGGGCAAGGCCGCTACCCCTGCTGGGGTGGTAACCGGTGTGCTCGGTGGCCCGCTGGCTGGATACACGGCGGTATTGCTGTCTAATACCTCCAACCCGGTTTGGAACGACATGAAGCGGCACCTGCCCTATGTTTTTGTATCCTCGGCCTCGGCAGCGGCCTCCGGTATGGCGATGATAACTACCCCGGTGCACTACACCGGGCCCGCCCGTGCCTTGGGCATGGCAGCTGCGGTCAGCGATATCGCGGCGACGAAGGTGCTGGAAAATAATATGGAGCCGGAGCCACGCGCGGAATTGCACCACGGATCACCAGGTAAACTCATGCGTGCCTCGGAATACTTGATTGCAGCTGGCGGCGTGGGCAGCGCGGTAGCGGCGGTGACAAAGTCGCGTGCCGTGTCGGTGGCCGCGGGCCTTGCATTGCTTGCCGGATCCGCGTGTACGCGCTTCGGTGTGCTCAACGCGGGCTTGGAGGCGGTCAAGAACCCGGCAACCACAATGGGTCCGCAAAAACGCCGCGCGGAGCGGCGTCGGCGCGAGCAAGGGCTTGCTACTGACGTGCTCAGTGCAGGTTAGTGTGTGGCTAGCTCACCCTAATCGAGGTTGGTAAAGGAACCTGCAAGTTCTTCGCCAATATCCTGCATGCGCGATTGCTCCGCCTCCAAGGACTCGGAATCGCGGTGGAGGTAGTAGTTGACTGCCGCGTCATGCACCGTGGTCACGCAGGTAGTCGAGATGGTACCCTCAACCTCCCAGGCAGAACAATAGAAATGCCGGTCCGCTGCGGTGAAATCGAATGGCTGGTACTTATTTCCAGCGCGCCCCTGAGCGGCATTTTGCTTGTCGATGTCCTCTTCGACCAGCTCCAAGTAACGCTCCGCTGCCGCATCTGGGTCAGCGGGGCACACGGCCTCATTATCGGACTCGTATTTCGTGCCCAGCACGCTTATCTTTTCCGGCGAATCGCCGCCATAGAGCACGGAAAAGGAGTCATCTTCATCGCTGCTGGAAATGGGATCCTGGTTAGCGCCGATCAGGGTGTCCGGCAGGGACGTGCGCAGTTCCGATAATTCGATGGGTGAGCAGCCGCGGTTGGTAGTCCCGTCAGCGCAGGCGACTAGACCCGCGCCGAGGGCGAGGATGGCAAGGGGCAGGCTAAAAATGCGGTGATTCATCTTAGTAAATGGTGATATAGGAATCGTTAGAAAGCGGCGTCGTGCGACCGATGACCGGGTAGCCAGGGACCTCGCCAATGATGAGGAGACCGCCGGAGGTTTGGGCATCGGCAAGCAGCACCAGCTCTCCCTCCGAAAGGGAGGAGGGCTGCAGGCGCGGGCGCACCCAATCCAGGTTGCGGCGCGAGCCTCCCGGGATGAAGCCTTCCGCAAGGGCATCCGTGGCGCCGTCCACGGTGGGCACCGCAGAAAAGTCCAGCTCAGCCGATACGCCTGAGGCGCGGCACATCTTGTATAGGTGGCCCAGTAGCCCAAAACCGGTGACGTCGGTGGCTGCGCGCGCACCGGCGGCAACCGCATCCTGGGCGGCCTGGCGGTTGAGCGCGGTCATGGAATCGATGGCGGCCTGGGATACCTCGCCGGTGGCCTTGTGCTTATTATTTAAAATGCCCACGCCGATGGGCTTGGTCAGCGTAATGGGCAGGCCGGCCTCCGCGGCATCGTTGCGCATGATTTTTTCGGGATCAACGATGCCCGTCGCCGCCATACCGTACAACGGTTCCGGGGCGGTAATGGAATGGCCGCCGGTAATGGAAATGCCCGCCTCGGTGGCCTTATCCATGCCGCCGCGCAGCACCTCGCGCAGGACATCAAGGCCGAGCTTCTCATTGGGCCAGCCCACGAGGTTGATGGCGGTAATGGGGGTGCCACCCATGGCGTAGACATCAGAGAGCGCATTGGCCGCGGCAATCTGGCCCCAGGTATACGGATCATTGACCATGGGGGTGAAAAAGTCTGCGGTGGAAATCACAGCGAGGCCGTTGTCGATCTTAACCGCTGCGGCATCATCGCCATCGTCGAGGCCGACCAGGACATTGGGATCGGCCTTGCCGATGAGCCCTTTTACTGCCGATTCCAATTGCCCGGCGGGAATTTTGCAGGCGCATCCGCCTCCGGCTGCGAAAGAGGTGAGATCAATCTGCTCTGACATGCTGGTCATTTTACCCGCCAGAAAGTGGTGGGGTGGCGGCGATGGAGTACGCGGGAGACCTGTAAAATAGCCAGGCGGAGGCGTCCGCGTCCTGGTGGGCGTCCCGGTCTTCAAAACCGGTGAGGCCGAGCATCTCGGTCTGGCAGGTTCGATTCCTGTCCGTCTCCGCCATACGCGCGCAAGGAGGAAAACGAGTGCCGAGCCAACCTGTTGGTCGCCCCGCGAATAATGCCCGTGATCCCCGCCGGAATTTACCCCGCATGGATGAGCTTTTGCGCCTATACGCGGTAGAAAGCGCGCGAGAGACAATCGCTGAACACGCCATCCGCGCCACGCTTACCGGCGTGTTGGCCGCGGCCCGACGCGGGGACGTCCCGGTTGCCGGCGTGGAGCAAGAAATAGCGCGGCGCTTGGCGCGGCACAGTACCCATTCCCTGCACCCGGTTATCAACGCTACGGGTGTGATCATACATACGAACTTAGGCCGTGCCCCACTGCCCGCGGCCGCGATCGACGCGTTGCAGGACGCGGCCGGATATACCGATGTGGAAATGGATTTAGATACCGGGCGGCGCTCATCTCGGCGTGGTGCCGGTGCCACCCAGGCGCTATTGGCGGCGTGCCCCGGCGCGGAAGATGCGCTGGTGGTCAATAATGGCGCGGCGGCCTTATTGCTAGCCACGGCCGCGCTGGCCCCGGGTAAGGAGGTCATCATTTCGCGCGGCGAGCTCATCGAGATCGGCGCGGGTTTCCGCCTGCCGGAGCTTATTGAATCTACCGCGACGCGCCTGCGCGAGGTGGGCGCGACGAACCGGACGCACCTGCACGATTATGAAGCCGCGCTGGGGGAGGAGACCGGGGCGATTGTGAAGGTGCACCCGTCCAATTTTCGGATTGAGGGGTTTAGCTCCTCTGTGGGCGTGGGTGAGCTGGCACAGCTGGCGAAGAAACAAGGCACGAACCTCATTGTGGATCTCGGCTCGGGTTTGCTTACCCACGATCCGGTGCTGCCAGACGAGCCCGATATTCACGCGCAGCTGCAAGCGGGGGCAGATATTGTCATCGCCTCGGGCGATAAGCTCTTGGGTGGGCCGCAAGCTGGCATTTTGTTGGGTACCAAGGAGGCGATTGCGGCGGTGAAAAAGCACCCGTTGGCGAGAGCGGTGCGCATAGATAAACTGCGGCTCAACGCCTTGGAGGCCGCCATCACGACGCCTGCGAATGCGGTTAATCGGGCCCTCCACATAGACCCGGCGCGCCACCGCGAGCGCACCGAGGCGATCGCCGTCGCGGTGGGTGGCGACGTAGTCGACCACGCCGGCCGAGTGGGCGGGGGAGGAGCCCCCGAGTACCCACTGCCTGGTGTTGCTGTATCCCTGCCGGAGGAACTTGCACCAAAGCTGCGTCAGCACAGCCCGCCGGTGGTGGCGCGCCAGCACCAGGGCCGCTGCCTTATTGACGTGCGCTGCGTGCCCGAGGACCAGGACGAGGTGCTCATCGCGGCTATCCGGGCGGTGATGTAGGTGTACGTTATCGCGACCGCCGGACATGTCGATCATGGCAAGTCCAGCCTGGTGCGCGCCTTAACGGATATGGATCCGGATAGGTGGGCCGAGGAAAAGCGCCGTGGGCTCACCATTGACCTGGGCTTTGTCTGGACGGCGCTACCCTCTGGTGCGGACGTGGCGTTTGTCGATGTCCCCGGCCATGAAAAGTTCTTTGGCAATATGCTCGCCGGGGTGGGCCCAGCCTCCGTGGTGCTCTTCGTGGTTGCCGCGGATGAGGGCTGGCAGGCCCAATCCACCGACCACCGCGATGCGCTGCACGCGCTGGGCATTGAGCACGGGATTATCGCCCTGACCCGCAGCGACCGCGCCGATGAAACGCGCCGCGCGGAGGTTGCCGCCGAGGTGCGCACACATTTTTCTGCCACGCCGCTTGCCGATGCCCCCATCATCCCCGTCTCCTCCCACACCGGCGAGGGCCTGGCGGAACTGGGAGCGGCGCTCGATGAATTGCTCGCCCGCGTGCCCGTACCCGCGATAGATGCCCCGGTGCGGCTGTGGATCGATCGCTGCTTTAGCGTCAAGGGCGCGGGAACCGTCGTGACCGGGACACTTAGCGCCGGGGCGCTGCGCACCGGCGATAACCTAGTGATTTCTACTGTGGCAGGGGATAAGCCCGTCGAAATCCGTGGCCTGCACAGCGAAAATACCGCGCGGGAATCCTTGGGCCCCGTAACACGTGCCGCAGTCAACCTCCGCGGGGTCGATGCCGCCGATATCCACCGCGGTGACCTGCTACTTACACCTGATGCATGGCGCGGTATCGATGTGGTAGACGTCCACCGCACCTTTGGCACCGCGCTTGATGAACTGCCCGATAACCTCGTGATTCACTGCGGTACCGCCAGGGTAGAAGCGCACCTGCGGCCGCTATCTGCGGACTTCGCCCGCTTGCGCTTATCGCGCAGGTTGCCGCTGGTTATCTTAGACCGCCTGGTCCTCCGCAGCCCCGGTGGCCTACATGTTAGCGCCGGAGCGGAGGTCATCGATGTGCGCCCGCCGGAGCTAAGCCGCCGTGGCGCTGCCCGCAAGCGGGCCGAGGCATTGGCGGAGCTGACCTCTTTCCGCAATCCGTCCTACTACCTGCAGCGCGAGGGTTATGCCCGGCGCGCGGATTTAGAGATTGATGGTTATTCCACCGACGCCACCCCGCCAGGCATCATTAGCTTCCACCAGTGGTGGATTGCCGCCCGCCAGGTAACGCGCTGGAAGGAGACCCTGACTACCGCGCTGCAGGAGCATGCTGCGGCGAACCCGCTTGCACGAGGCATGCCGCGCAAAGCGGCTCTCAATACCTTGGGCCTGAAGGAAGAGGGCCTACTGCCCGTGGCGGTGGCTGCCGCGCACGCGGAAGAATCGGCAGGTCTTACACATTTGCCGGGCCATACCGTGGACCTTGGTGCCGCCGAGCCCGCCGTGGCAAAGGTCGAGCGCACTTTAGAAAAAGATCCCTTCGCGGCACCGGCGGCCCACGAACTAAAAGAGCTGGGACTTAAAGGTAAAGAATTGGCCGCCGCTGAACGCGCCGGGCGCCTGCTGCGCCTGAAAGACGGCATCATTGTCCTACCGGACGCGCCGCACAAAGCGCGGGAGCACCTAGCGCGACTCGATCAGCCCTTTACCTTGTCTGCCGCCCGGCAAGCGCTAGGGACCACCCGCAGGGTAGCCATCCCGCTCTTGGAATATCTCGATGCCCACGGTATTACCCGCCGCGGCGAGGGCGGCACGCGCACGCTGCGCTGAGCAAGTCCGGCTGACTTATTTGCGGTGATTTCCGCCGCGCGGGCGGGACTGCTCACGTGCCACGCGCCGGGCACGCACCCGGGCAGACTGGGAAGAAAAACGGCCCGGTTCCTCAGCCACGGGAAGCGCCCGCCAGCTCAGATTCTGTGAGCCCGGCATCGACGAGACCAAGTCGGCCAAGCCGCTGCTAGCAGGCGGTGCCGCAGCCTCACCCTCATCGCGGTTACGAGGCGCAGGTGGGGTAGTCGGTCCTTCTTTGTCTTCCTTGGTGCTGTCCCCTTGGGCAGCGTCGTTCTCTGGGGTAGCACCGTCCCTTGGGGTAGCACCGTCTTCCGGGGTAGCGCTGGGCGTTGCGGGCGACGCTTCGGCGGAGCCCAAATCCTTGTTGGCACTCGGGCTGACTGGGCGCCGGGAACCAGTGGGAAGATCGCCGGCAATGTCGGCGGACTCCAGCGCGAACTCCCAGTACTCGGGCGGGGCTGGGGTGGCCCGGCGGGATGTGGTGGCACCGGGAAGCGCGGTGCGGGCAGACGATACCCGCAAGTGTGGCACCGCCGGGGAGAATAATTCGGCATCTGTGGCATCCACCGCAGGTATATCCACAGCGATCATCCCGCCACCGCTATAGGCACGGGCGGCCAATACAGTACCGGCTTCTTGCGCCGCCGCATACGCGGCGCGCAGACCCGGCAACTGGCTCAACGCGCCGCACGGACCGAGCACAGTATCGCCACACGAGGCCACGACGGCATCATCGATGACCTTGAGTGTGACAAAGAATTGCTGCGTATCAAGGTGGGTTAGCTGGGAATCGGTCAGGTCTCCCGCCGCACTATCAACCACTGCACCGTGGCCGCCGGCGAGCAGCACCGATTCGGCCGGCTGGTCGTTGACTGGCACCATCCACGGCCACAGACCGAGGGAGACAGCAACCTCGAGTTCGCCATCTACAATGCCGACTGTGGCCATCGTGTGCGGGGCGGCCTGCGAGGTCTTTAACCGGTGCAGGTCAGGGTATGCGGCTGCTTCTACCTCGTCGAGAAACCCGATGAAACCAAAATCTGAACGCACCCGCCAGCCGTTGGAGTAGGTATCGGGCTCTAGGGAGACATCGATAAGAGTAGGCTGACTACCCACGCCAGGAATGCTGAGCACCGTGCCGGAGATGGCATGTTCTAAAATTGCGACGTGTTCGACGCCGAAGTAGCTGGTAGCAAGGGGGTAGGGCACCATATGATGACAGCAGCTCCAAAGCTTTAAAGCGGACTTAACGTACGAGTTTCATTTTACGCATGTGGGGGTAAAACATCGCTTAGGCGGTGGTTTTGGGCAATGTTCGTTAACGTATCAATGATGCCCAGAATTTGAATAGTGAAGAAGGAGATAGGAGTAGGGCTTTGCCATCTAATTCATCGCCCCGGCCCACTATCGGAACCACGAGTGGACTGCAGAACGTCAATAACACGGAAGAAAACCAAAAGCGCGTGCGCGGTGCCAAGCGCGTTCTGCACGACATCATGTACCCGCACAATATTCACCCTGCTTTGGTTCCTGGCGTGTCGATTGAGGAGCAAAAAGTTAAATACAGCGTGGATAAGACCATTCTGGGCGTCGTCGGCGGTTTCGTTATCGCCTTCGTGGTCTGGGGTGTGCTTGCCCCCGAACAGGTTTTTAATACCTCCTCCACGGCCTTGGACTGGGTCATGCGCAACTTAGGTTGGGTCTTTACTACCCTGGCAACCTTCCTCATGTTCTTGCTGCTGATTCTGGCCTTTTCCAAATACGGGAAAATCCCGCTTGGTGTGGATGGTGAAAAGCCAGAGTTTTCCACGATTAGCTGGGCCGCCATGCTCTTTGGCGCAGGTATCGGCATTGGACTTATCTTCTTTGGCCCCTATGAACCGCTTACTCACTACCTCTCGCCGCGCCCTGGTGCCTATGAAGCCGCCAGCGATGAAGCGGTGCTTGGCGCGCTGGCCCAATCGGCCATGCACTGGGGTCTTAATGCGTGGGCAATCTACGCCATCGTCGGACTGTGCGTGGCCTATGTGTCCTTCCGGCGCGGCCGCGTACCCCTGATGAGCTCCATCTTGATGCCGCTATTTGGCAACCGCTCCACCGATTCCACACCGGCGCGCATTATCGATGGCCTGGCGATCATCGCGACGCTCTTTGGTACCGCGGCCACCCTGGGCATTGGCGCGCTGCAGATCGGCCGCGGCGTGGAAATCGTCAGCGGCTGGTCTACCGCCGGCAATACCGCGGCCTTAGTAATCATCATTGTGCTTTCCATTGGTACGATCTTTTCCGCCGTGTCTGGTCTGGCTAAGGGCGTGCGGTGGTTATCCAATATCAACCTGGTATTGGCGCTGGGCATCGCGATTTTCTTCTTCGTTATCGGACCAACTGCCTTGCTAGCCAATATGATGCCCGCAGTCATCGTCGAGTACCTCGATAACACTCCCGAAATGTTGTCCGCCAATATGGGCGAGGGTGAAGAAATGGTGTCCTTCCTGTCCTCGTGGACCACGTTCTACTGGGCCTGGTGGGTATCGTGGTCGCCGTTCGTTGGCGTATTCGTGGCCAAGATTTCCCGTGGGCGCACCATCCGCCAATTCATCCTCGGCGTGCTGCTTATTCCTTCCGCCATCATCATCGCCGCATTCACCATCTTGGGTGGCACCACCATTTGGCTACAGCGCAGCGATGGCGATATCGCTCCCGATGGCACCATCGATTCCCTGCCGGCGGCCGAAGACATTTTCTTCAACGTCCTAGGCCATTTCCCCGGATCGAATTGGATGGCCCCGCTGGTCATTGTCATGCTCGTGGTATTTTTCATCACCACTGCGGACTCGGCTTCACTGGTCAATTCCCAGCTCACCCAGCGTGGCAACCCACAGCCAAAACCCATGGTGACCGTCTTTTGGGTTCTCTGCATGGCAGGCATCGCCGTGGTCATCCTCATGTCCGGCGGTAAAAATGCTCTGCAAGGCCTGCAAAACCTGATCACCATTACAGCGCTTCCCTTTGCCGTCATCATCGTGTTGATGTGCATTGCCCTCATGAAGGAACTGCAAGACGATCCAGCCTCCATCCGTCACTATTACGAGCACCAGGCTGTCTCCAATGCGGTCATCCACGGCGTACGCGATTACGGCGATAATTTTGCCCTGGCTGTTGAGCCCACCGCGGGAGATTCCGATTACGCCACCGGTGGCGAATTTGATTCCACCGCCGCCGAGGTCACTGAGTGGTACGCGCGCACCGATGAGGAAGGCCATGCCATCGGCTACGACTACGAGTCCGGCCGCTACGTGGATGAAGATCCTTCGGTGGCGGATGGCGAGTTCGTATCTGGCACCGCGGAAGACGATGCCCAGACCCCGCCTGCTCATTAAGGACCGAGAATTTTAGTTAGGTACTGGTCACAGACCATGATTTTGTCCACGATTTGTGGGCAACCCCACGCCTTCGCCTTTGGATTGGTCCTGCTCTCGGGCCTGTCCACCTCCATCGGCGGGGTGCTGGCGGCGGGAAAGCACCAGCCAGGGCCCGCGTTTATGGCTGCGGCCCCAAGCCCAGTGCGTAGGTCGCAGCCGGAAAGTGACCTTTAAAATGGAAAGACTCTTCACTTAAGAGAAGCATCCTACGAGAGATCCTTACTTACTGCAAAAGTTACATATCCTTTTGATTGGCTGATTTGAGGAGCCTAGTTAAGAACAAAACTAAGAAAATGCTTCCAAACACCACGACTGCGATGAACATCTGTTGAGCTTGCTCAAGCAGCCGTGTTGCTTCGTCCAATGCATCTCCTGTGTGGATATACATGAGCGCATTGTGTACTGCATTAAACCCTATAGCAAATGCGACGCAGGTAATTAATAGGGCCGACAGCTCGACAATCCCAAAAAAGATTTTCATTTTCCTAGCCTATGTGGTGGCACTGTTCCCCACGGAATCTATCAGCAATGAACAAACGTGCGCTGAATCTTCCCGCCGTTACGGTTTTGATAATCGACCCTCCAGTTGTAAATGGTCGAAGGGACTCATATTGCACGCTCTCCGTCTCTATATAGTTTCCGGATCCGATTATTCTATGCTGCCGGATCCACGTGTTGGACGTCCCCTCCTTCGATGATTTGAAAGGAGTGATCTTGTGTGGAGGTGCCTGTTTCTGCTTCGATAGCGTTGGCCGCACCCGCTGGCGTAATTACGGCCATAGCAGCCTATACAGAAAGGATTAAGAACTATTAAGCATAATTAAAATATCGCATAGCCCCCTTAGTGATTACAACGGCATCTTGATGTGTTTTGTGCCACAAGAAAAATTATACGAAAGCCTATGCCGGCGGCTTAGCCTCTGCAAGTGAGAATAACGGGGGAGTCAAATATGAGTGCTTCAGGATCGTCCATGCAGTTTATGAAATCTTTAGTGCTGCGCCGCCGAGGTGGCAGATGGTGAGCCTGTTGAGGCCTTAACAGCCATGACGATGCAAGCGATGATAAGGCCGAGGATAAGCCCACACACCATGGACAAGGCGGTTTCGGTAAGCCAGCTCAACCCGCCATTGTGGAAATGTTCAGTGGCGGCCTCGATAAGCCCATGCGGCTGGTCTACCCCGAATTCGTGCAGGCCCGTGGTGACGATATGCCCGCCTACCCACAGCATGGCGGCGGTACCGATGACGCCGATGATATCTAGCACGATGGGCATGCCCTTGACCAAGGCATTGCCTAGCGGGGATTTGCCATCGCGGCGCTGGGTTAAGGCCAGACCGATGTCATCCATCTTGACCAGTAGCCCCACGGCACCGTAGACGCCCAGGGTTAAGAGGATGCCTACAGCAATGAGCGCTCCGAGGCGTAGCCAGAAGGGCTGATCGATCACCTCATTTAAGGAAATCACCATGATTTCAGCAGACAGGATGAGGTCGGTGGTAATGGCGGATTTCACCAGGCTATCTTCGGCCTCAGGGCCCTTGTGCTGGACAGTATCGGTGGCATCGCTTGGGGTGGAGTGGAAGAAAGAAAGGATCTTTTCTGCGCCCTCGAAACACAAATAGGCTCCGCCACACATCAAGATGGGCGTGAGCGCCCACGGTGCGATCCACGACAGGATCATTACGATGGGTAGGATGATAACCAGCTTGTTGATGAGCGAGCCCTTGGTGATACGCCAGATCATAGGCAACTCGCGCTGCGGTTTGATGCCCTGCACGTACTGCGGGGTCACCGCGGCATCATCGACGACGACACCGATCGCCTTCATGGATGCCTTGCCACCTAAGGCGGCCACATCGTCGACGCTAGAGGCGGCGGCGCGGGCTATCAAGGAGACATCGTCAAGCAGGGCAAAAAGGCCACCAGCCATGGTTTATCCTTCGGGGCTTAAAGTTATATCATCTGACCAGAACAAGTCTATGCCGCGGTGGGCGAGCCAGGCCATAGCATCGTCGCCATGGCGAGTAATGCCCTCGACTGCGTTTAAGGTGGCGTCGATAGCAAGTTCGGCTTCTTCTGCGGAAATGAGGCCCGCTGACGTTGCTGCGGAGAGCTCGTCGATGTCGAGCACGGTGATGGGCTCGCCGGTGGTAGTCACCAGGTCGACGTAAAGATCGCGGGTGATCCACTCGTCGCCCTGGCGCTGGATTTTGGCTACGTCAATATAAAAGTCCTGCTCCACCTCAATGCCGGGGCGGAAGTGGAAGATATTTGCGCGCAGGTTAAGGCCTGGTAGCAGCCAGGACTCGAGGTAACCGAACCGTGGGTGGTTGGCGCCGCGGGCCATATAGAGACCAAAGTCAGTTTCGGTATAGGTATCAACGTGGCGCAGGTAGCCCTTGGGATCGGTATTAGTGAAGTCTGCGGTGTTAAAAGTCTCCTGCTTCACTGGGTGGAGATCAACGGCCATTACTTCGCGTCTAGGAAGGCGACGGTAGGGGCGAAATCGCAGCGCGCTTCGGTGGTATTGACCGAGCCGGAGAGTATGGCGATAACCAAGCCCTTGCCCGTATGGCCGGTGCCGGAGAGCGTCGTGGGTCCATCTTGGTTGATGCCGTTATTGTGCAGCGGTGTAATGCCGGTTTGCAAGGTATTGATATTGAACCACTGGACGTGCATTCCGCCTTGATCCGGTGCTGCCGGTGGGGTGCCAAGGGCGGTAAAGAGGAAAGCAGTCTCGCCCTCGCCGGCGCCAGGGGCGGGAATCTGCGTGGGACCGGGAACCGCGATGGCAGAGCCGGTGGCGGCGTCGGTGCCGCCGATGCAGCGCGCGGAGACGGTGGGCCAATAAAATTGCCGGAAGTGCGGGTTATCCCCCTGAGGCAAGGCGACGCCCCCATTACCTTCGCCGGTGCCAGCAAGGAAGGTTAAGCTTGAAAGAATCGCATTGCGGGCGTCTTCAGGAATCCACGGCTGTGCAGCAAAGGCGCGCACACGGTCCTGGGTCTCCGGGGTGGGCCGGCCGAGTTCATCCAACGGGCTGGCAGGCATGTACTGCTGTGCCAGCGAGGAGAGATCTGGGGCAAAGGCCTGTGCGGGCGCGACCAGGGGAGAGGCGAGGCCAATAAGTGCGGCGGTGGCAGCGGCGATATAGCCGGTGCGCCCGCTTAAGTGCCAGGAATTTTGGGCGTTGCTCACGGTATCGGGTCCTTGTTCTATAGTAGAGGAAAGCAGTATCGGCCCAATAGTGGTATCAGGACCAGAAATAACTCTAATAACGATAGCGATACGTTGGGAAGTGTCAAGTACTAGGTCGTTTCCGGCCAGCAAAGCGTTACAGGTGGCATAGGTCGCGTCTTGGCTGCCCGATGCTGCACTATGCCCTGTTAGGGGGTATCGTAGGACGTCGTTCATGAACATTTCTTGCGCACCAGCGCTTGTAAATCCTGCGAAGGAGAACCCAACTAGTGAGTAATACCGAGTTCCGTAATGTTGCCATTGTGGCGCACGTCGACCATGGCAAGACCACGTTGGTTAACGGCATGCTGGAGCAGTCCGGTGCCTTTGGCGAGCACGGTGAGCACACGGACCGCGTCATGGACTCCAACGATCAGGAGCGCGAGCGCGGCATTACCATTTTGGCCAAGAACACCGCCATCCGCCGGCAGGGTCTAGGCAAGGACGGCGCAGACCTCATCATTAATGTCATCGATACTCCGGGCCACGCCGACTTCGGCGGCGAGGTCGAGCGTGGTATTTCCATGGTGGATGGTGTCGTGCTGCTTGTCGATGCCTCCGAGGGCCCCCTCCCGCAGACCCGCTTCGTCCTGACCAAGGCGCTAGAAGCAAAGCTGCCGGTCATCATCTGTGTGAACAAAACCGACCGCCCCGATGCCCGCATTGACGAGGTTGTGACCGAGTCCCAGGATCTGCTGCTGGAAATCGCCGCGGGCCTCGAGGACGAAGAAGCAGCAGCGGCTGCGGAAGAGCTTCTCGATCTCCCGGTCCTTTACGCCTCTGGCCGCGCCGGTATTGCCTCCACCGAGAACCCTGGCGATGGCAACATTCCTGACGGCGAGGACCTGCAGGCGCTTTTCGATGTCATCTACAATGTCCTGCCCGAGCCTTCCGCAACCGTCGATGCCCCGTTGCAGGCGCATGTGACCAACCTCGATGCTTCCGACTTCCTTGGCCGTATCGCGCTGCTGCGCATCTACGCCGGCCGCATCAAAAAGGGCCAGCAGGTGGCTTGGATTCACTACGACGATGAGGGTAACCAGCACACCAAGACCGTCAAGGTAGCCGAGTTGCTGCGTACCGTCGGCTTCGAACGCCAACCGGCCGAAGAAGCCATCGCCGGCGATATCGTTGCCATTTCCGGTATTTCCGATGTCATGATTGGTGATACCATCGCCGATCCGGAAAACCCAGAGGCCTTGCCGCGCATCACCGTTGACGAGCCAGCTATCTCTATGACTATCGGTGTCAACACCTCGCCCATGGCAGGCCGTGGTGGCGGCACCAAGCTGACCGCCCGCATGGTTAAGGCTCGCTTGGAACAGGAGCTTATCGGTAATGTCTCCTTACGTGTTCTGCCTACCGAGCGCCCCGATACCTGGGAAGTCCAGGGCCGCGGTGAGATGGCTCTGTCAGTGCTCATCGAATCCATGCGTCGCGAGGGCTTCGAGCTGACCATCGGTAAACCGCAGGTGGTTACCCAGCAGATCGATGGCAAAACTTATGAGCCCTATGAGATCCTCACCATCGACTCTCCATCGGAGCACCAGGGTGCCATTACCCAGCTGCTAGCTTCTCGCAAGGGCCAGATGCAGTCCATGGACGTACGCGAGGGTGATTGGGTCCGCATGATTTTCCGTATTCCCGCCCGTGGCCTCATAGGTTTCCGCACTCAGTTCATGACCGAGACTCGCGGTGCCGGCATCGCCAACTCCATCTCCGATGGCATCGACGTGTGGGCCGGCGAAATCAAGTCCCGCGCCACCGGCTCCCTGGTGGCTGACCGCACCGGCCAGATCACCCAGTACGCACTGATGCAGCTGGCTGATCGCGGCAACTTCTTCGTCGAGCCAGGCGCCGAGGCTTATGAAGGCATGGTGGTGGGAGCCAATAACCGCGATGAAGATATTGACATCAACATCACCAAGGAAAAGAAGCTGACCAATATGCGCTCTGCCACCGCAGATGCCACGGTCACCCTAGCTAAAGCCCACACGCTCTCGTTAGAAGAAGCGCTGGAATTCTGCGGCAACGACGAGTGTGTCGAGGTCGCCCCAGACGTGCTGCGCGTGCGCAAGCTGGAACTTTCTGCCACCGACCGCAAGCGGGCTGCTTCTCGCGCCAAGCAGATGAAGAAGTAACCTGCAGTTCCAAGTAGCGTTTGCGGTTGATACCGCAAACGCCGCGATAAACGCCGTCTTCTCCTGCCAAAAGTTTTTACAGCGGAGGAGGCGGCATTGTCGTATTTCACCTGTTGCTTTAATTCTTTAATACGATTGGGTAATTCTTTGATGCGGTTGCACACCTCCCGGCGTTTCATTTCGGGCGCGTCCTACTTGAGTAGGGGATAGGCCCCCTTAATTTCGTGGGGAATATTCAAAAGGATGACGTATTTGGCGCTACGTGCACCGTCTCGTGCAGCAGCGAGCCAATAAGAAGACCGGCGCGCAGAATCCCGGTGTGGCGGCAAGAAGGTACTAAAGTAGTCTGGGATGAAAAATAGTCTCAAGGCCCGTGCACTTGCTCCCACAATGGCTATCGGTTTCGCGTTTGTCAGCGCATGTTCGGCCAATCCTGGCCCACCGCCGGTGGTAGAAGACTCGGAGGAACAAGAATCTACCGCTCAAGAAGCGGAATCAACCACTGCGGTGCCGGAAGATGAACCGACGCGCGCGGAGGAAGATAATTCGCGTCCCACCATTTCCATCGGCGTTGATCCTCTTCGTGCCGGTCTCAACCCACACCTGGTGGCCAATAACTCTGAGCTCGTGGAACAAATCGCCGAGCTGGTTTTGCCGTCGACTTTTCACTGGGGCCGCATGGATACAGACGTCCTGGAATCTGCCGCGGAAGTCACCGCGCCGGAGGGGGTGGCCCAGCGGGTGCGCTACGTTATTGCCTCTCCCGCACAGTGGTCCGATGGCACCCCGATCTCGGGGGCAGATTTCAACTACTTGTGGAAGCAGATGACCACGACCGCAGGAGTCAAGGACCCGGCAGGCTACCGCGCCATTTCCGCAGTGACTACGTCTGAGGGCGGGCGCGTGGTCACCGCAGACTTTGCCGAGCGAGTCAAAGATTGGAAGCAGCTATTCAATCAGCTCCTTCCTTCCCATTTGCTGCAAAATTCCGATTTTGATTCGGTACTAGCCAATGACATCCCCGCCTCGGCCGGCCGCTTCTTGGTCGATAGTGTGGACCGCAGCCGCGGGGTCATCACGCTTAACCGCAACGATCGCTTTTGGGGCGCTGACCCCGCTCACATCGATGTCATCCAATTGCGCGAAGTGCGCGATAGCACCCAGGCGCTGAATATGTTGCGCTCCGGTCAGATTGGGTTCGCGGATTTCACCCCGGATCAAACCTCCCAAGAGGCCCTTGGTTTGCTGGGGCACGTGAGCGATAAGACGGTGACTCGCCCACGCCAGCTGCGTTTGCACATGTCTACCCAGCAGGGCGCCTTGGAAGATATGGCTGCTCGGCGGGGTTTAGCCTCGCTTATCGATACCGGTCAGGTAGCCCGGCTTGCCACCGGCCGCGCATCCAACCTGAAGGTCGGGCATAACCCGGTCTTCGGGGAAGCGGACCTGACAGCCCTGCGCGAGCGCGCCAGCGAGAAGCCTATCCGCTTCGCCGTCGATCCCACTAACCCGACGGCTTTGGCTGCGGCAAATACGCTCCACGATATTCTCCGAGCCCACGGTATTCCCGCTGAGGTCACCACCGATAGGCTTACCACCATTACCTCTAAGCTGCTGCCTGAAGGACAGGTTGATGCGGTGGTGACCTGGGAGGACATCACCTTAACCTCGCTCTCGGCCGCCAATATTTTCAATTGCACCGAAGACCAGCCACTCGCCGGGGATTTATCCGGGTTTTGCCCTGATAATGCTGCCGCTATGCGCATCGACATCCTCTCCGGAAGGATCAGCCCCTCCACAGCGCTAGAGCGAATTCGCGAGATCAATGCGCAGGACGTGCTGTACGTCCCGCTCTTAGATGAAACGCGTATGCACGCGCTGGGCGAGGGTATTGTAGGCCCTGGTCAAACTGTTGATGATTGGGATAAAGGTCTGGTTACCGCGCCGGTTTGGAGGATAGATGAGGGATAAGGACTTGGTGGGCTACCGCGTCGTTGCGGTGCACGCACACCCCGATGATGAAACGCTCTTTACCGGAGGCACCCTCGCTACGCTGGCCGCGCGCGGCGCGCAGGTCACTGTCATCACTTTTACCCTGGGCGAGGAAGGCGAGGTCATCGGCGCGCCCTATCAAGGACTCGCTGAACACGATCAGCTCGGCGGCTTCCGCGCTCATGAACTGGCTTGTGCCCTTTCCTTGTTAGGAGCAGAGGGCATCCAACTGGGTGGATTTGGCCACTTCCGAGATTCTGGCATGGTGGGATCGTCCTCTCATGATAACCCTCGCGCGCTAGTCAATCGCGTGGACGAGGCAGTCGATCTGCTCCGCGTGGAATTGGAGATGCTTCAGCCACACGCCATCTTGACTTACGGGCCAGATGGCGGCTACGGCCACCCGGACCACGTGGCGGTGCATAGGGTGGTGGAGAAGGCGGCATCGGCAAGCACGCGCATTTGGTGGGCGATCTTTGACCGTGCTGCTAATTACGCCGGGCTGGATAAGCTCGAAGCGCCTGCGGGCTGGTGCAAACCCGATGCCGCGTACTTGGACAATTTCACCACCGCCGACGCAGATCTGACCTTCGCGCTTGACGGTGCCGCCCTAAACGCGAAACGCGCCGCCATGCGTGCCCACGCCACGCAAATCTGGCTGGCCGACGGCACAACCTCTGCCACCAACCCCGCTGCCGCCGTGGCCGCCCTGCACGAACCCCTCGCGGTGCCCGGGGCCTATTGCTTATCCAATAGATTGCTCATGCCTTTATTGTGCGCCGAATATTTCCAACTCGGTCGAGGCGAGGGCGCCCGCGAGCTTTTAGGTGGACTATAGTGCGCACGAATTTTAGCCGCGGCGAGCAAGTTGCAGGGCTTATCTGGCTATCATTGGGCGCGCTGCTCTCGCTGTTTCTGGAGGTCATTTACTTGACCGCCCGGATCCCGCTGGCCAATGGTGCGAGCATCGCATTCCCGATTACTATCGTCATCGCTGCCGCATTCAATGTGGTGTTAACTCGCACCGCGCGGCTGTGGAGTGATAGTACGTACATCGCGGCTATCCCGGTCATCGTTTGGGGCCTGGTATTTTTCGGGCTGATGCTCTTGGTGCCGATTACCGGAGATGTCATAGTGGGCAATGATATTCTCAGCCTGCTCCTGTTTTTGGCGGGAATGGGCGGAGGCGTTTGGCCTTTCCTCAAGCAGAAGTGACATACTATATTCCATCCCCACACCCATGAGATCAGGAAGATTCAAGGATTCTCCATGACTTATACAATTGCTCAACCTTGCGTTGATGTAATGGACCGCGCCTGTGTTGAGGAATGCCCCGTCGATTGCATCTACGAAGGCAAGCGCATGCTCTACATCCACCCAGATGAGTGCGTGGACTGCGGCGCTTGCGAGCCCGCATGCCCGGTAGAAGCCATCTTCTACGAGGATGACGTTCCCGATGAGTGGATCGATTACAACGATGCTAACGCAGCATTCTTCGATGACTTGGGCTCTCCCGGTGGAGCGGCAGCCCTTGGCCCGCAGGATTTCGATGCGTCAATGATAGCCGCGCTGCCCCCACAGAATCAGGAGTAATTCATGGCCCGCACACCGCTAGGACAATCGCTTCCAGATTTTCCCTGGAACTCGCTGGCTGGCGCCAAAAAGAAGGCTCAAGAGCATCCAGAAGGAATCGTTGACCTTTCGGTGGGCAACCCCGTAGATCCGGTCGCGCCCGGCGTCCAGTTGGCGCTGTCCTCAGCCGCCGAGGCCCCCGGCTACCCGCAAACACAGGGCACGCCAGAGTTGCGCGAAGCCATCGCCTCCGCCCTTCACCGCCGCTATCGCATGGACGTTGACCGCGTCCTGCCGGTGGTAGGTACGAAGGAAGCCATCGCGTGGCTGCCCACCTTATTGGGCATGCGCGGCGAGACCGTCGCTTTCCCCTCGGTTGCCTATCCCACCTACGAGGTCGGTGCCCTCCTTGCCGGGGCTACGCCGCTGCGCGCCGACGACGATTTTCAAGATGCCTCCTTGGTATTTATCAACTCCCCGTCCAATCCCACCGGTCGCGTCGCCGGGGTAGAGGAGCTGCGCCGCATCGTGGCCTGGGCCCGCTCGACGGGTGCCATCATCGCCTCCGATGAGTGCTATATGGGCTTGGGTTGGAACGACGACAACCCGCCGGTATCCATCCTGGATCCGCGTGTGACTGACGGCGATAATACCGGCCTTATCGCCATGCATTCGCTGTCCAAGTCCGCGAATATGGCCTCTTACCGCGCCGGTTTTTTTGCCGGGGATAATGACCTCATCGCAGAGCTCTTAGAGCTGCGCAAACACGCCGGGCTCATCGTGCCAGGACCGATTCAGGAGGCGATGGTTGCCGCGCTTGACGATGACCCCACCGAAGCCCTCCAACGCCAGCGCTACGCCGCGCGCCGCGCCGAACTGCTCCAAGCGCTGATCGAGGCGGGCTTTACCATCGACCATTCCGATGCCGGCCTGTACCTGTGGGCCACCCGCGGTGAAGACTGTCGCGAGACCATCGACTGGTTAGCTTCCCTTGGCATCCTCGCCGCCCCCGGCGATTTTTATGGTCCCTCGGGCGCACAACACGTGCGAATCGGCTTGAACGGTACCGATGAGCGGGTGCGCGCCGCCATCAAACGCCTCGCTGGTGCTTGATGCTCCTCGCCCGCCTTCGCGTGGACTTTGGTGACGCCGATATCGTGCCGCTCTACCGCCGTGACCACCTATCAGGCAGCCTGGTTTTCTGCTCGCGCGATTCCGCCATTCGGCCGGTGTACCAGCGGATCTTCCTTGAGAGGACTCGCACCAGCTGTAGGGCGGCTGATCCGTTTTGTTCATTTGCTCATCGGCGTTGACACCTATCCCACGGCGCGTCTGGTTGCCCTCTATGACTTTTTCTCGTCCGCTTCAATAGCTGCACGAAGCTATATCTTTTATAGATCCTTCATCACATTCGGGGCGTCAGTTTTTCAGTTCACAGGGCTGAGGAACTACAATCAGGTAATTATTAATCTTAGGCATGAAAGGCGGCCCATGGCAGACCTCAGCGTTGCGCGCTTTGCGTCGAATTTTGGGCAATTCCTTAAATTTGGTCTTGTCGGCGGCTCGGGTACCGTTGTCAACCTTTTTGTATACTTTCTTGCGCAGAAACTATGCGGCGCGGCGGATATCTTTGCCGAGGATCCCTTTATGAACCTCTTCGGTTCTGAATTTCATATCCGCTGGTACCACGTCTTTGCCACCATTTCCTTCCTCGTGGCCAATACCTGGAACTACCAGCTCAACCGCATATGGACCTTCCGGACCGTGTCTAAAGTGTCCTGGATTCGCGGTTTCTTCCCGTTCCTTTTGACCGGAATCGGGGCGTTTATTGTCAGTCAGGTCATCCTGACGCTGCTCATGAACCCCAACTCGCCTCTGGGCCTGCCAACAGATGTCTTTGATAACTCCACTGGATTGCGGACCAAGTCCTATTGGGCGCAAGCCATCTCTATTGTCGTTGCGATGCCCATCAACTTCATCATTAACAAAATCTGGACGTTTCGGTCTACACCGAATAAGCCGGTCGTTGTCGACGAGGTTGCGCCGGTTTAACTACCTGCTCTTAGCTCGGCCTGGCGCTGCCGCCCTAGCTACCCGCCGCTTCGCCTCGATTGGCCCGACCACTCCGCACACTCCGCTCGCCCCCTCCTCGTCGCCCAGCCGACCCTTGCCCAGCCCGCCCCTTGCCCAGCCCGCCCCTTGCCCAGCCCGCCCTTCGCGCTCACCCGCGCGGGATGCAGGGGTTGCGTTATGCCGCTGGTGAGCGGCAAGGGTGGGGAGGGGCGTCGCCAAGCAAGTGCGTGCGCGACACCCGCCCCTTCGCTCTCACGGAGAGGAGCAAATGAAGGCCACCCGCCGTCCGCGGTGAGCGCGAAGGGCGGGTGGTGGGTGGTGCTATGGAGGTCGGTGGGTAACTAATCCTCGAGCTCGGCGTCAAGGCGGGACTGGTCCCGGCGGTTTTGCTTACGTCGGAGCGCGGGGGAGAGGAGGATGGCCGTGATCGCACCTACGGCCGAGCCGATAAGGTAGGGGGCGGCATCGGAAGGCGCGAAGCCGCGGTAAGCGATGCCGGAGAAGCAGACAAACATCGGGATTAGGTAAAGGGCGATTAAGGTCCAATTGGGGCGTACCGTAGGGGTGGCGATGTGTCTGCGCATCCAGGCGGCGCTGAGGGACGCGCCGGCCATGGAGGGGACGATGGCAAGGAGGGCGAGGAGGCTGAGGCGGCCAGGGAGGGACCACGCGAAGACGGCGGCGACGATGAGCTCGAGAAAGGTGATTGGGGTCAGTGTGATGGCGGAGGCCTTGGTGAGGATGTCGCGCTCGAACTCGTCGGTGGAGGCGCGCTCGATGTGGTTGAGGGACATGGTGGCGATGGCGTTAATCATGTTGTTCAGCTCCAAAGATTTCTTCGACTGTTTTGTCTAGTTCATGGCAGATGTCCAATGCGAGGTGCACGGACGGGGAGTAGTTGCCGCGTTCGATATTTGCGATAGTTTGCCGGGAGACGCCGACGCGCTCTGCTAGTTCGCCTTGCGACCATTCGCGCCAGCGCCGCCACTTGCGGACCATGTTGGGTTGGCCGGCCACATCATCACCTTTCCCGTCGTGTTTACATGACTTAATGTAAAGCAAACTTTACACTATGGCAAGGGTTAAACACATAAATGCCAATTCCAATACGGCTGCGTGGCGGAAATCGGAAGCTGTGGCTTGCGGCCCTTGAGCAGGTCACGGGTGGCTTTGATGAGGAGGATGACTTGGTCCAGGTGGTGCGTGACGTCATCGGCAGTAAAGCGCAAAACCGTGTACCCATGCGCGGTCGCGGCGTTTTGTTTGGAGCGGTCGGCCTGAAAAGCGAGGCTGTGGTTGTGGTAGGTCCAGCCGTCGATCTCCACGATGAGCTTGCCCATCAAAAGATCGAAGCGATATCCGCAAACGCGGGCGTTGTGAACAGGGAAAATTCCCTCGGCGCGCAGGGCACGGCTCACCTTCCGCTCCGGCGGACTATCCGCCCCGATCGCCGAAAGCCGAATCGTCTCCTGCAACGCCCGCGGCGCCCGGCCCATTCGCTTGCGGTCGCGCTCCAGTCGGCCGTGTCCCTTTTCGCCGCGATAGAACTCTTCCAGTAGCGGGCCACAGGCCCTGGCAATCTTCCGCGCAGCCCACAGAACCTGCACCACCGGCAATCCCTTGACCAGGCTTGTTGCCTTGAGGCGAGAATGCGAAACCCGGAAATTCTTACCCTGCAGCGTGCGCGGCCCCTCCGCCTCTAACGGAAACGTAAGCGGCCGGTCAAGGTGAATTTCCTGCGCGGTCTTGCCCGTAAAATGAATGCGGCTCAGTCCATGCGCCAGCGCCTTCGCCACGGCTAGCGGCGTCCACTCGTCGGTATAAATCCCCCGGTGCACGCGGTACAGCCTCCCTGCACGTACCCGCCTCCGAATCGCTTCCTTGCCCAATCCCTGCTCGCGCAATTGCGCGGTCGTCCATGCCCCCATGGCTTCAACCTAAAGAGCCGGTTGCCTCGCCGTCCAGACGAGTTACGCCAGCCTGTGGATAACTCGCCTAATTAGCGGCCTCGCGCCCCATTTCCGTCGCTGCCCTGTGGATAACCTCCCCTCACCCCTCCCTTTGCGCTCACCGTCTACCAGTTGTGAGCCCTACAGTGGCTCCTGGTGACCGCGAGGGGCGTTCGTGGCGGTTAGCCTCGCACGAAGCATTAAAACGTGGGCGTGGCGGCGACCGCGAGGAGCGAGCCTCTCGTCCAGATCCCTTGCCGTTCACCGCCCACGCTCTCCGATGCCCAGCTCTCCTCCCTGTGAGCGCGAAGGATGGCCCGGCACCCGTTGCGCTCACGGGGAGGAGAAAATACAGCACCCCGCCCAGCGCTGGTGAGCGCGAAGGGCGGGGCGGCAGGTGCGGCGGGCTGGGTGTGAGGTGGTGTAGGGCGCGAAGGACGGGGTTGGATGCACCGCTAGGTCAGCGGGAGGGTGGAGGTTGGGTTAATGCCGCGGGCTTTGGAATTAAGCACACCCGCGAGGGCGAGCACCGCGAACATGGCGGCGGCGGAGAGGAGTTGGGTGCGGGCGGTGGCATCGGAAAGCATGAGCGTCCCAATGGCTGCGAAGAGGGCCAGCGCAAACCAGGTGAGGTAGGGAAATGCCCACATGCGGATGGGGAGTGGATGCAGGGCTTCGAGTTGTCGGCGCAGGCGCAGCTGGCTGACGGCGATGAAGACCCAGACGATGAGCAGGGAGGCGCCGGCGGCGTTGAGCATGAAGGTGAGCAACCAGCCGGTATCGGCGTAGTTGAGGACGACCATGAGGGCGGAGAGCACCACGGACAGGGCGATGGCGGAGGTTGGAACGCCCTGGGGATTGGTGGCGGCGAAGATGCGCGGGGCCTCGCCGCGGGAGGCGAGGGAGTGCATCATGCGGGAGGAGGCGAAGATTTGCGCGTTAAAGGCGGACAGCAGCGCGAGGACGATGATGACCTCCATGATGCCGGCGGCACCGGGGATGCCGGCGCGGTCGAGAACCATGGTGAATGGTGATTCGGCGGCGGTGGAGGCGGCGTCCAAGCTGGAATAGGGAAGCAGGAACGAGATAACGAGAACGGAGCCCAGGTAGAACACGCAGATGCGCAGGATGGTGGAACGCACGGCTTTAACCAGGGATTTTTCGGGTTTCTCTGATTCGGCGGAGGCGATGGCGACGACCTCGATGCCGCCGAAGGCGAAGGCTACTGCGAGCAGACCGGCGCTGACGCCGCCGAGGCCGTTGGGCATGAAACCATCGGCAAGGAAGACGGACGTGCCTATGAGGGTGTGTCCAGGCAGGATACCGAAAATTAGTAGCACGCCGATGATGAGGAAGGCGACTATGACGATAACCTTGATGAGCGCGAACCAGTACTCGAATTCGCCGAAGGCGCGCACGCGCAGCAGATTGACGAGGCCGAAGATGGCGACGCAGATGGCGGCGGGTATCCAGGGCGGGACGTTAAACCAGGAGCCGATGAAACCTGCCGCGCCGGTAATTTCGGCGCCGAGGACGGCGACGGTGGCGCACCAATAGATCCACCCTTGGGTGAATCCCGCCCAGCGGCCGATGCCGTGTTCGGCGTACTCGGAAAAGGAACCGGAGGCGGGGATGACCGTTCCCATTTCCCCAAGCATTTGCATTACGAGGACGGCGAGGAATCCGGCGATAGCGTAGGCGATGAGCACCGCTGGGCCGGCGGCGGAAATACCGACGCCCGTGCCGAGGAAGAGACCGGCGCCAATGGTGGAGCCGAGCCCCATCATGGAGAGGTGGCGGACCCTTAAGCCAGAACCAAGGGTAGAAGAGTTATCAGACACTTTTTCATCGTATTTTCTACCCTCAGGGCGCCGTAATTGGGGTGGGGTTAATTCTTGTGCAGGTCTTCATTCAGTGCGACTGCCTCAGAGTTCCACTCCACGGCTTCGACGGCGCCGGAAACGGAATTTCGGCGTAGCAGCAGGCCGGAGGCGCCAGAGAGCTGAGAGCCTTTGACGGCCTCGCCATTGCTAACGCCCAAGGCTTCGGCCACCTTGCCAAATACGGCAACCTTGGTGCCAGCGGTGACGTAGAGGCCGGCTTCGACAACGGCATCATCGCCAAGTGAAATGCCGATACCCGAGTTAGCGCCTAGCAAGCAGCGTTTCCCGATGGAAATGACTTCCTTACCGCCGCCGGACAGGGTGCCCATGATAGAGGCGCCGCCGCCGATATCGGAGCCATCTCCCACGACGACGCCCGCGGAAATGCGGCCTTCCACCATGGACGCACCCAAGGTGCCGGCGTTGAAATTGACGAAGCCCTCGTGCATGACCGTGGTGCCCTCTGCCAAGTGGGCACCCAAGCGGACGCGGTCGGCGTCACCAATGCGTACGCCGGAGGGGACGACGTAGTCCACCATGCGGGGGAACTTGTCTACGGAGTAGACCACGACGGGGCCGCGGGAGGCGAGGCGGCCGCGCACCATCTGGAAATCGGAGATGGCGCAGGGGCCGTAGTTGGTCCAGACCACGTTGTTGAGGTGGCCGAAGATGCCGTCCATGTTGAGACCGTGCGGCTTGACCTCGCGGTGCGAAAGTAGGTGGAGGCGCAGGTAGGCGTCGTAGGTATCGATGGGGGCCTCGTCGAGGTCAGCGATGGTGGTTTCTACCGCCAGGCGGGCCACGCCGCGCTCTTCATCGGGGCCGACCAGAGCGGAGAACTGCTGCGGAGTCTCCTCCAGGCGCGTCGTGCCGGTGGTGTCTACTGGCTTATCAGTGTGAACTGCTGGGAACCAAACGTCCAAAACGGTGCCGTCGTGGGTAATGGTTGCCAGGCCACGTGCAGATGCAGAAGTCATGGTGGCTAGCTTAGCAATTACTGCCGGACTTGTTCGTGCTTGCCCTTGGGAACCACAAAGGACACGGCGAAGAGCGCGGCAGAGAGGATGATGACGGCGATGACTTGGCTGCGGGCGGAGGGATCAAAGAGCATGGAGATGGTCAGGGCGGCGAGTGCGGCGGCGGTCGCCCACGGCAACCAGGGGTAGCCGGGGACTCGGATACCTTTGATTTCGCCATTCGCCTTCAACTGCGGGTGCAGCTTGAGGAAGGAGGCGACGATGAAGGACCAGATGACCAACAGGCAGCCGCCGACGGCGTTGAAGAGGAAGGCTAGCAGTCCTGGCGGGTTCCAGAACTGGAGGCCCACCGAGGCGAAGGCGAAGACCATGGACAAGATGACGGCATTGACGGGGGAGCCGGAGTGGTTGGTCTTGAGGAACAACTTGGGCGCGCAGTGGTCCTTGGACATGTCGAAGACGAAGCGTGAAGTGGCGTAAATTTGCGCGTTGAAGGCGGACAGCAGGGCCAGCACAATGATGGCTTCCATAAAGCCCGCGGCAAATGGGATTTTGGCCGCCTCGAGCAGCAGAGTGAAGGGGGAATCGGCTGCAGCATCGGCGTCTTGAATCTGGCTAAACGGCAGAGCCATGGTGATAACCACGACCGATCCGATGTAGAAGATCATGATGCGCACGATGATCGCGCGTACCGCGGTGGCTACGTTGCGGGCGGGGTCTTCGGACTCGGCGGCTGCGATGGTTACTACCTCGATTCCGCCGAAGGCGAAGGCCACGGCGAGTAGGCCCGCGGCGAAGCCGGGCATGCCATTGGGCAGGAAGTTATCGGTGAAGTTGGTTGCGGCTCGGGAGAGATCCATGCCGGGCAGAATGCCAAGCGCCATAAGGAGTCCGATGGCGAGGAAGGCGACGATGACGGCGACCTTGATGATGGCGAACCAGAACTCGAATTCACCGAAGCCGCGCACGGCGGCGAAATTTATTACGGCGAAAAAGCCTACTGCAATAAGCGCGGGGATCCATGGCGCGATATCGAACCAACTGCTGATGATGGCGGCAGCGCCGGTAATTTCGGCACCCATGACCATGATGAGCATGAACCAGTAGATCCAGCCCATCGTAAAGCGTGCCCAGTGGCCGAAGGCTTGGCCGGCGTAGGTAGAAAAGGAGCCGAGTGAGGGGCGGGCCGCGGCGATTTCCCCGAGCATCCACATAATGAGTGCTATGAGAGCGCCGGCGACGGCATAGGAGATGAGTACCGAGGTGCCGGAGATTTGTATTCCCAACCCGACACCCAAGAAGAGGCCGGCACCCACCGCGGAGCCAAGGCCCATCATGGTGAGGTGTCGTGTTTTTAATTGTGTGGCTTCGGCCATAATTACCGCCTTGTGAGAGGTTATTTTTGCAGTGAAATGAACATTACACAATGCAACGGATCCAGCGGGACGCTACCATGGCGGCTTGTGACTTTAGATCTATTCGCCGACCCCATCGCAGTGACCAAGGCACTCGTCGATATCCCGAGCCCCTCCCACCACGAGGAGGCCATCGCGGATGCGGTGGAAGAAGCCCTGCGTGGTCTAGACGTGGAGGTCGCCCGCTTTGGCAATACGGTGTGTGCGCGCACGAACCGCGGGATGAATTCCCGCGTGATTCTTGCCGGCCACATCGATACCGTTCCATTGGCAGATAACGTACCGCATCGCATGGACACCACCGAAGACGGCGCCGATATTATGTTTGGTTGCGGCACCGTGGACATGAAATCCGGCATGGCAGTATATCTTAACGCCTTTGCTCACCTGCACGAATCTGCAGAGCTCCAGCATGATTTAACCGTCATCGCTTATGAGGGGGAAGAAGTATCCACTGAATTTAATGGGCTGGGCCATTTGCAAAAGGAGCACCCTGAGTGGCTACAGGGCGATTTTGCGCTATTGGGTGAGCCCTCCGGCGCGATGGTGGAAGCTGGCTGCCAGGGCACGATTCGCCTGCGCGTGACGGCCAATGGTACCCGCGCGCACTCGGCCCGTTCCTGGTTGGGGTCCAACGCCGCGCACAAACTAGCTCCCGTCATGACACGCATTGCGAACTACGAGCCACGCGAGGTCACCATCGATGGTTGCACCTACCGCGAAGGTCTGAACATCGTCCGCCTGGAGGCTGGTGTGGCCACCAATACCTTGCCGGACGAAGCCTGGATGTTTGTCAACTTCCGCTTTGCCCCAGACCGCAGCACGGAGGAGGCATTGGAGTACATTAAAGAGGTCATCGGCAAGCATGAGGACGTCACCATAGAAATCGACGACATCGCCGGTGCCGCCCTGCCTGGCCTGGGGCAACCCGCGGCGCGTGCGCTTGTCGATGCCGTCGGTGGCAACGTCCGCGCCAAGTTTGGTTGGACTGATGTCTCGCGCTTTGCCGAAATGGGCATTCCCGCCGTGAACTTCGGCGTCGGTGATCCGGGCTTTGCACATAAGAAGGACGAGCAGGTGCCTACGGCACAAATCACAGAAGTTTCTACCGCACTCCTGAACTATCTGAAGGGATAAACATGACCCCTGATCACATGCGTACCCTGCGCGGCCCGCTCTTGCTACGCAGCGAGGGAGAACAAGGATCCACCTTTGACCAGCGCCTGCTGGAATCCGGCGCGGATCACGAATGGCAACACGCCGATCCCTGGCGCGTTCTGCGCATCCAAGGCGAATTCGTCGCCGGCTTCGATGCGCTTGCCAAGCTGCCCAAGGCCGTGACGGTCTTTGGTTCGGCTCGTACTCAACCTGAGAATGCGAGCTATAAATTGGCTGAAGAGCTCGGCCGTAAGCTCGCCGAATCTGCCTATGCCGTCATCACCGGCGGCGGCCCCGGCATCATGGAGGCGGCCAATAAAGGCGCGCACGAGGCCGATGGCCTTTCGGTGGGCTTGGGTATCGAATTGCCGCACGAGCAGGGCCTCAACAAGTACGTGGACTTGGGCCTGAACTTTCGCTACTTCTTCGCCCGCAAGACGATGTTTTTGAAATATTCCCAGGCCTTTGTCTGCCTGCCCGGTGGGATGGGCACTATGGACGAGTTCTTCGAGGTACTTTGCATGGTCCAGACCGGAAAAGTCACCAATTATCCCATCGTGCTCATGGGTACCGAGTATTGGTCCGGCCTGCTGGAGTGGATGAAAAATACCCTTGCCGCCGACGGGTACATCAACGAAGATGACCAGGAGCTTTTCCTGCTTACCGATGACCCCGCTGTGGCAGTCTCCCACATCATTGAGCGCCACAAGGTCATGAGCGATAAGCGCATTAAGGAGCCGCGTTGAGCCTCGCGCGCGTGATGGCGATAGTCAATCGCACCCCGGACTCCTTTTATGACAAGGGGGCTACCTTTGGCATGGAAACCGCCCTAAAGCGCTGCGACGAGGTCATTGCGGCAGGAGCTTCCATCATCGATATCGGAGGGGTTAAGGCCGGCCCGGGCGAGGAGGTGGATAGCGCGGAAGAAATCGACCGTGTCGTGCCCACCATAGCCCACGTACATGAGCGCCACCCGGATGCGCTGATTTCCGTAGATACCTGGCGCAGCGATGTTGCCGAGGCCGCCATCGCCGCCGGAGCCAGACTGGTCAACGACACCTGGGCAGGCTGGGATCCGCAGCTTATCGAGGTCGCCGGCCACCACCGCGTGGGTTACGTGTGCTCGCATACCGGCGGGATTAACCCACGCACCCGCCCGCACCGCGTGCATTTTGATGACGTCGTCGCCGACGTCATAGCAGAGACTACCGCTCTGGCAGAAAAGGCCGCGAGGCTCGGCTGCCCGGAAGAGCTCGTCTTCATCGATCCCACACACGACTTTGGTAAAAACACTTATCATGGCCTGGAGCTCTTGCGGCGTATTGACGAGATCGTCGATACCGGTTGGCCTGTGCTCATGGCGCTTTCCAATAAGGACTTCGTGGGCGAAACCCTCGCGCGCGCGGTAGGAGACCGGGTAGCCGGGACGCTAGCCGCCACCGCCTGGGCCGCAGCGCACGGGGTGGCCGCCTTCCGCGTCCACGAGGTTGCAGAAACCGTCGACGTGATCCGCATGACCGCCGCCATTCGGGGCACGGCCGCTCCCCTCGACACTACCCGCGGACTGGCATGAGCGTTTCCGTCATCATTCCGGCGCTTAACGAGGAATCTACAGTGGCCGGCGTAATCCACGCCTGCCTTGCCGATGACCCCCTTGAAGTACTCGTCATCGATGCCGACTCCACCGACGACACCGCCGCCATCGCCCGCGCCGCCGGGGCCGATGTGCGCAACTGGCGCGATATCCTGCCTGAGCCGCCGCGCCCCGGCAAAGGCGAGTCACTGTGGCGCGGGGTCGCTGCCGCGCGCGGGGACATCGTGGTCTTTATCGACGCCGACCTAGAATCCGCAGCGCCCGGCATGGTCACAGCATTTGCGGCGCCCCTGCAAGATCCCAGCGTGAATATGGTCAAAGCTCGCTACCGCCGCAGTCTCAATGGTCAGCCCAGCGGCGGAGGGCGCGTAACTGAATTGACCGCCAAGCCGCTCATCCGGCAATTCTTCCCAGAACTAGCCCACATCGATCAACCCTTGGGCGGCGAATACGCCGTTCGCCGTTCGGCCGCGCTAGCAGTGCCCTTCGTGGAGGGCTATGGGGTGGAAGCGGGGCTGCTGGTGGACATCGGCAAGCGCGGCGGGCTGACGGAAGTAGACCTAGGCACCCGAGTCCACCGCAACCGGCCGCTTAAAGAGCTCGCCCCAATGGCGGATATCGTGGCGCGCACGCTGCTCTCGCGCGCCGGGGTAAGCGCGCCGATTGCTCAGCGTCCGCCGCTGCTAGGTAAGATTTAATCCATGCTGTCCTGGATTGTGCTTATCGTGGTGCTCATCGCGTTCATAGTGATCGGAACGTGGGTGTGGGGTTCAATTTTTGGGCCCGGGACCGTAATGGACCCACCCGACGAGCCACAGAGGGTCCTGGAAAATAACCGCGTCGCCGCAGCTCAGGGTCGCTTTGATGATGTGCATTTCGAGGTCGTTCCGCGTGGGTACCGCCAGGACCAGGTCGATGATCTGCTCGCGCACCTGGAGCAAGAACTCGCGGCCGCGCGGAAAAGTGGACAAAAAGAGACTAGGCTGGAAAGAAACGAAGATAGTTAAAGGAGCCTTGCCATGGCAGCAATGAAGCCACGTACCACCGGCGGAGAAATGGAAGCGGTTGTGGAGTCCCGCAAGATCGTTATGCGCATCCCGTCTGACGGCGGAGGGCGCATCGTCATCGAGCTGAGCAAGGAAGAGGCCGCGGAGCTCGGTTCTTTACTTACCGAGGTTTCTAGCTAGTCTGTATACATGCTCTCTCATATCGTCGACATTCTGGCCGATCCGAATGACGGCACGGTGCTTTCCGGTGCTGATAATTTTTCCCGCCTTGTTTCGGAGTCTGGCCATTCCTTTGATGTGGCCAAACAAGGGTATGTGACCTTAGTGGCCGGTGCTGGCCTGAAGCACAAAGGCGACGACATGGACATGGTCAACGCCCGCGAGGCGTATTTAGCCACCGGCCATTTCGCGCCCTTTGTCGAGTCTGTGACCGGCGCAGTGCAAGATGCGCTCGATGCAGGCTCGCTGTCTGCATCTACGCCCGCCTCGCTTCTCGAAGTTGGCGCCGGAACCGGCTACTATCTTGCCCACACACTTGATTCTATTGACGGCGCGCGCGGCGTCGGCCTCGATATCTCCCCTCATGCGGCTAAGCATCTGGCCAAGTGTCACCCGCGCGTAGGTGCAGTGGTTGCGGATGTTTGGCAGCGACTTCCCATCCGCGATGAATCTATCGACGCCATTTCTGTTGTCTTCGCCCCACGCAACCCGTCAGAATTTCAACGCGTCCTTGCCCCCGGTGGTCAAGTCATCGTACTGACTCCGGGCGCTGGGCACCTCGATGAACTGCGCAATCCCCTCGGTATTATCGGTGTGGAAGAGGGCAAGGTTGACCGCATGTATAAGCAAGCGGAAGGTTACCTGGAGCAAGCGGCCGACCCGGTAGATATTTCTTTCCCCATCCAGCTGGATAAAGCGGACATCGCCGCGCAGGTAGGAATGAGCCCGTCCGCCCGCCACATCAGCGCCGATGAACTGGCAGAGCGCATGGCGGCCCTGCCTCCCACGCTGACGGTCACCGCTCGCGCCCGGCTGGACCGCCTTCGCGCTGTCTAATCGGTGCGGCAGGTTTAACTGCACATCCGTCCCTTATCGATCCATCTCTTGCGAACCGCCCTTCGCGCTCACCAGCAGCGTGTGGGGCGGTTCTTTTCCCTTTCCGGTGAGCGCGAAGGGAAGGTAGTAAGTGAAGGGCAGGGGCGTATTAGAGCTTGGAGCCGGAGCGCTGCCAGTCTTGTTCGAGGACCGCTGCACCGGTGGTCTTGACATCCATGCCGGAACAGCCGCCGTCGAAATAGACGCGGGATGCCATGGCGATGAGCCCGCCGTCGACGAAGACCTCTACGGTGGAGCCGTCTTGGATGATGGTGAGGGTATCGGAGTCGCCATCGGCAAGCGTGGCGGTGGCGGGAGCCGAATCGGCAAAGTAGTTGTCGAAGGCCTTATTCATGGAACGATCGAGGCTGATTTTCTCGCCGGAGTGGCAGATGGTGGCGGCGGGGTCGCCGTTGCCATCGCGCAGGGTGATGGTGACGCTGGAGCCGGTGGGAACCTCCAGGACGCCGGTCCAGGAGCGTGCGTAATCCGAAAGCTGGACTGCCTCGGGCAGGCCGATGGCTGGTGCTTGGTACAATACGCCGCCTTCGAGCGTGACCTGACGTGGCAGGGAGAGCGCATTTGCCCAGCCTTCGGTGTCCCAGGAGGCGTGCTGAGTGGCGTCGTCGCCGCGGCCATTGCCGTTGAGCAGGCCGAGGATGACGGCGCGCTCGTAGCGCTGTTCTTTCGGAATCGTGCCTACCGTCACGTTTGTATTGCGCGGGCGGGAGAAATCGTGGCCGAAGTCCACGCGGCGGAAACCGGAGACTACCGTGAAGGTGGTATCTTCCAGCTGGCCCACGAGGTAGCCGGAGACATCGCGGCCGTCGCGCTCGAGGGTGACAAAGAGGACGTCGTAGATTTCTTCGTCGATTTCATCGCGCAGGCGCACGATGCGTGGGGAAACAACCGGAGGAATCGGGGAGTCGGTGGGAACCTCGCCGTCGAGGAAGCCGGGATCACCCTCGAAGGTAAGGCCGCCGCGCAAGGACCATGAGACGCCATCGTGGCTTTTTAGGATGACTGGCTGTGGGGTGTCGGTGCGCCCGGAAAGCGCCAGCATGAGCCAACCTTCGTGGCCGTCTTCGCGGTCATCGGTGGCCCAATCAGGTACGACGGAAGGCGAGCGGAAACGGGTGTGGTCGGTGGTGTTGCCGGCCACCTCGCCAAAGCGCACGACCTTGGGGTCGAGGGCCAAGGAGTCATCGGAAACCTCGCAGATATCGTCGATGCCGGAATAGCGCGCAAGGACAACAGAGGTGCCGGTTGCGGTCACGGAGGTGAAATAAAGGTTGATAGCGTCCCCACTCTGGGCCACCGACCCGGCGCGGAGGGCCAGCTCTCCGCCAGCCGGAGCAAGGACATCATCGCAGTCCAGCCAGTTAAACGGCGCTTCCTCCGAGTACGTATGTCCCCAACGTGCCGGAGCATCGGGCGTGGGGCGATATTGGTGGAACATATGCCACGTATCGCCATCGCGAAGGACGCCGGCGGGTGCATCTAGGATGCCAGCATCGGGTGTGAAGTGGAGTTCGGGGCGGTGAGTCGTCACGGCATTCCTCTCTTGAATCAGGTGTGGGTTAGGGGCTTGGATTGTGGCGGTAGCCACGCCGGGAGGAAAATCGTTGACCTGCAACGCGGTGGTTGTGCCGCCGCTCATGGGCAGGGGCTTTTGGGCAGTGTCCGGCTGTCACGTACACCCAGAATACGGATAACTTTAATCGCGCGCAGCGTCCGCGCTTGCCGATGTCTCTCTTAAAGCTTCGTCACCAATGTCAGCCCCGAACCTAGCGGGAGCCGTGTCACGGTGGCACCTTCGAGCTCGCGGAGGTATTCATCGGCTTCGCGCGCGGCGGCGGTATCGCGATCGGTGCGGGAGGTATCGGCAACGGTGCCGTCAAGAAGCGCGTTGGCAAGTACCAGCGTGCCGTGCTGCTGCAGCAGCGGCCATGCTGCCTTAATTAGGGCGGGGAGATCGAGGGCGGCAACGTCCGCGTAAATGATTTGGTAAGCCTCGGTGGCGAGGCGCCCGAGCACGTCGAGGGGGCGCGAAGGCAGAAAGCGGCCGCGGCTGGAGGCGTAACCGGCCTCGTGGAAGGCGGCCTTGGCGCTGCGCTGGTGCTCGGCTTCCGGGTCGATGCAGGTTAGGACGCCAGCGTCTGGCATGCCCGCAAACAGGTAGAGGCCCACGACGGAGGCAGCGGGGGTAATCGCCACGGCCTGGGGACGGTTTATTCCGCTGGAGGAGGCCGCCGTCAGCGTGGTGAGAAGCTGGCCGGTGGGTTCATCTGGGATGGGCAGGCCGTATTCCTCGGCGTGGTCACGGGCGCCGCGGAGAGCCGCCGAAGGCTCACTGGTGGAATCGATATAAGAGCGCAGTGCTTCATATGCGGTAGTAGTCACAAATAGAACAATAGGTAAAGTTGCGCTATGCGGTGGGAAAAACGCGCTCAGCCAGCGAAATTGTGGTTTATGGGGAGTGTGTGACGGACTCACAGCATATTATTAGTGCAGTGGCTGGAGTTTCTAGGTTAAGTGTAGAAAAATAACATCCATGACAGAAACGAAGCGCGATGGCGAGTCCGTTCCCTCCACCGATCTGAACGTGGAGTTGACCGGTACCGCGGCGTTCGACGCGGGCGAAGCCACAATGCCTTCGTGGGCAGACTTGGTGGCAGAGCACGCTGATGGCGTGTACCGCTTGGCTTACCGGTTATCCGGTGACCAGCAGGATGCAGAGGATCTCACCCAAGAGACCTTCATGCGTGTTTTCCGTTCCTTGGATAAATACCAACCGGGTATCTTTGGCGGCTGGCTGCACCGCATTACCACCAACCTCTTTTTGGATATGGTGCGCCACCGTTCCAAAATCCGCATGGAATCCTTACCTGAGGACTATGAGCGTGTTCCGGGCACGGATATGACCCCAGAGCAGGCCTACAACGTGTCTAATCTGGATCCCGTGCTGCAGTCTGCACTAGATAGCTTGGGACTGGATTTCCGTGTTGCAGTGGTTCTTTGTGATGTCGAGGGTATGAGCTACGACGAAATCGCTGAAACTCTCGGCGTGAAGATGGGTACGGTGCGCTCGCGCATCCACCGCGGCCGCTCTCAATTGCGTACGGCGTTAGAGAAAGAGGCACAAACTAATGCGGAAGCGCGCATATTGCTGCGCACGCGCTAGAATCGAATCGTCGCCCCTGCCGCGCGGCAGGAGGCTTAAGCGTGAGTAAACCAACGGTGGCTTGAACGTGAGGAGAGTGTCGATGGACTCAATACGACGGCGCCGCACTTTCTCCAGTCTCAGTGAGCGCTGCGACTTTACCCCAGACCAGGCGAAGGCACGGGATAAGGCAAAGGCACGGGCGCGGCGCAGCGATTCTATCGGCCACCTCGGTCCTGAAGCCGTCGTCGCCTTCGTAGACGGGGAGATGGAACCCAAAGCCATGCACCGGGTGCGCATCCATCTTGTCCATTGTGCGGAGTGCCGCGCTGATGTGCATCACCAACGTCATGCCTCCGAGTGGGTGCGGCACTGCAGTGATGATTCCGCGGTAAAGGCCCCGCAATCTTTATTAGCCAAGCTCGCTGGAATGGCCACGGAGGGCGTGGCGCCAGGCCCCGATGCGTCGACTCCGGCGCACCGACCGGAGCAAGATTTTCTGGATAAAATCGAGACGGTGGTACGCGCGATCAAACACAATCAGCGCGGGCAGCGCTAAACGGAGGGGGTGAATCTAACCGTGTTTTCTTCCATAGGCTGGCCCGAGATTATTGTCATTGTCCTACTCGGCATCGTCATCATCGGCCCGGAGCGCATGCCGGAGGTCATAAAGGATGTCCGCGCGGCGGTCTATGCTGCCCGCAAGGCCATCAATAATGCGAAGGCGGAACTTAACGGCGAGATGGGTTCCTTTTCTGCCGAATTCGACGATATCCGCGGCCCGATCAATCAAGCGGCGCAGTGGACGCGGCTGGGGCCTAAGGGCGCCATTACAAAAGCACTTTTTGATGGCGATGATTCCGCTTGGGATGACTTCAACCCCAAGAAGATGGCGGAAGACATCAAATCCAGCACCGCGCCCAAGGAGCCCGAGCAACGCGTGAAATCCGTGCCAGACAAAGAAGGCTCTGCCCGGCCCACCTTTAACTATGCCGAGGTATATGGCGACACGACCAAAGTCGTCGAAACCACGAACCAGCCACCGCAAAAACAACAAAAACTGCAGCTCAGTGGGGAAAATTCCACCGGCGGCTCTGCGTGGAGCGATGTTACCTAATACAACACGCTATTAGTTCACGCCCAAGTTGAGGCTTTTGCCCACGAGGGAATCGGAGCGAATGGCGAGCTTATCAGCAACCGCCCTGATTTCCTTGGCGGCAGGGGAGTCGGGGGATTCAAGCACGATGGGCGTGCCTGCATCGCTATTCGAGTTCAAGGCTGGATCTAGGGGCACGGAGGCTAGCAGTGGCACTTTGTGGCCCAAAATGACGCCGAGGCGGTCTGCGACAAACTGGCCGCCGCCCTCACCAAAGACATCCATGGTGGAACCATCCGGCATGACCATGGCGCTCATGTTCTCAATTACGCCGGCTACGCGTTGGCGCGTTTGCTGGGAAATCGAACCGGCACGTTCGGCCACCTCCGCTGCGGCAGCCTGCGGCGTGGTGACAATGAGCAACTCCGCATTCGGGATGAGCTGCGCGACGGACAGCGCCACATCGCCGGTGCCCGGAGGTAGATCAAGCAACAGGACATCGAGATCGCCCCAGAAGACATCCGCCAGGAACTGCTGCAGCGCGCGGTGTAGCATGGGCCCGCGCCAGACGATGGGCGCGTTACCCTTTACAAACTGCCCAATCGAGATGTGCTTAATGCCGTGGGAGATAGGCGGCAGCAGCATTTCATCATCAAGCATAGTTGGGCCGTCGGCTGAGCCGAGCAAGCTGGGCACGGAGTGGCCGTAAATATCGGCATCGACAACGCCTACCTTCAAGCCCTTATCCACCAGCGCGGCGGCGAGGTTGACGGTCATCGAGGACTTTCCGACACCACCCTTACCCGAGGCTACTGCGAATACGCGCGTAGTCGAATCGGGCTTGGCAAAAGGAATCTCGGGCTCGGCCTGGCCGCCGCGCAGCTTTTGCTTCAGCTCGCGGCGCTGTTCATCGCTCATCGCGTCCATGGTCACGGTGACCTTACCAACGCCCTCGATATCCTCGACTGCGGCGCGGGTATTGGTCTCAATGGTGGACTTCATGGGGCAGCCCGCGATGGTCAAATAAATGCCAACGGTGACGTCGTTTCCTTCGATATCGACCGATTTCACCATATTGAGTTCGGTGATGGGGCGGCCGATTTCTGGATCTTGGACGTGGGATAATGCCTCGCGTACGGCTGATTCAGTGATGGAGCTAGACATAACTTCTCCTATCTTAGTCACGGCGCAACCTGAGGTAAACATGCTGCCACGGTAGACTCATTCAACGTCGTTGCTTTAGTAAAGGAGAACGTCTACAACCATGCGCAGCCTCGCCCGTCCTATCTCTGCCAGTGTCGGAGCTGTCCTCAGTGCCACGTTGTTGGCAGGGTGTACTGATCACGTCGTTATCGAGCCCTCCGCGGAGTCAAGCGACCGCGAACCCGTCGACATCGTGATCGACTCAGATGAAACCGACCAAGTGGTACTGGGCGAGATCTACCGCCAGATCCTCGCGCGGGAAGGTCGTGAGGCCACCGTGGTGAAAGAGGACCTATACCAGACTCACGGGGACAAAGGCCGCAGCTTCACTCCGGCGGGCAACTTCTATGTTGGCTGTACAGGCGATTTCCTCAACTACCTAAACCCGAGTGAGGCCCGCGACATTTCGCGGGAGTATAAAAAATCCGTAAGTGACAGCCAGGTAGGTGGGGAAGACTTCCTGGCTCGTACCCACATCGCATTGATGTCCGCGTTACCTACGGATCTTGCCACAGTAGAACCTTCCGGGGCCTATGGGTGCGAAGACGCGCAGCCGGAGCTGCCCGAAAACTTCGTGGTGCTTTATCGGAAGGGGCTTTTCGATCGTGAAGAAGAAAATGCCTTTGCTTCCCTTACCAAGTTCATCACGCAAAAAGACCTCTCTGACTTGGCTGAAGATGCCAAGGATACAGGCAGTGTGGAAAAGGCCGTCCGCGAATGGATGAAATCCCCCGGCGGCACCGTCGTCGAGGGCGAGGGCGATTCCGCTTCCACCGGGGGTTCGGACCTGACGAGCTCCTAAGGTTTACCTCGCGCTTTAGCCCCGCCGCCCGTCGCGCTCACCGGAAGGCGCCCCCTAGCACGCGATCGTCATTCCCGTGAGCGCGAAGGGCAGGTGGAGTAGAGCGGGAGTCTACGCCGTGGTGCAACTTCCTCGGTACCTTGCCCTTGGCGCTCACCCGCGCTGCTTGCCGATGCTCCAACACCTCGCCGGTGAGCGCGACGGGCGGGGAGATGGCCGGTGTGAGGCGACAGCAGCGGGGCAAGAAGAGTCATGCGAGGAGAAAGTCGACAGAGCCTGAAAATGCCCCGGTGAGGAATTTACCTCACCGGGGCATTCAGCACTGCAGCGCGCTAGGTGCCGTTTCTGCGATTAAACGTCGAAGGCCTCTTCAAGTAGGTTCTTTTGCTCAATCTGGTGAACCTTGGCGTTACCTGTAGCCGTGGAGGACTGGGCGCGGCGAGAAACGCGGACCATTTCCGGCATGTCCGGAATAAGGTCGCGCAGATGCTCGTTGTAGAAGGGCCACGGTCCCTGGTTGGCGGGCTCGTCCTGCACGAACCGGACCTGGGTGGCATTCGGGTACATACCGAATGCCTCGCTCAGGCGGTTGAACGGAATCGGGTGGAGCATTTCCACGCGAACGATGGCGATGTCATCGCGGCCATCAGCCTCGCGCTTTTTCTCCAGGTCCCAATAGAGTTTGCCGGAGACTAGCATGATGGTCTTTACCTTGTCCGTGTCGCTGACCCTCTGGTTATTGACATCCACGAAGCGTGGGTCATTGATAACGGAGCGGAACTTTTTGACCTCAGTAAACTCCTCAACGGAGGAGGTAGCGGCCTTGTTCCGCAGCATAGACTTCGGGGTGAAGACGACCAGCGGGCGCTTCATTTCACCGAGAGCCTGGCGGCGCAGCAAGTGGAAGTGGTTAGCCGGGGTGGAGGGCTGGGCCACGGTCATAGAACCTTCCGCACATAGCTGCAGGTAGCGTTCGATGCGGGCGGAGGAGTGGTCCGGGCCTTGGCCCTCGTAGCCGTGCGGCAGAAGGAGAACTAGGCTGGATAGCTGGCCCCACTTAGCCTCACCAGAAGACAGGTACTCATCAATGATGGTTTGGGCGCCGTTAGCAAAGTCACCGAACTGAGCCTCCCACGCCACGAGGGCATCGGGGTTACCCACGGTGTAGCCGTATTCAAAGCCCATGCCGGCGAACTCGGTCAGCGCGGAGTTATAGACCATGAACTTACCGCCGTTGTTTTTGGACACGGCCAAGGAGTTGAGCGGGTTGTACTCGTTGCTATTGCGGGGGTCGAAAGTAACGGCATGGCGCTGGGTGAAGGTACCGCGGCGGGAATCCTCGCCGGCTAGGCGTACGACCTTGCCCTGGTTAGCCAGGGAACCGAAGGCGAGCAGCTCGCCCCAGCCCCAGTCGATGCCGCCTTCGCGGACTGACTTCGCGCGGTCCATAGCCACCTTGGCCACGCGCTTGTGATACTCAAAGTCTTCGGGCGGGTTGGCATAGGCATCACCAAGCTCGGCTAATTCTTCAGCCGTGATGGAGGTATCCAGACCACGGGTAAGCTCTTGCGAAGAGGTAATACCGGTCTGTTCCTTGGGGCCTGCCTTTTCCGCCTCTTTGTGTTCGGTGAATACGGACTCCATCTGGTCGTGGAAGTCGCGTGCCGCTGCCTCGGCGTCTTCGGCGGAGAGATCGCCACGGCCAATGAGTTCGTTGGTGTAGTGCTCTCGCACTGGTTTGTGGTTTTCGATGACCGAGTACAGCTGAGGCTGGGTCATGGATGGGTCGTCGGCCTCGTTGTGGCCGCGCAGGCGGTAGACCACGAGGTCAATGAAGACATCCTTGCCAAACTGGCGGCGGTACTCGGCGGCCATCTGTCCTACCCAAACAACGGCTTCGGGGTCATCACCATTGACATGGAAGACCGGGCAGTCAAAGCCCTTGGCCAGGTCGGTGACGTAGTAAGTAGAACGGCCAGAATCCGGGGTGGTGGTAAAGCCGACCTGGTTGTTGACCACGATGTGGATGGTACCGCCGTTAGTATAGCCGCGTAGCTGGGATAGGTTGATGGTCTCTTGCACAACGCCAAGGCCGGTGAAGGACGCATCGCCGTGCAGCATGACGGGAACTACGGAGTAGCCGTCTTTGCCTTTGTCCAAGATGTCCTGCTTGGCGCGGGCAATGCCCTCCATAACTGGGTCGACTGCCTCGAGGTGGGATGGGTTGGCAGCAAGGGTGACTTTGATTTCGCCGTCGCCGAACATCTGCAGGTGCTCGCCCTCGGCGCCCAAGTGGTACTTGACATCACCGGAGCCGCCGAGCTGGCCGCCCTTGTAGTTTCCGTCGAACTCTCCGAAGATATCTGCCAGCGGCTTGCCTACGATATTGAACAGCACGTTCAGGCGGCCGCGGTGTGGCATGCCCATAACGACCTCATCGAGGCCCTGGCCCGCAGCAGTGTCGATGATGGAATCCAGCAAAGGAATAAGGGTCTCGGCGCCCTCGAGGGAGAAGCGCTTCTGGCCTACGTACTTGGTTTGCAGGAAGTTCTCGAATGCCTCGGCGGCGTTGACCTTCTGCAGGATGTACTTCTGCTCGGCATTGGAAGGCTTTGGCATGCCGGCTTCGAGGCGGTCCTGCATCCAGCTGCGCTCGTCGCGGTCAAGGATGTGGGTGTACTCGGAGCCCACTTTCAGCGTATAGGCAGCGCGTAGTCGGGAAAGCACTTCGCGCAAGGTCATTTGTTCCTTGCCACCAAATCCACCGACATTGAAGACGCGGTCTAGATCCCAGATGGTCAGGCCGTGCGTAGCGATGTCGAGATCGCGGTGATCCGGGCTGGGCAGGCCAGGCTGGCTCCAGCCGAGCGGGTTGACATCGGCAAGCAAGTGCCCGCGAGAGCGGTAAGACTCGATGAGCTGCATGACGCGGGTGTTCTTGTCCACGCCAGAGTTGGGTATGTCCTGTGCCCAGCGGAAGGGCTCATAGGGAACGCCCATGGATTCGAAGAGCTCGTCCCAGAAGGCGTCATCAACAATAAGCTGCCCGATGGTGCGCAGGAACTCGCCGGACTCTGCGCCCTGGATGACGCGGTGGTCATAGGTGGAGGTCAAGGTGACCAGGCGGCCGACGCCCAAGTCAGCCAGACGGTCGGCGGAGGCGCCGGCGAATTCTGCCGGGTAGTCCATGGAACCAACGCCGATAATGGAGCCGGCGCCCTTGGTCAGGCGGGCTACGGAGTGGCGGGTGCCGATGCCGCCCGGGTTGGTCAAGTTAATGGTGACCCCAGAGAAGTCATCCATGGTGAGCTTGTTCTTACGGGAACGGGTAACGATGTCCTCGTAAGCCTCAATGAATTCGGCGAAGGACTTGGTCTCGCACTTCTTGATGGCGGCGACTACGAGTGCGCGAGAACCATCCTTTTGCGGGAGGTCGATGGCTAGGCCCAGGTTAATGTGCTCTGGCTCGACGACGAAGGGCTTGCCGTCCTTTTCCTCGTAACGCACGTTCATACCCGGGTGCAGCTGCACGGCCTTGACCATGGCATAGCCAATAATGTGGGTAAAGGATATCTTGCCACCGCGGGTACGCTTGAGGTGGTCATTGATCATAGAGCGGTTTTCCCACATGAGCTTGACCGGCATATCGCGCACGGTGGTAGCGGTAGGAATTTCGAGGGATTCTTCCATGTTCTTAGCAATCGCCTTGAACATGCCCTTGAGCTGGCGCTCTTCGCCGCCCTTATAATCTGCTAGGTCATCCAGCGGAGACTGCGTATTGGTGCCGGCAAAACGCTTAGCCTTCGCGGTCTTTTCCGCGGTCTTCGATACCGATTCTTTCACATTGGTATCGCGGGCCTCTTGCTTGCGGGCGGTGGTGGTACCTTCGGTCTTCTTGGCTGAGGACGTGGACTCTGCCTTCGCCTTCTGTGGCTGAGATGCTTTCGAAGGAGACTTAGCTTCTGGCTGTGCCTTAGGCGCACCGTTTGCTTCGAAATAGTCGCGCCATTCCTTGTCTACGGAGCTAGGATCCTTGGAGTACTGCTGGAACTGCTCGTCTATCAGCCACGCATTCGGGCCGAAGATGCTCGATGTGCTCACGGCAGGTATTCGCCTCATTTCTCTGCTTTAAATGGTCGTTTATTCGACTTTAGTCCGGACTTTGCACGAGCGCATATCTCATCCGCCAAAGTGTCTGCCTATATGATACGGACTAAGCCCTCCCCTTCACTACGTCAGGGGTAGTGGATCCGCTCTAAACGGTCATGGGGTGCCCGCATTTGTGTGAGAAAGAGGGGAGAGTTGCTGGCGGGCGTGTTCGATGACCTGATTGGCCAGTTTGCGATTGGCCTTCGTGCCAATGACAGCCCCGATGCCCATGGGCATGAGTTTGCCCACCCAGGCCCACTTCATGCGCTTGGTAATCTGCTTGGTAAATACCTTGGTTAGGCGGCCGTTGATGCCTGACAGGGTGGGCCCGGAAAATCGGGAGAGTGAGGCAACGGAGCGCGCCCCCGTGACCGTGCCGAGGTCACCAACGAAGGTATCGACCACTGCGGACCCCTTAGAGCCTGTCAATACCACCAGTACTAGCGCGCGGCGGCGCTCGGGCGAGGAGATGTCATCACCGCGCAGGTAAGCGGAGGCCAGGATGTACCACACCGCGGCCTCAAGGAAAACCACGGATTCCGCACCGATGGCGGCCGCACCCGTAATGAGACCGATGCCGGGGATAGAAGCAGAAGCGCCGGCGGCCGCGCCCGTGCCGGTAGTGATAGAGATGAAGTGCTTATCAATAAAGCCCTGCAACTCCTGGTCAGTGGCATCTGGGTGGCGCTTCTTTAGATTCTCGACGTACTTGGAAATAACTCCGGATTGCACGGACACGGCGCGGTCCAGAGAGCTCAGCAACGCCTTGGTAAAGCGTCCGCTGTGCTCCGGATCGATGTCGTATGTGTTATTAGCTGTTTCATCCGGGGTGGACTTTTTAAATATGGACATGCCTTTTCCCACACCAATCTTTGTTCGTTGGGGCAGTGGTATCGATGGAATTTTTATCTAGCATAGTCCTGACCTTGGAAGGAGGGAGGTAGCCCGGTGCGATTCGAATCGCGACCAGCGTGCAACCTACCTAAGCTAGGGGGTATGCCTTACCCGCAAAGTACACAACGCGACAGGGAGGACTCGTATTCCGAAGAGCCTACTGCTGCCGCGCGTTTGCGAGCCCTGCGCGCTCACGAGCGTGCCCGCCAGGCCCATGAGCGGGCGCAGAATGCTTACGCGGATGAACTCACCGTGCGCACCGCGTCCGGTTGGGTGCGCGGGGTCATCGAAGAAGACCTGCGGGTCGATCGCCCCATTAGCGCCGGGCCGGTGCGCACCTGGCGCGGCATTCCCTTCGGTGCCTCCACTGCGGGGGACCGTCGCTTTTGCGCCCCACAGCCTGCACCGCATTGGGAGGGGGTGCGCGATTGTAGCCAATTCGGGCCGATTGCTCCACAGCCAACGTATTCCTGGACCGACCGTATCGTCGGCTCTGAGGATTGCTTGTACCTCGACATCGTGCGCCCACGCACGGAGGACAAGCTGCCCGTCGTGGTGTATCTGCATGGCGGCAGCTTCATCTTGGGCTCGTCCCACATGCTCATGCTGCGCGGGTTTGAGCTCGCCACCCGCATGAACGTGGTTTATGTATCCATCAACTTCCGCCTCAACGCCCTGGGGTATCTCGACTTGCGAAGCCTCGGCGGCGAGTGCAGCGCCAATCCCGCCGTGGCCGATCAGATTCTGGCTCTTACATGGGTGCGAGATAATATCGCCGCTTTCGGCGGGAACCCAGATTCGGTCACCCTCATGGGCGAATCCGCCGGCGGCGCCGCGGTGCTAGCGTTAATGACCAGCCCACCGGCCGAGGGGCTTTTCCACCGCGCGATTGCCCAATCCCCGCCCATTGCACTGGTTCATTCCCGCGCTCAATCCACCTTGTGGGCCCGCGAACTTGCGCGCCGTGTCGGCCTTCCACGCCGGGTGAGCGTGGATGACCTGCGCCAGGAAGACTGTGCGGATGTGGTGCGCTCGGGCCAATCGATGATGTGGCGCGCCGGCGAGCTACTGCACCTTAACTCCTGCTATGCGCCCACGGTTGATGGTGAGCTTTTGCCGGAGCACCCCATCACCGCCTTTGAACAAGGCCACCAGCACAAAATACCGCTGCTGATTGGCACGAATTCGGATGAAGCGAGCTTTGGTAAATTCCTCTTTCAGCGCCAAAGCACCCGCGAGCGCGCCGCCTTGCGGCTCTTGGCCTCCTACGATCCCCACCATGCCGCTGAGGTCGTCGCCGCTTACGGGGGCGCGATTCGCAGGCAGGATTTTGCACATTTGCTTGCCGATGCCCTCTTTTGGGCGCCCTCTACCCGCATCGCCAGTGCCCATTCTCAAGACAACGATACGTGGATGTACCGCTTCGACTTCGCCTCCGCCGTCTTGAAGTGGTTGGGGTTAGGTGCCATGCACTCAATGGAATTGGGCAACATTTTTGGCGATCCCCAGTCTTCGCGCGCCTCTTTGCTAACCGGCTGGGGCGCGCGCTCTGAGATGGAGGAATTGACCTCTACTATGCAGGATCACTGGGCCGCGTTCATCCACGGCGGCAGCCCCAAGGCGCAGTGGCCGCGCTATGACAGCGGTGAGCGTGCGACCATGATCTTTGATGAGCAGGCTTATATCCTCGACGCCCCCAACGACGAGCGCCGCAGGGCATGGGAGAATTACCGCATGGTGGAGTGGGGAAGTGGGCGCCCAGAGTTGTTGCGTTCTCTTGGTTTTGAACCACTTCGGCAAGATTAGCGGTAGACTCCACAGTGACCGCGGGTGGCGTCTTGCCCACCGCGGGGACCTCTGCTTCCGAAGGATGGATTTTTACACCACCATGAGCTTTTTCGAAGATATCGCTTCCGCGTTGGACGCTGAGGGCATCGAGTCCCGCGTCAACGAAGACGTCATGTTCGTTCCAATCACCTCTGATTTGGAAATCCAGTTTGTCGAAATCGATCCTCTTTTGCCGGCCGCTAACGTGTACATCGCTGCCGCGGATGTGGATGAAGACGATGAAGAATTTGAGGCCGTCTTGGTCTCTGTTGCCTTTTCTGTCGAAGACGCTGTAGAAGCCGTCTCCCGCCACATCGCCACCGACCAGGTCGTCACCGTCTTGCGGGATCTCTTGGAAGGCACCGATGAGCGCATCGCGGAATTGGAGTTTGATCAGGATGAATTTAACCCGCACCTTGTGGTGGCGGACGTTGGCAATGATTCTGAACTGCGCGTATTGGTAGAAACAATCGACGGTGTGCCCTCTGCCATCGTGCGTTTTCTCGCTTTTGATTTCGACGAAGAAGACATTGAAGAGCTCGAAGACGAGGCCGTCACGGAGCTATGGCGAGTGGATGAAGAAGGCGACGACCTCGATGAAGACGAGCGCCTCGCCCTCTTTGGCAACACCGGCTCCGATGACATTCCCATCGTGGAAGTCCCCGCTGAGGCCCTAGAACTGGGCACCTACACCGATTTTGACCGCCTCTTTGACGTGCTCGGTTTGGTCTCGGAACAGGCCCTGGATTGGGAGGCTCAGCTCGTCAACTTTGATGAGGATGACTTCGAGGAACCAGACGTCTACGACATCTTTTCCGAAGATGCCGACGATGATGACGACGAGGACCTTGAATTCTTCGACACTTTCACCGAAGACGATGATACTGACGCTGACGACGAGAGCGACAACAACTAAGCCCTAAGCCGCTTGCTGGAATCCAGCGAAAAGGGATTCCGGCGAGTGCACGGGTTGGAAGGCGCTGTCTACCAGCCACACGTACGTGGCATTTGGCCCGCGGGAGATCTCATGGACTGCGCCAGCTTCTTCAGCGGGAATAAGCGTGCGTATCCACCCTTCTGACGTGGCGGGATCGACGACCTGCCCAAAATTACCGGTGATGCGAATCGTGATGAGGTAGGCAGGGATGCGGCTTTCGCCGAACCCGCGAATCCGCGCCTTTACACGCGCTCCCACGCGGTGGCGGGTAATGCTCATGCTGTAGTCCCCGCCGTTAGGTGTAGGTGGCAGTTGCTGTATGGGCGGGCGCCACGTTGGGGTGGGGCGAGCCAAGGACCGCGGGTGGTGGATGATGGCGGAAATGGAGCTGACGGTTTCATGATGGTAGTAGGCCAAGGCGGCGGCGATTTCCGCCGCCTTGGCGCTGGGCTCATTGGGTACTGTGTGCGAAAAGCTGCTATTTACATTGTGCATGGCACACACCTTAAACGGTAAGGCGGACACAGGTCCGAATAAGTCAAACACATATTCGAACGTATGGGTTAAATAGCTTTCAGGCCTTCAAAGGCATAAGGTTGCACGTGCTATGAAAAGTGCTAATGCGGAACCGGCTTCCTATGAAAAGCCCACGGTGCCGCGGGAAATCTGGGTCATGGTAACGGCGGCGTTTATTATCGCCTTAGGTTATGGCCTGATCGCCCCGCTTTTACCGCAGTTCGTGGTCAGCTTCGATGTATCGATGGCCGCCGCCGGCCTCGTGGTATCCATCTTCGCTGCCTCCCGGCTCATTTTCGCCCCGGTGTCTGGTTCGCTAGTGGATCGCGTGGGCTCACGCCGTGTTTACCTGGTGGGCCTGATGGCTGTTGCCGTGACTACAGGCTTGGTTGCTATTGCCCAGGAGTATTGGCACATTGTGGTGCTGCGCGCCCTGGCAGGACTTGGTTCGACCATGTTTACTGTCTCCGCGATGGGTCTTATCGTGCGCTTGTCCCCACCGGCAATTCGCGGTAAGTGTTCTGCTACCTATGCCACGGCTTTCCTGCTGGGCAATGTTGTCGGCCCAGTCCTCGGTGCCGGCCTTTCCTTCCTGGGGTTTCGCTGGCCATTTTTCATCTAAGGCATCGGCGTGATGCTTGCCGCTTTCGTTGTGTGGTGGCAGATGCCGCGGGTCAACCATTCCCACGCCACTACCTCGGATCTGCCGCCCATGCGCCTGCAGGAGGCTTGGGGTGATACTGCTTTCCGCGCGGTGCTGACATCTAACTTCGCCCACGGTTGGATCAATATGGGCGTACGCGTGTCCGTCCTGCCGCTTTTCGCCGCCGCCATTTTCCATAACGGCGCTGCGGCCTCGGGCCTGGCGCTCGCGACGTTTGCAGCAGGCAATGCGGTTGTTCTCCAATTCTCCGGACAGTGGTCCGATTTCCACGGCCGCAAGCCTCTTATCCTTATTGGCTTGGTAGGCTCCGCCATCTTCATGGTGCTGATGGGCCTGGCTACCAGCGTGTGGTTCCTCTTGCTTGTATCCGCGCTTGCCGGCGCAGCGTCTGGCCTTATTAATCCCTCCCAAACCGCCGCGGTGGCAGACGTCGTGGGTAACGAGCGCTCTGGCGGTAAGGTATTGTCCGCGTTCCAGATGGCAGGAGACTTCGGCCAGATCGTGGGCCCCATGCTCATCGGGCTGCTTGCCGATGTCTATGGCTTTCCCACCGCCTTCACCGTCTGCGGCGCCATTGCCTTTTTCGGCATCATCGCCTGGCTCTTCGGCCGTGAGCCCCGTGAGGAGGGCACGGTGGAAGTAGAGCGCATGCCGAAAAATAGCTAATGAAATTACTCCGCGCCGCCTCGAGGATGGTACGCGCCGGCGTATCCTTTCCCAGGAGGTGGAGAGCTTACGGATAATTGGCGCGTACCTTGAAGACTACGAACAGCAGGGCTAGAAGAGCCCGGCGACCTGGGACACGCACAGGTAAACAAAGGCCGCCGAAATGATGCCCATCAGGGTATTGATGAACCAGCCATTGCGCCATTCCTTTGGGGTGTGCTTGGTATTAAGCAGCACCAAGAGTGTGAGTCCCAAGAAGGGCATGAAGAATGCACCCAAGATGCCGTACCCAATGATTAACCCGGTGGGCTTGCCCAGCAGCAGGAGCAACATTGGCGGGAAGGTCAACCAGATGAGGTAAGCGCGGTAGTACTTACCGCCCGTGCTGGTGCTGGGGTGGCCTTGTGGAAGGTCCTTCAGGTGGCCAACGTAGTCAGCGAACATGAGGGATACACCGTTCCACACACCCAAGCCGGAAGAGAAAGCGGCAGAAAAGAATCCGACGATGAACCACTTGGAAATAAAGGCTCCATAGCGTGCTTCTAACACGTCGGCCATATCCACCAGGCCTCGATCATTATTGGATACCGCGACATTGGCACTGTATAAAAGCTCGGCACCAAGGATGAGCGTAGCCACTACGAAAATACCGGTGACGGCGTAGGCCACCGAGTTATCCATGCACATAACTTTCATCCACTTGGGCGTGAACCATTTCTTCTCGCGCAGCCAGTAGCCGTAGGCTGCTAGGGTAATGGTGCCGCCGACACCGCCGGCGATGGAGAGAACGTAAAGGAAAGACCCATCCGGGATGGTGGGCACTAGGCCGCGCAGAATCTCTGGCAGATTAGGCGCGGTAATTGCGGCGATGCCCACCACAGTGACGAACATGATGCCAACCAAGATGGCGGAAAGCTTTTCAAACAGTTGATATTGACCCAGCCACGTAAGTGCAAAGCACAACACGCCGGTCAGGATGGCCCACATGGTCAAGCTAGTACCGGGGAAGAGTGCGCTTAACGCCAAGCCGGTGCCGGACATTGCCGCGGCGCCATAGACTAATCCCCAGATGACGATGTAGGGCGCGAAGTACCAAGAGGTCCAGCGTCCTAGTTCCCGCCAGCCGTGGAACATGGTGTTTCCAGTGGCCAAGCTATAGCGGCCGACGCCCTCCACCAGCACGATTTTCATAATCGTACCGACGATGACAGCCCACAATAGTGCATAGCCGTAGCGCTGGCCGGCAATCATGGTTGCCACCAAGTCAGCGGCACCGACACCGGTGGCTGCGGCGACCAAACCCGGGCCAACGAGGGTCCATTTCACCTTGGCTTGTGGCTCAGAGTTGTGTGTCTGTTGGCCTTCGGCGGATGGTGCGCCGGTGTGCTTATCGGATTGGCTCATGACACTTCCTTAAGTTGCTGTGGTGTGAATCACTTAAGGGAAATGTATCACTCTTGACGGGTAAAATGCAGTCCAATTATTCAACTATGCGTGCTAAGCGACGGTCCGACCAGCAGTGTGCAACGCCTTTGGCATGGTGTGCTGATTAAATGAAATATGCAGAGATCGAACGCGAGCGGGCCCTGAAATTGTGACAACACATTAAGTGCTATACAAGATAATTTCTAAATATCAATTATCGGTCCAAGAGGTAAAATGAAATATTGTCATTAATGATGGTCAGGACAAGTGTTGTTGCTATACTGGATTTTTTTCAAACCTCGATGTGTAAGATTTCAGAAGTGTCTCAGCAAAAATTAGTGTCTTTAGCCCAGCCGTTGACCGCTATTGAGTTTTTTGCAGGAATTGGCTTAGCACGAGCTGGATTGTCCAAAGCTGGAATCAGTACGGTTTGGGCAAATGACTATGACGTGAAAAAGCAGTCTATGTACACTGGACAGTGGGGAAATGACCATTTTCACTTGGGAGATGTGTTTGCGATCAATGCCAGTGCAGTGCCCGAAGTTGATATCGCATGGTCTTCGTCTCCGTGTACAGACCTGTCACTCGCAGGGAAACGTACTGGAATTGCAGGTAAGGAGTCTTCCGCTTTTTTCGGGTTTATCCAAACCTTGCGCGATATGAAGGATCGACAACCTAAGGTGGTTGTATTAGAAAATGTCAATGGTTTGGCATCGTCGCATAGTGGAGACGACCTGCGCGCGGCAATTAGAGAATTCAATAGTCTCGGATATGCAGTAGATGCGGTAACTATTGATGCTCGACGATTTATACCACAATCACGCCCGCGGTTGTTCCTAATAGCGTCAAGTGATCCCATCGATGGCGGCACGCATGACACCTTACTGCGTCCCGATTGGTTGGCATGGGTCCACAAGGAAAAAGGGCTGCGCACATTTAGTTTTCCTTTTCCGAAAGTCCCAGATTTGCTCGCTAATGGTTTCACTGCCTCCGTGGAAAAATTAAGTTCAGAGGATTCTCGATGGTGGGAACAGGCTCGAACAGACGCGTTTTTGCAATCTATGTCATCAACGCAGAGGGACCGCGCTCAAACCTTTATCCTATCGGATACAGTCACTGCAAGAACCGCATATCGGCGAACACGTAAAGGTATCCCTATGTGGGAAATGCGAGCCGAGGATATTGCGGGATGTTTGCGTACAGCTCGTGGAGGCTCTTCCAAACAAGCTGTAGCTGTTATGGGACAGGGAAAATTTCAAGTCCGCTGGATGACTGGACTTGAATATGCCCGATTGATGGGAGCGGGCTGGTATAAGCTCGGTGGTTTATCTGAGTCCCAAATCCAATATGGTTTCGGCGACGCAGTCGCTGTTCCTGTGGTCTCATGGTTGGCTCGTGAGTGTCTTGTACCATTAGCTCTAAAAGCTAGGGAGGACGAGCGCTATGGACCAACAAAATGAAAACAGGAATTCAAGTGAAAGTTCGACTGAGAGAGCTCTCGAAGAACTTTTGGGTCAAGCTAAGGCATGGTATGAGCACCATAGAAAGATTGACAAATCCCCGCGTACCAACACTATGAACGCAGGACTAGTAGTTTCGCGAATGGTTGTAGAAGGGTTGCCGATTACCGAGGAACGGCTCGTTTCTCCTAATAAGAGTCAGGTGAAAGGACTCTCTGGAGCTAGGGTAAAAAAGATTCTCCATGATCATAATGAAGATCGACGCTTTACTTCAGAGGGTGGAAGAACATCTCGGGCAACGTTGCCCAAGGCGCGGGACCTAGCTGAGCGATGGAACAGAGTTGATGTTGGCAATGCGGACATGCGACAACTTTCGCACGAGTTAGAAAAATTTTTCGTTAAGAAAGTCCGTGAAGATTATTTTAATAAGCAGCGGATCTCTGTGACGTTGGACCCCTTAAAACCTGTTGCGGTTACAGTTCGAGAAATTATTAGCGCTGCTAGTGCTAGACCAGATAGACCAGCAGGCTCAGTGCTTCAGCACCTCGTCGGTGCAAAGCTTCAGTTACGATTTCCTGATTTTGCAATTGGTACTGATCATTCAAATGCTGCCGATGAACAAACCGGAAGGCAAGGGGACTTCCAAGTAAAAACTACCGCTTTTCATGTAACAATGGCACCGAGTGAAAAGGTAATTGAACGGTGTAAAGAAAACCTTCGTGAAGGGTACCGTCCAGTGTTGATTGTTCCTTTAAGGCGGGTTGCTGGCGCTAGAGACAATGCCGAAATGGCTGGAATAGGTGAGTTGGTTTCAGTAATAGACGCCGAAACATATATTGGCACAAATATTGAGGAGATTTCTCATTATGACACTGAAAATATTCGCGTAGTTTTAACAGAATTAATTCGTTCCTACAATCAGCGGATTCGAAGTTCGGAGACTGATGTCTCGCTACAGATTGAAGAACCCGAATGGATGGCTGGAGTTAAGTTTGAAGGCTAAACCGATGGGGCTAAAAGTGTAGCAGAGTGAAGGTTGATTGACGCTATTCTTGGCTTTGTCGAGTCGAAAAGCTGTGAAATGACGTGAAAGTTTAACGATGATAAGATGGATAACAATTTTAAAAAACGACAATAAATATTTTAGCATAAAAAATTAACATTAAGTCCTTTGGATTGTAAGATTATCGCTTTTAAATCTGTTTACCTGTGACGTAATTTTAATATTACTGGTCCAATTTAGAGGGTTGATAATTTACGTTAATTAATTAAATCGAGTATCTTTAATGAAAGTCAAAATGTATTTTTTACTAATACTGGTAAACGGGTGGCAAGGATGGAAACTATAGAGATTTTGACAGTCTGGAAAGCCGAACCTTGCAATTTGGGTGTGGATCGAGTTTGCCCTGGGAGTGATGTTTAGGTTCGAACCTTTCGTTCGTCTGTAAGTTTACGGTGGAGCGCCTGGTTAGGTGAAGTTGAGCTCCTCGCGAATTTCGCGGGCTAACGCCTGCTCGGGTGATTCTCCCGGTTCGATTTTTCCGCCCGGAAATTCCCAATGGCCTTCCAGGGGTTTTCCGGGTTTCTTGCGGCAGGCGAGGAATCGGTCGCCATCGTGGAAGACAGCACCGACGACGCGGATGGGGTTAGACATAGTTCTATTGTGCCTTGAGCTAGGGAACACTAGACAACAATATGTTATTTGGGTAACATAATCGCAATGTTCGCGTTAGGCTGTCGCGCGGGCTTGATAATCATGAAAGCTTGAGGGGCGGTCTGTCGTGACTTCTACTGAATCAGTTAATTCCTCCCTCCAGAGCCATGACGGGGAAGTCCCGCGGCCTGGGGGTCGGTGGAAACTTTTTGTTTATAGCGCTATCGGCGCGTTCGTGTTCTTCTTTCCTGTGACCTACAAGGGAAAGAACTCCATTCCTTTGGACCACATAGTCACCATCGTGCGCGATAGCATTCCGGCGGTGGTGCCGTGGCTCATTTTTGCGCTATCCGTGTATGGAACGGTGCGCAGTTTTAGCACTGGGGCGTTCAAGCAGAGCGCGCTGCAGGCGGTTTTTGCAGTCCTCAACATCGCCGGTGCGGTCATTTCCTTCCTCATGGTCATTGACGCACTGCCGTGGTTTTTAGGCGATGAAGACTTGGTTCCTTTCTTATGGAACTCCATTGCCACGCCGGTGGGTCTGATCGTACCCATTGGGGGTACCTTCCTGGCATTTCTTATTGGCTTTGGGCTCTTAGAGTTTGTTGGGGTACTGATGCAACCGATTATGCGCCCGCTGTGGAAGACGCCGGGGCGTTCCGCGATCGATGCGGTGGCCTCCTTCGTCGGTTCGTACTCGCTGGGCATTTTGGTCACGGACCGCGTATATCAAAAGGGCGGTTATACCGGCAGGGAAGCTGCCGTTATCGCGACCGGGTTCTCCACGGTATCGGCGGCGTTTATGGTTATCGTGGCCAAGCAGCTGGATTTGATGAATATCTGGGGTACGTACTTCGCCGTCACGCTGGTGGTGACATTTTTGGTTACGGCCATTACCGTGCGCATTCCGCCACTGCGGATGATTCCGGATGAATACTGCGAGGATGCAGAACCAGACCCGGAAAAGCCGGTGGAAGGATCGCGGTTTAAGAATGCGTGGCGGGAGGCGATGCTGGCCTTGCAGCGCGCGCCGTCGTTGCCGCAGGCCGTTTGGGATAACCTCCGCGATGGCGTGCGCATGGCCGCGGCCATCGTGCCGTCCATCATGTCGGTGGGGCTTATTGGTTTGCTGCTGGCGCGGTTTACCCCGGTCTTTGAATGGATTGGCTACCTGTTTTATCCCTTTGCCCGGATAGTGCAGCTGCCGGAGCCGGAACTTGGGGGCAAGGCCGCAGCCATGGGTATTGCGGAAATGTTTCTGCCCGCCACCGCAGTGGCAGGCAGCGACAGCATGGTACTGAAATTTGTTATCGGGGTCGTGGCAGTTTCCGCCATCATCTTCTTCTCGGCCTTGGTGCCTTGTATTCTGGCTACCAAGATTCCGGTGAAGCTGTCCCACCTGGTCATCATCTGGTTTGAGCGGGTCGCTCTTACTATCGTAATTGCGACTCCGATTGCGCACCTCCTGTTTTGAGTATTACTGCCCGCTTATCGCAGTGAGGTGAGCAGTAACGATGTCATCGATAAGCCGCGCCGCTGCCTTGGCGGTGCGGTTATCTATGTCGAAGGTGGGGTTGAGTTCGACGACATCGACAAGCGCCAGCTTGCCCGTCGCGGCAATGGCTACCACCAGGGCGCGGATGCGCTCGTAGGAAACGCCGAGGCTGGCCGGGGCGGATACACCCGGGGCGGTGGAGGCGGGAAGCACGTCTAAGTCGATGGATAGGTGGATGTTCTCCGCAGCGGTGGTGGCCTGGGTGGCGAGCACGCCGCATTCGGCGGGGGTCAGGTTAACTAGCTCCTCATCTAGGGTGTAGTTGACGCCGAGCTTGTCGGCATCATTGAATAACACCGCCGTGTTATTGGGCCGCGAGATACCAAAGACACAGTAGTCAAAGTCGTCGGTGAGCTGGGAAATCTGGGTAAAGGGTGTACCTGAGGTGGCGTGTTTCGCGTGGCGGAGATCGAAGTGGGCGTCCACGTTGATGATCGGGGTAGCACCGCGGGCGCGGAACAGGCCGCGGTGGGAGCCGAAAGCGGTTTCATGTCCGCCGCCCAAGATGATGGGCAGGGTATCGCCACGGACAAGTTCTTCGACTTTTCTGGACAGTGCCTCGTGCGCGCCGTCGAGATCGTCGGCTTGGGTAGTAATCGTTCCGGCATCGGCAAGCGCGTGGCCATGGTGGACCGCGAGGGATCCGAGGGCGGCGCGCAAGGCAGCGGGGCCGGCTGCGGCACCTTGGCGGCCGCCATTGCGCAGTACACCCTCATCGGAGGCAAAGCCCAGCAGGGTCACGGGTGCGGATTCGGCCTGGTTGATAACGCTATGCCAGCGCGCGTGCTCGGCGCCGGGACCATCTGAGCGGCCGGACCACTCGGGAGCGGGAGTAAAAAGTGGGGCTGATTCGGTATTCATACTGCCGATAGTAGGAGCGTGCGCTGAATTTGTCCGTCAATGACGGAATATAATTGACCGCTGTGAGTACTCACCGGGTCCCCGCCGCGCGCCATGCGCTAGACATCCTCAAGCTGCTATCAACTATAGATGTCCCAATTTCCGCTGCCCGCATCCGAGGCGAGCTCGGTCTACCGCGCTCGACCACGTACCACCTGCTCGCGGAGATGGTCGATGCCGGCTTCGTTGCCCACCTACCTGAGCACAAAACCTACGGCCTTGGGCTGGCGGCGTACTCGATGGCCTCTGCTTATGTAACCCAGCAGCCGTTGGTGCGCATGGCCACCCGGGACCTGGAACACTGTGCACGGCTGGTTGGCGGATCTGGGCACATTTCGCGCATGGCGGGCTCGGAGATTTTATACCTGCAGGAAGTCCGCGCGCCGGGTGCGACCTCTTTGGTGACGGAGGTGGGGGTGCGCCTGCAGGCGCATAAGACGGCATCGGGCAGGGTAATGCTTGCGCATCTGCCGGAAACAGAGGTCAAGGCTGCATTCGATACCGCGGGCGGGGAAAATTTTGGCGTCCTTAAAAAGCAGCTGGACCGGGCCTTTGCGCGCGGATGGGAAAAAGAGGTGGAAGAAATCTCGCGGGGACAGGCCTCGGTGGCGGTGCCCATCGTGGACCACCTGGAGCGACCCGCGGCGGCACTCGCGGTAACCTATCCCATCTCCACACCGAGTGGCAGCGTGGAGGAGCTCATCGCGGCGCTGCGCCGGGCCGCGGAGAAATGCGCGGGGACAATGTATCGCCAGCGCGAAAAGTGAGGTAGCATGCGGGCTAGCGCGTTAGGCTGTGACGTGAGCTATATTTTGCTGCACCCAAAGACAACAGGAGTTATCATGCCTAATGCATACCCATCCAGTGTTACCGTCGGCGTCGGAGCGCTGACCATTGAAGAAGTCGTGGCAGTGGCCCGTTACGGCGCCACGGTAGGAATCTCCGCCGAGGCCCTCGATGAGGTTGCCTCTACGCGCGACCGGGTTGAAGAATTGGCCCAGGACCCCACGCCTGTCTACGGAATCTCTACTGGTTTCGGCGCGCTTGCCCGGCGCCACATTCCAGCAGAGATGCGCGCGCAGCTGCAATTATCTCTGGTGCGCTCCCACGCGGCTGGTACCGGCCCTGAGGTGGAAGAAGAAGTTATCCGCGCGCTTATGTTGCTGCGTTTGTCCACTCTGTGCACCGGACGCACCGGCGTGCGCCCCGTGGTGGTAGAGACTTACGCCAAGGCACTTAATGCCGGCATCGTGCCGGTGGTGCGCGAATACGGTTCGCTGGGATGCTCCGGCGACTTGGCGCCGCTGGCCCATTGCGCCCTGGCGCTCTTAGGGGAGGGTGAGGTCCGCGTGGGCGGCGAGTTGCAGGATGCAGGTTCGGCCCTTGCTGCAGCCGGCATCGAACCGCTGCAGCTGCGCGAGAAGGAAGGCCTGGCGCTGATTAACGGCACCGATGGCATGCTCGGCCAGCTTTGCCTCGCCATTACTGACTTGCGCGCGGCCGCCAAGACCGCCGATATTGCCACCGCCATGACGGTAGAAGGCCTACTCGGCACCCTCGTGGTCTTTGCCGATGACCTGCAGCAGCTGCGCCCGCACCCGGGCCAGGCCGACTCCGCAGCCAATATCCGCCAGGTTGCGAACGGTTCCGAGATCCTTGCCGCGGCGCTGGAGGAGTTCAAGAAGAATCAGGTCCAAGACGCCTACTCGGTGCGTTGCGCGCCGCAGGTAGCGGGCGGTTTTCGCGATACGTTGGCTCACACGGCGCAGGTAGCTGAGCGTGAACTCGCTGCCGCCGTAGATAACCCAGTCGTGGCCAAGGACGGCCGCGTGGTTTCTAACGGCAATTTTCACGGGGCGCCGGTGGCCTATGCCCTCGATTTCCTCGCCATCGTCGCTGCGGACCTGGCGTCCATTTCTGAGCGCCGTACCGACCGCTTCCTCGATCCGGCCCGCAACCGTGGATTGAATGCCTTTCTTGCCGGTGACCCCGGTGTCGACTCCGGCCACATGATCGCGCAGTACGCCCAGGCCGGTATCGTCAGCGAATTAAAGCGCCTGGCTACCCCGTCCTCGGCCGATTCCATTCCTTCTTCTGCCATGCAGGAAGACCACGTGTCTATGGGTTGGTCCGCCGCCCGCAAGTTACGCAAGGCCGTCGATGGTCTACAGCGCGTCTTGGCCGTAGAGATCCTCACCGCGGCGCGTGCCATCGACATGCGCGAGGAAACGCCTGCTAATGGCACCGGTGCGGTCATCAACGCCCTGCGCGCGACTGTTCCGGGCCCAGGGACCGACCGCTACCTTTCACCGGAAATCGAGGAGACCGTGCGCCTTGTCAAGTCTGGTGCGCTGATCGATGCCGTTGAGGCCGCTACGAGCGAGCTGCGCTAACTGCCTGCGCCATCGCCACCTGGCCGGCGTGGGTGGGGTGCATGGGGAAGGACTCGGTACCCTGCCCAGTAAAGTCTACCCACGGCTCATCCGAGCAGGCGGAGTGCTGCGGGGCATCCTCAGGCAGCACGTAGACGGCGCCGTTGCGTTCGGCGGCTTCGCGCACCGCTTTGTTGATGCGCTGGATGGTATCTGCCAACCACTCCCGGTCGTCGGCCGGGATTTTTTCTATAAAAGGGCAGGTCTCGCCGGGGTTGATGAGGGGGATATAGCCGGTGGCAATGACCTCTGCCTTAGGTGAGCGGTGGGTGATCTCCTCGTAGACTTTGTCCAGCCTTTGCGGCAGATCATGGAGCTCCAGTTCTATCTGCGGGCCCGATTCCTCCTGGCATATGTCGTCCGTTGCACAGCGAGTCAAGCGCACAAAGCTTACGTCGTTGCCGCCGATGCTCAAGGAGACAAGGGACGTATCCGCGGCCAGCGCGTCCACCTGGGCGGGATGTTCGCCTGCGGAGGATAAAACATCCAGTGTGCTCGCGCCCTGGCAGGCCACGTTGCGGAAAGAAATCGTATTTATCTGATGCGCGGCGAGTTCTGGGTAGGAATCTTGCGCCCTGGCGCAGGAATCGGGCGGATCGAGGGGGAGCGTCGTCGAGCCCATTGCCGCGTAGGAATCGCCGAGGGCCACATAGTTTTCTGGGTCTTCTGTGGCTTCTTGCGGCTGCAAGGAGCAGCCTGCAAGCAGGCAGGCGGCGGCGAGGGCGGGCAATACGTGGCGCATGGATGTCATAGTAGCCGCTGAGTCTGAAATGCCAGACAGTTGGTGAATGCACAAGTCTTGAATACGTTGTGTATCACACTAGATTGTTATGTGTGATGCTCGCCAAACCCCCGGGAGACAGCCCCGGGAAACCGGCCTTGGGGTAGGGTACGGCGTCAATAAGCACGAGCGAAAGGAAGCCATGTCTGAACCACGCGAAGTCCGCGCACCCCGCGGCACCGAACTCAACGCAAAATCCTGGCAAACCGAAGCGCCACTGCGCATGCTGATGAATAACCTCGACCCAGAGGTAGCGGAGCGCCCCGATGACCTCGTGGTCTACGGGGGCACTGGCCGCGCAGCCCGCAGCTGGGAAGCCTTCGATGCCATTGTGGAATCACTAAAAGACCTGGAAGGCGACGAAACCCTCCTCGTCCAATCCGGCAAGCCGGTGGGCATCTGGAAGACCAATGAATGGGCACCGCGTGTACTCATCGCCAACTCTAACCTGGTGGGCGACTGGGCCAACTGGGAACATTTCCGCAAGCTTGAGGACGAAGGCCTGATGATGTACGGCCAAATGACGGCCGGCTCCTGGATCTACATCGCCACCCAGGGCATCCTGCAGGGCACCTACGAGACCTTCGCGGCCGTGGCTAAGAAGCGCTTCGAAGGCAGCCTGGCCGGCACCCTGACCCTGACCGGTGGATGTGGCGGCATGGGCGGCGCTCAACCGCTCGCCGTTACGCTCAACGGTGGAGCGGTAATTATCGTGGACGTGGAAGAATCCCGCCTGCGCCGCCGTCAGCACAAGCGCTACCTCGATGAAGTAGTCACCGACTTAGACGAGGCCCTGCGCTTGGCCCTCGCTGCCAAGGAAGACAAGAAGGCGCTTTCCGTCGGCCTGGTAGGAAACGCCGCTGAGGTCTTCCCAGAGGTATTGCGCCGCCAGCGTGCCGGGGAATTCAAGGTAGACATCGTCACCGACCAGACCTCCGCGCACGATCCACTGTCCTACCTGCCCGCCGAAATTACCGTGGATGACTGGCAGTCCGAGGCAAAGGCCGATCCCACGACCTTTACTAAAAAGGCACGGGAATCCATGGCCGCGCAGGTCCAAGCGATGGTGGAATTCCAGGACGAAGGTGCCGAGGTTTTTGACTACGGTAATTCCATCCGTGACGAGGCTCGTCACGCCGGCTACCAGCGCGCATTCGAGTTCCCAGGCTTCGTTCCCGCTTATATCCGCCCGCTATTCTGCGAGGGAATGGGACCATTCCGCTGGGCAGCGCTGTCTGGCGACCCGGAAGATATCAAGGTTACCGATCAAGCCCTCAAGGAGCTATTCCCGGAGAACGAGCACCTGCACAACTGGCTGGACGCCGCCGAGGAATACGTTGAATTCGAGGGCCTGCCCGCTCGTATCTGCTGGCTCGGCTACAACGAGCGGCACAAGGCCGGCCTGCTCTTCAATGACCTGGTACGCGAAGGCAAGCTCAAGGCCCCCATCGTCATCGGCCGTGACCACCTCGATTCCGGCTCAGTCGCTTCGCCGTACCGCGAGACCGAAGCCATGCTCGATGGCACCGACGCCGTCGCTGACTGGCCGCTGCTCAACGCCATGACTGCCGTATCCTCCGGTGCCACCTGGGTCTCCCTTCACCACGGCGGCGGTGTTGGCATGGGCCGGTCTATTCACGCGGGCCAGGTCTCGGTTGCTGATGGCACTGATCTTGCCGCCGCCAAGCTGCGTGCCGTGCTCACTAATGATCCAGGAATGGGTGTTATCCGCCACGTCGATGCTGGATATACACGCGCAAAAGAAGTTGCCACAGAGCGCGGCGTTCGCGTACCTATGGAATTTAAGGCCAGGGATTAAATGAGCACACTTTTTACCGGAATTTCTGAACTGCGCACGGTGAGTGGGCACGGCACGCTTAACGATGCCGCCCTTATCGCCGACCACGGCACCATCGCCTGGATTGGTCCCGCCAGTCAGGCACCTGCTGCCGATGATCAGGTGGACTTAGGCGGGCGCGCGGTGCTGCCCGGCTGGGTCGATTCGCACACCCACATGGTCTTCGACGGCGACCGCTCCGCCGAGTTTGAAGCTCGCATGTCTGGCGGTTCCTACGAGGCCGGCGGCATTGCGGTGACCATGGATGCCACGCGGCAGGCGGGGGCAGACCGTTTGGATAAGCTCGTCGCCGAGCGCGTGGCCGCCGGCCGCCGCGGTGGCACCACTACCTTCGAGACCAAGACCGGCTACGGCCTTGACACGGACTCCGAGGTAGAAGCCGCGCGCGTGGCAGCCCAGCACGTTGATGATGTCACCTTCTTAGGCGCCCACCTCGTGCCGCCAGGAGCGGATGCGGAAGACTACCTCGATGAGGTCGTCGGCCCGATGCTGGACGGCGTTGCCGAATACGTCCAGTGGATCGACGTCTTTTGTGAGCGCGGCGCATTCAACGAAGAGCAGTCGCGCCGGGTTCTTGAAGCCGGTAAGAAGTTGGGCCTTGGCCTACGAGTGCATGGTAATCAGCTGGGTGAGGGACCGGGCGTGAGCCTTGCGGTAGAGCTCGGCGCCGCTTCGGTGGACCACGTGAACTACCTGAGCGATAGCGATATCGAAAAGCTCGCGTCGTCCGAAACCGTGGCCACTATGCTCCCAGCGTGTGATCTTTCCACCCGCGAGCCCCTGGCACCTGGTCGTGCGCTTCTTGATGCCGGCGTCACCCTCGCCATTGCCTCCAACCTCAACCCCGGGACGTCCTATACCTCGTCGATGAACTACTGCGTGACCACGGCTGTCCTGCAGCAGCATCTATCTGTCGATGAGGCCATCTACGCCGCTACCACCGGCGGTGCCACGGCGTTGCGCCGCCATAACGTGGGCAATGGTCTCGACCCACAGGGTCGTCCCGCGAAGGGCACCCTGGTGGAAGGCGCCGCCGCTGACTTGCACGTACTCGACGCTCCCAGCGCGGTGCACCTGGCCTACCGGCCGGGCATGCCGCTGAGCTACCGCACATTCGTGGCGGGGGTATAGCCAGGAATGGAGTTTGCCGCCGGTATCGCGTAGGGTTGGACGGGCAATGAGCATTACCGATAACGCCACCGGCGGCGTAAACGAGCCGGAAGATGTTAAAAAGTCGGAATCTCAGGACAACTCGCAAGGTGTCAATAAGGAGACCAGGGCTGCGAATACTTCTGAGGGTACCGGCGCTGAGTCTCAGGACTCGGCCAACGACGACTCCCAGGGGTTCGAGCACCTCGACCTGCCAGATAAAATTCTGCAAGCCGTTGCGAAGGTAGGCTTTACGAAGCCGTCCCCCATCCAAAAAGAAACCATCCCTATCCTGATGGCAGGCCGCGATGTCGTGGGCCTGGCGCAGACCGGTACCGGAAAAACCGCTGCCTTTGCGCTGCCGGTTTTGTCCCAGCTTGACCCGCAGGCACGCCACCCGCAGGCACTTGTTCTTGCGCCTACCCGCGAGCTGGCTCTGCAGGTTGCAGATGCCTTCCAGTCCTTCGCGGAAACCCTGAAAGGCATCGAAGTTCTTCCTATCTACGGTGGCCAGGCTTATGGCATCCAGCTGTCTGGTCTGCGCCGTGGTGCCCAGGTCATCGTGGGTACCCCCGGCCGCGTCATCGACCATCTGGAAAAGGGCTCGCTCGATCTGTCCCAACTGCAGTTCCTCGTCCTCGATGAAGCCGATGAGATGCTGAACATGGGCTTCCAGGAAGACGTCGAGCGCATCCTGGAAAGCACCCCGGACCGCAAGCAGGTGGCGCTTTTCTCAGCCACCATGCCCAACGCGATCCGCCGCCTGTCCAAGCAATACCTGCACAACCCGGCGGAAGTAACCGTTAAGTCCGAGCGCCGCACCAACGACAACATTAAGCAGCGCTTTCTCTTGATTCCGCACCGCGCAAAGATGGATGCTTTCACTCGCATCCTCGAGGTCACCACCTACGACGCCATTATCGTCTTCTGTCGCACCAAGCATGAGACCGAAGAGGTGGCCGAGGCACTGCGCGATCGCGGTTATAGTGCTGGTGCCATTAATGGTGACATCGCCCAGGCGCAGCGCGAGCGTACCGTTGACCAACTAAAGGATGGTCGCCTCGACATCCTCGTGGCTACTGACGTGGCCGCGCGTGGCCTTGATGTCGAGCGCATCACCCATGTGGTGAACTTCGATATTCCGAACGATACCGAGTCTTACGTGCACCGCATCGGCCGTACTGGCCGTGCGGGGCGCTCCGGCGAGGCAATTTTGTTCGTCACGCCGCGCGAGCGCCGCATGCTGCGCTCCATCGAGCGTGTGACCAACGCACGCCTCGAAGAGATGGACCTGCCGTCTGTCGATGAGGTCAATGAGAAGCGCAAGGAAAAGTTTGCGCAGGCCATTACTCAAGCCATGGACAACAAGCAGGCTGATTTATTCCGCAATTTGGTGCGCAAGTATTCGGAAGACAACAATGTTGCGATGGATGACATCGCCGCTGCATTGGCCGTCATGCACCAGGGTGGCAAGAAATTCCTGTTGGAAGACAAGCCTCTGCCCAAGCCGAAGAAGGAACGCCGCGATCGCGATGACCGCAAGCGTGACCGCGACTTCCGGGGTGGCGGCAAGAGCCGCGGCGGCTCCCGGCGCTCGGATGGTGACTTTGAGACGTACCGGTTGGACGTCGGCAAACGCCAGAATGTCCGCCCCGGTGCCATTGTCGGTGCAATCGCCAACGAAGGTGGCTTGTCTGCTAAGGACTTTGGTCGCATCACCATTGCGGTGGGTCACACCCTTGTGGATCTGCCGAAGAACATGGACCCGGCGGTGTTGGAGCGTCTGAAGGACACCAGGATTTCTGGTCAACTTATTAAGATCCAGAAGGATACTGGTCGCCCGCCTCGCCGTGATGGTGGCGGTCGCCGCAAACACGGTGGTAGGTTCCACGACTAATTAAACCCCAAAGGGCCTCTCTTTAGAGGCCCTTTTTTCATACCCTCTGAACTGCGCTTTTACTATAAATGGGGGTAGCGTGTCGAAGTGGTTTTGTATGATGTATGACGAAAATATGTTCTAGTAGATCGGTCGAAAGAAAGCTCATGAATTCGTCATATTATGCCAATACCAATCCGGAAAATTTCACCTCCCGTACTGCTACGGAGCTTAGGAAGGCGGAATATCAGTTCTGGGAGAAGCTCCATCCTGCCCCGGATGTGGATATCGAAATTATTAGCCAATCTCTCGCAGATTTAACCGGGGTGCGCCAATCCCGCATTAGAAATATTATCTTTGCCTTCGAACGACTAAAGGAGCTGCCGCGGCTGCGGGCCCGGCAAGAACAGCACTTCCATTTAGATCTAGACCGACTCATCACGATCGACCAGACTCTAGCGAAACTCGGCGCCATTGATACGGAGAAGAAATTAACTATCGACGATGCACTGGTCAACTATTTGACCCCCACCCGTCCCAATCAGAAACTGCCCTCGCACCGAAACCTCCGCCGCAAGTTGCGTGAGCTCATCGTGCGCCTCGATCCCTCCATCGCCGCGCGTGATCCCCACCGAAAGCAATCCTATAGCGTGGAACCTACCGGCGGGGAGTGGGCTGCGGTTTGTCTAGACGTTGGGCTAGAAACCGCGGAGATAATTGATCGCAAGATCCGGGATATCGCCGCAGATAAGGACCTCACCATGGCCGAGGCCGCAGTGGAGCTGCTGACCGGAAAAGCACAGCCGAAAGCCAAGGTGGTGTTAAATATGTATCGTTGCGACCTGCCAGATGCACCCGCGTTTGTACAGAATCTGGGATGGGTATCGCCGCAGACCGCGGATGACTTGCAGGCACGGGCAACCACAATACGGGATATGGACCAGGCCGGTCAGGAGGAGAGCCCCAGCTATGTGACCCCGCCGGATATTAGGGCGTTTGTGGAGGGACTGGATGGAACGTGTCGGTGGCCGGGCTGTACGCGACCTGCGGTGGCTTCCCAGATGGACCACCGGCATGATTTCGCAGACGGCGGGCCGACGTCGGCGGCGAACCTTACGTGCCTATGCCAGCATCATCACAACATAAAGACCGATGGAAGGGCCTTTTATATCAAGGACCCGATAACCGGGGACATCGTCTGGCTTTTTGAGGACTCTACGTGGGTCTATGACTCCGCGAGCGGACCACTAGCGCCCAAGCACCGCAGGTGGGCGCAGACAGTAGCGCAAGCAACGCAGAAGCGCAGGGAGAATGCGCATGCAGATGCGCAACAGTTAAAAGAAAAACTTCGGGAGGATTCTAAGGATGAAAAAGGGGACAGCGATGACACTGTCCCGGAGAAGTAAATAGCTTCCTAGATGTACATCAGGATAAGGCAGATGACCCACAGGAGGTTGAAGATGCCGCCGAAAGCGGACAGAGACTTCTTAATGGAGCCCAGGTTGGCGGTATCGCCGGACTCCAAGGCTGCCTGCGCCGTGCGCTGCTTAGGAAGGATAAGGAAGAAGAGAAGGCACCACGCAATGATGGCCACGAGGATGGCGATGTGGAAGTTAACCTGGCTCTTGAAGGTCTCAATATCAGAGAGGAATACAGCAAGACCAAGGATTGGCACGAGAGCGGAAATGTAGCCGTAAGTATTGGTGATGTTGTGCAAGTTACGGGCGGCGCCTAGAGCCGTGCTATCGCCCTGTGCTGCGCGCTGCAGTTGGGTCTGGTAGATAGAGGTAGAAATGCATACCGGGCCGAGTAGGATAATGGCTGCGGCCACGTGCAGGAAGATGAACAAAGTAGTCATGGAGGATGCCCTTCAGTTAAGAAAAGTTGCCTTGTTCACCCTAATAAATTTCCCTTTTAGAAATCGAACCGACATTGTCTTCTCATGGCCCGAACGTCCGCGCGGGACAATGATAGCTTATACTTTTGCGCGATCTCTGCTAAGCGCCGCGAGTAATCACAGCGGTTGGCTGGCGGCAACCACTCGGAGGGGAGGGAATCGGACTTTTCCTGGTTGAGTTTCCGGCTTGTGGCCACCAGATTAAGCGGATCATTGGCAAAGCGAATCTTAGTGTTTCGGTCCCAATCCGCGGCACCCATGTCAAAGGCGGCAGAAAGGGGGAAAATGTGGTCGACTTCGATGGGAGAGGTGGCTGAAATCATCTCGCCCGCATAGGGGTCATAGATCATGCCGGACTGCGGACGGCAGTCAGAAAGGGCTTCACTGGCCTGATTCTTTATGATGGCCTCACGCGTGGTGCACGCGCCATTGGGCTGCCAGCCGCCGAATTCGTCGCGGTTGTAGCCCTGCATTTTTGTGCGATCTGACACCGTGGAGACTTCGAAACGCGGAAAAGGCCACGCGTACCATGCGATAACGAGAATGGTTATGCATGAAAGCGCGGCCAAGTAATAGGATTTCATGTCCTATTGGACTCCACGGGGCGCGGGAAGGTTCCTACTTGTTATCGGAAACCTTTTCTGCTGCTTCCTCGAAGTCCAAGGACTCGTCCTTCTCAACGAGCTTGGCAAGTTTCTCGGCTTCCTCGAACTCGTCGAGAACCTCCTGTTTCGGACCTTTGGTAGCCACGGTGACTAGAACGGTAACGATGAGTGCGGAGAAGAAGCCGGGAACCATCTCGTAAAGGGAATCGCTTAGCGGGGACATGCCCCAGCCGATGGCGACGACTGCACCGGTAACCATGCCGGCGATCGCACCGGCTGCGTTGAGGCGCTTCCAGTACAAGGCCAGGATGACGAGCGGACCGAAAGCAGAACCGAAGCCAGCCCATGCGAAGCCGACCAGGCCGAGAATGGAGTCAGACGGGTTGATAGCCAGGATTGCGGCGATAATCGCGATGGCCACAACGGCGGTACGGGATAGGTTAATCAGGATGCTCTCGGCAGGCTTGCGCTTTGCGATGATGAGGTAGAGGTCCTCGATCAGGGAGGAGGAAACCACGAGCATCTGGGAGGACATGGTGGACATGATCGCGGCCAAGACCGCGGTCAAGACGAAACCAGCAGGCAAGGGGTGCATCATGGCCTGAGCCATGTCTAGGAAAATAGTCTCGAAGTTCTTTTGGTCAGTGATGGTTTCGCCGAACTGGGTGAAGTACACAGTACCGGTAAGCGCAACGAAGACAGCACCAATAACGGAAAGACTCATCCAGGTGATGCCGTAGAAACGGCCCTGCTTGGCGTCAGAAGGCTTACGCATCGCCATGAAGCGCACAATGATGTGGGGCTGGCCGAAGTAGCCAAGGCCCCAAGCGGCGTTGCCGACAATAACACCAGCGGAAACACCAGCGAAGAGAGATAAGTAGTTATCGTTTGCAGGCAGGACGCCGTCGGTGGCGTAATCGTTGTTGGTGGCGAAGGAGAAGATCGCGCCGGCATCGTCAAGCGCGAAAAGTGCCATGATTGGCACGATCAGCAGGGCGACGAACATCAGCATGCCCTGCATAGCGTCGGTATAGGACACTGCCAAGAAGCCACCGATGAAAGTGTAGAAAATGGTTACTGAGGCGATGACCAACATGCCGGTGATGTAGTCACCACCGAAAGTGGACTCGAAGTAACGACCACCAGAGACCATGCCGGAAGAAACATAGAAGGTGAAGAAGAAGATAATGATAACTGCGGAGATAATACGCAGCATGCGCGACTTATCGCGTAGACGGTTCTCGAAGAAAGACGGGACCGTTATCGAATCGCCCGCAACCTCCGAGTAAGCCCGCAAACGGGGAGCAATCCATTTCCAGTTTGCCCATGCGCCGATAATAAGACCGATAGGCATCCACAGTTCGGAAAAGCCAGAAAGGAAGAGTGCGCCAGGCAGACCCATAAGCAGCCAGCCGGACATATCGGATGCGCCGGCGGAGAGAGCCGCTACGAACGGGTGCAGGCCACGGCCGCCCAAAACATAATCGTCATATTCATCGGTTTGTTTATAGCTCCAGTAGCCAATGGCTGCCATTACGAGGAAGTACACGATCATCGCAATGACGTACCAAGTTGATTCTTGCACGTTTCACTCCTTTTAGTGATTTTTCGGTTATGTACACGCTAACGGTGACTTAAGTTTCGCCCAAGCTAAAATTCAGCTGTGTCTTAAATCTCTAGTGATGTTTTTCACCATTTAACTGGACAAAGACGTGAATATAACGAGCTTGTAACAAAACTATAGCGGGCTGCTATGCTGGCGGTTATGGCTTCTTACCTTGTGCATGGCCTGTGGCTGCCGGTCTCGGGGCTTGGTCTATGGATTGAGCAGGTAGAAGGGCACAAGATCGTCATGCCTTCGGCTGTGCCGGAGAAGACGTTTCCGCAGGCAGTCGAAGCCATATTGGCTAAGAAATCTTTCCGGAATCGGGCGCGCGTATCACTACGAACCCCAAAGGGCAAAGATGTCTCACTCATGGTGCCCATGGCCATGTTTGCGCCGGAAGAAGCGGTAGAGACCCTAGCTCAGTTGGAGTATTTGGATCACCAGCCGCCGGCATCGGTTGCGCCGGATCTACACTGGCTTATCCACGCATATAGCGGTCTGAGCAAGTTTGTCCGCGCAGGCAGAGTGACATTTCGGCTGGCGTACCAGGCCAATGAATGGTTCCCCATGTGGCAGCTGGCCTCTGGTTTGGGCGAGCGTGGTTGGCTGGCAGAGATGATGGCGGCGGCACCCGGGATACTCCATATTAATAATAGGGCCCTTTCGGATGACCTGGCCGATGAACTAACGCACTGGATTGCCAACCGGGAATTGCAGCCGCTGCTCAATGAGCCCCGGCCTATGCCCTGGCACGACTTCGCCCGTGCATTACTGACGACGGCTCCTATCCGTCGTGGTCGTGCGCAATTGCTGCGTGGACTTAATGAATGGAAAAATTCCATTTACCAGGTAGAACTTCAGCTTGTCTATATTGTAGAGGAGCCGGAAGACGCGGCGTGGCCGATCCGGGTGCGGGTGCGCTCTGGAACAGATTCACCGCGGCCGGTGTTGGCGGATGAGTGGGATAGGGCGAGCATCGAGAAGCTCCGCGAGAATCACCGCAAGGCCGTGCGTGCGGCGCCTAGTCTGGGTCAGAGTACGCAAATGTCTCAGCCTGGCGACGGCGATTGGGATGTCTACCTGGATACGGAGCAGCTTACCCAGTTTATTGCGCACGAGGTGCCCGAGCTGAAGAAGCGGGGAATTACCGTCATGCTGCCCAAATCGTGGGCCCAGATGGATACGAAGGCCAAGCTGGAAACCCGCGCCGCGCGAGACCCCGCGGAGGCAGCGACGAAGAAGCACATCGGCATGAATCAGCTGGTGGACTATAACTGGCGCATGTCCGTGGGTGATGTGGAACTTACTGAGGCTGAGATGGATGAGCTGGTTAATTCCAAGTCCGGGCTCATTCAGCTGCGTGGAAAATGGGTGATGGCCGATACCCAGGTTGTATCCAAGGTCTCGTCCTATATGGAAGAGCTGGCAGAAAAGTCCCGTGAGCGCGCCAAAAAAGAGCTTGAACACTTGGCTGCCGCGGCAGAGATGTCCAAGAAACTTAACGAACCTGGCTGGCAGCAGCTCATGGCGGAGGTTGAGCGGCGCCGTGCAGAGTTCAACGAGAAAATTGAGCAGCAGGTTACGGTGGCGGAGCTGCGGGAACTAGCGCTCGAGTCGATGGCCAAAGAACCCATCGAATTTACCGGTACTACGTGGCATACCGCCTTGCTCGGCGGGATGGATACGGTAGCACCTAAACGCGTGGAGATTCCGGCGACCGTACACGCGGAGCTGCGCGAGTACCAGCGCACGGGCGTCGACTGGCTGTATTGGATGTCGCGTAACAATATTGGCGCCGTGCTTGCCGATGACATGGGGCTCGGCAAAACCCTCCAGCTACTGTCCCTTGTGGCGGTGGAGAAAGAACGCGGCAAACAAACTGGGCCCACTATGGTGGTGGCACCCACCTCAGTGGTGGGCAACTGGGCTCGCGAGGCGCGCCGGTTCGTGCCGGATTTCGAGGTCATGGTGCAGCACGGCGCGGGGCGGCCGGGAGGGGAGAAATTCCTCGAGGCCGCAGGTAAAGCAGATCTCGTTATTACGACCTATGGCACTGTCAGCCGGGATTTCAATCTCTTGGGTGAGGTGCCTTGGCAGCGTGTGGTCCTCGATGAGGCGCAGGCCATTAAGAACTCGGCCACGCGTTCCGCTAAGGCGGTGCGATCGCTGCCGTCTGAACACCGCGTGGCGCTCACCGGTACGCCGGTGGAAAACCGCCTGTCCGAGATGCGGTCTATCTTGGACTTCTGCAATCCGGGGATTTTAGGCACGGCGTCCTTTTTCCGTAACCACTTTGCTAAGCCTATCGAGCGCAATAATGATGAGGAGATGTCTAAGCGGCTGCGCGCGCTGACCGCACCTCTTATCTTGCGCCGTGTTAAGACCGATCCCAATATCATCGATGATCTGCCGGAAAAATCTGAGCAGATTTTGACGGTATCCATGACCACCGAGCAGGCCGCCCTGTACAAGGCGCTGGTCAATGAGGTGAAGAAGAGCTTGGAGGATGCTACGGGTATGAGCAAGCGCGGCATCGTTTTGGCCTCGCTTACCCGGATTAAGCAGATTTGCAATCACCCCGCACATTACTTGGGAGATGATTCGCCGGTGGTTATGAAGGGCAAGCATCGCTCGGGCAAGGTAAAAGAACTGATGCGGATTATTGATGCCGCAACTGAATCCGGCGAGCGCTTGCTCATCTTCACCCAGTACAAGGCCTTTGGGGACATCTTGCAGCCGTACCTGCGCCAGCAGCTGGGCCACGAAATTCCCTTCCTACACGGCGGGCTGACGAAAAACAAGCGCGATCGGATGGTGGAAGGGTTCCAGTCCGAGGATGGCCCGCAGGCGATGATCCTTTCGCTGAAGGCGGGCGGTACGGGTCTCAACCTGACCGCTGCGTCCATCGTGGTACACATGGACCGCTGGTGGAACCCCGCGGTGGAAAACCAGGCTACGGACCGCGCTTTCCGCATTGGTCAGCGCCGCAATGTGCAGGTGTATAAGATGATTACCGCTGGCACGTTGGAAGAATCCATTCAAGATATCTTGGATGGCAAGACGCAGCTGGCTGGTGCGGTTGTGGGTGAAGGCGAGGGCTGGCTCACGGAATTGGAGCCGGACCAGCTGGCAGAGCTTATGAGTTACCGGGGAAAGGAGTAAGCGGATGGCCGTCAAGGGCGATGACAATGTCATCTACGCAAACTTTGGCACCCGCAAGCGGGTGAGCACTCCTGACGAGGTCAACCATGTTGACCGCAGCGGACGCCTGCTTTCTAGGACCGCTGCTCGAATTTCCTCTTTCACTAGCCACGATGCGGATAGGGGGCGGCTGAGTCGTGGGCGCCAATATGCCGAAGGCGGGCACGTGGTGGGCCTGGAGATTCGCAATGGTGCCATTCATGGGCGCGTGGCCGGTTCCCAGAACGAGCCGTTTTCGGTGCTCATTCAGCTGCCGTACCGCGATAATGACGATATTGCCGCACTCGCAGGGCACTTTGCACGCACGCCTAATTCTGTAGCGAATGCGCGGAAGGGCCTGTTATCTGAAGACGCGCTGGATACCCTTTTTGCCAGCGACGCCGAGGAACTGCGTTTATCCTGCACGTGTCCGGATTCCGCGTATACGTGCAAACACGTTGTCGCGGTGGGAGATAGGCTCGCCACCCGCGCTGATGCGGATCCGGCCGTGATTTTTAATATGCGCGGGCTGGACTTTGTGCGCCTGGAAAAGGCCGTCATGGAGCAATCGCAGCAGGTCTCCCGCGAAAGCTTTGGGGCCAGCGATTTATCTGTGGAAGAAAAAAACGATGTGTTCTGGAATGGGCGTGGAATGCCTAAGCTGCCGCACCCCAAGGTTGCCCCAGCATTAGAAGATTCCGATCCGGACCTCTTGCGTAAGGCCCTGCGGGCCGTATCGCATACTAATATTGACCTTTTGCGTGCCGTGTCCGATATTGAAGATCTCTACTACCATTTAACGCATTGATTATGACTGCAACGACCTTTATCCACACGTCCGATTTCCAACTGGGAATGACCCGCTGGTTCTTGAAAGGGGAGGCGCAAGGTCGTTTTAACGATGACCGCGAGTCCGCCATCATGCATCTAGGCCAGCTGGCGGAGGAAGTTGGCGCGCAGTTCATCGTCGTGGCTGGCGATGTATTTGAACACAATGCGCTCTCCCGGGAGATTCTGGCACGTGCCACCGAAATGTTCAAGCGCTTGCCCGTTCCGGTATATGTGCTGCCAGGAAACCACGATCCGCTGGTCGCGGACTCGGTGTTTTATCGCACCGGCGCGGATAATGTGCACGTCATCGCGGATTCAGAGCCGATCGCGGTGGGCAAGGGCGTGGAATTGGTGGGGGCGCCATACCTGTCCAAGCGCGCCAACCACGATTTGGTACGCCAGGCCTTGGAGCCGCTCGAGCCTACGGAGGGAATCCGGATTGCCGTGGGCCATGGCCAGGTGGATTCGCGTACTAGCGGGGGAGATGCCGATACCATTGACTTGGAATTCGTAGAGGAGTGTTTGGACCGCGGGGTGATTGATTACTTGGCACTGGGTGATACTCACTCGACGGCCAGCCTGGGCAAGACTGGCCGTGTCTGGTTCTCCGGCAGCCCGGAGACCACGGACTTTAAGGAATGCTCCACCGGTGGCGGCGAGGTCGATTCCGGGAATGTGCTGGTGGTAAGGATTGCGGGGGATGATATAGACATCAATAAGCGCAGCATCGGGCGCTGGACGTTTGAAGCCCTCGATGCCTCCGTCAATTCCGCCGAGGATGTCGAGCGCTTCTTACGCAGCCTGGAGGAGTACCCGGATAAGGTGCGCACGGCGATTAAATACGGCCTGCAGGGGACCCTCGGCATTGCGGCGCATGCTCGGCTGCAGCGTGGGTTGGATGAGTTGGAGGCGGTTTTTGCCTCGCTGCGCCCACGCGAGCGGACCATGGACCTGTTTCTGGAGCCTAGCGACGATGAACTAGCTAACCTGGATATTTCTGGCTATGCCGCCGACGCCCTGCAGGAGATGCTGGATAACCGCGCGGATCCGGTGGCCCGCGACGCCGCCAACCTGTTATTTCGCTTGGAGGGATAAATCACATGCGCATCCACAGCTTAGAGATTAAAAATGTTCGCGGCATCGAGCACTTGGTTTTAGATGAACTTCCAGAAACTGGGGTGGTGGTCATCCACGGCGAGAACGAGGCGGGTAAATCCACCATCGTGGAGGCCCTCGATGTGGTGCTGACGGAAAAACACACGGCTGGTTCTAGCGGCATCCGGGAACTGCAGCCGGTAGGCAAGGACGTCTCGCCGGAGGTCATCGCTGATATTTCCGTGGGGGAGTACCGCTTTCGTATTGCCAAGCGCTGGCTGAAGAAGAAGTACAGTGAGCTGGTTATTTCGTCCCCGCGCCACGCGCAATTTACCGAGCGCCAGGCCGATGACGAGCTGGAACAGATCTTAAGCCGGAACATGGATCGCCAGCTTCTGGATGTCCTCTTCATGCGCCAGGATGACTCCAAAGACGCCATCTCCGCGGCAGGCATTCCCTCGTTAACCCGGGCCCTTGAGCAGGAGACCGGCCTAGCGGATGACGAGGTATCCGGCGATGATTCCCAGCTTTTGGCCAAGGTAGATAGGGAATATAAGCGCTACTTCACTGGAAAGGCGGCCAAGGCGACTGGCGAATATAAGAAGGCCCAGGAGACCCTGGAGCGTGCCACACGAGAGCTGGAAGAAGCAACTGCTGCGGTGCACGGGCTCGATTCTGTGGTGGAGCGCTATGAGCACTTGGAACGTCAACAGGAAGTAGCCGAGGAACAGCTTCCCGCGGCCCGCCAGGATCTCGCCGAGAAACAGTCCGCCGCAGATGAAGCCGTGAAGGCCCAGCACCAGGTGGATGCGCACAAAGCCGAGCTCGCTCGCGCCAAAGAGGACTTTCAACGCGCGAAAGATGCGCAGTCTAAGCGCCAGGAGATGACCGAGGCACTCGAGGCCGCCGGCACCGCAAAGGAAACCGCCGCGGAAAATCTCGCGGCCGCTCGTGAAAAAGCTGCAGAGGAGAACGAGAAGAAAGAGGCCGCGGAAAAGAAGCTGGCCACCGCCAAAAAGGACTACGCCACCGCGCGCGCCGCGCTGAAACAGGCGCGGCTGTATCAGGACAAGGAGATCTTCCAGCGCTTGGATAAGCGTCTGCTCAAGGTAGAGGACTTGGCGCAGGGCGTGGAGAAGGCGCAAGCGGAGATCGCCCAGCGTGGGCGCGCGATAACCGCCGCGGATGTCGAGGAACTCCGCAAGGCGGATGCGAATCTGTCACTGGCCAAGCGCCTGCATGATGCTACTGCCGCCAAGGTGGAGTTTTCCGGGCCTGAGGGTGCGGAGATTGGGGTGGATGGAAAGCAGGTGGACATCGCCAAGCAGCCCGCAATTGAGCTTGTCGATGGCCGCGAGATCACCATCGGCAATATCACCGCCCGCTTCGTGGCTGGCGCGTACTCTTCCGATAAAACCCAGCGCGAGGTGGACCAGGCCGAGGCGCGCTTGCAGGAGCTTTTCGATACCACCGGCGTGGAGTCCATCGCCGCCGCCGAGGCCCTGCACAAGGTGCACAGCGAGCAAAATGCCGGATTGGATGCGGCCGCGCGCAAACTCGAAGGTGAGCTGGGGCCGGATGATTTGGGTGAGTTGCGTGCCCAGCACGCGGCGCTCAAGAAGAAAGTCTCCGGGCTCGATGACGCACCGACCATGAATTTATCCGCTGCCGAGGACGCGGAGGAAAAAGCACGTGAGCTTGTCGATGCCCTCGACCGCGAGCTCATTCCCTTTCGCGAAAGCCGCATTGCCCACGACGCGGTGCGCCTGGAAGCTGAGCTCGACGCCGCGACTGAGAAGTCCGAGCGTGCCCAGCGCGAGTTGGCCGAAGCGCGGGAGAAGACCTCCGATGCTGGGTTGGAAGAGGAAACAAAGCGGCTGGATATGCGGGTGACTACGCTGGAAGAACAGCTATCTGAGATGGAGGCCGTGGACCTGGCTACCGCCCAAGACTTGGTAAAGGGCGCGCGATCGCACCTAGAGTACCTGCAAAAGCAGGTACAAAATTCCAAGGTGGAGCTGGGCAAGCTGTCTAGCGAGATTAACTATCATTCGGGTGCGGCCGAACGCGAGCAGCAGGCCCAAGCAGCTGCAGAGATGGCGCAGGCGGTATTAGAAAGCGTGGAAAAGCGCGCGCTGGCGGCGCGTTACCTGCGCGAGCTGCTGCTCAAACATCGCGATGCCGCGCGCCAGCGCTACGCCGAGCCCTTCATGGCGGCGCTGGCCCAGCTCGCCCACACCATTTACGGCGGGGATATCAGCTTTGAGTTGGCAGAAGATTTGTCCGTCACCGCACGCACCCGCGATGATGAAACGGTGGCCATGACCAGCCTGTCTGGCGGAGCGCGCGAACAGCTGGCTATCCTTACCCGCTTTGCCATCGCGCGCTTGGTGGCGGGGGAAGAATCCGTGCCGGTCATCGTCGATGACGCGTTGGGCTCTACCGATGCCCACCGCCTGCAATTGATGTCCACCTTGTTCTCACAGGTGGGCCGCGAGAATCAGGTTTTGGTCTTTACCTGCATGCCGCAACGCTATTCGCGGGTAATTGGACGCAGCGAGCGCGACATCGCCATGCTGAAGGGGGTAATCTAGTCCTTATGTCTGAACAAACCCGCTGGTTAACCGATGATGAACAGGAGCTATGGCGCCTCTTATTGGCTGCGACCCGCAAGATAGATAGGGGCATGGACGAGACGCTCAAGGCGGGCGGGGAGATCTCCGTTTCCGAATTCGCGGTCTTGGTATCGCTTTCGGAGGCTCCTAATCAGCACCTGCGCCTGCGCGACCTGTGCACTGAGCTGGCCTGGGACCGGTCGCGTGCCTCCCACCAGGTCACCCGCATGGAGAAACGCGGGCTTTTGGTCAAGGAAAAGACCACTGATGATGGCCGCGGGGTCAACGTGCACATCACTGAGGCTGGGCTCCATCATCTCGAGCGTGCTGCTCCTGAGCACGTGGAATCCGTCCGCCGTTTGGTCTTTGATCATCTCCACGAGGACGATGTTCCCGCACTCAAGCGTTTTTTCCATGGGGTATTGCAGGTCAATAATGTCCCCGGATATTCGGGATTCGTCCCGGATTCTTTATTGAATGGAGGAAAATAACGTTGCCATGATGGGACAAGAACTATTCGAGCACCCCAAAAAGCAGCACAAACAGTATGGTTTAACGGCTTTGGGGGAGCTGAGCCAGCGCATTGGTGACCCAGAGGCCTTCGCTGAGGATCGCGCCGACGCCGATCAGCTTGCCGCGATGGAAGAAGCCCTGGAAACCTACCCCGATTCCGCGTTGACCTTTGATGAGGATGCCGATACCTGGATCGTGGGCGCGGAAGAGGACATCGAGAAAATGTTCGCAGATCGCGAGGCATTCCTCGACGCTTTATTAAACGACGAAGATCCAGGGATCTAATGCCACCGCAGAGATCATAAACTGTTAAGATAATTCTAGTTAATCTTCGGTGAAGCGAGAGGTTTGATCTTTATGAACGAGCGTGAGGCTCAAGAACAACGCGAGGCGGCGGCCCGGCAGCAATCCGAGGGTTGGGTTCCTGTTTTTGTCCAGTGGATTCCCTGCATGCTGGTGGTCCTTGTACCGATCGTAGCTATGTTCTTTGGCATGTACTACATCGAGCACGGCACCCTGGATATCACCCAGCCGATCATCAACGAATTTATTGTTGAGTAATTCAGCGCAGTAGAAAACCGGCCTCCCTTGGATAGTGGGAGGCCGGAATTATTTTTATTTCTTGAGTACCTGGCGCCAGGTCATTTTCTTGCCATTATTTAAGATGGCGCGGCGGTAGATGCGCGCGACAACGATGAGGATCAGCGCGGTGACTACAGCGAGGACCGCATAGCTTCCTGCCAAGCCCAGCCAGCTCATATTGCCGCTCGCGACTTGGAGGGGAGCGACCAACATGGAGACCGGCGGCACCCAACCCATGACCTGCATCCAGGTGGCGTCCAAGTGCATCCAGCCAAACATGGGGACATACATGGTGGCAATGACGAGGAGCAGGATGGGCATCTGCGTCGATTGCAGATCCTCGGTGCGCTGTACCATGGAGCCGGCTGCGGCATAGAGGCTGCCGAAGAACAAGAGGCCGAGGATTTCTCCGACGAACAGGGCAGCGATTAGGCCATAGTCGAGCTGGATTTCGCTTGCTGCGCCAGTAAATGCCAGGGAAGCCACGCCGCCGGCCAGGACGAGAAAGGTGCCGAGCAGCCCGATGATGGTATTGCCAATGACCTTGCCGGCCAAGAAATCCACTGGGCGCACCGTGGAAAGGATGATTTCCACCACGCGCGAGGATTTTTCTTCTGTAACGCGGCCACCGATGAGCCCGGCGAAGGTCATGATGGAAAAGACCACCACGAAGGCGGCGATAAGGACGATGCCAACATTGCCCATCTGTTCTTCGGAGGCTTCACCCGTTTCCAGATCAACCGCGGTCACCTTGGTTGATGGGGTGGCGGTGGCAAGGTCTTGGGCATCAATATTCAGCGTATTCAAGGCTTCTGCCTGCGCCTGCGCCGCGACCACTTGATTGACTGTGGTGGAGATCGTGGCGGAGACGGTGCCGTTGGCCAAAAGCTCCCACCCCTCGTCGTCGGCGGGCACGAGCGCGGCGTCGACGTCGCCATCATCGATAAGCTGCACCGCGCTATCCCTGTCATCTGCGGCCTGCGTCTCCAGTCCGGAATCAGCGAATGCGTCTTCCTCCATGCCCACCACGGCGACGGAATCTGATTCATCGTCACCACCGGCAATCAAGTCAATGATAATGGGGGTGGCGATGGCACCAATGAAAAGCAGCAGCATCATGATGACAACGGATTTGGTCTTGAGGGCAACCGCCATTTCGCGCTTGGCGACGGTCCCTATGGTCTTCATTGCCGAATACTGCACGGGCTAGGCCTCCTCGGTGGTGGTGCTGGTGACGACGTCTTGGAAAAGCTCGGTGAGATCGGGGACCTTAAGGCCGAAAGAGTGAACGGGGCCAGCTACCATGGCAGCACGCAAGATGGCTTGGTCCTCGGTGCCGTCATCGGCTTCAAGCACAACGCCCTTATCTGTTTCCTCAACCAAGTGAGTGCCCTCCGGGTACCAACCGCGCGCAGGGGTTTCCACCGCATAGCGCGAAGCTCCCTGGGTGCGTAGCTCATCTACCGTGCCCTCTGCCACCATGCGGCCTTGCGTGACGATGCCCACCTGATCGCACAGGCGCTGCACCAGGTCCAGTTGGTGGGAGGAGAATATGACCGGTACGCCGCGGGCGGCGCGCTCGCGCAGCAGGTCTGACATGACATTGACCGCGACTGGGTCCAAGCCGGAAAAGGGCTCATCCAAAATCAGCATGTCGGGGTCGTGGATCAGGGACGCGGCTAGCTGCACACGCTGCTGGTTACCCAAGGACAAATCGTCCAGTTTATCGTCTCGACGCTCTGCCAACCCCAGCTGCTCCAGCAGCTCCGTGCCAGATTTCTGGGCGGCCTGCTTGCTCATGCCGTGCAGGGTGCCCAGAAATGTGAGCTGACTGAGCAGCGGTTCCTTGCCGTAGAGACCGCGTTCTTCTGGCATATAGCCAATGCGGCGGCGGTTATCGTCATTAATGGGTGATCCATCGAAATAAACCTCACCAGAGTCTTTCGCGAGCACGCCCAGCGCTATGCGCATGGTGGTGGATTTTCCCGCACCATTGGAACCGACGAAACCGAAGATCTCGCCCTCTTGCACGCTAAAGGTCATATCTCGCAGCGCGCGGACGCTGCCAAATGTTTTATTGAGATGGTCGATTTCTAAGGTGGGCAAGGGGCATCCTCCATGGCTCGCCTATATTGCATAACTTTCGTGGCTCTATGTAGTCAAGCATTTCATAGATGGAGTAGTTTAGCCATAAAAGTCACAGAAAATGAGGGAGAATGAAATTTCTCCTAGAGTGTCTAATGGTTTGTGTATAGGTTACCAGCCTGCTTAAGGCGATAAGCCAGAATGGCTAGTGTGGTACGACGAGACCTAAGCTAGTAAAGCCACAATTTGATGCGATTGAATAAGGGAGCTTCTTGTTCACCCTGAGATGGCGAAGCTTATTGACGAGCTAGGCACTTCCACCACGGGTGCCAATGATTTGGTTCGCGGGATGCTGCACGCTTCAATTACCCGCAGGCTTAATGCGGAAATGGATACCCATTTGGGCTATGTATCCGGTGATAGACCAGCTAAAGCTACTGCTGGAACGGATAATTATCGCAATAGCGCGTATCCGAAAACCGTAGATTCTCACTACGGGCCAGTAAGCACTGATGTTCCACGAGATAGAAACGGCACATCGGGCCCGACCCCCGACGTGTCCATTTTCCGGGGTTAGGGTCCTAGAGTTAAGGAGACGTTTACTATCAAACTAAGGTTTGGAGTGATTTTCTGATGAGCCGTTCGATTGGCCTTGCTGGGATTGCCGTGCTGGTGATTTCGGGAGTCTTTGCTTTAATCGGTCACACAAACATCTCGTATATTTTTCTAGCCTTTGCCGCCGTTGATCTCATAGTTGCCGTGATCTATCAGCCTGACGAATCCAATGACAGAAGAGCTAAACAGTTGAAGGTAGTTAGCTGCTCAGCCATACTCCTCGGCACACTTTTCATCTATATAACAGGTTCTTGGATAGGTATCATCGCAATATTCTCAGGGATAATAGATCTCATGGCCGGAGAATTTTCAATACTCAAAAAACAGCCGCAGAAACGATAGAGCTGTCGACTCTAATGCAAAATGCTGGCAGCCAATGATTGACCTCAAACAGGTGGGTACCTTCGTTCCTTTTCTGTTCTTCTAGATTGTTTGTTCGAACAGTGCTCCACCGTTGTCTAATTCTTAGGTTAGGCTCTATTTCGCGAAGCGGGGCCTAACCCCTGTTTGGTATATTACCTTCTTCCCAACTTGATCGGGTCAGATATCAGGTGTCCACCAGGTGGGGGTCAGGTCCAGTATTCGGATGGATACAAGCCATCAACCACATGGCCTTAGCTGACCGCTCCCAAAAATACCTATAAACCCAACCCGACATGCCAACAACTTGATCCGCTTCGATGGGGTCACACCATTTAAATACAGCGTTAAAATTGTATACAATGAGCAGTACACACTAAAGAACAACATCTGGGGCGAAATCCTCCCCTCATATCACTGGCAATCGCCTTGGAATCCCTAAGACGGCAGCCAAAGAACGAGGTTAAGCACCGAAAGCGGAAACGCTACCGGCGAGGAAAACGCAAAAAGTAGCCACCAGGGGTTCAGGAAGCAACAACCATCCTGAACCCCGGGGCTACCCCTCCAATACTAAACGAAAGGATAAAATCATGAGCTCACGAACTCTCTACTTCATTGCCCTGGCCCTACTGGCCATATCTCTGACCATCAACGTCATCAACGGGTTCACTACCTCCAGCACCATTCTCACCGTCGCGGCCGTGGTGGTACTTGGCTACGCCACCTACAAGAAAGTGTGGAAGAAGTGAGCATTAGAATCACAGACACCGACACTGGGCGGGAACTGTGGACGATTAATCAATGCGCTGAGCATTGTGGAATTACGCCCACAACGTGGCGTAGCTACCGCAATCGTGGCAGGACACACCCGTCTCCTCAACCTGTAACCCACCTTGATGGTCGAACTCCTCTGTGGGATGCGGCTGAGGTCAGGGCGTGGCATTCCTCGCGGCCTGGCTCACCGGTTCGGAACGCACCACAGAGTAAACATGCCTGACCATTTAGACGAAAAATACCCCCAACGTTTGCTAAGGGTGTTTTTCGTTGTACCACCTGGAACACGAGTGTGACAGTTTCTCGCTATTTTCAACGTGCTCAGGAGGGGGATTAAGCTTAAAACCATCCCGATTGGTTTTGAATGTAGCGTAGCCTCCGGCCGCAGCAACGATAAGAGCAACAACACTTGGCACTGGCTAGCCGTACTAATCCATGACGAATGTACCAAGCAAAGCCAATATCGTGACTGCAGAAAATACTATCTGTTGCCTGTGCTCAATCAATCCTCGGTTATCAATCGAGTGAGCTGCCGAATTCTGAAGGTCAGCATCGGCCACAGCAGTTTGGTGATGAGCTTCGATGGATGTTTCCGCCATCTTCATCATTCTGTTAGCGGCACCGGGGAGCATGTCTTCATCCCCCGAGAAATCCTTAACGGCAGGCAAAGGTCCTTAGTGTGCAGCGACCATTGTTTGGATTCGGGTGTGCTCGATGTCAGCGCCATCCGGCAGGGGGTTTATCTCGGGAGTGGAACCTTCTGCATCGCTTCGCTCAGAGCTCGGCCTGTGTCATTCCAGCTTTCCCTCATCAGTGTTTCCGGGTGAGTCGTTTTCACGAGGAGTACTTCTTTCCCCGGGTTTCGTCCCGTTTGAGTAAATGGGAAAATTTGGACCAGCCAAGAAAAATTTTGACCAGGATTTAAAAGACCGTGTGGTCTGTCTTATGGAAGATCGCATCGCGGCGGAAAACATGTCAATGCAAGCCGCATGTAAGGCAGTGGTCCCGAAGTCGGGGGTCATGGCAAACGGCTACTCAGTGGACTTGAGCCCGCCCGCTGCGTGGAAAGCCTTCCACAACCAACGCCTGAAGATGTGACCCCTGTCGAGTTCATTTGTAAGACGTTAAAAGAATAACCGGGCTGGTAGCCTCATTACCTCGCGTGGTTATCGCTAGTCCAAGACCCGAGGACTTAAGTGCTCATCGCCTTCGTGATTCTGGGCCGGTTGAATTCAGTGGTCCGGTCATTGGGATAGTGACGGTGTCTGAGGGGCCCGACCCGTAAACCTAACGTGCCGGATCTGTGCCTGCATTTGACCTTTGGCGGGGCGTGAGTTCACAGGCCAGGGGCCTCAACACGCTATGGGTGGCTGGCATTATGTATGTGCGCACGAAGAAAGGCATTGTGTACACCGCGTTTGTCACTGACGTGTTTTCTCGGCAGATTGTTGGGTGGGCATTATCGGACTCAATGCGGACTTCACGCTTTGCCGCTGCACGCTTTCGACCAGACGATCCAAGCTACTGCTGTTATAACGGCCATGTAATTCGACGACATTCACCCCAGTAATCCGCCAAAAATGGCCCGAACCATCCAATACACAAAAACCGAGAAACCCCTCTCACCAGCAAAAACGCTAGTAAAAGGGGTTTCGTTAAAGTGTCCCCGACAGGGATCGAACCTGCGACCTTCGGTACCGGAAACCGATGCTCTAATCCGCTGAGCTACGGAGACATCGTTGGGAAAATTCCCAACGATGTGATTCTAGCGCATCCGCCGCTGCGGAACTAAATCAGGCCCGGTACGTCAGTAGTGGTGACCTCACCGGTGCGCAGATAGTGCACGCCAATCTCATCGACGGTCTTATTTCCCAGCGCAAAGTGTCCGTGGCCGGGGCCGTGGACGGTGAGGACGCGCGATTGCATGGGTCGGGAGAGTGCCGTGTGGTACTGATACGGGGTCTGGGGGTCACCTGTGCCCTGGATTTGCAGGGGCTTGGTAGCAAGGTGTGAGCCATCGAGTGGCACCTCGCCGGTAATGGGTACGCGGCCGCCGCACCCAGCGCCAGATCCATACAGGGAATTAGCCAGCGAGAAAATATCGCCGGTGACAAAGGTGGACCACAGGTAGGTGGGGAAGAGCCACGGATTGCCGGGGACGGTATTCTCATTGCAGACGATGAGATTTTGCATATTCATCATCTGGATAGCCTGCTGTTGTACCTTTTGGGCGAGGTCCGGATCGTCTACTATCTCCAATGGTTTACTGCCGTTTAGGTACTTGGCAAAGTCGTCCCAGTGAGCGGGGGTGGGAACCACCTCTCGGGTTCGGCCCAAGGTTACCGAAAACCGCTGATCTGCCTGCGGGTTAATCGCTTTGTGGGCGAGGAACTCCGCCTGTACGCGTAGCCCACCGGTGGCGGTCATGATGTCGGCGCCCGGTTGGCCGACGAACTCGAGCCCTGGGGGAAGGTCGCCGATTTTTGCATCGGGTGGCAATACGGTGGGGCGGGCACCTGCTTCCAGGGCGACTTTCTGCGACCACTTTTCATAGACCCGGAGTGGGGTAGTGCCTAAATGGTAGGTGGCGTCATTATCCGCAATGTAATGGAAAAGATCGTGCAGCGCATTCTCATACCCTTGTTGCTGTGAGGCGAAGATGCCATTCCACGCCAGTTTTGGGCTCATGCCGGAGTCAAGCAGCACCTTGCCAGTGTGCTGCGGGTACTTGGTGGCGTAGACGGAGCCGAGGTATGTGCCATAGGACAGAGCGGCGATGTCGATGACGTCTTCGCCCAGCGCTTGGCGCACCATCTCCCAGTCCTGTGCGGTGTTGGCGGTGGTTAAAGAGTTAGTGTAGCCAGGGGTATTCTGCTCGCACGCGTCTCGGATGGATTTGCCAATTTGCGTGATGGCCGCGATCGTATTGAAACTCGGGGTGGCAGCGCAGTCGACCGGGGTGGAACCAGGCAAGCCGCGTGGTTGGACCCCAATCAGATCCCACTCGTTGCGAACTGCTTCGGGCCACTCCATGACTTCGTTTCCAGCCCAAGAATAAGCGTCCCCGCCGGGGCCGCCGGGGTTGGTAAACAGTGCGCCGCGACGGGCCTCTGGTTGTGCCGCCGGCACGCGGACGAAACCGACGCTAATGGTGCCGGCCGCAGGATTATCGTAGTAGGTAGGTACTTCTATCCGGCCGCATTCGGCGCTATCGATATTGACCTGTTCGGGGCAATCCTCCCAGGTGATCTGTGGGTCAGCCGCCGCGGCAGTGGGGGCTGCTGCGCCCAGTGCGAGGGCGCTGGCGCAGACTACGGTAGAAATTTTTTGAGAAAAAGAAAGCATAAGCTAAATCTCCGACTTCTATAGCGTTTGTCAGAACTAGCTTATGCTTCTTACAGCTTCGTGGCAGTGATTTCTAAGCGCCGGGTGCCCTAACTCGGCACCCTAACCTCACTACTTCACAATAATCACAATGAGATCGCGCGGACCGTGCACTCCTTCGACACGAGAGAGCTCGATATCAGAAGTCGCGGAAGGACCAGAGATCCACGTTGCCGGTTTGTAGGGGTCTATTCGAGAGATTACCTCGGGGACACCATAGACGATCTGGTCGCGGCGGACGATACAGATGTGACGGTCTGGTACCAGCGTTAGGGCGCGGCGGCCGCACTGGGAATTGGATTGCAACACGATGGTGCCGGTCTGCGCAGATGACACGAAGGACTCGGTGACGACGGCATCGGCATCGTCAAGCTCGCGCGGATCCGCTGCTTCGTCGTCAGGGCGGGCCGGAAGGCCAATAAAAAGCTCGGCATTCATGCCCGGGGCGTAGCGTATGTCTGTGCAGTTGCGATCCTTGACGATGGTCTCCAGCGTCTTTTTGAGATCGCTTTCCTCCGTGATGTGGACTTCTGCCTTGTAATCCTCAAGCCGATCGACCAGCATCTCGCGCAGTTCGTCATCATTTAGCGTGCCTTTGCGCTGGTAATCGCGCGGAATATCAACGTGATCCGGCAGCCCAGCCTGCTTCTGTGCCGAACGAATACGGTTTAATATTTCTTGTTTAGCAGTCACTTGGAGCTCTCCTTACGAGCATTGGCCAGGAGTTCTTTGCCTTCATCGGAGTCGAACCATTGACGGAAAGATTTCTTCGGTGGAACCGCGGTATCGCGGCCATCGGACCAACCGGACATAAATAGCGGCAGCGACGAGATGGTGCCATTAAATCCGCCCATGACGCGGCCGAGGGCCACGAGGCGGGTGACCTTATCCCACATCTTGGGGCTATCCCAGAGGAGCTGCACCGTCTTGAAAAGCTTCGGCTCGATCGGGGAGGCAGCGTGCGTGATTTTCTGGTGGCGGTTTTCCACGATGACATCAGAAAGCGGAATCTTCACCGGGCACACCTCGTCGCAGCGCCCGCACAGCGAGCACGCGTACGGCAGGCTAGCCGATGGATCGTGGTGATCCTTTATGCCGGTCAGCTGCGGGGTCAGTGATATGCCGATGGGCCCTGGGTACACAGAACCATAGGCGTGGCCGCCCGCACGCTCGTAGACGGGACAGACGTTCAGACAGGCCGAGCAACGGATACATTTTAGCGCCTGGTGACCGATGGGCGAGGACAGTGCAGCGGTGCGCCCATTATCCAGCAAGACGATGTGGAAGTTCCGCGGGCCATCGCCTTCTGTCACACCGGACCACATGGAAGTATAGGGATTCATCCGCTCCGCAGTGGAGGAACGGGGGAGCAGCTGCAGGAAGACTTCCAGGTCTTGGAATGTAGGCACGAGCTTTTCGATGCCCATGACGGTAATTAACGTCTCCGGTAGCGTCAGGCACATACGTCCGTTGCCCTCAGATTCCACGATATTAACGGTGCCTGTTTCAGCCACGCCGAAGTTCGCGCCGGAAATGGCGACCTTGGCCTTCATAAATTGCTGCCGCAGGAACTGGCGTGATGCCTCGGCCAACTCGGCGGGCTCAGCCTTCAACGAGTCATCAATATTGGGCATCTTATTGACGAAGATATCGCGAATCTCCGCGCGGTTGCGGTGGATTGCCGGCACCAAGATGTGGGATGGTTTATCGTCACCGAGCTGGACGATGAGTTCTGCTAAGTCGGTTTCCTGGGCGTGAATTCCGACCTCTTCCAGGTGCTCGTTCAAGCCGATTTCTTGGGTTGCCATCGACTTAATCTTGACTACATTGGTCTCGCCCGTTTCGCGGATAAGCCCCTCAATTATCTCATTGGCTTCCTTGGCGTCGCGGGCCCAGTGGACGATTCCACCGCGGTCAGACACGGCCTTTTCAAATTGCTCGAGTAGTTCCGGCATGCGGGCAGCGACGTCTTCTTTAAGGGCAGAACCGGCGTTGCGCAGCTGCTGCCAGTCATCTACTTCTTGCACGGCCTTGGCGCGCTTTTGGCGGATGGTGGTGGTCGCGTGCTGCAGGTTATGGCGCTGGGTGGCGTTATTCAGACCCACGTGCGCAAGCGGGACGAAGGTTTTGCTGCCCCGCAAGTTGCCGTAGCCTTCAGGGGCGCGTGGTGGGGTGGTGTCGAGGAAAGAGGTCATTAGAGCATCGTCTCCTTTGAGTAAGCGGCGGAGTCAGGCTGCCACGGGTGTTCCTTCGTGGAGGCCAAAATCTCTGCCATGTGCAGTGCGCGGATGCCGGAGCGCTGGCGGTGCAGTGCGCCACCGATATTCATCAGGCAGGACGAGTCACCGGCGGTAACGTACTCGGCTTTGGTGTCTTTAATGTGGCGGGTTTTATCGGTGACCATGGCCTGGGACACTTCTGCGTTCTTCAGGGCAAAGGTGCCGCCGAAGCCACAGCACTCCTCGCTGTTGGCCAGCGGTGCTAAGTCGATGCCCTCGACTTCTTGCAAAAGCTTGTAGGGTCGGTCTTCTAGCTTGAGGAAGCGCAGGCCGTGGCAGGCGGAGTGATAAGTTACACGGTGCGGGAAGAAGGCACCGACGTTGGTCACGCCTTCAATATCGACCAAAAATTCCGTGAGATCGTATGTTTTTCCCGCGGTCTTCTGCGCGCCATCGACATCGGCAGAAGTCCCGAAGCGGTCGGCGATACTCTCGTGTCGATCGCGAACCGCTGCCACGCAGGAACCCGAGGCGGCGACGACGTAGTCGATAGAAGGATCTGCGAAGGCGTCCGCATAAGAGCGGATCATGCCCAATGATTCCTTCTGGTAGCCGGTGTTGATGTGCATCTGGCCGCAGCAAGTTTGCTCCTCTGGAAGGACCACTTCGTGACCTAACCGGGAAAGTACCAATGCCGTCGCCTTTTGGACATCCGGGAAAAGAGTGTCACCAATGCAAGTAGAAAAAAGCGCAATGCGCATACGGTGCTCCTTATTAGTTTTTAGTCATGGAGGTGTAACTAACCCTACACATTCACCGTGTGGATAGTAGGTGGAATTACCTAGTACTAGCATATATTTTGTAATTTTTATCGCAATATAGGTTTGCCTAAGATGTCTAGAAATGGTATTTTGCGCCCCGCCGTAAGGTTAGGCAGTGCTTCCTTTCACACGTGTCGGGGCAGTGAACTAGACTCTTGTCTCATGACTCCAGCTGATTTGGCCACCTTAGTTAAAAAATTCGCCACCGCGGTCATGGCAGAACATGACTTAGATGCCTCGGTATTACCAGAATCTGTCACGGTCGAGCGCCCGCGCAACCCAGAACACGGTGACTACGCCACCAACCTTGCTTTGCAGGTGGCCAAGAAAGCCGGCGTTAATCCACGCGAATTGGGCGGCTGGCTAGCACAAGAATTGGCCCAGCATGATGCCATCGAAAAGGCTGAACTTGCTGGCCCTGGCTTTATTAATATCCGCTTGGCTGCTGCCGCTCAAGGCGAGATCGTAGCCCAGATTCTGCAAGCAGGATCGGAATACGGTTCTAACGACTCCTTTGCGGACAAGAAGATTAACTTGGAATTTGTATCCGCCAATCCCACCGGTCCGATCCACTTGGGAGGCACGCGGTGGGCTGCCGTAGGCGATTCGCTGGGCAGGGTACTCACTGCCTGCGGCGCAGAGGTTACCCGCGAGTACTACTTCAACGACCATGGCGGCCAGATCGATCGTTTTTCACGCTCACTTGTTGCCGCAGCTAAGGGTGAGCCCACCCCGGAAGACGGCTATGGCGGAGACTATATTCGCGATATCGCTACCGCAGTGTTGGAAAAGAACCCAGGCGCGCTCGAAGGGGATGCCGCGCAGGTGCAAGAGGCCTTCCGTGCTGATGGCGTGGAGATGATGTTCGCCCAAATTAAGCAGTCCCTGCACGAATTTGGTGTGGACTTTGATGTTTATTTCCATGAAAATTCTCTCTTTGAATCTGGGGCGGTAGACAAGGCGCTCGAGACCTTGAAGGCTGGAGGCCACCTCTACGAAGCAGACAATGCGTGGTGGCTAAAATCTAGTGATTATGGCGATTCCAAGGATCGCGTCGTGGTGAAATCGGACGGCAATGCGGCCTATATCGCCGGCGATATCGCCTATGTGGCTGACAAATTCGACCGCGGTCACGACCTCAATATCTACATGTTGGGTGCTGATCACCACGGTTACGTTCCGCGCTTGAAAGCGGCGGCCGCCGCCTTGGGCTATGACGCCGATGGCGTTGAGGTGCTCATCGGTCAGATGGTCAATCTGCTTCGCGATGGCAAGCCGGTGCGCATGTCCAAGCGCGCGGGCACTGTCATCACCATGGAGGATTTGGTTGCCGCCATCGGCGTTGATGCATCTCGTTATTCACTGGTGCGCTCCTCGGTGGATCAGTCCATCGATATCGACTTGGGACTATGGGAGTCGCAGTCTTCGGATAATCCTGTCTACTACGTGCAATACGGGCATGCCCGGTTGTGCTCGATTGGACGCAAGGCAGCTGAGCTGGACATTAGCTCCGAAGGTGCGGACCTTTCGCTGCTGGAGCATGATCGCGAAGGCGACCTGATCCGTACCCTGGGTGAGTTTCCCGCAGTGGTGGCAGATGCCGCGGAATTGCGCGAGCCGCACCGCGTGGCGCGTTATGCCGAAGAGTTGGCTGGCGTATTCCACCGGTTTTACGATACCTGCCAGGTCCTGCCCAAGGCGGGGGAGGATGAACAGCCCATCCACAGCGCGCGCCTCGCGTTGGCGGAAGCATCGCGCGTTGTACTATCTAATGCCTTGACCATGGTCGGCGTGAACGCACCGGAGAAGATGTAAATGACCGACTTCAACGAACTTCCCGCTCACGTATGGCCGCGGAATGCGCACCGTCAAGAAGACGGTGTAGTCACCGTGGCTGATGTCCCCCTGCCGGATGTGGCAGAGGAGTTCCACACGCCACTCTACGTATTCGATGAAGACGATTTCCGCTCGCGCTGCCAAGACATGGCCGGTGCCTTTGGCGGACCCGATCACGTGCACTATGCCTCTAAGGCGTTCATTTCCAAAAAAGTGGTGCAGTGGGTCAATGAAGAAGGCCTGTGCCTCGATGCTGCCTCGCTCAATGAGTTGAAGATTGCGCTCGCCGCCGAGTTTCCAGCCGCGCGTATTACGGCGCATGGCAATAACAAAGATGAGGAATACTTACGCCTGTGCGTGGATGCGGGCGTGGGCCACGTAGTTATCGATAATGAGCAGGAGCTCGAAGAGCTCAACCGCATTGCCGGGGAGGCAGGCGCGGTCCAGCCGGTGATGATTCGCGTCAAGCCGGGCGTGGACGCGCATACGCACGAGTTCGTGGCCACTTCGCACGAAGACCAAAAATTCGGTATTTCCTTAGCCACGGGTGCGGCGTTTGCTGCTGCGAAGCGCTGCCTGGAGGTAGACAACCTCCACCTGACCGGCTTGCACTGCCACGTGGGCTCCCAGGTTTTCAATGCCGAGGGCTTTAAACTTGCTGCTGAGCGCGTGCTGGAGCTCTACCGCCAGATCCATACCGAGCTGGGCGTTAGCCTAGCCGAGCTGGATTTGGGCGGCGGCTTCGGTATCCCGTATATGCCCTATGAGGAAGCGTTGGATATTGACCGCGTAGCTCAGGACATGCTGCGCGCTGTGGAGCGGACCGCAGACGAACTCGACATCAAGGCACCGTTTCTTCTCGTGGAGCCCGGTCGCTCCTTGGTGGCGGGTTCTGCCGTGACCGTCTACCGTGTGGGCACGGTCAAGGACGTGGAAACCGGCAAGGCCGATTTGCCGGTGCGCCGTTATATCTCTATCGATGGGGGAATGTCCGATAACATCCGTCCTGCGCTCTATGGTTCTGAATACGATGTGCGCCTGGTAAACCGCTTTAGTGATGGCGGAATGGTGCCCTCGCGCATCGTGGGTTTCCACTGTGAATCCGGCGATATCCTCCTTGCGGAAGGTGAATTGCCCAATGATATCCAGCCGGGAGACCTGCTTGCTTTTGCGGCCACCGGTGGGTACCAGTACATGATGTCGTCCCGGTATAACGGCGCGGTACGCCCTGCGGTTGTTGCCACGCGCGTGGGAAATACCAAGCCGATGTTGCGGCGCGAGACCATCGAGGACCTCTTGTCCTTGGAAGTGGATTAGTCCGACACATCCCTCGTAGCGCCGCTGCTGTATTCGGCCCGCACAGCCGAGGCTTCGGTCGCTGAACGGAATATTATCCCCCGCATGTCCCAATATAGACAGCTCGTTCTGTATAGTGTCCTGTAGCCGCGCAAAGCGGGGACATTTTCACCACTAAATCGACATGGAGACGGACTATGGATGCTTCACACAGTGAGCTAGATCTACATTCGACCGGTAAGGGCGAAGGCGAAACCGTTGGCATTGCGCTGCTTGGATTCGGCACCGTGGGAGCGGAAGTTTTCCGCCTCTTAGATGACAATGCGGATGCCTTTGCTCATCGCATCGGTGGACCAGCAGAGATCCGTGGCATCGCTGTTCAGAACAAGAACAAGCTGCGCCCGGGCGTGCCCAGCGAACTGCTGACTGATGATGCCAAGGCCCTGATCTCTCGCGATGATATTGACCTAGTGGTGGAGGTCATCGGCGGTATCGATTTCCCGCGTGAGTTGGTTTTGGCCGCGCTTAACTCTGGCAAGTCCGTGGTGACAGCCAATAAGGCGCTCGTTGCCGCGCATGCTGATGAATTGGCCGAGGCCGCGGAACGCTCTGGCGTTGATCTTTACTTTGAAGCTGCAGTGGCCGCCGCCATCCCCGTCGTGGGCATGCTGCGCCGATCCCTGGCAGGTGACCAGATTGAGCGCATCTCCGGCATCGTCAACGGTACTACCAACTACATCTTGGATGCCATGGAATCTACCGGGGCTTCCTACGATGAGGCCTTGGCGGAAGCCACCCGCTTGGGCTATGCCGAGGCGGATCCGACTGCGGACGTGGAGGGCCACGACGCGGCGTCTAAAGCGGCCATCATGGCCTCCATTGGTTTTCATACCCGCGTGAAATTCGAAGACGTGCATTGCGAGGGTATCACCAAGATCACTGCGGACGATATTGTCGCAGCAAACAATGCCGGCTATTCCATCAAGCTTTTGGCTATTTGCGAGCGCCTGCACCGTGAGGATGGATCCGAAGTGGTCAACGCTCGCGTTCACCCTACCTTGGTGGACAAGGACCACCCGCTGGCCTCCGTGAGTGAGTCCTATAATGCCATCTTCGTCGAGGCAGAGGCAGCCGGGTCGCTCATGTTCTACGGCAATGGTGCCGGCGGCAATCCCACCGCTTCAGCCGTGCTGGGCGATGTCGTCGGTGCCGCCCGCAATATCGTACACGGCGGTCGCGCGCCGGGCGAGAATACCTACGCCAACCTGCCCATCGCGGACTTCGGTGAGGTCGATACCCGCTACCACATCGATATGGAAGTCCAGGACCGCGCTGGCGTGTTGGAGGCCATCGCCGCGCTGTTTGCTCAACATGAGGTATCGCTGCGCACCGTGCGCCAGGAAGATGGCGAGGACACCGCGCGCCTTATCGTGGTCACCCACGCTGCCAAGGAAGCGACCCTGGAAAACATCGTTTCGGTCTTGGGCGAGCTCGATGAAGTTGAGGCCGTTCACTCGGTCATTCGCCTGGGCAGCTAAATCAGTTCGATATATTTAGTGTTCATGAGCATCGAAGTTGAAGTCGGCACCAAAGCGATAGTCACCGTCCCCGCCTCCACGGCGAACCTGGGGCCGGGATATGACACCCTCGGCATGTCGCTGAGCATGTATGATACCGCCGAGGTGGAGGTCATTCCTTCCGGCCTCGAGGTAGAGATTTTCGGCGAGGGGGCACAAGAACTCCCGCGCGATGGCTCGCACCTGATGGTGAAAGCTATCCGCTCGGCACTATCTGCTGCGGGCGCGACCGTGCCAGGGCTGCGCGTGGTCTCGCATAATACAATTCCCCAGTCGCGCGGCCTCGGTTCTTCGGCTTCCACGGCTGTGGCCGGCGTGGCCGCGGGCAACGCCCTGGCGGGTAGCCCGCTAACCCAAAAACAGCTCGTGCAATTGTCTTCGGCCTTTGAGGGACATCCTGATAACGCCGCGGCCTCTGTATTAGGAAGCGCCGTGGTCTCGTGGACGACGGTCCCCGTCGATGGCCGCTCTTTGCCGGAATACAACGCCGCCACCATCCCCGTGCATCCAGACATTCGGGCGACGGCGCTGGTGCCGGATTCCCACGCCTCCACCCAAGCGGTGCGCCGTGTGCTGCCCTCGCACGTGACGCATTCCGATGCCGCTTTTAACGTTTCGCGCACCGCCGTCCAGGTAGCCGCATTGCAGAATTACCCTGAATTATTGTGGGAAGGCACCCGCGATCGCCTGCACCAGCCGTATCGCGCTGACGTGCTACCGGTAACTGCGGAGTGGGTTAACCGCCTGCGCAACCGCGGGTACGCCGCCTACCTTTCCGGGGCGGGGCCGACGGTGATGGTGCTGCACACGGAGGACATCGATGAGAGTGTTCTCAATGATGCCCGCGAGCAGGGCTTGCGCGTTTTCGATCTCACAGTCGCGGGCCCGGTCCGGGTGGAAGTTACGCAGGCTTAATCTCGATCTGGCACACTTCGGGGCGTTGTATCGGTGTCAAGGTAATATCCGTGTCCGTACCGCTGGCTTCTTGCAAAAAGCCAGCGTGAATGGCGCAGACAAAAGCGCTCGGGGTAGCTCCAGAGGACACAAAAGGGCAGGCATTCAATTCGATTTCGCAAGGATCCTCGCCCTGCGACGGATCAAAACCCATATCGCGCAGGGTGGCGAAAAGAGTATCGAGTGCGCCGATGTGGATGTCCGCGCCCGTAGCCCGCGCCCACTGCCGCCCTAGTTCGCGGGCTTGTGAGGAAGAGAAATCATCGAGCTCTTCCTTTCCTGCAAGCATAGAGGTCAGCACGCCAATGAGGCTGGCATACTCTTCCGCGATGGCGCGGTTATCTGGCACGCGGGCCTGGTACACCAGGCAGGGGCGCCCGCGTCCGGAGCTGTGTTGTGGAACCGCAGTGATGGCTCCGGCCTGAATGAGCTCATCGATATGCCCGCGGGCGGTATTGACGTGCATGCCTAGTGCCTCTGCTACCTCCGTGGCACGGGCTCCCCGTGGGTAGTGCTGGATTTGCGTGAGTACCTCGCGCTGCTTGGGCGAGAGTTTGAGTGCTTCTGGGAAAAGGTCAGAGCTGGGGCGGGGCAGCGAATTAGGCATGCGTTTAACTTCGTATCTTTGAGTGCTGTTGGGGGGCTTGATTAACAGAAATCTTATGTTTAGCCACGCTAAAGGATACGGTATCGCCTACATCAATATCCAAAGCCGTTTCTCTACTTACCGGCACGGTAATCGTGTGCCCGCCCATATCTAAGCTCAACCGGGCATCGGCCATAGTGGTAGCCTCCACCGCGATGACGGTGGTGGACCAGTGATTTAGTTCAGTAGAGCCGTTAGGGGTCAGTTGTACGTCGCTAGGCTTAAATGTGACTACTACCTTATCGTCAGCGCGGAGATCGCTGGCGCCGCCAGTGATGGTGGTGTTTCCGCAGGAGACTACCGTTTCGGTAGCGGTAGCCTTGGTGACCGTACCTTCCACCCGGTTGAGCCCGGCGATTGTGGCCACATGGTTGGTAGGCGGGGCATCGAGCAGATTCGTGGCAGGGCCGTGGGCGATGACGCGGCCGGAATTCATGACCACCATGTCATCGGCAAGCCCGGCAATGTCCAGTACATTGTGGGTCACGAGCAAGGTGGTGTGGTGGCGGCGGGTAGCGCGCAAGAAGCGGCGCCACTTGCTGGCGGACTCCACGTCGATGGCTGCTAAGGGCTCATCCAGAAGCAGGATGGTGGGCCGAGCGGCGAGCGCGCGGACGAGTGCCACCTGGGCGGCTTGGCCGCCGGAGAGGGCTGGTACGGGGACATCGTTAAGCTCCCGCAGTCCCGCTGCCTCGAGCAATTCCGTCGCCTGCTGCTTATCGCGGGTGACCATAGCGATGGCCTGGGTGGCGGTAGCCCGCGGTGGCAGGCCGGGGTGCTGTGTAAGCAGGACAATCTCATCCTGGTTGGCGGTAATCTGCGCGCCGGTTAGCCGCCCGGCGATGCGTTTCATCAAAGTGGTTTTGCCCGATCCATTGGAACCCACGATGGCCGTGATCGCGCGCGGGGTAAACGCTGTTGTCCTCCCATCTGCCGTGACGGATAACGCGGAGGCGTGATCCGGGGCTGTCAGAGCGCTGAGTTTTTCGTAGTCCATGTTATGTAGCGCGCGCGCCTGCGCCCGGTAGGAACGCTGGAGGAGCGAGGGAAGGCCGGCGAGGGCCAGGCAGACAATGGCCATCGCGATGAGGATGGCGGAGAGCACATAGGCACCATCGGTATCGACTTCGCGCTCCAAATAGATTCCAAGCGGCATCGTGCGGGTTACGCCCGGCTGGGAACCAGCGAAGGTCAACGTGGTGCCGAATTCGCCGAGGGAGCGCGCGAAGGCAAGTCCAGCGCCGGTAGCCAAGGCGGGAGCAATGGAGGGAATGGTGATTTTGCGCAGTATCTCCCAGCGCGAAAGCCCTACGCTGGCGGCAGAGGCCACAATTTCCTCGTCCAATTGGCGCAGGGCAGAATCGACCGCCACCACGACGAAGGGCAAGGCTACAAAGCACTGCGCGGCGATGACGCCGGGGAAAGCAAAAGCAAAATGGAAGTCTATGGCGTCAAGAAGCGGGGACAGATAGCCTCGGCGGCCGATGGCGGCGGTCAGCGCCAAACCGCCCACCACCGGTGGCATGGCCAAGGGCAAATAGATGAGCAGGCGGATAACGCCGCTGCCCCGGCCGAGCTGTTGGACCCATAAGGCAAAGCTGGTACCCAGTACCATCGCCAGCAGCATCGATTGGAATGCCGCAGCGAGGGATAGCTTGAGCATGTCCCATATCTCCGGTTTGGCGAGGTATTCGTCAACGCGGTTCCACGGTACGCGCAGCCCCAAGGAGGCTACGGGAACGAGGATGACAACGACCGCGATGAGGCCGATAAGGCCGATAACGAGGGGAGATTTAAGGCGGATGGGTTGGGGAGGGGTCATCACTTAATCCGTTGCTTTAAAGCCGTAATCTTCCCAGGTCTGATCAAAGTCATCGGCCAATATGTCGAGGACCTTCTGCGCCTCTTGGGGGTGCTCAGCCTCGACGCAAACGCCGCCCAGGATCTGGTTGGCAAACTTATCAGCATCCGGGATCTCGATGACCTCTACGTCATCGCCAGCGGCCGCAGCGTCGGTGGAGTAGACCCAGCCAGCAGTGGCCTCACCAGAGACGACCTTGCCCAGAACATCAGCGACCTGCTGCTCCTGGGAGGCGGGCTTTACGTCCAGTTTGTTTTCTTCGATGATCTGGGAAGAGATATCGCCGCAGGGAACCTGCGGGTCACAGATGACGAAGCGGTCTTCGTTCTGCAGATCCTCAATGGAGTGGATATTGCCCGGGTTACCCTTCGGCACGACCATCACCATGACGTTGGTGGCCAGAACCTTAGGGTCCCGTACGGTTCCATCGCTGATGGCCTTGTCCATGGTCTTCTTGGACGCGGTCACCAGCAGGTCAGCAGGAGCGCCCTCGATCAACTTATTGACCAAGTCGGCCGAGCCGCCGTTTTGGAACTCGAGGTCAAGCGGGGTATCGAGCTCTAAAGCACGTTTTTCTAGCTCATCATTGATGACGCGGGTGGATGATGCAGCCAAGAGGTGCACGCTAGTTTTTTCTAAAGCCGCGGTGGTGGAGGTATTAGGGGAGCAGGCGGATAGCGCTATGCCTGTGGCGGCCACGGTGGCTGCGGCAAGCGTCTTATGCATAGTGAAGGCTCCTTATTACGTCGGCGGCTATGTAAGCGGAGGAGGGGTGATCTGCAGGAGTGTAACGCCATTCACGGAAGTACACTATGCAATTCGCGTGAATTTGATGTGATAGTCGTTTTCTTCTTCTTTGAGGTAAGACACCTCGAATTTCTCCTCGCGTTCTTCTACTTCCTTGAGTAGCGGCAGGGGGTTGTGCGGGGCGATGAGGATCAGGGCTTGGTCCACGTTCAGGGTGCCCAATGCGCCGTGGATGGCGCCGTGGCGCACTGCGTGGGGAATTAAGGTGACGTTAAGCGTCGGGATGGAGTTCTGCTGGGAGGTATCAGTGACGGGAAGTTCCATGGCGGCGGTTATCCTTTCGGAGATGGGGTGAGACTTTTACCGTGCTTCCAATATTAGTACGATTAAAACCGTGATAAATAATAGGATCGCACACCGCTTCTTCTTCCTTGCCTGCGCCGGGCTTTCCTTGCTGGTTGGGCTCGCTGCGGGGGCATCCCTGCTCGGTGTGGGATTTTCGCCGGCATCTTCCGTGGCATCTGACCATGGCCCCTTGCTGGTCTTCGGCTTTGTTGGCAGCGCCATCGGGCTGGAGCGCGCCGTCGCCGTGCGCACGCGGTGGGCCTGGGTAGGACCCATCTTTCACGCCGCCGGATTCGTGGGCATCGTAAGTGGCCTCCCGCGGCAGGTTCCGGCTTTGTGTTTCGCGGCTGGCTTTATCGTGCTGGGGTTTATTTATGCAACCATCCACCGACGCCAGCCCGCTTTGTCCATTATCGTGCAGGCTACCGGGGTCATCGGCGGGGTAGCGGCGGCACTGCTGTGGGCCATGACACCGACGTTCTCTACGGCCATGCCGTCGTGTGTGCTTTACGTGGTAGCTACGATCATCGGCGAGCGCATGGAGCTTGCCCGCATCACTATCGCCGGTGCCCAGGCGGATAAGCGGATTACGCTGTGGGTCTTAGGGTTGGCGGCGCTTAGCGTGGTCTATATTCTTTCGCCGGCCGTGGGTTACCGCGCTATGGGTGCGGCGCTTATCGGCATTGCGGTTGCCACCGTACGTGTGGATGTGGCAAAGAACCTGGTACGCTCGCGCGGGCTGCCGCGTTATTCTGCCGCCTGCATGCTGGCCGGGTATTTTTGGCTAGCCCTCGGCGGTTATTTTTGGCTGCTGTATGGGGAAAGTTCTGGCTTTGCCTACGACGCCTCCGTGCATGCCATCTTTTTGGGCTTTGTTATATCCATGATTTTTGCTCACGCCCCCTTCATTATTACCTCTGTGATCCGCCGCCATTTGCCCTACCACCCGGTGCTTTTCCTGCCCGTCGTGGTCCTGCACGGCGGTCTGGCGCTGCGCATTCTTGCCGATGTCTTAAGCCACACCGTCGCCTACCAGGTAGGCGGGGTGATCACCATCGTCGCCATCGTGGTTTTCTTAGTCTCCGGCGTTACTTTGACGGTGAAGGAGGCCCACCGTGCACATTAATGACATCTCCTTGGCCGCGCGTAGCCGCTGGCACATTCTTACCGCCGCCCTTGTCGGCGCGTGGGTGCTTATCGGCATTGGCATCAACGTGGCCAACCTGCTGGGCGCGCCCGTGGTGTGGTGGGACCTTATCCATCCGCTGGCCATTGGCGCACTGACTACCGCCATCATCGTATATTCCACTCATTTCACTGAGGCGCTTACCCGCACCGCCCATGATGGTTACCGGGGAGTAGGCGCCCGCGTGACGCTTATCCAGGCTGGCCTCTTCTTGCTCATTCTCGATCGGGCGGGGCATGACTGGGGCCTGCTTGCCGATGTCGCCTCTCTCCTCATCATCGCCGCCCTTGCCTGGCAAATCGTTTTCACCTACAGGTCTTTGCGTGGCTCGCTTTCTGGTTCCTTCGCGGTGACGGTGCCGTTTTATGCGGCCGCCTCTATCTTCATGATCGCCTCTGCAATTCTCGTGATTTTAAGCGGCAATGGTGTGGGTAACTATTCCTTCCTGGTGGCCGCTCACTCGCGCGGTATGGTCTGGGGATTCGCGTGGCTGACCATTGTGGGTACCATCGTGACGCTGCTTCCCACCCTGTCAGGCACCGCTATTTCGCCTACCGCGCGGACGCGGTGTACCCGTGGGCTCATCGTTCATTGCGTAGGGCTGGCACTGAGCATGGTCTGCGGCGCGGTGGGATGGGCGCGGGCGGCGGGCATCGCCCAGCTGCTCGTCGTGTTAGCCTCCATCATGATCATCCAACCCGTCCTGGCCACCGTGCTGGGGCGTCGCCCCCGGCTTACAACAGCATCGGTATCCGTCATCGCCGGATTGCTGTGGATGCTTGCCCTATGCGCCGGCGATGCCGTCGCCGCAGCGTTCGGTGCTTATCCGCGCGTCATCACGTTGTTTTTGGTCCCGGCCTTCCTCGGCGGTGGAGTCTTGCAACTGGTCACGGGCGTATTGCATCACCTGTTACCGACGCTGGTGGGAGGGGGTCCGGCCAAGGTGCACCACGGCCGGGATACCGCGGACCGCACTGGCTTTGCCCGACTCGTCCTTATTAACCTCGGCGCCCTGCTGAGCCTTGTCAATGCCCTGCCTGCCGGGCTTATCCTCATGGGGATAGGTTTAGCATTAAACGTGCTTGCCGTGGGCCGCGCCGTTTACCAACAACAGAATCTGGAGAATTAAATGCTTAGTGTTTCTTCCCCCCAACCACAAGATGAGCCGCCGGAGTCCAGCAATTCCCAGTGGGCCTCGTGGTTGCTCATTGGCATCGCGCTGGCTGCGGTTATCGCGCTCGCCATAGTCAATACCACCTCTAAGGAATCCCAGTCGGCGAGCTCCGCCACCGAAGGTGACACCCACACCATTGACGTAAAAGTCGATGGCATGGCCTTCGTACCCAACCATGTTGACGTGGATCCTGGCACTCACTTGGTGGTTAACTTCACCAATACCGGGGACCAAGTGCACGATCTTAAGATTGGCGATGCCGAAACCGGCCGCGTCGATCCAGGCGATACCGTGCAGCTCGATGCCGGTGTGATCGAATCCAGCATCGAAGGCTACTGCACCATCGCCGGTCATCGCCTGCAGGGCATGACCTTTAACGTCAACGTCGGTGAGTCCGCGCCGCGCACCGGCGGGCACGATCACCACCACGCCGTGGCAGGGGCTTCCAATCCGCACGTCAAGGTTCCCAGCGCCGCCGAGCTGGGCGCCTTCCGTGAAGGTTTTAACGCCTACGATTCCTCTCTTGCGCCTGCGGCCAATACCACTGTGCATGCGGAAACCTGGTCGATGACCGAGGAAATTGTTGAGGTAGCCCCCGGTGTTAAGCAGATGCGATGGCTCTTTAATGGCCAGGCGCCAGGGCCGACGCTGCGCGGCAAGGTGGGCGATAAGTTCAAGATCACCATCAAGAACGAGGGCAGCATGGCCCATTCCATTGACTTTCATGCCGGTGAGGTCAACCCGGATACAAACATGAAGTCCATCCAGCCTGGGGAAGAACTGACCTACGAGTTCACCGCGAATCGCTCCGGCATTTGGATGTACCACTGCTCAACCGCCCCGATGTCCCTGCACATCGCCAACGGCATGGCCGGCAATGTCATCATCGATCCACCAGACCTAAAGGACGTCGATGCCGAGTACAACTTCATCGCCAACGATGTCTTCCTCGGTGAGGAAAAGACCGGCGCCGATGCCCAGCGTGTGGCCGACGGCGAGTTCGACCTGATGGCTTTTAATTACTACCCCAGCCAGTACGATGTCGAGCCTATCAAGGCCAAAGTGGGCGATACCGTGCGCCTGTGGATTCTGAACGTGGGACCCGATCAACCGCTTAGCTTCCACGTGGTGGGCGAGCAATTCGATACGGCCTACAAGGAAGGCGCCTACCTCATCAAAGACGAGTCCCAGACCGGCTCGCAAGCCTTCGACCTTCTTCCCGCACAAGGCGGGTTCGTGGAAATGACCTTCAACGAGCCTGGAACGTATTCCTTTGTCAACCACATCATGACTAACGCGGAAAAGGGGCAGCACGGCAAGTTCGTCGTCACCGAATAAGGCGTTCTTAGCTTCCCGTCCCCACCCCGCCCTTCGCGCTCACCAGGGCACTGCCGAGAGGTATTTTCACCTCTTACTGTGAGCGCGAAGGGCGGGGTTTCTTTATTGCCCTCCTCCTTTGGCGCTCACAGGGCGGCGGTGATTGTGGGCGTACCGTACTGCCGGTGAGCGCGAAGGGCGGGTGGGGCAGCGTGCATGGGCAGCGCAGGAGCAGTTGTAGACAAAAGGCAACCGCCGCGGGCCATCCACATACTGGACGGCGCGCGGCGGTAAAGAGGAGCGGGGAAACTACCTAGGCACCGTGGCTCGGAGTTTCTCCTTCCAATTGCTTCCGGTTGGAGCGGATAGGCTCCCATGCGGTAGTAGAGCGCATTGGGGTGGTGCGCTCATCGCGGGAACGGTAGACCACATAGGGGCGCGTGACGTAGCCGACTGGCGCCGAGAACGCGTGGACGAGCCGGGTAAAGGGCCACACGGCGATGATGGTGAAACCGCAGAGGACGTGGACTTTAAATTGCCAGGGGGCACCGGCCATCAGGTCGGGCTGAATGTTGAAAATCAACAACTGACGCAGCCATGGGGAAATAGTCTCGCGGTAGTCGTAACCACCGGTGCCCGCAAGATCGAAAAGCTGCAGGGTAAAAGTGGCAAAGGAGCCCGATACCAGCGCGAGGCCGAGCAGCGCGTACATGACCTTATCCGAGGTGGAGGTGGACAAGAATACGGAGCGGTTCTTTAGCCTGCGGTACAGCAATCCGGCAAAGCCCAGCAGGACGGCTAGCGCGGCGATGGAGCCGGGGATGGTGGCAAGGAGGTGGTAGGCGTGGTCGCTGATGCCAACGGCTTGAGTCCAGGACTTGGGGAAGGCCAAGCCCATCAGGTGGCCGATGACGACAAAGACCATGCCCCAGTGAAAGAGCGGCGAGGATAAGCGCAGCAGTTTGGATTCATAGATTTGGGAGGAGTGGGTGGTCCAACCGAATTGGTCGGAACGCCAACGCCAGAAGATGCCCACGAAAAATACCGCGATGGCTAACCACGGGAAGGCACCCCAGAGAAAGTTATTAAACATGATGTGGCTCCTAGACGAGGTCTGGTTGAGTAGTGGGGAAGGGAAGGTCTGCAATGCCGACCATCTCGGCGGGTGGGCCGGTGCGGATGAGATCGACGTACTTTTGCGCGGTATCAGAATCAACTTCCGGAAGCGCTTTGCACAGCGCGACGATCAAGCTGACATAGGGAGAACGCTCGCGGGCGAGGGCCGCGCGCAGCACCTCGATTCCTTCGCGGTAGCTGGCCACTAATTCGACGGCGCGCTCGTGCGTTTCCCCCTGGCTCATGGCGAGGGCTTCGAGGACGACGCAGAGGTGATCGGGCAGCTCTTCGTCTGAAATTTCGAAGCCGAGCGATTCCAATTGCTGGCGGAAGGACAAAATAGCCATCCCGCGCTGGCGAGTATCGCCGACGGCAAAGTAAGACAGGTACAGCGTGCAGCGGCGGCGTTGATCAAAGGTCTCGACGTAGTGTTCCTCCAAGCCACGGGGTCCGATGCTGCGCGCCCATTCGGCGAAGTTTATAAAGTCTGTGGCAATGGCCAGCGGCAGGTCATCTACTTGGTCTTCGACCACCGAGAGGCGGTCAAAGATATCCTCGCTGGGGTAGTTAAGCAATACGGAAACGGCCATGGCGACGATTCGCCGCTGGTCTGCGGTGACCTCGACCGGCGTGACAAAGTCGTTGGGTACTTGGCCGGTGTGGGCGCGCAGCGTCTTTTTGACGTCCTTGGCACCGCCGGTGGAACCGATGCCGGCGGGCGTACCGAATCCGGCCACGGGGGCGTCGCCATCCTGCGGGACCGATGGCCGCTGCAAAGATTGCTGGCGCTGGCGGAGTTTATCGAAGATATTCACGGCTTAACCTACTTCCGCGACGGGAACATGGCCGCGGGCCGGTTACCGTGCCATGAGAGCAGCGAGACCTTTCCTTGTGGTTCGGCGCCGTGGGTGCAGGCTTCGGGCGCGCCCATGCCCAGGTCGTGGAAGACCTCCTGGGAGGCTTTGGCCGGGTCCACATCGCCGAAAGGGTCTAGGTCGGTAATGCCGCGCGGAGATTCCGGTGAGGCGGTTGGGATGACGTAGCGGTCATCGTATTTAGCGATGGATAATAGGCGGTACATGCCTTCCATGTCCCTGCCCGTCATACCGACTGCCTGGGCGATTTCTTCCTGCGGCTCGTTGCCCAGGTTGATATCGCGCATATACGAACGCATCGCGACGAGCCGGCGCAGCGACTTTTCCACCGGCACAGTATCGCCGGCGGTAAACAGGCCCGCCAGATATTCCAGCGGAATGCGCATATTCGATAGCGCCGAGAAGAGGATCTTGTGGTTCTCGCCGTCGTTACCGGTCGCTGTTACCTTGTCAACGATGGGTGAAAGCGGCGGGATGTACCAGACCATCGGCATCGTACGGTACTCCGGGTGCAGCGGCAATGCGACGCCGTACTTGAAGATCAGATCGTAGATTGGGGACTGCTGTGCGGCATCGATCCAGGAGTGCGGGATGCCCTCGGCCTGGGCCCCGCGGACTACCTCCGGATTGTGGGGGTCGAGCATGATCGACTTTTGGGCTTCGAAAAGGTCTTGTTCGTTTTCGGTAGAGGCGGCCTTAGCGACGCGGTCGGCATCGTAGAGGATGACGCCCAAGTAGCGCAGGCGGCCGACACAGGTTTCGGAACACACGGTGGGTTGGCCAACCTCAAGGCGCGGGTAGCACAGCGTGCACTTTTCGGCCTTGCCGGTCTTGTGATTGAAGTAGACCTTCTTATACGGGCAGCCGGATACGCACATGCGCCAGCCGCGGCAGCGGTCCTGGTCCACCAAGACGATGCCGTCTTCGCTGCGTTTGTACATTGCGCCGGAGGGGCAGGAGGATACGCAGGTCGGGTTCATGCAGTGCTCGCAAATGCGCGGCAGATAGAACATGAACGAGTCCTCGATTTCCTTCTTGACCTCGAGGTTCATGTTGTGAAGAACGGGGTCACCGTCAAGCGTGGCAGTAGAGCCACCCAGGTTATCGTCCCAGTTGGAGGACCATTCGATCTTGCCGATGTCACGGCCGTCGACCTGGGATACTGGCTTGGCGGTTGGCTGGGTCTGCTGGCCGGCCTTGGCGCCCATCAGGTCCTCGTACTGGTAGGTCCAGGGTTCGTAGTAATCCTGGATGGTGGGCAGGTTGGGGTTGTGGAAGAGGGTCGCTAGCTTCTTGAGACGCCCGCCCGCCTTGGGCTTGATCTTGCCGGACGCGGTGCGCTCCCAACCACCTTTCCACTTCTCTTGGTCCTCCCACGTGCGCGGGTAACCGAGGCCGGGGCGGGTTTCCACGTTATTGAACCAGATGTATTCGGTGCCTTCGCGGTTGGTCCATGCTTGCTTACAGGTAACGGAACACGTGTGGCAACCAATGCACTTGTCCAAGTTCATGATCATGGAGATTTGGGCCATGACTTTCATTAGTAGGATACCTCCTGGGAACGGCGGCGAACGCGGGTGACTTCATCGCGGTTATTGCCGGTGGGGCCGATGTAGTTGAAGTGGTAGGTCAGCTGTCCATAGCCGCCTGCGATGTGCACGGGTTTGATGGAAATGCGGGTCAGCGAGTTGTGCGTGCCGCCGCGCCGCCCGGTGTGTTCGTTGATAGGTGTGCCCACGGTGCGCTCCTGTGCGTGGTTGCACAGCATGGTTCCCTCCGGGATGCGGTGGGAGACGATGGCGCGGGCGGACACGACGCCGTTGCGGTTGTATACCTCGACCCAATCGTTGTCCGTGACGCCGATTTTCTCGGCGTCCTTATTGGACATCCAGACCACCTGGCCGCCGCGTGAGATGGATAGCACGTGGAGGTTGTCAAAGTACTGCGAGTGGATGGACCACTTATTGTGCGTGGTCAAGTACCGCAGCGTGACTTCGGCTTCGCCGCGGTCGTTGGTCAATTCACTGCCCGGCGCGAATTCACCGTGCATGTGGACGTGATCCAACGGCGGGCGGAAGATCGGCAGCGATTCGCCGTAGTCCATAAACCAGTCATGGTCGATGTAGTACTGCATGCGGCCGGTCAGTGTGTGCCAGGGCTTATCAAACTCGACGTTGATGGAAAAGGCGGTGTAGCGGCGTTTATTGCGTTTATCGGCGGTCCACTCCGGGGAGGTGATGATCTCCTTCGGGCGTTCCTTGATGTCGTCCCACGTGATGCGGGCGTCTTCATCGGGGGCGCCCAGTGGGGTGAGGTCCTTGCCGGTGCGAGAGGACAGGAACTCGAAGCCCTGCTTGGCTAGTTCCCCGTTGGAGACACCGGAAAGATGCAAGATAGCATCGATGACTTTCGTGTCTTTGGATAGGTCCACTAGCTCGCCCATTGAGGTCTCGGACGTACCACAAATCAACTCGAGTTCTTTGACCTGTTTTTTCACATCGAACTTGGTGCCGTGTACGCCGGTGCCGAGCTTCGCGGGAAGCGGACCCAGGTGCGCCCACTTTTCGTAGATTTTGGTGTAGTCGCGCTCGACAACATGGAGCTTCGGCATCGTGACACCAGGGATAAGGCCCTGTTCCTCAGGGTCGGGGACGATGCCGTGGGGCATGCCGAGCTCGTCTGGGGTGTCGTGGTGGCTCGGCTGGGTGATGACATCGCGTTGCACTCCCAGCCACTTGGTGGCTTTATCGGATAGCGCTGCGGCCAGATCCCGAAAGACCTCGTAGTCCGAGCGTGCCTCCCACGGTGGGTTAATTGCCGCGTTAAAAGAATGCAGGTACGGGTGCATGTCGGTGGAGGACAGATCGTGCTTTTCATACCAGGTGGCGGCTGGAAAGATGAGGTCTGAGACCAGCGTGGTGGAGGTATTGCGAAAGTCCGTGGTCATCATCAGATCTAGCTTGCCTTCCGGTGCCTTGTCCACCCACTTGATGCTGCGCGGGCGGTCTGCGGGGGCGAGTTCTTCGGCTGTGGCGTCTGAATCGATTCCCAAAAGGTGGCGCAGGAAGAATTCGGTGCCCTTGGCGGAGGAGCCGAGCAGGTTGGTGCGCCAGTTGAGCAGGATGCGCGGCCAGTTCTCCTCCGCAGACGGGTTGTCATAGGAGAATTCCAGGCGGCCGCTTTCTAGCTCTTGGACCACGTAGTCGTTGATGTCCATGCCGGCCTCGTCGGCTTCATCGGCGAGGAAGAGGGAGTTGCGGTTGAACTGCGGGTAGGCCGGCATCCAGCCGCGGCGCATAGATTCCGCCATGGTATCGGAGACCATCTTATCGCCAATGGAACCGTGGCTGGCCAGCGGTGAACCTAAGTGGGAGGCGCGTGAATTATCGTAGCGATATTGCTCGGTGGCGAAATAGTAGAAGCCGGTGGAAATCATGTGGCGCGGTGGGCGCTGCCAGTCGGCGGCCATGGCCCACTGGGTCCAGCCGTTGATCGGACGCAGCTTTTCTTGGCCCACGTAGTGCGCCCAACCGCCGCCATTAACACCCTGGGTACCGCACATGGAGGTCAGTGCCAAGAAGGTACGGTAGATATTATCGGCGTGGAAGTAGTGGTTGACGCCTGCGCCCATGATGATCTGCGAGCGGCCCTGGGAATCGGCGGCATTCTGCGCGAATTCGCGGCCGATACGGATGGCGGTATCGGCGGCCACGCCCGTGAGTTCCTCTTGCCAGGCAGGCGTGCCGACTTCGCTGGGATCATGGAAGTCCTTCGGCCAGCTACCGGGCAGGTGGAGATCCTCGCGGTTGACGCCGTAGTGGGCGAGCATGATGTCGAAAACGGTGGTAACGAGCTTGCCGTCGACCTCGCGGACGGGAACGCCGCGGTGGACGATACCCGCGCCAATGGGCTTATCGGTTCCCACGTCTTCCGGGTTGGTATCCAGGTCGAAGCGGGGGAAGAGCACCTCGGCGGTGTCAAAGCTATCGGTTTCGGCGATGGACATGACCGGATCGGCGTTGTCCAGCGCCAGGTTCCACTTGGCGCTTTCGTTATCCCAGCGATCTGCCACGGTGCCGCCCGGGTCAACTATGCGCCCGTCTTCTTCCATCACCAGGCCACGGTGGGTGGCGTTGGGGGAAGAGGCCAAGGTGGCATCAGCAAGCTGCGAGGCGGTGAGGAACTTACCTGGGGTGTAGGTGCCGTCGCCGTGTTCTTCCAGGGATACCAGGAAGGGCGAGTCGGTGTATTTGCGCATGTAGTTCAGGAAGTATGGTTCCTGGCGGTCTACGTGGAAGGTCTTCAAGATGACGTGGCCCATGGCAAAGGCGAGCGCGGCGTCCGTGCCCGGCTCGATGCGGGCCCACTCATCGGCGAACTTGGTGTTATCTGCAAAGTCGGGGGAGACCACCACGACCTTGGTGCCCTTGTAGCGAGATTCCACCATAAAGTGGGCGTCTGGGGTACGGGTGACCGGGATATTCGAGCCCCACATCATGAGGTAGGAAGAGTTGTACCAGTCACCGGATTCGGGGACATCGGTCTGGTCGCCGAAGGTCTGCGGTGATGCCGGGGGGAGGTCGGCGTACCAGTCATAGAAAGACAGGGCGACGCCGCCAATGGACTGTAAGAAGCGCATGCCCGCGCCATAGGAAATCTGGGACATTGCCGGGATCACGGTAAAGCCATTGATACGGTCCGGCCCGTACTTGCGGATAGTGTAGACGTGCGCGGCCGAGGCAATATCGATGGCCTCTTCATAGGAGATGCGGATAAGCCCGCCCTTGCCCCGCTGGGAGATATAGGCCTGGCGTTTTTCTGGGTTCTCTTGGATAGCGCGCCATGCCAGAACGGAGTCGCCGTGCTTTGCCTTTTCCTCACGGAACATATCTACGAGCACGCCGCGGGCATACGGGTAGCGCACGCGGGTAGGAGAGTAGGTGTACCAGGAAAAGGAGGCACCGCGCGGGCAGCCGCGGGGCTCGTATTCTGGCATGTCATTGCCGGTGGTGGGGTAATCCACCGCCTGCGATTCCCAGGTGATCACGCCATCTTTGACATAGACTTTCCACGAGCATGAGCCGGTGCAGTTCACACCGTGGGTAGAGCGCACCATTTTGTCGAAGGACCAGCGGTTGCGGTAAAAGACATCTGCCTGGCGGCCGCCCTTTAAGAAAAGCTGCTGGCCGGACTCGGTAGCTTCGCCTTTGCGCAGGTAGGCGCCGAGTTTAAAGAGCGGATTTGAGTTGCCCTTCGCGGGCGAGAAGTATGCAGTCATGGGGGTGAAAGCTCCTAATTATCCGGGGAATGGGGCGTTGGGGCGGGCGTAGTAGATCCACACCAACACGGTGGTGATGGCAAAATACACGGCGCATCCCCAGAAGAACGTCGGTGCAGACAAGATAGAGAGCAAAACTCCTGCCACGAAGGGGCCGAAGGCACCAATCGCACCGGTCCATCCGATGACGCCGCCTGCTTGGCGCTTGGGCAAAATCATGGGCATTTGCTTAAACGTGCCGGCGTTGCCCAAGCCCGTGAAGAAGAAGAAAATGAGCATGGTTCCAAGGAACCACCAAACCTCATCCGGCTCGTTGGGGGTGAGGAAGAAAGTAGCCACGACGGTAAAGATGGTCATGCCCAGGCAGCCAATGAAGGTCCAGATGGCGCCGCCGAACTTATCGCACAGCGGGCCCCACAGGGCGCGAACGAGCGCGCCAATGAGGGGCCCGAGGAAGGCATAGCTCGAGCCGGCGGGCAGATTCTCGTAGGTGCCGGCAAATTCGGAACCTTCGCCGAAAATCTGGTTAATTAGCAGTGCGGTTTGAGCGGCGAAACCAGAAAATGCGCCGAAGGTCATGAAGTAGACGATGGTTAGAATCCAGGTGTTTTTATTTCCAAAGATGTCCATCTGCTGGCGGAAATTCGCTTTTACGGGAACGTCCTTGAGCAGGGTCCATGCCAGGAAAGCACCGACGATGGTCCACGGCACCAAGAAAATGGCGGGGTTGTGAACAAAGATTTCCCCATCAGCTGTGCGCTGCGGAGCAACAAAACCTACACCCAGCAGCGTAAAGCCCATAAGCCATGGGGCGACTAGCTGGATAAAGGAGATACCGAAATTACCGATGCCGGCCTGGATACCAAGCGCGGTGCCGGATAGGCGCTTGGGAAAGAAGTAGCCGGTTGAGGGCATGAATCCGGAGAAGACGCCGCCGCCGATGCCGGAGAGGAAGGCGAGGGTCAGCAGCCACCAGTACGGGGTGGAGGAGTCCTGTACTGCGAAGAACCAGCCCAGCATGGGGATGATAAATAGCAGCGAGGAGCTGAAGACAAGCTTGCGGGTGCCGAGGATGGGTGGCAAGAACATGAAGATGAGGCGAAAGATACCGCATGCCAATCCGGGGATGGCGGTCAGCCAGTACAGCTGGCTGCGGGTTAAGTCGAAACCAATCTTGTTCAACTGTGGGGCAATTGCCGATACGAGGTACCAGGTGGCAAAGCCGATGATAAGGACAAATGTGGAGATGCACAGTGTGCGCCAGGCAATTTTAGAATCCCAGCGGTTGGAATCTTCCGGATCCCAACCTTGGATGACTTTGCCTGAGGTATCAAGAGCATTCATGATTTCCTCACAGATAGTAGGTCGTTCAACTCTTGAATCTACCTGCGACTATGCTCAAAAAGGTAAATAAAACTGATAAAATCCGTATCTATTTACGACATACAAATGTTGCGTAATTCTTGATCGAATCTGATGTCGCAGGTTAGCCCCGTGCCTCGAATATGGTGGTATCGGAAACGGCATGATGTGATATTAAACACACTCTACAGTAGGCAAGGAAAGAGGCTCATGCCCCAAAGAAAGGCACAGGTAATTGTCAGCTCGGACCGCATTCTGGCCGGGGAAAAACCGAACCGCGCCGGGGAGAAAGCGGCAGAAATCCTCCGCGCCCACGACATCGATGTCGCACCACCCCGCATCGTGCCGGAAGGCTTTACGCCCGTCGATGAAGCGCTGCGCACCGCGGTGGATACCGGCACCGATATCGTCGTGGTCATCGGCGGCACCGGTATCGGGGCGACGAACCTGACCCCCGAGGTCACCGAGCGCTACATCAAAGCCCGCCTTTACGGCCTGGAGACCCAGGTGCTCTTGCGTGGGCTCGAGTCCTCGCCCAAGGCGGGCCTGTCCCGCGGGATCATCGGCATGACCGAGCACGGCGGCGGCAGCCTCATTATCACTTGCGCTTCATCCACCGGCGCCGTGGCAGACGCCTTTGGGGTTATTGCGCCGCTGTTTGCTGATGTCTTCCGCTCCCGCGGCGAATAATTCTTACTCACCCTCCCTTCGCGCTCACGGGGGAGGGTGGACTGTGGCTGCCTTAGCTGTGCCGGTGAGCGCGACGGGCGGGGTGTGGCGGAAGGTCCCGCAATTCGGCCGGAGTATCGTAATCGCGCTCGGCGCCGGTGCCGGCCACCTCGACGAAATCGGCGCCGCGGATGAGCCTGCGCACGGAGACGTTGCGGGTCGATTCCAGCGCGCCCAAGCGTTCAAAGAGCGCAGCGGTATGCCACAGCGAACACAGGGGCTGTAAGTATCCGTCAGCGGCGCGGGTAATCGCGGCGCCGACGGAGGGTACAGCATCTAACGCACCGTAGAGATCCGGGAGAAGTTGTGGGGAATCGGGTGCATCAACCGCGAAGAGGGCTAGGCGTTCGCAATGTGACAGGGCACGGGCACCAGCCTCGATACCGGCGACGGGGCCGCCAAAAAGCGGCGATTCGCACACCTGCGGCAGGCCGAGGTAGTGCGGGGAAATCACGATGGACGGCATGCCATAAGGAAGCTGGCACGCTAATCGGTCCACCAGGCGCAGGCCGAAGGCACGTACCTGGGCCTTATCGGCCCCGCCCATGCGGCGCGATTGCCCACCGGCCAGAATGATCGCGCCGTCCATCAAGCCTCCGGGAGGGTCCTAGACCAATCGCCGGAGCGCCCGCCCGACTTCGCCACGATGCCACACCGGCGAATATACGCGGAGCGATCGACGCCCTTGACCATGTCAATGAGCGCTAAGGCGGCAACGTTGACCGCGGTCAGCGCCTCCATTTCCACGCCGGTGCGGTCAGCGGTGCGCACGGTGGCGGTGATCTTCACGTGGGCATCGGCAAGCTCGAGATCCACCGCGCAGCCATGCACGCCAATGGTGTGGGCGAGCGGTAGGAGCTCTGGGACCTTCTTCGCTGCGGAAATGCCGGCGATGCGCGCGACCGCGAGCACGTCGCCCTTGGGCACGGTGCCCTCGCGCAGCGCGGTCATGACCGCCGAGGAACAGACGACCTCGCCCTCAGCGGTGGCGGTGCGCACGGTCGGCTGCTTCTGTGTCACATCGACCATGTAGGCGGTGCCGGCGGAATTAAGGTGGGTAAAGTCCATGACAAATCTCCTCGTTAATACAGATAGACGGTGGTCTCTTCTCCCGCGGCGGGGGCAGGGCCATCAATGATGCAATACCCACTTGTACCGGTTAGCGAAACCACTCGGTGGCTGCCCTGACTGAGCGCACCAGTAATCGTAGGTTTTCCCGTAAAACTCACGGTTACGGGGACTATATGGGGGTGCGTGCTTGCCGATGGCAACGGCGCCTCGACCGCTGCGCGCAGCTGCACGGTCTTTCGCGGGTGCGACTGACCCGACAAGGCGGCGATGAGTGGGCGGGCGTAGAGCTGGAAACCAACGAACGCCGCTACCGGATTGCCCGGCAACGCTAGCACCGGAATGCCCCGCCACGTGCTTATGCCCTGCGGCGCGCCGGGTCGCTGGTGAACATGCCCGAACCACGACTTATCCGCTGTGCCCAGTACTCCGTGCACCACGTCGAAAGCGCCGGCCGATACCCCTCCAGACGTGATGATGAGATCGTGAGATTCGGAGAACTCATCGAGCAGTCGGGATAATTCCGCGGGGTTATCGCTCACGTGGCAGTAGGACTCCGTGTGGGCGAGGCAGGCGAGCATCGGCCCATTGGAATCCGGCAGGCATCCTGCAGCAAGCTCATCTGGGTAGGCGGATAGCTCATTGCCGGAAGAAATCACCGCGATGCGCGGGCGCCGGAAGGCCTGGACGGTATAAATGCCGGTGGATATTAGCGCTGCGATAACCGCAGCATCCGTGGTGGTACCGGCAGGAGCGACGACGGTGCCTGGCTGTACGTCTTCGCCGACGGGGCGGATATGCGTTTTCGTGGGCGCGGCAGTGATGGTGACCTCACCTGGCAAATCTGTCGGCCCAGGCGGGACGGTGGTGTTTTCTACTGGGATCACGATAAGGCCAGTGGTATCGCCCACCGGCGCGCCAGTCATGATGCGCACCGCCTGGCCAGCCGGAACGTCCTGCGCCGCAGCCCCGGCGGGTACATCGCCTGCTACCGGCAGCGTCCACGGTCCTGCCCCCGCAATATCTGTAGCGCGGACCAAGAAGCCATCCATGGCGGAATTGGCAAAGGGCGGAACGGGAAAACGCGCGATGGCGTCCTCCGCTAAAACCCGGCCGTGCAGCACAGGGCCTACGTGAACGGACTCTGCCCGCGGTGCCGGGGCGAGTGCCAGAACCGCGGAAAGATGCTCAGAAATGGAACGCGATGCGGACATAAATTAGTAGACTAGCCGCCAATAGCAGACATGGGACGCATCGGCTGCAAGAAGCCCTCATTATCAATGCCGTGGCCTGGTTTCTTCGCCCACATTTCCCCGGCCCATGCCTGCATTAATTCCTCGTCGCTGGCGCCAGAGCGCATGAGATCGCGCAACTGGGTTTCGGAATTGCCAAATAGGCAGTTGCGCACGGCGCCATCGGTGGTAAGCCGGGTGCGGTCACAGTCGCCACAAAAGGGATGGGTCACCGAGGCGATAATGCCAAGCTTGCCGGCGGTGCCATCGGGGGCGACGGCATCCCACAATTCGGCCGGGGCCGATCCGCGTGGCTCGCGCGCCGGGCGCATGGAAAAATAGTTTTGCAGCCGGTGCACAATATCGTTCGCAGTGACCATGTCTTCGCGGCGCCACTTATCGCGCGGGCCCAGCGGCATTTGCTCAATAAAGCGCAGCTGTGCGCGCTGGTGCAGGGCATAGTCCGCCAGCGGGACGATATCTACTTCATTGACACCGGGCATGACTACGGCATTGATCTTGACGGGATTTAATTTGGCATTGGCCGCGGCGGCGATGGCCTTGCGCACGTGGGTAAGCCGGTCGCGACGGGTAAGTGCGGCATAGCGCTGTGGATCGATGGTATCGAGCGAGATATTAATGCGGTCGAGCCCCGCCGCGGCAAGTTGTGCAGCCCGCTTTTCCAGGCCCAACCCATTGGTGGTTAGCGCCGTCGATGGCGCGATGCCCTCATCCGTGGTTAGTTCTTTGGTGGCGGAAATAATCTTTTCCAAAGATTTGCGTAGCAGCGGCTCGCCGCCAGTAAAACGCACCTGGCGGATACCGAGTTTTTCCACGCCGAGACGAATAAGCCGGATCGTTTCCTCATCAGACAGCGTTTGCTCTGTGGGCATCCACTGTAAGCCTTCGGCAGGCATACAGTATGTGCAGCGCAGGTTGCAGCGATCCGTGAGTGACACACGCAGATCGCGGGCTCTGCGGCCGTAGCGATCAACCAAGGCGCGGGTACCGTCGGCTGTGGCGGCAGGTAGATCCTCTGGCGGCTGCGCCCGACCTACAGTGGGCAAGGGTAGGGACACCGCTGAGGAAGAAGGCGCTGGTGGAGTCATTGCTGCCAGTCTAGGAGTGGGCAGCAACGTATACCAAGCTGAAACGTCACCTGGGCAATGATTAGTCCTCGTATCTATGGCTACGACCGTCTTCGTTAATCTCATCAAGGCGCTGGGCTTCACCAGGCCCTTTCAGGCGGATGATATTGTAATCGCCCTCCGCCACATGGGTACGCAAATCTTTCTTATCAAACTTTCCCACTGAGGTTTTATCGATCGATTTGACGAAGGTCCAGTACTCCGGCAGCATCCAGTTGGGTAATTCTTTGCGTAGGCTCTGGCGCAATTTTTCGGCGGTTTCGATGGTGGGAGAGGCTTGCTCACCCAAGACGGTGACTGCGAGGGGGCGCTCCCCCCATTGCTTATCGGGGTAGCCTATCACTGCGGCCTCCACCACATCGGAGTTGGCCATGATGAGGTTTTCTAACTGCACCGAATAAATCCACTCGCCGCCAGAGCGGATGACATCGCGGGCGCGGTCCTCAACGGTGAGGAAGCCGTCCTTCGTTACGGAACCGACATCGCCGGTGCGCAACCAGCCATCCGCGGTGAACTTGGATTCGGCTTCCTCAACCGGTTTGCCGCGGAACTCGGAGGCGACGTCGCCCGCTTCGGCGGTGGGGGAATGATAATAAGAACCGGTCACGAGATTACCGCGTACTTGGAGCTCACCGGCATTGCGGTCGGTCTTCGACACCACTTGGCCGTCATTGACCACGCGGTACTGCAGTGAGGTGGCAATTCTTCCTTGGGAGATGCGATAGGCCCAACGGGTGTCCCCAGACGCTCCCTGCGGTGGGCGGGCAACACTGCCGACCGTTGAGGTTTCCACCATGCCCCAGACATGGACGACGTCGACACCGTAATGCTCTTCCCACATCTTAATAAGCTGCGGCGGGACCGGTGAGCCACCGGCGAAAATTTCTGTCAAAGTCATGCGCTCAGGCGGATTGTGCAGGTAGTGCACGAATAGCTGGATCCAGATAGTGGGCACGCCGTGGGCCACGCGCGGCGACGTGGCCGCGATGACCTTGGCGAGGGTGGGGGCGGAGACATCGGCATCGGGAAGCACGAGCGGGGTGCCCGTCATGAAACACGTAAAGGGAACACCCCAGCTCAGCACGTGATAGATAGGGATACAGCACAGGAAGGTCTCGCCGTGAGTAATGCATAAGGAATCCGAAGAACGCAGTTGCATAGCCTCGAGGTAGAGCGAGCGGTGGGAGTATAAAACGCCTTTCGGCGCGCCGGTGGTGCCGGTGGAATAACACAATACGGCGGCGGTGCGTTCATCGAGCTCGGGCCAATCGTATGTGGTCGAGCGGCCATCCAGAAGAGCTTCGTAAGAATAAAACTCTATGCCGCGTGGAAAATGGTGGGCAAAGCGCTGTGGCGATTGGGAACCTGTAAAAATCACTGAATGTACAGATGACGCGCCGTTTAACACCGTGCCCAACTGCGGGGCAAGGCGGGGATCACACACGATAACGGAGACCTCGGCGTGACTAATGATGTGCCGGATCTGGTCATTCATCAGTTGCTTATTCAGTGGAGTAAAAACTGCACCCTTGCAAGCGGAACCAAACATCACTTCGAGGTGCTCTGCGCAATTCCACATGAAGCTACCCACGCGCTGATCGCCGGTAATACCGAGGTCATCGTGCAAAACATGGGCAAAGGCTGCGGCGCGGGCGGCGATATCGCGAAAGGTGACCTTTTCTGCGGGGCCCATCTCGGATCCGGTGCTCTCACCGCGCCAGGTAGTAACAGTAGTAGTGCCGTGCACTGACGCGCCGTATTCCAAAATACGGGTTAGAGAAAGGGGAATATCCATCATCGTGGAAAGCATGCTTCCACTGTAGCGGCGTCCAAGTACTCACGGTGTAGCTAATACGCTATACTTACTTCCGACTGATAGGTAAGTGGGAAAATTTTTCCCAATCCTATGCAATCGGGTCCAGTGACAGGTCCCATCGTTAAACATTGCCCACAGTCGTTTCTTGAATTCTTCCGCCCCGCGTACTGGCTACAAGGGGTAATTCCTTTAAGGTAAATGGAAGAGGCCTCATGCTTATTGCCCGGCAAGGTGTGCTAGCGCCTTGGCACGAGGGCGAAAAGATAAGAAAAATACACATCGGCTTCCAGTGCACCCGCCCAGGCTTCCCTGAAGTGGGGAAGGGCGGATCCCAACTATGGATCTGGTCAAGCAACGAAAGGATATCCGTGAGCGATACGGACAACACCGCAGCACAGGATCTCGCATCCCTGAAGCTGCCGGAATTGCGCAAAATGGCCGCCGAGCGTGGCCTTCGTGGCATTTCTGCCCTGCGCAAAGGGGAGCTTATTACCGCCATTAAAACCGGTCAGGTTCCTGCAAAAGCGAAAGCAAAAATAGAGCAGGAAGAAAAGGCTAAGAAGTCCGAGAAACCTGCTAAGGATGCGGCACCTGCTAAACACGAGGATAAGCCTTCCAAGAAAGACGATCGCGGCGAGAGCGATACTGGCACGTCTGACGAGCCGCAGGAAAATCGCAGCAAGGACCGCAAACTAAACGGCGACGACCAGCGCTATGAGTCGCGGTCGCAGGCCCGCCGTGCCCGCCGCAACCGTGCGCGACGCCAAGAGCGTCAAGAGCACGATGACGATAACCGGGGTGAGGCGCCAAATCGTGACCAGAATCACCAGCATGATCGCCGTGATGACTCCCTCGATAGCGCCGATAACCGGGGAGATAAGCAGGGTGAGAAAAACGGCGATAATAATCACCGCAATAATCGCAACGACGATAATAACGGGGACCGCGGCAACCGCCGCGGCCGGCGCAACCGCCGGAATCGCCGGGGTGGTCGGGGCAATACTGATAACCACGGCGGCAATGACTTGCAGGTACGAGAAGGCGACGAGCTGCAGGCGGTTGGCGGCATCTTGGATGTCGTAGACAATAATGTCTCGTTCCTGCGTACCACCGGTTACCGCGCGGGCGATGCGGACGTGTTTGTGAACAAGAACATTGTGCGCCGCTTGGGGCTGCGTTCTGGTGATGCCATTACCGGGCAGGTAAAAGTGGCTGGGCCTACCCACACGCACGGAAATGGCCGCAATCGCCGTAAGTACAATCAGTTGGTACAGGTTGATACGGTCAACGGAATTGATCCTGAGGCGGCCAAGCAGCGCCCGCACTTTAATAAGCTCACGCCGCTGTATCCTAATCAGCGTCTGCGCTTGGAAACAGATCCCAAGCTTCTGACTACCCGCGTCATCGACCTGATTATGCCGATTGGTAAGGGCCAGCGCGCGCTCATCGTCTCGCCGCCGAAGGCCGGTAAGACCACCATCTTGCAAAATATCGCAAACGCGATTGCTACCAATAACCCTGAGTGTTACCTCATGGTGGTGTTGGTCGATGAACGTCCTGAAGAGGTCACGGATATGCAGCGTTCCGTGAAGGGTGAGGTCATTTCTTCGACCTTTGACCGCCCACCATCAGAACACACCTCTGTCTCCGAGCTGGCCATCGAGCGCGCCAAGCGCCTTGTGGAGCAGGGCAAGGATGTTGTGGTGCTGCTGGATTCGATCACCCGGTTGGGTCGCGCCTATAACAATTCCTCCCCAGCATCGGGCCGCATCCTATCTGGCGGTGTGGATTCCAATGCGCTCTACCCGCCAAAGCGTTTCTTGGGCGCCGCCCGCAATATCGAGGAGGGCGGTTCGCTCACCATCATTGCCACCGCGATGGTGGAGACCGGTTCGACCGGCGATACCGTCATCTTCGAGGAATTCAAGGGTACGGGCAACGCCGAGCTGAAGCTGGATCGCGGGATCTCGGAGCGCCGGGTATTCCCGGCGGTGGATGTCAACCCATCCGGCACGCGTAAGGACGAGCTCTTGTTGGTGCCCGAAGAGGCGCGAATCATGACCAAACTTCGCCGCATTCTGTCGGCTCTTGACTCCCACCAGGCCATTGACCTGTTGATCAAGCAGCTTAAGAAGACTCGCTCCAATGGCGAGTTCCTCATGCAGGTGGCGTCTTCGGCACCGATGGCTGCGGATAAGGATGAGGCAGACTATGTCTAATCAAGTTTCCATGGTTGATGACATTGTGTCGGAATACCAGGGCATTGAGATGCAGATGGGCGATCCGGAAATCGCCGGCGATCAGCAGGCTTTTCGCAAGCTGTCCAAGCGCTACGCGGAGTTACGCCCCATTATCATAGTTAACGATGAGCTGACCCAGGCGCGTGAGGATCTCGCGGACGCCAAGGAGATGGCTTATGAGGACCATGATTTTCAGGAAGAAGCGGACCGTCTAGCGGCGTCCGTGGAAGAGCTGGAAGAAAAATTAGCTGACCTGCTTGCCCCGCGTGATGAGCAGGATTCGGAAGATATCATCATGGAGATCAAGGCTGGTGCAGGCGGCGAAGAGGCCGCGCTCTTTGCCGGCGACTTGGCCCGCATGTACGAGCGTTTCGCGGATAAAATCGACTTTAAGTGGGAGGTCTTGGGCCTTAACGAATCCGATTTGGGCGGTGTGAAGGATATGACCATTTCCTTCCGGGCAAAGTCTCCGACGCGCGATGGCGCATGGTCTGTGTTTAAGTTTGAAGGCGGAGTGCACCGCGTGCAGCGCGTGCCGGTCACGGAGTCACAGGGGCGCATCCAGACTTCTGCCGCCGGAGTGCTGGTGTACCCGGAGCCCGAAGAAGTGGAATCGGTCAATATTGATGACAAAGATATCCGCGTCGATGTGTACCGTTCCTCCGGTAAGGGCGGCCAGGGCGTGAATACCACCGACTCCGCGGTGCGCATTACTCACTTGCCCACGGGGTTGATTGTGACCTGCCAGAAGGAACGTTCACAGATTCAAAACAAGGCGCGTGCCTTGCAGGTGCTGCAGGCCCGCCTAGACCAGATGGAGCGTGAGGCCCGCGAGACCGAAGCTGGCGAGCAACGCGCCTCCCAGGTGCGTACTATGGACCGTTCCGAACGCGTGCGCACCTATAACTGGCCCGAAAACCGCATCACGGATCACCGCATTGGCTATAAGGCGAATAATTTGGACTCCGTGTTGAATGGCGATATGCAGGATCTCATTAAGGCCCTGCAGGACCAAGAGCGCGCCGAACGCCTCGAGGCCGAAGGATAAGCACGGTCGATGAAGACATACGGTGAGGCGCTGCGCCATGGGGTGCAGCGCCTTCGCGTTGCTGGAGTAGGAAGCCCCGAGTGGGATACGCGCATTCTTATCTCCCACCTTATTCACTGTGGGCATCTGGATATTCCACTGCATGAGAAACCAATGCCCGGCTTCGGCCTTGCTTTTCAGTCGCTGTTGAGCAGGCGCGAACGGCGAGAGCCGTTGCAATACGTCCTGGGTACGGCGTGGTTTGGGCCTTTGGATTTAAAAGTGGGGCCCGGCGTGTTTATTCCGCGCCCGGAAACGGAGGTGATGGCGGACTGGGCGGTCCACCATGCCCCTGGCCCGCGCATGGTGGACTTGTGCTCAGGGTCGGGCGCGCTGGCGTTGTACTTTCAGCATTATGTGCCGCAAGCGGAGGTAAGGGCAGTGGAGCTTTCCGATGCCGCCCTCGAGTTCACCCTCTCCAATACCCGCGGCACCAGGGTAGAGGTAGTGCAGGCAGACGCGACGGATAGCCATGTCTTAGAGGACTGGAATGGCACGGCGGATCTCGTGTTAAGCAACCCGCCCTACGTTCCGGAAAACCCGAACCTGCAGCCAGAGGTATATCACGACCCGCACCTAGCTGTCTTCGGTGGCGATGACGGCATGGGAGTAATCCGTGGATTGATTCCTACCATTGCGAGACTTTTGCGGCCTGGCGGGATCATGGCGATTGAACACGATGATACGACCGGCGAGGCGGTGCTCGATGCGGTGCGTGATCACGGTGGCTTCTCTCATATCGCGCCATTGCGGGACTTAACAGGCACGCCGCGCTTTGTTACTGCGCAGCGCGCTGTAGACTAAGGCATCACAGTCGGGCAAGAAGGGGATTATTCATGCAAGGAAAGATTTATGATTGCGCCGATGACGCCGAGCGTGAGGAGGGCGTGCGCATCGCTACCAAGGCCGCTAAGTCTGGGCGGCTGGTGGTCATGCCCACTGACACACTCTACGGCCTGGGCTGCGATGCCTTTGATAATGATGCGGTAGCCAATCTGCTCGCCACTAAGCAGCGGGGCCCGGATATGCCGGTTCCCGTTCTTGTTGGCTCTTGGGACACCGTGCGCGGGCTTGTTGCCTCTTACCCCGATTCCACGCGAGACCTCGTCGAGGCATTTTGGCCAGGTGGGCTATCCATCGTGGTGCCGCAGGCTCCGTCGCTGCCATGGAACTTGGGCGATACCCGTGGCACCGTCATGCTGCGAATGCCCTTGCACCCCATCGCTATCGAGCTCTTGCGCGAGGTGGGGCCGATGGCGGTGTCATCTGCCAATATCTCCGGGCACCAACCGCCGACGACTGTGCATATGGCTAAGGGCCAATTAGGCAAAGCCGTCACCGTATACTTGGACGGGGGAGAAACGGACGTGGGCAAGCCCTCTACCATTATTGATCTCTCGGGAGACATTCCATACCTATTGCGTGAGGGCGCTATACCCGCAGAAGCAATCGGTGAGGTTCTCGGAGTGTCCGCGGACTCGCTGCGCACCCGGCTCCAAGGATAGAAGGAGCTTTTTGCGTGAGCGGCACTGGCGTACCGCTGCGCGAGTTGGCCTTGATCATCCTCGTTGCAGCTACTTTTACTTACCTAACCACCGGGGTAGTGCGTTCGTTTTTAGTTCGCACCGGCCGAGTGGCAGAAATTCGCCTGCGCGATTCGCACTCTCAGCCGACGCCTCGCATGGGCGGCCTCGCCATGTTTACCGGTTTCGGAGCGGCGATATTCCTTGCAGCCCAGCTTCCAGCCTTGACTCGCGGCTTCATGCCTGTTACTCCGGAAATGGGTGCGGTGACGTGGGCAGCGCTGGCCATCGTCCTCGTGGGCGTTGCCGATGACTATCTAGAGCTCGGCGCGCTTATTAAGCTTTTCGGGCAGCTGTTTGTCGCCACCCTCATGAGCGGTCTTGGCCTGACCTGGACGCTGCTGTTTATACCCTTCGGGGGCGGCACTACGGTGGTCCTTGACCAGATTCAAAGCACCCTTCTTACCGCGTTTTTTACCGTCCTTCTCATCAACGCCATCAACTTCGTCGATGGCCTGGATGGGCTAGCCGCAGGCCTTGGACTTATCGCAGGCGGCGCGGTCCTAGTTTTCTCAGTCACTGTCCTGCATGACCAAGGCGGGGCGGTATCGGCGTATCCACCGGCTATTATCAGCGCCGCATTGGTGGGAATATGCGCAGGCTTTTTGCCTCATAATTTTGAACCATCCCGTATTTTCATGGGCGATTCCGGCTCTATGCTGATCGGGCTCTTGCTCGCTGCGGCCTCCACCTCCGCGTCGGGCAAAATCAATATGTCACTGTATGGAACCGTGGACATGGTGGCGCTTATGTCACCCATCATTGTGGTGGTCGCTGCGGTGTTTATTCCAGTCTTAGACCTTGTCTGGGCGGTGATTCGCCGCCTATCCCAAGGGCGATCGCCGTTTTCTGCGGATAAGGCACATATCCACCACCGCCTTCTATCGTTGGGGCATACACACCGGCGCACCGTTCTCGTATTGTACCTTTGGGTTTCCGCGGTGGCCTTTGGGGCGGTGTCGTTTTCCATCGTTCCTGTCCCGGTAGCTATCGGCTTATCAATCATCGCGTTATTGGTTGCCTTTGGCACGACCTTGATTCCACTGCGGCAGGGCAAGATTGGGTTCCGGACATAGGACGGTGGCGCGTTGCGTGACTCTTTCAGTGCGTGAGGTAGGGTGAGTATCCGTGAGTGAAGCAATGGAAAATGCTAATTTCGATGAGCCTCGCCTGCCGCTGCAGCGCGCCGTAAAGAAGGGGTCCATTGCCCTCGGCATCTTTACCATCATTTCTCTTGCCGTATGGGGCGGGGCACAAGGTGTCGCAGGGCTGTGGGGCGTTATCGTAGGCGCTGGCCTTGGCGGTGGCTTTGTCCTGTTTACCGCTCTTTCGGTGCTTTTTACCGCGCACTCGACGCCCTCCACCACGATCGCGGTTGTACTGGGCGGCTGGCTTATCAAACTGATCGTGCTCATCGGTGTTCTGGCCATTATCCGGGACATGGATTTCTACGACACGTGGGCGCTGTTTCTCACTGTTGTCGTTGCGCTCATCGTTACCTTGGGGGCCGAAGTCTGGGCCGTAGTTACCTCCAGGGTCACCTACGTGTCCTGAGCTGGACCCACAAATGGGGTAAGCCGTCGTTCACCTGGGCGGTGGCCGGCGGCCTTTTTGTGCCGCCATGCTGGCTTTAGTGGACGTTGATCACCCCCGAGCAGGTGTGTTGGTTCGATGGTGTGATCAACTGCACGTTTGTGAATTAGGCAGGAATAGCCCGGTTTTGTCTGTCAAAAGCTAGAAACGACGCTATCGGATGTGGTTTATGGGGCCCCCACGTGCGAAAACTGTTGATCCAGCTGATACGATTTTCTTCGGGTTACCGTGAGGTTAAGTGTTGCACTTGCAACCTGCACGGTGAATCCCTGTCTTGTCCACGCTGATGTGCGACGGAGTCCGTGTACAAGGCAGAGAGTTTGAGACGTCCATCGCACCACAGTAGCCAGCTGTTGGCTGTGTGGCCCGAACACGGGAGAGAACGCTGAGCGTTACATTATTGGCTATGAAAGGGCACTTCCATACGCCCGATCTAGGTGAAGAATTCTTCCCGGGGCAAATTGATGCCGACCATCTGTTTTTTGGCGAATTCGCCAACGGGTGGTTCGCGCTTGATCGACTGATGCTGATTCGCATTCTGATGACGCTAGTTGTGGTGGCTCTTTTCTGGGCTGCCTTTAAGAACCCTAAGTTGGTTCCTTCTGGCATTCAGAATGTGGGCGAGAATGCGGTCGACTTTGTCCGCGTGCACATCGCCGAGGACATTTTGGGTAAGAAGGAGGGAAAGCGATTCCTGCCAATAATCGCTAGCATCTTCTTCGCGGTTTTATTTATGAACGTCGCGACCGTTATTCCGGGGCTTAACGTCTCGCCCAACGGCCGTATTGGTATGCCAATTGTATTGGCAGCCGTTTCGTACATCGTCATGATCTACGCCGGCGCCAAGCGCTACGGCATAGGTAAGTTCATTCGCTCCTCCGTAGTGATTCCGAACCTGCCACCGCTATTGCACCTCTTGGTGGTACCGATTGAGTTTTTCTCTACGTTTATTCTGCGACCGGTTACCCTTGCAATTCGTCTCATGGCGAACTTCCTCGCTGGACACATCATCCTGGTTCTTCTCTTCTCTGCTACGAACTTCTTCTTCTGGCAGCTAAATGGTTGGACCGTCCTGTCTGGACTGACCGTGGTTTTGGGCTTGGCTATGAGCCTGTTCGAGATTCTGGTTATCTTCTTACAGGCGTACATCTTCGCCTTGTTGACGGCGGTGTATATCGAGTTGTCCTTGCACGCTGATTCGCACTAAGGGCGAGGTCGACGAGCGCGACCGAGTAATCCACCTAATTACACAACACTGACATTCGGTCCGGTTCGGACTGAAGATTTTTACGAAAGGGAACGACTTTCACCATGAACGAAATCATTTTGGCACAGGATGTTGCTACGAAGTTCGAAGGCTTCGGCACCATCGGTTACGGTTTGGCTGCTATTGGCCCTGGTATCGGTATTGGCATCGTCGCGGGCAAGACCGTAGAGGCTATGGCTCGCCAGCCGGAGATGGCCGGCCAGCTGCGTACCACTATGTTCCTGGGTATCGCCTTCACCGAGGCCCTGGCCCTTATCGGCCTTGTTGCCGGCTTCCTGTTCTAAAAGTACGAGTTTTTCAAACCGAAACTTTTAAGACGGGAGACCTATGAATAACGTCGTTTATTTGCTTACAGCAGAGGGCGAAGAGAACCCAGGTTCGGGTAGCTTCTCCGTTCTTCTGCCTAAGAACTATGACATTTTCTGGTCTTTGCTGTGCTTCATCGTAATCCTTTGGTTGTTCTGGAAGTTCGTACTTCCTCGGTACACCAAGTTGCTCGAAGAGCGTGAAGACCGGATTGAGGGCGGCATGAAGCGTGCGGAGGCTCAGCAGGCCGAGGCTAAGGCTGCTCTAGAAAAGTACAATGCTCAGCTGGCTGATGCCCGCGCAGAGGCAGCCGAGATCCGCGAGCAGGCGCGCGAGCGTGGTAAGCAGATCGAAGCTGACGCGAAGAGCCAGGCGGAAGAGGAATCCCGCCGCATTGTTGCCAACGGCGAAAAGCAATTGGAAGCTTCTCGTGCGCAGGTTGTTACTGAGCTGCGTTCCGAAATGGGACAAAATTCCATCAATCTGGCAGAAAAGATTCTGGGCAGCGAGCTTTCTGATGCTTCCAAGAAGTCCTCTACCATTGATGACTTTTTGTCCGAGCTCGACTCTGTGGCACCGGCCGGAAAGTAGGCACCTATGAAGGCAGCTAGCCGCGAAGCGCTCGCGAACTCACAATCCCGTGTAGATGAAATTCTCGCTGGCGATCAGAACGTTGCCAGTGCAGTCCAAGCCGGCCTGGATATCTTCGAGGTTGTCGACGTATTAGATGGTGACCGCGAATTGCGCGGTGCTTTTATTGACGTCGCCGCCCCGGCTGAAGCACGGAAGTCCTTGGCCGAGAATCTCTTTGGTTCCAAGGTGTCTGCCGGTGCGCTAAGTATCCTGCAGGCAGCGGCGGCGAATCAATGGTCTTCGCCGAAGGACTTCGTTAACGGGCTTGTGTCCTTGGGGCGCCGCGCACTATTGCGTGCAGCCGAGGCGCAAAGCCAATTGGGCCAGGTCGAAGGCGAGCTATTCCGCTTGGCACGGATTCTGGACCGCGAGGGCGAGCTTACCCAGCTGCTTTCCGATCGAACTGCTGACTCCGCGCGCAAGCGCGGATTGCTGGCAAACGTGCTCTATGGCAAGGTCACGATGTTTACTGAAGCGCTCGCGCTGCAGGCCATCAGCCGTCCAGAGCAGAACCCCATTGATGACGTAGCCGGTTTGGCTGATGCTGCAGCAGCCCTGCAGGATCGCACTATCGCGCGCGTTGTCGCGGCGGGTGAATTGAATGAAAGCCAGCAGGCAGTACTCGCTGAGAAGCTGGGCAAAATTTATGGTCGTGCGATGTCCATTCATTCTGAGGTTGACACCAGCCTCCTCGGTGGCATGCGCATCCGCGTCGGCGATGAAATTATCGATGGTTCGACAGCAGGCAGGATTGCCCGCTTCCGTGCCCAGATGGTCTAGCCGAAACGACAGAAATGATTTAAGTAATTGCTGGAAGATACTACCGAGAGCAGGAAGAACATGGCGGAGCTGACGATCTCCTCCGACGAGATCCGTAGTGCGATCGCGAACTACACCTCGAGCTACTCCGCGGAGGCCTCCCGTGAGGAGGTCGGCGTGGTCATTTCGGCAGCTGACGGTATCGCGCAGGTTTCTGGCCTGCCATCCGTCATGGCGAATGAGCTGCTCGAGTTCCCCGGCGGCGTAATTGGCGTCGCACAGAACCTTGACACCAACTCTATTGGTGTCGTGGTCCTGGGTAACTACGAGTCCCTTAAGGAGGGCGACGAGGTGAAGAGGACCGGCGAGGTTCTCTCCATCCCCGTGGGCGAGGAATTCCTCGGCCGCGTTATCGACCCACTGGGCCGGCCCATCGACGGCTTGGGCCCAATCGAAAGCCAAGAAGAGCGCGTCCTCGAGTTGCAGGCACCTTCGGTGCTGCAGCGCCAGCCGGTTGAAGAGCCAATGCAGACCGGCATCAAGGCTATTGATGCGATGACTCCGATTGGACGTGGTCAGCGCCAGCTGATCATTGGTGACCGTAAGACCGGTAAGACCGCGGTTACCATCGATACTATTTTGAACCAGAAGGCCAACTGGGAGTCTGGCGACAAGGACAAGCAGGTCCGTTGTATTTACGTCGCCATTGGCCAGAAAGGCTCAACCATCGCGAGCGTGCGTCGTACCCTCGAAGAGCACGGCGCGCTGGACTACACCACTATTGTGGCAGCCCCGGCCTCTGACTCCGCTGGCTACAAGTGGCTGGCACCATTTTCTGGTGCTGCACTGGGGCAGCAGTGGATGTACGAGGGCAACCACGTCCTGGTCATTTACGATGATTTGACTAAACAGGCTGAGGCTTACCGCGCAATCTCGCTATTGCTGCGCCGCCCGCCAGGACGTGAAGCTTACCCAGGTGACGTGTTCTACCTGCACTCTCGTTTGCTAGAGCGTGCTGCTAAGCTCTCTGATGACATGGGTGCAGGCTCTATGACCGCTCTGCCCATTATTGAGACGAAAGCCAATGACGTCAGTGCCTTCATCCCGACCAACGTCATTTCCATTACGGACGGTCAGGTCTTCTTGGAGTCTGACCTCTTCAACCAGGGCGTTCGCCCGGCTATCAACGTTGGTGTGTCCGTGTCCCGTGTTGGTGGTGCGGCACAGACCAAGGGTATGAAGAAGGTTGCGGGTAATCTCCGTCTAGACCTAGCTGCTTACCGTGACTTGCAGGCATTCGCTGCCTTCGCTTCTGACCTTGATTCTGCCTCCAAGGCGCAGCTGGAGCGTGGCTCCCGCTTGGTTGAGCTGCTGAAGCAGTCTGAATCTTCGCCGCAGGCGGTGGAATACCAGATGGTGTCCATTTACCTCGCCGAGGCAGGCATCTTCGACGTCGTTCCCGTCGAGGACGTCCGCCGCTTCGAGGCCGAGGTGCACGAGTACCTCAACGCTAATACTCCAGAGGTCTTTGAACAGATCGCTGGTGGCAAGGCGTTGAGCGATGAGTCCAAGGAAACACTCGAAGCCGCAGCCAAGGAATTCGCACCTACGTTCCGTACCTCCGAAGGTCAGAATTTGGGTACCGAAGAGCCTGTAGATCCTTTGGATGAAAATGACGTGAAAAGCACTGAGCTCAACGTCTCCCGGAAGACGGCTAAGTAGAGTTCGGCTCTCGTAATTGACCGTCTATATGAAAGAAGGGAGGAGAAACGATGGCTAATCTTCGCGAATTGCGCGACCGCATTCGGTCCGTGAACTCGACCAAGAAGATCACCAAAGCCCAGGAGCTCATTGCTACCTCGCGCATTACCAAAGCGCAGGCTCGGGTAGAAGCTTCTCAGCCGTACGCGACTGAGCTGACCAATGTCATGAACCGGTTGGCCGCTGCGTCGACGCTAGAGCACCCTATGCTGCGCGAGCGTGAAGACGGCAACGTCGCCGCGATTCTCGTAATTACCTCTGACCGAGGCATGTGCGGTGGCTACAACAACAACGTCTTTAAGAAGGCAGCCCAGCTCAAGGCCCTCCTCAAAAGTAAGGGTTACGAGGTAGTTCTCTACGTTGCCGGTAGCAAAGGCATCGGGCATTACAACTTCCGTGAGGAAGAAGTAGCCGGCAGCTGGGACGGTTTCTCTCAGGATCCCACCTGGGAGGCTACCCACAACGTGCGTCGCCATATAATCGATGGCTTCATTGCTGGTTCGAAGGGAATCACCAAGGCCCGTGAGGGTCTGCATGCGGAAGGTGAAGGAGCGGGTGTCACCGGCTTCGACCAAGTGCATGTGGTCTACACCGAATTTGAGTCGATGCTCACCCAAACCGCGCGTGCGCAGCAGCTTTTGCCTGTTGAGCCGGTAGTGCAGGGCGAGGAGTTCGAGATGGGTGACTCCGCACTAGAGGACCCGGAGCGAGTGGATAATATTTCCCCGGACTTCGAGTTCGAACCGGACGCGGATACCTTGATGGAAGCCCTGCTTCCCCAGTACGTCTCGCGTATCCTATTTGCTATGTTCTTGGAGGCTTCGGCTTCTGAGTCCGCTGCACGCCGTACAGCTATGAAATCTGCTACTGACAACGCTACCGCGATGGTCAATGACCTTTCTCGTGTGGCTAACCAGGCTCGTCAGGCGCAGATTACCCAGGAAATTTCAGAGATCGTCGGTGGCGCTGGCGCGCTATCTGACAGCGCAGAAAGTGACTAGATTATGACTACAGCTCTGCAAGAGCAGAATGCACAGTCTTCGGCAGTCGCCGGTCGTGTCGTGCGCGTCATCGGTCCGGTGGTGGACGTGGAATTCCCGCGTGAGGCACTTCCGGCCCTGTACAACGCACTTCACGTCGAGATTAAGCTTGAAGCTGTGGCAAAGACCGTCACCCTTGAGGTCGCTCAGCACCTCGGTGACAACCTTGTTCGTACCGTGTCCATGGCACCTACCGACGGCCTAGTCCGTGGTGCCGAAGTGGTCGATTCCGGGCAGCCTATCTCCGTTCCGGTCGGCGACGTCGTCAAGGGCCACGTCTTCAACGCTCTCGGTGACTGCCTTGACGAGCCGGGCCTCGGCCGCGACGGCGAGCAGTGGGGAATCCACCGCGAGCCACCAGCATTCGACCAGCTCGAGGGCAAGACCGAGATCCTCGAAACCGGCATTAAGGTCATCGACCTGCTGACCCCTTACGTGAAGGGCGGCAAGATTGGCCTCTTCGGTGGTGCGGGTGTGGGTAAGACCGTCCTGATTCAGGAAATGATTACCCGTATTGCCCGCGAGTTCTCTGGTACGTCGGTCTTCGCCGGCGTTGGCGAGCGCACCCGTGAGGGCACCGACCTCTTCCTAGAAATGGAAGAGATGGGCGTTTTGCAAGACACCGCACTTGTCTTCGGCCAGATGGACGAGCCACCAGGAGTTCGTATGCGCGTGGCCCTGTCCGGCCTGACCATGGCGGAGTACTTCCGCGATGTGCAGAACCAGGACGTGCTGCTGTTCATTGACAACATCTTCCGTTTTACCCAGGCGGGCTCCGAGGTATCCACCCTGTTGGGTCGTATGCCTTCTGCTGTGGGTTACCAGCCAACTTTGGCTGATGAGATGGGTGTGTTGCAGGAACGCATTACCTCCACCAAGGGTCGTTCCATTACCTCTCTGCAGGCCGTTTACGTGCCTGCGGATGACTACACTGACCCGGCCCCAGCCACGACCTTCGCCCACTTGGATGCGACGACCGAGCTGGACCGTGCCATTGCCTCCAAGGGTATCTACCCTGCAGTGAACCCCCTGACCTCTACCTCTCGTATCCTCGAGCCTGGCATTGTGGGCGAGAAGCACTACGAGGTTGCACAGCGCGTCATCGGTATCTTGCAGAAGAACAAGGAACTGCAGGACATCATTGCCATCCTGGGCATGGACGAGTTGTCTGAAGAAGACAAGGTTACCGTGCAGCGTGCCCGCCGTATCGAGCGCTTCTTGGGTCAGAACTTTTTCGTTGCAGAGAAGTTCACCGGCTTGGAGGGTTCCTACGTGCCGCTGCAGGATACGATCGATGCCTTCGAGCGCATCTGCAACGGTGAGTTCGACCACTACCCAGAGCAGGCATTCAACGGCTTGGGTGGTTTGGATGACGTCGAGGCTGCATACCAAAAGTTGAACGAGAAGTAGGGAGAGCCCATGGCTGACATCACCGCCGAATTGGTTTCCGTTGAGCGCTCATTGTGGTCCGGTCAGGCCTCCATGGTGACGGCAGAAACCACCGAGGGTGAGATCGGCGTGCTTCCCGGTCACGAACCTGTGATCGGTCAGTTGATCGACAATGGTGTAGTGACCATCCACCCAGTTGATGGCGCGCGGCGTGTTGCCGCCGTCCAGGGTGGCTTCCTCTCCGTTACCCAGGACAAGATTACCGTCCTCGCCGATTGGGCTATTTGGTCCGACGAGGTGGATAAGGCCAAGGCAGAAGAGGATTCCTCTTCGTCCCATGAGCTCACCAAGTCTCGCGGTGAGGCCGCACTGCGTGCACTTCGCCGTTCACAGGCTTAATAAACCTTGGGTTGGTAGGAGAGGGCAGCAATATCCGCCCTTCCTGCTCTCAAAAAAGCGCATCGGATTTTTCCGGTGCGCTTTTCACTTTTTCTTGGTCTTTTCTTATTGGCGTGCAAGCGGAATCAAGCGCTACAATCCAAATAATTATTCTTTCACTAACCAAGGATGGCGTGTGGAGCCCATGAATTCAATGGTTATCTCGGTGGTCCTGTGGGCCTTAGCGGTAGTGGTATTGCTGTTCGTCCTGCTGGCTGCCCTGCGGTTTTTTACCTTGCGTTCGCGCGGTACCGCAGTTTTGCTGCGCCCAATGCCGGCGAAAGATAGCTATTCTTGGCGCCATGGTGTACTGCGATATACCGGCGAAGTTGTCGAATACTTCAAACTGCGTTCTGTATTTCCGCGCTATAATCTTTGGTTCAACCGCCTCGACATCACCATTGTGAACTCTCGTTCCCTAGATGATGACGAGGCTTCTTTTATGTCTCATGCAACCGAAGTGGTGCACTTTAGGACCGGGGATGCGGAATACGAGTTGGCTTCCGATGCCCGTGGGATTATGGCCTTTGAAGCCTGGGTTGAGGCGGCGCCGTCCAAGCGGCAACAGCGCTTCGATTACAAGCGGTTGCGGCAACGAGTTACCCGCCAGTCCAAGCGCCACTAGTAACAGGCTAGGGTAGTAGCCATGCGCTTAGTAATCGCCCGTTGTTCAGTTGATTACGTGGGACGGCTCGACGCCCACCTGCCCTTGGCGGACCGCCTGCTTATCATCAAAGCAGATGGCTCGGTATCGGTGCATGCCGATGACCGCGCGTACAAGCCTCTGAATTGGATGACCCCGCCGTGCACCGTGAATGAATCCGCCATTGAGGACGTCGATGGCAATGACACAGGCGAGGTGTTGTGGCTAGTGGAAAACCCGAAAGGGGAGCAATTGCGCATCACAATTGCGAAAATCCACGAGGATATCTCCTATGACATGGGCGAGGACCCCGGGCTGGTCAAAGATGGTGTGGAGGCACACTTGCAGGAGCTTTTGGCTGAGAAGATAGATACCTTGGGCTCTAATTTTACCCTGGTCCGCCGTGAGTACCCTACTGCCATCGGTCCGGTAGACATCATGGCTAAGGACGCTGATAACCGGAATGTCGCCGTGGAGGTTAAACGCCGCGGTGGCATCGATGGAGTAGAGCAATTAACCCGCTACCTGGATCTGCTGAACCGCGATGAGTTAATCGCCCCGGTATCCGGGATTTTTGCGGCCCAGGAGATCAAACCGCAAGCCCGAATGCTAGCCGAAGACCGCGGGATACGCTGTGTGGTCTTGGACTACCAGGAGCTGCGCGGACTTGAATCGAAAGAATTGCGGTTATTTTAATGCCACGGCGAAATCGGCGAAAACCACAGCAATCCCGGCCGTTGCCAGAAGACGGCTCAACCTTTTTGGGTTCGCAGACGGTCGAAGGGCCTAGGTGGACGCACGGAGAGCCTCATATCATGCGGCATATTGGTTCCGCGCGGGCGCAAAAATATTATATTTGCCCAGAATGTAATCAAAATATTCCGCCAGGAGTCGCTCACATCGTCGCCTGGCCGCGTGATACCGGTAGGCAAGGCGACGATCGCCGCCATTGGCATCGGCACTGCTGGGAGCGAAGGTAGACTCGCGGGCATGATTGTTGCATTTTCAGTAGCACCTGCAGTGGTGGATAATGACTCGGGCGAGATGGCAGATGCCGTGGCGGAGGCGGTCCGCGTGGTTCGCGAATCCGGCTTGCCCAATGAAACCAACGCCATGTTTACCCTCTTAGAAGGTGAGTGGGACGAGGTATTTGGGACGATCAAAAAAGCTACGGAAGCGGTGCGGGCGGTATCGCCGCGCACTTCATTGGTAGTTAAGGCTGATATCCGCGAAGGTGTGACAAACCAACTGACAGATAAAGTAGATGCCGTGAATCGTCGTTTAGCTAAGGAGGATTAATGACTTCTGCGAATAATGCGTATGTGGGCGGTGCGCTCGATCTCAGCCAGGTCAAGGCGCGTGCTGAAGCCCGACAGCAGGCGCAAGAGCAGGCGGCAGCTGGACAGGCTAGCCGAGTCCAGCCATTTTTTACCATCACCGAGGCGAACTTCGATTCTGACGTGTTGCGCCGCTCCACCGAGGTTCCGGTCGTCGTACTCATCGGCACACCGCGTTCTACTCAGTCCGAGCAGCTGAAGCACGACCTGCAGGAATTAGCGGTGGCGGGCAACTTGAAATTCCTCGTAGGCTACGTCGATGCGGAGGCCACTCCGCAGGTTGCGCAAGCCTTTGGGGTGAAAAATCTGCCTACCGTGGTAGCCATTGCTGCCGGACAACCGCTTACTAATTTCGAGGGAGCCCAGCCCAAGGAGGCCCTCCAGCGGTGGTTGGATAGCCTGGTAGAAAAAGTGGGCCCGCAGCTTAAGGGCCTTGAGCCCACTCCGGCTGCTGCACACGAGGAAGAAGAGGATGACCCTCGCCTGCAGGAGGCAGAATCTTTCTTAAACGCCGGCGATTTCGATGGCGCAATAAAGATTTATGAGTCTATTTTGGAATCGGATCGTGATAATGTGCAGATTAAGCGGGCGCGTGATACCGCCGTGATTTTAAAGCGGCTAGATCTTGCAAACCAAACCGAGGACCCGATTGTTGCTGCGGATGGGGATAAGGGGGACATCGACAAGCAGATGCGTGCCGCTGATGCCGAAGTCGTGGCAGGTGCCCCAGAAAAGGCTTTCGACCGTCTTATTGAGACGATGCAGTTCGCAGGCGGCGATGAGAAGGCTCAGCTGAGGCAGCGACTGCTTGAGTTCTTCGGTCTTTTTGCAAGCAATGATCCCCGTGTCCTTAAGGCACGCACGATGCTGGCGAACGTGCTGTATTAAAGTCGGCGGAGCTGTGTCAATTACTGCGGGCGGTGAATAAATCAGTCACAATGGAAGACGTGAACGACGTAACCCCAACTGATGAAGACTGGCTCATCGACTTCCGTGGCGTGGAGTTGCGCCGCGGTGGCAAGAACTTGGTAGGGCCTGTGGACTGGCAAGTCGAGCTCGATGAACGCTGGGTCATTATCGGGCCGAACGGTGCCGGAAAGACCTCCCTGGTCCGCATGGCGGCCGCAGAGGAATTTCCTACCAAGGGCACGGCCTTTTTGATGGGTGAGCAAATTGGCAAGACCGATATGCGGGATCTTCGCGCGCTGATTGGTCTTTCCTCTGCCGCCGTACAATCGCGTATTCCCGCGGATGAGAGAGTCCACGACCTTGTTATTTCCGCCGGTTATGCAGTTCTGGGCCGGTGGCGCGAAGAGTACCACGATATGGACTTTTCCCGCGCCGATGACATTTTGGCCCGGGTCGGCGCCAGCCACTTAAAGGAACGCACGTGGAAGACGCTTTCGGAAGGTGAAAAGAAGCGCGTCATCCTCGCCCGCGCCTTGATGTCCAACCCGGAGCTACTCATCCTCGATGAGCCTTCCGCAGGTATGGATCTCGGGGGTCGCGAGGATCTTGTGAGATACTTGGGCGATCTCGCCATGGATCCGGATGCCCCGGCCATCGTTATGATTACCCACCACGTGGAAGAAATCCCGTATGGCTTTACCCACGCGATGCTTCTGGATGAAGGAGAGGTGGTAGCAAAAGGGATGATCGATTCCGTGCTGACCTCGGAAAACTTTTCCAAGGCTTTCCACCAGCCCATTGAAGTGGATCGCATTGGGAAGCGATACTTTGCCCGCCGGATATCTTGATGGACAACGAGATTCATGACCGGCTCGATGCGATCGATTCCAACGATCTCACCGGGTTCAACGGTGGGCGTATGGCAGCGACCGTGCTGTTGCTTCGCGATGGCCCCGAAGGGCTCGAGGTATGGGTGCAAGAACGCGTGAGCACCATGCGTAACTACCCGGGCCATGCCGTATTCCCCGGCGGTGGGGTAGACCCGCGCGATTTTCCACCGCGCTCTTGGGGTTCCGGTAACTTGTGGGCCGGAAAGTCCGTCGTGTCTATGGCTCGGCGTATGGGCGTGACCAAGTACAAGGCACACGCTTTAGTCTTTGCCGCGGCCCGGGAGCTCTTCGAGGAATCCGGTATCTTATTTGCTATCCGGGATTATGGCAAGATTTCTGATGTACGCGGGTATTACCGCGAGCGAAGGCTGTTGGAAAATCACACCATCTCCTTTACCGAATTCCTCAGCAATAACGGGATGCGCGTCGATACCGATATGCTCTTTCCATGGGCCCGGTGGGTAGGGCAAAGCAAAAATCATTGGTTCGATACCTTTTTCTTCGTCGCCGTGCTCCCGCGTGGGCAGGAACCGGACGGGGATACCCACGAGGCCGATGACGCTGGGTGGTTTTCGCCGCAGCTCGTCCTGGAAGGCTGGCGGGCCGGACTTGTCCGCCTTGTAGTTCCTACGTGGGCGCAGATGCAGCGGCTATGCAAATACTCCACCGTACAGGAAGTGCTTGATGATGCTTCATCGTCCGACCTTCGCCCCGTCATCGGCGATCCCAGAAACGATCCGCAGTATGCGGAATATTTTGCCACCACCCCCACCGAGCGCATATGAGTTTTAACCTCGACGAAGTCCGTTTTTTAAGCGAGTATAACGCCGAACTCACCAGCTGGGATTTGGAGCTGAGCAAGGCTTCGCGGCTGCGGGATATAGAAAAGCTGAAAGCTGCCTACGGTGATTATGCGCGCTGCGCTATGGAGCTGCTTATTGCCCGACGGGGCAAAAAGCTGCCTGAGACTTGGCTTATGGATGGCGATTCAGCCCAGCAAGCCACCCCGCTGCCCGTCGCGCGCTATCGTTCCGAGTTTTTGCGCCAGCGGGGAGTGCGCAGCGTGCACGACGTTACCTGTTCCATTGGCACCGAAGGCTATGCATCCAGCCTTGATTACATCGGCTCCGATATCGACGCCGCGCGCCTTGCCATGGCCCGGCATAATGTGGCTTCTGGCTCTTTCTTTCAAGCAGACGCGCTAACAACTACTTCTGCGGCTGACGCGATTATCGCCGACCCTGCCCGCAGAAAATCAGGGCGACGGATTTCCCGCCCGGAAGACTTGCTGCCACCGTTGCCGGACCTGATAGCTGCGCACAGGGACGCACACATGGCCATCAAGTGCGCACCGGGGCTTGATTTCAATGATTGGGATGGATTGGTCATCATAAGCAGCGTCAACGGGGCAGTTAAGGAAGCATGCCTTTACACACCTGGCCTTGGAACTGGCAGGCAGGCGGTAATGATTCAAGGGGAGTCGGTTGACGTGCTAACAGATGAAGAGCAGCACTTACCAGAGGCTGGTGAGATCGGCACGTATCTTATTGATCCCGATGGGGCAGTGGTGCGCGCCGGTCTCGTGCAGCATTACGCCGCGCGCGAGGGATTGTGGCAGATCGATCCGCGAATCGCGTATTTGACAGGCAATCGCATTCCGCAGGGAATGTCGGGATTTCCATTCATAGAAAAGGTTCCCTTAAAGCGCCTAAAGTCGGTACTAAAATCTTATGATGCAGGCAGCCTGGAAATCCTTGTGCGCGGGGTCGATATTGATCCCGACCAGCTGAGAAAGCAGATGAAGTTAAAGGGGTCGAGGCCTTTCGCAGTTATCATTACGCGAATTGGCTCACAGGGTATCGCCTTGCTGTGCCAACCCCGAGTATTATCGTCCGAAGATAATTACGCAAGATAAATCTATCTGAAAGGTGATTGCCCCAATGCCAACGATTGTGGCTCTGGTCAAGCATGTACCAGATACGTGGTCCACCAAATCCTTGGAAGATGATCACACCCTGGATCGCACCTCCGTGGATAATATCATTGATGAGATTAATGAGTATTCCGTGGAACAGGCGTTACGGTTGCGCGATGACAACCCGGATGAGAACTACCGTGTAGTCGCGTTGACGATGGGACCCGCGCAAGCGGATGAAGCTCTTCGCAAGGCGCTTGCGATGGGTGCAGATGACGCGGTCCTAGTATCCGATGACGCACTGGCCGGCGCTGATGCACTGTCAACCGCGTGGACGCTCAATGCGGCGATTAACACGCTCCAGGACGTCCAACTGATTACGTTGGGTAATGAGGCTTCCGATTCCTCGACTGGAATGCTTGCCGGTTTGTTGGCGGAGTACCGCCAATTACCCGCGTTGACCGAGCTACATCAAGTGGAGCTTGCAGGCAGCGCAGTGAAAGGCACCCGCGACGATGCCCGCGGAACCTGGGAACTTGAGGCCGCTCTACCTGCAATTATTTCAGTCACCGATAAAGCGGATAAGCCACGCTTCCCTAATTTCAAAGGGCTAATGGCCGCTAAAAAAGCAGAGATTACCACTCTGAGTGTGGCGGATTTGGGCATTGATGCCGTCGCGCCGACCACGAGGGTAACTGCTTCTTCCAAGCGCCCACCGCGCACGGCCGGTGAGGTTATCTCGGAGCCACAGCCGCAAGATGCTGCGAAGAAGATTGCTGATTTCCTTGCCGCAAAGAACTTGATTTAGGAGTAGAAATGTCTCACGTTTACGTACTTGTTGAACACGATACAGACGGCATTCTCCCCGTTACCAGTGAGCTCATTACTGCTGCACGCGAGTTGGGTACGGTGTCTGCGGTGGTCGTCGGCAAGCAAGCGGATGCTTTTGATGGCGAACTAGCGGCCCTCGGTGCCGCCCAGGTGGTGCAGGCAACGGCCGAGGATTATGACCAGCGTCTGGTGACCCCTGAAGTTGATGCCTTGCATGCCTTAGGCGCGGCAAATCCGGCGCCGATGGTCTTAGCCGCCACCCCGACGAATAATGAGATTGCTGGCCGCCTGTCTGCTCGCCTGGCTTCCGGTGTGCTTTCCAATGTGGACTCTATCAATGCGGATGGTTCCGCGACGATGACAATTTTCGGCGCCACTTACGAGACCACCTCGGAGGCTTCTGGCAGCTGCCCTATTTATACCCTGCAGCCCGGTTCAGTCGCAGCAGAGCCCCAGCAGGTGGAAGCCCAGCCCGCCCCCATGCCGCTACCTGCGGCCACGGAGAGAGATGTCAAGGTTAATTCCTTTACCCCAGCTGAAAAGTCTGGTCGGCCCGACCTCACCGCAGCCCGAATTGTGGTATGCGGCGGCCGTGGCGTAGGCGATAACTTCGCCGAGATTGTAGAGCCGCTTGCCGATGCCCTCGGTGGTGCCGTCGGTGCCACCCGCGACGCTGTCGATGAAGGCTTCTACGACGCCCCCCACCAGGTGGGCCAGACTGGCGTGTCTGTGTCGCCGGATCTCTATATTGGGCTGGGCATTTCCGGTGCAATTCAGCATACTTCGGGCATGCAGACCTCCGGCACTATCGTGGTGGTCAACCAGGACCAAGATGAGCCATTTTTCCAGATCGCAGATCTCGGTGTCGTAGGCGACCTACACGAAATTGCCCCAGCTCTGACTGAGGAACTGAAGGCGCGCCGGTAATGCCGCATTATTTCGACTACGCAGCAACCCAACCGATGCGCCAATCCGCCATTGACGCATGGGTTGCCGCCTCCGGGTCGCTTAATTCTAGCGCGCAGTACGCTTCGGGGCGCAGGGCCCGTTCCGTGCTGGATGATGCCCGCGAGAAGGTCGCCTCCCTCCTTGGGTGCGAACCCATCGAGGTCGTCTTTACCTCCTCTGGTACTGAAGCAGATAATATCGCTATCCAGGGGCTTTATGCGGCGGGAAAAACCAACCGCATTATCTCGACGGATATTGAGCATCCAGCGGTGCGCGATACCGTAAGCAAGCTTGCCCGAGACGGCGCCAATGTCGATCTGCTCCCGGTGGACCGCAGTGGCCATGTCAGCGATAAGGGTGCATTCGCTCAGCCTGCCGATGTTGCCACCTGCATGTGGGCCAATAACGAAACCGGTGCGGTTCAGCCCATCGAAAAGCTCGCAACCCTCGCGCAACAATCTGGTATTCCGATGCACGTGGATGCGGTGCAGGTAGCGGGCAAGCTTCCAATCAACTTTACAGAGTTGGGTCTGACGACGCTTGCCGCCAGCGCCCACAAATTTGGCGGCCCGCGCGGTATCGGCGTGCTATTGGCGAAGCGTACCCCTGCACCACAGCCGATTTACTACGGCGGCGGGCAAGAGCGCGGGCTTCGCCCCGGCACGGTAGACGTAGCCGGCGCCTCCGCGCTCGCCGCGGCTTTGGAGGAGTCTATTGCCGAAAGCGCTGCCGAATCCGAACGCGTCGCTGCACTACGGAACAAGCTGCGGGAGGGGATTGTCTCTTCCATTGATAACGTCCTCGTCAATTCCACCGAGCCATGCTTGCACTCGCACCTGCATGTTTCTTTCCCTGGGAGCGATGGCGATAGTCTCATCATGTTGCTGGACTCGCTGCAGATTGAGGCATCGACTGGCAGTGCCTGCAGTGCAGGCGTCAACCGCATGTCTCATGTGTTGTCGGCGATGGGTGTCACCGAAGATGAAGGAATCGGGTCCCTCCGTTTCACCTTGGGCCGTCTTACTTCAAAAGACGATGTGGATTACCTGCTTGCGCACTTGCCGGATGTCGTCGCCCGGGCTCGCACGGTTTAAGTATCGGTCCTTTCTTTGGCGGCGTTGCGTCGCCGCGCGGCGATTGCCTGGGCAACGGTCAGCGCCCAGTTCTTATTCTTTGTAGCTAGAGGCCCCTGTGGTTCGTCGTATTCCCACCGGCCATCTTGGAACAGCCAGACAATATCTCCGCTGTGAGGATCCATGATGTAAAAGGCGCTTCTATCCGTTTTTATGTTGTGGTGGTGTTGGCACAGCGAGGCTAAATTTCCTGCGGTCGTTTTTCCTCCCTCTGAGAAATCGATCCGATGATCTTTTTGGCAGCTGTAGGCGGGTCGGTTGCAGCCTGGCCAACGGCAGACACCATCGCGACCTTCCACATAAGCACCGACGAGCGGTGGCGTGGAGTAGGCTGGGCTTACCCTCATTGCCGCCTGGTCCATATCCCAAGTGGTAGTCGGGGTGGTCAAGTCCCGTGTAGTGGTGTAGCCGTTTGTGCTTTCGGCTCGGTATTCAGTTCTGTGTTTGAGGTCAGGCGGTTAGCTGGTTGTGGTCACCATTGGCGTCTCCTGTGCGGTGCATGAGGTGTCT
>NZ_REGE01000029.1 GCF_003688935.1 Corynebacterium macginleyi | reverse complement strand
AGGCATTACCGCTGCAAGCACTCAACCAAGCGACCCACGAGTGCTAGGGAAACAACAGGTCTCATTCACCATTCGGATCATGTTTTAGAGTGCGTCAGTGTTGTCTACAACCAGCGCCTTTTCCAGCGCGGGATTGCCGCTTCCACTGAGACTGTCGGCGACTGAAATGACAATGCACTGGCTGAAAACGTTAACGGCTCTTACAAGAGGTGAGCTGATCCATACTCGCAGGTGGAATAACGTTGTCGAGGTAGAAATTGCGACATTCGAGTGGGTGTCATGGTGGAACGAGGTAAGGCTCCACCACAGCCTGGGATACCGAACCCCAGTCGAGATGGAAACCGAATTGTGGAAGCAGACCCCACAACAGGGAATAATAGAAATCAACGCACATGCCTAGGAACAAAACCCGGGGTCCTTCACTTCACTACAGGAAGGCGCAGGATGCACAGGGAATACCCCGGCTTAGCGGCTTAGAGCCCGAAGTAATCGCGCAGGTCGGCCGCGATAGCATCGAGGCGCCCGGCGTCGGGGGATTCTAAGTAGCACTTGAGCTTGGGCTCGGTGCCGGAGGGGCGAACGATAACCCGGTCATCATTATCAGTGAAGAACTTTGAGCCTTGGGCGAACTTTTCCACTTTGGCCACCGGGGAGCCGGCGAGCTCGGTTGGTGGGGTGGTAGAAACCTTGTCCATTGCTTGGGTAATCAGGCCCAAGTCCTCGACGCGGAAGGTCAGCGGCTGTGTGTACAGCGCACCGACCGTGGCGTAGATGTCATCCAAGCGGTCGAGGAGGCTGCTTTTAGCGGCCTTGCATTCGGCGGCGAGGCTGGCGAGCACCACGGAGGTGGACATGCCGTCCTTGTCGCGCACTGCGGTGGGATCGGGGCAGAAGCCGATGGCTTCTTCGTAGCCAAAAGCCAGTTCTGGGGTGCGGGCGATCCACTTGAAGCCGGTTAGGGTTTCCTCATGGCCGAGGCCGTAGTGCGCGGCTATGCGCCCGAGCAGACGGGACGATACGAGCGAGTTGGCGAAGTTGCCGGTGGCGCCGCGGCGGGCGAGGTAATCACCGAGCAAGGCGCCGGTCTCATCGCCACTGAGTTGGCGCCAAGTGCCATCGGTGGGCACGGCAGCGGCGCAGCGGTCGGCGTCGGGGTCATAGGCGATAAGGATATCGGCTCCGATTTTTTCAGCGTGCCGGATGCCAAGATCCAGGGCACCGGGCTCTTCCGGGTTGGGGAAAGAAACCGTGGGAAAATCTGGGTCAGGAGCAGCTTGTTCCGGCACTAGCGAGACGGTAAAGCCGCAGCGAGACAGCAGTTCCTTACCTAGCTCGGCACCCACGCCGTGAAGGGCGGTCAGCGCGATGGTTATATCGGTATTTTCGTCAACCAACGTCGCGGCGCGGTCGAGGTACTCTGCGCGGGTATCGACATCCTCGATGCGATCGGAGGTTAGCGGAACCTCGTCGGCATAGGGGGCCTTAGCAATGGCGGCGGCGATTTCTTTATCGGCGGGGGAGATAAGCTGCACGCCCGCGTCTGGGCCGGTGGCAACGCGGCCACCCAGGTAGACCTTGTAGCCATTATCGGCAGGCGGGTTGTGTGAGGCGGTAATCATAATGCCGGCGTCTGCGTCCAAGGAACGGACCGTGAAGGCGGTTAGCGGGGTCGGGTTCTGCGCGGGCAGGACCAGAGCCTTTGCGCCAGCGGCGGAGATAACCTGTGCGGCATCGCGCTGGAATTGCGCGGAGCCGTGGCGGGCATCGCAGCCGATGACAACGACTGGGGTATCGACCTGCTGCTTGAGCCAGGTAATAAGACCATAGGTAGTGCGGATAACCACGGCGCGGTTCATGCGAGATTCGCCCGCGCCCACGGCGGCGCGCAGGCCCGCGGTACCAAAGTGCAGCGGGCCGGCGAAGGCGGCAGCGAGTGCTGCGCAATTATCTTCTTCGATCCATGACAGGACCTGGCGGGCGGTGTCCGGATCCGGATCGTGATTGGCCCACGCGCGGGCGTAGTCGAGATCGAAAGTCTTGTCCACAGACATGGCTTAGAGTTCCTTGAGGATCTTGGCGGAGGAAGACAGTCCCAGTCGGTTGGCTCCAGCCTCGATCATGGCGAGGGCGTCCTTGGCGGTGCGGATGCCGCCGGAGGCCTTTACTCCCAGTTTGTCGCCTACGGTCTCGCGCATGAGCTTGACCGCGTGGGTGGAGGCGCCCCCGGCGGGGTGGAAGCCGGTGGAGGTTTTCACAAAGTCCGCCTGAGCGGCAGCGGCGGCCTGGCAGGCGAGGACGATGGCGGCATCGGAAAGCGCTGCAGACTCGATGATGACTTTGAGTACCGCGCCTGGAATGGCATCGCGCACAGCCTGGATTTCAGCCTGTAGCTCTTCGGCGCGGCCCTCGATGGCCAGCGGGATATTGATGACCATGTCTACTTCCTCCGCACCATCGGCAACCGCGCGGGCTGCTTCAGCGGCTTTGATTTCCGGCTTGACGGCGCCGGAAGGAAAGCCCACGACCGTGGCGACGTGGAGAGACTTAGGAGTCTCGAGCGGCAGAGCGGAGGGGGAGACGCACACAGCGTAGGTGCCAAGCTCGGTGGCTTCTTCTACCAAGGTGCGCAACTGCTCCGGGGTGGCCTCCGGTTTGAGCAGGGTGTGATCGATATAGGAAGCAAATTCAGTGCGAGAAGTCATGTTTTTCTCCTTTAGGAAATAAAAGCGGATTCTTTTCGGGCCATCTTGAGGTCAGAGACCATATAGAGGCCAGAGCCGATTGCGGCGATGAAGGTAAGCACTAGCAGCGTGATGGTGTAGCTGGTGGAATCCTGCAGTTTGGCGGTATAAGCAATGCCTAGGGGCACGGCGATATTGATGGTGAGGTTGTAAAAACCAATGGCGATGCCGGATTTGGATGCGCTGATATTGCGCAGGGCGGTGTTGAGCAGTGGAGCATACATTAGGGCGAAACCGCTGGCGAAGGCAACGATGGCGATGATGAGCACGGTAACGTGAACGTGGGCGAAAGACGCAGCGAAAAGTAGGGCGCCGACCACCATGCCGAAGGCGGTGTAAATGGTGGCGCGAGAGGACAAGACCTTGCCAATCTTGCCGGAGGAGATACCAACGAGGATGGCACAAATATAGCCCGGAACCATCAATAGCGAAGCCTGATCCAAGCTCATGCCGTGCATGTCATGGACCGCAAATGGCAGCAGAAAGATAAAGCCTAACTGGGTGGAATAGACAAAGAGCACCAGGACAATAGTCCACACGTAGCGGCCATTGGTGAAGAATTCAGAGGTAACCAATGGGTTTTTTGCGTTCTTAATGTGCACGATAAATGCGGCAACACCAAGGATGGCAGAAATAAGCCAGTACCAGGCGTAATCCTGCATGAACAGAATAAGTGCGCTGGCGAAGAGGGCAACGAAGAACAGGCCGAGCGCGTCCAGGTGGCTTTCCACGGCCTCATCTTCCGGCACATTCTTAATGATGGTCGGAATGGTCAGTAGAAGGATGAGCGGGATCAGGAACATCGCCGTCCAGGACACGTGGGTGGAGATAAATCCAGAGGTCAGCGCGCCAATGAGCAAGCCGGCCTGAAAGGCGGCGGTGGAAAAGCCAAGGTAAGTTTTTTGGACATCCTCACTCAAATGTTTGGTCACGTAAATGACATAGAGCGTCTCAGCGGCAGCCAAACCGGTGGCTTGAATCAGGCGTCCGGTTAGCACCATGGTCCACGAACTAGAGAAGATGAACGCCAGGATGGAACCGATGGCCACGAAAACGATGCCGGTAAGCATTAGTTTCCGGATAGAAATGGAGTCCGCCAAGGCGGCGTAGACAACGGCACCGATACCGATGATGACACCGGCTAGTGAAGCCTGCAGCGAAGCGGTCTTGTCAGAGATTTCGAGTGCTTCCGCGATCGGCATGGTCATTGTCTTGAACCCATTGTCAATGATCAGGGAGAAGACGAAGACGAAAAGCAGGATGGGGACGGCGGCCTTTGGGTTTAGATGGGTGCGATCCCCCGGGGTGGCCTTAACTTTTTTTAACATGGCGGTGGGTCCTTTTAGTCCAGTGCGTTGAGTGGCAGAGCAAGCTCCACCATGGTGCGGAAGGCGGTTTGGCGGTCTTCGGCGGAAAGCTGCTTGCCTGTGACGATGTTGTCGGAGACGGTGAATAGGCCTAATGCATCGACGCCGGCCTCGGCGGCGGTGGCGTAGAGCGCTGCAGATTCCATCTCCACACCGAGTACGCCCATGCGTGCCCATCGGTCATTGACGGTCTGGTCCATGTTGTAGAAGATGTCAGAGCTTAAGATATTACCCACGTGAATGTGCTGGTTCTGCTTCTCAGATTCATCAACTAAGGCCTTGAGTAACTTCCATGATGCGGTGGGGGCGTAGGTACCTGGCAGGTCATACTGCGACAGGAAGTTGGAATCGGTGGAGGCAGAGGAGGCAACGATAACCTCGTGCACGTCGATGTCTTTTTGCATCGCGCCGATGGAGCCGACGCGGATGAGCTTCTTCGCACCGAACTTATGGATGAGCTCCCAAGAGTAAATGCCAATGGAGGGGATGCCCATGCCGGTGCCCATAACGGATACCGGTTTTCCATTGTAAGTGCCGGTAAAGCCCAGCATATTGCGGATTTCGTTGAATTGGACGGTGTTTTCGAGGAAGTTATCAGCAATAAATTTTGCGCGCAGAGGGTCGCCAGGCAGGAGGACGGTTTCTGCGATTGGGGTGCCGTGCGGGTTGATGTGCGGGGTGGCAGTGTCGGTAGCGGACATCGAAGTGCTCCTCCATGTGAAATACAGGTGTGTATGTGGTTAGTCTAGCCCGTCCAGAACTAATGCCAATGGTTAATTTAACAAATGTTCGCTAGGTGTGACGTGTTTTATGCTAGTTTGGCTGCAAAAGCCTGTGGGCTGTGGATTGATCGGTCACGAGGTGGGTGGCCAAGCCCATCTCAAGGGCTACATTGATGGCGCGGGTTGTGGTGTGTCCGCCAGCCACGAGAACGCGGGTGGGGCGTTGCGCTAAATCGTCCAGGCCGATACCGACGGTGCGCGCATCAATGTCGGGGGAGGCGATAGTGCCCGCGGCGGTGTAGAAGTGGGAGCAGACATCGCCTACGGCATTGCTAAGGAGCTGCTCGGTCGCTTCCTTGGTGAGGTAGTCCAGGTTAAGCGCTAGGGACTCTTTTTCAATGGCGCCTGCGCTAAATACCGCCACGTCTACCGATGCCCCCATATCGAGGATCGTTGAAATGTGCCGGTCGCGGACGACCCACTCCTTGGCCTCAACGGAATCGAAGAAGGCTGGAAGGGGAAGCAGGTGTGCTTCTGCATTAAAGGCCTGGGTAAACGCCTGCATGGTGTGTAGATTCCTAATGGAGCGCTCCGAGCAGGAATGTCCGCCTTCAAGTTGGATGATGTTCACGCCTTCGAGTGGTCGCTTGCGCAAATGGGAGGCCACAGCGGACATGGTTTCGCTCCAGGACAGGCCGACCGAGGTGTGATCGCTAATGAGTTCTTCCAGTAGGGTGGCGCCGGCGCTGCCTAAATCCGCCAGCAGGGAGCCACCGGGCGGGGTGGCGGTTACGCGGACATCGGCCAGCGAAAAGCGCTCGCAGAGTGCCGAAACTAGTTCATCGGACTGTTCGCGGGGATCGGTGATACTCACGGTGACAAAGCCGCGTTCGGCGGCGTGGGTAAGTAATTTGGAGACCGTCGGACGGGAAATTCCCAGGTGTGCTGCCACTTCTGCCTGCGAAAAACCAGAGTTGTAGTACAGCTTCGCAGCGTCGATTGAAAGACAGTCTCTATGATCCAGCATGCCTTTTATTCAAGCACACCGGGTAGCAAGTGACACCATCGAATAACTCTTTAAAATTCCCCGGTTTTATGCGATGACGTGGTGATTTGTACAAAGAGTAGATATCAGGTTACATTATTGGAGTCCGCAACGGAGAGCACAACGAAATATTGATGTGCTTGATGCTGGGATATGCCCCCTTAGCTCAGTCGGCAGAGCGTTTCCATGGTAAGGAAAAGGTCGACAGTTCGATTCTGTCAGGGGGCTCCATTCATGCCTGAAGGAACTGCTGTTTTTCAGAATGAAGGTGTTAACCATGGCGGTGTAGCTCAGTGGTAGAGCAAGCGACTCATAATCGCTGTGTCGCGAGTTCAATTCTCGCCATCGCTACCGGGAGAGAAAAGCGCCACTACGGCGCTTTTTCACTACCAATCCATGGCCTCGATGAATTACTGGTTTCCGTGCGGAATTAGGGATCTGATAGGCTAATCGGAACGTGGCGTTATGACGACACGGATAACAACATAGGGGCGTGGCGCAATTGGTAGCGCAACGGTCTCCAAAACCGTAGGTTGCAGGTTCGAGTCCTGTCGCCCCTGCAGGAATCCCCGTCACCTATTTCTAGGAGGCGGGGATATTTTTGTCACAGATCTGGCGCACCCGCCTTGATGTACTTTCTTAGCCGTGCAGCTTTTGCTAGGGTTGTTGAAGTTATATTTGAGCGGTTTACGCGCCCCGAAAAAAACAATTCATTTCCCAAGGAGGGTTAGCTGTGAGCGATGAGCAGCAGCCGAAGGATTCGGCTGCCCCGCGTCCCACCGGAAAGCGGCAGCTTTCTGGTGCGGCTTCTACGACCTCCACGGAGTCGGCGAAGAAGAACGTCGTCCGCGTTGAGGATAAAAAACACACCGATAGCCCGGGTGGTGGCGTTGCCGCATTCCCCGGCGAGGTTGTTTCTGAAATGAAGAAGGTGGTCTGGCCCACCCGTGGGGAGATGTTGCAGTACACCCTCATCACGTTCGCCTTCTTGATCGTGATGACCACCTTGGTCTGGGGTGTTGATACCTTGGCTGGCCTCGGAGTTGAGAAGATTCTCACTAATTAGTTAAGATGGTCGCATACGCTTTTATCCCGCTGTTTCCGCATTCCGGAACGGCGGGATACTTTTTGCCCACTCGCGCCGAGGGTAGGCTGGTTCTACATTACGCGCCGATGACATTTTGGAGTACCACTCATGAGCGACGAGAATAACGTCGAAAACCCAGGAACCTCGCTAGAGGAGGCCATGCAGGCTAACGTGCAAGAGCAGGCCGCAGAGCATGCCAGCGCAGTCGAGGACGCCCAAGAGACGGCCTTTGAGCCCGCCGAGGGGAATGATGCCGCAGTGCAAGCAAACGCTGCGTCTGCTGATGCCCTCGAACCCGGGTCCGCATCCCAGACTGCGTCCTCTCCTGCGGAGGCAGTCGACACCGACGAAGAGGCTGAGAATGCTGCCTACCGTAAGCGCCTGCGCGAATTCACCCGCGAGCTAAAGAAGCGGCCGGGCCAGTGGTACATCATTCAGTGCTACTCCGGCTACGAAAATAAGGTGCGTACCAACCTCGACATGCGCGCCCAGACTCTTGAGGTGGAAGACTCTATTTTCGAGGTCGTCGTCCCTATCGAGCAGATTATGGAGAAGAAAGACGGTAAGAAGAAGATAGTTAAGCGCAAGCTGCTGCCTGGGTACGTGTTGGTACGCGCTGAGCTCAACGATGCCGCGTGGTCCGTCATCCGCGATACCCCCGGCGTTACTTCTTTCGTGGGCAACGAAGGAAACGCAACGCCGGTCAAGATCCGTGACGTGGCCAAGTTCCTCATGCCAAATGAAGCTCCCACTACTAAGGGTGAGGCCGCTCCGAATGAGCAAGAAGGCGAGCAGGTTGTCGAAATGCCGGAGAAAGAGGTGGCGAAGAAATACGCTCACGACTTTGAGGTGGGCGAGGCCGTTACGATCCTGTCCGGCCCGCTGGCTGCCGTGTCTGCCACCATTTCTGAAATCGACCCGGAAACAGGCAAGATGCAGGGCTTGGTTTCGATTTTCGGCCGGGAAACACCGGTAGAGTTGTCGCCGACGGAAATCGAGCGGATTTCTTAAAAAGTGATTTTGTGCAGGGCACACGGTGTTCTAAACTGAATCGCCGTGCGCTTCTTGCGCGCGTGTAAAACGTTTCATCCTCCGGTGGCCCACTGAGGTGAGCATCCGGACGGGCTGCGTTATTCATCGTGACGCAGGCCCGGTACCACAGGAAAGAGGTAATTCGATGGCTCCAAAGAAGAAGGTATCTGGCTTCATTAAGCTGCAGATCGAGGCTGGCGCCGCTAACCCGGCACCGCCAGTTGGCCCGGCACTGGGTGCACATGGCGTTAACATCATGGAATTCTGCAAGGCTTATAACGCTGCTACCGAAAACCAGCGTGGCAACGTGGTCCCTGTTGAGATCACCGTTTACGAAGACCGCTCCTTCGACTTCAAGCTGAAGACCCCGCCCGCAGCCAAGCTGTTGCTCAAGGCCGCAGGCGTCCAGAAGGGCTCCGGTGTCCCGCACACCGATAAGGTCGGCTCCGTTACCTGGGATCAGTGCAAGGAAATTGCACAGACCAAGTTCGAGGACCTCAACGCCCGCGACATCGAGGCTGGCGCACACATCATCGCTGGTACCGCCCGCTCCATGGGCCTTAACATCGATGGCGCACCGGAGAAGTAAAAACTTTATGTGGTAGGGCCAGCTTCGGCCCGCTTAATACCACGCCAATCCAGAAAAGGAATTGTTAAATGAGCACCAAGTCTAAGGCTTTTAAGGCCGCTGCGGAACTGGTAGATAAGTCCCGCCTGTACCGTCCCATCGAGGCCGCAAAGCTGGCCAAGGAAACCTCCTCCAAGAACTTCGACGCCACCGTTGATGTTGTCTTCCGCTTGGGTGTTGACCCACGCAAGGCAGACCAGCTGGTGCGCGGCACCGTCTCCTTGCCTAACGGCACCGGTAAGAACGTTCGCGTCGCCGTCTTCGCTGAGGGTGAGAAGGCAACCGCAGCCCAGGAAGCTGGCGCTGACATCGTTGGTACCTCCGAGCTGATCGAGCAGATCAATGAGGGTAATCTGGACTTCGACGTTGCCATCGCCACCCCGGATCAGATGGCTAAGGTCGGCCGCGTCGCCCGCGTTTTGGGCCCACGTGGTCTCATGCCTAACCCGAAGACCGGCACCGTAACCAACGACGTGGCTAAGGCCATTGGCGAGGTTAAGGGAGGCAAGATCTCCTTCCGCGTGGACAAGGCTGCAAACTTGCACGCCATCCTTGGCAAGGCATCTTTCGATGCTGAGAAGTTGGCTGAGAACTACGGCGCTCTTCTGGATGAGATCCTGCGCTTGAAGCCTTCTTCCGCAAAGGGCGTCTACATCAAGCGCGCCACCATCTCTACCACCTCCGGCCCAGGCATTCCTGTGGACGGAACCGTGCACAAGGGCTACACCGAATAAAACGGTATAGAACACAACGCATGAATGAAGACCCCGAGGATTTTCCTTGGGGTCTTTTGCATCGCTACGGGGAAGCGACTTAAACCAAAACTAGGTGTGGATTCTTAGTCTGCATCTTTCATTTTTTCATAGGCGTCCAATGCTGCCTGGCGTGATTCTTTGAGGTCCACGATGGGTGGGGCAGAAAGCGTTGGTGCCCAGCGTCGGATATAAACGCCATCCGGGTCGAACCGTTGGGCTTGGGTGTGCGGGTTGAAGATGCGGAAAAAGGGCGCGGCATCGTCGCCGCTGCCGGCCACCCATTGCCAGTTGAAGGGATTGGATGCGGCGTCGGCATCCACCAGGGTGTCCCAAAACCACTCTTCACCTAAGCGCCAATGTATGCCCAGGTTCTTGGTGAGAAATGAACCCACCACCATGCGCACGCGATTGTGCATGTAGCCGGTTTCCCAAAGTTCGCGCATTCCGGCATCGACAAGCGGAATGCCCGTCCTGCCGTTCTGCCAATCCTTCAGCCGCGGGTCCTCCCAGGACCAGTCGAAGCGGTCGAATTGTTGCCGCACGTTGCGGGTGGCCAGTTCGGGGAGATGGTAGAGCCGATGCCAGGCAAAGTCTCGCCACAGCAACTCGGAATGGAATTTGTCGGCGTCAGGTTCCTCAGCGGCGGCCACCCAAGCTTCGCGCGGAGATACCTCGCCAAAGCGCAGATGCGGCGAGAGCAGAGAGGTGGCGTTGCGCGCGGGAATATCGCGTTCCTCTGCGTAGTTACTTAAATCAAGCTGGGCTAGGCGCTTGCGGGCACCTGCTTCCCCGGGAGTCCAATACTGGGAAAACGACGCAGCCCAGCGCGGTTCACGAACGCTAGGGTCGGGCCAGCTGCTGCTTGCCGATGCCCCCATCTCCCGCCCCGCTAGCAGCTTCGGCACCGGCAATGGCTCGTCGTCAGCGACCTGGGACCGCGCGGCGGCTGCGAAGGGCGTAAAGACTTTATAAGGCTTACCTTGACCATTGGTGACTTCCCACGGCTCGACGAGGGTGAAACCGGGGCAGGAGATGGCGTTAATTCCGGCACCAGCAAGCGTTGCCTTTATGGTGGCGTCTACCTCGCGCATTGGTCCGTGGTAGCGCCGAGTCCAGGTGACGGTATCGGCGCCGACTGCGTGGGCGATGCGGGGAATGACTTCGCGGGCATCGCCCGAAGCGCGCAGAAGTTCCACCCCGCGGGCGGAAAGGTCTTGCGAGAGGGCATAGAGCGAGCGCTCGCGCCACCAATTGGTGGCGCCACCAAGCGGACGGGTGCCAGGGTAGGCGGGTTCATCAAGGACAACGGCGCATAACTTGGCGTCTGAACCGCCTGCCTCGGCGGCTATATCCGCAGCGAGGGTGAGGGCCTGATTATCAGATAAGCGCAAGTCATCGCGAAACCACATGAGGGAAGTCATAAAGGATAGCCTACGCGAGCGGGCAATTTGGGAATCCGTTAAAAGCGCGCTAGGATGCTTTGTGAAGTTTGAACGGCCCTGCGGCCGAGTCAAAGTTCACCGAAGACCGTTGGTCATCCACTACGGATTGAAAGACCTCCACCAGGGAGGCGGCCCACGCAGGAGACACTTTGCGCATTCCGCGACATTTCTCATGTCGCACGCCCCTGTGCTCTTGCACGGGGCTTTTGTTTTAGGCAAGCCCCGGCGGAAAATAAAAGAGATGTTTTGGAAGGAGGCGAGAGACAATGGCAAACCCAAAGAACACTGCAGACCTGGCAGAGCTGAAGGAAAAGCTGGCCGATTCTAGCTCCGTCGTGTTGACTGAGTACCGCGGCCTGACCGTATCCCAGCTGCAGGAGCTGCGTAACAACCTGGGCTTTGACGTTGACTACTCCGTTGCCAAGAACACCCTCTTCAAGATCGCTGCTAGCGAAGCTGGCATTGAAGGTCTTGATGATTTGCTGACCGGCCCGACCGCAATTGCGTTTATCAAGGGCGAGGCAGTAGATGCTGCGAAAATCATCACCAAGTTTGCTGATGACAACAAGGCACTCGTCATCAAGGGTGGCTACATGGACGGCGACGCATTGTCTGCGGAGCAGGTTCAGGCCATCGCCAAGCTGGACAACCGCGAGACTACCCTCGCAAAGCTGGCTGGCGCTATGAAGGGTTCTATGGCGAAGGCAGCCGCTGTCTTCAACGCTCCTGCAACCAAGGCGGTTCGCACCGTTGTTGCTCTGCAGGACAAGAAAGAAGCAGAAGCTTAAGTCGTCACAACAGACGCACACACAAAATACCGTGCCCGTTAGCTCATCACCGAGAAACGAGCACACAACGTAGAAAGGACTTGCCATCATGGCTAAGCTCACCAAGGACGAGCTCATTGAAGCTTTCAAGGAAATGACCCTCATCGAACTGTCTGAGTTCGTCAAGGAATTCGAGGACGTCTTCGACGTTGAGGCTGCTGCACCGGTAGCTGCTGTTGCACCGGGTGCTGCGGCTGATGGCGGCGCTGCCGCTGCTGAGGAGCAGACCGAGTTCGACGTCGTTCTGACCGACGCTGGCGCTAAGAAGATTGGCGTTATTAAGGCTGTTCGCGAGCTCGTTTCCGGCCTGGGCCTGAAGGAAGCTAAGGAAATGGTTGAGGGCGCACCTAAGGCCATCATCGAAGGCGCTTCCAAGGACGACGCTGAGGCTGCTAAGGCCAAGCTGGAAGAGGCTGGCGCTTCCGTCGAGCTCAAGTAATTTTACTGAGCTTCACGCTTTCAAAGCCCCCACTCTTACCGCGCTAAATGCGGTAAGAGATGGGGGCTTCTCCCGTTCTATCTGCTCCTTGAGTTCGGAGGGAACGCCAAAATAAACAAAAAGCTAAGGGTGTTAGGACCACGGATTTAATAACGCTGTGGTGAGCGAGCAGTAACGCCCGGGCGTTGATTATGAGCAACTACTTTTTGTGGGCTTCTAGGCGCATGTTCGGTCCTTCCAGTGTGATGATCTCAGCGTCAACGACAAGCCTATTCAGGATCGACTCGGCGATGACAGCATCCGTGATGGATTTGTACCATTCATCGGGCAGGAATTGGGAGGTCACGATCGTTGATCCCCGGTGTTGACGCTCAGCAAGAATATTAAGCAGCTGGTGTGATGAGGCAGCGTCCATCGGAGTTGTTAGGAAATCATCAAGAACGAGGACCTGACCCTCGTTTGGTGGACACCTGATTAGTGCGGATCGTGTGTCCGTAAGAGAGGATGTTCATTGTCAGTCAACAACGCCAAAAATACACGCCGGAGTACCGGCGTGAAGCTTTGAGCCTGGTCATCGAGTCGCAGCGCCCGATTGCTCATGTAGCGAAAGAAATTGGTGTCGCACCTGGCCTTTTAGGCCGATGGGTAAAAATGAGCGCGAACGCCGAGGGGCACCGGATGGGCTAAGCGAGGCGGATCTTCGTGCTGAAAATGCTCGTCTGCGCCATAAGTTGGCAGAAACCAAGATGGATAACGAGTTTTTGTCAAAAGCGACAGCCTTCTTCGCCGCACAGCAACGCGAGAAGAAAAGTTCGAATTAATGTGGCCAGAGCAAGGCTAACTACAGTATCAAGCGCATGGCACGCCTTGTGAAGGTGTCCCGGTCTGGATACTACACATGGGCTCATATGCAGCAGCAACGCTTACCCGGTAAAGATGATCGGACATCTTTTCATGATGATGTTGACCGCAAGATTCACCAGATCTGAAAAAGACTCCGATGAGGTTTATGGTGCCCCGCGGATTACCGCAGAACTCGCCGATCGCTACGACATTTCTCTTAACCGAAAAGACTGTGGCTCAGCGGATGCGCATGATGGGCATTGAAGGGATGTCACCGCGTGCTTTTGTGCCGGTGACAACAATCCAAGCCAAGCGTAAATCCACGCTTCCTGACCTAGTAAAGCGCATGTGTGATACTGGTGAGCTCAACCGAGTATGGATGTCAGATATTTATCTATCTGCGCACCGGTGAAGGCTGGTTGTACTTATGTGTGGTCCGCGATGGTCATTCCCGCAGGGTACTGGGCCAGGCTATGGATAGCGTTCAAGATACTTCCCTGGTCGAACGAGCACTTCGGATGGCGCATACGCTGCGCGGTGACGTTGCTGACGGGCTGGTGTTTCACGCCGACCGGGGGACGCAATTTACCAGCGAGCAGCTCTGGGAAGTGTGCCGCAACCTGGACATCGCTCAATCCGTGGGGCGTACCGGAGTGTGCTTCGATAACGCCATGGCCGAATCGTTCTGGTCAAACGCTTAAGACCGAGTTCTACGACCGGAAGCGCTGGGCAACCCGCGCTGCTGCGCGTCAGGCTGTGGCTTACTGGATTGAAGTGGTCTACAACCGTCGGCGCCGGCATTCCGCACTCGGGATGGTCAGCCCCGTCGACTTCGAGAACCACATCACCCAAACCAGAAACGAAGAAAAAAATAGCTGCCTAACCACGAGGTAGCTCCACTACGTGTCCACAATTTGCGGGCAACCCCAGCTGCTCCACCACATCCGGCGAAGGATCCCAATGGCTCGACACCACAAACACCACCAATCAAGGTCAGGTGTTGTCGATTTGGGGTAGTTGGTACCGCGAGTCCGCGTAGTTGGTACCAGTGTTCCGCTTACCCGGTACTGCATGGGGTTTTCTTCCATAGTTGATGTTGGCGACATCACGATTCGGTGGTGTCGTGTCAACTTTTACTTGGAAGGAGCCTGTTGTTGTGGCTAATTTCAAACAGATCATCGCGATGTGCCTTGACGGTGCTAGCTATGCTCAGATCACACATGCATTGGGATGTTCACGACGGGAAGTATCCCGGGCAAAGAAAGTCATCTCTGATGAAGGATTAACTTCAGAGATTTTCCGTCAACTCCCACCGGGGTGGTTTGATGAGCGATTCAGTGATGGTCGGAGTAAGAGGTCGTTGTCCTATGACCAGCCAGATTTTCACGCTCTTGCCCGCAAGCTGAAAAGTACGAAGCATTTAACCAGGCATAAGCTGTGGATGGATTACTTGTCGCAGCCGTGTCCGACGGACAAGACAAAGTACCAGTATTCGCAGTTTTGTAATGGGCTTAATGAATTTATCCGTGCCAACGATCTCGTCGAAGTTATCACCCATGAGCCGGGGCAAGAGCTTTATGTCGACTGGGCTGGTGACAAAGTACCGGTTGTAGATCAGGCCAGTGGTGATATAGCCTTCAAGGCCTCACTGTTTGTCGCGGTAAGCCCGTACTCAGGGCTGATGTATGTCACGGCTGCTGCGAATGAGAAGATGCCGGCGTGGATTGAGTGCCATGTCAAAGCGTTGAATTATCTTGGCAAGGTGCCAGCGGTCATCGTGCCGGATAATGCTTCTACGGCGACTTATCGGCCGAAGAAAAACTCTACATATCGAATGGTCACTGACCGTTATGCAGCGTTTGCCGATTATTACGGGGTCACGATTGTGCCGACTAGGCCCGGCAGGCCTCGTGACAAAGGAGCAGTAGAACGTGCCGTGAAAATCGTCTACACTAAAATACTGGGGTATTTCAGTGACGAGGTCTTCTACAACCTCGATGAACTCAATGAGGCGATCGCTTGCCGTCTTGCTGATATCAACGACACAATGACGCGGGCTGATGGCTCAACACGGCGCATGCGCTTTGATAAAGAAGAGGTGCCGGTGATGCGGGATCTTCCGCCAACACCGTTTACGGAAGTGTCTTATAAGCGGCTTAAAGTCGATCGAAACTGGCACATCACCTGTGACTACCAGTACTACTCAGTACCATTTCAGCTGGTAGGAGAATCGGTAACAGTCAGGCTCACCCCGAAGCTGGTGAGCATCTTCAGCGGGGAACAGCTTGTTGCTGAGCACACGCGCCTTCACGGATTCAAATACCGGTATTCCACCAACCCTCAGCATGGGCCATGTGGCGATGACGAAGGCCACAAGGCGCTTACCCGGGATGAGCTTTTGGCCTGGGCATCGTCGTTTGGGGCAGCAACGCACGCAGTCATAGCGATGATCCTTGACCGCAATAGTGCCGCCGTACCCCGCGGACTTATCCAGGCACGCAACGTGCTGGCCAACCTGGGCAAAAAACAGAGCGTGTCAAGTTGTTTGTGTGTGGGGTTAGGTTTATAGGTATTTGTCGAAGCGGTCGGGAAAGGCCACGGCCATTTGGTTGATGGCTTGTTTCCAACCGGATACTCGCGCTCCTTCCACGAGCCTGCTGGCTGTAGCTGAGGCCCGTTTGCCTTGTTTCGCCCTCTTGGCAGCTCTTCTGTCTTCAATAGTGCAGATCATCAGCCACAGCGTTTTCAGTGCTGATTCATCGTTGGTGAACTGTACCCGGTTACGCGTGGCTTTACGCAGCTGGTTGTTAAACGATTCAATCGAATTCGCCGTCATAGATAACCTTCCTGGCTGCTGGAGGAAACTGTAAAAATGGCACGAATCTATCCCACGCATCCTCCCAGACCTTGACCGACTGAGGATACTTCACACCCAGTTCAGAGGCTTAAAAATTCCTTCAACGCCGCTTCTGCCGTGGATTCATCAGCAGCTGTATACACCTTCTTCAACGCTGCCGATACGCTCTTTCGGTCACCATAGGCCACCCACCGATTAGCTGCGCGAATCAAGTGCACGATACAAGTTTGGACCATTGAATTCGGCCAGGTTGCCTCTACTGCCTGTGGTAGGCCTTTCAGCCCGTCACAGCAGACGATAAAGACGTCCTTGACCCCACGATTAGCCAGGTTAGAGCACACCTGTGCCCACAATGATGCGCCTTCTTCTTTGGCAATCCATAGGCCCAAAATGTGCTTGATACCATCTAAATCCACGCCGATAGCCATATAGGCAGACTTGTTGACTACCCGGCCGCCATCGCGGACTTTAATGCGCAAAGCATCCAGGAAGATAACGGGGTAGAACTCATCTCACTGGCGGTTGTGCCAGACCATGACTTCATCGAGGACGGCATCAGTGACCGCGGACATTGTTTCATGGGAAATATCGACACGCATCGCTGTTGCCATATGATGCTGGATATCCCGAATGGTCATTCCGCCGGCATACAAGCTGACGATCGTCTCACTCAACGTCGGTCAATCTCCTCGAGCCTTTAGGGACCATAGTAGGGGGAAAACGTGCCGTTTCTATCTCGTGGAACATCAATGCTTACTGGCCCAAAGTTAGAATCTACGGTTTTCGGATACGTCCCATTGCGGTAGTTATCTTCTTCCAACAGTAGCTTTAGCTGGGCTATCACCGGATGCATAGCCCAGGTGGGTATCCATTTCCGCGTTCAGACCGCGGGTAATTGAAGCTTGCAACATACCGCGAACCAAATCATTGGCATCCGTGGTGGACGTGCCTAGCTCGTCAATAAGTTTCGCCATCTCAGGGTTAGCAAGAAGCTTCTTTTCAATCGCATCAAATTGTGGCCTTATCAGCCGGGTCTCGTCGTGCCACACTAGTCATTCTGGCTTATCTCCTTATGTAGATTGGGAACCTACACACAAACCATTAGACACTCTCCCCTCTGATCTCACGGAAGACGACGCTGGTAAAGGCTATCTAGTAGAAGATTCCGGGCGGCTGTATGTCTGGGGTGGAGAGTCTCTTCCCGCCGAGGGGCTTGGTGTCGAGTTTCGTGGCCCGCAGGGGCCGGAGGGGCCTCAAGGCCCTGCTGGGCAGGCAGGGTCTCAGGGGCCTCAAGGGGCTGATGGTTCGGCTGGTCCTCAAGGTGCGCCCGGTAAGAAAGGTGATGCTGGGGAGCCTGGGCCTCGGGGTACGCGATGGTTCTTTGGTGCTGGTGTGCCGACAACGGTGTCTGATTCCATCGCAGGTGATACGTATCTTGATACTTCTACTGGCACGATATACCAGTTGGGTTTAGCAACTATGAAGTGGGAGAAAGTTGGGCAGTTGCCCGCAGGCCCAGCGGGCCCTCCTGGTCCAGCGGGCCCTAAGGGGGAACCTGGCACAGGAGCAGCTCACGATTCTGCACCGATAAAGATTGTTTCTGCATTACCGAAAATGAGGTTACCCTCGTTTAGTGGACACCCTATTAGTACGGATCTTGTGTCCGTAGGAGAGGATGTTCATTGTGAGTTCGTCAAGGAAGAAGTACACCCCGGAGTACCGGCGTGAAGCCGCGAATCTGG
>NZ_REGE01000028.1 GCF_003688935.1 Corynebacterium macginleyi | reverse complement strand
CATTGTCAAGAAGCCAGAGTCCAAAAAGTCGTTAGACATCCTGTCCATAAACTTCCTGGACTCCGCGTCAAAAAACTAACTGGACTCCGAGTCCAAAAAGTCAATGGACTCGGAGTCCAAAAAGTCAATGGACTCGGAGTCCAAAAAGTCACTAGACATCACAGCGCTAGCCATAGGTATTGGGCGCGCAGCTTCGTGGGCTGGCGCGTAATGGATTCTGCGGCGCCGAATCGCACGCATTACGCGCTCGTGGAGTTAGAGCGCGCTGGGTTGGTTAATGGGGTGGTTACCCAAAATGTGGATGGCCTGTATCAACGAGCGGGTACGGATAAATTGGTGGCGCTGCATGGGGATATGAAAACCGTGGTGTGTCTATTGTGTGGACACTATGAAGATCGCTCCCACTTCGATGTGCGCTTGGCGGCAGCGAACCCGGGGTACCTGGAGCGCATGGTAGTGGAAAGGGACCAAGTTAATCCAGATGGTGACGTGACGCTGGATGAGAAAGACGTTGCAGCGTTCCGGATGGCCGGTTGCGAGCGCTGCGGATCGGAGCTGCTTAAGCCGGGCGTGGTGTATTTTGGCGAGCCCGTCCCAGCCACGCGGCGGGACGCGGCCTTCGCGCTGTTGGGCGAGGCTAATTCTTTGCTGGTGGCGGGTTCTTCGCTGGCGGTGATGAGTGGCTATCGCTTCGTGCTTGAGGCAAAGAAGCAGGGCAAGCGTGTAGCTGTCATCAACGGCGGTCCGGGCCGCGGGGATAAAAAGGTGGATACGCTGTGGCGCACGCAGGTGGGGCCGGCTTTTGATACGTTGCTCGATGAACTCGAGATTTAATTAGCGGGGCGTGCGCTCCACCATTGTGAGGAGCCTGCGAACGATGGCGGGCACGCGCCTATCCATGGGCATATCTTCGTGCATGACCACGGCGTGGCGGTCGAAATCTTGAATATAGATATTGCGCACCGCCCCCTCAGGCGCGCTCTGCGGGTCGAGGAAGCAGGTGTCCGATGGGACGACGACGGCATCGGAACGCGTAGCGATGCAGGTATAGCTCCCTCCGGATTCGAGATCGCCGTCGCGATTGACATCGCAAAGCACCTCGCTGCCCACCACCTGATCCATGCCTGCGGGGCCGAACCAGCCATCAATAATGGAGCGGATCACCGCTTCTTGGCGTGGGGTACGAATGAGGCGACTGACGATGCCCCCGTGGGTTGTCCCATGATTAGGTGCGCTGATGCATATCAGGTGGATAACCTTTTCGGCGCAAGATATTGCCCATAATTTGCCAGACACCCTTGGTATCGCAGGTGCCGTGGACCAATATGACTGGCCACGGGTGTGTATCGCTTGGGCGAGCGCTCCAATCGTCTTCGAAAACGCCGCGCGGCTTGGTGCGTGCGCCAAGGGGAATGGTTTTTGCGGCATCGGCGTCGAGGGCGGAATCGCCGGGGCTGGACTGGTCCTTCTGGGTCTTGAGGCGGTCAACGATCTCTTCAGCGACGTCATCCTGCAAAGAACTCGCCGCGGCCGGGGAGGCGATGCCAAGGCGTGGCAGATCTTTTTCTTCCGGTGCATTTTCTTCGCTGACGCGCCCGATTTTGAGGAGTTGCTCAGAAATAATGCTTTTCAACTCTGCAAGGGATTCGACAGCCATGCTTTCCAAGCATACGCGTTAATGCAGGTAAATAGCCTTTTTGGGAATGCTGAAGAATTTTATGGGCCCACCCTTGACCTCGCGCCATAATCTTTGTAACATTAGGCTTGCCTAATCACGGGCGGTGCTTACGGCGTAGGGCGCTCCACTCCTTGCCGCTAAGTGCCAGAGATTAGTCATGGGGAGAGGGCCCGCCGATGCGCAGTCGGCGGGCCTTCGTTTATGTCTCGGGAGGCTATCTTATTGAATCTTGCTAGAAATAGCTTTGTCTAGCAACTTTGCGATCTCAATTGTGATGTCGGCGGGGCCATTGATTACTTCGACTGTTAGGTCGCGATCGCCTTCTCCGGCGAAGTCAAGGGAAGATAGGCTTTCGCTCCCTTCTCCAATAAACACCTCGATTGATCCTGCATCGAGATAGATATCTAGTCCCTCGTCTAGGTTCCATGGGGCGGAACGGCATCCTCGTCCCGCACCATTTTGTGGGCCATAAATAAGATGAATGCGGCAAGCCTGCGTGTCTAGAACGAGCTTTGTGGATACAGGCTATTCCTCCCAGGGATTAAGTAATGTCACACCAGTGTCGGAAAAGTCCTTAATGTTTCCAGTGGCGCAGGTTGCTGAGTATGCGCGGCAAGTGGCTGCAATTTGTGCGTCTACTGTGGAAATTGGCTTTCCCAGCTGGCGGCGGCGACTTACTACAACTCCAAATTGAAATGCTGCTTGTGCATCGAATGGAATCACCACTTGGTTCTGGAGGGAGGTGTGAAGAGCCTTCGCAAGCGAATCCCGTCTGTGTCCGTCAGGTAGAAGCATTATGCCGGCATGTAACTCGGAGAGCGTCATCGCTGTTATCGCTACTGTCTCTTCAGTGGTCCGATGTCACCACTGCAAAACTTGCTTATCTGGGGTGGGCTTCATGACCTCTGAAATGACGTTTGTATCAGCGATGATCATTAAAACTTCACCGCACGTGCTTCGTCGTCACGGGGAAGGATTGGAATTTCTGTTGCTGCCTCGCGTGAAGCCTTATATAGTGCAACACCAATATTTTTGGGGTGCACTGCATCCGTCAGAATTAATCGGGCCTCCGCCTCCATGGAATGGCCGTTTTCTTTGGCGCGTAGTGTGAGAGCTTCTTTCACTGCGTCTTCTAGTTGTCTTACCACAATAGATGCCATTACTGTCATTCTTTCGTTAATAATGATATCAATTTTGATATCGCCTCAAAGGGCGCTGCCGTGCTGCGTGGTCCCCGCTACACTCGCGGTTATGACCGATCTGCAGCATGTCCACTCCGTAGATGAAGCGGTGACTCGCTTAATTGAGCATTATGAAACCTCATGTGAGTTAGGGCGCAAGGCCCTTGCCTCGGGCATTCTCGATAATTTTCGCCACGTGGTTTATCCCAAGGTAACCGTGGAGATCCGCAAATGGCAGCCGATTGACCGCTCCGAGCCCTTTGGCTATGTGGACGAGGCTGGGAAATATTCCGCGGTCATCTCTAAGCCGCGCATCATCCGAGATTACTTGTATGAGCAGCTGACCCGGCTGACCAACAATTATTTGTGCGATATCTTCGTCGGCGAATCTGATGAGCGCATTCCGCCGGAATACATTAAGGACGCCCCCGCTGCACCGCAGGAGCGCGGTCCCATCCCGCGCCCCACCTTAGATGAGGTCAACGATGCGATTATTGATGGTGAGTGGGATGCTTTCCACGGCGAGGAAAAGCCGCTGTTTCACTTTGGGGCGCAGCGCTTTGATATCGCGTGTGCGCGCATCGAGCACTATACTGGTATCGAGGTTGATACGGTGCAGAAATACATTCTGTTTACCAATTATGCGATGCATACGACGGAATTCGTGAAATTCGGCCTGCGCGAGCTAACCAAGGAAGACTCGCGATATACAGCACTCTTACTGCCCAATGGGGAGACTATTCACCCCAATGACGCGGTAAACCTCGACCTGGATGGGCTGACGCTGACCTCGCGCTTTCAGATGCCCCGGTTCGATCTCATTACCGCGGGTGGCGATGGGATCACCATGATCAACATTGGGGTGGGGCCATCAAATGCGAAGACCATTACGGATTGCTTGGCCGTTCTGCGGCCGGAGGCCTGGATCATGATCGGGCATTGCGCCGGCATGGACGGGCGCATGCGCATAGGTGACCTGATCTTAGGCAATGCTTATGAGCGACACGACCATATCTTGGACCGGCAAATAGTTTCTTCCACGCCGATTCCGGCCATTCCGGAAGTCCAGCGCATGCTGGAGGCAGCCGTGGATGAGGTCTACGGTAGGGATAATTCGCTCATGCGTACCGGCACGGTGTTATCGACTGATGATCGCGATTGGGAGTGGCGTACCAGCCGGGATCTGTGGGAGTGGTTGCGCACTTCTACCGCAGTCGCGGTGGATATGGAATCGTGCGCCCTGGCGGCGAATGGGTACCGCTACCGCGTGCCTTATGGCACGTTGCTATCTGTGTCAGATTTACCGCTGCATGCCGTACCGAAGTTACCGGCACAGGCCCAGGCCTTTTATTCCAATTCCAAGGAAGCCCACGTCATGTGCGCGGTGCGCGCAGTAGAACAGCTGGCAGAAAATCCGGAGCGCCTGCGCACGCGCAAGTTGCGGCGCACGTTGGGAGAGGTTCCTTTCCGGTAACTGTTTTCCCTTGATAGGTATAGCTAGTTAAACTACCAATAAATCCATAACGCAAAAGGAGCCGCGCAATCGTGACTGAGAATTGGATCCACCCGGACCGGGAGAACCTCACCTGGGAAGTCTTCGGCGAAGCGAGCCGGAATCTTTCGGAGCAAATTGTGGAATCTGGTTGGTTTCCTGACTTAATCGTGGGCGTGGCTCGCGGTGGCCTGATCCCAGCCGGTGCCATAGGTTATGCCCTCGGGGTCAAGGCTATGGGTGCTATTAACGTGGAGTTCTATACCGATATTGGCCAGACCTTGGACGAGCCGATCATCTTGTCCCCGCAATTGGACACGGATTCCCTCAAGAGTAAGAAGGTGCTTGTGGTTGATGACGTGGCTGATTCGGGAAAAACCCTGGATCTAGTGGTGAACTTCCTGGAAGAAACCGCCGATGAGGTACGTTCCGCTGTGGTGTATACCAAGCCGAAGACGATCTTCGAGCCGGATTACTCGTGGAAGAAGACGGATAAGTGGATCAACTTTGCGTGGTCGGCGCTGCCGGTTATCACGGCGGATGGCTCCTTTCAGGAAGGCTCGTAGTAGCTACTCGCATCAATAAAACCCGCTGGTCCTTTTGCTAGGCCATGATCAGCATTAGGGCGTCCTACGCGCGCACTCTGAAACTGATGCCCGGTCTGAAATCAACGTAATGGTACTAATGGTCGCGGACGTATATGTGATTAATAACACACTAAAGATCTAATGTGCGTAGCCGTACTAGCCTTAGAGTTGTAAGTCTAGTGGGGTGGCGAGGCGAGATTCGCCCTTCAGGCCGATGACCTCGAATTTTTAGGCGATATTAACCCAGTGTTGTGGAGCAGTGTTGTCTTAACTAACTTAGGTGATCCAATCTGAAAAATGCTGCTGAGCTGCGGGTTTGTTAAGTATACCTTGCTAGACGAGGAATTTTATTTCGGTATTGTAGTGTACGTAACCAATTAATTCCCCCCTACAGAAAGGATTTAGCAATGGATGAGAAACTGCAAACCCTGCTAAACAATCAGGTCATTAACGAGCACGGCGCCGCTATGGTCTACACCCAACTGGCCTACGAGATGGACAACCTGTCCTTCCCGGGCATGCGCGATTGGTTCATGGCACAGGCTGCTGAGGAGCGCGTCCACGCACAGAAGCTTGCGGACCACCTCTTGGCACGCGGCTACCGCGTAGAGCTGAACGATATCCCGGTAGGCTCCATCAAGGCAGCCACGCCGCTCGACGCATTCGAGGCTTCCTTGGCTCACGAGCAGAAGGTCTCCGAGCAGATTCGCGAGATTGCCCGCGTGGCCCTTGACGTCCAGGATCTGGACTCCCGCCAGCTCATTGACTGGTTCCTGTCCGAGCAGATCGAGGAAGAGGCCGGCGTTTCTGAGATTATTGACCAGATCAAACTGGTCGGCAACGATGGCGCTGGTTTGCTGCGCATCGATTCTCATCTGGCTAACCGCAACTCCTAAGTTGTGAATAACAAAACGATCAAGATTTAAATCAATCCTCCCACGGTGCTGTACTGCTGTGGGAGGATTGCCGTATGTCTGCACACCTTAAAGCGATTCTTTCCGCCAGCCTGGCGGTATTGGCATTAAGTCTCATCATCGGTGCTGCGGTCATCTCAAGCCACGTTACCCTCGGCATCTTTTTGACTACTGCGGCACTCATGCTGAGTCCGTTTGCGGGAGTGGTGATGTTGGCATGCGGGGTCATCGGCAAGCGCGGGCTGGTCAACCGCTCCTTATATTCCTTGAGCGGAATGCTGATTTTGGCCTCGCTGGCTGTACTCATTGTGTTGCCGCTGGCGCAGGCAACGCTGGCGCTGGTGATTTTTATTGCCGGTACTGCGGTAGGGATTGTGGCAGTCCAGACCCAGGCCACGCGGCGGGCATAAATTGGACGCATTATTCCGAAGTTGCTCTTCGATATATACGGCGTGTTGCTGCGCCTCGCCTCCCAGCGGCTTTCTGGGAGGCGGTGGCCGCGCTCTCGGCGCACCCTAAAGACACGCATTTTTCGATGACCGCATCGACTACCTCGAGGGTGCGGGCTACTGCGGGCTAGATACCCACTTGTTTACTGGAATCGACCCTGCCCGCGAGGACTTAAGCTGTATGGAGTGAGCGGCCCAGCTCTAAGGGTGCGCGCAATAGCTGATCGGTGGCCACGGTACGGGCGACGGCGCGGACGATTTCTTTGTGGCTTGGAATCATGCGCAGTTCCAGATCGTTTGCGGTGGAATCGCGGACGGTGGAGGCAAAAAGCTGGGGTGCGCGGGCATCTCCGGTAAACGCCCCGCCGGCGATGACCACTGTCTTCGGCGAGTATTCGTCGACTAATGCCGCCGTAATCAGGCCCAGTTGGCGGGCGCGCTCATCCAAGATGGCGCGCACGGCTGAATTGGATTGGGCTATAGTCGCGACCTCGTGCAGGGTATTGGTCTCGATGCCCTGGCGGCGTACGGCGTTTAGGATTGATTGGGTGGCCAGAAGGTGTTCGGAAGCGCCATGGCCCAGCACATCAGAGTGGGTCTGCGGCAGCGGGATGATGGAGTTTACTTCGTCATCGACGGATAACGCCGATCCCAGGGAATCATCCGCAAAGAGCAGGAGCACGCGCTCATTGCTGCCAATCTCAGCGGCCTGCGTCTCCGAGCCCAAAATAGCGGAAATGGCGGAAGTCACCACTACGGGAACGCTAAATTGGAAGCGCAGCCGTGCCGCGATATCGACGCCGTGCCACCCCAGATTTTCAGCGGTGACCAGACCCTTGTCATCCACGGAGCCTGAAGTGGTAATTCCCAAAGCCACGAGGCGGCGATCCAGGCTGGTCATCATGCGGTTAATGCTGGCCATGATGTGCTCAAGAAAATCTTCTTCCGTCAGTCGCGCGACGGGGGTGGCGATTTCTTCTTCCGAAACGGTGCGGCCCTTGATGTCATAAAGGCCGATATAGGTCTCTGAGGTGCCGACGGCTATTCCGCCGAGTACCCAGTTATTATCCGCAGCCTCGAGGGGAACCGTAGGGCGGCCCCGGCCCTGGGATTGGGTGAGGTCGGTGCGCTCCTGGATGAGGCCCGCATTAAGGAGTGCTGTGGTAGCGCGGGTAATGGTGGGTTGGGAGAGCCCGGTGGCTTCTACCAGCTCACTACGGGTAATGATCTGGTTCAGGCGCACCAGGTGAAGGCACTTAGCAGCCGGTGTACGGGGGCGCGTGAACACGGGGCCAGGTTTGATCATAGACGAAAGTATATGTGTCACAGACTGCTTTGTCTAATCTATTCATGGGTGTATGTACCGAATGGTCTAAAGGTGGAGATGGGCCAAAAATTCCCTATGCTGGGGCGCATGAGATCCGTAGCGGTTTATTGTGGCTCCGCCGAGGGCAATTCACCCGCCTATAGCGCAACGGCCCAACAATTGGGTGACGAACTTGCCCGTCGCGGGCTGAACTTGGTGTATGGCGGCGGAAATATTGGCCTTATGCGCGAGGTAGCCAATTCCTGCCTATATGCTGGCGGCACCGTCACTGGCGTCATGCCGCAAGCCCTGGTGGATTTAGAAATATCCCATCCAGGCTTAACCCGCCTCGAGGTCGTGGGCTCCATGGCCGAGCGAAAAACCCGCATGGAGCAGCTGGCGGATGCGTTTATTTGCCTGCCTGGCGGCGCGGGCACATTGGAGGAAGTAACAGAAGTGCTGACCCAGCAACAGTTGGGCAGCATTCGCGGGCCCGTTGGCTTGGTCAATGTGGAAGGTTTTTGGCAGCCCTTTTATGACATGTATGCCGCCATGGCTGAGGCGGGTTTCATCCTGCCCCGCTATGTAAAATCACTGGTCATAGAGGACTCTCCCGCAGCTGTGCTGGATGGATTTGCCGGGTGGCACTACCCGGGCACGAAGTGGGACAACGATTAGCCAGCCAGTGTGCAACATTTGGGCGGGCCTGTCTGGCTTATCAACAAGATAAAGGGTTAGACTTCCCTCTTATGAGTTCTGAGCAGACCGCTAAGCGCCAGCCCTCTCTACTGGACGCTTCGTGCGATAACTTCGTTCACGACCTAGCCGAGCTATCCCCCACAGATGCAACCGCGTGGGGCATCGATGGTTTTGAAGGCGAATTGCAGGATTTTTCTCCCGATTATTTTGAGGCGGTCGCTGATCGCACTCGTGACATGGTTGCGGATCTAGATGCCTTGGATGACACCACCGATGAATCCGATGATGACGATGACTTCGATGACGTAGATTACGTCACCGCAGCCGTCTTGCGGGATCGGCTCTGCTTAGATCTGGATTTGCACCACCACGGCGAGGATATTCGCAGCCTCAATAATATTGCCTCGCCCGTGCAGACGATCCGGGATTCCTTGTTGCTTATGCCGCAGGATACCCCGGAGGATCGGGAGGCTATTCGCTCCCGCTTGGCCAAAGTCAAGGGCTCGCTTGATGGTTACCGTGAGTCCCTGAAGGAAGCGGCATCCCACGGCATGGTGGCACCGCACCGCCAGATCTCTGAGGTCATTGTGCAGTGCGAGCGGCTTGCCGATGCCGACTCTATGCTCGAGGGCCTCGGCCTCGACCCTGACTCCGCTGAGGTCAAAAAGGCCAAAGAGGCCTTTGGTGAGTTTTCGGACTGGCTGTCTAATGATCTGCAGCCGCAGTCCTCGAATAAGGACGCGGTGGGCCGCGAACGCTACGAGCGTTTTTCTAAGCTTTTCGTCGGAGATGCCGTGGACCTGGATGAGGCCTATGAATGGGGCCTTGACCAGGTACGTTTCCTGCGCGGAGAGCAGGAAAAGGTTGCGCACGAGCTTTATGGCTCAGAGTGCTCGGTACGCTCTGCCATGCGCAAGCTGAACCACGAGGAGCGCTATACCCTGCGCGGTACCGATGCCTTGGTGGAGTGGATGCAGGGTAAGGCCGATGCGGTCATCGCCGAGCTCAACGGCAAAGAATTCGATATTCCAGCAGAGGTCGAAGAGATCGAGTGCCGTATCGACCCAGCGGGTACCGGCGGGATTTTCTACACCCCGCCCAGTGATGACTTTTCGCGCCCGGGCCGCATGTGGTGGTCTGTGCCGGAGGGCCAAGATACCTTCCACACTTGGCAGGAGCTGACCACCGTGCACCATGAGGGTGTGCCGGGCCACCACCTGCAGCTGGGATTTGCCCTGGTGCAAGAGGATCTCAACCTGTGGCGCCGCGCGGTGACCTGGAACTCTGGCCACGGCGAGGGCTGGGCCCTGTATGCTGAGCAGCTCATGGCTGAGCTGGGCTACATGAACGATCCTGGCGTGCGGATGGGGCTGCTTGATGCCCAGCGCCTGCGCGCTGCCCGCGTCGTGGTGGACATTGGATTGCACTTGGGCAAGAAGCTGCCGGACTGCACCGTATCCGGCGTGTGGGATAAGGCCCACGTGAAAACCTACATGCGCGAAAACACCGCCATGGATGATGCGAACCTCAACTTTGAGGTTAACCGCTACCTGGGTTGGCCGGGCCAGGCCCCGTCCTATGCTTTGGGCCAGCGCCTGTGGCAAGAAACCCGTGCTGCCGCCGAGGAGCAGGGCATGAGCGCCCGCGAATTCCACTCCGCGGCCTTGGCTCTTGGCTCGGTTCCGATGTCGGTGCTGCGCGAGGCCGTGCTCAATAACTAAGCGCGCAGGTTAGCCGCGCACGCTAGCGCTTTGTGTAAAACTTGGTGACTGCCCTGATGAGCTGCGGCAGGTACCCCGCAATGACCAGCACCGCGATGAGGCGGGTAAGCTGCGCCGCGATAAAAAGAATCGTCGCGGGGAGCTGCTTGGCAAAGGCCTTGAGCGATGGGAGAGAAAGCCCGCCGCCGCAGAAGATTCCCAGTGCCGTTGTGCCACGTCTTATCTCGTTTTCTGCTCGTTCTCGATCGAGTCCAGTCCTCCCCGACGCGAGGTTTATGATCTCCTCATGGATATTGACGTGGCACAGTGGGCGGTGCTCCTAGTGGGAGCGGCGGGTGCAGGCTGGGTTGATGCGGTCATCGGCGGGAGAGCTCGTTCGATACGCCCTCATCGCGCTCGTGTGCGCTGGGCTGGGCGCGAGCGTTGCGGCGAATCTTAATAGCGACATCATGCGCCCGCTCATCATCGTGCTCCTAGTGGTGGTGGGCGCCTTCGTGACCTTGAAACCGAGCTTTGGCACCACCGAGTCGCTCGGTATCCGGGGCGGATGGCGCACCTGGGCGGGGCTTGTGGCAGTCGCTGCCATCTCTTTTTACGACGGGATCTTTGGTCCGGGAACCGGCATGTTCCTGATCATGGCCTTTACCTTCATCTTTTCTCAAAACTTCGTGAAATCCGCGGCGATGGCCAAGGTGGTCAATACGGCCACCAACCTTGGTGCGCTGGTGACCTTTATCTTTGGCGGCCACGTGTGGTGGACCCTTGGTATCGCGTTGGCCGCCGCCAATATCCTTGGCGCCCAGCTGGGCGCGCGGATGGTGCTCACCGGCGGGACGAAATTTATCCGCTACGCCCTGCTTACCTTGGTAGTGGTCATGAGCTGCTATTTATCCTGGCAGCAGTGGGGTTAGGCTACATCCGGTTCTTGGTTCGCGCGGTGGCGATGGCATTCCACGGATCCTCTGGCCATGGGTGCTTGGGGTAGCGCCCGCGCATATCGGCACGCACCCCAGCGTAGGGGCCGGACCAGAAGCTCGCGAGATCATCGGTCACCGCTAGCGGGCGACCGGCGGGGGAGAGCAGGTGAAATTGCACCCGGTTGCCGCAATACTTAGGGGATTCGGCGAAGCCGAAGCATTCCTGCAACTTGATGTGGACCACGGGGCGCTCGCCCGACCAGTCGATCTTGGCATCGCGGCCGGAGGGCACTGGGAGGTGCTTGGGGGCGAGCTCGTCTAGGTTGGTGGCTTCCGGCCAGGGGAGCAGGCGGTGCAGGGTAGGGTACATGTCTATCTTGGCGGTGGGGGTTCCCGCGGCAATCTGCTGCAGCTCGGGACCAAGCCATTCGGCGGGATCGGTGGCATCGACATTCGGCCACGGACCGCCGTAGTGCGCATGCAGGTGGCGGAGCCTATCTTTTAAGCTCTGGGCCTTTTCGCTGAAGGTGAATAGACCGAGTCCCTCTTCGCGGATGCCGGCGGCGAGGGCCTGCGCGGCGGCATCGCCGGTGACCTTGACCGGGGTTTCGGACAGCACAATTGCCCCGGCCGCTCGCACCATAACCCCGCGCACGCGGCCCCCACGTAGGAACGCGCGGGTTTCTTCGGTCACGCCGATGGCATCCAGCGCGGCGGATTCTTCGATGCGCGCGGCGGTCCGGATGATGGGGTTTCCCGCATTGGAGAGGGTGACCTCCGCGATGGCGAGCCACGGCGAGCCAGCCAGCCCAGAGTTATCCGGCAGTCGGGCGCGGGTACCGCTGGCCAGCAGGTAAACTTCATCCACTCGCTTGGCCACCTGCTCGGGATAGGCGGTGGCGACGACCTCGCCGGGGTCAGCGGGGCCGAGATCCTTCACCAAATGAGACAGGCGCGTGATGTCCTTGTGCGGTGCGGAACGGCGGGTGAGATCGGTGGTGTTGGTGGGGGCATCGGCAAGCGCGGCGATGGTGGGGGCCGCCTGGCTGCCGTGGCGGAGCAGGGCCGCGCCGAGGCGAGGATCGGTAGGCAGCAGGGCGAGCTCCTGCGTCGCGCCAATGCGCTCGAGGGTGGTGCGTGCGGCTGCAAGGGCCTGGACAGGCGGTCGGTCGAGCAGCGGGAAATCCGAGCCCGCGCCCCAACAATCCAAAAACAGCGCAGCCTGGGTGAGGTCCGCGGACAGGATCTCCGGCGTGGTGTGCGGGGAAAAGTGCTGGTAATCGTCCTGGGAATAGCAGCGAATGACCGTACCTGGCGCCTCACGCCCGGCACGGCCCGCGCGCTGGTCCGCGCTCGACTTCGACGTGGAGACCGTCACCAAACCGGACATGCCGCGCTGCGCATCACGCCGGGGAACGCGGGCCAGCCCCGCATCCACCACCACGCGCACGCCGGGCACCGTCAGCGAGGATTCCGCGATGGCTGTTGCCACCACAATGCGCTGCTCATCGGTATAAAGTGCGGCATCCTGCTCCGCGGCGGTCTGCCTGCCATGCAGCGGGAAAACATTATGGCCCCGCAGCTCCTCACATACCAGGTTGACCTCGCGCACGCCGGGTACGAAGACCAGGGTGGATTCGTGTTGGCGGGCCGCCTGCTTGGCGATGCCCCCGTAAAACTCCCGCAAACCCGCCGCGCGCCCCGGCTGCGGCGCGTACTGGATATCCAGTGGATAGGTCACCGCCTCGGTAGTATGGACGGGAGCACCCATGAGCTGGGAAAAGCGCTGCGCGTCGACCGTGGCAGACATGGCGATGACGCGAAAGTCTTCGCGCAGCTCGGCCAGCTCCAAGCACATGCCGAGCACCAGATCCGTATCCAGCTGGCGCTCGTGAACCTCATCGATGGCCACAGCGGCCACGCCCTCTAGCCCCGGATCCTTCAACAGGCGGCGCAGCAGCACGCCCGGGGTCACGAACTCGACTTCGCTGCCTGTGCGGGATTCGCCGCGGATGGCGAAACCGACCTTATCCGGGGTACCGCTGAGGGTGCTCAAGCGCTGGGCGGCCGCGCGCACGGCCACGCGGCGCGGGGCGGTGACGATGACCTTGCCGCGCCCTGCCGCGTGATTGGCTAGGGCAGGCGGCACGAGCGTGGTTTTACCCGTTCCGGGCGGTGCCTGAATGACGACGTTTCCGGTGCGAGGCAGCGAATCGATGGTCTCGGCTACGGGCAGCCCCGCGCCAATGCTGGCGAGATCGAACATTTAGTTGGCGGTCCCACACCAGGTATTGCGCCCCACGGTAATGAACGAGCAATTGGGCCCAAAAGTACGTTGGTGCTCCTTATCGATGTCCCCCATGCCCGGCAGGTGCCACTGCCCACCGGTCATTGGCTCCCAAGTGCCGTAGCGTTGCAGGTCGTGCAGCTTCTGTTCATCCATGGTGGCCAGTGTAGAGGGTGCGTGGTTCCTGCCGAGCATGCCGGACTTGACCCCCTCACCTTTTGATAGATTTAGGGAGACGTTTCTTATCAAACCATCTTGTGGAGTGTTTTTCTGATGAGTCGTTTGATTGGCTTTGCTGGGATTGCGGGCCCTTCCGGTTTTAGAGTGCGTTGATTTTGTCTTGTAGTTGTCTGGAGTGGATCAGGCACCGCACGATGTAGTGGTTGAGGTTTTTAAATCCTAAGGCGATGCCGCGTAGGTGTTCGAGCCTGCCGTTGATTGCCTCGACGGGGCCGTTGGATGCACGAAGTGGCAGGAAGTTTGTGTGTGAGGCACTGAACTGGAAGGAGTTTCACCGATAATGATTACGGTGACACCGTAGAAAGGCCCTGACCCAGCGAGGGGGCGATGAGATCAGAGAGAAACTGATGTAAAATCATTCACTCGCGAGTTTGATCGGCGGGCTGTCGACTTCCATCGATGCTCTGCAGGCGGAAAGTCATGCGCATTTAGGCTACGGCTATGCCGGCCGGGAGACGAAAGCCTAGAGGTGAACTAGCTTATGGCGGCAATCGCCGTAATGGGTTGTATATCAAGACCATCAACTCTGGCTACGGATCGTTGGAAATGACCGGGCCTAGGGAACAGGGGGTAGGTTTATTTTCCAGATGGGCATCCATTTCAGTGTTTAGCAAGCAGCTTCTTTTCAATCGCATCAATCTTGGCCTTACCGGTCGACTCTCGTCAAGCTACAGTAACGATTCTGTTTCATCTCCTCATGTGGATTAGGTACTCATGCACAACCCATCAGACCTTCTTTGACAAGTTTCTCGGTATAAAAAACGCTGGCAAGTTGCGTTCTGACTAAAGAATTAGTTTGTCGATTCTTTATTGCCTTTGCCACAATATCCTTCCGTCTCCAAAGGGAGGAAATAGGAAAATGACATGGGCTAAACAAGCTATGCCAATACCAAAAGAGTCCATTGCAAAAGCTGGAAATGCTAAGAATGCTGCACTAAAAGGACCCATACATGCGATGATTTTTGCAACTCGAGCAAGCTTTGGCTGTTTAGTAACTACTGATATGCGGAAGAGTGTAGATTCTATCTTTGGAGGGTCCCCAGGGAGAAATATTGAAGATGCAACGATATGACCCATTTCGTGAGTCCAAAAAGGAAGGAATGCGCAAAAAAAGGATGCTTTTAGGGAAAAGATGAGTACAGGAAGAAGGGATGTGTCTCTAAAAGCAATGGCAAATGTAGACGCCATTAGGGCTATCCCCGCCAAGACAATTATCAGGGGGGACATCTGTCGGCATATGGCAACCGTTAATTCTCCAGCCACCGATATCAACGCGTTGGCGTTTATATTTTTTCTATTCACGAGTGGAAGATTTTAAATTTTCCTTGTATCGCGTTAATGCGCGAAAAATCAAGATGGTTATAAATGAAAAGATAAAAAAAGCCATGAAAATGATAAACAAATTCAACTGGCTATTGATTCCAAAGGTTGCATCTAGATTGTTTATTTCGTTTACCGAAGAAGAGAAGAAGACTGAATTAAACAAGCCGGTTGCTTTGAATTCTTCGGAGTCATTTGAGAACGCTAAATACAGAATCGTTAGAACGGCCGCGCTGCCGGTCAGGCAAAATGCGATAATAAGACTGGCAAGCGAAGTGGCAAAGATTTTCATTACTGTTCCTTAATGGTCTGGAAGTGAATTTTTCTTTATTTCGAGTATTCCGGCTGACGCTACGCCTAGAAGGAAAAATAGCGTAGCGATTGCCCAACCCCAAGGGGGGAGGGAAAACACGGAAAGCCCTAAGGTAAAGAAGATTACAAATATAGCAGCGATGGCTATACCAGTTATAACTGCAAGTGGATTGTCTTTTTCGGAGGGAAGAATAATCCCTAAAGTTATAGTTAGTGGGATAGTCCCAATACAGCCAATTACGCTAATTAGTCCCGTAGAAGTGTCTCCGCCAATGGCCCAAAATCCTATAAAGAAAACGAGTACAAACGGAATAGATATGCTTAGCAAAGATAAGCAAAGGAAGAGGTAGACCTCAACGGGGCGTACCTTAAGAGATGGAAAGCTACGTAGCGGTCTTGTTGATGAGTAGGCATAGATTCCAAGGAACGAAATTATTTCTCCGACTAGAATGGGGGGGGATAGCGTGAGAAAGAATGAGAACAATATAGCCTCCCAGCGCGAATATTAGAGTAATCCAAGTTTCTTGCGCTCTTAAAAAACTAAGGAGATAAGATTTAAAGAGGGTTTGGCGAATAGTGGACGGATTACTTAAGTCTCCTTTAGAGGGCGTTCTAGTAAGAATGTACTCTTTTTGTTTCGTGAAGAGCGCTCCGCTTGTTAGGGTTGCTGCTGTTAATAGAAAAATACATGAGATAACAGCCGTCAGGGAGCAAATGAAAAATCCATACTTTTCCGAAATCAAGGTGTAGGTATCACTCCACAGGAATGCTCTGTTCCCAGACTGGAATGCTGAGGTAATGCTAGCGACTTTCGTCGTCATTCCAATCTGAGATAATCCAGCGAGTATTAGCAATACGCAAATTGCTAATATATCTTTTATTCTTCCCAGCCGGACTACAGAAAAACCCCAAGTCAGTATGTTGTAGATGAAGGCAAGTCCAACCACTAGTGTGGCTGCGGGAAAAACGATAGAAGTAGCCACTTGGCTAGAAACTTCTATCCCAAAAACAAATGGCAGGGGTGCGATAGAAGAAAAGAATACGACTATCAGAATTCCCGCGATAAATGCTAATTCATTTATAAAAAGGGCGACCGAACGCTGGTGGTCTGTAACGGGAAGGCTCTCTGTTAGGGAGAGCATATTTGATGATTTGAGAAAAAGTATTCTTACTATAATAAAGCCAATGAAGACCCATTGGGGGAGTGTCAGATTGGCAAGGTCTAAGACTAACGTGTCTATATGCGTAACTTTATCCGACCCTCTGTAAAACAGGTAGCCGATGGTGGCCAGCACTATTAAGAGGGTGGTTCCGAGAAACGCCAACAGTATTCGCGTCTCTCGGTATCGCAGAATGCCGAGGGAGAGCATTCTTCTAACCAGGAAAGTTCTGAAAAACCTGCTTATGGATAGTGTTTCCTGAACGACTGTCACCTGTTTTCCTCCTCTACGAGGTTTTCGAGAAGAGAAGTAAGGCTGCCGTATTGGTTTGACATTTCAGTATAAGTAAGGTCGCGTAGCAGCCGTCCATCTTTCAAACCTAGGTATCGGTCAGCAAGGTCTTCAGTGAGAAAATTGTCATGGGTGCATAGAATGACTGTTTTATCACGCGATAAATTAGACAGGTCTTCTTTCGCTAAGCGAAGGGACTGAAAATCAACACCATTGAGTGTTTCATCTAGGATAGTTAAATCCCTGCTCATTAAAAGAGCACAAATGAATTGGAGCTTCTTTTTCATTCCGTGGGAATAATCTTCAATAAGAGAGCTAATTTGCCCGGATAGTTGATATCTCTGAAGTAAGTCGTCTAGTTTTTGAGAGTCAACTGGCTGATGGTATAGCGAAGAATAAAATTTTATTAATTCTAATCCGTTTAGGAAATCAGGGAGGTTTTCATTGCCGGTTAGTAGCAGAGTATTCTGCTTTGCCTCCCGCGAGGCAGGGGGCAATCCGGATAGGCTGATTGTCCCGGTACTGGGGGTGAGGATTCCGGCAAGCATTTTTAGCAAAGTGCTCTTCCCGGATCCATTTGAACCAACAAGACCTACTACTCCGCCGGGGGCGACCTCGAAGCTTATGTCATTGATAGCTGGAGAAGAGCTGCCAGCGTAGTAGTAGGTGATTGATGATGTAGTGAGCATTAGTCGTTAGAGTGGATTAGCGCTGGCATTCCATGCTGACTGAAAATCCCCACTTTACCCATTTCCAGTGTCCGGTAAATTTCCCGTGACCTTTCGTTACGCACCACACGGCCATACCAGCTAGGAGGACAGTGCCTAGGGCGAGGAGTACTGCAACGAGTACCACGTACCAAGCGTCGTAGCGGAGCAATGCTCGGTCAAAGCGGTCCTTTGCGCTAAGCAGATATGGAAAATAGTATGCGCCCAGAGGCGAAGAGGCGAGAGCTGGCATTTCAGTAGTAGGTGCAGAGCGGGCAATGACGGTGATCATTTGGTTTCCTTTCGGGGAGAACTGACTGGAGAGACACTTTGACTTAGAAGTATGCTTGTGAGGTTACCCTCGTTTAGTGGACACCCTATTAGTACGGATCTTGTGTCCGTAGGAGAGGATGTTCATTGTGAGTTCGTCAAGGAAGAAGTACACCCCGGAGTACCGGCGTGAAGCCGCGAATCTGG
>NZ_REGE01000027.1 GCF_003688935.1 Corynebacterium macginleyi | reverse complement strand
CCCCTAGTGATCGAGGCTTGCAACATGCCCCGAACCAGGTCGTTGGCATCCGTTGTAGACGTGCCTAGCTCATCAATCAGTTTCGCCATCTCAGGGTTAGCAAGAAGCTTCTTTTCAATCGCATCAATCTTGGCCTTATCAGCCGCATCTCGTCGTGCCACACTAGTCATTCTGGCTTATCTCCTTATGCAGGTTGGGAACCTACACACAAACCATTAGACACTCTCCGCTCCTGTCCCCAAACTCGCAGCCCTGATGGGCGTCCATTTCAACCTAGAACGAAAAGCAACCCTATTCGATAGGAACGTAAATCTCTACAACGTTTTGATCTACTACAGCTACCAATTCCTGACGGGTAATCACATATTTGCGGCCTAATCTTCCCCCTCCAATGTAGAACTCGTCGCCCTTTATTGCATTCAGATCCGCCACAACTGGAAGGCCTTCAGGTACGCCAATCGGGCCGATACTATCTTTTTCCATACCGGTTAATGCCAACGCCTCATCCATTGGCAAAAAAGAAGTCTTACCGCCTAAGGCTCGCTTGAGACCTTTATTATCTAAACGGTGAGTCGCGGGAACCAGAACGAGAGCATTATGGCGCTCTCCAGACAGCTTGGTAGAAACCACAATAGAATTTAGACTTTGCTCCGCGGCAGCGCCAGTCTCCTCCAAAAAAGTTGCAGTGTCTGAAATACCTGGATCGACATGAAGAACACGCATATTTTACCCTTTTATTTTTTAGATAAGTTCGAAGAGATAGAAGACACCGATAAAAATGAAAATGATGCCCGGGAGGAAGCGAACAGCGGGAATTCTCGCTAGCGGTGAATGTGCAGCAGCTTTCAACAAAACGGACATCACGATAAATACTACAAGCGTCGACATAAGCAGAAGGCCAAGAATAATGGCTTTCTGATCGGATCCCGTGTAGTGGCTCATCATCTGGGTAAAGAAAGAGGTAAAGAAAACCAATGCTTTCGGGTTCGAGATGTTGGTGATAAAGCCCAGTCGAAGCGACTTAGCCCATGAACCGGCCCCTGGCGATCGCACTGAAGGGGCCGATTCGGTCACGACTTGATTGCCGTGATTGCGTACTGGCTTTGCTGCGTCACGAAGAGACAGAACACCCAATATCACGAGTACCCCGCAGCCGACCATCGGCAGCACGATACGTAGACTAGGAACGGCGATCAGCAACGCCTCGATACCGACCAGCGATAGCACTGACCACACTGCTACTCCCAGCGCAGCGCCGAGAGCTGTCCAGAACCCCGCACGCAGACCATACCGTGATGTTTGCAGACCGATAGAGATAATATCAGGACCCGGCATCGCCATAACGAGGGTCCAACTAAGAAAATCAGCTACCACTTACGTTCTCCGCTTATTCAAGCAAAAACTCGAAATTAAGACCAGATTTCGAGGATCCCATCAGCAGTGAGCCCCATAAAGAACGATAAGGTTACTCGCCTCCCTGGGCTCTTGTTTGTTTCCACGCGGTGATAATTGCGAGGGTCAAAGATTACCGCATCTCCTACCTCTGCACGTACTGACGTGTACGGTTGATCTTTTACCAGATCATAGGGGTAACCATAACCGTCGCGGTTGTCCTCATCTTGAGGCATCCACCGTCGGCGGAAAATAGTTGCTTCTCCACCCTTCTTCGGCATTTCCAGGTGACAATTAAATGCGAGTTGCGCAACGGGGGTGTCGTCGAGACCATTAGGAAGTTCGCGCTCAATCTCATCAAAGTGAATACGAGCTCCTTCATTGATCTCGCGAATCATTCCAGCGAAGAGACGCCTTCCATTTATCGAGGATTTCCTCACATCAGAGTCCCAGCAGAGACTTATTTTTTCCATTGCCAGAACTAAAGGATCGATTCCCTTAGCCAAAGCAGACCGGACCTCGTCAGATTGATCTCGATGCTCCCAATACTCATCTCCGATTCCTCCGTCGATGTAGTAGTCGAAAGCAGACGGCCCCAACTTGGCAATCCGCGGCGAGACCACCTGCTGGTCATACTCGCCTAATTCCACTGTCTGCAGATTCTCCATTACCTCAGCACACAGTTCCTTGGAAAAGAAGCCTCTAACCCTGATGGCCGATAAGGTTCCCGCTGCCAGGTCAACGAGATCCTGTTTGACTAGTTCCTTAGAGCACTTCTCTTCAAATTTCGTATAGACAGGCGTGGGATTCCCCTTTGACTTGTTCACTATTTTCTCCCGAATATTTCTTGCTTGATTGTCAGGCCGCATCTTATGTCTGGAGTGATTTAAATCATAATTTAAAGCCGTCAAGGAACAGTGTCAAGTGAAGAAGATGCCCAAATCTGCTGCGGGCCCGGACCCCGAAAAGTAGACACTAAGGGGGTCCGACCCCCGACGTGTTCACTTTTCGGGGGTCAGGCCCATGTACGCACTCTTGTTGACTACCCGGCCGCCATCGCGAACTTTAATACGCAGCGCGTCTAGAAACACCACGGGGTAGAACTCATCTCACTGGCGGTTGTGTCACACCATGACCTCATCCAAGACAGCGTCAGTAACCGCTGAAATCGTCTCATGAGAGATATCAACCCGCTTTACAGTTGCCATGTGGTGTTGGATATCCCTAATTATCATCCCACCGGCATACAAGCTAACAATCATCTCACTCAACATCAGTCAAATGCCTCGAGCCTTTGAGGGGCCATAGTCGGCGAGAATGTTCCCGCCCGATCCCGAGGGGCATCAACGGTCACTGGCCCGTAGTTAGAATCCACGGTTTTTGGGTACGACCCGTTGCGGTAATAGTCTGTCCCAGCAGCAGCTTTAGCGCTCCTATCGCCAGACTCATAGCCTAGGTGGGCATCCATTTCAGCATTTAACCCGCGGGTAATTGAGGCTTGCAGCATGCCCCGAACTAGGTCATTGGCATCCGTTGTTGACGCGGGCTAGGTCATTAATCAGTTTCGCGATGTCAGGGTTAGCAAGAAGCTTCCTTTCAATCGCATCAATCTTGGCCTTATCAGCCGGATCTCGCCGTACCACAGTAGTCATTCTGGCTTATCTCCTTATGCGGGTTAGGTACCCACACACAAACCATTAGACTCTCTCTGGTCTACCGGGGCGGTAGCTTTGCGGATATCAAAGTCTCCGATTCGGATTCGGTAGCCGTTGTTTAGTCGGCTGACCAACGAATCAGCCCCGACCCTGTCAGGGGCCTGCCCCCGGAAAGTAGACACGTCGGGGGTTAGCTATGCTGCTTGGGTCAGTGTAACTGATCTGAGTGCTTCGAAGGAATCGGAGGCTAGAAGGTTGCACCAGGAGTGCCGCCTGCGCGTGTTACAAGAGCATGCACCACCGGAAGATTTCCTGGCGGCAGCTGATTGGACTTTCAAAGAGTTTCCTATCACGCAGCACTTCACGCTTTAAAGGATTCTGCTAGGGCTTCTATCGGCACTTGTACCCACTGCTCCCATGGATTGGCGTACACCAAGTTGGGCGCAGTGGTCCCTGAATGCCTGTGAGGTATACACACTGCCGTGATCGGAATGGAAAATTGCCCCGTTAAGGCTTCCGCGGACTTTTCTGGCATGAGACAAAGCTTCGATAACCAGCGATACCCGCATGTGATCCGCGAGTGCATGACCGACAAGTTTGCGAGAGTAGACGTCGATGACCGTGGCAAGGTATATGTTTTTGCCATCCTTGTCAGAAGCAGGTAGATACATGTCGCCGACATACACACGGTTGGCTCTTTAGCTGCGAATTAACAGGCGTACTAGATCTGGCATGACGCGGTGGCCAGGATTGCGCCTAGTAGTGATGCACCGACGTCGTTTACTAAAGCCTTTAAAGCCCCATGGATTTTGATGATGCGTGCGACCTTCTTATGGTTGATCGGGCCGAAATCCGTATCGGCTTTAAGGCTTGCAGCGATGCGTTTAGCCCCGTAAAGCCCGTGCTCATCATCGAAGATGGTCTTGATTTGTGCAGCAATAAGAGCATCGGAACACATCTTTAACCTGCGTTTTTCGCGGATGTTGACCCATTTGTAAAACGAGGATCGATTGAGCTTTAACACGTGGCACATCCGTATAAGCCGAGTATTCGGTTCGGTGGTCATCGACACACTGGAAGCAGAACTCCAGTGAGTTGCTTTAAGCACAATATTTCGCGGCCTTGCGCAGGATATCGCGCTCTTCGCGCAGCTTAGAGACTTCGTTTTCTAGCTGGCGGATCCGCTCAGAATCAGTCGTCGCCTGAGCTTTATCACGCATGTTTTTCGAGTGGGCACGTTTGCCGGTGCCGTACTGCTTAAGCCAGGAATAAAGTGAAGAACGATTGATTCCCAGCTCTGCTGCAGCCGTGTGAAGCGAGAGCTCCTCATTGTTTTCGTAGAGGGCCACAGCATCACGTTTGAACTGTTCGGAGTACCTAGGCATGGTGGTAGATTACCTTTCTTGCCAACCCAACCGGGCTGGATATCAGGTGTCTACCTAACGGGGGCCAGGTTTCAGGAAGTTCGGCAACCCTATAGGCAGCCGCCGACTGCGACGAAATCACTGTTGGTAGTCGGGCCTCACGGTCGAATATGATTTTGGCAAGGTCTTCTTGCTCGCGCTGATTGATGCTCATGGTCATAAAATCATCGATGATCAAGACATCGATGTTGATGGGCCTGACCCCCGACGTGTCCACTTTCTCGGGGTCAGACCCTTCTTCGGCAAGATTGTTGACTTTGGCGAGTTTCTCTTGTCCGAAATTGCACTGCCTGGCTATTCCGAGAGGATCGTCTGGTAACTGCGTTTTCGAGTGGTACCTCCACTCGAGCATTTTGCGTTGGTGCTGTCCTGTCCTGCCGCGGTGGGCGTCTGCGATGCGTTTGAGTTGCGCGTTGACTCCGCCTTCCGAGAGTGTTGGTAGTTGCGGCCCATCGGCCTGGTCCGAGTGCGCGGCGTGGCTGCAGGTAGGTAAACAGCTAACCTTTTCGCGAGAGGTGCAACAGCGAGTTGTAGGCGTTGCGTACCCGCAGGAGGGTCCATTCCGGTGGATTGACGAAGAATCGGGTCTATATAAGGACCTCAGCCTTATATAGACCCGATTCAGCTAACCTGAGCAGCGGAAAAGCCGGAACTCAGACACACTTCTTGCTACTTAACCCGAAGACTACATCCGGTGGTCCACCACCGATCGCATCCGACAATGACTCAAGGGCCTGGCCCCGATACAATATCGGAATCAGGCCCTTGACCCCCTCACCGCCTAGAATTAAACCAGTCCAACTTTCGGGGCCAGTTCATGCTTTGGGGGTGTTTACGGCTTTATGGTTTTAGAAGCCGAGGATGGAGCGGCTGAACTGATTCAGCGCGTCTGGGATGAGGTGCGGCAGCTGACGGAAGAATAGGTTTGTCTGCTCCAAGATATCCCATCCGTTGGAGACGGCCATGTGAGCTGCTTCCTGTGCGTTGCTTACGAGGTCTGCAATCATTGTATTCCTTTCAACATCGGATATTTGAAAAAGATGTACATCTTATGTGTACGCCCCATATGTTACTACTTCTGATGCTGGAGTGCCCAAGGCTTTTAGGTACAGGTGACTTGAGTGTTGTCTATTGAGGCTCTGCTTGCGGGTGAAAGCGTGTCATGTTGTTTGTGTGGGGGACTAGGTCTATAAGTATTTGTCGAATCGGTCGGGAAAGACAAGATCCAAATCACGCTGAGAATTCGTAAAACTTGCCGGATAAGATATAAAAATCGCGACAGCGCCGTGAGCAGTAGTGCTCACGGCGCTGTGCGTTTAAGGGAGTGAGAAATTACTCCTCGGAATCAGAGGACTCGTCTTCGCCCTCTTCGTCGACGGAATCAGCACCAGCCTCGGCGCCGCCCTCCTCAGCAGCCTCAGCGGCCTCTTCGAGTTCCTCGTCGACCTCAGGCAGCGAGATGGAGAGGATCACGGTTTCGGGGTCTGCCACCAGGGTGGTGTCTTCCGGCATAGCGATGTCAGCGGCAGTGATGACCTCGCCTTCCTCGAGGCCTTCGATGGACAGCTCAATCTCTTCCGGAATGTTCAGAACGTCAGCCTCAACCAGGAGGACGTCTGCGTCCTGGATGTGCATGGTGCCCGGTGCGGACTCGCCGGTCAGGGTGATCGGAACCTCGACCTCAACCTTCTCGCCGCGCTTAATTAGCAGCAAATCAACGTGGTCGATGTCCATGGTGAGCACGTTCTGGTCGACGTGCTTGACCATGGTCAGGTACTGCTCGCCCTCGATCTCGAGTTCCAAAACGGCGTTGACACCGTTGTTACGAACGAGGGACTGGATGTCCAGTAGTGGCACTGCGAAGTGTACGGGCTCCTGGTTGCTGCCGTAGATTACGCCGGGAACTTTCCAGTCGCGGCGCAGTCGGCGGGCGTAGCCCTTGCCAAAGACGGTACGTGGTTCTGCTTTAATGATTGGGCGCTCTGCCATGATGCAATCTCCTTTGTCGGTGTAGTGCGGCGAGGCTATCGAAGTTATAAAAACGACGAAAGCCTGCCGATGAACGTCTTGGACGAGTCATCGCAGGCGTCAATAAAAGCAACATGCTCTAACTTCAATCGCGTCGATAACGGCTTCCCAATTATTTGAGTCGCCCTCGCCGAGACTGCGTTAGATTAGCATCTCTCGGCCAACGAAACCAAAAACAGCCCCCGTTATCCTTGCTTCGCGTCCTTCCTTTCCTTTGCGCCCTTCGCGCTCACCGGCAGCGCGTATGTCTGTAGTTCGGATCGGGCGGTGAGCGCGAAAGGAGGGGGGGAGAAGACAGGCTGAAGCACTTGTGAGTACATTCGCCGCCCTTGGCGCTCACGGGGATGGAAAACCACCGACACCCCGCCGTTCACGGTGAGCGCGAAGGGCAGGGTGTGAGGCGTAGTGCGACCGGTGAAATGCTTATGCGCGATCGAAAAGAGTGGTTACGGAGCCATTTTCGAAAATTTCGTGAATAGTCCGAGCCAGCAGTGGGGCGATGGACAAAACCTTGAGGTTGGACCAACCTTCGGCGGACTGCGGCAGGGTATCGGTGGTGATGACCTCCTCGGCACCGCACTCAGACAGGCGCTCACGGGCGGGGTCAGAGAAGACGCCGTGGGTACATGCGATGATGACCTTCTTAGCGCCTGCTTCCTTGAGCACGCGCACGGCACCGGCGATGGTGCCACCGGTATCAATCATGTCATCAAGAAGCACGCAGTCCTTGCCCTCAACTTCACCGACCACGCGGTTGGAGACCGTCTTATTAGCCTCGGTATTGGAGCGGGTTTTGTGCACGAAGGCCAGCGGGGCATCGCCTAGGTCGTGGGCCCACTTTTCGGCAACTTTCACACGGCCGGCATCGGGGGATACGACGGCGATGTTATCGGTGGCGTACGTGGACTTGATGTAGTCAGTCAAGATGGGCTGGGCGTGCATGTGGTCCACGGGGCCGTCGAAGAAGCCTTGAATCTGGTCCGTGTGCAGGTCCACCGAGACGATGCGATCTGCGCCCGCTGCCTGTAGTAAGTCTGCGACCAGGCGGGCAGAAATGGGCTCGCGGCCCAAGTGTTTTTTATCCTGACGTGCATATGGGTAGAACGGCAAAATCGCGGTGATGCGTTTGGCAGAACCACGCTTCAATGCATCGATCATAATGAGCTGTTCCATCAACCACTTATTGAGCGGCTGGGAATGTGATTGCATAACGAAGCAATCAGCGCCACGCACAGACTCTTCGAAGCGGATAAAGATCTCGCCATTGGCGAAGTCCCGGGCGGTGGTAGGTACCAGATCGGTATTGAGTTCCTTTGCCACTGCCTCTGCCAATTCTGGGTGTGCGCGCCCAGAAAACAGCTTCATGTTCTTGCTACTACCAGTTACCTTGCCAGTCATAGGAGAATATGCCCCTTTACTTTTCGTTGTCCTGTGCACGGGCTGCGGCTTCTGCCGCTGGGGTGCCCGGACGGTTCTTTTCAACCCAGCCTTCGATATTGCGCTGTTTGCCACCGGAGACTACGAGTGCTCCCGCGGGAACATCGTCCTTAATTACTGTACCCGCACCTGAGTACGCGCCATCACCGACACTGACTGGAGCGATAAACATCGTATCTGAGCCGGTACGCACGTGGCTGCCAATGGTGGTGTGGTGCTTGTTCACACCGTCGTAATTGACGAAGACGGAGGATGCACCGATATTGGTTTCCTCGCCTATGGTGGCATCACCAATATAGGTAAGGTGCGGCACTTTAGTTCCGCGGCCGATCTCGGCATTTTTCGCTTCCACAAAGCCGCCGAGTTTGCCGTCTTCGCCCACGATCGTATTCGGCCGGATAAAGGTAAATGGCCCGATTTTAGCGTTGACGCCGATGACGGAATCGCTGCCGTGCGTGCGGACCACGGATGCGCCGGTACCAATCTGCATATTCGTCAACGTGGAATCAGGGCCAACCTCGGCATTATCGGCGATGCTCGTGGCACCCCACAGTTGAGTACCGGGGTGGATGGTGACGTCGGTTCCTATGGTGACATTGACACCGATCCAGGTGGTTTCCGGATCGACGATGGTAGCGCCGCCACGCATGGCCTTGTCCACCATGCGACGGTTGAGTTCGCGGCCGGCGGCGGCCAGCTGCACGCGGTCATTGACTCCGGCAAGTTCCTGCGGATCTGCGGCCACGTGCGCACCCACGCCATGTCCGGCGGTGCGGGCGATTTCGAGGACATCGGTAATGTACAGCTCGCCCTGCGCATTATCGGTATCAAGCTTGGTCAAAGCATCGCGCAATGCTGCCGCATCGAAAGCGAAAACGCCGGAGTTGACTTCATCAACCAAGCGCTGTTCTTCGGTGGCGTCCTTGTGCTCCACGATAGCGGATACTGATCCATCCGTCTCGCGCATGATGCGGCCATAGCCGGTGGGATCTGCAAGGTGCATGGACAGCACCGTCACTGCATTGCCTTGCGCGGTGTGGGTGTTGCGCAGCCCCTCAATGGTTTCTGAGGTTAAAAGAGGCACGTCACCGTTGGTGACGATGATGGTGCCTTCGAAATCAGAAAGCGGGGAAATCCCACAGGACACGGCATGACCGGTACCGCGCTGTTCTTCCTGCACGGCCAGTATGACCTCGCGGTCCAGTTCTTTCGAAATCTTTTCTACGACGGGTGAGACCTGATCGCGCTGGTGGCCGACGACGGTAACGAGGTGGTCTGGGTTAATACCCGCCGCGGCGTGCAGCGCGTGTCCAAGCAGCGCGCGACCGCCAATTTCGTGCAAAGTCTTTTGCTTTGTGGATTTCATGCGCGTGCCGGCACCCGCCGCGAGGACGACGACGGCACTTGAAGTAGTTGCTTCCACGGTCAACAAAACTCCCGGGTTTGAGTTTGATTAGTTCTTCGGGCTTCATCTTATAGTCCAGATTTAAACTATGTGCGAGAAACCTCCGTGAGCCTGCCCGCGCGCCAGACACCGAGGAAGCCAACGAGCGCCAAGAAAATCAACGCAGCCTCCGGACCTGCGATAGCAATGACGGAAGAAATACCACCTAAGATGAGCAAAATAATGCCCATCATGGTGTTAGCGGCACCCACGTACTGCGTCCTTTTGTCGCCACCGGCCATATCCACCACGTAGGTTTTCCGGGCCACGCGAACCGCCGTATGCGCGAGGTTGACGGCAAAGAAACCGAGCGGCATGACCCAAGCATTTACTACCTCCGAGGCCCAGTGGGAACTGGCCACGATGAGCAGGATGATAACCGAGGACGCGGCCGCACCAACCGCCATGGTGTTTTTAGATGATTTATCCGATAACACGCCAGAAATGCGTCCACCTACAAGCGAGGCCAAACCAGAGGCAAGCACGAAGCCGAAGACTCCAGAAAGGTTATCGTGTAGAAGCACGATAAATGCGGTGGAAAGCGCGGAGACCAGCAACAGAGCACGAACGATGACGAAGTCGCGAAATTGGGTATCGCTCGTAAATAGCTGCCAGGTATCTGTCCACCAGCTCTTATCGATGCCCTCGTGCTCGCCCTCCGGTAACGGCTCTTTGACGTGCGAAAATACCCACGCGGCAAAGGCCCAGGTAAAAGCGCCAACAAATAAAACGATACCCATAGTGACAATCGTGAGATCTCCTAAGAGAAATAAGATGACACCGACTAGGAGGGTGGCCCCGCCGCCCAAGGCTGCTGCGGATCCGGTGACTCGGCCGCGCTGACCCTTGGAAATCGTGCGCGCCTGCACGTCCTTGCCCGCGATAGAACACAACGCCCGGAACAGAGAAAGCGCCACCACGGCAAGTAGTACAATCACTCCTAACCATGTGCCGCGTATTAAGAAAGCTGCAAGGGCAATCACGGCGGCGGAGATGGCTTGGCCAATCGAGCCGATCATCCACAAGCGCTTACGGGCGCGGTGCGTGGTCACCCAGGGGGTAAGGGCGGCTTGCGGCAGCATGGAGCCGGATTCCCGGATAGGGGTAAGCAGGCCAGTAAAGAAAACCGGGACACCTGCTGCGTTAAAGAGCGCTGGCAACACCGTTTTGGAGGCAACGATTTGATCGCCTAAATTTTGCAGGCCATTGGACCAGATGAAGTACCTGGCATTTAAGTTGGACATGAAAGAACTTTCGAGATAACCAGAACAAGGCGGGATAACACGTAAACCGGTCTTAAGGGACCATCTATCAACTTTACTTGCTTCTTACCCCTGGACAGAGCGAAACCGCCGCGATCGACTATGTTCAGTAAGTGTTATGCACGACGTGGATCCTCTCATCAACACGATGTACCAGGCCTTCGATCTGATCGGAGTGGTCTTGAATGGCATTATCGGCGGCACGATTGCCCGTCGCCGCGAATTCGACATTGTGGGATTTGTTTTCCTCGCCCTCTTCTCTGGCCTGGCTGGCGGCATGATCCGCGATATGCTTATCGATGACGGCCCTGCAGCCGCCATTTCAGATCCGTGGTACTTGGGCCTTGCCTGTGCTGGCGCTCTGACCGCTTTTCTCATAGAGCTGAAGGGAAAAGCGTGGGAGATGTTCCGCGAGCATGGGGATGCCATCATTTTGGGTATGTGGTCTACCACCGGTTGCGTGAAAGCACTGGCAGCGGGAATGCCTATGATCCCGTGCGTGTTTTTAGGCGTCTTAACTGCAGTCGGCGGGGGAATGGTTCGGGATGTTGCCTCCGGTCAAATCCCGTCGATTTTCGGCGGCAGCCCCCTTTATGCAGTGCCATCCGTTGTGACCGGCATCGTGATGGTCACCCTGGCATCCTATGACCAATTCGCCATGGGCATGGTGGTTTCCCCGCTCGTCGGCAGCGGCATGGCCATTATTTCCTACTGGCGGGGATGGGTCTTACCTCGTGCCGGGGTCGCGCCGGTGAACTACACCGCGGCCCAGGTGGCCGCGATTGCTAAGAAGGCGGAACTGAAAGGCTTTCGCCGCGGCCGGCGCAAACGTTAACGGCTTAGACGGCTTATTGGGCTATGTTCGCCAGTCCAAGGCAGGTCGGTGACAGTGGCGATAATGCTGGTAATGCTAAGGACACTGAGGACAAGAACGCTCCACTCGAGGAATGGATCAGTGGGTTAGGGTAAAAGGTTCCTGGAAATCATCGTCAGCAGGTTCTGCGGACGACCTTGGGTGTGGAGCTGTCGCGGCAGAAACCCTTTCGAGTGCAACGTTGCCGCAATGTTAGTGAAGGCCACTACAAGCTTCGCTCTCGAGCAAGATCAAGGTAACTCGAAAGAGCTCGCTAGTGCCTTGCGAGATACAACCGCAGAGTGTCCATGGTGTACTGTCTTTCTTCCTCGGTGTACTTTTCGCCGTATTCACTGATGTGCTGGCCTTACAGGCCCTGCTTGGACATACGCATGGAGTCTGAGTAGAAATTGGCACTCTTCAGAGCGTTCTCGAATCAGCGCGGGACATCCTGGTTCTCGCTTCGTTCTTCCGCGTTTATTTCTTGGGCTGTTCTTTGGGGTCGCGGCAACAGTTACTTTCCGGGTGGTCTGGTCTGTGGAGCTTTCCCTGTTTTCATCATCAGTAGTGCCCAAACTGGCGGTGATGACGATAACTATGAAGACACCGATGACGATTGCGCTCCACTTGAGGCAGCCGCTTTTTCTTTTGGGGATGCTGAGGTGTCTGCTGCCGAGCTGCAGGTTGAACAGCCGGTTGGGAGTAATCGAAATAGGGGGCAGGAGAGGTTTTGGTGTGATTTCCTTTCAGTGTGAATGGGATAGGAAAAGATGAAAGTTTCTCAACATTGGTTGCAAGAGTGCAGCAGTAGTCGAGAACGATTAGCGCAGCGATTCTTTGGCAACGTGGAGGATACTGTTTTCAATATCGCCGAAATCAACGCCATTTTGCAGGAAAAGAATTCTCGGACTGGAGTGCCGAAACCAATGGGGATATCAACGTGGGCAAAAGGCGTAGTACCTACTTGGCGAATCCTGACCAATGAATCTTAATGTCTTCTGGAAAACTGACTCCGCCGGGATGCTTGGCACGGCTGGTTACATCCTCGCAGCATTTACCCAAAGCGGCCTCAGTGTCTTGGGCTTCGCTTATTTTCAACACGGAAAAATAAAGGCCACAAATGCCACGAGGTCGGCCCTAATGCGCAATAACCAGAACTACCACCGCTTTAAAAGCGATTTTCTACGGTTGCTGATGGAAGTGACGCCGGAGTTTCAAGGGAGGGAGACGGATGAAGAGAGTTGTTCAACGCTTTGGTCTCTCGGAAGAGAAATAATGAGTGATCATTGCCGATGCACACCTCGGAAACGGGCTGTGGTGTAGAGTAGTAAGGGTCTGACTCAATTAACCGGTCTGGATGCAAGTATGTGGGAGAGCAGGGAAAATCGCCTATGAGTGCGAAATTTGCGGATCGCCTGACTTATTCGTTTACTTGCGGAACCCTCGAATTAAGAAGCTTCGGCTATCTACTTCTTTGGCTCCCTCGATTTTCTTTAATTTAAAATAATGGTAAGGAAATTGCCATTAATGATGGCTTAGCAGTGGGGCAGGGAAAAGATTTCTATGAGAGTGGACGTAGTAATTATTGGTGGCGGATTCGCGGGCACTTCTGCGGCTATTACTTTGGCTCGGGCGAATCGGTCTATCGTGTTAGTGGACTCTCATCAGCCGCGGAATAGGTTTAGTGGGCATTCCCACGGAGTTTTGGGATTTGATTCAGCTTCGCCGATTCAAATGCTGGAAAGTGGCCGCCATGAATTTCAATCGTTCGGCGGAGAGATTATCTCTGAAACTGCGACGTCGCTCACTCCTTCTGAAAAACACTCGTGTAAATGGAAAACCGAATTAGAAAGCGGCGAGGTGGTATACTCGCGCCATGTAATCGTAGCTACAGGTATCACCGACAAATTGCCAGACATCCCCGGACTAGAGAAGTTGTGGGGTAACCGGGTCTTTCACTGCCCTTACTGCCATGGTTATGAGGTTAAAAATAAGAACCTGGTTGTTATTGGTGGGAAGAACCCTTCATTTACTTTCCGCATAGCGAAGTTGCTCACTAAGTGGACAGACCGTGTTACTTTCTATCCACATGGGTTGGAGCTTTCCCAGGAAGAAAAACGTCTTATGGAATCGCTAGGAATAACAATTGAACCTTATTTGGTCCAAGGGGTTACAGCATCTGAACGATCCGATGGCGGGGTAGTACTTGACGTAGGGCAGGAAAAGATAAAATACGAAGCTTGTTTCACTGGTCCGGAATTTGTTCCCAATGACTCAATACTAAAGCAAGCCGGATGCGCTGTAGAACACGGTTGGGTTAAAGCGGAGTCTGGTATGACGTCACTGGAGGGCATTTGGGCTGCAGGAAATGTCATCAGTTCTCCAGACCAAGTTCCGCAAGCCTTGGGTGCTGGAGCCGCCGTTGCCGTTAAGGTGGATCAGAAGATGTTTGATGAGGATATCTCCTGCTAAAGCATTAATACTTTCGTCCTTCATAATAGAGGTTGAATAGTGGTGTCTCCTCCACCGAGTGCTAACAAAAAGTATACCGAGACATATCGGGAGGCCTTGCCCCCAGTTTTTCGCGGGACTATCTTTCGTGGGTCATTTTTCGCTAGCATATGGTGATGCACTTTTCCTATCTAACTGTCCCTACCGTGACAGTATCTCTATTCTTAGCGGCCTGCTCAAATCCAGATAGTGGTGACACGATTCGGGCTGCGAGTGATACCCAATCTGCGTCGACTGCCAGTGCCACCGCGGAGTCAAAGGTGGCGAGCGATCAGCATACGGAAATTCCGACCGCAAATAGCGATGCGTCGCAGCTTTTGGCGGGGATGACGATTAGTAATCTCGTTGATAAGCAATCGCACGAGGTAGTCCGGTCCGCGTTGGCTGATGCCGGAGTACCGCAAGAAAGCATCGATGGCTTCTTTGAACTGGTAAACGAATACAACACTGCCGTACCGACTGACAGTATGGTGGCCGAAGGCTTCGCAGATTACGGGACGAAGGATCCGGACTACGATGTGGAGTCTATTTCAAAGGCATGGAACGACCGCTACGCGGATTATGTGGGTACCAATTGCCGCATCAATACTTTCACCCTGGCGCATTCGCTCTTCTCCGTTGATGACCAGGATAATCCTAATGACTCCTTGCTGTTCCTAGACCAACAGTCCCTGGATAAGGCTCCACAGCAAATCTTTAATGAAGCCCAGCGTGCCAAGTTCGAGGCCTTCTACGGGAACATAGAAACCACCATGGAACAAACCCCAGGACAGCATATTGCCGATATAAAGGCCTATATTAAAGACCGTGGCATTGAGTTCGCAGATACGGGTACTCGGGTGGTGTCGGTGTTTTCCCACGATACCTTGACTGAACCGGCTACGCTTTTTATCGGGCACACCGGCGTCGCCGTGCCATATGAGGATGGCTACCTATTCTTGGAGAAGCTTGCCTTCGACATGCCATATCAAGCGGTGACAGTGAAGGATATGCAGCAGCTCAATGATTATCTGATGCATAAGTACGATGACGGCCCTGACTTGGAGTATGGCCAACCCGTCATCTTTGACAATGGTGACGTGATAGAAGGGATGCGATACGCCCGGAAGTAAAAGAACACCGTAACCCTCTGTCATAATAGCGAACTACGTCCCGCCAGAAGGCCCGTGATGTTTAGGCTGACCCGATAGATTTGGCGCATCCCCATAATTCTGACCTTATGCACCTACCAGTCGAGGCAGTACTAGTTGGGGTTTTCAAAGGCCGGACACCGCCTCCCCGGTGAGCAGTGGGAAAATTTACAAGACTCATAGGAAGGGTTGAAGATATGAAATCAAGTAATTTCAGCTGTGTTTTTATCGCGGCTGCTACCGTCGCTCTGGGCCTGGGCCTCGCAGCCTGCAGCAACGATGACAGCGACGCGCCAGCGACCATAACACAGACCGTTACACCAGCGGACCAGAGCAACCAGGATGATGGCAAGGAAACCGTCACCGTCTCTTCTGGAGTTGATGCTAACGCAGAGGGTGGCAACCATGCCGCCACCGACCTACCAACCGAAATCACTGGTTATTCGGGTGAAGCAGAGCATGACCTGACCGAAGAGCGTCTGACTAAGGAGGACGTGACTCAGGTTCTACAGCGTGCACACAATGGTGAAGGCAAGGTCGAGTGGGACGATGACGGCTATTGGGAAGTCGAAGTTGGTGACATCGAAATCGACATCGACAAAAACGGATTAGTACTTGACGTTGACCGCTAAATAGGTCCTTACTGCTCTTCGTTGGGTGTACGTCAGTCCATTGGAACGGTGGGACCGGTGTTGATAATGCCCTAGTGGAATCATTTAATGCCACTTTAGAGCGGGAAGTCTTGCGTGATAGGAAGATCTTTGACAATCCGATGACCTGCTGGCAGGAGGTCCTCCGGTGGTGTAAGCGCTATAACACACGAAGACCGCACTCCTGGTCCAACCTTGTAGCCGCTGATGTCTGTGAAACCTAGACTGCAGCTATACTGACCACAGCTGAACAGCTAGCCCCCGATGTGTCCTTTTTTGGGGGCCGGGCCCCACTTTTCGGGGCCGAGCCCGCTTCAACCGGGCTCCAGATACACCACACTAGCGGATGCAACTATCATCCGTCGGGACGGGCTGAATTACACTAGGCCGAGTGCGTCGGACTCTGGGTAGGAGGTCTACAATCCGCCGAAAGAGGACGCGCAGGAGCCGGGGGTAGAAGTACCAACCGGCGATGCGGCAGCGGAGCCAGAGACAACACCGAGCATCCCGGCAGGGCGTGAACCGGCCAATAAGGCAGAGTTCTATCCGGCGGGCGCTATCGTCACCCACAAGGGCAAGCAGTGGCGCTCCACCACGGGTGGCAATCGCGCCGAACCCGGCACTGACAACAGTGGGGAAGAGACTGGGGGAGGAAGCCTAGCGGCGCAGCTGTGCTGGTGAGCCCGGCCGGGCCGCGTGCCACTCGCGTACCTCTTTTGCCAGCCACAGTCGCGTGCGACCCAAGATTGTGGCTACATGCTCGGGGGTGCGGTGATTGGCTGAGTAGTTGCGCCAGGTCGCGTAGCTCACGCCGATATGGTCGGCGCAATCCGAGCCGGTCCACAATTCATCGCCGGTATCAACGTCAATGATTTTAGGCTGCACGGTGTTTCCTTTCTAGCCATTGCGTACGGGTGTCCAGAGCTAGGCATATGGTCGTGGCTACCAGTGCTGTGGTGGTGGCCCATGCTGGCGCCTTAGTGATGATGAATGATGCACTAATAAGTGCGGTTATGGTTGTCATCGTGTGAGTCCTTTCTGTACTGTGTGGGGGTGCCCCCGGCTGGATAATTCCAGTATCCAGCCGGGGAGTTTCTAATCCCGCTTGCGGTTTCTCCGCTTAAGCGGGTGTTTGATGAAATGTTCCCTGGTTTTTAGTAGTGCCAGCCAGATGGCCGCCAGGGAGCCGATTATCTCAAACATTTTTACCCCCTCTTTACAGTTGTTGTAAGTGCCTTGCGGCCTTACATTTACCAGTATAACACGTTATTGCGTGATTGGCAAGCTGGAACAATATTAAATTCACGGAATTTTCCGGTCTCAAAATACACCCTAAGCCCGCCGCAGCGGTCGGGCTATTTTTTATGCCGAAAGCAGGTAAATGATGAAAAACTATTACGAAGGCCTACCGGACAAAATACGACTACTGCAAAAACACTTCACGCCCGGCCGTGCAGGCCACCGCATCAGATACATCACGCGTCACCACCTCGCCATGGTCGGCGACACAGACGCCGCATGGAATGTCTGGCAGTCACGCGCCGCGTCAGCATCCTATGTCGTATCGCCCACCGGCGAGGTCGGCCAGATCGTCTACGACCGCGACCCCGTGGTCCAACGCGGATCTGACCTCGAATCGCGAGACTGAGGTTACCCTCGTTTAGTGGACACCCTATTAGTACGGATCTTGTGTCCGTAGGAGAGGATGTTCATTGTGAGTTCGTCAAGGAAGAAGTACACCCCGGAGTACCGGCGTGAAGCCGCGAATCTGGTAATCGAGTCAGAGCGCCCGATTGCTCATGTGGCTAAGGAGATCGGTGTTTCCGCCGGGCTTTTAGGCCGGTGGGTCAAACTCGAGCGTGAGCGCCGAGGAGCTTCAGACGGGATGAGTGAGGCTGATCTTCGTGCTGAGAATGCTCGTCTGCGTCGTGAGCTAGCTGAAGCCAAGATGGATAACGAGTTTTTGTCAAAAGCGACAGCCTTCTTCGCCGCGAAGCAACGCGAGCAGAAAAGTTCGAATTGATGCGGCAGGAGAAGGCGAACTACAGCATCAAGCGCATGGCACGCTTGTTGAAAGTCTCTCGGTCTGGATACTACAAATGGCAAAAGGCTCAAGCAGCACGGCTTCGTGGTGAAAATCAGCGTCAGAGATTCCTCGACCAGTTAGACAGGAAAATCCATGACATCTGGCAAGATTCTGACGAAGTCTACGGTGCCCCGCGGATTACTGCAGAACTCGCCGAGGATGGGGTTTATGTGAATCGCAAAACCGTGGCCAAACGCATGCGGATGATGGGTATTGAGGGCATCTCGCCCAGGGCGTTTGTTCCCGTAACGACGATTCAATCCAAGCGGAGGTCCACGCTTCCAGACTTGGTAAAACGCCTATTTGATCAAGGGCAGCTTAATCGAGTGTGGATGTCGGATATTACCTATCTGCGCACGAATGAGGGCTGGCTGTACCTATGCGTTATCCGCGATGGACACTCCCGCCGAGTCCTAGGCTGGTCCATGGATAGTGTGCAGGATTCTTACCTGGTTGAACGTGCACTGCGCATGGCTTACACCCTGCGTGGTGAAGTGCCCGACGGCGTGGTATTCCACGCCGATCGTGGTACCCAGTTCACCAGCGAACAGCTGTGGCAGGTCTGTCACGAACTAGGGATTGCACAATCGGTCGGCCGTACTGGTGTCTGCTTTGACAATGCGATGGCCGAGTCGTTCTGGTCGACATTGAAGACCGAATTTTACGATCGGAAGAAATGGCGAACCCGCAACGAAGCCCGGAAGGCGGTGGCTCGCTGGATTGAGATTGTCTACAACCGGCGTCGTCGCCACTCGTCCATCGGGATGGTAAGCCCCGTCGATTTCGAAGCCCAGCTCGCTGATCAAAATTGTAATAAGAAA
>NZ_REGE01000026.1 GCF_003688935.1 Corynebacterium macginleyi | reverse complement strand
AGCCCGGAAGGCGGTGGCTCGCTGGATTGAGATTGTCTACAACCGGCGTCGTCGCCACTCGTCCATCGGGATGGTAAGCCCCGTCGATTTCGAAGCCCAGCTCGCTGATCAAAATTGTAATAAGAAAGCCGCTGCTTAACCCCTAAGCAGCTTAACAACGTGTCCACGACTTGCGGGTAACCCCAGGAGGTTGAGGCCGCCGGGCTTCTCGCTCAGATCAACGAGGTGGCCAAGAAGCTCTAATCGATGATCGCCCACAACGCACGAGTCGATCAAGACCAGCAAACCTACGAAAAGGCGTTCAACGCTAGCCACGAACAGCACCAGGCGCTGTTAGCTGAGCACGCTGCCGTGGTCGCCGAGATCCAGAACAAGAACAACCGACTGGCCGCCTACCACTACTACAGGCAGGAGACCGCCAACCTTGTTCTTGAACAGTTGGCCTTCCGCCCATACCTCTGCGTAGCTTTGCTCGATAAAGGCGTCGTCGACGTCGACGGCAATGTCACCTTTCAATTCCGCGACGGCAGCACCCAAGTAGTCGCCATCAAACAGTAACTCAGTATCCACATCTAAGCGCCCGCCAGAACCTGGTGGGCGCTTGCGTAGTCTTGGAGTGGTGGATCGCTTACAACTGAGAGTTCTTCAGCAAGTTGAGGACTACGTGACGCCGTTCCAGGTGGTCGAGGGATTCGATGACCGCTGGTGGCACCACATGGCTGGACGAGTCGGCGACGACGCCCTGGGCGGCAAGGAGTACATCCAGTTTCTTGCCGATGGTGTGGAAGTCGGGCGCGCTGAGGTGACAGATTGGCCGCTCTCCGATAGCTACATCGAAGTTGACTCGACGGTGCCAACCAAAGAAATCTGGTTCTTCGAAATCCGCCATGATCTTCGCCAACAGCACTACGGGGGTGAGTTTGCAAGGCATTTGACCAGCCATTACGCAGGCTACCCTTTGATCGCTTGCTCCGAAGGCGCTGACGAGTTCTGGGCAGGAATCGGTTGGCACTATTACCCACGTAAAGATGGGGATCCCCATTACCGTAAGCTGTTCGTTTCCCAGAAGATTGGCAAGTGATCTTCAACCGCCGGAAGTGAACCAGTCAGGCGGCCAAATCGTAGTTCGCGCGCTTTTGTATCCAGCGTGGCATGAAAGTTTCGATGAAATTGGCAAAGATAGCGCCGAAGAAGATGACCACCTTGGGGTTCGAGAGATCGCAAATAAAACCCATGCGGTAGGCGGTGGCCGCCTTGATAATGCCGTCCGGCGTAAAGCCGCGCGGCTGTGGGGCACGGGTTTCGGTTCCCACCACAGTCGCCGGCGCGCGGCGCTCCTTGATTCCGCCGGTAATGGCGCTATAGGCCATCCACAATAGGTAACAGCCACCAAGGACTTGCAGCGCCACGAGGATCCCAGGATGCGCAGAAATCAATGCGGAAAGCCCCGCCAAAGAGGCCACGGTCCAGATGGTAAGGCCGGTGGTGCTACCAAGTGCCGCCCATACCGCTGCGCGCGTAGAGCGCGCACCTAAGCGAATGATCTGCACTACGTCCGGACCCGGCGAGGCCATCGCCGCGAACCACACGCCCATTAAGGTCACCAGGGCGCTAATAGCCACCTAACACCTCCATACTCGCATGCGATTAGATTAACGCATGCCACTATAAGAAGCCTCTCAACTGCAGCGAAACAGGTAAGTTATGTGATTTAGGTAGCTTCTCAATCTATCTTTTACTAGGAAACCCTCTGGCCCCGCTAGCCGAGGAGCTCAAGTACACTCTCGACAGTCATCACGAGGCCCGGCACCGCAAAGATGAGTCCCTAAACACTGTCAATGGCCCCGGAATGGTGCGCGATCCAGCGCGATGCCGTACGCACAATGAGGGCAAGGGAAGAAAACCACGTCACGGACATCGCCACGAGAATAACCGCCACCGCAATGGTCCAGGTGGTCGACATATCGGGGCGAATAAACTGCGCGAAAACCGGACCAAAGAAGACGAGCGCCTTAGGATTGGATAGGTTCGTGACCACGCCGAGCTAATACGCGCGTCACCCGGTCATGTCAGCGATGCTGCCGGCCGCGATGGCCTGTTCCGTGTAATCCTCGGTGCCCACCACCACAGTAAGTACACGGCGGGACGCAAAACCGGAACGAATCGAAGACACGCCCGTTGAATGAGTATGAGACTTCTTTCATCGCTGGTGGTCGGACATACTTCACGCTGGCATCCACATTACTTTGAGACCTCACACACTTGATGTGGGTCAGGTTCCTATTAGCAGTTTGGAGTATGTCACTGCCTTCGGCGGCATCACCCCCGGATCATTGTCAGGCAGGGACGAAAATAAGCCATACCGAAGCCAGCGACTAGTTCCAGAGCTCCTGAAAAAGAAAAGCAAAAAGGAACGCAGACAAACATAACCTGCCCCTGCACAGGGGCAGAGTTACGAATTCTGGGCTCCCTTAAGCGGAACTGCTAACAACGTAAAGGGCATTTGCCCGATGAGGGGAGAAGCGACACTGAGCGGCGCTTCCGGGAGACTATGGAGGGATGATCGATTGGCTGAGCATCACATGGCGATCGTCGTCGTTGGTGGCCAGTTCGGCCTAGCTACGGCGTACTACCTTCGGCGTCTCAAGCTAGATTTTATCGTTTTGGATAACCAGGAGGCCCCGGCGGGGCGTGGTTGTACACGTGACCTTAGCTGATGCTCTTTTCGGGCGCGGGGTTTTCAAATCTGCCCGGCCGACCTATGCCGCAGTACCCCGGGGTGCCCGTCTGCACGCCATGTCATCGACTATTTGGAAAGCTACGAACGACGGTACGACCTCCCGGTTAGGCGCTCAGTGCACGTTCGCAGTGTGTTCCACAAGGGAGGGATGTTCGACCGAGATTCGACCGCCGGTCAATTCACGGCGGAACACGTTGTCGCGACCACAGGCACCTGCCCTACTATCCTGGCACCTTCCGCTGACGCTAGTGGCACTCATCGACCTACCCCGGTCCCTAACCATTCCGGGTCGCTAAGGTCGCGGTGGTCGGTGGGGCGAACTCGAAACCGTGGTGAAGAATCTGCATCTAGTCGGTTCCGGCAACTAGACCGGCGAAAGCTCGGCAACGCTGATGGGATGGGGTCCTTTGTCAAACACACTGCCCAGGTAATCGCGGGCTGTGTCGATGAGACTCGGCAGCACTCCGAATGGATGTCCGCGGTATCAAGACCGCTGAACTATTCAAGTTGCGGGACGAAAAGAGTTTCGCAGTGACACTCGGTCCCTGAGCAAGTTCGATCCTTGCACGATCTGCGCTGGAGACGGGGAGCGCTCAGGGCCCTTGACCGGCTGAGGCACGTGACGGGTGGTGGCTCGCCCACAGCCCCCGTGCCCGCACGTACCGAGAAGGGCCAGGTCGCCGAGTACGGTCTCGATTCCACGGAGGCGGACCGTGAACTCGAATGACGTGCCTGGCCCAAGGTGTGTCCGATCAGTGTGTGGTTTAACACTTATGAGACTTGCCGGTCACAGCCTCAGCGTTTTGCTTGCGCAGCCCGCAGGCCGTTCAAGATCACGATCACTTCGGCGACCTCGTGAACCAACACGACGGCAGCCAGGCCCAGCACGCCGCTGATCGCCAGTGGCATCAACACGATGATGATGGACAGAGACAGCACGATGTTCTGGTTGATGATCCTGCTGCCTCGGCGGGCGTGCTGCAGCGCCTTCGGGATTAGCCGGAGGTCGTGGCCGGTGAAGGCGACGTCAGCGGACTCGATCGCGGCGTCAGAGCCGGTCGCTCCCATCGCTATGCCCACCGTCGCGCCCGCCAGTGCCGGCGCGTCGTTGATGCCGTCGCCGATCATCGCCGTCGACGTCTTGGAGGAGAATTCGGCGACGATGCTTGCCTTGTCCTCCGGGCGCAGTTCGGCGCGCACGTCATCGATTCCGGCGATTCCAGCCAGCGCCCGGGCGGTGCGAGTGTTGTCGCCGGTGAGCATGCTTACTTCCACGTCGTTGGCGTGCAGGGCCTGCACGGCCTCGGGCACCTCGGGGCGCAACTCGTCGCGGACCCCAATCGCCCCGGCGAGAGCGTCATCGACGGTGACAAGGACGCAGGTCTGGCCCTCGGACTCCATGCGCTCAACGTCCGCTTTCAGTGGTCCGGCTTCGATCCATCGAGGGCTGCCCACCAGCACCCGTCGGCCTTCGACGGTGCCGCCGATGCCATGCCCAGCCTCCTCGCTGATGTCCGAGGCGGTGGGCGCTTCGGGCCCCGCTGCCGCGATCGCCGCGGCGAGGGGGTGCGTCGATTGCCGCTCAACTGCCGCCGCTAAGGAAAGCACCTGCGTCCGATCGAATCCGTCTGCCGGGACCACTCCGGTAACCTCAGGCTGGTTGCGGGTAAGGGTTCCGGTTTTGTCCACTGCCAGGTGACGGATGCCGCCAAGTCGCTCGAATGCCGCGCCGGACTTGATGACCACTCCGAACTGGCTGGCCGCACCGATCGCGGCCACGACCGTCAACGGCACGGAGATTGCCAGCGCGCACGGCGACGCTGCGACCAGGACTACCAGCGCACGGGTGATCCACGTGCCGGGGTCACCCAGCAGCGAGCCGATCACGCCGACCAGCACCGCCAGGATCATCACCCCGGGTACTAGGGGTTGGGCAATCCGGTCGGCGATCCGGGCGCGGTCGCCCTTTTCCGCCTGCGCTTGCTCGACCAGGTCCACGAGTGTGGTCAGCGAGTTGTCCGTTCCAGCTGCGGTCGTCTCGACCTCCAGCACACCGGCGGAGTTAATCGCTCCCGCGGGCACTTCGTCGCCGGGCGCAACCTCCTCCGGAATGGATTCTCCGGTGATCGCTGAGGTGTCAAGGCTGGAGCGCCCGGACCGAACGATGCCGTCCGTGGCGATCCGCTCCCCGGGGCGCACTTGCATTAGCTCGCCAACCTCAAGGTCCTTCGCTGCGACCTCGGCCGCTGTGCCGTCGCGCAGCACCGTCGCGGTCTGCGGTACCAGCTTCAACAGTGCCCGGAGTCCGCCTTGGGCCCGTTCCATCGCCTTGTCTTCCAGTGCCTCGGCGATCGAGTACAGGAACACTAGCGCCGCGGCCTCTCCGACGAAGCCGAGGATCACCGCGCCGACCGCGCTGATCGTCATTAGTAAGCCAATGCCTAGCTTGCGCTTCGTAACAAGGTTCCGGATCGCTCCAGGCGCGAACGTGTAAGCGCCCAACAGCAGGCCAACCCAATACAGTACCGTCGCGGGCGTCTCCAAGTCGGACCACTCCAGCGCCAGTCCTGTTACGAGGGCCACGCCGGAGAAGATCGGTAGCAGTAGCTCAGGGTCCTTCCACCATGGGCGATCGAGCTCGTCGATCTCCGTGGCGGGTTCGTGTTCGCATCCACATGCTGCACTCATGCGTCCGCTCCTTTCTCGCCACAGCCGGGCACCAAGCACTCAGTGTCGATGCAGGGGGCATTCTCGTCGACGGCCAGCGTCGCGTGGAGCAGCGCTTCGAGCGCTGCCGCGAGGTGCGGGTCGGCGATTTCGTAGCGGGTCTTGCGGCCCTCCGGCTCAGCGACGACAATGCCACAATCGCGCAGGCAGGACAGGTGGTTCGAGACGTTCGAGCGGGTCAGATCCAAGCTTTGCGAGAGCACCGCCGGGTAGCTCGGACCGTCTAGTAGGGTTATCAGGATTCGGGAGCGCGTCGGATCTGCCATGGCCCGGCCGAGCCGGTTCATGACGTCGAGGCGTGAAGCAATAGTCAGCATATGCTGAACTATACAGTATGCGATGAACTATTTAAAATGGGCTGAACTAACAGTCGCGCGAAGGACCTGCGACCTGCAAGAATTAGCCGATGGGATAGCCGATGACTGACCCTTCGCGATTCGGCTGCCAACCCAACGCGAGGGCGACGTGGGTGGCGAAGTTCTCCAGAACTTTCACGTTGATGCCCACACCCACCCCTGTGGGGATGGTGATGAACAGGGTGTCGGCGGACATGACGGCGGCGTAGGTGCGGCCGGAAGTGGTGGAGCCGACATCAGGTAGCGCACCTACCTGGTCGAAGTCGGAGGCCAGCAGGCCGAACCCGCCAGAACGCCCAACACAGCTCGCGGCAAAGATAGTACGGCGGAATCTAGATGACGGTCTACTCTTTGACAAGCTTTATACAGAAACCCTCGAACTATTTTCACACAATAATGAGGAGGCGCGCCTTGCGCTGGTAGGTGCCAGTGAACCTATCGGGGATTACGGGCTCGAGGACACATACCAGTTTTCTCGTGGCGAAGATATAGAACTTCGTAGAACGCCACAGGGAATGGTTTTCCAGAGAGCAGGTAGGGTCTCTAGGCTCTTATCAACGCCTGATCGCGTCGACGGCACTGTATCTTATTCGATTATTGAAGTAAGAATCGACGAGTTCAATGAGGCTGGAATAGCGCTCGATTTATATGATCTCAATGCGGCAGTCCGTCGACTTAGGAATGACACCCCCGAGCTGCTCCGCAAATTGCTTTACACTGCAGTACCAGTTGCCTCTGCCAATGCAAGCACCGATGATGTAGAACATTTCGTTCTTTTGGCGGAGGAATTGGGTGATGAACGGATAGAGAAGCTTTGCGAATGGGCATCGCCTTGTTCTCTAGAAAGAGATAAGCAGCTCGTGACTAACTGGCCGGTGCACGTATTCACAAATGTGGAGGATCCAAAGGAAGTTCATGACTTGCGTCCAGGAACGTTCGATTTCGAGCCTAAGCCTCGTGAGAGTAAGTGGTGGGTTCCGCAATGGCCATCCGAAAGATTATGGCTATTGGATTCACGGCGAAACCACTTGGTCCAGTACGGGCTATGGAACTATTGGCTGAGCCAGTGCTTGCGCATCCAGACAACCTGGAAAACTGCTGGAATGCACTTGACGCAGCTTGGAGAAGGGGCCTCCTGATTCCCGGCATACCGCGCGCACGCAGCAGCAGGTGGGCACTTTCGGGTATCAGGATCGGTGCGCAAGCCACATTCCTTGAGTCACTGGCAGCAGACGGAAAACTCTCTTTGGTGCAGCCTTTGCTACTCGACTATGCAAGGTTCGTCGCAGAGAAAGCGGAGGGAACCAATCGTTTGCCCGCTGTTTCCTTAGAGATCCTTCGAGCTTTGCACAAGCTCGCGCCAAATGTGCCGACCAAGGAGCTTAGCATCTCAGATTTCACTAGCGTCCGAGCGATTGCGGATAGACCCGGAGCAGCGCGCACTGTGACGCTCGTGCGTTCCAAAGCCTGATTTGGCTGCGGCCAGAGACACTGACACCAGGTTGTCTATCAAAAGCTAGACACTCACGGACATTGCGTACGGGTCAAACCACACGTAGCGAAGCTTTCCAATAGCCAAATGACTATCTCTTTTCGCTGGTATCCGGGAGTGATCCTTCCTTGAAGTCGGCGGTGTTTCGTCATCTTCGCGCGAGGCGAGCAGCTCCTTTAAGTGCACATCCATGTCATCGAGCTTTTTGAGAACGTTTACGGCAAACACGATACTAATGACTAAAGCGAGAATGCTGAGCATCGCTGCCCTCCTTTCCCTAGCGCTTCATTCCCTTTGGGGCTGATTCCTTGCCAGGAAATTAAGCCATGGCTCTTGCCCAGCGTGTAGGAAAGAACGGTGGAAAAGGGGACGTCGGCAAGCACAAGCGCCGCGCCCCAAGAATGGGAAACGCGGCGCTAGAGCAATCCAGCGGGAGGCTGCTTAATGGTCAGCGCCCTGGATGGAGTGCTTGTGATCGCGGACTGCTTCGCCCTCAGCGTAGAGTGGCATACCCTCGTGAGCTTTGTACCACGGGGCGTAATTAGGCTCGAGTGGCTTACGGCCGGCGATAAGGTCCGCCGCTTTTTCGCCCACCATCATCGTCGGGGAGTAGATATTACCGTTCGGCACCGAGGGGAACACAGAAGCATCAGCAATGTACAAGCCATCAATTCCCCATACGCCCATGGTCTCTGGGTTCACCACGGCCATGGGATCGGATTCATCGCCCATCTTGGCGGTACAAGATGGGTGCAATGCGGTCTCACCATCATTGCGCACCCACTCCAGAATTTCCTCATCGCTCTGGACCTCTGGGCCAGGGCTGAACTCGCGGGCGCCTACTTCCTCCATTGCCTGGGTATTGAGCAAGGAGCGGGCGACGCGGACAGCTTCCACCCATTCGCGGCGGTCCTGCTCGGTGCGCAGGTAATTAAAGAGGATGGATGGCTTTTGCCGGATATCGGGGCTCTTGATGTGCACGTGCCCTTTAGTATCGGAGAACATCGGGCCAACGTGCCACTGGAAGCCGTGCTTAACGTCAGCCTTTTGGCCGTCATAACGCACCGCCATGGGCAAGAAGTGGAACATCAAATTGGGGTAGGCTTCATCGTCGTTGGAGCGCACAAAACCACCGCCCTCAAAGTGCGAGGTGGCCACTGGGCCCTTCTTCGTCAACAGCCACTGCAAACCCATGAACGGCCAACGCCACTTATTCAGGTAGGGCTGGGAGGAAGCGGTGGACTTGGTGGTTTCGTACTGGATGTAGACCTCAAGGTGATCCTGCAGGTTTTCGCCCACGCCCGGCAGGTGCTTGACCACATCGATGCCGTGCTTTTCCAAAATCTCGCGGTCGCCCACGCCAGAGACCTCTAGCAGCTGCGGGGTATTGATGGCTCCGGCGGACAAGACGATCTTGTCAGCGTAGACGCGGTGAGTTCCACCCTGCCACTCGTATTCCACGCCCACTGCCTTGGTGCCTTCAAAGAGGATCCTGGTAGTAAAGGCGCGAGTACGTACCTCGAGGTTGTCGCGGTCTTGGTTGGGATACAGGTAGGCACGGGCAGCAGACCACCGCTTGCCGTGCTTAATATTTCGGTCGAAAGGGGCAAAACCTTCCTGGCGGTAACCGTTGACGTCATTGGTCAGGTTATAGCCTGCTTCTTGTACCGACTTGAATAGTGCCTGGAAAAGCTGGGAGGTTGCTGGTCCACGGGACAAGTAGAGCGGGCCATCGTGGCCACGGCGCGGATCATCGTCATCCGCAGCAGCGGCGGTTTCCATGCGGTTGAAATACGGCAAGCAGTGAGCAAAATCCCACTTATCCATGCCCGGGTTCTGGCCCCACTTTTCATAGTCCATGGGGTTGCCGCGCTGATAGATCATGCCGTTGATGGAAGAGGAACCGCCAAGCACCTTGCCGCGGGCATGATAGATGCGGCGACCATTCATTTCCGGTTCCGGATCGGATTCATACATCCAGTCATAGTTCTTTGCCCCGATAGGAAAAGAGAAGCCAGACGGCATGTGGATGAATAGGTCCCATAGGGAATCCGGGCGGCCGGCCTCAAGAACGAGCACGCGGGTGTCTTTATCTTCGGTCAAGCGAGCCGCGATGACCGAGCCGGCAGAGCCACCGCCAACGACGACCACATCGCTTACTTCATCCGTAGCCTTCTTTGTCGAGCGCTTCTTAGTAAATTTATCCAGAATGCTCATAAATCCCCTTCCTTCTGTGAGTCGTATCACACATAGTTCTCGCCGTATTTCGAGCAGATCTATTTCGGGTAAACCCATTGTAGCGTGCGCAAAAATCTGAATTTTCCGCTTTCAGTTATGCACAATAGCGACCCCAGGATACACATCTGGTAGACGTTTTCCCAGATTAATGTATATTTACGGTGTTAGGGTATGCATCTATGGAGATGAAATCCGGTGTCTTTCCGCATAGATTGCCCGCATATGATTTATGCCACCAACCTATCTCTCACTTTTCCTTTTCAGGGGCTGCGGGCGCACTTTTGCGAAAGATTCGGCACTTAATCGATCAAGACTAGGAGAAGTAAATGGCTAAGCTTGGTCCGCATAACCATGAGGAGTCCCGCACGACTAGAAACAAGGACTCTAAACCACGCAACCAAGTACGCGCCATCGTCGGCAGCTACAAGGCGGAAACCGGCAATGATGTCGGTGCTGATGAGGTGGCCGCACCCAAGCCCAACTGGCCGGTCCTCATCATTTCCGGCGTCCTGATTATCGCCATGGCCCTGTATGCGGGCTTCGGGCAGGAATCCGCGGCGAATACACTCGCTAGCGTCACCGGATGGATCGGCACGAACTTGGGATGGTTCTACGTCCTGACCGCCACCATCGCCGTGGTCTTTGTCCTCTACATCGCGTTTTCCAATACCGGTAACATCCGTATGGGACCGGACCACTCGCGGCCCAAATTCAATACTTTTTCGTGGGTATCCATGCTCTTTGCCGCCGGCATCGGCGTGGACCTGATGTTCTTTGCCGTGGCCGAGCCGGTCACGATGTACATCGATCCGCCGGTGGGCCAGGGCGAAACCATGGAGGCTGCCAAAGAGGCCGTAGTCTACGCCATGTTCCACTACGGGCTTACCGGCTGGGCACTCTATGCGTTAATGGGCATGGCCTTTGGTTACTTCGCCTACCGCCTGCATATGCCGTTGGCTATTCGCTCGGCGCTGTACCCGCTCATCGGCAAGCGCGTGCATGGGCCCATTGGTTCGGCCGTGGACATTGCCGCCATGCTGGGCACCATCTTTGGTGTCACCGCATCCCTGGGCATCGGCGTGGTGCAGCTATCCTATGGCTTCCACCTCATCTTTGGCATCGAGCAAGGGCTGGGGCTGCAATCGGCGCTCATTATTGTCGCGGTGGGTATTGCCACGTTATCGGCCGTATCCGGGGTGGATAAAGGTATTCGCTTACTCTCCGAGCTCAACGTGTACCTAGCCATCGCGCTGATGGTCTATGTCGTGGTATTTGGCAAAACCGCCTACCTCTTCGACGCTATTGTTACCAATATCGGTGACTATGCCTCCAAGTTTCCCTCCTGGACGCTAGAGACCTTCGCTTTTGCTGAGGACCAAGCCAGCGTGGATACCTGGATGCAATCCTGGACCCTTTTCTTCTGGGCTTGGTGGATCGCCTGGGCGACCTTCGTCGGCCTGTTTCTGGCCCGCATTTCTCGCGGCCGCACGCTGCGCCAGTTCATCCTGGGCACGCTGACCTTCCCCTTCCTGTTCATCCTGATGTGGATGTCCTTTTTTGGCAATACCGCCTTGGACATGGTGCGCTCCGGTGACTATCCCGAATTTGCGGAAAACGCCATTAATGTTCCCGAGCAGGGGTTCTATGACATGCTCCAGGAATTCCCCGGCTCCGCGATCGTTATCTTCCTAACCACTTTCATCGGGCTGCTGCTATATATCACTTCGGCGGATTCCGGTGCGCTGGTCATGTCCAACTTCACCTCCCGCATTACGGATAACCGGCAGGACGGTGCCCGGTGGCTGCGCATTTTCTGGTCTATTACCGTCGGCGCGCTCACTTTGGCACTGCTGCAGCTCGATGGCATTGCCACCGTGCAGTCTGCGACCGTGGTCATGGGTCTACCCTTCGCGTTCGTGGTCTACCTCATCATGTTCTCACTGTGGAAGTCGCTACGCCTGGAGATCGTCCAACGCGAGGCCCGAAAAACCGCGTTGCACGGTGCTATCAGCAGCCGCACCGAGCGCGTACCAAGCGATTCCAACCTGTGGAAGAACCGCTTGGACCGCGCCAACTGCTTCCCCACCAAGCACGACATGGATGACTACCTGCGGACAACCGCCACCTACGCTCTCGAGCAGGTGGCTACCCAAATGCGTACCCGCGGCTACGACGCCATTTTGCTCACCAGTGAGCTTCCCGATGCCGAGCTACCCCAGCTTGACCTCGAGGTTCGGCTGCACAATGAGCGAAAATTCCGCTACCAGCTCTTCCCAGTTTCGGCGCAGCGCCCGGACTTCAGCGAGGGCGACGGCGAGTACTATCGCCTTGAGGTCTATGACATGACCGGTTCGCTGGGTTATGACGTTTACGGCTACTCCGAAAACCAGATCATCAACAACGTACTAGACCTGTACGAGCGCCACCTGGCATTCCTCTACATGCAGCAAAACGAGCCGGGCGATTCCGATGTCTCCGATGATGCCGAGCCGGAACGCACGTGGCGCGAAGATAGTTAAACTGGCAGACGATACCGCCTCAATAAGAGAAAGGTCGCTTACACTATGAGTACTCAGAACACTTTGTTTGATCCCACGACCACCGAACTGCTCCAGGGCGTACACTCTGGAAAGACCCCAAAGTCGCTCTTTATCAACGGCCAGTGGGAGGCCGCCCAGGATGGCGACACCCGCACAATTATCTGTCCTGCCGATGGCTCTACCGTCGGCGTCGTTTCCGAGGCTTCCGAAGCTGATACCCTGCGTGCCATTCAGGTTGCACGTGAAACATTCGATAAGGGCGAGTGGGCTAAAACTCCCTCCGCCGAGCGCGGCAAGATCGTCATCCGCCTGGCAGAGTTCATCCGGGAACACAAGGAACTTTTCGCCCAAGCCGAGTCCGCCGATACCGGGAAACGGTATGAGGAATCCCTGGGCGATATGGACGATATTGCGAATGCTTTCGAGTACTTCGGCACCTTGGCCCAGCACCAAGCCGGCCGCGTGGTCGACCCGCAAGATCCCAACCTGCGCTCGCGCATCGATACCGAACCGGTAGGCGTTTGCGGCCTCATTACCCCCTGGAACTACCCGTTGCTGCAGGTGTCTTGGAAGGTCGGCCCAGCACTTGCCGCCGGCAACACTTTCGTGCTCAAACAAGCGGAGCTAACCCCGCATACCGCCATGCTGCTCATGGCAGCGCTGCAGGAATGCGGCCTACCGGACGGCGTGGGCAACCTCATCACTGGCTCCGGCGCTCACTGCGGCAATCCGCTCTCCCAGCACCCCGACGTGGACATGGTTTCCTTCACCGGCGGACTCGGGACCGGCAAGCTAATTGCCAAGAACGCGGCCGAGACCGTCAAGCGCACCGCGCTAGAGCTCGGTGGCAAGAACCCGAACGTTATCTTCGCCGATGCGAACTTCGACGTCGCCGTAGATAACGCGCTCAACGGTGCCTTCTTCCACTCTGGCCAAGTCTGCTCGGCCGGCTCGCGCATCGTGGTGGAAGAATCCCTGCACGATAAGTTCGTTGCCGCACTGGTGGAGCGAGCCAAGAAGATCAAGATCGGTGGGCCTACCGATGACAAGGCGGAGACCGGCCCGCTCATTTCGGCCGAGCACCGCGACAAGGTGGCAGCCTACGTGGACAAGGCCCGCGAACAAGGCGCGCAGATCCTCACCGGTGGCCGCGCCGCCACCAGCGAAGATACCAATGGCCAGCACGGCACCGGCACTACGGATCTGGGCCAGGGCGTGTACTACCTGCCCACGGTTATTGATGGCGCTACCCGTGAAATGGACTGCGTCCACGACGAGGCCTTCGGCCCGACCGTGACCATCGAAACCTTCACTACCGAAGAAGAGGCCATCGAGATCGCCAACGATACCGAGTATGGCCTTGCCGGCGCGGTGTACACCTCCGATGCCGGCCGCGCCGAGCGCGTTGCCTGCGCCCTGCGCCACGGCACCATTTGGATCAATGATTTCCACCCCTACCTGCCGCAGGCGGAATGGGGCGGCTACAAGCAATCCGGCAACGGACGCGAGCTAGGCCCCACCGGCCTTGCCGAATACCAAGAGCACAAGCACGTGTATCAGAACCTGAACCCTGCCGCATGGGATCAGTTTGGTCTGCAGTAAAAGGCGCAAGCAAGACCATAAAGCCTAAGGCCCCGCCCCGCCGCAGCTCTTTGCAGAGGCCCGCGGGGCCTTAGCTTTGCGTGCGCGGCTTGATGGTCATCGTATCCACGTTGACGTGGGCAGGTTGGGCAGCAACCCAGCGGATGGCCTCGGCGATATCCTCTGCCACGAGGTTGAGCTGGCCATCGTAGACCGCGGCCGCGCGCTTTTCATCGCCCTTGAAGCGCACCAAGGAAAAATCCGTGGCCACGCGGCCAGGATCAATCTCAGTAACGCGCACATCGTGATTTTCTAGCCGCAGCGCGCGGGAAATCACGCGCACGCCGTGCTTAGCGGTGTTATAGCCGGAACCGCCTTCGTACACCGTCCAGCCGGCAATGGAACCGACGTTGATAATCAGCCCGGAGAGATCCGGCACCCGCTCTAGCTTGGGCATAAGCGCCTGAATCATACGCACGGTGCCAAGCACGTTGGTCTCGTACATCCACTGCCAGTCCTCGATGGAGGTTTCAACAAGCGGCTCCAAGCCCTTGGCACCGCCGGCGTTATTGACCAAAAGATCTACGCGCTCGAGATGGGAGACAAACTTGGAGACGGAGACATCGGAGGTAACGTCCAGCTCATAAGCCTCGCCACCGATTTCATTAGCAAGTTGCTGCAGGCGGTCTGTGCGGCGCGCGCCAACGACGACGTGCCAGCCGTCCTTGGCCAAAGAGCGCGCGGTGGCCTCCCCAATGCCAGAGGAGGCGCCGGTTACTACTGCTACTTTCTTTTCACTCATACACCTCATGCTACGCAGCGCGCGGCACGGTGCAGGGCTTTTAATTAAAGCGCATCCTCGAGCTCAGAAAGCAGGGAGTTAGCGCGCTCAAGGGAGTCATCGCTGGGGCGGAATTCGCCATCGTTCCAATCGGTGAAGATATTAAAGTCCAGCTGGTTGCGCAGCTGTGGCATGGAGAAGTTAGCAACGACAGTGCGCCATGCCTCTACTGCGCGCACGCCGCCGACGGAACCATAGCCCACGAAGGCCACGGGCTTGCCGGCCCATTCCGCGCCGAGCGAGTCGTAGGCATTCTTGAACGCGCCAGGTACCGAGTGGTTGTACTCCGGGGTCACGAAGACGAAGCCATCGCAGGCATCGACGGCCTTCGACCACTCCTGCACATTGGCGTCATCGTACTGCTTATTCGCCGCAGCCGGAACAACCTCGCTGGTGAGGATGGGGACATTGAACTTCTTGAGCTCCAATAGCTGGTACTCCACGCCGTTCTCGCGGCCTTGGGCGAGGTCATTGATCCACTCGCCTACTGCCTGGCCTGCCGCCTTATCGCGGGTGGAGCCGACAATGATGCCAATTCGGGACATAAGAAAACCTCTTTCCTTCAACCTTTATGTAACGCGCCCTAGCCTACCGCGCTCGCCGAAACTTGTCTGATGGTGATATTGATTCTGCCTTCCTGCAGCCCGCAACCCTTCGGCAGCGTGCCATCGTTTACCCGCACCACCCCGTGGTAAGCAAAACGCTTCGGCCCGCCAAAAACCACCAAATCACCCGAGCACAAAGTCACATCGTTCCAGGGCTTAGTGCGATTTTCGGTATGGCCTATGCGGAAAAGGGCCTCATCCCCAATCGAAAGCGAAATCACGGGTGCTGACGATTCCTCAGAATCATCCACGTGCATCCCCATAGCCGAGCCGGGCGGATAATAATTCACCAGTGCCATCTCTGGCACGAAGGTTTCCACCCATGGTTCTAGCTCCGGGGCGACCTGCGCCGCCTGCCGCAGCGCCGCCGGGGCCAATTCCCGCAGGCTATCCGGCACCGGCGGCACCACCGTGCCTTCCATATTGTCCACATATCGGTAGCTGGGATAATGCCAATACCGGCCAAGATGCAGCTGAAATACACTCATCTGCCCGCCGGATCTCAGCCGCGGCTGCACCATCGCCATCGGTGTATGCGCATACGCGCGAGCAATCTCCCGCGTCTCTTCTACCAGGGCCTTTTGCTTGCTTATGCCCACCCATCCCGGCACGTGCCCCACGCCCGGCGCGACATACGCATTCGGCCGCGGCAGCGAATCAAAAAGCATTCCTCCACCCTAACCGCTAATCGGTTAGGCTACGCTGCCGACGAAATGCGGGAAGCAATGGCATACCAAGCAGGAGTAAGCCCGGGGCACTTCAGTCAGGCCCAAGCTTGTTCCGAGTGGATTAGCGCAAGGGTACTAGACGATCCACTCTTGAATAAGAGTGCAAAAAGTTTGCGTCTACCTGCGGATAGTGGCATCATCGATGCTTCAACTATTGACCTCAATTATCGTATCTGAGGTTACCCTCGTTTGGTGGACACCCTATTTGTGCGGATCGTGTGTCCGTAAGAGAGGATGTTCATTATGAGTCAACAACGCAAGAAGTACACGCCGGAGTACCGGCGTGAAGCGGCTAACCTAGTAATCGAATCGCATCGCCCGATTGCTCATGCAGCTCAAGGAGATTGGTGTCGCACCAGGCCTTTTAGGCCGGTGGGTAAAAAATGAGCGCGAACGCCGAGGAGCCTCCGATGGGCTAAGCGAGGCGGATCTTCGTGCTGAGAATGCTCGTCTGCGTCGTGAGCTGGCAGAAGCCAAGATGGATAATGAGTTTTTGTCACAAGCGACAGCCTTTTTCGCCGCACAGCAACGCGAGAAGAAAAGTTCGAATTAATGTGGCCAGAGCAAGGCGAATTTCAGTATCAAACGCATGGCACGCTTGTTGAAGGTGTCCCGGTCTGGATACTACACATGGGCCCATATGCAGCAGCAACGCTTATCCGGAAAAGATGATCGGACATCTTTTTATGATGATGTTGATCGCAAGATTCATCAGATCTGAAAAAGACTCCGACGAGGTCTATGGTGCCCCGCGAATCACCGCAGAACTCGCCGAGTGCTACCAGATCAGTGTGAATCGCAAGACTGTGGCTAAGCGGATGCGTGTGATGGGAATTGAAGGGATTTCACCGCGTGCTTTTGTGCCCGTGACAACGATTCAATCTAAACGTAAGTCAAGTCTTCCTGACCTGGTCAAGCGCATGTTTGATACCGGCGAGCTCAATCGAGTATGGATGTCAGATATTACCTACCTGCGCACCGGCGAGGGTTGGTTGTACTTATGCGCAGTTCGCGACCGCCATTCCCGCAGAGTGCTGGGCTGGGCTATGGATAGCGTTCAAGATACTTACCTGGTTGAGCGGGCCGGTGCGGATGGCGCACACACTGCGCGGTGATGTTCCTGACGGGCTGGTGTTTCACGCCGATAGGGGGACGCAATTCACCAGCGAGAAGCTGTGGGAAGTGTGCCGCAACCTAGGTGTTGCTCAGTCGGTGGGGCGTACTGGGGTGTGTTTCGATAATGCGATGGCTGAGTCGTTCTGGTCGACGCTGAAAACTTAAGTTCTACGACCGGAAGCGCTGGCCAACCCGTGATTCCGCCCGCAAGGCCGTTGCCTACTGGGTTGAAGTCGTCTATAACCGTCGGCGCCGGCACTAAAGCCCTCGGGATGGTCAGCCCCGTCGACTTCGAGAACCACACCACCCAAACCAGAAACGAAGAAGAAATAGCTGCCTAACCACTAGGTAGCTCCACAACGTGTCCACGATTTGCGGGCAACCCCACGGAAGGGCCGCTTAAGCTTGGCATTAGTGATTCCTTTTGCAGGAACAGGAATCGCCAATGCAAAACCAGTCCCTTCTGCAGATTCAATTCATTCTTCTCCAATACATGAGGAAGAAGACCCAGAAACAACCGTCACTCACCTAGAAAATGGAGAGGTTATCTTCCATGAGGACGGAAAAGAGATCTGAGGCTCTTTCAATGCCGAAACTGGCCAATCGATACTCATTGACGAGACAGGGGAAGCTCACGTAATCCAGGTTTTCCCACCCGAGGCGAAATAAGGCGGAGTCTCCGTGCGAAGCGGAGGAGTCTCTGGGTTCGCCTGCACCATGCTAGTGTGGGCAGTCGATCTGGTTCATTCAGGAGGATGGACCTACGCGACAAAGGTCGTTTCCAAAGCTGGATTCCACGGCAAGGCTCTCGCATTGGCAATGTGGGGACTTGGTTCAAGCGGATTTTTAGCCGCTGTGTCCGCGAAATGCTAGAAACCTATCCCTTCGAGGGAAACCATCATAGCAAGTGGAAGGTTAAGGTGTGAAAAAAAGAAATTCAACAGCTCGGCGACTTGCATGGGCTCTCGCAGCCTCCAGCGCACTAGTTTTTGCACTTGGCATTATCAGAGTGGGTTCTATGGAAGTAATAGAATGGAGAATTTATCCTGAATTCATCATAGCGACCACACTTGCTGGTTTTTCTGTATCGTTCTTTAGATACGATAATTGAGGTCAATAGTGAAGCTCGATGATGCCACTATCCGCAGGCAGACGCAAACTATTTTGCACTCTTATTCAAGAGTGGATCGTCTAGTACCCTTGTGCTAATCAACTCGGAACAAGCTTGGGCCTGACCCCCGGAAAGTGGACACATCGGGGGCTAGCTATGCTGCTTTGGTCCACGTAGCTGAAGTCTCGGTTTCAAAGACATCAGGGGCTACAAGGTTGCACCAGGAGTGCCGCCGGCGCGTGTTATAAGCGCATGCACCACCGGAAGACGTCCTGCCGGCAGGTCATCGGATCGTCAAAAACTTTCCGCTCTCGCAGTACTTCCCGCTTTAAGGCGGCGTTAAATGACTCTGCTAGGGCTTCTATCAGCACTCGTTCCTACCGCTGTCATGGACTGGCGCACACCCAACGACGAGCAATAGCTCCTAAACGCTTGCGAGGTATACACACTGCTGTGATCGTCAATGAAAAATGGCCCCGTCAAGACTGCCACGCACACCATGTGCGCGGGATAGAGCATCGATGACCAGTGAGACACGCATGTGGTCTGCGAATGTCATATCCTGCACGTTTGCGTGAATGAAGTGTCAATGACTGTGGCCAAATACATGTTTTTGCCACCCTTACAGGGCAGGTAGGTGATGTCGCCGACATACACACGATTTGGCTCATTAGCTGTGAACTTGCGGCCTACTAGATCTGACATGACGCGGTGACCAGGCTTACGCCTGGTAGTAATGCATCGACGCCGTTTGCTAAAGCTGGGGTTACCCGCAAGTCGTGGACACGTTGTTAAGCTGCTTAGGGGTTAAGCAGCGGCTTTCTTATTACAATTTTGATCAGCGAGCTGGGCTTCGAAATCGACGGGGCTTACCATCCCGATGGACGAGTGGCGACGACGCCGG
>NZ_REGE01000025.1 GCF_003688935.1 Corynebacterium macginleyi | reverse complement strand
ATGTTTTCCGCCAAGATGCGGTCTTCCACGAGACGGACCACACGGTCCTTCGCATCTTGGTCAAATTTTCTTGGCATATTCCAGATTTTCCCATCTACTCAAACGGAACAAAACCTGGGACACTTCACACAGGTATGCGCCAATCTTTCTCACTGTGGGGTCAAGGACGTCTTTATCGTCTGCTGTGACGGGCTGAAAGGCTTGCCGCAGGCAGTGGAGGCAACATGGCCAAACTCTATGGTGCAGACCTGTATCGTGCACTTAATTCGCGCAGCTAATCGGTGGGTGGCCTATGGTGACCGAAAGAGCGTATCGGCAGCGTTGAAGAAGGTGTATACGGCTGCTGATGAATCCACAGCTCAGGCTGCTTTAGACGAATGTGAAGCCTCTGAACTGGGTGTGAAGTATCCTCAGTCGGTCAAGGTCTGGGAGGATGCGTGGGATAGATTCGTGCCATTTTTACAGTTTCCTCCAGCAGCCAGGAAGGTTATCTATGACGGCGAATTCGATTGAATCGTTTAACAACCAGCTGCGTAAAGCCACGCGTAACCGGGTCCAATTTACTAATGATGATTCCGCGTTAAAGACGTTGTGGTTGATGATCTGCACTATTGAAGACAGAAGAGCTGCCAAGAGGGCGAAACAAGGCAAACGGGCCTCAGCTACAGCCAGCAGGCTCGTGGAAGGAGCACGAGTATCCGGCTGGAAACAAGCCATCAACCACATGGCCGTGGCCTTTCCCGACCGCTTCGACAAATACCTATAAACCTAACCCCACACACAAACAACTTGACACGCTCGACTTGTGGGGCACGACGAGATCTAAGATCTGATCGCCGACGTGTCTAATTTCGGGGGGTCAGGCTCGTTCGATATTTTATGAGGCAGCTGAGTCAACCAGAAGAAGCTGGATATCGTTAATGGCCCACATCATGAAATTAAAGGCCACCACCCAAAAAATCGCCATCCAGCCGCGCCAGCGCAGGTAGCGGCGCAGCTTGCGCACCATAATCATCGCGCAGCCAATCATGCCCAGCAGCGGGATAACCATGGTAGAAATGGCAAAGAAGTTTCTTTGCCCATCGGTGCACAGCCAGCTTGCAGTGCCGTGCTCGCACAGGGGGCCGCCGCTAAGGCGCGAAAAGAGCGCAATGCCGAAGCCGTACAGCGCGGAGATGACCAGCACGGACACCATGTACCAGATGGCTTGCCGGGTGGAGCGCCGGTTGGCGGCGGCCACTTCGACGGGATCGGGCTCATCTGCCAGATCATCGAAGTTTTGCGGCTCGGGTCGGCGCAAGTTGGCATAATCAGCGTCGGTCGTCAGGTCGTTTTCGGGGTGCTCTGGGTGCGAGCTCATGCATTCAAGTTTAGGCGGTCGCGGGGTGAATGAGTACCGGTACGCGAATATGAGGCAGTAATTCGGTTGCGGTAGAACCCAAAAAGACCCGCGCGATGGGGCCTTGTGGGGTAGAGGCCATTAACATAAGATCGCCCTTTTTCCACTTGAGCGAATCGACTGCTCCGGACCATCCGGCGCCGGAGCCGATTTCGGAGGTGACCTCGACCTCGGGGAAGGAATCTTGGATGCGGTCGCGGGCCCTGTCGAGCATAGCCAATGAATCCTCGTGCCACTCGCCGGTGAGTTTGAGCGCAATATCGCTGTTATCGTTCGACGGTGAATGCAGCAGATCATCCGCTGAGAAAGCCAGAATGCGCAAGGGGAGATTCCAATGATCCGCCAGCTCGGCTGCGGCCAATAACTCCCTGTCCGCACGGTTGCCACGTTCCGTAATGACAAAATTAAAGCGGGTTACGCCGTGCTTCGATAATTTGGCCTTGCGTGGGATAAGCCCTAAGGGCCGCGGCGAGTAGTGCAGGAGGGTATCCGCGGTGGAACCGGGAAAAAACCGGCCCTTGGGGGCGGCCTGGTTGGGGCCTAAAAGTATGAGATCGGCGTGAAAGTCTTGGGCCATCTCAGTAAGGAGTTGGGGGCGAGAGGGGCCATCGACAAGCACAGAAGGCGTATCGTCCCAGTACTTTTCCGGGATACCTGCCTCCGTGAGGGCTGTAGCGGTGGCTGATGCGCACACCTTCTTCTGCTCTTTAAACCACTTCTTGTATTTCCCACCCAGTTTGGACAATGATGTCGTAGTCCACGGTTGGAAAACCGTAGAAATAACGCGTACCTCTATCACCGCGGTGCGCGATAGCCATGCGGCGAAATCGAGGGGCTCCGTACCGGAGGAGGAAGGGCTCCACGAAATGAGCACGCGCAATGGCTCTTCAACCGAGCCTTTGTGCAGGGTCGGCAGCAGCGGTTGTTTAGATTTATTGCCCATAGGATGAATATGTATGCGAAAGAGTAGTGAGTACTACGCTTCATTATCACCCGTTGCGGGCGCAAAACTAAAATTGCATGCGGCCGCGAGCTGGCTAATCACTATCCATTGTGGGGCGGTAGACATCCGCCAGCTTGGAAATGACCGAGCTCATCTCGCGCGCGGTGGCCAAATCTTTCGGCTCCAGCCACCGCATAATTTCCGCAAGTGCTGAGGCGCGTTGCCCGGAAACGACGGACAATTCGGATTCGCCCAACCGGGTGAGCGCGACCAACACGCCGCGGCGATCTTCCTCGTCGCGACGGCGTTCCACGAATCCGCGCCGCTCTAGCTGGTATAGCGCGTTGGAAGCGGTGGGCATGCGGATAAGCTCTGCCTGGGCGATGGTGGATACGCGGGAAGGCCCACGCAAGCGCAACTGGTTCATAATAGAGACCTGCGAGGTAGTTAGGGATGAACCCTCTGCGGTGCGCTGGAAAATAAGGATTAACTTATTGAGCGCCGGTTGAATATCCCGTGCTACCTCTACCGCGGCGTCGTAGCTGGACGGGGACTGCGGAGGTGGATCCGTCTCATCATGGTGTTGCTTCATAGAACTAAATTCTATCGTGCCCTACTTCCCGGCGGTAGTATCGCGACGAAAAAATTAGCTTCCCTTAATAAAATCTTCCAGTTCGTTGCGCACAATCTTGCCAGCCTGCATTATTGGAGGAGATTTCCTCAGGTACGAGGAGGCGGAAAGTGCCGTTTCGGTTAGCTTGCGGTTCACGGCGATGTTGGCGGTGCGAACGGCATAGATATGCCGACAGAGCTTGGGAATTTCACTTCTCATGCTTGTATTCGAGATTCAGCGGGACCTTGCCGAATATGGCGCCTTCCGAGCGGGCATAAGCCCATTTGCGTTCATTCAGCCACTTCATTTGGTCCGACTGGCGGATGTGTGCGTTGGGATTTGTGCGTTTGCTAGTGATATGCCAATTGTGCACGTTATAGGTCAGGGATTGGGTCTTTAAAGTATTTGGCCACCACGCGGTGGGCAATGCTCGTACCCGCCTAGGACTTGTTGCTATCGCTCACGACGAGCAGATCGGCGCCCGCAAACTTATCTGCCCACCCTGGGTCGGAAGCGAAGAAGGCGGTCAGGGTGTTGACAAACGATGGCCTCCTTTCCTGTGCCAGACGCACTATGCTCCTTTATTAATTCTTTGCAGTGTGGTGACTGCGCTACGTAACGCCAGGGATCGAGCAAGAAAAGGAAATAAAGATAATGCGGGTGAATTCCGTTGCCTTTAAGCACGAGCTTTCCCACGAGTGGGAGCGCGCTCAGCATGTCCGCGAATACCGTGCCGGGCACTTGGCGCGCGATGAGGTGTGCGATGCAGACTTCCTCCTCCGCGCAGCCGCCGAGCACCATGGCCGCACCATGGATAAGCCGTGCCCGGTCTGCGGTGAGAACTTGCGCCTGACTCGGTGGGTATATGGCGAGAGCCTAGGTCGGCGCGCCGGGAGTGCCCGTAGCGAGAAAGAAATAGCGGAATTTGTCGGTGAGGGCCTGGAATTTACCGTGCATGAGGTGGAGGTCTGCCGGCACTGCGGGTGGAATCATTTATTGCGTTCTGCAACTGCTTTTAACGCGTGTTAGTTTTCGACGCGCCGCTTTAGGCAGTAAGCTGCAATTATTTAGTTTGTTACCAGGGATGAATGAGGACACGGATCAGTGACCAAGAAGGAATCTACTGGCGAGTCCACTAAGGTGGACCGCCGCAAAGAAGGCGAAGAACCCAAAAAGCGCCGTATCTGGCCGTGGGTCGTTATGGCCCTCCTATTGGTTTTTGTGGCAGTGCCTGCAGGCCTTTTTGCGTATGCCTATTCGCAATACACCGTTCCGGAGCCCAAAGAGTTGGCCAATAACCAGGTTTCTACCATCTTTGCTTCCGATAATGACACTCAGCTGGCGCGCTTGGTACCGCCGGAAGGCAACCGCACGCACGTGACCTTGGATGAGGTCCCCGTCTTTGTCCAGGACTCCGTGCTCGCCGCAGAGGACCGCGATTTTTGGGACAACTCCGGTTTTTCCTTCACCGGTTTGGGCCGCGCGGTACTGGGTAAAGTCACCGGCAATGATACCGCTGGTGGTGGTTCAACGATTACCCAGCAATACGTGAAAAACACTCTGGTGGGCAATGAATACTCCTACGTGCGCAAGGCGCGCGAGCTTATCTATTCCATCAAGATGACCAACGAGTGGGAAAAAAGGGACATACTTAACGCCTACCTCAATACGGTCTACTTCGGCCGCAATGCCTACGGCATCCAGGCCGCATCCAACGCCTACTTTGATAAGGACGCTAAGGACCTCACCCCGGAGGAAGGCGCCATGCTCGCCGGCATTATTCAGTCGCCGTCTGGGCTGGACCCGCGCGTGAACCAAGAAGGTTCCGAAAATCGGTGGAACTACGTGCTCGACGGACTCGTGGACATGGGTGATCTCAGCAAGCAAGAGCGTGATGGAATGGTCTTCCCCGAAACCCGTGATCCCTCTGAGTATTCGGCATATACGGAAGCCCCGGGTGCTAACGGCCACATCAAGGACCAGGTCATCCGCGAGCTAGAGGAGGTGGGGATTACGGAAAACCAGGTCTCTACTGGCGGACTGCGCATTACCACCACTATCGATATGAACGTGCAAAATAACACGATTCAGGCAGTCGATACCCAGCTGGCACCGCTGCAGGAGGATGCGCGCGCGGCCTCTGTGACCATCGACCCGAAGACGGGGGCAGTGCGCGGTTATTTTGGTGGGCATGATTCTAACGGTTGGGACTACGCCAACTCTCCGCTGCAGACCGGTTCGACCTTTAAGATTATGGCGCTTGCCGCTGCGCTGCAGCAGGGGATTAGCTTGGATACCAACTACTCCTCCGCGCCGTATCAACTGCCGGGCTCCAATGTGGTCACCAACGTGGGCGGCGGCTGTGGTGTATGCGACCTGCGCGAGGCCACCAAGCAGTCCCTGAACACCTCCTACCTGCGCCTGCAGAGCGATCTGAAAAACGGTACCCAAGACACCGCGGATATGGCCCACGCCTTGGGCGTTGCCCGCTCGCTTCCGGGTATTGAAAAGACACTAACGGAAAACGGCAAGCAACCTTTCGAAGGCGTGGTTTTGGGTCAGTATCAGTCCCGCCCGCTGGACATGGCAGTTGCGATGGCTACCCTCGCGAACCGAGGTGTCTGGCACAACCCGCACTTTGTGCAGCGCGTAGAAAATGCCGCTGGGGAGGTTTTATATGAACACCCTGACGATGAGGGCGAGCGCCGCGTTTCTGCCAATGTGGCCAATAACGTTCTTGAGGCCATGGGGCCGGTGGCAGCCTGGTCCAATGGCTCACTGGCGGGCGGACGCGCTTCGGCGTCTAAGACCGGTACGACCCAGCTGGGTGATTCTGGAACTAACAAGGACGCGTGGATGGTCGGTGCTACCCCGCAGCTTGCTACCTCTGTGTGGGTTGGTACTGCGGATAATACCTCGGCCATCTTCGACCAGTACGGCGGCATTATGTACGGTGCTGGCGCGCCGACTAAGATTTGGAAGTCAGTGTTGGATAACTCCTTGGCGGGCCAAGAATTCCAGCAATTCCCGTCCGCTTACCCAGTCCGTTTCGGCACGGTGTCTGCTGGCGGTGGCGCTTCGGCCTATACCCCCGGCGGCAGTACCGGGGGGCGGGGTACGCAGAACTATGTTGGCCCAACCCAGGATGGTGCTCCAAAAGAAGAGACCAGCCCAGCACCGGTTCAAACCCCGGATGCGGGTTACGATGTCCCGGCGCAGCAGCCCGAGAACCTGGGGGGCAACGGTGGTACCAACGGAAACGATGGCAGGGGCATTGGCGGCAATAATGAACCGGCTCGGCCCGAGCCGCCGTCTTTAGGTGATCTCTTTGGTCGCGAAGGCGGCCTGGCTGACCTCTTAGGCTAAGCGAGGAGTGGTACGCGTGAGCCACCAACAACGCTTGTGCGCGGCAGATGAGCCGATGGCACGAGGCGTCATCGAGTTCCTGGGTGGGCCATGGGGACGCTTTGCCCGGGGCAGTCACGTACGGTGGTGGACCCCGCTGCGCGCGTTGATCGCAGTAGCCTGGGTTTTCTTGGCCAGGGGGTTCTTATCCAAGGCGAATTGCGCTGGTGGTACCCGTGGTGAAGACGGCACCATCAATGTGGATTGGTCCGCCAACCGCCAATACACCTCCTTCTGCTATAACGACATCGTCCCGCTTTACACGGGGCGCGGTCTTGACCAACCGGGTTTTCCCTACGCCTTTTCCTGGCAGGAAGATGGCCTGACCCGCTACATGGAATACCCGGTGTTGGCGGGCATGTTCCAGGGCTCAATGGGCTGGATTGCGCGCCATACCTATGGGCTCGTGGAATGGTCAGGTGTGCCCGCCGCCGGCTGGTATTTCGGGCTCACCGCCTTGGTTATGGCCTCCATATGGGTCGGTGTCATCTACATGGTCTTCCTTTTGGTGGGAAATCGGACGTGGGACACCGTCTTGGTGGCCGCCAGCCCGTTGATTATCATTCATGCCTTTAGCAATTGGGATATACCCGCTATCGCCTGTGCCGTTGGCGCGCTACTGGCCATTAGTCGCCACCGGCCCTGGCTCGCCGGCCTCCTTATCGGACTGGGGACCGCCTTCAAACTGTGGCCAGTATTCCTGTTAGGCGCATTATTCGTTCTTGCCTGGCGCAATCGCCGCTGGGACGCCTTTGCCAAGGTCGCTGTCGCTTCTGCCGCCGCTTGGCTCGTGGTCAACCTGCCCGTTGCTTTGAAATATCCAGCCGCATGGGCGGAATTTTTCCGCTTGAACCGGGAACGCGACGCGGAATGGACCACCTTGTACGCCCTCATCAGCCGCAATCTGGGTATTTCTTTCAGTCAGAATTTTTTGAATATCTTTTCGCTCGTGGCATTTATTCTTTTGTGTGCGGGAATTGCCTGGGCCGGCTTGCGCAGCCTGCTCACCCCGCGGATGGCGGAGTTGGTCTTCCTCATTCTCGTCGCTTTTCTATTGGTCAATAAGGTATGGTCCCCGCAATATTCACTCTGGTTGGTGGTTCCGGCGGCCTTGGCCGTGCCCCGTTGGAGGTTAGTTATGGGCTGGGCGCTTGCCGATGCCCTCGTGTGGCCCCTGCTTATGTGGCACATGTTGGGAACTGATGATAAGGGCATCCCGCACGAACTCTTGGACGTGGCGATCCTTGTGCGTGATGGATTAATTATTGTTATGGCGGTGATTGTTCTGCGACACATGTGGAATAAAACCGAAGATAAAGTGCGTGCGGCGCACCTGGGCCGCGACCCAATCGCCGGGGCATTTCAATGATTGTGACTGTGATCGGCATGGTGTCGATATTATTGGGCTTTATTTGCGTGATGATGGCCTTTTGGCTGTTTCATAACAGGGAAGAAAAGCGTGGGGCCGTCATCTTGGGCATCTTTGCCATTGTTTTCCTTACGGTCATTCCCGCGACGGGAGCAATCTTTTTTGCCTCTACCACGACGGGATAAATTTCTTTCCGCCGGTCATGTGCGGTATTGTGGTGAGGTTGCTTGACGCAACGTACCCTCCTGCTGCATCCGCAAAGGTGATGCAGCCGAAAACGACTAGACCATAGGAGGTGATGAGGTCCGTGCGTCACTATGAAGTCATGATCATTCTGGATCCTAATCAGGATGAGCGCACCGTAACCCCGTCCCTAGATAAGTACCTCGACATCGTTCGCAAGGACGGCGGCAAGGTTGAGAACCTCGATGTATGGGGCAAGCGTCGCCTTGCATACCCCATCGAGAAAAAGGAAGAGGGCATTTACGCCGTCGTTAACCTGGAGTGTGAGCACCCTTCGGTTTCCGAACTTGACCGTCGCCTGAACCTGAACGACACCATCCTGCGTACCAAGGTTCTGCGCACCGACAGCAAATAGCGGATACTGGGATCGAGCACAATCCACGTAACCGATAAGGAGTAAAGACATGGCACAGGGAGATACCAATATTACTGTGGTGGGCAACATAGTTGCTGACCCGGAGCTTCGCTTCACCCCAGCCGGTGCGGCGGTAGCTAACTTCCGCGTCGCCTCCACGCCTCGTCGCTATAATTCGCAGACGAATCAGTGGGAAGACGGCGAAGCTATGTTCCTGACCTGCAACGTATGGCGCCAAGCGGCCGAGAATGTCGCTGAGACCTTGAGCAAGGGCATGCGCATCATCGTTACCGGCCGCTTGAAGCAGCGTTCCTTCCAGACCCGCGAGGGTGAAAACCGCACTGTATTTGAAATCGACGTCGATGAGGTCGGTCCGTCGCTGAAGTACGCCACCGCACAGGTAAACCGCAATCCCCGGGAAGGCGGCAATTTTAGCGGCGGTGGCCAACAACAGCGCTCGAATAGCAGTAATCAGGGCGGCTTTGGAGGCCAGCAACAGCAGCAGAACCAGGCTCCTGCAGATGATCCGTGGAACTCCGCACCGCCAGCCGGTGGTTTCGGAGGCGCTGATTCTGAACCCCCGTTCTAAGTCTGTCACCCGCAACTATTCAACTAACTCAATTGAAAGGCAGGGATCATGAAGCTGATCCTCACCGCTGCCGTTGAGAACCTCGGCGCCGCTGGCGAAATTGTTGAGGTTAAGGACGGCTACGGACGTAACTATCTGCTTCCCCGCGGCTTGGCTATCGTGGCCTCCCGTGGTGCTGAGAAGCAGATTGAGGGCATCAAGCGCGCCCAGGAAGCTCGCGAAATTCGCGACCTGGATCACGCACGCGAGGTCCGCAACCAGCTTGAGCAGCTGAAGAATGTTGAGGTTAAGGTTAAAACCTCCACTTCCGGCAAGCTCTTCGGTTCCGTTACCGCAGAAGATATTGTCAAGGCCGTCTCCAAGGCCGGTGGCCCCAACTTGGATAAGCGTGTAGTTAATATGCCCAAGGGCCTGGTCAAGAAGACCGGCAACTATCAGGTCGAGCTGAAGCTGCACGCTGACGTGCTCGGCAAGGTGAACTTCTCGGTCGTCGCTGCCTAAGCAGCGCTCGACGGTCCAGAGACCGAAAGACAACAGCACGGCTTAAGGCCCCTCGAATTCTCTATGTGAGGTGGAGAATTCCTGGGGCCTTTTGCTGCCTGCACGGCCTGTGGATAACTGTGGAAATCTGTGGATGAATATGGAAAACAGTGTTTGCTTCTGTCCAAAATTTCTACCTACTGTAACCCCTGGTCACAGCTTATTGGCTACTAGTCTGTGGCAATTTTCACACTCCAAAATAACCCTCTGAACAGTGTTTATTATCATCGCAGGTCAAGGAGGTGCGAAGTTATCCACAGCTGTGACCTCGATAAATATAAGTCAATGATCGAACTACCAGGCAATTCCACAAGTGCCTGTGGATAACTGTGAAAGTTACACCCAAGAAGGTAGTGTCCGGGGGCTCGTCTACACTGGGACAGCGTTACGCTGGGCCACTTAACGGATACCAAGGGGGACACATGACCAACGCGAGCTTTGACGATGAACAGCTTCCACCGGAACCACCGGCGCCGGATAATGGCGGAGCACGTCGGCCGCGGTACCAACCGGACCAACCGCAGCGCTACGAGGAATATCGCCAGCCGCCGTCAGATCGGGAAGCGGAGCAGGGCGTCTTGGGCGCAATGTTGCTAAGCCCCAATACGGTAATGGAGGTCATCGAAGAGCTCGAACCTGATGACTTTTATTATCCGGCACACGCCTTAATTTATGGCGCGATGTTGGACCTATATGCGGCGGGCCAAGACATTGACCCTCTAATCCTTTCCTCTAGGCTAGATAGGTTTAATAACCTTGAGCGCGTTGGGGGCGCGCCCTATTTGCATACCTTGTTGGCCACTGTTCCTACTGCTGCTAACGCTCGTTATTATGCGGAAATCGTCGCGGAAAAAGCCGTTCTGCGTCGCCTAGTGGATGCAGGTACGCGCGTGGTCCAATTGGGTTTTTCGGGAACGGAAGATGCTGAGATCGAAGCAGTGATCGACAGGGCCCAGCAGGAAGTATTTGCTATCGCTCAGCGCAAGACCGCCGAAGACTACCGGGTACTGGGGGATTTGATCGATCCCACAATTGATGAGCTGGCGGCGTTGCAGCAGGCTGGGGGCGTTGAGTTGGGAGTGCCCACAGGATTCATTGATTTAGATAAGCTCACCAATGGTTTGCACGCTGGACAGATGATCATCGTGGCAGCGCGACCCGGTGTGGGCAAGTCCACCTTGGCTATGGACTTTATCCGTTCGTGCTCGCTGCAGCACGGTAAGTCCTCGGTTATATTCTCCTTGGAAATGTCCGCGTCAGAGATCGTGATGCGCCTGCTCTCTGCGGAATCCGAAGTGAAGCTCACCGATATGCGTAGTGGTGGAGTCTCCACGGAGGACTGGGCGAAAATCGATGACACGCTCCATCGCATTCAAGATGCGCCGTTATTCATCGATGATTCCCCAAACCTCACCATGATGGAAATCCGCTCCAAAGCCCGCAGGCTCAAGCAGCAGCATGGCCTCGACCTCATCGTCTTGGACTATCTGCAGCTAATGTCCTCCGGCAAAAAGGTGGAGTCGCGCCAGCAGGAGGTTTCGGAGTTCTCGCGTCAGCTTAAACTTCTGGCCAAGGAGCTAGAGGTCCCGTTGATTGCTATTTCACAGCTCAATCGTGGGCCAGAAGCCCGTACTGATAAAAAGCCGCAATTAGCTGACCTGCGTGAGTCCGGATCCTTGGAGCAGGATGCCGATATGGTGATGTTGCTCTACCGCCCAGACTCGCAGGACCGCGATAACGAGCGCGCCGGTGAGGCGGATATTATTTTGGCAAAGCACCGTGGAGGGCCCATTGACACGGTGCAGGTCGCCCACCAGCTGCACTACTCAAAGTTCGTCAACATGGCTCACGGATAAAAGGTTTATAGGTCCAGCACCGCTGCCAGGGACATCCACCGCCATACCGGGAAAAGGCGTCCTCCACCCCAGTGGGCGATCGCTGCGCCGATGAGCGCTCCGAAGGTATTAAAAACAGATCATCGACATCGATGCGACCGAGCGCGAAAGCATCCTGGTCTGTCTCTAAGGTCAGACTCAGCGCACATCACGGGCTCATTTATCAAGCAAGGGCCGCGCCTTTTAGTTCAGGCAAAGTACATGCCGCTATGGCGGCGATAGCGAAAGCGGCCGCAAAAAGCACGAAGAGGAATCCAGCGCCGGTCGCTGAAATCAACGGTGGCACAACGAGCGGTGCCACGATGGAGGAGATGCGGCCAAAACCCGCCGCGGCACCCGTACCGCGCCCGCGCAGCGCCGTGGGGTAGAGCTCGGGGCCAATGGCGTACAGCGCACCCCAGGCGCCGAGGTTGAAAAAAGACAGCAGGCACCCGGCGATGATGATGAAGACCGCGGAGCTTGCGGTTCCATAGAGGCCGGCGGAGACGGCGGAACCGATCAAGAACACGGAGAGGGTGAAACGCCGTCCCCAGACCTCAATGAGCCAGGCGGCGGTGGCGTAGCCCGGTAGCTGCGCCAGGGTAATGATGAGCGTGAAGCTGAAGGATTTAACGAGCGAAAACCCATCGGCAACCAGCAGCGACGGAATCCAGATAAAGGCACCGTAATAGGAAAAATTGACGCAAAACCAGATGGTCCACAGCGCCGCCGTGCGGCGCCGCAAACCCGGGCCCCAAATCGAGATCTCGGTGGAGGTGGTGGGTTCCGGGTGGACATCATCAAGCGGCTTGCCCGCAGCGGCCTTCTCAAAGGACACCACAATCTCCTCGGCCTCCTCGTGGCGTCCCTTGGATTCGAGGAAGCGCACCGATTCCGGCAAGCCTAGCCGCACGTAGAGCGAATAAACTGCCGGGATGAGCCCTACGGCAAAGCCCCAGCGCCAACCGTTTTCGCCGACACCCACGATGAAGGTGCCGATCAGCGCGGCGAGGATCCAGCCGAGCGCCCAGAATGCCTCGAGGAGGACTACCATGCGCCCCCGGATACGGCGCGGAGAAAATTCGGAAATGAGGGTGGAAGCGACCGGCAGCTCCGCGCCCAAGCCCAGCCCAATGATGAAACGCAAGACGATGAGTAATGCCAGCCCGCTGGCCAGTGCGGAAGCACCGGTGGCTAAACCGTAAACCAGGAGAGTGAGGGAGAAGACGTGGCGGCGGCCGTATTTATCCGCAAGAAGACCGCCGAATGTTGCTCCCAGAGCCATGCCGAGGAAACTAGCGGAGGCGAGCCACGAGGTTTGGGCGCTGCTCAAATCCCAATGTACGGCCAGGGCAGCCATGATGAAGGAGATTAGGCCCACATCCATAGCATCGAGCGCCCACCCCAGGCCGGATCCCAAGAGAAGGCGCTTGTGTTTGCTGGTGACCGGGAGCCGGTCTAATCGTTCATTGCGGTTGACCACGCGCTAATCATAGCGCTGGGTAGAAAATTTCCGGAGACGCAGGGAATTGGAGACGACGAATACAGAACTCAATGCCATCGCAATGCCAGCGAACAGGGGGTTGAGCAGGCCACAGGCTGCCACGGGGATGAGAATAATATTGTAGGCAAAGGCCCAGAATAGATTGCCCTTAATGATCTGCAGCGTGCGGCGAGACAGGCGAATGGCATCAGCCGCAGACCGTAGGTCCCCATTCATCAAGGTGATATCGGAGGCCTCGATGGCAACGTCGGTACCAGCACCCATTGCCAAGCCAAGGTCCGCCTGGGCTAGGGCCGCAGCATCATTGACGCCGTCACCAACCATAGCCACCGTGTGCCCCGCGGACTGCAGCTTAGTGATGAACTCGACCTTTTCCTCCGGAATCACGCCGGCCGTGACCTCGGTAATGCCAACTTCCTCTGCCACGCGCTGGGCAGCGCCCTCGTTATCGCCGGTCAACAGGTGTGGGGTTAGGCCCAGCGACTTCATTTGCGCCACGGCTTCGCCGGAGGTGGGTTTGACGGTGTCGCGGACCTCAATGACTCCTGCGAGTTCATCGTCGAGGTACACCACTACCGGGGTGGCGCCCGTGGCCTCGGCCTTGCGAAACGCGTCGGCGTAGTGGCCTAGGTCCCCACGCGGCTTGCCGACGCCCACGCGAACCCCATTTACCGTCGCTTCCACGCCGGCGGTGCCGGTGGAGAAGTCGGTACCGGGCTCCACGTCGCACTCACGGGCAATCGCCTGCGCGATGGGGTGCTCGGAGTTGTGCTCGACAGCAGCGGCGTAATCCAAAACATCGCCGTGCACAGCCGTAACGGACATTGTTCCGGTGGTAACTGTGCCGGTCTTATCCATCACGATGGTATCGACCTGTTTGGTGGATTCGAGGATCTCTGGGCCCTTAATAAGTAGGCCCAGCTGGGCACCGCGTCCTGTACCGACCACGATGGCGGTCGGGGTAGCAAGGCCCAGCGCGCACGGGCAGGCGATGATCAGCACGGAAACAGCAGCGATAAACGCCTGTTCCACGCCGCCAAAGATGAGGTGTATTAGCAGCGTGAGGATGGAAATTCCGATAACTACCGGCACGAATACGTGCGCGATGCCGTCTACTAGGCGCTGCACGGGTGCCTTGGAAGCCTGCGCGTTGGTAATTAAGGTGGCCATTTGGCTAAGAACCGTGTCCTCACCCACGTGGGTGGCCTTGACCTCCAACTTGCCGGAGGTGTTAATGGTGGCGCCGGTGACAGTATCGCCAACGCCCCGTTCTTCCGGGACGGATTCACCGGTGATCATGGAGGCATCCACGGCGGAAATACCGGAGATGACCTCGCCGTCGGTGGCGATCTTTTCGCCCGGGCGAACCACGAAAATATCGCCCACCTGCAATTGGGAGATGGGGATGCGTGATTCCTTGCCCTCCCGCAGCACGGAGGCTTCCTGTGCTCCCATGGACAGCAGGGTACGCAGCGCCTCCGTAGATTGTCCCTTGGCCTTGACCTCCAACCACCGGCCAAGGAGCAGGAAGGTAATAACCATTCCCACAGACTCAAAGTAGATATGGTCCATGTCGGCTGAGCTGGAGGACCACGACATGGTCATGGTCATGCCAGGCTCGCCAGCGTTGCCACAAAACAGTGCGTACAGGGACCACAGGTAGGCGGCCGAGGTACCCATGGAAATCAAAGTATCCATGGTGAATGAGGCGTGCTTTAGGTTGGTCCACGTAGCGGAGTGGAAGGGGGCGCCACCCAAGATGAAGATAATGGTGGCCAGTATGGCGCAGGCCCATTGCCAATTCTGGAACTGGAGGGCAGGCACCATGGAGATGACCATCAGTGGGGCAGATAATACCGCCGAGATGATGGTGCGCCGCAGCAGGCTTTGCTGTTGTGTTGCACGGGCATCGTCAACCGGCGTGTGCTCTGCATTCGCGTTCCCGCCCTGGTCACCTTCATCGCTGCCGGACATGACGAAAGCGCTGTAGCCTGCCTCTTCAACAACCTTTATCAGATCCGAAGGTGAGGAAATTGCTGGGTCGAAATCAATGGAGGCGGATTCGGTGGCAAAGTTAACGCTGGCTGCAACGCCTTCTACTTTGTTAAGCTTTCGTTCTACCCGGGATGAGCAGGACGTACACGTCATGCCCGAAACCCCGAGAACAACGTGTGACATAGTATTCGCCTACTTAAGGGTGTATCCGGCTTCGGCTATGGCCTTTGCTACTTGCGCATCTGTAAAATCACTGCCGGAGACAGACACGGCGCCCGTGGTGTGGTCTGCAGAAACCGTGTCCACACCGGCGATCTGGCCTACCTCTTCGCGGATGGACATTTCGCAGTGTTCGCAGCTCATTCCTTCCACGGTGTAGTTCCTCGTCGCCATGATTATCATCCTTCCTTGAACGTTTTTTCTTCCATATTATACCCCGTAGGGGTATCTAACAAGGGGGAAATTTAGGTACGGTAGGGAATAACGCACAACGTAAAGGAGTTGCAACGACTATGGCTACTATCGACGTCACTGAAGAGAACTTCGAACAGACCGTCACCAGCGAAGGAATTACGCTTGTTGATGCCTGGGCGGACTGGTGCGGTCCATGTAAGCGCTTTGCCCCTGTTTACGAGAAGGCATCCGAGGAGCACACCGATGCTACTTTTGCCAAGCTGGACACCGAGGCGAACCAGGGCCTTGCTTCCGCGCTGGAGATTCAGTCCATTCCCACCCTGATGATCTTCCGCGATGGCATCCTCGTATTCCGTGAGGCTGGTGCACTGCCGCCGGCAGCACTGGAGGATTTGCTCAAGCAGGTTAAGGACCTTGATATGGCCGAGGTTCGCCGCCAAGTTGAAGAGCAGAACGCACAGCAGGCATAGGATCTGGACTTTCAAAGCTTCCACGGCGCTTTCTGGTGAGTACCGCTAAACTCGCTAGAAAGCGTCTTTTTATGACCAAAGGAGATAGTGATGGCTAACCCCTTCAGCAAAGGCTGGAAGTACGTGATGAGCTCTCTCGATCAAAAGATTGATGAGAACGCTGATCCAAAGGTGCAAATTCAACAGGCGGTCGAGGCTGCTAAGGAACAGCACCAGGAAATTTCGGATCATGCGGCAGAGATCATCGGACACAAGTCTCACTTGGAGATGCAGATGAACCGCCTATTGAAGTCCCAGCAGGATTACCAATCCCAAACTGAGCGCGCCCTGGAGCTTGCGGATTCCGCCGAGGACCCACAGCAGGCAAATGAGTACAACCAAGCCGCTGAGGTAGTGGCCTCCCAGCTGGTTGCGGTGGAGCAGGAATTAGAAGACATCAAGCAGCAGTATGCCGTGGCGGAGCAAGCGGCAGAAAAAGCCAAGAATCAGCAGAAACAGTCCGAGGCTCGACTCAAGGAGCAGTTGGCGCAAGTCAGCCAGCTAGAAGCACAGGCGGACCAGGCTGCGATGCAGGAAAAGAGCGCGGAAGCGCTCGATTCCATGAACGAGCTCACGCCCGACGATTCCGTGCCGACCTTGGATTCCGTCCGCGCCAAGATTGAAAAGCGTTATGCCGATGCCCTAGGTGTACAAGAATTGCAGCAGGCAACCGGCGGTGACCGCATGAATGAGATTCAAGCGGCCGGCAACGACATGAAGGCTAGCGCGCGGCTAGATGCGTTGCGCGCCGATATGGCTAAGAAAAAGGAAATCAACTCCGGGGATTAATTCTCCCGGCGGATATTAATAAGCACGCCGCGAATTCCGGAGTGAAACCCATCGCGTAGGTTCACGCGCTGGGTTTCTGTCAGTGTGTATTCATGGAGTGTTTCGCAGGCGAACTGCAGCAGCGGACGATCGATCTCCGGCGGCAATCCGCCGCCAGATAGTAAGTGGGCTTGGTCACGCTGCTCGGCGTTGGCTGCATTATCAAACCACCACGACGCATATTGCTGCCCCACATCGAATGGGGACTGGAACCCGGCAGAGCTCCATACCTCTTCTGGTAGTGGAACGTACTTTGAGCGCAGTTTGCGCCGCGGTGCCATCATTGACGGTTTTGGCGCGGGCCTTGGTGCTTTTTGATCGGTAGCCTCGGCGTCTTCGGTAGTGGCCTTGTCCACTCCTGCAGAGGGCTTTTGCTGCTCTTGTAGGGCGGGGTTTGCGGCCTCCTGCGAGCTGAGTGGCGCGGCTGGTTTTGGGGTAGGCGCCGGCGTGGGCTTTTCCGGGGCACCGAATGCGGTTTCTACCTCGGAGAGCTCTTCACTCTCGTTGCAGTGCTCCGACTCTGGAAGCTCTTCCTCTATTCCCTCCGTCTTGTGCACTGTATCGTGCAGCACTGGGGGAAGCGGACCCTCGAGAACTTGCAGCTCCATGGAATCCGCGAAGTCTTCGCGGGGGTCTAAAATGGTGGTGGAATCACACGTATGGCGTAGCGCGGCGGACATGGAATCCCAGCCAAACCCGTATAGGTGCACGCGGACTCCGTTGTCTACGGCGGTTTGCGCGCCGGGAATCATGTCAGCGTCACCACTGACCAACACGAAGTCGGTGAATTGGTTCTTTAAGGCGGCCATGACCATATCGGCCACAAGCCGGGTGTCTACTCCCTTTTGCGTGCGTCGCTCTCCCCATTCAATGAGTTGCCCCGTGCGCAGTTGCACGCCCTCGCAGGTGCGAAGGGCGCGTTGGTAGCGGTGCGGACCGGTATCTGGTATTCCGTCGTACCAGTATTGGCGCTGAATTGGGTTACCTAATTGCTCCTCAATCATTCCGCCCATGGTGCTGACCACCTCAGGCAGATCGATTTCTAGCTGTGCACGAGCCCCCGTTTCCCAGGAGTTATAAAAGCTCGCGAGCAGGTATGAGGTATCGACGAAGACAAGTGTGCGTTCAAGCATGGCTCCTAAGTTCCGTTCTAATTGTTCTAAATAAAATTCGTTGTTAGCTCTAGTGTGCCTTATTCACTCCGAAACGTCGATCGCAATCGGCTAATTCCCAGGATAATGGCCCCAAATGGAAAGAATTTGGTAACCATTGTGAGCGCAGCAAGTTTGTTATATGGTTAGTTACGCAACTAACTAAGTAACTAACAAGCCGAAGGTGATGATGGATAACTCCACACAACCGCTTTTCCGGCAGATTGCGTCTCTCGTGGAAGACACCATCGTGGACGGCACTCTGGCGGAGGGTGACCAGGCACCTTCCACCAATGAGCTGGCGGATTTCCACAACATCAACCCCGCAACTGCACGCAAGGGGATCACTCTGTTGGTGGATCTAGGGGTCCTGGAAAAGCGGCGGGGAATCGGCATGTTTGTGGCCCAGGGCGCTTTGCGCGCCATTCGCGAGCGCAGGCGAGCCGGCTTCGCTGCGGAATACATGGCCCCGCTTGTCGATGAAGCAGTTCGCCTGGGCTATAACCGCGCCCAGCTCCATGACCTTTTTGATCGGGTTGCAGAAAGCCGAGGAATGTACTCATGATTACTACCCGCGATTTCACTTTTTCCGCCGGGCTCACCCATGGCTTGGTGGGCCGCAACGGAATTGGCAAGACCACTTTATTGCGAAAAATCGCCGGCCAAATTCAATCCGGCCGTATCACGGTCTTCGACCGCGAGCCTTTTGATAACCAATCCGTGCTCAACCGGGTGATCCTGATGGGCATCGATAATCCGCTGCCGGATTCGTGGGGCAGCAAGAAACTCGGCGCTGTTGGCCAGGCGCGATGGCCCAACTGGAATGCGGAGCGATACGACGACCTTATCGTGCGCTTTGACCTGCCCAGTAAGGCGTATTCCGCGCTCTCACGCGGGAAAAAATCGGCGTTGGGGTTTGTCTTCGCCGTTGCCTCCGGCTGCGAAGTGATGCTTCTGGACGAGCCTTATCTGGGTCTCGACCTGCCACGGCGCGAACTTTTTTACCAAGTCCTCCGGGAAGAGCATGGTCGCACTATCGTGGTATCGACCCATCACCTCAACGAGATAGAGGGGTTGCTGGACACTATTTCCCTTATGGGGGAGCATCCCGTCAGCGGTCCAGTGGATGAATTTGTTGATTCCTTCCTGGAAATCAGCGGGCCCAAAGAGGCGGTAACCACGGCCATCTCCGCCCTGGACCTGCCGGTATTGGAGCGTACTTCTACCAGCCTGGGAGACCAGGTGCTTGTCGATGCCCGCACTTCCTCCCCCGATCCCGTCTTCCGCTATGCCAACGAACATCACCTCCGGGTCGCAGAGGCATCACTCGAACGGGCCGTCCGAGCATTGGAGGAGCAGTCATGAAACTTCTATGGCACACAACGGAATGGGCCTGGGTAACAGTCCTACTCATCCTCTTGCTCTATCCTGCACTCGCTGGCGATAAGTGGGGAGCCTTCACGTTTCTCCTACCAGTGTTGCCCATCCTGACGTATCAACCGAGCTTTAATAAGTATCAGGTACTTGGTCTGAGCTCACAGATTTGGAATGAACACCGCCGGATTATGGTTACTGTGTTCGCTGCCGTCGCCATGGCAGGAACGGCTGCGCGGCAAGGCTGGTGGGCGTTGCCCATTTATGCAGTGGCTCTGGGATGGGCATTGTGGAAGAAACCGACCCCAACCAGGACCGGATATTCGACGACCCCTTTGGGAATTGCATCCAAGCTGGGGCGTTTCCCGCCGACGCTCGACGCGCAGGCTGTCTACCGCCCGCAGATCCGCATATGGCTGATGGTCGTCGTATTTTTAGCCATCAACGTCGTGCTTTCGCTTATGAGCACGCTGTGGGAACCGATGGAATCTATTGTCTTGATGGCTTGGATACTCTTCGCCGTTTTCATCAGCCAGCCCATGGGCACGTTGCGCGATACGCTCAGGGATTACGTCACGCTCGGCGGCACGCGCCGCCGCTGGGCGACCATGACCGCAGCGACTGGGCTCATCATCGTCCTTGGTTGCGCCGCCGTGGGTTTAGCCCTTTCCTTTCGGGAGGCTACGGCTGAGGTTGCTGCCGCCATGACAGCCATCGCGGCCGTCACCGTCCCGGGGCTTACCTACCTCGAGTTCCTAGAGAAGAGGACTCTTGGAGTCTTTGTGGCGTATATCCTCAGCATCGCAGCGCTGGTATGGCTATTCATTCAAGGCTATGTCTCGGCTGCTGTGGGGATGTTTATCAGCCTCGGCATCTACGCCATATGGGTCGCGACCCTGCCGATATACGCACGCCGCATAAGCAGCCTGTGGGAGAAAGGCCTTGCTGGCTGGCTTGGCATGAAATAAATGTGGCTGAAATCCGTGCTGAACTGCGGGTTTGTAAAATTTTAAAGCGGTGTGTAACTTTATGTGAGTCAGCGCGACCGACAGCGCCCCACAGAAACAACACATTGTTTCTGGCTGAAGCGGCGATAGGAAAACAGGCCCTGACAAAAATAATTTCTTACTCGCAACGAGTTTCATGCTTTAGGGTATGTAGCTGTTGTGCGGTGGTGATGTTTGAGAACTCAATAGTGTGCCAATGTACTTATTTTTTGTTTTTGTGTGCATGGTTGTGTGTTGATTGGTCTGTTGGCCGGCGAGCCTGTTGGTGGTTTGTTGGTTGGTGTGTGCCG
>NZ_REGE01000024.1 GCF_003688935.1 Corynebacterium macginleyi | reverse complement strand
TTAACCTCTCAACGGCGACCCGTACCAACCTACCCAACAACCTGAAACAAATCAAATCCCTGAACCAGACCAGTACAAAAATCACTAAAAAGTAACCAACCAGCTACCTCCCGGCGACTCAGATAAACCTACACCCCACCCAAAGAAACACACAAATCCGCAGCACAAAGCTAGTTTTAGTGATAGCAGGCTATCTTTCCATCGGGCCCGTCGGTCACGCGAATCGCAGTATTGAAGATGGGCGTCAGGATATCGTCCTGCATAATGTCTTCGGCCGGTCCGAACTCAACGATCTGACCGTCCTTGCAGGCACAAATATAGTCCGCGTAACGCGCGGCAAAGTTGATGTCATGCAGGACCACGATGACCGTGCGGCCCAAATTCTGGGCAGCCTCGCGCAGGTGGCGCATCATGTCGACAGAGTGGGAAATGTCAAGATTATTCAGCGGCTCGTCGAGTAAGACATAATCGGTTTCCTGGCACAACACCATCGCGACGTACGCCCGCTGGCGCTGACCACCAGAGAGCTGGTCAAGGTAGCGGTGCTGCAAGTCTTCCAAGTGCAGGAAGCGAATGTACTTAGAGATGACCTCTTCATCGTGTTGGTTAAGCCGCCCCTTGGTGTAAGGGAAGCGGCCAAAACCCACGAGCTGGCGCACCGTTAGTTTAGTGACGAAGTGATTTTCCTGCCGCAAAATAGACACAATCTTCGCCAAATCGGCAGACTTACTGGATTGGATGTCATAGCCCGCAATTTCGATGCTGCCTTCATCCATATCGAGCAAGCGCCCGATCATGGTGAGCATCGTGGACTTACCCGCACCATTGGGCCCCACCAGGGCGGTGATACCTCCCTGCGGGATGGTCAGGTTGAGTGGACCTATGGCGGTCTCGGCGGAATAGGTTTTAGAAACGTTTTTTAATTCGATCACAGTCGGCCCTTTCGCATAATGACAAAGAGGAAGACGGAGCCACCCACCAGCTCGATGATGATGGACACCACACCTTGGGCGGTAAATACGTGCTGCATAAGGAAGTACGCCGCAAGCAACACGAGGAGTGCTAAGCCCACCGCCATCGGAAAGATGTAGCGGTGATCGTAGGTATCGGCGAGTTGATAGGCCAGCGTAGCTACCAAAAAGCCCAGGAAGGTCATGGGTCCGACCAACGCAGTCGTCGTCGCCATCAAAAGCGAGACCAAAATCAACGTGTAGGTTGCCTGCGCTTTATGGTTCACACCCAGGTTGGCACTGACATCCGCACCTAAGGCAATCACATTGAGTTTGCGCGCGTTGAGCACCAGAAGCGTGGTAGCGATGACCGCGATGGGAATAACAATGGGATAATACTCTGTTTCGGCGTTATTGACGGAGCCAAAAAGGCGCGCGGCCAGTATGTCGAATTCGCTGGGGGTAAGCATGCGCTGCATAAACGTAGACAACGACCCCAAGCCGCCGCCAATGACCACACCCACCAGCAGCATGGCGTGCATATTTTGCTTCCGATTGGTTAACAGCCATGAATAGAGCACTAAGGAAAGACCAACCATGACGGCCATCTGCATCAGGAATGTGGGAACGCTGCGGGCATCGTTAAGCCCGCTAGCGCCCAAGAAGAAAATAGTCGCGGTATTGATGGCAACATACAGCGACTCAAAGCCCATGATGGACGGGGTCAAGATGCGGTTATTCGTCACGGTATGGAAGGACACCGTGGCCATGGCTTGGCAGACAGCGACGACCGCCATGGCGATAAGGGCATCAGCACGACGCTCGGCGATGAGCCAAAACTTGCGGGTGCCAAATTCCATAGGATTACCATAGGCCAAGTACGCAAAGGCTAGCGCTACAGCGAGTCCCCACACGCAAGCCAGCGTGATCCAGTACTTCTGAGGCGGAGCGGACATCTTAGTTCGCACGGGTCGACCTCACAATCATGATGATGAAGACGACGGCGCCGATGACTCCGAGGATCACCGAAACCGGCATCTCGAATGGGGCGATAATCAGGCGGCCCGCCAGGTCACACACCGTGACAATGCCGATGCCTAACAGACAGACCCAGGGAACGTTGGATCGCAGGTCATCACCGCGCACCATCGAAACAATATTCGGCACGATAAGCCCCAGGAACGGCAACGAACCCACGACAACGGTGACCACCCCCGTAGCAATGGCGATAAGGCCGGTTCCCAGCAACAGCATGCGGTTATAGTTCAGTCCTACGTTAGTAGCAACATCCTCGCCCAAACCTACAACCGTTAGGCGGTCGGCATAGATATACACCGCCACGAGCACAAAGAGAACCAGCCACAGCACCTCGTACTGGCCCTTATATACCGCGGTAAACGAGCCCATAAACCAGATTCCCAGTTGCTGGAGCATATTCGTCATCAGGGCGAAAAACGTCGAGACCGCAGAGACCACAGCACCCAGCATGATGCCGATGATGGGCACGATAAGCGAGGAGCGCAGAGTCACCCGGCGCAAAAAGATGAAGAACACGATAGTGCCCAGGAAGGAAAAGATCACCGCACCTACCATCTTGGTCAGAATCGAGGCCGTGGGCGCGATGGACATGACAAAGAGCAGACCCAGGCCGGCCCATTCCGTGGTACCGGTGGTGGAGGGTTCGACGAAGCGGTTTTGGGTAAGGAGCTGCATGACGAGGCCGCTGACCGCCATGGCCGCGCCGGCCAGCACCAAAGCGATGGTGCGCGGCAGGCGGGTAATGCCGAACATGGCAGCACCATCATCGGCACCGAAGACGTCATACTGCCCAGTCAGCAAAGAAGCAACGAGCAACGCTGCAACGATCAGTACGCCGAGTCCCAGCTTCCAATCCCAGACTTTGGCGCGGGTGGTGATTTCCATAACCATTCTTTACAGAACTGAAAACCGGAGGGCACTAGTCCCTCCGGTTTCCGGTTTTAATGGTGACTAGTTCTTTTCAAATGCGTCTGCCATCGCGTTGAGGGTCTCTGTGAAGGTAATGATGTTTTCATTGGTGTAGGTATCCTGCGGAGCGGCAACGACCTTGCCTTCCTTAACGGCGGTAACGTTCTTGAGCGCCGCGGAGTCCTCTACCAGCTTCTTACCTGGGGTGTAGCCTGCCTCATCCTTGGCGATGGCCCCGTCGCGGTCCATGATGAGAATGTAGTCAGGGTTGGAATCAGCAATTGCCTCGACGGAGATGTCATCGCCCTCGTGGTCATCACTGGCGTTTTCCACCTCGAGAGAAGGCTTCATGCCCAGCAGGTCAAAGAATGGCCCGAAGAAGCGGCCCTTACCTGGAGCGATGTAGTTGATGTCACCACCGGTGGTGTTCACCGCCATGACGGTTTTCTTAGGGTCGTAGGCGTCCTTGGCGCGGTCCAGGGCCTTGTTGAAGTCCTCAACAAGCTTCTTTGCTTCGTCTTCGTGATCGAAAATCTTGCCCAGTGCTTCGGTCTGGCGAATGAGTTCTTCCGCCATGTCCTTATCGTCGCGGGGAGTGAAATCGAGTACCGGAGTATCTTCCATCAAAGCTTCGATATCGGCTTGGTGCTGGGTGAATCGCTGACCGTTGATGACGACGTCCGGCTCTGCGGCAACCAGCGCTTCCAGGTTGGGTTCGCGGTGCGTGCCCAAGTTGGCCTCGATAGTATCTTCGTTAATCTTGTCCGATAGGGTATGCGGAACGATACCAAGCGGGGCGGCCACGATATTGACGTCCCAATCCGCGAGGATTTCAAAGGCCCGGTTATCCGTTACCGCGACGCGCTCGAACGGTACGTCCAATTTATGGGTGCCGTTATTGTCTTCGATCTGCAGTGCGCTTTCCGATGTCCCCTTGTTCGAGCCCTGGTCCTCTTCTTCCGCGGTGCTACATGCGGTGAGTGCCAAGGAGGCGGCAGCTACGACAGATAAAAGAGCGCGATGAATTTTCTTCATTGTGCTTTCCTTATAGACGAGAAACATATACCCCAATAGTTATCTTAAGTCACCCTAACCAATCAAGGGTGAGGGTAACCTCCCCTATAGAACATGCTGCCGACCACAAAACGCACTACATGTGCGCTAGCTTGTCTGCTTCTCCGAATATGGACCGGACCCTAAGGGTAATGTCCCAGCTATAACTGAATCCAGCTGGTGCTCGCGGTGGATCTGCCGGGAGCTGAACCAGAACACTCTGACAGTGCAGTTAAAACCCTTTTCACGAGTCGCGACAAGAAAGAATTTCCTAAACTTTTAGGGTTGCCCTTAAATCATGGACACATAGTAGAGCTACCTAGTGGTTAGGCGGCTATTTCTTTTCTGCTGGTGGTTAGGCTGGCGTGGTTCTCGAAGTCGACGGGGCTGACCATCCCGAGGGCTTCAGTGCCGGCGTCGACGGTTGTAGACCACCTCAATCCAATAAGCCACAGCCTGACGCGCAGTATCGCGGGTTGGCCAGCGCTTCCGGTCGTAGAACTTAAGTCTTAAGCGTCGACCAGAACGACTCAGCCATCGCATTATCGAAACACACCCCAGTACGTCCCACCGACTGAGCAACACCTAGGTTGCGGCACCCCTCCCAGAGCTTTTCGCTGGTAAATTGTGTTCCCCGGTCAGCGTGAAACACCAGCCCGTCAGGAACATCACCGCGCAAGCGTATGCGCCATCCGCACCGGCCCGCTCAACCAGGTAAGTATCTTGCACGCTATCCATAGCCCAGCCCAGTACCCTGCGGGAATGACCATCGCGAACTGCGCATAAGTACAACCAACCCTCGCCGGTGCGCAGGTAGGTAATGTCCGACATCCACACTCGGTTGAGCGTACCGGTATCACACATGCGCTTGACCAGGTCAGGAAGAGTAGATTTACGCTTGGCTTGGATCGTTGTCACGGGCACAACAGCACGCGGTGACATCCTTCAATGCCCATCAGACGCATCCGCTTGGCCACAGTCTTGCGATTCACACTGATCTGGTAGCGCTCATCTAGTTCTGCGGTGATTCGCGGGGCACCATAGACCTCGTCGGAGTCTTTCCAGATCTGATGAATCTTGCAATCAACATCATCATAAAAAGATGTCCGATCATCTTTATCGGATAAGCGTTGCTGCTGCATATGAAACCATGTGTAGTATCCAGACCGAGACACCTTCAACAAGCGTGCCATACGCTTGATGCTGTAGTTAGCCTTGCTCTGGCCACATCAATTCGAACTTTTCTTCTCGCGTTGCTGTGCGGCGAAAAAGGCTGTCGCTTGTGACAAAAACTCATTATCCATCTTGGCATCTGCCAGCTCACGACGCAGACGAACATTCTCGGCACGAAGATCCGCCTGGCTTAGCCCATCCGGGGCCCCTCGCCGTTCGCGCTCATTTTTTACCCACCGGCCTAAAGCCCAGGTGCGACACCAATCTCCTTGAGCTGCATGAGCAATCGGGCGATGCGATTTGATTTCTCTTACGGACACACGATCCACACTAATCGGGCATTCATTAAACGAGGGTGACCTCAGTAGGCGGGCTTTTTCCTGGGACGGATGCAAGTGTACCCCAGGTTGGTCGCAGATTTTACCCCCGTTACCTGTAATTTTCATGTGGTTATGCAGTGACTACTTTTCTTAATTCAGGGCAGGTGAGTAACATAATCTATCGTTCTTAGTTAACTATTTGACGTTTAGGAGTGTGATTTTATGAGGTTTGCTCGTATGGCTATCGGCGGCGCGCTTGCCGTTGCGGCGACTGTTGGGATGACGGGTGTTGCTTCTGCCTATGATGAAGGGGACCACCCTTTCTTTGAGGAGCACCGTTTCACGGGTTCGTCTACGTCGGCTGCTGCGTTTCACGAGTGGTTTGCTGGCGGGGAGTTTGTGCGTCCTACCGTCGAAACTCGTGATATAACCGAGTTGAAGGTTAATGATTTTGAAACCGCTCGCGCGGGTGACGTGGTGTATAAGAATGATTCTGGGGAGTTCTGGATCAAGAAGCACGCGACAATCAAGTAGTTTTCGTTATGAACCGCTGGGACTATGTATAGTCCTGGCGGTTTTCTTTTCCAGCATTATTCCTAGTCGAGTTCTTTCCAGTATTTTTCGTGTTCATCTCCCTATTGGGTTAAACGACAAAACGCAGCCATTCTAGGCAAAAAAGGACGCTCACTTTGTATCAAAATGAGCGTCCTCATGGTGGAGCTGCCGGGACTTGAACCCGGGTCCTTCGTCACCTTGCCAGGGCTTCTCCGTGCGCAGTTCGCACGTTATCTCTGCTCGGCCCTCCGGTTCGGGCGAACTCGTACCGGATGATGGGCCCAGTCACCAGTAAGAGTCCCGTCTGGCCCTGCTGACACAGCCAGACGGCAAGTTCCTTAGTCGATGCCAGATTCTAGGTCAGGAACGAAACCTAGGCTGACAGACACGCGTCACTGTAATTAGGCAGCGAGGGCGTAGTCACGCTGAGAGTTCTTCTCTGCGTTTATTTGTTTGCTGCGACGCTTAAACGGTGGTCGATAGCCTTCACCGGCACGCTTCCCCTGGCGTAGTGTACGAAGTCGAAACCAAATCAACCCCATAGCACTGTAGGGACGGGATAGTGCATCATTCCCTACGGTTGTTCTAACACTACCGCAGACGCTTTTATTTCTCCAAGTGCTCTTCCAACCACTCTTTTAAGACCACCGCGTGGTTAATCGTGCGGTCGGCGGCGCCAAAGAGCAGCGTCAGGTCCCCCTCTTTGGCCAAGGAGAGCAACTGGGTGAGCTCTTCAGATTCGCGCTCATCGAGCTCGGCGCGGTAGCGGCGCGAAAACTCCTCGAAGGAATCCTCGTCATGGCTCCACCACTTGCGCAACTCGGGGCTAGGCGCCACGTCCTTGAACCACTCGTCATAGTCCAAGTCCGCCTTGACGATGCCTCGCGGCCACAGGCGGTCTACCAATACGCCCGTCCCAGAAATGGAGTCTTCGCCCTTGACTGCGTCGTGAACCTTTACCGTTTTAAGCATTAATCCCCTTCACGCGGCGGCCGAGTTCGCGGGTGATTTCGCGGTTTTGGTCGCGTCGCTTGATATCTTCGCGCTTGTCATAGTCCTGTTTACCCTGCGCAAGTGCCAGCGATAATTTCGCGTACCCATTTTTTAAATACACCTTGAGCGGCACCAGGGTTTTATTGCCATTGCGCACCTGTCCGTAAAGCTTGTCAATCTCCCGGCGATGCAACAAAAGCTTGCGGGTGCGGCGCGGACTGTGGTTGGTCCACGAGCCCATCGAATACTCCGGAATGTGTAAGTTTCGGAGGTAGACCTCGCCATTGTCAATGGTGGCAAAGGCATCGTTGAGCGAGATTTTACCCTCTCGGAGAGATTTGATCTCCGTGCCGAGGAGGACAATGCCGCACTCAAATTCTTCAAGAATCTTATAGTCGTGCCGGGCCCGGCGGTTCGTCGCGAGCGTGGCGTCCGCGGATGCCGCCTTTTTGTTCTTCTTGCCCTTTTTAACCATAATTGCCTCAGTGTACTGCTCGTTTACCGCACCCAGCAAACAGCTTAGCGGCGGACATAAGAACGCAGGGTGATCTGCGCGGTTAACGCCGTGACCGCCAGGGCGAGTAGGCCCACCAATGGCAGCGCCAGCCACAGGTCGCTGGACTTCATCGGTGCCAGCAACTGCGATTCGTACAAGCCCTGCAACGACGGATCGATCACTTGGGATTTCGCTACCAGTAGTCCGGAACCACCCAAAACCACACCGATGAGGGAGGCGAGCACAGCCTCGACCACAAACGGAGCCTGTGTCATCCAACGAGAGGCGCCCACCATACGCATGATCTCAGTTTCGCGGGTGCGGTGAGAGGCGGCGATTTGCACCATATTCGCTACCAAGAAGATAGCCGCAATGGACATCACGATGGCCACGATGAAGGTAGCAGTACGGATCGAATCCAGGTTTCCTGCCGCCGCACGCACCTCTTCCTGCTGATCCACAACCTCTTCTACTGCAGGGTTATCCCGCACGGCATCGATGGCGGAGGCCTCCTCCGGATCAACGAGACGCACGTGCAATGCTGCGGGCAGAGCATCTGGCGAAGTTTGTTCCACCATCACCGGATCCGTGTCCTGGAATAACTCGCGGAAGCGCTCGTAGGATGCCTCCCGGTTGCGAAATTCCACGGACTCTACGGAACTATCGGATTCCAACTGGTCCTTTAAGCCCGCGCAGGCGGGAGTGGTGCAATCTGCATCCGTGGCAGAAATCTCCTCGTTCAGCTGCACCATGACTACGACACGGTCCAAGTAGATATCTTTCGTATCCTTGGTGAGGTTGGTGACCATAATGCCGGCAACCACAGCTCCTACTGAGATGGCCGTAGTAATAATCATCGCAATAGTCATCGTCAGGTTGCGACCCAAGCCTTTGCTGGCCTCCCGGAAGATAAATCCTAGTTTCATGCCTGCTCCTCCTGCGCCGAATAGGCAGCATTGTGTTCATCGCGCACGAGCGTACCCTCACGCAATTCCAACACGCGCTTTTTGGCTTTATCCACGGCACGCGAATTGTGCGTAGACATCACCACGGTGGTGCCACGCTGGTTGATGCCCAGCAGCAAGTCCATGATCCCGTCGGCGGTGACGGGATCAAGGTTGCCCGTGGGTTCATCAGCAAGCAGCAGCTGCGGGCGATTGACCAAGGCGCGGGCGATAGCCACGCGCTGTTGCTCGCCGCCGGATAGCTCGTGTGGCATCGCGTGGTGACGGTTTGCTAGGCCCACCATCTCTAGCACCTGCGGCACTGCGGCGGAGATGCGCTTTTTGCTCTCACCGATGACCTCAAGGGCAAACGCCACATTTTGGTACACGTTCAGCTTGGGTAATAGCCGAAAATCTTGGAATACGTAGCCAATAGATTGGCGCAGGGCGTTTATATCCTTGCCGGCTAACTCGTTGACGTGGAAATCACCGAAGAATATATCGCCCGAGGTCACGTTGCTATAGCGCACCATGAGCTCTAGAAATGTAGACTTTCCGGAGCCCGAAGGACCGATGAGAAAGGCAAACTCACCGTCGGCGATGTCAAAAGACACCCCATCGAGCGCGGGGTGGGACTGAGCGGGATACACTTTAGTCACGTTATCGAAAGTAATCACCCCGCCACTGTACCAACCAAAGTTGACAGCAACCTGTGAACGCTTTTTAGTAGTGTAGTCTAGAGCACAAAATCTGGTACACAATGATGCCTAACCCAATCGACAGAAAGTGCCGATATTATGGCCGAGACGACAACCAAAGAAAAAGCGGAGAAAGCAAGCGGCTTTTTAGGCACCGTAGAAAAGATCGGCAATAAACTCCCCGATCCCTTCTGGCTCTTCGTCATCCTCGCGATGATCGTCGCCATTACCTCGTGGATTGGCCACCTAATTGGCATGAGCGCCAAGGATCCCAAAACGGGCGATATCATCGCGGTTGAATCCCTCCTGACCACTGAGAATATCTCGCGCATGGTCACGGACGCGGTGGTAAACTTCACCAGCTTCCCACCGTTAGGCGTTATCCTCGCCGTGATGCTGGGTGTGGCCGTGGCCGAGCAGTCGGGGCTCCTGTCCGCGCTCGTGCGCTCCATGGTGACCAAGGTCAGCCCGAAGTTCCTTACCTTTATCGTCGCCCTTGCCGGCGTGACTGGTTCCGTAGCTTCCGATGCCATCTATGTGATCCTCATCCCGCTGGGTGCGATGGCCTTCCACTCGGTAGGCCGCTCTCCCATCGTGGGCGCCATGGTAGCCTTTGCGGCGTCCTCTGCAGGCTTCAACGCCTCGCTGATCCTGAGCATCACTGACCTCCTGCTCGCCGGTATTTCCACATCCGCAGCGCAGTTTGTAGATGACGCTTACCAGGTCAGCCCGCTGGCCAATATCTTCTTCGTTGTCCCCTCCGCTATCATGCTAGCGCTTATCATCACCGCCGTCACGGAATGGTTCATGGTGAAAAAGGCCCGCGTTCTGGTAAACCACGAGAAGATTAATTACGAGGAGGTATCCTTCTCTCAGGCTGCAGGCGCTGCCGGAAACGAGGCGGACGAGGAGCCGAATGAGAACGAAGTTGACTTCGAGGAAGAAAAACACGCACTGCGGGTCAAGCCCGAAGAACAAAAGGGCTTGGCTGTAGCTGGTATCACGCTACTTATCTTCCTCGCGGGCTTTTTCGCCCTGCTTTTTATACCGAGCTCGCCGCTGGCTAGCCAAGAAGATAGCTTTATGGAATCGCCGCTCATTAGCGCGATTGCGGTTCCCATCGCCCTCGCCTTTATGGTCTGCGGCATCGTCTACGGCATCTGCGCCGGCACTCTAAAGTCCGCCTCCGATGTCCCGGACTTTATGGCCAAGGGCATTCAGACCTTGGTTCCCATGCTGGTGCTCTTTTTCGCCGTGGCCCAGTTCTTAGCGTGGTTCCAGTGGTCCAACCTGGGTGTCTGGACCGCGATTAAAGGCTCTGATTTGTTGCAAGCATGGTCACTACCCCCCATCCTGATGTTCGCTGCGCTCGTGGCCATGGTGGCCGCCCTTAACCTGTTCATCACTTCAGGTTCGGCTCAGTGGGCCCTGATGGCCCCGGTAATTGTACCGATGATGATGTATGTGGGAATCTCCCCTGAGGTGTCCCAAATGCTTTTCCGTATCGGTGACTCGCCGACAAATATCATCACCCCGATGTCGCCGTCTTTCGCCCTCGCACTCACCTTTCTCCAGCGCTACTACAAGCCGGCGGGCGTTGGCACGTTGATGTCGCTGGCGCTGCCGTATTCCATTGCCATGATAGTCGGCTGGTTTGGCTTCTTTATCGTGTGGTACCTGCTAGGTATCCCACTCGGACCGGGAGCACCGATGCACTACCCGGGTTAGCCTACAGAGCGCGGTTGAGTTTAATCCTCACCGCGCTCTTGTTGCATGCGCCACCGGATGCCGGCCTCCAAGAATCCATCGATATCCCCGTCGAGCACCTTGGTGGGATCTCCCATTTCGAAATTGGTGCGCAGGTCTTTGACCATTTGATACGGGTGCAAAACATAAGAGCGCATCTGATTGCCCCAGGAGGCATTGCCGCCGGAGCCAAGCGCATCGAGCTCCGCCCGCTCCTCCTGGCGCTTGCGCTCCAAAAGCTTTGCCTGCAAAACCCGCAGAGCAGAAGCCTTATTTTGGATCTGTGACTTCTCGTTTTGACAGGTGACCACGATGCCGGTGGGGATATGGGTGAGGCGCACCGCGGAATCGGTGGTGTTGACAGACTGCCCCCCTGGGCCAGAGGAACGGTACACATCCACACGCACCTCATTATCTGGGATCTCAATGTGGTCCGTTTGTTCCACTACGGGAAGGACTTCCACCTCTGCAAAAGAGGTTTGGCGCCGACCTTGGTTATCAAAAGGCGAAAGTCGCACGAGGCGGTGCGCGCCCTGTTCCACCGACAGTTGGCCGTACATATACTCGCCGTGCACTACGAACGTGGCGGATTTAATGCCTGCTTCCTCGGCATAGGAAATATCGTAAATATCCACCTTGTGGTTGTGCTTTCCCGCCCAGCGGGTATACATACGCATGAGCATCTCCGCCCAATCGGCCGCGTCTACCCCGCCGGCACCGGAGCGAATATTGATCACGGCCTCGCGCGGGTCATATTCCCCAGAGAGCATGGTTGTCACCTCGAGGGACTCGATAGCGCTTTCCAGCTCGGCAAGATCTGCATCGGCAACGGAAACGGTGCCTTCTTCCGCGGCGAGCTCATACATCACCGGCATATCATCTAAACGCCCGCGCAATGTCTCCAGTTTGCGTACCTTTGCTTGCACGCTTGATAGCTCAGAGGTGACCTCCTGTGCGTGGTCAGGGTTATCCCACAGCGAGGGATCCCCGGCCTGGGCTTCCAATTCCCGAATTCGCACAGCTAAGGCCTCCGGATCCATGACCTTTTCAATGGTGGTCAGGGTGGTATCCAATTGCTTGAGCCGTGTAATTACTTCGGGACGCATAGGCCCCAATCATACTCATCTAACCCACAGGATTAGCCATTGGTCGGTTTTAGGGTGACAATGGTGTGCATGGATCAAAAGCCAAGTGTGCAGGAGATGATAGATGCGGTCGCCAAAACGTTTATTGTCGCGCATGCAGACGATGGAAATGCCCATTTGGCGCAAGCACTTGTATATAATGCCGGACGCTTAGCTTGGCGCTTGCGCGAGATGGGCGTTTCGGTCGAGCAAAAAACCTCTATCTCTGATGTAGTCACGGATGCAGACCGCGCCGCCGAGCGCTTCATTGCCGGCGTGCTAGAGGCTGTGCGCCCCGCGGACGGCTTGGTGGGCGAGGAAGGCACAGCCCGCGAGTCTCAATCCGGACGCAACTGGGTGATCGATCCGGTCGATGGCACCTACAATTTCACCTCTGGCTCCGATTATTGGTGCTCTGCGCTCGCGCTTACCGATGTCTCCGGGGTCTGCCTCGGCGCCGTCCACCGCCCGGCCATGGGCTATACCTGGTTTGGCGGGCGCGACTACCCCACCTCACGAGATGGTAAGGAGGTTACCAAGCTGGCGGACAAGCCGGCGGAAGAAATCTCACTCTCGTCCTATCTGCACCCCACGTCGCTGACGGATCCCGATATTTGTGCCGCGTGGCAGCGGGTGACCGAAAACTTTGCTACAGTTCGTATGCTTGGTGCCGGTTCGGTGGACTTGGCCTGCGTGGCGGAAGGCACGTGGGGCGCATGGATGCAGCACTCGGTAGCGGATTGGGATTGGTTCCCCGGCAGGGCTCTCATCGAGGCCGCCGGTGGCGCAGCCCGCAAGGTAGAAGCCGGTGGCGTCGAGTGGTGCTTGGCCGGAAATAAACAGGTAGTTCAACAAATGGAGGAATGGCTCCGTGGGTAAGTTTAAAGAAGATTTAGGTCTCGCGCTCGAGTTAGCCGGTCACGCCGATGTGGTCACGATGCACCGCTTCGAGGCCACCGATCTTTCTGTTAAGGAAAAGCCGAACCTAACCCCCGTATCAGATGCGGATCTCAATTGCGAGAAGCACATCCGCGAATCGCTGCGGCGATCCCGCCCGCGCGATGAGGTTTTGGGGGAAGAATTTGGCGGCCAGGCCTGCTACGAGGGCCGCCAGTGGGTCATTGATCCCATCGATGGCACGAAGAACTTTGTCCGCGGTGTGCCCGTGTGGGCCACGCTTATTTCCCTGCTCGAAGATGGCGAACCGGTCGTCTCCGTAGTTTCTGCCCCTGCCCTGCGCCGACGCTGGTACGCGGCGAAAGGCGCCGGTGCCTACCGTGTCTTTGGTGGCGAACCGAAGCGTCTGCACGTATCCCAAATCGAGAAACTAGGGGATGCCTCTCTAGCCATGAGCTCGCTCACCGGCTGGTCTGATCGCGGATTGCGCGATAAATTCCTCAACCTGACCGATAAGACGTGGCGCCTGCGCGGTTACGGCGATTTCTGGTCCTACTGTCTCGTGGCAGAAGGCGCCGTCGATATCGCCACCGAACCGGAGGTCTCCCTCTGGGATCTCGCCGCCCCGTCTCTTATTGTGACCGAGGCCGGTGGTACGTTTACGGATCTGTCTGGCAATCCTGGGCCCCACGGCGGCTCAGCCGTTGCATCCAATGGCCGCCTGCACAAGGCGGCGCTCCAGATGCTGCAGGATTAAGGCCGGACCGAAAGCTTTAACAAGACTGGTTCGCGACGCCCGGCCTCAACCCCGGAGCAGCCGTCACCGTGCGAGCAACTACCGCAGCCGCCCGTAGGGCAGGAGGAAAGCGATTCGCGCACGAGCTGCGCGCTGTGCTCCAAGTGATCGAGGATGACCTCCACCGTACCCTGCCCCAACCCCGTCGCCCGGGCGATATCCGCGGGGATGGAGTAACCGCCGCGGATCGCGTCTTTTACCTTGTCTGTAGTGCTCATAGGAATAAACTCAGCACTTGGAAGACACCGACCGCCAAGGTCCAGGCCGTGACGAGCTGCAGGAAGAATCCGATAATCGTCCACTTCCAGCCAATTTCGCGCCGCTGCGCCGCCACCGTAGCCACGCACGGGGTATAGGCCAAAAGGAATACCATATACGCCCAAACCGCGGCCAGGCCGTGTCCGCCGGAGGCGGCATCAAAGTCGCTGCGGATGTAGTCAGCCAGCGAAGACTCGGCTTGCTCTTCAGGATCCGCATCCGTGACGTCATCGACGGCGTAGGTCTGAGCCCACGTAGAAATTAGCGCTTCCTTCGCTACAAAGCCGGTCACCAGCGGGCCAGTCAGAGACCACGAATCGAAACCAGCCGGCGCAAAAGCCGGGGATATCGCCTTCGATACCGCCCCATAGGCGGAATCCTCCGGCGGGATACCTTCCTCATCAAAGGAATGTCCACCGGTAACTGGGATGGACATGAGCAGCCAAATGACCACCACCGTGGCCACAATGATGCCGCCCGCAGTGTGCAGGAATCCCTTCAAGCGCACCCACATCACTGAAAACGATAGTTTAACCGTGGGTAGCTGATACGACGGCAGATCAATAACAAGCGCCTCGGACGGCATGGCGCGCCAGACCGTTTTTCGCATCGCCAGCCCCACGGCGACCACCAGCGCGATAGACAAAACGTACATGCCAAAGACGGCTGATCCGGCGTGATCGGGGAAAAAGACCTGTGCCAGCATCATGAAGACGATAAGGCGCGCCGAGCACGAGGTGAAAGGGATGAGCAGGCAGGTCAGGATGCGGTGGCGGAGATCGCCAAGTACGCGCGTGGCCGAAATCGCCGGCACATTGCAGCCGTAGCCCACCACGATAGGGATGAAGGCCTTGCCAGGCAGGCCAATCGAACGCATCACCCTATCGGTGACCACCGCGGCGCGCGCCATGTAACCGGAATCCTCCAGTACCGCCAGACACAAAAACATCAGCGCCAGCAGCGGGGCAAAGGTCAACACCATACCGACGCCTCCGATAAGGCCATCAACAAGCAGGCCCGTAATCAGCCAGTGGTCAAGGCTAATGGCTTCTAGCCCGGCGCGGACCGCGTCCGAAACCGGACCGGAAACAAGTGCCTCGAGGCCATCCTGCATGGGCCCCGCCACCGTGGTGGTAATGAAGAAGACCGCCCACATCACCGCCAGGAAGAGCAGTGGACCTACCACAGGGTGCAGAACCACGCGGTCGACGCGCTGGGTGCCGGTCTCGCCCACGTCCACACGGTGTACCGCGGCCTTTTCAGCGGCGTCAAGAGCTGCAAACCGCTCGTCCAGGCCGGAATCCTGACGGATGACGGTCGGTTCGGCACGCATAGCCTGTGCCACGACGGTTTCCAACCCGTCGAGGTTATGTCGACGGCGGCCATTGACGCTGACCACAGGCATCCCGGTAACACGGGAAAGTGCATCAACATCGATGCTGATACCCTGCCGCTCGGCCATATCCTCCTTGGTCACGCCGATGATCACGCGGTATGGTTCTGCGGCAATTTGCAAGGCTAAATTAAGACCGCGAGCCGGGGCCGTTGCATCCACGAGCACCACGACGACATCGGGGCGCTCATTGACGGGACAATCAATAAGCATCTGCCTGGTAAATGCCTCATCTGGGCTCATGGGGTCCAGAGAATAAGCGCCGGGAAGGTCGATAATATCGAAGGCCTCTGGCTGTGCATTCCAGAGCCCGCGGCTGACCTCGACGGAGGTGCCCGGCCAGTTGCCGGTCTGGACTTTCGCGCCAGTCAAAGCGTTAAAGAGTGTAGATTTTCCAGAGTTAGGCGCGCCCACCAGCGCGAGCACCGGCGTGCCTTCCGCTGCTATCCGCATGGTCGAGGTGCTGTGGCAGCTTGCTGGGACCGTAGAGTTATGTGCCATTGCTTATGCCTCCACCGGAATGACTTCGAGTTGGCGCAGCGTGTGCGCATCCACGGCATAGCGGGCCGTGCCCACGCTGACCACGCGCGCACCTCCTGCTACCTTCCGACCGATCTGCACGCGGGTGCCTGGCCGAAATCCCAATTCGCGCAGCCTAACGGCCAGTGCCGGTTGGGTCTCAAGCGCGCTGCTTAAACAATCAGCTGACAGCTCAACAACAGCGTCGGTGGGTGCTTGGTCCGCACGCATAGGCCCGGCTTCTGGCGGTGCGGAATGAGATAAGGAAAAGCGCTTCTGCATGGGGAAACCTCGGTTCAAACTAAGCTGCGGAAGCGTTATCCACAGCAGATAGTAACTAACCCTCAACGGGAAATAGGTCATCCCGATTTTACTTTATGTTCTTTGCTACACACAAAGATATCCTGCGCTTTCCTCCGCTTTAGCAGGACAGATACACGTGATCGCCCTATAGAAATAGTGAATGAAAAAGAGCCCCGCGCGGCCTTCAAAGCCGAACGGAGCTCTTTCTACTTAGCGTTTATGCTTCGGGCAAGGTAAACCCTACGCCTACGCCTCCCCGGCGATTGACATCTGCCAAGACAGCATCCATATTCGTAGCGGCAGTGGGGTTGTGAACCGGGCCCTGCAGCGGGGTACGGCACGGGAAGTTTACCGGCAAGAAGCCACCGGAGATGGAACCGATGAGGCGATCGTTTGCGAGCAATGGCGCGCCGGAATCGCCCATCATGGCGCAGACCTGGTTAACCTGGATGTTCTGCGCCTGCTGGTAGGTCATGCCGCAGGTCTTGCCAGTGGCAACACCCTGCTTGCACACGGTCTCACCAGGCCTTACGGCCCCGCCCAGGGAGTTAACGGTAACTCCGTTATAGGTGCGGGTGACCTCAGCATTAGAACCGAATTCGATCACCGCATAATCCAGGTTGGAGTTCTTGGACACGATGGTGCCGGTCGGACCGATGTGGTAAGAATCTGCCGAGGTAATGGCATCGCCCTCATTGCCGCAGTGCCCGGCAGTCAGCCCCACCTTGCGGCCAGCATCGTCATAGCCGGCAACGCTCAAAGTGCACATAACCTTGTCATTAACATAAATGGGGGTGCCAGGTCCATACAGGGACTTGCCCTGATTCATGGCCACATCGGATTCCTCAGGAATCCGCGGAGCATCGAACCAGGAACCTGGCACGCGGTGCAAGACAAAATCCGCGTCAGGCTTGCCCGCGGCCACTGTGGAAAAAATATCACTTTTCCACCGGTAGTTGGGGTTAGTGCCCAGCGGCTTTTGCTTTAACTGGGTGGGTTGTTCCAGGAGCCCGAGGGGATTCGGATTGGTGACCGGCTCCGCATACTGGTTTCCCTGCCAGGCGTTTTGCGCCACCGTGTCGCGCGCGTTGTGCAAAGTGGAATCCACGCTACCGGCAACCTGCCTATCCAGTTCCGGGGCCTGAATGTCAGAGGCCGCGCGACCATCGCGCACATGGTGGAAAAACCCAGCGGAATCAATATCCGCTTGGGGCAATTCTTGAGCACCTACTGCCGGGGAAGCCAAGAAAAACACACCAGCGAAAGCCGAGCCCACCAGGACTTTTTTGAGGTGCGAAATGCCAAGCATAAAAGTACCTTCTTTCAATTGTGAGGAACGCGCTAGTTACATCCTGACATGAATTACGTGTGAACGCAGTAAAGTCCTGTGACCTTTTCCAAGCCTTTACAGTTCTTTCAGGTTTCGGGGGTGCCCGCACGATTAATCCGCCCCAAAAACTTGCCGATTCCCTATTCTTTACCCCATGAGGTTTCCCAAAATGCGCTTCGGTGCCTGAGATGCCAGAGCCGCTTTCCTATACCGATACCGCCGGATTCCCGCGACTGCACATGAGCAGGGTTATCAACACCGATTTCGATACCGCAGCCCACCGGCTCTTTCGCTGGGACATCCAGCGCAGCGGCCTTTTTCGCGTGCGCCCCACCCATCCAGTTGTCCAAGAAGGCGCCGAGGTCACCATGAGCCTTGGCCCGTTTCACTTTCGCTGCCGTGTGGTCAAGACTTTCACGGACGAGGGTCGCTGCGGCTTTACCTACGGTACCCTGCCCGGACACCTCGAACGAGGCGAAGAAACCTTTACACTAGAGCGCCTGCGCGATAGGCGGACGCTGCTACTTATTGATTCCGCCTCTGAGCCTTTCCTGCCCTTCGTGCGCCCGCTTGTCGATATCCCCCGCCGGCTTCTTATCCGCAGGTTCTACCTACACGCGCTGGACTAATACGGCAGCCCAAAGGCCTCCTATTTACTACTTGCGTTTCTCATCGAGGCTATCGCGCGCGTCGCGCACAACATCCTTGACGCGTTCGAAGAAACCACTCTTCTTACCGGTCCCTTCCTGGTATTCCTGCACCTTGTCTTCCACGAAGTCCTTGGCACGGTTGATAGCCTCTTCAACGACATTGCCAGCCGCGGTGCCCTTGTCCTTCAGGTCATCGAAAACATCGCGCTCGCCATCTGCCGTATTATCTTCGCCCTCGCCCGGGACGTGCTGTGCGGGCTCTGAGTCCGCAGTATCCTCATCCAGCTTTTCCTGCAGGTCCGGCTGCTCGGAGGCGGCGGCGACGTGCTCTTGCTCAGCACCGGCAATTACATGGTTCTTTGGCTCGTAATCGCTCTGGGTCGCAGCATCATTGTGCTCACCTTCCTTCACGGTCGTAGCAGCGCTGGTGGCTCCACTTCCTGCGGCTGATGCCCCGGCTGCACCGTCTGCCGCAGCCGTGCCGGATTCAATCTTGTTGCCGTTGGCATCAGTAGAGGCCAGGTAGGTAAATTTCTCGCGGTCCACATCCACTTCATGTCCAAGGGCCCGTGCAGTCTCTTTAGCCATTGCTTTATACTCCTTAACTAGATTTATTCTTTACCTATCCTAGCGTCCCAGAAAATTCAGGTGGGTACATGGGAACCGGAACTAAATGAACCCAGAAGGCTCTTTCGCGCGATTGGGGTGACCTGCCTATAGATAAAGGTGCGGATGAGCGTTAGGGTGTCCAAAACAACCCGTTTCACCAAAACTGGCCCGAAAAATGGACAAACGCAGTCATTATGAACACTCAGCCGCCGAGCCCGGATAACGTCACCGTCGAAAAGGCACTCACCCACAGCACGGACTAAATATTGTTCGCCTTCTTTACCGTGTTCACCACGCTTATGCAGCCACCGCCCCGGCTCCCGCGCGGGACCGTGGTCCGCACATGAAAGGTTAAGCCGGGAAATTTTGGCCTACCGAGGTTTTTAATTCCTACCGAGGTTTTTATTTAGGAATTCGTTTCTGCCTCCAGAACGAAAAGGTGCTTGCCCCAGCCAACAGCCGTGGCAGAAGAAATACGAGCGCGGCTATCAGCAACTGCAGCGCCGATATCCTCCTGAGTAGGCACCTTGGTCCCAAACATGGACAGCCTCACCATGTCTTCTTCATAGGAATGCTCATCCCCGCCGGTTTCCTCGAGAACCTCGGAAAGAATATACGCCCGACAGAACCTTTCTCCTCTCATTGCGCGGCCTATTTGGGCAGCCACCTCTTTGCCACCTAAGACGCTCCAGGGATCAATGAAAACTACATCAGTTGCCCAAGCATAGTCGGTTTCGGTGGAATAAAAACTGCTTCCATCGCCACTCGTCTCGCATCGTTCACGCGAGGATGCTGCGATTTCCCTAAGCACTGTTTCCGAGGAAGCATCGGTGATAATCCGGCTCTGGACCTGCTCACATCGCCGGAGGATCTCATCTGCATATACTGCACCTCCCTGGCCAATGATCAGAACGCGAGCGGTGTCGTCCAGGTGCTGCCGCAGTGCCTGTGCTGCGGACGGAGCAGTCCACCCAGCACTCACGTTCTTTTGCTCAGAGCGCTCGGCGGCGAGTTGTGGGTCACGGCTCACATATTCTGACCACGGCAATCCCCTTTCGCCTTGCGGTGCCGACTCACCGGTACGAAGGCTGTGTTCTAGGCGCATCAGCGCCATCGCCTCAATATGCGCGGGCCCACTTAGCCAACGCACCACAGTGGAGTCCGGGTCCGCCAGTTCCATTCCCATTGCGGTCAACGCGAGGGTGGACTCGCTGATTTCGACGAGTTTGAGAGCAGCCAGATAACGGACAAACCTCCGCAACGCTTCCTCGTGCAAGTCCGTCGCAGCAGCAAGGGCAGAAACAGTATTTGCACCCGCATCAATCTCTTGGAATAGACCTAAACGTACGGCCGTGCGGAGCGCAAAGGCCGAATTCAACTCAGCCAAATCATGAATAGTGTGCAAAACACTATTGCTGCTGCTCGTTGCGCTTTCCGTGCCGTCTTTCCGGCTAGTGCGCCGCCAGTATCCTGTAATTTCCTGATGCTCAGGAGCGATCCCGGAAGCTTTAAATAAACGCCGCAGTGGCTTGAGCCGGGAAGCCTCCCCTGCCGCCCATACATATGCTTCTCCGCCGGGCAACAGTGAATTAGCGGGTTGTTCAAAGAGCCCGCAAGTCTTTTCTACGAAGTCCTCACCCTGATCACGTATCGCCCAATGGATCTGTACTGAATCCGAAATTTCTAAATTCTGAATATCAGCGGTTGTCGGAACCTCGATCACCGCGATCGCTTCATGCCCAGTCGGGAGTGTTTCCAAGCAGCGGCCAATTGCCGGGAGTGCTGTCTCGTCGCCTGCTAAGAACAACCAATCGGTATGCGTAGGTAACTGTGCACAAGACTTCGGGCCTGCTACAAAAATGGCATCGCCGATTCGGGCATTCTGTGACCAATTCTCGGCCAAACCCTCACCATGGCGCGCGAAATCTATTACTAGTTGTCCGCCAACAGCGTCAAAGTGGCGAACCGTGTATGTCCGGAATAGGTTTTTAACAGTTTCTGGCCACAGCAAGTTGCCATTGTCTTGTGCTATTGGGTGCGGCCGCTCTCCAGTTTCCGGATCCGGAAAAATGAGCCGAACATCGTCATCAAAACCATTGCTTACCAGGGAAGGAACGAAAATACCATCGCGGTCGTGCTCCTGCAGCTGCTCTCCGCTGAACGTAATGCGCCGCATGGCCGGCGATATATCTTCTATATTTTCCACATACAATTCCCGGTAAGAAATCGGATAAATTTCCTTATTTCTACTATTTCTGGGCATAATTAGGGTTAACGTCCTTCCCGATCGACATAACTTTTATTTCACTTTTCAACGGCTTTGTTTTTTAAGTGGCTTTTCCGGACCTTTGAGCGCTTTTCACTGTGCCAATAATGGCGCGACCCCGAAAAGTGGGCATATCCAAGGTCGGGCCAGCATAGAAACCTCAGGCGTATACCCAGTACAAAGCGGGAAAATGGAACCTCCACCAAAGTTGGGGCGTATCCTAAAAGTTTTCCTTTAATGCATGTCGCTGCCGCCACGTTCGCTAAAATCTAAAGTTTACTTTCACTATGCAAGGTACGACATTTCAAGAAAGTCCTCAAGACTCCAGTATCCAGGGTCAAACCAAGCAACGCATTCGTCGACTTCGAGTGCGACTAAGTGGTCAGGCAATAAGATGAGGAAATCATTTATCTCGGTGCGGATTCGTTGGCGTTGTAGCTCTTGTGCGACTCGTTTTGTGCTGTCCTGTGGGGTCTCGGCGGGGCGACGATTAAGGTCAACGCCATAGAAAGTGTCCGTGATTGGCGTCTCCATGTACTTCATTTCAACGGTGACGCACTTACCATCCTCCACGCAGCACACAATCTTGCGGCCAGGATCCCCGGGTTCTAGTGTTTCGATATCGACCCAGCCTTCAAACTGTTCCTCATACGTATCAGCAGTCAGCTCAGAGTAATAACATGCTTTAGTAGCCTGGGTTACCGTCATACCGGGTTTTACGGGCAAGGGACAGGTACCTTCAATATTCATTTTCTCGATGCACTTCCTTCTTCGTCGGTTGTTTAGTACGTCAAGGCATTTGGTTAGGCTGTTGCGTAAGTCAGACTGCGCACTCGTGAGGTTACCCTCGTTTAGTGGACACCCTATTAGTACGGATCTTGTGTCCGTAGGAGAGGATGTTCATTGTGAGTTCGTCAAGGAAGAAGTACACCCCGGAGTACCGGCAGGAGGCCGCCAGACTGGTCATTGAGTCCGGGCGCCCAATCGCTCATGTGGCTAAGGAAATTAGCGTATCAGCCACAATTTTAGGCAGGTGGGTCAAACTCGAGCGGCAACGCCAAGGCTCGGTAGATGGCCGCAGTGATGCCGATATACGAGCCGAAAACGCTCGCCTGCGTCGTGAGTTAGCTGAGGCCAAGATGGATAATGAGTTCTTGTCAAAAGCCACCGCCTTCTTCGCTTTGAGGCAACGCGATCGGAAAAATTTGAGCTAATACAGCCAGAGCAAGGCGAACTACA
>NZ_REGE01000023.1 GCF_003688935.1 Corynebacterium macginleyi | reverse complement strand
GGGAGGCTTGAGCGAGCAGATCATCCAAGTAGGTTGTCGGGTCGATAGAATGTGGTGCAGCGGTCATCGTCATATGCCTTTCGGTGAGATGTGGTAGTTGAGTCGAAAGGTTAACTGACGGTGACCGTCCCACTATTTCCGGGGCCCACCATCAGCAAGCGTTACACCACACTACTGGACGCAACCGTCGGGGTCAGCCGGTCAGCGGTATCTGGATGAATCCAACCATAGCCTTTGATGAATCCAGGAGCCGTTTTCACGTCGCTGGCGCGATACATATATAGATGGACTTGCGATTTATCTTCGACGGTACCGAGAATTAGTTGTGCCAGGGCATCGGCCCTGCTGATCCCGTGTTCTTCCGCCGTACGCTGAACTACCTCGTCAAGGAGAATGAGCACATCTTCCTTGAATTCTACGTTTAACCCTGCTTTTCCGTTCGCGGTGGGGTATATGAAATAAGAATCATTTCGCTTGTTCTCTTCCTCGGATTTCTTGTCTCCCATAGTGTCTGGGGATTCCATTGTGATAAGAGCATTGAGTTTTCGGCGCAGGGAAGCATTCGAAGGAAAAATTTGGCCCGGCTTTGTAGGAGTGAAGTATTTTTCCAGTTCGGCGTCTATGCGCAGGAGGACGCTGCTGTCTACTTCGCCAAGTTTGCTTAATACGGCATCAATGGTGATAAGACGTGAGAAGTCGAGAAAGTAGTAGGTTTCCTGCAGTAATTGGGTGCGTGGCAGTTCCTCTAAACGGTAGAGCGCCATCGAGATATCCCTTGTACGCCGTTCGCTTAAGCCGGTGCGACTCGCCAGAATGTGACATGAAATATCGAAATCGTCTTCTAGTTTGGGTCTAATTTCCTTCCAGAGTAGGTAGTCGGATTTTCTGTTACGGGTCGCGTTAACAGCGACGACATCGTGCGGATCAGTGACAAGGTAGTAGGGTTCCATGGCGATTATCCCCCGAATTTCGCACTAAAATTCTAATTTTTATGCCTTCAGCATAGGTTGTCAGCTGTACTCATGCAAGCTAAAAAGCGAATATTTGTTCTAAGTGCTAGATCTTCTACGGGGTTGAAGGAAATGGAAAATTATCCCCATGAGGCGTGTGTTGCTAATGTGAATAGTGTGAATGGTCGGTAGACTCTCGCGCATGACAACTATGAGGGCATTGTGCAAGAGTATCATCGCGGTTATCGCTGCCGTTGCAGTTACGGTAAGTGGGACTGCTGCCGCGCAGGCAGCACTAGGGGCCAGCGCACCACAAGGCATCGACATTGCTGCTCACCAGCACCCCGGTGGCATGCCTATCGATTGGAACAAGGTTAAATCGGACGGTCAGTCCTTTGTTTTTGTCAAGGCAACTGAGGGGACGGACTGGGTAAACCCGCACTACGTTAAAGATATTCAAGCGGCCAATGTACATGGCCTGAAGGCCGGCGCGTACCATTATGCGCGCCCGGCTGGTGATGCGAAGACACAGGCTGCTAACTTCGCGACCCAGATTGCATTGGCACCCAATCAAACTCTGCCCCCGGTACTTGACATTGAAGTTTCTGAGGGTAAGTCCCCCTCGCAGCTTGAGGACTGGATTGAGGAATTTACCTCCGAGATCAAGCACTTGACCAATCGCACTCCGATGATTTATACCTACAAATACTTCTGGATGGGTGAGATGAATAACTCCCAGAAGTTCTCCAATATGCCACTATGGTTGGCGGCATACCAGGATGAAGCGCCGGATCCGGTGGGCGGGTGGAAGAACTTGTCTTTCTGGCAGCGCTCTGGATCAGGCAGGGTCGCTGGTATTCCTACTGATGTGGACTTGAACCTCTTTAATGGCTCGAAGCAGCAGCTAGACTCCTTTAGCAGTGGCAACTATGTCGATGTCGGTGGCGCGCTCGATAGTCTCGTGGTTAATGACGGCGTGAATTTGAGCTCCGATAGCACGCCGTTGATTGGCGCTATCTTTGCCTTGGTGGCTGGCCTCATCGCGATGCCCCAGCTTGCAGATGCTGCCCAAGATGCTGGCCTCGACGCCGAAGCTGCCGCGGGTTTGACGTCTTTTATTAAGGCCTTGGAGGACGAAGGTGCTTTGCCCCTCAAGCAGCTTGGCAAGATGGCGGTAGGTGACTTCACCGTGGGTGATTTGGCGCTACTGCTAGAAAATGCAGGCCACGTAAAAGGCATTAACAGAGGTGAGGTCTCTGGCTCTCAGGTCGAAGAAGCTAAGGATGCAGCGAAAAAGGCTGGTACCGGTGTGCCGGACTTCGATGCTAAGCAGGTAGCCGACCTGCTCAATCGTGTAATGCAGTAGCTCCCGCAAAGAACTTCCGGGTCCAGCTTTCATCCTTAAAGTGAGCGGGCACGGCTCCGCCTAAGAGTGCCTTTGCCAGTTGAGCAGCTCGTACAGAGCCTTCAGCTGGCATTTCTGTATCCGAGGCCACCAAGATAATGTTTCCATACCTGCGCCCTTTGAGCATAGGTGGATCGGCGATCACGGCGAGATGGTCGAAGACCTCAGACAGCCCGGCTAGTTCGGCTTTGGCTAGCTGGAGGTCCGAGTGATCACCACAGTTGGCCACGTAGAGCCCACCGGCAGAAAGGCTTAGTTTCGCCGCGTGGAAAAATTCCACCGTGGTCAAATTTTTCGGCGTGGTGTCTCCTGTGAAAACATCGCGGATTATAATATCGCGGCTGGCGGGCATAAAGTCTTCGGTTTCTTTCCGGGCATCGCCGGGCCGGATCTTGACGGTGGGGGAACGCGGGACATCGAAAATCTTGCGGACTAATTCGCCCAGCTTGGCATCGAGCTCGACTACCGTATGGCGGCTGTCCGGCCACAGGTCAGCAAAATACCGAGGAAGTGAGCAGCCGGCCCCGCCCAGGTGTGTTACCCGTAGTTTCTTAGGTAAGACCGTAGTGAGCTGTTCTACCGCGATTGCGATCCAGCGCATGTACTCGAAGTCGAGCTCTTGTGGCTCGCCCAGCACGATATGGCTGCTAGGAACACCATTGACGTGGAGAATATAGGCCCCGTCGCGGAATTCATCCGGCACGACCTCGGCGGTGCCGGTAGAGATCGCGTATGTACCGGTAATGCTTGACCTGTGCGCAGCTCGCTTTCTACCCATGGCGCTTAAGCTTAGGGAATGGAAGCGATTTAAGCTGCGTTGGGGCAAGGGAGTACACTTTTGGGCCTGTAGTCGAGGTCATTAAAAGGGGGAAATGCGATGCGAGTATTGGTAGCAATGTCTGGCGGCGTGGACTCGTCTGTCGCCGCCGCCCGCGCGGTCGAGGCTGGCCACGATGTCGTCGGCGTGCACCTAGCCCTGCATAAGGACGCACAGCAAACGCGCGAAAAGGCCCGCGGCTGCTGTTCGCTGGAAGACTCAGCCGATGCTCGCCGCATTTGCGATAAACTAGGCATTCCGTTTTACGTCTGGGATTTTTCGGAGGAATTCAGGGAAGAGGTCATTGCGGATTTCGTGGATTCTTATGCCCGCGGGGAAACCCCGAACCCCTGTCTGCGCTGTAATGAGAAAATTAAGTTCCGCGCGCTTTTGCAAAAGGGCATGGCCCTCGGCTTTGATGCCGTTGCGACTGGTCACTACGCCACTGTTGATAAGGATGGCTATATGCGCCGCTCTAAGGACGATAACAAGGACCAGTCCTATGTACTCGGCGTCATTTCTGCCGAGGAGCTAGAGCACTGCTTTTTCCCTATCGGTGATACCCCCAAGCCGCAAATCCGCCAAGAGGCTGCGGCACACGGGTTTTCCACGGCGAAGAAACCAGATTCCTATGACATTTGTTTCATCCCGGATGGCAATACCCAGCGGTTCTTGGGCGCGCGCATTGGCCTTCGCCCGGGCATGATAGTGGACCAAGAGGGCACGGAGCTTAAGGAACATGATGGCGCGTGGAACTACACCATCGGTCAGCGCAAGGGTCTAGATATTAAGGCTCCGGCTGCTGATGGCCGCCCGCGCTACGTTACCGATATCGACGCTGCAACGGGCACAGTAACCGTCGGTGCGCGCGAGGACTTGGCGGTTACCGCCATCCGGGCCGACCGCCTCAAGTACCTGCACCCTGGCATGGACGGCGATTTTGAGTGCGAGGTACAGGTTCGCGCACATGGCTCCGTAGTTCCGTGCATCGCCCACGTGGACCGCGCCGCAGATTCGATGCGTCTGGAGCTCAAGGCTCCACTGTCCGGTGTTGCCCGTGGGCAGGCCGCGGTGCTGTACTTGCCTTCCCCGGATGACTTAGGCGATGTCGTCATTGGTTCCGGCACTATCTGCGAGACCGCGTAAATGACCGGATTCGCACTCGGGCCCATCCCTGGTACGTCGATGGCGGAAGCGGCGGACATCATCATGGGCGAGACCGAACTCCCAGCTATCCCGCAACTGCCGGAACGCGGGCTGGGCTCCGATTCGGTAGGGCGCACCGCCAGCATGCTTGAGTCCATCTCGATTGATCGCGGACCCCGATCGTGGCGCATGACGGCTCGACCCCAGCTGCTCACCCGCCGCACGTGGGATCGCCTTGAGCGCGACCTCGATGAGGTACAGCAGGTGTGGGGTGAGACCGTCCCACGCATTAAGGTGCAGGCACTCGGCCCATGGTCGCTGGCGGCCAGTATTGAGCTTGCTAATGGCCACCGCGTCCTCACCGATCATGGTGCCTTTGCAGAGCTTTCTGATGCCCTGCTGCATGGCATCCGCACCCATGCCGTTGACGTCGCACGCCGCTTCCACGGGGAGGTTGTGGTGCAATTGGATGAGCCACTGCTTGCCGATGTCACCGCCGGCCGCATTCCAGGAACCACCGACTTTGATGTGATCCCCGCCGTCCCTAATGAGGTGGCACTCGAGACCCTTTTGTGCTTTGAGGCGGATTATCTCTATTCCCCGCCGCTGTGGCCGCTGGCTGGGGCCGCGGAGACTTTCCTTGTTGATGCGCGCTACCGCGACCGCCTTTCTACCCCTAAGCATTTCGATGGGATGGGCGAGCACCTTTCCGAAGGTCGCCGGATCGGCGTCGCACTTTCCGGCTCAGACGCGCGGGCCGAGGCAATTTCACTTGCCCGCCATCTGGACCGCATTGGCATGCCGCGTGAGTTGCTCGTGGACCACTTTGATGTGTTTCCGGCTCGGGCATCGGCAAGCTCTTTACGCTCTGCAACCGAGACCGCCGGAATCCTCACCCGCGATGCGGGCGACCTTTAAGCTGCGTACCCGAGGCTATCTGTCTTCGGAGACTTTTCACTGCGGTCTGTGTATATACGCCAGGCGACGGTGCCCATGTGCAGGGAGCAAGCGGCTACGAGAGCGTACCACCATCCGTAGTTGACTTCCCTGTACCACGGAACTGCGTTACCAATGAAGGCGATTATGACGATGCTGATTATCGCCGACGCGATCAGCATCCCCGGGGAAGATGGTTTTTTGAGCGCTTTCCACGTGCCCCAGAGTTCGGATGCTGTGATGGCGGCAAAGATTAGGGTGGTAATCAATGTAATTCCTTAAATCCCATCGAATAGCGCTGGGACGAGGTCACTAGTCCACGCCGGGGTGTCATTATTGGCGAAGGCTGCGCGCTTATTTTTCGGGTCGATGATGAGCATCGTCGAGTAGCCACCCGTTCCGCCGTCGTGCCAGAAGCTTTGGTTGTCGTCATTCTTTTGCCAGCCATAGGCCATCTCGCCGTTATCCATAATCCACTCGGCGAAAGCTGCCATGTCATGTGCGGTTGACCGTATCGCGCCCGCTGCGGCATTGCCGCCTCCCATCTCCCATGGATCGGCCTCCCGGCCGGTGGCAGTTAGGCCCCGTGGGGCATGATCGGGGACAGATCCTGGGGTCATGAGGTAGGTCTCCGTCATTCCGGCGGGTTGCAAGATTCTCTCCTGGAGCAGGTCTTCATAGGCTGAATCGGCTGCCGTTTCTAGGAGGTGGCCGAGCAGTCCATACCCCATATTGGAATAAGACTCTGTTCCACGATCTTTAAGATCCGCTTCGGTGGCGGCATCGAGGATATCTTGGGTTGTTTCTCCTGCGTAGGGATTAGCACCTGTGACGGCCGTGATTGCATCAGCGAAAATATTCCCTTGTGCTAGCCGGGGTAATCCTGAGGTGTGATTGAGCAACTCTTGTACCGTGACCTTGGAAACGGGTGCTTGGCCAACATCTAGGACATCGCCCACGGTGGTATCAAGGCTTATCTTTCCTTCTTCCACAAGCTGGTGAGCTAATTCTGCGGTGAACATCTTGGTCACAGAACCGATTTCTACCTCTGTGTGTTCATCCGCGCCCAGTCCTGCGAAGGTGGCTTTCCCCTCGTGCAGCGTGAAGGCTGTGAGATTATTGAAACCCGCCTCCGCGTTTTTGCGCAGGGTGGTAGCAAGCTCTGCGTCGCCGGTTTCTGTGGTAGCCACAGCGATCCGCCGGGGTCCAATCATGAGCAAGAGGGCTGCTGACATGATGGTGACGGTGATGGTTAGCGCTATTTTTCGCTTTCGCATTAGTGGTCCTCGCTTGCGGTGATGATCGTGAGAAGGGGGATGACGCGGGCCGTCCGGATTGAGTATTCCCCGTGTGTCTTGGTGGTCCAGCCTCCATGAGTAAGCGCATTGAGGTGGTGGTAGGCAGTACCAGCGGATGTGACGATGTCCTCTTCCACTAGTTCTGTGGCGGTGGCTGGTGCGCTAAGGAGGCGGCGCAGAATGTCACCGCGCACGGGATGCGCTAGGGCAGCGAGGCGGTTGAGGTTATCGGACCAGTCTCCATCGGTGACGGTGTTTGTCGGGCGCTGCCACTGGTAGACATACGAGCCTAGTCCGGTGGTGATGTTGCCGGCGAAAATGACGGACCCCTCAGGAAGCTGTTCAGAAGGTTCAAGCGCATCCGCAAGCCACATGATGGATTCGCCCGCGGATGATTCGATGGGGTCAGGGGCAGGGTTTTCGAGTTGAGCGACGCGAGCCTCGAGGTCGACTATGCGCGATTCTAGGGAATCCATGTTTCTATAATTCCAAAACGTTAGAAACATGGCAAGGGAATTAGGAAATGAGCGGCCACGCCGTCGAAACGTCGGAGGCATCGCGCCCCTTGCCTTCTAGGTACTTTTTGAAGGCAATGCGGTCCTCGTACCACTTGACCGCTTGGAACTCCATGAGCTCGTTGTCGTCCATCTGCGCGAGGTTGGGGTAGTGCTGGCGAACCTGCTTCCAGGCCACGCGGGCGGCAGCGAGCGCATCGGCGGTGGCCTCGTGAGCGCTGCCCAATTCCACGCCGTAGTGTTCACATACTGCGCCGAGGGTGCGCTTGCCCTTGCGCCACTTATCGCTCACGCGATCAATGACATAGGGATCAAAGACAGTGCCCGTGACCGTGAAATCTCCGGTGAGGCTGCGCAGGACGGTGAGGTCGAAGGCCGCGTTATACACAATCAGCGTCAGGCCGTCCTCCCACGCGGCCTTAATGGCATCAACCGTGTCCTGGAGTACCTCCTCGTGCGGGCGACCTTCTGCCTGGGCTTTTTCCGTTGTAATTCCATGCACGTCGGTTGCGGCTTGGGGGATGTCGATGCCCGGATCCGCGAGATGTTCCACCTTCTGGACATCGCGGCCATCAATGCGTACTAGGGCAGAAGTAACGATGCGGGCTTCTTTGGGGTTGGCGGAGGTGGTTTCTAGATCGAAGGCGAGCATGCGGGAGGCGTCGAAATTCATGGTCCATACCTTAGTAGTTAGCCTGGACATGGGGGATCGCTAGACTTGGATACCGTGACTAATCCAGCTGATTTGCAACGTGTATGGAACGACCTGGCGCAGGAAATACGCCGCCACCGCAACCTGTATTACAACGGCGAGCCAACAATTCCCGATGCTGACTTTGATGCGCTCTTCCAGCGTTTGAAGCACTTAGAAGACCAGCACCCGGAGCTGGTGGTTCCGGATTCGCCCACCCAGCAGATAGGTGCGGCGCCGAACGCAGGCGAAGACATTAAACATCTCGAGCGCATGATGAGCCTCGACAATGTCTTTAACGCCGGTGAGATGCAGGACTGGCTGGATAGAACGCCTACCGCGACCTATCTGACGGAGCTGAAGATCGACGGTCTATCCATCGACTTGGTTTACCGTAACGGGCGCTTGGATACCGCTGCTACCCGTGGCGACGGCACCGTGGGCGAGGAGATTACCGCCAATGCCCGGGTTATTTCTGATATTCCGCATGAACTTACGGGTACCGATGAGTATCCAGTCCCGGAACTTATTGAAATCCGCGGCGAGGTCTATATGCGCCCCGCGGACTTCGAAGAAATCAATGAGGAGCGCGCGGCAGACGGCAAGGCGCGGTTTGCCAACCCCCGCAACGCCGCGGCCGGTGGACTGCGCATGAAGGACCCCGCCGAGGTGAAAAAGCGCCGCCTGCGCATGGTCTGCCACGGCCTTGGGGCGCGCGCAGGGTTTTCCCCGTCTTCCCAGCACGATGCCTATAAGGCCATCGCAGCATGGGGTTTGCCCGTCTCGCCCTATACCAAGCAGGTCCACTCCGCCGCAGAAGTACAGGAGGAGGTATCTTATTGGGCCGAACACCGCCACGATGCGATTTTTGAGATGGATGGACTCGTGGTCAAGGTGGACGATTTAAGCTTACAGCGCCAGCTCGGGGCGACCTCCCGTGCGCCGCGCTGGGCCATTGCCTATAAGTACCCGCCGGAAGAAGTCACGACGAAGCTGAAAAACATTGAGGTCGGCGTGGGGCGTACAGGGCGCGTTACCCCCTTTGCCATTATGGAACCGGTCTTTGTCTCCGGCTCCACGGTGTCCATGGCCACTTTGCATAACCAGTCCGAGGTCAAGCGCAAGGGTGTCCTAATCGGCGATACAATTATTATCCGCAAAGCCGGCGAAATCATTCCTGAGGTACTAGGGCCCGTGCGCGAACAGCGCGATGGCAGCGAATACGAATGGAGCTTCCCCACGCAGTGCCCAGCCTGTGGCACGACGCTCGCCCCGCAAAAAGATGGCGATGCTGACTGGCGCTGCCCCAACAACCAATCCTGCCCAGCCCAACTTTCCGCGCGCCTAGAATACCTCGCCTCCCGCAAGGGCCTTGACATTCAGGCACTGGGGGAGAAGGGAGCTATGGACCTCATTGAAAACGGCATCCTCACCGATGAATCCGAACTCTTTGAGCTAACGGAAGAAAAGCTGCTTGCTTCCGATGTCTATACGGCCAAGCGCGATACGAAAGATAAGCGCAGCAAAAAAGAGGGCAACGTCAAGGTCAATACTGCAGGAAAGAACCTGCTGCAAAACTTAGAAGAAGTCAAAGACCGCGACTTCTGGCGCGTGCTGGTCTCGCTATCCATTCGCCACGTGGGCCCCATTGCCGCGCGCGCCTTGGCAGCTCGCTATGGCTCCATGGAAAAGCTGCGTGCAGCGAAAACAGAGGATCTCGCCGAGGTAGATGGCGTGGGTACAGTCATTGCAGAATCCTTCCATGCCTGGTTCGAGGTGGACTGGCACCGCACAATAGTCGAAAAATGGGCGGACGCCGGATTAGCCATGGAGATAGCCACCGAGGACAGACTGGAACAAACCCTCGAAGGCCTCATTATCGTTGTTACCGGCAGTCTCGAAGGATTTACGCGCGATTCTGCTAAGGAAGCCATCATCAGCCGCGGCGGAAAAGCAACCGGCTCCGTATCGAAGAAAACCTCTTATCTCGTTGCCGGGGCGAATGCTGGCTCCAAGGCGGACAAGGCCCGCGAGCTCGGGGTGCCCATCCTCAATGAAGAGCAATTTCGCGCGCTTTTAGACACCGGTGAGGTATAGCCGCGCCGCGCCGGGATCATTTGAGGAAGGCGCCTAAAATGGTGCCGATATGGCCGAGATGTTCTACCTCGGAGGCCAGGTATTCTGGTCCGCCGGTGCGGCCCATGGCGATGACCATTCCGGTGTCTCCCAAGGGAGCGGCGGCGAGGGCAGAATCGAGCAACGCCCAGCTTTCTGGCACCCAGTCGTCCTTATCGGGGTGCAAGGTGCGGGCGCTGTCAATGTTGAGATCGACAGGAGTCGTATTGTCGTCTGCAGGGGCCGCGTTTGAAGAAGCGACGCGGTGAATGGGCTCGTTATTGTCAATGACAATGGCCCACGTGGAGGTTGCTGCCTTTGGAATGGCCGCGACGACTTCCTCCATCGCAGCAGTGACATTTGAGGCATTGGCGGCAACACGCGCCAATAATTCGATTTGACCGCGCCGGTCCACGCGGCCGCTAAAAGGTCTAATGGAATCGACCTCCGCGCCCTGGACGGAGTCGGCAGCCGTGATCAGGGCATCGGCCATAGCGTCCGCAGGAAGCTCAATGACGATGTCATCCATGACGGTGCCATCTGGGAAGGTTTCTACGATGTCGACGGATTGGATATTGCCGTCAATCTGCCCGAAGGCCTCCGAAAGCTGGCCCAAACTACCAGGTGTATCGGGAAGTAGGACACGAATTAGGTAAGACATTAAGGCACACGCTTTCAGTAGCTTATTGGCTTATAGTCCCAACAACGATACCTGGGTCACAGTGCGACGTTCAAGGGGGAATAATTTGGGGTGACTCGGCAGCTGCGCCGGTTAGTGCAGTATTATAAAACCTTAACAATTTACATAGTACGGGCGTGAAAATAATTTTCATCTGCGCGTCGATTATGGAAAGAGGATGGAGTTCGCGTGTCTGAGATTTCGCGTGATGAGGTAGCCCACCTTGCCAAGCTTTCCCGCCTGGCATTAAGTGATGAAGAGCTGGCCCAATTCGCAAGCCAGATTGATGAAATTGTTGATTCTGTCTCCGCAGTAAGGAACGTGGACACTAAAGGTGTGGAACCGATGAGCCACCCGCACTCCGTGGATGCGCCGATGCGTGAAGATGTCATCCTGCGCACCCTGACCGCCGAACAGGCCTTGGATCAGGCGCCCGCCGCGGAAAGTGATCGATTCGTCGTACCGCAGATTTTGGGAGGAGAATAAATGACCAACGTTGTCGTACCTGCGGAGGGGCTGATCTCCTTAACCGCTGCCGATCTGGCGCAAAAGATTCATGCGCGCGAGGTGACCTCCCGCGAGGTCACCCAAGCCTTTTTAGATCGAATTGCGGAAACCAATCCGGAACTTAACTCCTTCCTGCACGTGGGGCAGGAGGAAGCGCTGGCAGCTGCCGATGCCGTGGATAAGGCCCTCGACTCCGGAGAAAAGCCCGCATCGGCATTGGCCGGTGTGCCCCTGGCTCTAAAAGATCTGCTGGTTACTACCGATGCGCCCACTACCGCCGCATCTAAAATGCTCGAAGGCTATATGTCTCCGTATGATGCCACGGTGACCAAGCGCCTGCGCGAAGCCGGCATCCCCATTCTGGGGAAGACGAACTTGGATGAGTTTGCCATGGGCTCGTCCAACGAGAACTCCGCCTTCGGCCCGGTCCGCAACCCGTATGACACAGAGCGCACCCCGGGCGGTTCCGGCGGCGGCACGGCAGCGGCACTGGCCTCTGGGCAGTCACCACTGGGTATCGGTACTGATACCGGAGGATCCATCCGGCAACCGGCTGCGCTTACCAATACCGTGGGTGTAAAGCCCACCTATGGCACCGTCTCTCGCTATGGCCTCATTGCTGCCGCGTCTTCGTTGGACCAGGCGGGTCCGTGCGGTCGTACGGTGCTCGACACCGCGCTGTTGTATGAGGTTATCGCCGGCTACGATTCCTTCGACGCCACATCCGTGGATAAGCCGGTTGCCCCCGTGGTGCAGGCTGCCCGCGAGGGTGCGAACGGTGATCTCAGTGGTGTGAAGGTCGGTCTCATCAAGCAATTCGACCGCGACGGTTGGCAGGATGGCGTGATGAAGAACTACCACGCTGCCGTGGAACAGCTGCGCGAGCAGGGCGCAGAAATCGTCGAGGTTGACTGCCCGCATTTTGACGAAGCATTAGCAGCCTACTACCTGATCATGCCCTGTGAGGTATCGTCCAACTTGGCCCGCTTCGATGGCATGCGCTACGGACTGCGGGTCGGCGATGACGGTTCTCACTCCGCAGAACAAGTCATGTCCCAATCCCGTGCACAAGGTTTTGGCCCTGAGGTCAAGCGGCGCATTATGCTGGGGACATATGCTCTGTCCGTGGGCTACTACGATGCTTACTACCTGCAGGCCCAGCGCGTACGCACCCTGGTGGCGCAGGACTTTGCTCGCGCCTTCGAGCAGGCTGACGTATTGGTCTCGCCAACTACCCCAACCACCGCATTCAAACTGGGGGAGAAGGCTGAAGACCCCATGGCGATGTACAACTTCGACCTGTGCACCTTGCCGCTGAACCTGGCCGGTCTGTGCGGTATGTCCGTGCCTTCTGGCCTGGCTGCAGATACCAAATTGCCTACCGGGTTGCAGGTCATGGCACCGGCTTTCCGGGATGACCGCTTGTTCAAGGTGGGTGCCGCCTATGAAGCTAGTCGCAAAAATTAACCGCGGTATCTAAAGTCGTTTTCACTGTGAAATAGCTGCGGATTAGATAACGATTTGTTTACACCACTGTCGGATCCTCGCCCGTCGGTGGTAAATTGCTTCGTATGAGTTTGAAAAAGATAGCAACCGCAACGATGTCCGTCTCTGCAGCTGCGCTCATGGGCATGGGCGTAGCACACGCTGTGGAGTCCTCAATAGACTCTGAACCTGCAACACGTCCCGCACCGGTTGAGGCTGGTATTGAGGTACCAGATGCCCCCGCCAAGAGTGACCTGGTGGAACCCCTGCCTGCAGGTGCCGACAAGCTGGTGCCGAACATCGAGGGCCAGACCATCACCGCTGAGCTGCACTCCGTCAAGGAAAACGGCAAGTTCACCGTAGAATTCGGTAAGGACCAGTCCCTGGTGCTCGAGGACAGCTGCAATGTCTACACCACCTCCTACCATGTGGATAAGGAAGGTACCATCCGCGTAGGTGATTTCGTCTCCACCTTGGCGGCGTGCGATGAACACACGCAGGCAGCATCTGATTCCCTGCGCGATGTTCTCAAGGCTGCGCCCGCTTTTTATGCCTTGCCTGATGGCCAGGCAGCACTGGGTGCCGAAGACAACGCCGTTGTCTTCAACGTGGTTAAGTAACCGCGGGTGCTAAGCGCCTAAAATATTCAGCACCATGATTCCCCTCAGTGGGGGATCATGGTGTTGTTTTATGTGGCAGGCTTTACTATTTGCTTTACTACTTGGCATCAGAAAGCGCGTAAGCAGCGCCAGCAGCTGCGGCCGTCACGGTAAGGACCGCTGGCCAAGAACCAATCTTTTTTGCCAATGGGTGGGAAACTCCGAACGCGCCGACGTACAGGGCCGACAGACCAGCGGTGGTGGTAGGGTTGGTTTTCTTGGCCCAGGAACGGCCAGCCCACAGGCCTGCCGCGCCGAGGATGACGCCGCCGATTGGGCGGATGCCGGTTTCGCGGGCGGTGACCCACCCACCGATAAGGCCTAGGGTAACGGTGGTGGCGGTGGACACATCTTGGGGCTTTTTGATATCAATCATAGACATGGTGGCCAGTCTAGGCCTGATTTGAGTACCCCGCTAGAATTCCTGCCATGACTGTGGAGACTAACCTGCCACCGGAACGCCAAGCATGGCGCTCCATGTTCGCCCTATCCCTTGGCTTCTTCGTAGTTCTGTTAGATCAGTCGATGGTGGCCATTGCCCTGCCTGAAATTCAGGCGGATTTAGATGCCACGGTCAATGAAATTTTGTGGGTCTCTGCCGCTTTTTTGCTCGGCGTGGTGGTGCCGCTGATTTTCACGGGACGGCTTGGCGATGTCCTCGGGCAACGCGTCCTGTTTTGTACCGGCGTGGCGCTTTTCGGGATCGGAGCCATAGCGTGTGCGCTGGCGTCGTCGATGGAAGTGCTCATCGTCGCGCGTATGGTGCAGGGCCTGGGGGCGTCACTGGAGATGCCGCAAATGATGTCCGTTATTAACCGGGTATTCCCCCGTGAGCGCCGTGGGCGCGCGCTTGGGGTATGGGGGATTATCGGCTCGGTGGCATCACTGGCCGGGCCACTCCTTGGTGGGTTCCTCGTGGATTATTTTGGCTGGCAGGCGACTTTCTGGCTGCATACCCCTTTTGTGAGTGCTGCACTAGTGCTAGCCATGCTGTGGGTTCCGAAGCTGCCGACCACAGTCCAAGATATCGATAAACTCTCTGCCGTCGTCTCGCTTATTGCGCTTGGCTCGATTGTCTTCGGTATCCAACAAGGCCCGGAACTGGACTGGGATTGGCGGGTTTTGGTGGTGCTTGGCATAGGCATAATCTCTAGCATCGCATTCCTGCGGCTGCAGGCTAGCGCGCAATCTCGGGGTACTACGCCGCTGTTCCCGGTGGAGCTTTTTCGTAACCGCAACTACGCGGCTGGTTCCATAGGTATTTTGACCATGGGCTTTATGGCGGCTTCTGTCATGCTGCCGGTGATGCTGTGGTTGCAGTCGGTCAAGGGGCTGTCCGCGGGGGAGGCTGGCATCATCGTGGCTCCCATGGCGCTGGTCTCGATGCTGATGTCACCTATCGCAGGGATCTTGACAGACGCGGTGAACCCGCGCCTGATAGGGCTGGTGGGATTTAGCCTTATGATCGCCTCGCTGTTATTGGCCTGGTGGGTTATGCATGCCGATGCCGCTCCGTGGTGGCTCGCCCTACCTATTGCTGTCTTAGGAATTGGTCAATCTTTTATCTGGGGTTCTAACGCAGCAACGACGCTGCGTGATATTTCACCTGGCCACATGGGTGCGGCGGCAGGGGCGTATGACACTTCCCGCCAAGTCGGATCCGTGGTAGGCGTGGCCCTAGTCTCCGCCGTGATGCAAACGGGTAATCCAACCACTGCGATCATCAATTCGATCCTTGTTATTGTTCTCGCTCTGGTGGTGGGACTTATTTCAGCGCTGCACTACGTGGACACGCTGCATGGATAAAAAACCTGCGCTAAATTAGGAACCATGCGTCTTGCTGTACTGACTTCCGGTGGCGATTGCCCCGGTTTGAATGCTGTAATCCGTGCGGTTGTGCGAACCGCATCCAACGAATTCGGCGATACCGTCGTGGGCTACGAAGATGGGTGGGTTGGTCTTTTGGAAGACCGCCGTCGCGATCTTTACGACGATGCCGGCATCGACCGGATTCTCCTGCGCGGCGGTACTATTTTGGGCACCGGCCGACTGCACCCCGACAAATTTAAGGCCGGCTTGGAGCAGATCAAGGCGAATATGCGCGAGGCCGGGGTTGATGCCCTGGTCGCTATCGGCGGCGAAGGCACCCTCAAAGGCGCCAAGTGGCTTAACGATAACGGTATCCCCGTCGTGGGCGTGCCGAAGACTATTGACAATGACGTCAACGCCACGGACTATACCTTCGGCTTCGATACTGCGGTATCGGTGGCAACGGATGCGATCGATCGCCTGCATACGACAGCGGAGTCTCACAATCGAATCCTCATCGTGGAGGTTATGGGCCGTCACGTGGGCTGGATTGCCCTGCACGCCGGTATGGCCGGAGGTGCACACTACACCGTCATCCCAGAAGAGCCCTTCGATATCGCGGAAATTACCAAGGCGATGGAACGCCGGTTCCAGATGGGTGAGAAGTACGGCATTATTTGCGTGGCCGAAGGTGCTCTGCCGAAGGAGGGCACCATGGAGTTTGAGGCTGGTGGAGTGGATCAATTCGGCCACCAAACCTTCAACGGGATTGGTCAGGTCATCGGCGATGAAATCAATAAGCGTACCGGCTATGACGTGCGCACCACCGTTTTGGGGCATATTCAGCGCGGCGGTACGCCCACCGCGTACGACCGCGTTCTGGCAACCCGCTACGGCGTGCACGCTGCCCGCGCGGCCCATAACGGGGATGCAGGAATGTGTGTTGCCTTACGCGGTGAAGATATCGACCTCGTTCCATTGGAAGAGGCCGTGGGTACGCTGAAGACGGTGCCTAAGGCCCGCTACCGCAATGCGCAGGCGCTCTTTGGCTAAGGACCACTAGGCCCTAGCGTCTCGAATTTTAAGATCGCCTTCTCGCGTGGGGGACATTATCCTCTTTATGTGAGTACCAATCGTGCTGCAGAAAAATGGAAAGAACGGCAAGCTCTCATTGCGGCGCTGGGCTTTCCCGTGCTCGTTATTATCGGCGGCATTATTGGCTATATGGCTCCGGGTGTTGCGGCGTCCTTTGCTCCACGGGTTATGCCGCTACTGGGAATCGTCATGTTCGGGATGGGGCTCACCCTCAAACCGGTAGATTTTGCGCTCGTGGTGCGCAGGCCGCTGCCGGTGGTGCTCGGTGTGGTGGCACAGTTCGTCCTTATGCCGCTCATAGCGCTCGCCGTCGCAGCAGTCATGGACCTGCCGGATGCGGTCGCTGCCGGTGTGATTTTGGTTGGCTGCGCTCCGGGAGGCACCAGCTCTAACGTGGTGTCCTATCTAGCGCGCGGCGATGTCGCGCTTTCGGTGACCATGACTTCCCTCTCTACACTCTTGGCACCCATCCTCACCCCGCTTTTGACCTTGTGGTTGGCGGGGGAGCACATCCCGGTTTCCGCGGCGTCGATGGCGTGGTCGATAGTTAAGGTTGTGCTTGTGCCCATCATCGCGGGCATAGTCATCGGCCTGCTTATTCCCCGGCTCGTGGAGAAGATGCAGGCGGTATTGCCGTTGATCTCCGTCACCGCGATTGCCCTGATTGTCTGTATCGTGGTCGGTGGCGCGCATGATAATATCGCCACGGCCGGTGTCCTGGTTTTTGCTGCCGTGGTCATCCATAACGCCTGTGGTTATGGCCTGGGCTACCTCGCGGGCCTATTAACCCGCCAACCGGCTCCCGTACGCCGCACCATGGCCGTGGAGGTAGGAATGCAAAACTCTGGCCTAGCTACCAGCCTTGCCTCGTCATACATAAACCCACTGGCCGCCTTGCCCGGCGCTGTCTTTTCCGTGTGGCACAACCTTTCTGGCGCGATTCTGGCTGCGCTGTGCCGCTTTGGCGATGCCCGCGCGGGAAAAGTCAGCTAGAAATTAATGGTAAAAGGGGGCAAGTCTTGGCCCCCGAACGGGGGTTTCAGTAATGATGCGTGGGATCAATCGAACTGGTGTGCGCCCGGTTTTCCGGGGGCCTGTTAGGGCACGTAGAGTCGACCTGACAGTGACCCCCTAGGGGCTAGCGCGCGAGAGTACACGGACGTATTAAGATAGCTCGCATGACTGCTGCGATGTATGACCTAATGGACTTCGACGAGGTCCTCGACAAGTACGAACCGGTAATGGGCATGGAAGTCCACGTGGAGCTGGATACGGAAACCAAGATGTTTTCTGCCTCTGCCACGAACTTCAACGCAGCCCCTAACTCCAATACCGATCCGGTTTCGCTAGGCCTTCCCGGGGCACTTCCCGTGGTTAATTCGAAGGGAGTGGAGGGTGCAATCAAGATTGGCCTGGCCCTCAATTGCTCTATCGCTGAATCTTCGCGCTTTGCCCGCAAGAATTACTTCTACCCGGACCAGCCGAAGAATTATCAGATTTCCCAGTACGATGAGCCGATTGCCTATGACGGTTACCTCGACGTAGTCCTGGAAGACGGCGAGGAATGGCGCGTGGAGATCGAGCGTGCCCACATGGAAGAAGATACCGGGAAACTGACCCACCTGGGTGGCTCGGATGGTCGCATCCACGGCGCCACTGCATCCCTAGTGGACTGCAACCGCGCGGGCATTCCGCTCATTGAGATCGTCACTAAGCCTATTATCGGTGCCGGTGAGCGCGCCCCTGAGGTGGCTAAGGCCTATGTTTCGGCGCTGCGCGAGCTTGTTGCCGCATTAGGCGTGTCTGATGCCCGCATGGACCAAGGCTCTATGCGTGTAGACTCCAACCTTTCCTTGCGCCCTATCGGCCAAAAAGAATTTGGCACTCGCACCGAGACGAAGAATATTAACTCCCTGCGCTCGGTCGAACAGGCGGTGCGTTTTGAAATGCAGCGCCAAGCGCAGGTGCTGGAAAATGGCGGAAGCATCGAGCAAGAGACCCGTCACTACCAAGAAGCCGACGGATCTACATCTAAGGGGCGCCCGAAGGAAACCGCGGAGGATTACCGCTACTTCAACGACCCGGATTTGCCGCCGGTTATTGCCCCGCGCGAGTGGGTAGAAGAACTGCGAGCGACACTTCCAGAGTTGCCGTGGATTCGCCGTGCACGCATCCAAAAGGAGTGGGGCATTAAAGACGAGGAGATGCGCGACCTGGTCAACGCGGGCGCGTTGGACCTCATCGTGGAGACGGTCGAAGCCGGCGCGAAGCCGGACGAGGCTCGTTCCTGGTGGGTGTCCTACCTTGCAGGTAAGGCCAATGAGCAGGACAAGACCCTGGCCGAGTTGGATATTACCCCGGCGCATATCGCCCGCGTCATCGCCTTGGTTAAAGAAGGCAAGTTGACTACCAAGCTGGCACGGCAGGCCGTCGATGGTGTGCTGGCGGGTGAGGGCGATGTGGACGAGGTCGTCGCCAAGCGCGGCCTCGAGGTGGTGCGCGATGACGGCGCCATCGAAAAGGCCGTGGATGACGCCCTGGCTGCAAACCCGGACATCGTGGAGAAGTACCGCGCTGGCAATAAGAAGGTTACCGGTGCGATTGTCGGCGCCGTAATGAAGGCTACGCAGGGCAAGGCGGATCCCGGGCAGGTTAATAAACTGATTGCGGAAAAACTGAGCTAAAGCGCCGCTAATTCAGCCAGCCCTTGGCCCAGCGTCCGACGGGGTTGGAGGCTGGCTGCGTGATTCTTAAACCGACCACAATTTTCATTTATACAGTTCAGGGCATCAAAGCGTACACTACGTGACATGCCAATTAAGTCTAAAGTTCTGCAGAAAACGAGCGCGGATGCACCTTTCCGTATCGTAGAAATCGAACGGCGCGATCCGCGCGAAGATGACGTCGTTATTGATATCAAGGCGGCCGGCATTTGCCATTCGGATATTCACACCATTCGCAATGAGTGGGGCGAGGCTCACTTCCCGCTAACAGTGGGCCACGAGATAGCCGGTGTGGTGGAAGCGGTAGGTGATAAGGTCACTCAGTTTAAGGTGGGTGACCGCGTTGGAGTAGGCTGCTTGGTCAATTCCTGTGGGGAGTGTGAGCGGTGCCGCTCTGGCCAGGAGCAAAACTGCCTGAACGGATCGGTAGGAACCTACAATTCTGAAGACGTTGACGGCACCATTACCCAGGGCGGTTATGCACAAAAGATCGTCGTTAATGAGAACTTCGTCTGTACGATTCCTGAGGGGCTCAACTTTGACGTTGCCGCCCCGCTGCTGTGCGCCGGAATCACCACTTATTCACCCCTGGCCCGGTGGCAGGTCAAGCGCGGCGATAAAGTAGCCGTTGTAGGCCTCGGGGGATTGGGTCACATGGGTGTCCAAATAGCCGCTGCGAAAGGTGCAGAGGTCACCGTTATTTCCCGCTCTCTGCGCAAGGAACAAGAAGCTTACGAATTCGGCGCGCAGCGTGTGCTGGCAACGGGCGAAGACCCTGATTTCTTTGCCCGCCATAGGGGCGAATTTGATCTGATTTTATCTACCATCTCTGCCTCCTATTCCCTAAATGACTACCTGCAGTTGTTAAAGCCGCGGGGAATCATGTCCGTTGTCGGTCTGCCGCCGGAGGAGCTGGGAATCACGATGGGCAACCTCGTCGGTGGTGGCAAAGTGTTGACCGGGAACAATATTGGTGGCATTGCCGAGACCCAAGAGATGTTGGACTTCTGTGCAGAGCACGGCATTGGCGCGGTCATCGAAAAGGTGGGCGTCGATGACGTTGACGCAGTTTATGAGCGAGTTGTCGCCGGAGAAGTGAAGTTTCGTTTTGTTATTGATACAGAAACTTTCGCGGATTAATTTTGCAAGATACTTCATCGACAAAAGATGATGTATTGTATTTCACGCACGCGCGAGTAGGAATCCGCCTTTGGCTTACGTATCATGTGCACGGGAGCACACTCCTGCGCCGCGCCTCCGCGCGAACGTCTGGGGGAGAGGGAGGGGCCAGGGACGCGCGCACTGGTGTGTAAAAATTACTCGCGACAAAAGTTAGGCAATTGTGTCTCATAAAAACATTATCGCTATGGCCATGTCCTTCGTGGGCCTGCTGGTAGGCGCAGGCTTTGCTACGGGCCAAGAGGTTGTGCAATATTTCACCGCCTTCGGTTTCTGGGGGATCCCCGGCACAGTGGTGGCAGCGGTCATCATGACATTGGCGGGCACCGTCTTTTTGCAACTAGGCAGCTATTTCCATGCCGCTGAGCACAATACGGTTTTCCGCAAAGTCACCCACCCCATTGTCTCTAAGCTGTTGGACGTTGCCGTTATCATCACGCTCTTTGCCATCGGCTTCGTCATGTTGGCCGGCGCTGGTTCCAATATGGAGCAGCAATTCGGCTGGCAAGCTTGGATTGGCTCCACGCTGATGCTCGGCCTTGTGATTGCCGTTGGCATGATGGACGTCCGCAAGGTGTCCAAGGTCATCGGTATGCTGACCCCGTCCATCATTATCGCCGTGGTTGGTGTGGCCATCTATACGATGTTTCATATGCCGGACGATGTTAGCGCGGCAATGGAAGCCTCAAGCCAGATCGATGCCCCGATTGGCAACTGGTTGGTCTCCGCTCTGAACTACAACGGCCTTGCTTTGATGCTTGCGGTCTCCATGTCCCTGGTCATCGGCGGCGATAACATTAGCCCCCGTGAGGCCGGCTGGGGCGGCATCGTCGGCGGCAGTGTCTACTCCATCATGATGGGCCTGGCAGGCTTCTCGCTGTTGATGAATGCCGAGAAGATTCAGGGCTCCGATATCCCGATGCTGTCTTTGGTCGATAGCGTCAATCCTGTCTTGGGTGCGATCATGGCTATTGTCATTTACCTAATGATTTTCAATACCGCCATCGGCATGTTCTACGCGTTAGGTAAGCGTCTTTCCGCCGGCAACGAGGCAAAGTTCCGCGTTATTTTTATCGCCGGCTGTTTCGCAGGCTTCGGCGTTTCCTTCTTCGGTTTCAAGACCTTGATGCAATACGTCTACCCGGTCATCGGCTACATGGGTATTGCGATGGTGGCCGTCTTGGTCTTCGCGTGGTTCCGCAGCCAGTCCAAGATCCAGGATGAGGCGCTGCGCCGGGAGCGCGTGCGGTCGCTGATGCACCTCAAGCTGCACCCGAACAAGGACTACGACGCGGAGCGCTACGACGATGAGATTGGCCAGCACCTTGAGGATTCCAATATGGATAGCGAGTCCCTGTATGAAGAGCTCGTGACCGAGGTGACGGAGAAGCTCGACGGTGATGACGATGTGGACTTTGATAAAGAAGAATTCGAGAAAGAAAACCAGGACGATCATACCTACTATGTTGAGCGCGAAGGCGTAGAGCGCGATCGTTCGCCGGAAGAGATTGAGAAGTGGATAGAGGAAACCGGTGCTATCGGTGACCCGGAACAGGACGATGACTCTTCCGAAGCGGAAAGTTCCCTGAAATAATCTCGGCCTAAATACAAAATTTCCCTCCCAGGTAGTCCCTGGGAGGATTCTACGCCGAGGGCCGAACCTTTGGGCTTGCAGGCAGCGCGTACGCAGGTGAAGGTAAGAGGGCTGGATAGGCCGTACCGATGTACTCGAGCACATCACGCGTATTGGGAAGGCCTTGATCACGTATCTAACACCGGCTGTGTCGGAGGCGATCAGGATGACATGGACAAGCGTGGACACCGCGATGAGAGGATATACTGAGCGCAAAACCAGATGGCACGACGGACCTGTCTCCCGGTTGTAAACAAGTCCACCGTATTGTGGAAATCCAGGTGGGCATCGTGGAGCAAGAATACGTTGAGATAGCTGCGTCGGTTTTGGACAATTCTTTGTCTGCGGTAGGCCAGCGCAGCAAAGGTTGAAGTCGCCCACTGGCCACCTGGTTTACAAAGGGCATAGGTGGAGCCCTGCCGCAGGGCGACGTCGAACCTGGTGGCAGCGCTGGCGCCTGGACTCCGGGGTCTTCAGTGATCTGACTCGGTCGCTGACTAACGCTGTTGCGGCGCTGGGAAGAGCTTAAGCTGAAAGCCTTCCGGATTCTTCACTTCCTCACCGGCGGGGATGGGGCCTGGTAATCGCACACCGGGGGCAAAGGGTTGGCCGCCAAAACGATCGCGATCATGCGGCTCGGCTAACCAAGACATATCTGGTCCTACTGGCACGATCCTGGTGGGGTTGATCTCCGTGTGGGTGGCAAAGTAGTGCTGTTTGATTTCGGCGAAATCGGTGGTATCACCAAAACCAGGGATCTGGAATAGTTCTTGCAGGTAGCCGCGCAAGTTGGGTAGTTCCTGGATCTTGTGGCGCGAGCACTTGAAGTGCGAATAGTATACGGGGTCGAAACGAACGAGGGTGGCAAACAGGCGGATATCGGTCTCCGTAATGTGCTCGCCCACCATATAGCGCTGGGTACCCAGGCGCTTCTCTGTCCAATCGAGTGCCTCCCACAGTTGGTCATAGGCCTCTTCGTAGGCTTTTTGCGAACCGGCAAAACCGCAGCGATACACACCGTTATTGATGCCGTGGAAGATGTATTCGTTGAGCTCCTCAATTTCCTCTCGGTGCTGCGACGGGAAGAGATTGGGAGCGCCTTCTGCCTGGAATTTAGTCCACTGCTCAATAAAATCGCGCACCATCGAGCGGTAATCATTGGTCACTACCCGGCCCGTGGATTCCTCTACCAACGCGGGTACGGTGATGCCGCGAGGATAGTCCGGAAAGCGTTCGAAGTAGGCTTCCTGCAGGCGCTTGTAGCCCAAAACCGGGTCCACCTTGCCGTCATCTAAGTCGAAGGTCCAAGATCGTGCATCGTGCACGGGTCCGGCGAGTGCCAGTGAGATGGAATCTTCTAATCCCAATAAGCGGCGGGTAATGACCGCGCGGTGTGCCCACGGGCATGCGCGGGCAGCGACCAAGCGGTATCGGCCAGCCTCCATGGGCCAGAAAAAGGAGCCATCGTCTTGTGCTGTTACCTTTGATACCTCTGATGAGATACGGTCCTCGATATAGGTGGTATCGCGAATAAACTCGCCATCTGGTGAAGCATTGCGGGCATCTCCTGCCCAATCGGAGCCGTGTGAAGTCATAGATTCATTCCCATTTCTCGTGGATCTTCTAGGCGGGGAAGTTTCCCGCCGTCATTTAAGCTTTATATATCAGCTACATGACATTGTTGATACTACAACAATATTAAGATCGGGGAGAATCAAAGTGTGGGTTCGATTGCGGCGCGCCGTTAGTGATCACGCGAAACTGCAGGCAAGTGTCTTAAATTGTGTATATGAACGATAAGCAGCAACCGGATAAAGCCAATCCCTTAGATGGGGACCTTAACGTTCCAGCCTTCGAGTCTAAACAGTGGGATAAACTCGATGTTTTCGCGCGCACAGGGCGCGCCGAACCACAAGAAATTCGGCCACAGAAGCAAGAGGAGACGGAGACTGAAGTTCTGTCCAATCCTGCCGCCAATGGGTTTGCACCACTAGGCAACCAGCAATCCACAGGTGAGGATACCGCGGTATTAGATCTGGCAGCGACGGCAGAAACCGAAGGTTTTGTGACCAAAGATGCGGGTCTAACCCCAGAAGAACAGGAAGAACAGGCGCGCAAGCTACAGCAAGAGCAGGAGGACAAGGAAGGCTATACGCGCTATGGACGCCGCGGCACTATTGACTTTGGCCTCTTCTTCGTGCGCTTGGCGGTTAGTGCTTACCTGATCAGTGCCGGAGTCTCCACCTTTTTCTCGCTGGGCGATGGCGCGGGTGTTTCTGGACTAGAAAGCGATTACTCTCAGTACGCTTGGGCAAATTCGCTTGCCCTAGCGGTGCCGACCGTGCAATTAATTGCTGGAGTATTCCTCTTTTTAGGTCTGATTACCCCGCTGGCGGCAATGCTTGGCTTGGTTGTTTGAAGTGTCCCAGGTTTTGTTCCGTTTGAGTAGATGGGAAAATCTGGAATATGCCAAGAAAATTTGACCAAGATGCGAAGGACCGTGTGGTCCGTCTCGTGGAAGACCGCATCTTGGCGGAAAACAT
>NZ_REGE01000022.1 GCF_003688935.1 Corynebacterium macginleyi | reverse complement strand
CCGGCGTCGTCGCCACTCGTCCATCGGGATGGTAAGCCCCGTCGATTTCGAAGCCCAGCTCGCTGATCAAAATTGTAATAAGAAAGCCGCTGCTTAACCCCTAAGCAGCTTAACAACGTGTCCACGATTTGCGGGCAACCCCACAACGAAACAAGCCGACTAGGCAAAATCCCAGTGGGCTACCAATCGCAAGCAAAAACAGCACACCTAAAAATCCGGAGTTGGAGACCTGCCCCCGTCTTCCTCACCTGCGAGAATGACAAACTACATAGGAACACCCCGTAAACCTATCCCCAGCAGCGTAAAGCTGCTGGAATTAGAGCTTTGTTGGGCTTAAACAACACATTTTGAAGTTTAGGTCGATATAATCTTGGTCTCTAGAATCCAAGATGTGTTCATTTTCCGGGGTTGGCGCCACGTGTACCGCGCCCCTGAAACGTGAGATCGAACAACCTCACTGGGCAGTTAAAACGAAAGATCCGCCGATGCGCTGATTCGTAGGAAATATTCCAAAATCGCAAGTCCACCATCCGGCTTTTCGAGGCTGCGATGCCGACCTATTTGTTCTCATAGAGGGTCACGGTATTGCGCGTGAACTGTTCGGAGTACTTGGATATGGTGGTAGATTACCTTTCTTTTCAACCCGACCGAGCTGGATATCAGGTGTCCACCTAACAGGAGACAGGTTCGCGGGGGGAATCCTACTTTATTCAAAATAAAACCAAGGGGGCACTTTTACTCGCAATGGTACGTGGTTCTACTGTTTAGATTTGGATCGTATGGTATCCAAGAAACAATTTTTTCCTGGCGGACGATGAGTGACCGTTTGTTACTGCAGATACCGTTGTCTCCTATCCAAGCACCAACTCCGGCACCTAGAGCCCCTCCGAGCGCGCCACCGATAAGTCCTGCGGCAGCACCAATTCCAGAAGCAAGAATGATCTGCTGTACCTTATGGTTGATACGTATGTCTGGTGGTGGCCCTGTAGGATCCCATGAATAGGTAGTGAAGCCAGAAGTTCTTACGGCTTCTGTGAGGTCAATGCTTCCCTTGTCACCTGGAGTCGAAGAGTCAAAATTAGGTAGAGTCAAATATACTCCCGGCTGCAATTCGAATCGGATGTACTCATGCTGATCTTGGGAGAAATTGCGAAAATAGTAGCCTTCTGACCGGAGCTTCTCAAAGGTGCTCCTAGCCTCCATCTCATCATCTAAGGGCTGTAGATTTGACTTTACATCCTCCGCTGCCTGGGATCCTTCAGGGGTAGTTCCATCAGACGCGCTGGCAGATGGAAGCATGGAGAAAGATAAGATAGTGCATACGGTAGCTGTCAAAAATTTTTTCCGAGCATTAACTTTCAAAGAATGACTTCTCAGTTTTAATGTAAAAATGATTTTAATTGATCATTTTGCAAACTTAGCAGTGAGCTAGTGTTACTATTGGATAGTGTTTATTCAGATACAAAAGAGATACGCTATCTATTCCTTAATGACCACCGTTGGAATGTCTATATCTTTCTTTTAAGAGCAGAACAATGGTCATTGAAACGAAAGCGGTTCCCCCGTAGAGGGCAATACTTTTCCATTCCACGAACCCAAGCAAGCCGAGAAATAAGGAGACAAAAAGAAATGCTCCGATGCATGCAAGATTGCTTTTCACATCGATCTACCTCTTCAGTTTGGAATAACTGTATTCTCTCGAATCTAACCTTAATCTAACCTTCTGTCGAAGTAAACCCCTGTACTATAATTCTTGTAGGCGATTGAATGCCACACGAAGAATGAGTTTGAGGTCACTGTTTTTATTAGAAAAACTATATACAGAACGCGCGGGGCGGCAATGCAAAGTGCTGGGGTATAAACTTACGCAGAGCGCAGGTCTGAACTGGTATTCAAAGCAAAGCCTGAATGTGCAGTTCTAGGTGCGATGCCTCGAGGCTTGAGCCCGCAGAGATGACGGTGTCCGAATTCATACTTATTCGACAGTCTGTTGCTGAGTAAGTGGTCGTGATTGGTGACTGAAGCGTCTCGGGGTTAGTCCCTGCTACGACCACTGAACTAACGCTTTCTTTTCCCGCTGCGCAGGGACTGATTAGCCCGATAGTCCTGTCAGAGTCGTGATTGCCACGACCGTGTTATTTGCAATGTGAACGCACAGGGGGGGCGGTAAGTGTCTTGAATCAGAGGCGCACCAGAGCCCAGGATGGCGACGGGAATCCACCACAGCAGTTACATACACGGCATCGCGCGACGACCAGCCCAAGCGGCGGGAAATCCGTACCAGACCGTTTTCGAGCCGAAGATGGCGCCGTCGACGGTATAGTAGGACAACCTCGGCGCGAGCTGTGGCGCGGCCTAGTCGGGCTGCAGTACCAGCGTCAGGTTGGACACGGCGAATTCGCGCAGGCCAGGAACCTTGGTTAGCCACCATGCCCAGCTGGGGTGGTAGCGCGGAAAGGCGAGCTTTAGCGCGCCGGTGGACTTGGCCCAGGTGAGGCCGGTGGAGCAGGAGACATTAAACAGCGAGGTGCCAAAGTTATTCTTGGGTGGGTGCCCGTGGTGGCGGGTATAGCGGTCGCGGGCGAAGGCGCCACCGACGTAGTGTTCCCACAACCCGGTTTCGTGGCCGCCAAAGGGGCCGAGCCAGACGGTATAGCTCATGATGCACAGGCCGCCGGGGCGGGTAACGCGCAGCATTTCTTTACCCATCTCCCACGGGTGGGGGATGTGTTCGGCAACATTAGAGGAATAGACCACGTCGAAGGAATCGTCCGCGAAGGGCAGGCGCGTGCCATCACCACGCACGGAATTGTTGAGATGGATATTAGCCGCGGACATTTCCCCCGCATCGGGCTCTAAGCCAACGTAGGACGCGCCGCGGGCTGAGAAAGCGGCGGCAAAATAGCCGGGGCCGCCGCCTACGTCGAGCACGTGGGCACCAGCAAGCGGCACTCTCAAGTCGCGGCCCAAGTTTTCCACCAGCGTGGCCGTATCTTCTGCCAGGCCACCGTAGAAAATATCGGGGTGGGTTTGCTCGAAGCGGAAAGAGCGCAGCAGCGCCCAGGAGCGGGAGAGTGTGGCTATGTCGCGGGTGTGTTTCATAAACCACTAGGCTAATACCCTGCGATGAAAATTCTTTTACTATGCTGGCGCGATTCCACTCACCCGCAGGGCGGTGGCTCCGAGCGTTACCTCGAACGCGTGGGGGAGTACCTAGCAGCGCAGGGCCACGAGGTGGTCTTTCGCACCTCTAAGCACATGAATGCGGCGCGCCGGGAGGTGCGCGCTGGCGTGCACTATAGCCGCGGCGGCGCCAAGTTTGGCGTGTATCCGCGGGCGTGGGTGGCCATTGCGGCGGGGAGAATGGGCCTGGGGGATCTGCGCGGCATCGACGCAGTCATCGATACCCAGAACGGCATTCCCTTCTTCGCGCGGTTGATTTCCGGCGCACCGACGGTGCTACTCACCCACCATTGCCACCGCGAGCAATGGCCCGTGGCCGGTCCGGTGCTCGGGCGGTTGGGCTGGTTTCTGGAATCGCGCGTAGCACCGCGGGTATATCGGGATTCGACGTACGTTACGGTCTCGCAGGCCTCGCGCGAGGATCTGGAGGCGCTCGGAATTGACGGCGCGCGGATCATCGCCAACGGCCTAGACCCTATTCCGGCGCACGTGCCTTCCCTCGAACGGGAGGCGGATAAACACCTGGTGACCCTGTCGCGGCTAGTCCCGCACAAGCAGATCGAGCATGCCATGGATACGGTGGCGCGCACGCCGGGTGCGGTATTGGATGTGATTGGCTCGGGCTGGTGGGAGTCGAACCTGCGCGATTATGCCGAAAAGCTCGGAGTAACGGATCGCGTGCGCTTTCGCGGCCAGGTCACGGAAGACTATAAGCATGCCTTGCTCGCGCGTGCCGATGCCCACCTCATGCCCTCCCGCAAAGAAGGGTGGGGCCTTGCCGTCATGGAGGCCGCCCAGCATGGGGTTCCTACAGTGGGTTATGCGTTTGGCCTGCGCGATAGTGTCATCAATGGTGAGACCGGAATCCTGGTAGAAGAAGAGGGCGACTTCGTGGCGTCCACCCAAGAGCTTTTGGAGAACGCGGAGATACGCCGCCGCCTAGGGTCTAATGCGCGGGAGTTCGCCGCGCGCTTTTCGTGGGAGAAGACCGGCGCTTCCTTTGCGCAATTGCTCCAAGGCTTAGTAGCGGGGCAGCCATCCACAGGGCGGTAAGCACCCACGGTAGCTCGGGGCGCGGGGCGTTGGTCTCTGCGGCGATGGCGCCATCGACCACCACAACGCCCACCCCAAGTTCTGCGAGGCCTGCCATATCGCGGTCTTGCCAGGCGCGCAGCGCCGCGCGGTACTGCGGCGAGGCCTGATCGATGACTTCACCGTCCACACTGAGCTCGCCGGATTCCACCATGGGTACGGCCTTGGAATAGGGATCGACGGCGACTCCCGGGGGAATCGCCACCAAATTGGGCCGTTCGGGGAAAAATGCCAGGCGGCCGTCTATGTCGCGCACCAATTGCTCATCCACCCCAGTATCACGGGGAGAAAGCACGGCGAGGCGGGACGGAGCAGGAAGAATCTGGATGGTGGCGGCCACTAGCGCCAGCGCGGCCGGAATCTGCGGCAGCGCACCGATGGAGGCAACGTATAGCGGCAGGGCGAGCATCGTAAGTTTGTGGCTATCGCGCACAAGCCCCGCCCCTGGAAAGGTATCAATGGCCCACTCCATAACGCCGGGCAATAGCCAACACACCAGCGCGCCGCCGAGGCCGAGCGCGGCTAACATGCTCAAGCGCGCCGGGACGCGGTGCGCGCCCGCCAGGGCGAGAACCGCGATAAAAAGACCGAAGGGGGCGAGGCCGAGGGCGGCCTCACCATTCCATATTCCGCCGAGCCGCAAGAGGGAGCCTACCGTGCCCACGTGTGCTTCTGCGCGCGGGGAAAAGGCTGCGACGGCGGCTGCGGTATCGCCGGGCACACTGGGGCGAAAAATACTTGGAATCAGCCACGGTAGCCACAAGAGGCAGCCTGCCAGGGCAATCCGCTTCCGGCAGGTAAAAAGGGCGGTGCCTACAGCGAACAACCCGCCGGTGGGAGTAAGTGATGCGCCGCACATGGCCAGCCAAGCCAGCCAGCTGTGGCGGTGACCGGCCCAGGCGATGACCGGGAGTAACCAAGCGGCTAGGGCCAGTGACCACTGGCCTTGCAGGAGGCGTTCGATAACGAAGGGATTGGCCACCGCGATGGTCATCGCGGCCAGCGCCGATACCGTAGTGCGGGACCACAGCGCTGCAGTGAGCGCGGCGGCCCCAGCGGCGGCAAAGATGAGTACCCGGGCGGCCCACACCCCGCCGAGTAAAGCCAACAATCCATCTTGTGGTGCATTGCGGGCTGGCAAGCTTCCCGCACCCAGCGCGGAGGGGGTAAGCCCCGGATCGTCTAAGAGCACCATATCGCGCCAGAGGAACTCACCGGGTAGTGCGAAGGGCCAACATACCGCGGCTACGAGAGCGGCTCCCCACAGCCCGAGGAGGATGCGCCTAGGGGCGTGCGGGATCTTGGGTATCATGATTGTCTCGGTGGCGGCCCATGAATTGGTAGGCAGCGACAATAAGCAAGCAAACGCCCAGGGCCTTGCCTAGCCAGCCAACCGCCATGAGCCCCCGCATGGTATAGATTACCGGGCGGACCTCCGCGAGGCGCTGCGCGCGGGTATCCTCTGACCACCGAAAATTCGCGGCCAGTACGGAGCGATCTTCCGTGTCATCCTGTGCGATGAGGGTTCCCGCCTGCTGAGTATCGGTGGCGAAAAAGACCTTGACGTTTTCCCGCATATCCACGATAGTTCCGGTGGTGGGCTCGACCGAGATATCGCGGCTCACGGTATAAAAAGGCTCGACAATGACGGTGGCATCGCCATCAAGATCCACAAGCTCGCGCGAGTGCCGGTCAAAAAACCGGCTGGCCGGGCCTTTTAACTGGAAGTCACCGGGTTTGAGTTCGTCCGCTTTAGTGGTGCTATCTAGCCCTGCGCTGATATTGCTAAAGGTGTTCTTCAGCGGCAGCGGTGGTAAGTCCTGGTGGTAGGAATAGACGGGAATGCCATCCATCTTTGAGTCGCCGCTAAAGTCTATCGGCGTGGATTCTTGGGCCAGGAAATCAAAAAATGCATAAGAGCGTTGTTCCGTGCCGGAGGGGAAGAAATGGGTGAGGCCGTCCCGCTCGAAGTCCGCACGGGTGAGGTCGGCCTTAAACTCGGGCAGGGCGAGCTCCCATTTATTAACTGGCTCTGCTAGTGGGAACGTGGATTCGCGGTTGAGCACGGAGTGCTGATGAACGGTGGCGATTTCCTCTTCGGCATTCCCGGGACTGCTAGCACGCAGGTTGGTCACGGTATCGGCGGTGGCGATGGTGTCATCATCGTCTACCTCGCCGGTGGTAATGGTGCGCTCTAAGGTCAGCGGCCCGTGGTGTAGGTAGCACCACAGTGGAGCAGACCTGTCTTTGCAGCGCGGATTAGAGTCGGATTCGGTATCAGTGGGGGCTTCGCCAGCCATGAGGGCGCGCACGTCCATCCATACCGCGTCGGTGGGCCCGCTTGAGGTCGAGAAATCTTTATCCAAGCCCAACGGGCGGGTCCGGTTATTGTAAAGGGGCGGGGCGAGGGTACCGATAAGGAGGAAAATGATTGCGGCAATGACAACCCACGTACGTGGCGAGCGTGGCCAAAGATAGCGGCTCATTGCAGTACTATATCCAATCAGTTTCTGGTTTCCGGGGTAAAGGAGCAAGCGTGCGCACGCAGGCATCTGTGAAAAGACTACCCCAGCACCTGCCGGATCTAGACGGCCTACGCGCGGTTGCCGCACTAGGAATTATTGTCACCCACGTATCTTTTCAAACCGGCACTGGGTGGGAATTTGCCGGGCGTTTTGATTTTTTCGTCGCCGTCTTTTTCGCCCTCAGCGCCTTTTTACTGTGGCGCCGACGCGGGCTGCATACGGTGCGCGGCTATGCCCATTCCCGCATTGCCCGCTTGGCACCGGCCTATTATGCCTGCGTGGTATCAGTGATGCTGCTGCTCCCTGATGCCCACTCCATCACCCCCACCCAGATCCTCGCCAACCTGACCTCGACCCAGATCTATGTAGCTGATGGCCTCGCCCCAGGCCTTACCCACCTGTGGTCACTCTGCGTGGAGTTTTTCTTTTATCTCTTATTGCCGGTTTTCATCTGGGTCATTGGCAGCCTGCCGCAGCGTTGGCGCATGACGATTATCGCCGGTGTTGCAGTGGCGAGCTGGGGGTGGGGATTTATTCCCTTTGTCGCGAACTATTCTGAGGACCAAGTCAACTCACAAATCTGGCCACTGGCCTATGCCTCATGGTTTGCGGTGGGCATGCTGGCGGCGGAGGTGGAAGAAAGGGGCATCGGCAAGCGTATGGCGCGCATCCTGCGGGTGCGCTGGGCCTGGATCGTGCTGGCGGGGGTAGTGCTGTGGGTGGCCAGCCGGGACTGGTTTGGGCCGGTAGGGCTGGTGCATCCGGAACCGGCGGAGTTTGCTTGCCGCATTATTGCCGGGGCGGTATTCGCGGGGTGCGTAGTGGTGCCGGTGGCGTTGGTTCCACGTGGAACTTCGTGGCTTACCTCGCCGTTGATGCAGGCGCTGGGTAAGTGGTCATATTCCATTTTCCTGTGGCACGTGGCGGTGCTCGCCGTGGCCTTCCCGCTGACCGGGGTGCCGCTGTTTAGTGGGAAAACGTTGGATTTTTGGGTCATTCTTGCCATCACGGTGGTGGGCACCATTGTGGTTTCGGCGGCGAGCTATACGCTTATTGAACGCCCGGGTCGCGACCTTTTACTGGGCTATCGGCGGCGAAAAGACAAGCCAGCCCCGCGGCACATAAGCACATAAGTAGCACGGAATCGCCGGCATAGGCCCCTGCGGTCCACGGGGCGCGGGTAAAGATGGCGCCGGCCGCCGCCACCACGCCGCAGGCAAAAAAGGCCCGCGACATGGCGGTCCACCGCACGATGAGCCAGGCGCTCACGCCAGCAAGTGCTGCCGGCCAGCCTACTAGTGCGAGACAGGCCAGCGAGTACACCGCAGACGGCAGGCCACCTGGACGCGGGTACCAGGTGGGTTGCGGGCCGCGGCGGGCGGCGAAAAGTAGGCAGAGCCCCAGCGTGGCTAGGCCGAGCGAACCCCCGAAGACCAGGGCGGCGCGGTAGGCCGATTGCGGCCTGAAAGTCATGCGGAATTGCCCACCAATCTCAGCGGGGACGATAAACGCCTGCGTAGCGGCGTCGATCTCGCGCGGGGTGAGCTCGGTATCGCCTATAAAACCGCGCAGGCCTTTATTAAAGGCGCGGCCGGTAATGAGCAGGCGCTCACCCTCTGCAGCCTCGATGGAAAAATCGGTGAGGTGATAATCGCTCGGCGGGGACCAGCCCTTTTCCGTCATGGACACCCACGCGCCAGTGGTGCGCACGCGGTGGACACCGGGCTCTAGGCTTAGGGTGCTACCGGGGGAGTACCGGTGGGAATCGATCAGCACCGGTTTGGTGGAATCTACCGTGACCTCCATGGGGCGCGGCACCGTGACATCGCGAATGAGCACGCCGGTATCGTGCACCATCTGTTGGAAGAAGAATTGGTGCACATTCGGCGAGGTATCCGGCACGGTGACCACCCGCTCGATGGGGTGGCCTTCTACCTCTAGTTCCGCAATGCCGGTGCGGCGGGATAATTCCACCCTGATGGCCTGGGAATCCCCGCCGGGTACGCGCACCGTCGTGGAGTGAAAAGGCTGTAGATCCACCTCTACGGAAGCACCGCCTGAACGCACCGTGACCGTGGTGGAGCTGGTGGCCATGATTTTCAGCCGCGGTTGGCTAAAATCACCCCGTAGCTCGATCCACCCCTCATTATCGCCGGGCGCCGGCCACCAGGCGGTGGAATTTTCCCCATCGACTGCAGCGGTGGCGGACTTTTCCGGCTGGGCTCCGCCAAAGGCGGTGGCATCGGCGGCCGAAGAAGAAACCGCGACCTCGCCGCCGTGGGTATCCACGGCGGTCAGCGGGCCGGCGGAGGGATAATCGCGCAGGCGGTTATATACGTCGCTGGGATCGTCTTTGGCCAGCGGCGCCGAGGCTGCGCCATGGAGCGTGCCGTAATTGCGATCCACCAGCGTGGGGGTATCGGTGACGATATCGGCGTCTTTGTCCACCAGCTCGCGGGCGGCAGGGCCATCATGAGCATCGAGGAAGGCCAGCGCCTCGCCGCCACCGGCCACGCGGAACGGTTCGGCGGAGGTCAGCGCCATGGAATGCTGTTCGAGCAGGATCACATCGACCTCGCCGAAAGTGTGCAGTCTGCCGCCAAATGTAGTGCTCAAGGTGTCATTATCGGCGGCAAAGAGATCGTGGCGCACCATCACCGCGCCGATTCCCAGGCGCTGCAAGGCGCGCACCCCGCTAGCCGGGTCCTCTTTTAAAACGGCCATTATCCCATCGAGGCCACGGATGGCCTCTGGGGGTACGAGGGGAATGGCATCGCGGACAGCCCAGGGCACAGTGAGAAGCGGCTGCGCCGGCTCATCGCGGGTCCAGCCCCACTTTTGCCGGCTGAAGGAAGCCTCGGGATAGATCAGGGTACGCGTACTCTCTGCATGTTCGTTGATAAAGTCCGTGGCCGCGTGCCAATAGTCCGGCACCTTGGCGTAGGCGCCTAAGGGCAGCAGACGCTGCGACCATGCCGGGGAGAGGGCACTGATGCACACCAATAGCACCAGCGCTCCTACCGTCTGCTTCTTGGTGGGGTGCAGGGATGTGGGCAGTGGCAGTCGCTGGCAAGCACGGGCAAAGCCCACCAGCAGCGGGATGCGCACCAGCGGATCGAATTTGTGCAGGTTGCGCAGGGGGGCTAGCACCCCATCGAGCGCATCGAGATACCACGCCGCCTGGCAGCCTAAAACTGCCACGCCGGTAATCAGCATGACGGACCATACACGGGGTAGCCGGCACAGTCCATAAATGCCCACCGCAGCTAAGGCCATGGTGACAAGGACAAAGAAGGCAGAAGTGGCGAGCTCGTGGCCGGCGATGCGCTCGGCATCCGCAAAGGGCGACCAGCTTGTTGTACCGCGCAGGATTTCCGGCAGGTTCAGCCACCGGGTGGTTACGCGGGAGGATTCGATAAATTCCGTAAACGGCGGAGCGTAGCGCCCCAAGATAATAAGGGGGCCAATCCACCACACGGATACGTACAGGCAGCCCAGCAGCCAGGCCGCGCCGGGTGTAAAGGCGCGGCGATAGACCACGATGATAAGCGCCGGGGTACATGCCGCGAGCGTGGCGGTCGCATTGACCGCGCCCATCAGGGCGACGGGAATCGTGGCGGCGGCAGCATCGCGCCAGGTCAGCCTTTCCCGCAGGAAGGGCACGATGACCCACGGGGCTAACATGACGGGCCAAGTTTCGGAAGAAATGGCCGTCAGCGTAGATAGCGAACGCGGGGAGAGAGCATAAAGCATCGCTGCTACCCAGACCCACCGGCCACGCAGGCCTATCCTAGTAGCTAGCTTATGAAAGCCGATAAAGCCTACGCTTAAGACCAACAGCCACCATAAGCGTTGGGCTATCCAGTCCGGCAGGGGTTCGGTTAACACAAAAAAGGGGCCCTGTGGGAAGAGATAGCCGTAGGCCTGGTTTTGCAGCTGGCCCAGGGTGAAGATATCGGTATAGGCATCGAGCGCGCCGCGCAGGAAGTGCCGCGGGTTCGCGGTCAGATCGTGTTTGGTATCGGCGGCGGTCAGTCCCCATGGCTGTACCGCGAGGATGAGTGCTAAGGCAAGAATGCCGAGCGGGTAGGGCCGGGTAATGCACCCGCAGCGTTGTTGCAGGGAGCGAGCTATTGTGCGGTAGCGGTGTGCAGCAGAACCGCCGTGTGTGACGCGGGTGAGCTGTTTGGTCCGGTCATGCACGCCGGTGCGCCCGTCTAATTGCGGGAGCCGTATTCGGGTCCGCCCAGCACCGCATCATCGGCAGAAACCGCGGTGCCTTCGGGCACGGTATCGCTGCCGGAGAACTGGGCGATGCCAACTATAGTGACAATGCCCAGGGCGATGCCCACAACAGCGCTACCCACGGCTGGGCCGAGGGTGCGCTTGTTTAAAGAATCGGATTCCAGAGCCATGCCTAAAGATAGTAGCAGCTACTTAGAAGTATTCCGGATCGCCGTTTTTTGCATCTTCGTCATTTTCTTGCGGGACGATAAAGACGGGCAGGCCCGCATTGCGCACGATGTGGTCTGCCGTGGAGTTGGTCCACCAGGCGCGAAAGCCGGTCAGCGCGCGGGTGCCGGTTACGATGACATCCACGTCCAGCTCGTGTGCGGCATCCACGATGGCCGATGAGATCGTGGTGGCGGATTCGACGAGGTGGGCGCGGCCGACTAGGCCTAGGTTTTCGGCTAATTGGGTGCCTTGGCGGCAGATTTTCAGCGCCTCTTCATAAGCGGGATCATCCTCCACGCTATCGGGGGATATGGTGGATTGGTGCATGCCTGTGCGGCTCACGGCACGTGCGGTTTGGCGGGCCACCGGCTCCCAGGCGGTGAGGATTTCCACCGTGGAGGGGCGCAGGAGCTGGGCGGCGTACTCCAAGGCGCGGTTGGCGCGTTTGGTGCCATCATAGGCAATTAGCATTGTTGTGCCGTTACTCATGTCACTAGTCTAACCACCGCCTAGGATAGTTCGCGAGAAATGCTGCACACTGGAGGGCATGACATATTCCCGCATCGTTGTCAGCTTGGGTCTCGTTATAGCGCTCAGCGCCTGCTCACATTCTGCCTCGAATGAGGACAATGCGCACAGGCCTGCAGCCTCTGCGCCCTCGGTACCGGATACTGCCGCACCCGCCCCGGAGCCGGCCCCAGCACTGGCCCCAGTGCCGGCAGATATTCGCGCCACCGCCGCCTCGGTGCTCATGCCACCGGCGACTAGCTATGAGGACGCCAAAGCCAAACTGGAGGCCGGCGTGGGAGGCATCTTCATTCCCAGCTGGGCGGATCCCGGTTTGCTGGAAGAAGAGGGCCGTAATATTAACGCCCTGCGCGCGGAATTAGGCCGCGATTTTAAGGTTGCCATCGACTTCGAAGGCGGGCGTGTGCAGCGTTTTTCTGAAATCTTGGGCCACTACCCCTCCCCGCAGCAGATGGCGGCGGAAAATCCGCCGGAGAAGGTGGAAGAGCTGGCACGAGATATCGGCACGCGCCTGATGGATCACGGCATCAACGTGGACTTCGCGCCGGTGCTCGATGTCGATGGTGATGGCCTCGAAGTCGTGGGAGACCGCGCCTTTTCCACTGATCCCGCCCAGGCCGGCGACTACGGCGCCGCCTTCGCCCGCGGGCTGGATGCCGCCGGGGTCACGGCCGTATTCAAGCACTTTCCCGGCCACGGTCGTGCCTCGGGCGATACCCACCTGGTAAAGGCCATCACCCCGCCACTGGAAGAGCTCGGGCACCACGAGTTCATCCCCTTTTTTAACGCCATTCCCGCCGCACCGAATGCAGCGCTGATGATGGGCCACCTGGCAGTCCCGGGGCTGGGTGATGGCCAGACCCCTGCTTCCATCCTGCCGGAGGCCTATGGCCTTGCCCGCGAGGTCTTTCATTATGACGGCACCATCTATACCGATGATATTGGCGGCATGGCGGCTATTTCGGATTCGCTGCCGCTTGCCGATGCCGTCATTATCTCCCTCGCCGCCGGTGCCGACATGCCCCTATGGTCCACCGAGGCTGATATCAATACTGTTATCGATTCCGTCGTCGGCGCCGTCGATGAGGGCAGACTGGCCCCCGAGCGCCTCAGCGATGCCGCTCACCATGTGCACGCTGGGGACAGCGACTAGGAAAAGCGCCCCTTCACCCGTTAACCTTTAAGGCGTGAATAAGGTCGAAGGAAAAAACGGTGTAACGGGCTGGCTCATCACGCTTGGCCTGATCGTGGGTTTTGTCCTCATTGCGGGCATCACTTATGCCTGGGATGTCATTGTAAACCAGGATAAGATCCCGCGCAGCGTCTCCGTGGGCGGCGTGGATATCTCCGTCATGGAGCGCACCGCTGCCGTGGACAAGCTCGAACGCGAGCTTAAGGGCATCGAAACCCAGCCCGTCACCGTGATTGCAGGAGCTTTGCAGTCTGAATTCACCCCTGCTCAATCCGGCCTGGCGCTGGATAACCAGGCCGCCGTTGATGCCATCAAGGAGCCTTCGCTCAACCCGATTACCCGCCTGGCCAGCTTCTTTCGCTCCACCGAAGACATCCCGGTAGCAACCGATGTAGACGATAGCAAGCTGCAGCCCACCCTCGACCGCGTCAAAGCCGAGCTTTCCACCGAGCCGGTCGACGGCATGCTGGAGCTTCATAACGGCGAGCTCAAGGTCACCGATCCCACCTTGGGCCAGACCGTAGACGACACCGAATTGCACGATGCGGTTGCAGCGAATTGGCTTAGCAAAGACGGCGTGAAGGTGGAACCGGAAGACGTTGAACCGGCCATTAATAAGGACGCCATTGAAAAGATGCGAACTGGCGATGCTGCCAAGGCGCTGAATAATCCTTTGATCTTGAAAGCGAAAAATAACGTCACCGCCACGCTGAATAAGCCGGAGATTTCCCAATTCACCAGCATTGAGAAAAAAGATGGGCGCCTGCACCTGGTGGTCGATAGCAACCGTGCACAGCAGTTGCTGCAAGAGCGCACAGGTGGTGCTGACGTACCTGGTGTGAACGCCAAGGTGAAATTCGTTGGTGGATCTAGGCAGGTTACTCCCTCCCGGGACGGCGAGATTATTGACTGGCAGACCACCATAGAGGGCTTTGATAAGCGCGTGATTAGCGATGACCGCGAGTGGGACGCTACCTATCAGCCGGACCCGGCCAAGTTCACTACTGAGGACGCCGAAAATGCGACGTTTAACGATACTGTAGGAGAGTTCTCCACCGGCGGCTTTTCGTCCGGCTCTGGACGCAATATCCAACTCGTTGCCCAAGCGGTCAACGGTGCCGTTGTTAACCCCGGTGAGACCTTCTCCCTGAACGGCCATACCGGGCCTCGCGGGACTGCGCAGGGCTATGTGGAATCCGGCATCATCATCAACGGGCACTCTGGTTCCGCCGTGGGCGGTGGCATCTCCCAGTTCGCCACCACGCTGTATAACGCCGCCTACTTCGCCGGCATGCAAGATACCGCGCACACCCCGCACTCGTATTACATTTCCCGCTACCCGGCCGGCCGCGAGGCCACCGTGTACGAGGGAGCGATCGACCTGCAATTTACCAATACCTTCAATACCCCAGTGCAGATTGAAACTAACTTTGGCGGCGGCGAAATCACCGTCCGCTTGAAAGGCACCAAGACGGTAGAGGTGGAATCCATCAATAATGGCCGCTGGGCCAAGACCGCGCCACAGCCTATGTCCGTGCCGGGCAGCGACTGCTCGCCTTCATCTGGCTCCCCCGGCTTTACAACGTCTGATACCCGCATCATCAGGGATCTCAGCGGCAGGGAGCTTTCTCGCGAGACCAAGACCACTGTCTATGATCCACAACCCATCGTGCGGTGTGGTTAGCCAATAAGTAAAGCGCGCTGCAGCTGGCCCAATCTTGGGAGACATGCAGCGCGCACCATCCAGCGTGAGCCCTATTCACGGGCGTATCTACTGCTAGTAGATGGGTTATATGACTTTGTTTCATTTCCTTTTCCACTAGCACGGAAGAAAGCGGAAGTAAATTGAATTGGGAGGGTGTCGGAAGCTTTGTGTATGAGGTTTAATCCTCAATCGCGAAGGAGAGTGCGTAACAATGACTGTTGTGTCCCCGAAGAAACATGGTGACGCTGAGCGCGTCGTTGATATCAGCTGCCGGCTGATGGAGAACCCGGAAACCGCCAAGCTGATCCAGGAGCTGGGTGAATCAACCGCCAACGCCAACGAGCTGGTGCGTGGCTTGCTGCAGGCCACGATTAACAGTGGGCTCAGCGCGGAAATGGATGAACACCTGGGCTAGGTCAATGGCGACCGGGCTGCCAAGGAAGCTGCCGGCCAAGCCAACAGCCGTAACGGCTCTTATCCCAAAACCGTGGACTCGGCATACGGATTAGTTGATAACAGTGTCCCTCGAGATCGAGCAGGCACCTATATGCCGCGCATGGTCCCCAAGGGCAGCCGCCGACTTACCGGCCTCGATGACATGATCATTAGTTTGTATGCGGGCAAAATGACCGTGCGTGACATCGAACATCATCTGGCTACCACCATCGGCGTGAACTTGTCGCCAGATACCATTAGCGCGGTTACCGATGCGGTCTTAGAGGAAGTCACTGTGTGGCAGACCAGGCAACTCGACGAGTTCTATCCAGTCATCTTCCTCGACGCATTGCGTATCAAAGTCCGTGACAACGGACGCGTCGTCAACAAGGCGGTCTACATGGTTGTCGGTGTGGACATGGAAGGCATCAAGCACATTTTGGCCTTGTGGGTAGCTACCAATGAAGGTGCAGCATTCTGGTTGCAGGTGTGCGCAGAAACCGCCAACCGCGGTGTTAACGATGTCTTTATTGTCTGCTGTGACGCACTGAAAGGCTTTTCGAAGCAATCCAGGCAACCTGGCCGGAGTCCATGGTCCAAACCTGCGTGGTGCATTTGATTCGTGCTGCTAACAGGTGGGTAGCCTACGGCGACCGGAAAGAGGTCTCGACACATCTACGAGGCATCTATATCGCTGTCAACGAGGATGAAGCTCGAAGTGCACTCGATGAGTTTGAGGCCAGCGAGCTTGGCCAGAAGTATCCGCACTCAGTGAAAGTCTGGCGTGACGCTTGGGAGCGGTTCATTTCGTTCCTGCAGTTCCCGCCAGCGGCAAGGAACGTTATCTACACCACGAATTCCATCGAATCGATGAACAGTGAGCTGCGGAAAGCAACACGAAACCGTGTTCAGTTCCCGTCGGATTCAACGGCAGTGACGACGCTGTGGTTGATGATCTGCAACATCGAGGACCGTCGTGCTGCCCGCCGCGCTAAAGAAGGTACCAAGGCTTCTGCTTCAGCCAAGCGACTTGTCGAAGGCAGCAAGACCAGCAACTAGAAGCAGGCAATCAATCAGTTATCCGTGGCCTACCCCGACAGGTTCGCCGCATACTTGTAAATCAGTCCCCGTACACAAACGGACTGACACCCTCTAGATGTTGACCACCGAGCACCTACTCACCGACAAGCAGCGCGGGAGGCTTGAGGAACTGTTTGACTTCGACGACGACTACGCGCGGCTACAAGAGACCTGGAACTACTACCAATAAGTCATTAGCTGCTACAACAATCCCAACAAGCAAGCAGCCAAGAAAGGCATGAGTACGCTCATTGACACCTTTGTTGGCATGAAAGACGCCGGGATCGCTGAGATCGCGCGCCTGGGCAGGACCATGAACAAGCCCCGCGAGGATATCCTCGCCTACTTCGACCACGGAGTATCCAACGCGCCGGTCGAATCCATTAACGGCCGCCTAGAATTCCTACGCGGCATCGCCCCTCGGCTTCCGCAACCTCAACCACTACATCTTGCGATGCCTCATCCACGCCGCCAACATCCAACACAAAATCAACGTACTCTAAAACCCGAAGAGCCGGTTAATCCTGCACAGCACACCACCGGTAGCCATAAACCCCAACCTCACAGCCCTAGAAAATTCATAGCCTAACTCACCAGGTGTTGGTGTTCTTCCACGAAACGGTAGTAGTCCTTATCCGATAGGGCAGCAGCCGCGGCCTGATCAAGCACAACCGTGGCCTGTGGGTGCAGTTGCAACACAGAAGCCGGGCAAAATGCACTTAACGGCCCTTCTACCATTGCCTTCACGGCCTCCACCTTGGCTTCGCCAGTCGCCAATAATAAGAGGTGGGATGCTTTCTGTATCGTTCCCAAACCTTGAGTAATCACATGGTGAGGCACGTCCTGGGCTGAATCAAAAAAACGCGCATTATCCTGCACAGTCCTCGGGTGCAAGGTTTTCACACGAGTCACGGAGGTCAACGCAGAGGTTGGTTCGTTAAACCCCAGATGGCCATTAGCTCCTATGCCTAAGAGCTGAATGTCAATAGGTGCGGCGTCTATAAGCTCTTGATACTGCCTGGCCGCCTGACACGGGTGAGTATGCGTGCCGTCCGGCGAGTGAACGGCAGTATCCGCAATATCAATATGTTCAGTGAACTCGCGGCGGATAGTGGCGTAGTAAGACTCCCTATGTTCCTTCGGCAAACCCACGTATTCATCCAGCAAAAAAGCATCTACCTGCGCAAATGTAAGGTCACCGCGTTGGAATTTCCGGATAAGTTCCTGATACATCAATAAAGGCGTGGAGCCGGTGGCTAAACCTATCCGCGCGCCGGGGGTAATGTGCTGCGCGAAAATCTGCGCGGCGGTGGTTGCGACATCCTCGGGGCTGTGACGAATAAGAATCTTCATGATAGTCCTTTCCTATCTTTATGTTTCGCGGGGTTACCGCTGTGTTTATGTTCGCGGTGTGTAGTTTCGCGGTCGTTGTTTTTCATGCGCGGATAACCTCCGCAATCGTGCCGTCCGGGTTGAGACCCACCAACCGCGCTGGCTGGCCAACCTCCGGCGCCGGGCAATGCAATAGTGACCACGCCGCCCCAACACCGTTGTGCTCAGCCACCCCGCCGTGTTCCGCCGTTGCCGCCCCAGCGTGGCTCTGACCTGCTGCCTCCAGCACAGCCCGAGCATTCGCGGAGGTAAAACGCACAGCATCACACACTCCATGACGCGCCCGAAAGGCATGAAATTGATCAAGCAGCGTGGATGTTCCCCCGGCAATCGCACCGGCGCTACCATCCTGCGTTGCCAATCGCGCCACCCCACCGCGCACCTGAACATCAAGCGCGCCGAGGATATATTCCCCATCCTCCAAACCCGCAGCCTCCATCGCATCTGTAATGGCCATCGCATTATTCGGCGCGGCAGCCCACACCATATCGACCATGTGGTGATCCAGGTGGGTGCCGTCCGCCACCAGCTCCACGAATACCTCACCCGCACTGGCCGCAGTCACCAGCGCGGCCGTGGCACCAGGCCGGCGGTGATGCAGAGGTGGCATGGCATTGAACAGGTGTGTGGCGGTGACTGTCGCCCCAACCTCGCGGGCGTGACCAAGAATGCTCCGGGTGAGATGCGCGGAGGCATCCGTATGACCCAGCGACGCAATAACATGATGGCGCGCGCACATGCTCACCAGCTCACGGGCGTGTGGGGTTTCCGGGGCGAAGGTCATTGACACAATATGTCCGGCGCCCGCGTCCAGCAGTTCGGTGAAGAGCTCTGGGTCCCCGTCGATGATCGCTGCGGGGTTCTGGGCGCCACAGCGGCGGGCGTTAACGAATGGCCCTTCCAGGTGGATACCGTCAATGGTTCGTTCCTGGCATAGCGTGGTGAGGATATCAAGCTGGGCGAGCAGATCATCGCGTGTGGCGGATACCGTGCTGGCTAGAAGCGTGGTGGTTCCGGCGGCGCGGTGGTAGGCTGCTGCGGCTCGGCATTGTTGCAGGTCACCGGTGGGAAATGCACCGCCATTACCGCCGTGGTTGTGAAGATCAACGAACCCCGGCACCCACGTGATCCTATCGGAGGCGGTGAGCGTGGTGAAGGCACCTTCACGGGGGGCGCCTGCGGTGGTGATGGGCACAGCCTCGGAGACAGGCTCGATGCTCTCAATGACGCCATGGGAATCCAGCCGGATTTGGGCGTAATCACATGTAACAGATTCGGTGATAAACCGGCCTGTGAGAATGCGTGGTTCTGAGAATGTCATAACTATCGATGGTAGGTCACATCACCGCGTGGTCATGGTGATTACTTCGCCAGTGCTGGGGTGCGGCGGATATACTCCTGATCTTTGCCGTAGATTGTTAATGCCGTGATGTCATGGGTATGCCTGCTGGTGAATATCAGGGATACAACATAACCGGCGACAAGCGTCACCACGAATGCCACGGTAGAGACCAGGAACGGACCTTGGCCCATCTTTCCTGCGAAAAATGCGGCAACAGCGCCTAAAGCCAAACCAATCAGCACGCCGTGGGAATTGGCCGTCTTGGTGAAAATACCTAGGGCAAAGACGGCTGTCAGCGGCACACCGAACAGGCCGGTGATGGACAAGAAGAGGTCCCATAGGTCCGATTGATTGGTCGCCACAAGATATAGAGCCACGCCCACGCCGAAAATTCCGGCGATCATAATCACAATGCGGGAGAACATCACAGAGGCTTGTTTATCTGAGAACCTATTGTAAATATCCACCACAACACAGGCAGAAATAGAGTTCAGTGATGAAGAAATCGTGGACTGCGCTGCCGCGAGAATAGCGGCAATGATCAGTCCAGCGATACCGGCTGGCAGTTCAGAAAGAATGAAATACGGCACCACGGCGGAAGTGTTCACGCCCTCGGGTAGACCACCCTTGGCCTCGTAGAAGTTATACAGTGCGGTTCCCATGCCGTAGAACAGCGGAATGGTCACGAGCGCGAGGATTCCGTTAACAATCAGGGATTTTTTGGTCGCCTGGATCGTTGGTGTGGTTTGGTAGCGCTGCACAACATCCTGCGAGGACGTGTACTGATGCAGACTATTCAGGATATTGCCGATGAAAATGAATGGAATGGATGTAAAGATCGCATCAGTAGCGAAGTTCTGCGATGAGTAGAACTTCCCCTCGCTGGCGGCGTGTGTCAAAGCGCCGGAGAAACCCTCCGGAGTCATCGACATTGCCGCAAGAATCACCACGGCGGCACCCGCAAGCAGCAAAATACCTTGGATAACATCGGACCAAATTACGCCCTCCATGCCACCCAAGAAGGTGTATATCACGCACAAAAAACCAACACAGCCAGCAACGATGAGGGGGTTAATGTCCGCCACAGAGGTGATCGCCAGCGTTGGCAGATACACGACGATAGCGATACGCCCCATGTGGTAGAGAACGAATAGGAGGGAACCGATGACGCGCAAGGCGACAGAAAAGCGCTCCTCTAGGTATTCGTAGGCGGTGGTGACGTCCAACTTTCGGAAAAACGGTACATAGAAACCTATCAGCAGCGGGACTATGGCGAAAATGGCCAGGTTACCTGCCGAATATCCCCAGTCTGTCAAGTACGCCTTTTCTGGGGTGGACATAAATGTAATAGCAGACAATGTGGTGGCGTAGATGGAAAAGCCTGCCGCCCAACCGGGTATGCGGCCGCCCGCTTTGAAAAACTCATCCTGTCCATGAACTGCCCGCTTGGCAAAATAAGCCCCCACGAGGAGCATGCCGAAGAGGTAGAGGATCAACACGATCCAGTTGACAGTGCCAAATGATTGCATTGCAGCTCCCTATCACAATATGCGCCGCACGTCACAACCTGCGCAGCCCTTTATAATCAGCGCCGCGCCGTACGGCACGGCACACATCACAGAGCCATATATCGCAGCCGCGCCGTACACCAAAAAACATTGCGAAGCTTAGAATACATCAGACGTCTGATGTATAGAATGCCCTCAGAGGAAATCTTTTAAATACCCCCTGTTAAGGGGGGTAACGACCAGGTTTCACGAGCAGGCACCGGCGCGCACACTGGCACGCCCAGGCCGACACGCACGCTGAAACGCACATCCGCAGCCCCAGCGGACCCGCCCACGGCGGCCACGTTAAACTATCAGCGTCATAGACATAAAATCACATAAACCCAACCGACCTGACTCCACAAACCCAGCGCAAGAAACACAGAAAGGACACGCCGTGCACAGTTCACCGTGGGGAATCGATGGGGCACGAACACCCCCTTCCTCCACCACCCAACAAGCCGTCGAAGGCATCAAACGCTTCATCCGGGACAATTCCCTATCCCCAGGAGATACCATGCCCACCGAAGCTGAACTGTGCGCCGAACTGGGGTTTTCCCGATCCTCCGTGCGCGAGGCCATGCGTACCCTCGCCACCCTAGACATCGTAGAAGTACGCCACGGCACAGGAACCTTCGTATCCAATGCCTCATTAACCTCACTGGTACAAGGCTTAATCTTCCGTGCGACCCTAGACGCAGACGAAAACCTCGAAACCCTGCGCTACGTCGTAGAAACACGCCAAGCCATGGACCTGGAAATCGGCCGAGAAATCGCCAGGAAGCTGGACACCCCCACATATGAACAACTACAGGCACTAGTCACCGCCATGGGGGAAAAACAAGCCAACGCCGAAAACTTCGCGGACGAAGACCGGCGCTTTCACCACATCCTCCTATCCAATATCGATAACCTCATCATCCGCGAACTCTATGACGCACTCTGGCAAGTCCACATGAACGTCATCCCCCTACGGCAAATACAAGCACCCCGAGACCTCATAAAAACCGTACAGGCACACCAGGACATCATCAATGCACTACGCGATAACAACCTCGACGCCTATAAAGCAGCTGTGTACCTGCACTATGAACCGATTTTAGAATCGCTGTGACACTGGAGACGCTGAATCTTTAGGAGTTGAACTGTCGAGTAATCCACGCCGGATCGGTAATGGCTGTGCCGATGATGATGGCGTCCGCTCCCGATGCTCGACCTGCCTGCACATCCTCACGGGAGGCAAACCGCCCCTCCCCGATGATAAACGCCTCTTGCCCACACCGCGCACGACCGTCAGCTAAACACTCCACATCCGGACCGGCGGTCTTTGCCCGAGACTCCGTATAACCAGCCAACGTTGTGGAAATAATATCCGCACCACACTGATGAGCCCGAAGCATGTCCTCCGGCGTGGAACAATCAGCCATCGCTAATACATTCAGACGGTGACATTCCTCCACAATATCGACATACGTCGACGAATCCGGACGCGGGCGATCGGTGGCGTCTGCACAAATCACCGCAGCACCCGCCGCCGCCAATTGGCGTACAGACTCCACCGTCGGGGTGATATATACACCCTCGCTGCCTTCCTTCGTCAGGCCAAAAACCGGCACGTCCACGGCCTGTGCAATAGACTCAACATCCTGGATTCCCCCATGGCCACCACAACGAATCGCGCGGCTGCCGCCTGCCACACACGCACGAGCGACATGAGTCAACGTGTGAGTATCACGCATCGGGTGGCCGTCCGGAGCCTGCACCGATACAATCACCGTGCCGCGGATAAGATTAAGAACCTGGGCGCGGCGCCGATCGAGGTCATTTTTATCAAACTGGAACATCGTGGATGAAACCTTTCACATGGTGTTATCGAAACTGGGTAGAGGGTGAGCGCGGGGCGTGACGCAACGGGTGAGTTAAAAGGCGTAGTCGCGCGCGTATGCCGCCGCACCAACCAGCGGAGCTGTGGACGCTGACCCAGTAACCCGCACCGCAACCCCTTTATTTGGCGCCAACACATGATCGGCGATAGCGCGCGTAAACGGCTCCACCACAGGTTCGCCAATCTGGCTGACCCCACCACCAAGAATCACAGCATCAAGATCCATTCCGGACACCAACCCCGCTACTGCCCGCCCGAGACCATAAGAATTGCCCCGGATAATCCACGAAGCCAGCTCATCGCCCTGATTCATCCGCTCCACGACTTCTTCCAAGGTAATCGCCAGCTCATCGCGGCGTCGCCAGGAAATCCGGTGCGCCTGTAAAACGCCAGGCTGCGCCGGCTCGGCGGGTGGGGTCTCTGCGCCAGGCTGCGCCGAACCAGCGGACAGTGCCTGGTAGTAACTAGCCAATGCATTACCGCTCATAAGATTTTCCGCACGATCCGCACAACCCCGGCAGTCCACGCTCAGCAGCTCGGAAAACTCCCCCGCTGAACCAGTACGGCTGGGCAAAAGTGCGCCATCATCGCTGACCGCGCCCCCCACGCCAGTACCCAAAGATAAATACAACACCCGCCCGTGCTGAAATTCCCGAGCCTGCCCCACAGCCAACTCACCATACGCCCATACGCGCACATCATTATGAACCGCGCAGGCAACACCAACAACCTCACGTGCCAGGTTACGAATATTTGTCCCCGACCAGCCCGTGATCGTATCGCCGTTATGTACCACCTGCCCTTGAGGGGCGATCACAACACCCGGCGCGCCGATCCCTATGCGGGTGGGGTGAATACCAGAAGTATCCACGGCCTGAGCAATAGCTTTCTGTATCTGTTCGCCCGTCGTGGCTCCCCGTGGCTGGGCGGGGATTCTGCCCACACATCGTGCTGTCATAGGCGAGTCATCATCTACAAAACCCCAGGCAATTTTTGTTGCCCCAACGTCTAAAGCAAGTGTCACAGTCATAATATTTGGCTACATAAGGGATAGTTGCTATACAAGTGTGAGTTCGATACTCACGAGGGTGGGTGAGCATAGGCGAACATTCAGATTCAATGGCCAGTGCTTATGGTTCAATGATCTTCGCCGCGTCAACAATGGTGGCAATTGCCGCACGCTCGTCACTATTCAGCGCAACGTGTGGACGGGACATCAAACCAGAAGGAAATACCCCAAGGTGATGCAGCGCCGCCTTGAAACTACCCAAGCCCTGGGAACTTCCGCCCATACGGGAGGCATCACCCACACCAACGATGGTAAATAACTCCGTGATCCTAGCTTGGACACGCGCTGCTTCCGCGAACTCGCCCTTCACCAGTAAATCGTGCAGTGTGACATAAGACACTGGGTCCACATTTCCCAACCCCGGAACCACGCCATCAGCACCGGCAAGATACGCGAAATCCACAGTGGTTTCGGAGCCAGTCAGCACCACAAAGTTTTCCACGCCTGCTTTATCGCGGGCAAGAATTAACGCACGAGTGTACCCATCATTACCCCCGGAATCCTTCACACCTGCAAGAACACCCTCGCTGGCTAGCTCAATTAATGACCCAATGTCTAGAACGGTATGAACACTCACCGGCAGGTTATAGGCGTACAGCGGGGTATTGGGCGCTGCGGCGTGGAGCTGCCGGAAATGCTCGGCAATTTCCACCGCGTGCGTACGGACGTAAAACGGGGCGGTGGCGACCAAGCCGTCCACGCCGAGAGAGATGGCATCCTTAATATGCTCAATGACCCGTGGGGTGGTCATATCAATCACACCCGCGATGACGGGTACGCGCCCTTGTGCTTGCTCGATGACGGCGGCGATGACCTCGCGGCGTTGCTCGCGGGTGAGGAATGCGACCTCGCCGGAGGAGCCAAGGACGAATAGTCCGTGGACGCCGGCTTTGATCAGGCGTTCAGTGTGGCGTTTAAGGGTACTGGTATCGATGGAGTAGTCACCATTCAGTGGCGTGAGTACGGGTGGGACGACACCCTTCACAGGCTGGGTAGCCGCGGAGTGCTGGGTAGTGGCTGGACATTGTGTAGTGGCGGACATGGTCTTTACCTTCCGGTTAGATGCGAAATATCTATACGAAATCCTTAGTCATAAGACATCATACGTCTGATTCGGTGACCGCGCAGCTGCCTGGCTTGTAGCCGAAAAATTAACAGCTGAAGCTACGAATACTCGCTGAGATAATAAGCTGAGGTAATAAACAGTAAACATCATTAAAACTCACCCATAGATCCGCTCTACTATCAGCACATCTACACAAAAATAACGCGCCAATATTGACAACAAAGCAAAGAGGTATAGTATCAGTGAAGTCAGCTCCCAGGGACGTGCGGACCTGACCCTCATTTGGTGGACACCTGATATCCAACCCAGTCGAGTTGGCAAGATTGGTAATCTACCACCATGTCCAGGTACTGAGAACAGTTCACACGCGACGGTGTGGCCCTCTACGAGAACAATGAGGACCTCTCGCTGAACTCAGCATCAGCCGAGCTCGGAATCAACCGTGCATCAACACATTCATGGGTCACCAAGTACTACACCGGCAAACGCGCCCGCACGAAAGCCATGCAGGATAAAGCCCAAGCAGCGAATGAATCGTGAGACGCATCCGCCAGTGAGAGAAAGGAAAACGCGAAGCTGCGCGAAGAACGCGATATCCTGCAGCACCGCTGCGACATAGTGTGCTTAAAGCAACTCACCGGAGTTCTGCTTCTCAGCTTTGTCTATGACCACCGAACCGAGTACTCGGCTTATACGGATGTGCCACGTGTTGAAGCTGAATCGTTCCTCGGGTCAAGTCCCGTGTAGTGGTGTAGCCGTTTGTGCTTTCGGCTCGGTATTCAGTTCTGTGTTTGAGGTCAGGCGGTTAGCTGGTTGTGGTCACCATTGGCGTCTCCTGTGCGGTGCATGAGGTGTCT
>NZ_REGE01000021.1 GCF_003688935.1 Corynebacterium macginleyi | reverse complement strand
CGGGCTTAAGTCCATTGACGAGCTGTGTGCCATGAAACCCCCAGCTTTGGAGCTACTGCCTGGCACGCGGGGTGCATTGACATGTTTTCCGCCACGATGCGGTCTTCCACGAGACGGACCACGCGGTTGTTTGCATCCTGGTCAAAATTTTTCTTGGCATGTTCCAGATTTTCCCATCTACTCAAACAGAACAAAACCTGGGACACTTCATAGCTCTCATACGGGAGCAATATTTCTAGCTATAGACATCCTCTGTAGAGCGCAACCAGAAATCCATCATCGTTCCTATGGTATCTGCTGACGAAAAGATGGTCTTCGCTACATCGGAGGGGCTCCAGTTATCGGGGAGATCTATAAAACGACCTGCGAGTTTCCCGATAGTCACTGAAGGAGATTCTTTGACGGCTTCAAGAATAGTTACGACGTCTTCGTAAGTAGCATCGAATGAATCTTTTCCATTGGCTGCAGTTGCATCGGCTATGCAAATCCAGTCATCGACTTCTCTCATGTCTTTCAAGAGATTATCAACTAACTTTTCAGGATTTGTTTCCATACTCATAAACATACTAGTAAGTTGATAGTGATGTTTGAGGTTACCCTCGGTTGATGGAGGACCTGACCCCCATTTGGTGGACACCTGATATCCAACCCAGTCGAGTTGGGAAGAAAGGTAATCTACCATCATGTCCAGGTTGGGGTTGCCCGCAAATGGGCCAGACCTTCGAAAAGTTGGGTTGCGTCCGCTAGTGTGGTGTATCTGTTACCCGGTTGAAGCCTCGTGCCCCTTTTCGAGGATATTGGCGTTGTAAACCAGTAGGCATTTGAGCAGTTAGAGATTAGAAAGAAATACCACTGACAAGCAGACCAAAAGAAAAAAACCATGCCTTACGAGAGGCCAACCCAGCACTACTCCCAAAGTCAATTCACATAAGGCGAACTTGAACCTGAGCTATCGACCTACGATGCGCAGCGCCTAGCTATCAATCTCTTCGTTTTGACCATTCTTGGCAAAGTCGTTTCCATTTCGACAATCCACTTTATGCGAGCAACGATTGAGTATTTCCGTAGCAACGGCTAACCGAGATTACGGGCTCAGCTGTCTTCACATTTATTACAGTACTCGTGAATTTTTATTAAACTTGGTGAAACTAGTGAAACAATTTAAATTAATAGCTAAAAAAACTTGCGATACTACGCAATATCTAGGTTGTTAAGTAGAAAGATATTGAACAATAGAAACTAAATTTCCCTACCGTCTAAATCGTCGGAACTTTCAATTTCCCGACCGAGTTACCAGTAACTATTTAATCCTTACTAGTAACGGAAAGCGTCGTGGGCAGCACAATCCTCCAAAAACGTATCCCTGTCGTCGCAATAGAAATCAATCGTGGAAGCAAGCAGCAGTCCTTTGTGAAGATCTTCCACCACAACTTCGGGCTCCACTTCAATGCTTACATTAACTTCGCTAAGAACGGGAACTCTTAGCGAACCGTTGTGATCAATACTGATGCTTCCGCCTTGTCCAGCCCGCGTCGATCTCACACTTTTCACCTGACCCCATGGGACATTACACGTCAATCGCTTCCCAGAGCGGATCGTGATACCCTCTGGCGTCACAAGGTGCGGTCTTGAACGCATAGCACTATAAAAACCGCATAGGAGAATGACCGCATAGATACTCACAGCCAGTACTAAGTAGCGCCAAAAGCCATTCGGTACAGCCAGGTGGACGACGCTGATCTCCACGACGCTCAACCCTACAATTACAGCAACAACCGTCCGAAGGTTTCTGTGAGTCGAATAACTTCTAGTGCACTGCTGGGAAACTCTCGGAACTCTCAAAACACCAACAGCAGCGGTCAACGTGCCTACTTCCGAAACAAGCAGAGCTAACGCCTGTCGAGGCACCCCAAACGTGCCTGCCGTCTCAGAAAGTGAGACCGCCCAGGAAGAATCGTAGTGTCGGTAATCCTTCCACATGCTAATAAACAGTACCAGCAAAGCAATTACGAGGAAGACAACCGGAACAAGAAAACATAAGAAGGATACCCCACCCGACATTCTCGCGAGAATAAGTAGGGCTACCTCAGAAACAACCGCGAGTGCAAGGAATGTTCGGAAAAAGGTCTTCAAATATCTGTCCTCCCAATCACACAAGTACATGACTTGGTTGAAAATCCACCACCCAGCTCAAATTTCTTATGAAGAGCTTCGTAGACCATAACACCGCGAGTATTCATAAACGAAAGCGGCCGGCGCTTATGTTTGAAGGACCTAACGGAGGTTATTGCTCCGGTATTTCGGTCAACGTTATACGAAGTATGCTCTTCATTATTCCAGTATACACTCATGTTTTGCAGAGACAATCCGCAGATATCTCAAGCAAAACCAGATGTCACGTTCTTCTACTCATCCTCAGAGTGATTCTCCTTGAGAAAACCCATGAAACTGAAGTATGGGACATCTTCTGCAGATCGTTGAACAGCTTCAAAAACAGCATCACTAATAGGGTCAATTACCTGGTCACTTAGGTTTAAGACTTCCAAGTAGAAATGCTGAGTAATCATGTACGGACGAGAATTTTCCTGATTACTACAAGGTTCTAATTCTTCAGCAAGCTCATATTCGTCTTCATCGCACTCATCAACTGAGAAATCAGGAAGATCGTCGATTTCGGGAAAAGAAACTTTGAGTTCCTTCTGGAAACGCTCTGCAACCTGGTAAGAGTCTTTTTCAGAGCAATAAACGTAAAGGTCTTCGTAAAAGCCTTGCAGCTCACCATTTGACAAAGAAGAAGGATTGGTCATGCGAAAGTCACTCCGTTCATTAGTGGTCGCGATAGTAAGCCTAGCTCTAACGGGGGCAGCAATCTCTGTTGCGCCGAGTGCTAGTGCTTATGCACCGAAGCCAGCATTGGAAGTCTTCCTAGCGAAGAAAAAGGCGGTGCTAGTTATACGCAGATCGCACATACACTGGGGTGGTGCCTAACCCCCGACGTGTCCATTTTCCGGGGTCAGGCCCTCACTCTTAAGCCGCCTCAATAGCGGCCACCGAATCCGCATAGGAGACTTTGACATGCGCAACGCCACCTCCCCAATAGAACCGGACGAATAAAGCAAACAGCCGAGCCGACTCCGTCGGCCCGCCGCAGTACCATCTACCCAGAACACGGCAGTACCGAGTCCCCAGAACACCGGTACCACAACCTCGCATCTGACATTTTATGACAATGCTCTAGCTGAGACCGTCAACGGTCTTTACTAGGCGGAACTGACTCATGCTCAAGGCCCGTGGACGTCGGTCGAAGAAGTAGAATTGGCCACCTTGCGGTGGGTGCATTGGTGGAACACTAAGAGGCTTCACGAAGCATTGGACTACGCCACCCACAAGAAGTCGAAACCGAGCACTATCTCACCCAGGCCATCAACACAGGGTCGTAAAAGACGCGGAACTAAACCCAGGACGCTTCAACTCACACTCCATGGGAATCAGAAAAGAACCCATGAAATGACAAAAATGCCGAACCAACGACACGCCCACCAGACACATATTTTGCTACTTAACCCTTAACCCTCGTTTAAGCCAGGCTGAGGCCACTCCATCGCGTTAACCACGACGAAGCCCCACAAGCTTGGGCTTGTGGGGCTTTATCTTGTGCCAGGTAGAAGATTCGAACTTCTGAAGGCAATGCCGGCGGATTTACAGTCCGCTCCCTTTGGCCGCTCGGGCAACCTGGCATGCACTCTGTGGTGCGTCTATGTACTTTACTATGAAGCACCCGCCTACCTCCAAATCACCAGCGCAGCGGGTCGAAATGGGGTGTATGGGAAAGGAGCACCGGCAGGCGGCTAGCCCACGCGGCGAACGGTATAATCCGCGAGATGGCGCAGCGCCTGGCTGGCAGAATTCTCCGGCAACACGGAAAGCTGTTCTTCTACCGTGCGTAGGTAGGCGTTAATGTCCTCTAGCGCCCGTTGACGGCCGCCAGACTGGCGCAGCAGCTCGATGGCACGGTCGACCAGGGCATCGCTTTCTAGGGGGCCAGTGAGCAACTCACGCAACTGGTCACCCACCTCGCCTTCCTCTTCCAGGGCGTAGAGGACAGGGAGCGTAAAGACGCCCTCGCGCAGGTCGGTGCCCGGGGTCTTTCCCGAGTCTTTCGGATCGGAGAAGATATCAATGACATCGTCCACGATTTGAAAGATCATGCCAATGGCACCACCTATGCGGTACAGGGCCGCAGCATGGTCGGCCGAGGCGCCGGAATGATAAGCACCAAGATAGCCAGCCGAGGCAATAAGCACGGCGGTCTTTTCCTGAATAACGGCCATATAGTGCTCCACGGGGTTGGCTTCGCCGGCACCGATGGTCTCGCGCATCTGGCCGGTTACCAACTCTTCAAAGGTATCCGCGAAGTGGCCCACGGTATGGGTATCTAGTTGACTCATCAAGCGGGAGGCGTGGGCGAGGAGGGCATCACCGGCAAGGATGGCTACGGAGTTATTCCACCGGGAGTTGGCTGATTCTACGCCGCGGCGGCGATCCGCCTCATCCATTACATCATCGTGGTACAACGTGGCAACGTGCACCATTTCTACAACGGTTGCAGACTTAATGACCTCATCACAACCCGGCTTGGCGCCGTACTCAGAGGCAAGCAGTGCCATCATCGGACGAAAGCGCTTACCACCTGCCTTAGACAGGTGACTTACTTTTTCCTTTAAGAAGTCCTGGCCGCGGTCAGTTTCACTGCGCAGCTTTTCTTCTACTGCTTCCATTCCCGCACCAATGCGTTCATTAAGCTGTGGATCACCAAGATCTAGCTGTGGATCACCGAGATCCACGTGAGTGGCATGCGAGTGGCCGTGAGTCATTAAATAGCGTTCCTTGCAATTAAAAGCCAGAGATAATCGTTTATCTACCGTAGTCCAAACCAGCCCCCTTTAACACACTTGAGGGGGTCACACGTGAGGGATCGAACTAGTGCAATGATAGTCCCTATGTCGGAACAGATCGATTCCCCCCGCCCCGTCGAAGTCGCCATCATCGGCGCAGGACCCGCCGGCGCCGCCGCGGCCATCCACGCCGCGCGCGCTGGCTATGAGACGGTCCTCTTTGATTCATCTACCTTCCCACGCGATAAAACCTGCGGCGATGGCCTCACCCCGCGGGCAATGCACCAGCTAGATGTGCTCGACATTAGCGTCAACGCTTCCTACCGCAACCGCGGGCTTAAATTACACGGCTATGGAGGAGACGTCACCGCCCCATGGCCGCGGACCTACCCTTCCCAGGTGGGCACCGCCCTGCCGCGTTTTAAATTCGATGCGCAGCTAGTAAAGGCCGCCACCGCCGCCGGCGCCATGCTTGTATGCGGTACCCCCGCAAGCGCCCCAGTCATGGAGGGCAATCGGGTAACCTCTTTTCGCGTCGGCCGACAGATAATTCGGCCAAAGTGGCTCATCGTAGCCGATGGCGTGCGTTCTACCTTTGGCAAGCAATTGGGCCGCACCTGGCACCGCGACGAGGTCTACGGCATCGCCGCACGTTCCTACGCCACATCCCTAAAAGCGGCCGAGCCATGGATGCACTCGCATGTGGAATTAAAAGATGAAGGCGATTCCGTCCAGCCCGGCTACGGGTGGATTTTCCCATTGGGCACGGAACTTGGCCAGGTCAATATTGGCGTCGGTGCCCTGTCGACAGCGCAGCGGCCAGCCAAGATTAATACCAAAAAGTTGCTGGAATTCTACGCCAGCCAGCAACGCGCGGAGTGGGGACTTGGGGACATCACAAACATCACCTCTGCCCTACTACCCATGGGTGGGGCAATCTCTAATGTGGCGGGGGCCAATTGGATGCTCATTGGTGATGCCGCCGCCTGCGTCAATCCACTCAATGGCGAGGGCATTGACTACGGCCTTGAGACCGCAGCGCTTGCGGTGGGCATGCTTGGCCCGCGAGATTTCACTCTCGCATGGCCGGCCACCCTGCGCGAACAATACGGCGAGTCCTTCCTACTCGCACGCACGGCCGCCCGTCTGTTGACCTACCCACAATTCCTGCCCTTAGCTGGTCCGTTGGCGCTGCGTGGGCCGGTAGGCCGCTTGCTGATGCCCGCCGCGGCGCGCATGATGGGAAACCTCATCACGAACGAGGACCGCGACCTTATCGCACAACTGTGGCGAGCGGCCGGCCGCACCTTGGGAGCCGTCCGCCGCGATACGCCCCTATGGGCCTCCACCGCGGCGGTCTAGGGCTTTCGAAGGAGGTTATTGAGGAGCAACGGCAGACGGCTTCGTTGCCGAATGCAGGGCGACGATGCCTAGGCTGAGGTTTTGCCAGCCCGCGTTGGCCCAGCCATTGCGGTTGATGGCCGCCGCCAGCTCCTCTTGACCCGGCCAGGCGCGGATAGATTCTGCGAGGTAGATATAGGCATCCGGGTTGGAGGAAATCACGCGCGCTACCGGAGGCAACAGTCGCATGAGATATTCTTTATACACAGTGCCGAATACCGGGACAATGGGGGTGGAAAATTCCGCCACAGCCAGGCGCCCGCCCGGCTTGGTTACACGCGCCATTTCCCGCAGGCCGAGCTCGTAATCGTGGATATTGCGCAGGCCATAAGAGATCGTGACGGCGTCAAACGTATTATCCGCAAAGGGCAATTTCATGCCATCTCCTGCCACCTTCGGCACATCGCGCTCGCGTCCGGCAGCGAGCATGCCGCGTGAAAAATCGCAGGCCACGCACCATGCGCCGGATTTAGACAGCTCTTCTGTAGACACGGCGGTTCCAGCTGCTAGGTCGAGGACTTTCTCCCCCGGCTGCAGGTTAAGGCGCTCGCGGGTGCGCTTGCGCCAGCGCTTGTCTTGTCCAAAGGACAAGACGGTATTGGTGAGGTCGTATTTTTCGCCGACGGCATCAAACATGCGCGCGACGTCGAAGGGCTTTTTATCTAGATCTGCCTTAGACACAAATGCATAGTTTAGGCTACGCGCGCCCCGAGGGCACGAGCCACCCATCGCGGCAGCTCTGGCCGTTGCCCCAAAATGGTCAACGGCACCCGGCGGGTATCTTCTAGTACTTCTTCGTAGTAACCCATCAGCTGCTCACACAGCGCCGTCCACGTCTTAGAAGAAATGGATGCGCGGGCATTATTCCGCAATTCCGCGTGAACCTCTGGGTTTAAAAGGGCATCGACGGCAGTGGGCAGATCATCGACAAAGCTATCCACGCCTAGGAGCAGGCCGTTATAGCCTTCTTGGATAAGGTCCACAGGCCCGCCTGCTCGCGGGCCGATGGTGGGAACGCCAGAGGCTTGGGCCTCCTGGATGGATTGGCAGAAGGTTTCAAATTCGCCGGCGTGCACAAAGATATCAAGCGAGGCATAGGCCCGGGCCAGCTCCTCACCGCTGAGCGCGCCGGTAAACACTGCGCCGGGAAGCTGTGCCTCTAGCAAAGGGCGCTCGGGACCATCGCCGACAATGACTAGCTGAATATCCTCCCGGCCATTGAGCGCGGACAGGCGGTGCACACCCTTTTCCGCAGCCAAGCGGCCGACGAAGCCGACGATGTTTTTGTTTCCACTCCGGTCCCAGCTGTGGCGCAGGGAAGCAGAGCGCTTTTGGGGATGGAATAGCTCGGCGTTGACGCCGCGGCCCCAGTGGCGCACGTGTTTGATGTGGTGTTTTTCCAAGTCGCGGATGGTCAGCGAGGATGGCGCCAGGGTCATCTGGCAGGAATTATGGATCGTGCGCAGCCACTCCCAAACACCATAAGCCAAGGCCGAGGCATGGTACTTGGTGGCGAATCCGGCGACGTCGGTTTGGTAGAGCGCGATGGCCGGAATGCGCTGTTGCCGGGCCGAAAATGCGCCCGCCGCGCCGAGCACGAACGGACTGGCCAGGTGAATGATATCGGGCTTAAACTTACGCAGCGCTTCATCCACGGCCGTAGTAGGAACACCCACCGGCAGCGAATCCACCAGCGGCACGCGCACGGTAGGCACGCGGTATATAGGAAAGCCCAAGTAATCGGGGATTTCGTCTTGGCCCTCACGGGCACCAGGGGCAATAACAATCGCATCGTGTCCGTTTTCGTGCAGGTGCTCTAAAACGCGCAGCACCGAGTTTGTCACGCCATTTACATTGGGGAGGAACGATTCAGCCACGATTGCAACTCGCATGCCACCATCATGGCTTATTTTTCTTGGCCTTTGGTGAATCCGATGAAAATTCTGGGTAAATTATTCTTCAGCGCGGTGGGTAGTGACGGTAATAAGGCGCCACAGGCCGACGGCGGCAAGCGTGGACACGATGGCCACGGACAGCGCCGGTATGACGGCCAAGGTCCACTCGCGGCCTTCCACCTTGACCAAATCCGGATTATCCTCGGCGTACTGTACCCAAACCTGCTGGCCCTTGCCCAAGTAGGTGGGATATAGCAATCCTTGCCGCGGGGAATGGTAAATCCCGTCGCTATCTTGAAAATCTACGGTGGTGCGCAGCGCGCCAACATCTTTGACCGTCGCCAGAGCCCGGCTAGGCTGCGCGGAAATGGCTCGGTCATTGAGAAACGGCCCCACCACGAGGCTCACCGAGCCCACAATCAGCGCTACATAGACGGCCAGTACGAGCTGGTGCAGCCGACGCCTAAATACTGCAGCCCTATACCGCGGGGCCACCTACTGGCCTACCTTCTGCGTGAGCTTATCCTGCAACGCCCGGCGCGTCGCACGGGTGGTCTGTGCCTCCACGACGGTAATGCCCGTGGAGTATTCCTTAAGCTCGGCCAAGGTATCCAACAGCTCTTGCGGGGTGGTAACCAAACGGTAGTCGGCACCATAAGCTTCTGCCAGCTTATCGATGCCCACCCCATGCGGCGTTCCAAAGGCGGACTCGAAGGCACCGCGAAGCGCGGGCGCGCCTTGTTCCAGGGTTTCGAAGATGCCGCCGCCATTGTCATTAGCCACCACGATGGTAAGGTTTTCCGGTCGCGGCTGGTCCTCCACTATCAACAGCCCATTGGCGTCGTGCAAGAAGGTCACATCCCCGACCAAGGCCACTACGCGTGGGGCGCGCCAGTGAGTGGGATCCAGCGATTGCGTGGCCAAGGCGATACCGATGGCTTGGGAGACGGTACCGTCAATGCCCGCTACCCCGCGCGGCGCGTAGGTATCCACGCCGTCGAAGGGCAGCCCAATCAGGGAGGCATCGCGCACTGGATTCGAGGCACCGAGTACCAGCGTGTCATTAACCGCTAGCGTATCGCCCACCGCCGCTGCCACGTGCAGGCCAGTAAAACCAAGTTCTTCCTCTTCCAAGGTCGCACGCACGGCCTCGCCGGCCATATCGGTCGCGCCCTGGCAAATCTTAAGCCACTCGCGGCTTGGCTCCCCGGTGACCTCGACGGTGGTGCCGAGCCGCGCGCTTTGCCCGCGCTGGTTAGTAAAATCCGCCGTGCGCGAAAGCACCACTAGCTCTATATCCGGGTCATTCATCAGCGCGAGCACGCTGCGATGCAGCGTGGGGTGGCCCACCACTATAACCTGCTCGACCTTGGTATTGACTACATAATCATTCGCGGAGACCTGCGCCTTGCGGAAAATATGCGCCGCAGCCGGGTGCACGGGGTGGAACGGTCCCGGCGCGGAAGGCTCCGCAATAGTCGGCACGTCTTCGAGCCCCTCGACCTCCCAGGCTTCATCGCCGGCGATGACGAGGGTATTCTTACTCAAATCCACCGCGACTTTGCCGTGGTCATAGAACCGCGGGGTGGCTTCGCGCGTGCCATCGCCACCTACCCGCTCAGGCAGGCTATCTCCTACCAGCGGCACATCAAAGGCGATATTAATGTGCACCTGGAGGTCGTGCTTAAACCGCTCCGCAATGGCGGCGATATCCCCTTCCGCGTTGATCTGGGTGGTATTCGCATACACGCCGAAGATGCCGTCTTGCACGATGGTTTGAGAGGCGCCGGTGCCGATCAACCGCTCTGGACGGTCCGCGCTGATAATGGCGAGCGGGGTATGCGAATAGTAGGCCTCAACCATCGCAGGCAGCGTATTGGCCACCGCTGTTCCGGAGGTCATCACTACCCCGACGTGGCGGTGCTGCACGCGTGCCATTCCCAGGGCGGTAAACGCGGCACCGCGCTCATCAATGCGCGTATGCACCCGGATATCCTCGCGGGCAAGGAGCGCTAGGGATAGCGGTGCATTGCGGGATCCCGGGCACAGCACCACATCGGTTAGGTGGCGTGCCAATTGGGCGGCCACCTGTTCAGCTAGCTGCATTGATTCATTCATGGTGCCAGATTTTACCTACTCAGGCGCAGCGGCCCGCAAACGGCAAACAGCAGAGCAATCGCACCGCGCCACCACCATGTAGCGGCGCCGGCCTGTCTCGCCGCCGCTACTGCTAGCTAACCCTGCTCCTCATCGTCGCTATTGCCAAAGAGATCCCGCAAGAGGCCTTCCACATCGAGGCCATCGCCTTCATCCAGGCGGTCCTGGATTTCCGGTGGCAGCTGGGTAGGAATGTCTTCCGGAAGATTGTCCTGCAAATTCGGCAGATTACGCAACCGTTCAGAAATTCCGGGGCGCGCATCCTTGGTTTCTGTCACCGTGGTGGGCACCTGCGTGGTCATGGTTTCCGTCACCGGTTTTGGCGCCGGTTTATCGGCGTCGCTCGCGGCATTGCGCCACAAGAAAAACAGGGCGCCCGCCGCTAAGATGGCCACCACGGCGATGGCGGCAAAGACACCGGTCATCGCGCCCTTTTTCTTCTCTCCCCTGCCACGCTGATCCGGGTCATAGTCCGATGGCACCGGCTCATACTGTTGTTGGCCATATTGTTGCTGGCCGTATTGCTGTTGGCCGTACTGTTGCTGGCCGTACTGCCCACCGGAATTCTGATAGTTTTGTTGATAATTCTGCTGGTAGTCAGCGTTCGCGTCGAATTGCCGCGTCTCATTCTGCGGCTGCTGTGCGCCCGGGAAGTACTGCTGCGGGCGCTGTTTGCGAGTATTACCAGCCGCACTATCTGGGACGCGGTCTATCTGACGCGTGGCATCCTCAGCCGGACCAAACCATTGACGGGTCTCGTCGCCGGCGCGGTCATCATTATGAGAGCCATGTCGGCCATTGGAACCGTTTTCACCAAAGCCATTATTTGTCATGCCTATAAGGTGTACCTCATTTCCCTGTGAAATCCCAGGCAATCTCCCGGATGCTAACGCCAAAACTGTGATGTTAGCTCTGAAGTTGACGCGCCCGCAGTGCCCGGCCGGTCGCTGTATCTTGCGCCGCCAGCTGGCGTGGGGTGGCATCAGCAATGATCTGCCCGCCGTGCGCACCGGCGGCAGGGCCCATCTCAATTATGCGGTCCGCGCTCGCCAGAACGCTGAGATCGTGTTCGATAACGATCACGGTATGCCCGGCCTCCACAAGCTTGTGTAGCTCGACATTGAGCAAGGCGCTATCGGCCGGGTGCAGGCCAGTGGTGGGCTCGTCCAGCATGTAGACCGTGTGCCCGCGCCGCGAATTGCGAGAGCGCTGCAGCTCCGTGGCGAGCTTGATGCGCTGTGCCTCACCACCGGAAAGCTCCGGCGCGCCTTGTCCTAAACGGAGGTAGCCCAGGCCCACGGCCTGCAGCGTGGCGATGGCACGGTCGATTTTTGGTTCCTTGGCAAAGAACTCGGCGGCTTCATCCACGGTCAGCTCCAATACTTCTGCGATACTGCGCCCGTGCCAGGTCACCTCAAGGGTCTCATCGTTGAAGCGGGCACCGCCACAGTGCGGGCAGGTGGTATATGAGCCTGGTAAAAAGACCAGCTCTACCTCGATTTTTCCGGCGCCACTACAAGTGGGGCACTGGCCTTGCTTCACGTTGTAGGAAAAGCGCGAGACCGTCCAGTTGCGTTGCTTAGCTTCTGGGGTGGAGGCATAGAGCTTGCGCACATTATCAAAAAGGCCGGTATAAGTGGCCAGCGTGGAACGTGGGGTGCGACCAATGGGCTTTTGGGAAATCTGCACCAGCCGGGCGACCTTATCCAGGCCTTCGACCCCGGCAAGCGAAAACTCGCGGGCACCCTCGTCTGCATTATCTTTATCCTCATCCGCCACGGTGGTGGCGGACTCTTTGAGGGTTTCTGCGAGCACGGTGCTCACCAGCGTCGATTTACCGGAACCGGACACCCCGGCCACAGCGGTAAATTGCCCCAGGCCAAAATCCACATCGAGCCCGTCGATGCTGCGCGCAGAAATGCCGCGGAGGCGAAGGTGGCTGGAGGGGGTACGGGGAGCATCGGCAAGCGCGAGCTTACGCTGCGCTAGGGCTCGGGCGGTGGGAGTATCGGCGTGATAATCCTCGACCGGTCCAGAATAGATCACCTTGCCACCGCCTTCGCCGGCGCCGGGGCCGACGTCCACGAGCCAATCCGCCTGGCTTACTAAATCCATGTCGTGTTCCACCAGCAGCACCGAATTGCCGGCCGCGATAAACCGGCGGCACATATCAAGCACTGCCCCGCGCTCATCAGGGTGCAAGCCGGCCGAAGGCTCATCGAGCACATAGGCCACACCGAAGAGGCCGGAACGCAGCTGGGCCGCTAGCCGAATACGCTGCAATTCTCCCGCCGAAAGGCTCTGGGTCGGCCGGTCCAGGCTGAGGTGCGCCAGCCCCAGTTCCAGGGCGGAGGTCAGCACCGGCAGCATCTGCTTGAGTAGCAGATCCTCCGCGGAATTCTCCTGAGGTTCCTGCGTGCTGAGTACCTCATAGACTTGGTCCAGCGGCAGCGCGCCCAGCTTGTCGATGCTCATTCCCGCATACGTCACCCGCAGCGCCCACGGGTTCAACCGGCGGCCGTGGCAGATATCGCACTCGCGGGACTCCATAAAAGACAACGTGCGCTTGCGCAGCGATTCCGATTGGGTCTCCTGCAGTGTCTTGGTCAGGTAGCTGGCCACTGAGCGCCACGTGCCCTCATAATTGCGCTGGATCTGGTCCGCGCCGCGCAGCGGTTTTACGGTGACCACGGGGCGCTCTTGGGTAAATAGGATCCAGTCACGGTCTTCCCGTGGCAGATCTTGCCAGGGCGAATCCAGGTCATAGCCTAAGTTCATGAGGATATCGTGGAAATTCTTCCCGGCCCACGCACCGGGCCAGGCCTTTATGGCGCCTTCCTCAATAGACAAGGTGGGATCGGGCACCATCGATTGCTCGGTGGGCTCGTGCACCACGCCCGCGCCCTGGCACTGCGGACACATGCCCTCTGGGGTATTCGGTGAAAAAGCGTCCGAGTAAAGGCCCTCAGGGTTATCCCCGGCGCGCGAATACAGCAGGCGCACGCTATTAGACACAGCGGAGACCGTTCCCACCGTGGAGCGCGCCCCGCCGCCGGAGGTAGATTGCTGCAGCGCCACCGTGGGCGGCAGCCCCTCCACCTGACTTACCTGTGGATCCACCGCGGAACTAATAAGCCGACGTGCAAACGGTGCCACCGACTCTAGGTAGCGGCGCTGTCCTTCCCCGTGGATCGTGCCAAAGGCCAGGGAAGATTTTCCGGAACCGGATACTCCGGTCACCGCCACAAGTTGGCCACGCGGCATATCCACATCGACATTGCGCAGGTTGTGTAAGTGGGCATCACGAACCTTAATTGTCATGACCACAATGTTACCCGCGCACTACGTCCCTGCGGCAACACCTCGGCCAACCACCCTCGTGTACTTGCTTACCGATCTGTCTACAATCCGCCGAAGCAAGAATTAATTTCACGCCCACTGGGGGTATTACAGCTGGCGAGCGCGCATCGCGACCACGGAGTCACAGTTGGTATATATGTAGCCCGCATCCTAACTGATAGACTTTGCTGTCTATTATGACAATTCCGCTTGGTCTATAAGCTGGAAGGTAGGGCTTCGCGTTGACCGATAACACTTCATCCATCGCGCTGATAGGACTTGGCCCCCGCGGCATTTCCGTCCTCGAGCGCCTCGTGGCACAACTCAATACCGTGTCTCACCCGCCAGAAAAGCTCACGCTGCACCTTATCGATGACGCGCAGCACGGCGGCGGCAAAATTTGGGATATCCATCAGCCTAAGTACCTGTGCATGAATACCTTCGCGCACGGCATGACGCTGTTTTCTGAGCCTGGCTCCACCGTGGCGGCACCGGTAGTAGAAGGCCCCACCATCTATGAGTGGATCCGCCTCATGCTTGGTGATGCCAACGTTCCCCCCGGCGCCCGCGATTACGCCGCCAACCACCCGCTCGATCCGCACGTACTCGAAGAATTCGGCCGCGCAGAGCTAGAAAAATTACGCCCCGATTCCTATTTGCCGCGCGCACTCTACGGCCACTACATCCTGTGGGTATTCCACTCGGTCTTGCAAGATGTGCCGGAGTGGGTGGAGGTCAAGCAACACCATGCCCGCGTGGTGGATATTCACGCCCGCAAAGGCGCGGATATTTTGCAGCTTAACAACGGCACCACCGTTGAGACTAGCTCTACCTTGGCGGTTACGGGTTGGCAGAACCAGGGGTATACCGAAAATGAGCGGTGGATTTTAAGCACCGTGGAAGACAACCCAAGCCTGCGCTGGATACGCGCCGATAACCCCATTGACCAGGGTATTGACTCCATCAAAGACAATGAAAAAGTCCTCGTGCGCGGCCTTGGCATGGGCTTTTTCGATATTCTTATCCTGTCTACCGTAGGCCGCGGCGGTAAGTTCGTCGAGGATTCCTCCCAGCCCTGGGGCCTAAGCTACGAGGCCACCGGCACCGAGCCCACCTTTGCGGCCGCCTCCCGGCGCGGCTATCCCTTCCTTCCACAATCTGATGAAGGCTCGCTGCCACCGGCCGCGGAGATCCCGCGCCTGAAGAAGGTCGTTGCCGAGCTCTCCCACCGCACTGGCGCGCGCTCCATCAATTACGACACTGAGGTGTGGCCAGCAGTCGCCCGCGATGCCTACCAGGCCTATATTGATACCCTTGCCCGCGTCGAACCGGAGAGCCTGCGCGCCTCCCGCGAGGAGATCATCGCTGCCCTCGATGCCACCCCGGTGGATGCGGGGGTGGCCTATAACGGCCTGGCTCAGCTCGATGAGGTCATTGCGCGCTATACCACCAAGGATTTTAGCCTGCTGCGCTGGATGCACCTGCTCACAGAGGATTTTTCCAGCCAGCAAGAGCTCACCCAGCACATCGTGCAGAGCATGTGCGAGGACCTGGCAGAAGCCCAGAAGGGGCCGGATAGCCCGGTGCGCGCCGCCTTGTGGTCGGTAGGATTCTCTCGCAAACCCACCCAGGTCCTGGGTGCTGAGGGCCGCTATACTTTGGAATCGCGCCACCACATGTTTGATAAAGCTATTTCCTTAGGGCAAACCACGTGCTCCGGCCCGCCGACGTTTCGCACGCAGCAATTGCTGGCGCTTGTTGATGCCGGCATTGTCAGCTTCGTCGGCGGCAACCCCGTCTTGGGTACGAATGCCGACGCTGGCGAATGGACCATGAGCTCCAGCGCGTCCGGCGGCAAGCGAATCCCGGGCACGACGCTTCTTGATGCCTGGGTGCACAAGCCTGATATTCGCCGCACCCCGCAGGATTCTTTTATGCACTCCCTTGTCGAATCCGGGCGCGTGCGCGCGTTTACGGAAACCGCCAGCGATGGCATCGAGGTACCTACCAGCTCGCCTGCCGAGGATCCTGATACCCGCCAGGTCCACAACGCCGATGGCTCGGTGGATGAGCGCCTGCACCTGGTAGGAATCCCCGCCCACGCCGAGTACCCGGATACCACCTTGGCCCCGCCCATTCCAGGCACCGATTCATGGTTCATCCAAGAAGCCGATAAGGCCGCCGTGCACGCGGCCCAGGTAGCCCTCGCGGGGCAAGCGTAGCTAGCAGCGAGGGGGCAGGCAACCGCCTGCCCATTACGCTGTTAGCAGTTCCGTTCGGAGGAGCCCAGGATTCATACTCCTAGCCCCATGCTGGGGCAGGTTATGTTTATCTGCGTTCGGACCTGACCCCCATTTGGTGGACACCTGATATCCAGCCCAGTCGGGCTAGCAAGATTGGTAATCTACCATCATGTCCAGGTATTCCGAACAGTTCAAACGCGATGCCGTGGCCCTCTATAAGGAACAATGAGGACCTCTCGCTGAACTCAGCATCAGCCGAACTCGGCATCAACCGAGCTTCGCTGCATTCTTGGGTCAAAAAGTACGGCACCGGCAAACGTGCCCGCGCGAAGACCATGCGTGACAAGGCCCAGGCGACGACTGATTCCGAACGGATCCGCCAGCTGGAGAAAGAAAACGCGAAGCTGCGCGAAGAACGCGATATTCTGCGCAACGCTGCGAAATATTTTGCCGAAGAGACTCACTGGTGATCCGCTTCCAGTTTGTCTATGACCACCGAACCGAGTACTCGGTTAAGCGGATGTGCCACGTGTTGAAGCTGAATCGTTCCTCGTTTTATACATGGGCCCACACCCGTAAAAATCGCAGGATAAAGATGTGTTCGGATGCCCTTATTGGTGCAAAAATCAAGGCCGCTTTTGATGATGAGCTTGGTCTTTATGGTGCTAAACGCATCGCTGCGAGCCTTAAGGAGGACACGGCGTTTACCCCGGTTAATCACAAGAAAGTCGCACGAATTATCAAAAGCCATGGGCCTTCAAGGGCTTTACCAAGCGGCGCCGATGCATCACTACCAGGCGTCAGCCTGGCCACCGTGTCATGCCGGATTTGCTAGGCCCGTAAATTTAGCGCCAGCGCGCCGAACCGTGTTTATGTTGGCGACATGTATCTACCTGCCGTGCAAGGGAGGCACAAACATGTACTTAGCCACAGTCATTGACACTTCATTCACGCAAACGTGCAGGATATGACATTCGCAGACCACATGCGGGTCTCACTGGTCATCGATGCTCTATCCCGCGCACATGGTGTGCGTGGCAGTCTTGACGGGGCCATTTTTCATTGACGATCACAGCAGTGTGTATACCTCGCAAACCTTCAGAAATTACTGCTCGTCGTTGGGTGTGCGCCAGTCTATGACAGCGGTAGGAACGAGTGCTGATAACGCCCTAGCAGAATCCTTTAACGCCACCTTAAAGCGGGAAGTCTTGCGTGATAAGAAGATCTTTGACGATCCGATGACCTGCCGGCAGGAAGTCTTCCGGTGGTGCATGCGCTACAACACGCGAAGACGGCACTCCTGGTGCAACCTTGTAGCCCCTGATGTCTTTGAAACCGAGACTTCAGCTACGTGGACCAAAGCAGCATAGCTAGCCCCCGATGTGTCCACTTTGCGGGGGTCGGGCCCGGACGCGTGGTCAAAGCTTCCGTCCTTGTGGCTACCGGGGTTAATGCCGAAGGCTATCGTGAGCTATTGGGCATGCAGGTTGCTACATCTGAGTCTGTGGCGTCGTGGACTGGGTTCTTTAGGGATCTTAAAGCTCGCGGACTTAATGAGGTCTATCTTGTCACCAGTAACGCGCATCGAGGAATCCAGCATGCGATTAGTGACGTGTTGCCGAATGCGTCCTGGCAGCGGTGTCGAACGCACTTTTCTAAAAACCTGTCTTCGATGGTTGCCAAGACCCAGTGGCCAACCCTATCGGCGATGTTTCATACGATATTCCAGCAACCAGACTCAAAATCGGTGTGGTCCCAAGCACGTGAGGTCGTAGCGTTTTGTGAAGATAAATTCCCCCACGTTGCCAGCTACCTGGAAGAAGCCCTCGACGAGCTCTTAGCTTTTACCAACGCCCCGAAATCCGTCTGGAAGAAAACCTGGTCGAATAACCCTACTGAACGGCTCAATCGTGAAATCCGCAGGCGTACGGATGTTGTAGGCATCTTCCCCAATCGTGACGCTGTCGTGCGCCTTGTTGGTGCTGTCCTAGCAGAACAACACGATGACTGGATCCAGCAAAACCGCTACATGTCACTAACCAGCCTGGCACAGACCAAAGCATTGATTACCGCCAACGTCATAGACGCTGACACCACCAAGGAGGTCGCATAAACCAGTTAAAGCACCGAGCACGTGCTGGCCCCTGACACCATCACACTGCATGCTCTATCGAAAGGTAAAAACACCACTCAAACGGACTTGACCCCAATAAAGCGCAGTAAGTTCCGTTTAGCACGGAGTCTTCCGTTTTATTAATAGGGTGTACCCGGCTGACGCATTGGATCTGAGGGCCTTGGCCAGGAAACGCTTCGCTGCGGCCACGTTCCGCTTCGGAGAGAGGTAAAAGTCCAAGGTCTGGCCACCGGCGGTGATCGCCCGATAGAGGTAGCACCACCTGCCGCCGACCCGGACATAGGTCTCATCCACCCGCCAGGAACTAGCTTGCCAGTCAGGTACCTGCCCGGTACCACCGTGTTTGCTTGTCCAGCTCAGGCGCGCATTTCTGGACCCAGCGGTAGATCCTGGTGTGATCGACCGGCACGCCCCGCTCGGTCATCATTTCCTCCAGATCGCGGTAGCTCACCCCGTAGCAGCAGTACCACCGCACTGCCCACAGAATGATGTCACGGGGAAATGACGACCGGAGAAGATACCCATGGCTGTGATTATTTCACCTCGCTCTTCCTACTGCCCCAACTTTGCAACAGCACCTTTGTCTTTCGGGGAAAGGCACGGAGCCTGCTAATAGGCAGTTTTCACCCCGAGGATGTGACCGATCTCCCCGGGGCATCAACCTATGCGTGGGAGTTAATCCAATCAAGGGCAAAATTGGCTTGCATGATTGAAGTGCGGGCGTAGCTTGGAATGGCGGTGGTCGGTGCTGCTGCTTCCCCCGCAAATAGAACTCTGTTCCCGGCCTGCGCAGTGCCCCAACCATTATTTAAAGGGGCACCGACCCAGCGAGAAGCGTTTGGCTTTATTTGACCAGGGAAAATTCCTTTGTTGTATTTGATCCATCCGGGGTCCTCATAGCCACAGGCGCAAACTACCGCTTCGACTCGGTGAGAATTACCCGAAGCATCTTTTAGGTCCACAGCGTTTCGAGCTTGTTCCCCTGATCCCTGGCCACGAGCTAGGACAAGGCTCCCTGCTTGAAAACCTTCTCGTAGGTTTTTCGCGCCTTGCACAGGCATGGCGGTCACGTAACGATGTATCCAATCTGATATCCCATTGAGGAGAGTCTGCCTTAGGGAGACTTTTAGAGGTGACCAGGTCTGATTGGCTAGGTCCACCATGCGACCGATCATTTTTTCCCACACAGAATAACCATTTTCAGCTAATTCATAGTCCAGCAGAAAACGATCAGTGCCATTCCTGGGGAGGGGCTCCCTAAGATGTCCCGGATACCAGCCGAGGGAGGTGGCGTGCTGAATGGCGTATTGTCTAAAATCCTCTACGCTGCGGGAGTGTGCACGGAACTCCTCTGCTGGCATTTCCTTTGGGGCGTTTAACTGAAGCGAAGTACGTACCCCGGGAAGCTGGCCGCTGGGGCTAAGCATAACTGCCTCCACCCCCTCAAATAACGCTAATCGTGCGGCGTCCACGGCAGAGAGGCCAGTACCTAAAATACCGATGCGGGAAGTGGGATGGTTTTCTAGCCAGTGTGAAAAACTGGGGTCATAGGGGCTGGGAAAAACTGGGACCGTATCACGGTATGACTGGCAAGATGAAGGGACCCGTGCTGTTTTTCGGCCACCTGTGATGATGACGAAATCGGCTTTAAAGAGCCCGTGACGCGCAGTATGAATGAGGACAGGGGGTGCAGAATCTTCTACACAAATGACCGAATCGAGTACGTACTGAAGACGGTCATCGCAACTGCCGCTCTCAGAGGGTAGAGCCTGTTGCAGGTAAGATCCGTACTTTTTTTCTTGAAGAGAATACAGAACTGGACTCTTGTTTATTGTATCCCAGGAACTCCGCAAAATCATGTGGTTCCTCGACATCCAGCGACATTACTGAAGTACTTGTGTTACATAGCAAGCGTTTATCAACATGGCCAAAAGCAAGGTGCTTCTGAGGAGGTGTCGCGTCAAAAATAGTGAGTTCAATATGCGGGAAAGTAGAAGATACCCGTCGTGCGACCGCTGCAGCAGCGACCCCTGCGCCGATAACAGCAATTCGGGTCGTCATCACGCATCCTTTCCGGGGGCAACAGTAAACAGATCACCATGGGCGTCGAAAGACTCAAGAGATTGAAGATCGGTCTCAACAGCAGCACGGTCAGAAGAGCCAAGAAAAACCATGCCAAACGCACCAGTTGTTACGCGATTCGAGTTATCGATATAAGTGCCGATCTTTGGCCGCCGCGAGATTCTCTGAACGGTCGGGCGAGTTTGGACAAGATCCCAGTGGCACTGTTGAAGCACACCGTTTGACTGCGGGGTAGGCATGAGCCAGGCGACACACCCGTCAAGATTTCCGGCGAGTACTTCCTGTTCGGCAGCTTGTAAACCATCCACTAGCATCGTGGCGAGAACGCTGATCTGGCTGAAACCGCGAGTCGGGAAATAGACCTCGTCGGGTACTTCGGGGCCCATACAGCGACCGTTGTATTCAATAAGTACCCACTGCCCCTTAGACCACCTCAGTTCCACGTGGGAGGCTCCGAAGTTTACTTCCAGAGCGTCAAGGAGCGATAAGGTATATTCCACGGCACCGGAATAGTGGTTGTCCTCCGGTCCTACTGTGATAGCTGAATATATGTGGGGAGCTCCAGATTCCTCCGTAAGTCCGTATCGGAAAACTTCGGTCACAATATGACGCCCTTCGGCTGTCACCGTGTTCACAAAATATTGAGGTCCGTCTACGTACTCCTGAAGAACCACGGAGGGTGATTTTTCTCCTAGCAAAGTCGTAGAATTTTGAATGGTAGTAATCGCCTGAAGAGTCTCGGGTTCTGTTTTGCAGAAATAGACATGGTCACTGCCCCCGCTTCCCACAGGCTTGACAACACAATCCTTGACCAGGGACGGCTCTAGATAAAGGCTGTCTTGTGCAGAAGCGGAGGATAGGGTAACAGACCTTGGGGCACGCAGTCCATATTGGTGAGCAACTTCAATCATTCCTTGCTTATGGCGACGGTGCCAGATCTTCTCTCTACCGTTATGCGGTAGTCCTAACTCAGCTGAAACCCACTCAGCTATGGATACTCCTGATTCGCTTCCCGGCACAACAAGGTCAAATTTTTCTTGGCTACATTCCCGGAGTAGGGCCAGGGCCCATGGATCGGAAATGCTCCCGTCTTCGTTAGCTGAGATGGCATACGGCGGGTTAGCAGTAGCAACCTCTACGTCCCTTTTTTGGCGCAGGGTTGCCACCAGATCGGCGCCACTTGAAGAATCATCAACTACTAATATTTTCATTTTTCCGTGTTCCCCACATTGCTTGGCTTATGGTTATTGCCACAATGAGCATCAACAAAGTTAACTGAATTGGTTCGACTTGAGAGCCCAATGCCACCTCGGTAGCCATCACCACGGCCGGAAGGGCCGCGATGATCAGTGCCGAGATGAAAGGCGGCGCTAAGGTAATTCCCCACTGCAAGAGCAGGATAGGAAAAGTAATGCACATCACCGATAGCAGGACGATTGACAGGGTAGAGCCTCGAAGCATCTCCGCTTCCACGGAAAAGAAAGCCACGAGACCGCTAATAATCCAAGCTAAGTGAAACCTCACTGCTGCAATCGTGAGAACGCTGTTCCCTTGTTCAGTAGCCCAGCGCGAGGAGTAAAGCACTCCTACCGCAGAAATTCCTGCGCCTACAGCTAGAGCGAAACCCAGATAAGACTGGGGTGAACTGCTTCCCGTTCCTAGGAAGAAAAAACATAGAGCCAGAACCACTACTGCAGTTGTTGACACCAATGAACTGCTGAGCCTTCTGGCCGACCAAGTCATTATTACTGCGACAATAAAAGGGCCGACTCCTGTTTCGATGACACTTGCTGCAGTGGACTGCATCAAAGTAGTGGAAACATAGAATAAGCAGAAAGCGCCCGCAGTAAACAGATTGAGGCTTGCTGCAGTTATCATTTTCATGGGGGGATGCGGTGTTTCCGTAGCTCGGTATTTTCTACGATAAAACGCTAAATAGACCACTGTGGAGATAATCGCCGCGATAAGAAACGCTGAAAACGTAGTAAAAGTAGATAGCTCTGGGTCTACTTGGGCTCCGACTATCGCAGTGCCGATTCCTTGCCATAGGACAGCTAGGGCTACGATAACCGCCCCTACACCTGGTTTATTGGACTGGATCATAAAACCTTACCCTCAAAATCCGTAAAGTTAACTTAATAGGTGCTGTTGCAAAGTTGGGCGGAGAGCAGCGAAGACTCAGTTTCTCATTCCCTGATGGCCGCTGCGTGTGGGCGTTGTTAGGCCATCTCGAAGATGAAGTGCCCCGAGTTTTGTTCCTAGGCATTTGCCTTGATTTCTATTATTCCCTGTTGCGGGGTCTTCTTCCAAAATTCGGTTTCCACCTCGGCTGGGGTTGGTCTGGGCTGGATTAAATAGACCATGTGGTTTGATCGTGTCTTCCGTGACAGCCCCTTGTTGGGCGGGAAGACTGATAATCATGAAGAAGTTTTCAAAACACACTCCTGAGCAGATCGTGGCCAAGCTTGATAAAGCCCGATCCATGAAGGCCTCGGGTAGTACCGTAGCCGAAGTCTGCCGCGACCTCGGTGTTAGCGAGGCAACCTACCGTCGCTGGGTCAAGCAGTACGGCGAGATGTCTGGCAAGTAAAGCCTGCCGCTTTAAAGAACTGCAGGAAGAAAACGCCAAGCTCAAGCGCCTACTCGGAGAAGCCGAGTTAGAAAAAGCGCTACTAAAAGGAGCATGCGGAGGCAAAAATTCTTTCCCCGGCACGCAAATTATGAAGCCATCGATGACGTTGTATCCGTGGGCTATTCGGTGCGCTTTGCCTGTCGCGTGGTCGGGGTCTCTAGAGCGGCATACTACAACGCCCGCACACACCACCAGCAGCCCAGCGTGGATAAGTACGCTGCTCTACGCAGGTGGCTCGTCACTTTCGCTGGTGAGCACCGACGCTGGGGCTATCGCCGTGCTTGGGTGAAAGCCCAGGCCAGCTGGTTTTACCTGTGGCCGTGATGTGGTGTATTACCTGTGGCGCCAGGAGGGTTTGCGGGTCTTGCCTCGCAAAGCTGGTAAGCAACGGTGCTTGCCTATGCCAACGCCGCGTACGCAGCCAGCGACATGTCCGGGGCACGTGTGGGCACTGGACTTCCAGTTCGATAGCGACTACCAGGGCAAAGCCTTTTAAGATCTGCAACGTGATCGACGAGTTTACCCGTGAGCATGTTGGTTTCGAGGTCGCTCGGTCAATTACGCCTATTGCGGTGATTGACCTGCTGGAGAACGTAGCCGCTGTGCGTGGCAGGCCTGGGGGTGTTTGCGTATGGATAACGCCCCCGGAGTTCATCAGCCGTGAGCTGGCTTACCGGGCAGCTAAGCACGATACTGTCGAGGCGTTTATCCCACCGGGAATGTTGTGGCATAACGGGTTTGTGGAGTCCTTCCACAACCGGCTACGCGACGAGTTGTGAGAAGACGAGATGTTCGACGACCCCGCCCATGCGTCGCGTTGCCTGCGACTGTGGTCGAAGCGCTATAATACCTATCATCCTCATTCGAGCCTAGGGTTTATCCCGCCGACTGAGTACGCCAACCAATGGCACCAAACCCAGGAAGGCACTCAAACCGCCCGGTCTTAAAACCAGCCCGGCCCACATCGACATGTTTTCCGCCAAGATGCGGTCTTCCACGAGACGGACCACACGATCCTTGGCATCCTGGTCAAATTTTCTCGGCACGTTCCAGATTTTCCCATCTACTCAAACGGAACAAAACCTGGGACAATTCACACAAGCATTTAGAAACTACTGCTCATCGTTAGGTGTACGCCAGTCCATGGGCGCGGTTGGAACGAGTGCCGATAATGCCCTGGCAGAATCATTTAACGCCACCTTAAAGCGGGAAGTACTGCGTGATAGGAAACTCATTGAAAGTCCAATCAGCTGCCGCCAGGAAGTCTTTCGGTGGTGCATGGGCTACAACACCCGAAGGTGCCACTCCTGGTGCAATCTTGTAGCTCCTGATGTCTTTGAAGCCGAGACTTCAGCTACACTAACTAAAGCAGCACAGCCACCCCCGACGTGTCCACATTTCGGGGGTCAGGCCCTTATGTCGAATTCGCCCAATCGGGCTGGCGGCGGATTCTAGGGGTCGTTGCAACGATGACGGTTACTTTGGTTTGATACTACCGGTTTGTGTCAGGGCGTTGGTCATGACTTCGGCTGGGGTGCGCCAGTTGAGTGCTTTGCGTGGTTTGTGGTTGTGAATGTTGGCGATCATCTCCAGGTCCTCGGCGCTGTAGATGGACAGGTCACTGTTTTTGGGAAGGTTTCTCCTGAGCCTGCCGTTGGTGTTTTCGTTGCTGCCTCTCTCCCACGGCGATCCTGGATGGCAGAAGTAGATGGGAATGTCAGTGGCCATGGTAAAGGCTTTATGGCCAGCCATTTCACTTCCTTGGTCCCAGGTAATTGATGACCAGATAGCTTTATCGATTCCAGCAACAGCCTTGTGCAGGGCTGTGAATACTTCTTTGCTGGTATGCCTTCCTGGCAGGTGGCCAAGGACAACAAATCGGCTAACGCGTTCTACTAACGTGATCACCGCTGATTGGTTATTTTTACCAAGGATGAGGTCGCCTTCCCAGTGTCCTGGCAAAAGACGTTCAGTAACCTCTTCTGGCCGGTCGTCGATGAGGATCATGTCGTCAACGAAGCGTTGCTGGGCCGGTGTGGTGGTGCGTGTTTGGCGTTTCTTGCGTTTCTTTCTGCCGGTAGGCAAGTCCAGGCCGAGGTCTTTGAGTCTTCCTTTGGACTGTAGATAAAAGGCGTCATAAATCGTTTCGTGACTAATGCGCATGTCCTTATCAGTGGGGTAGTCGATGGGCAGGCGATTGGAAATCTCCTCCGGTGACCATTGTGCCCGCAATTGTGTGCATACATAGTCCCATAACCTTTTGTTGGCCAGCAGTTTCGGTATTTTCGGCCGCAGCCTACGCGCACAAGCCTTTAACTGGGCGGTCTCCGCACGGTACGGGCCTTCAGCGCTGTGGTTTCTGCGTACTTCACGCTGAATTGACGAAGCACTTCGCCTGAGAGTGTCTAATGGTTTGTGTGTAGGTTCCCAATCTACATAAGGAGATAAGCCAGAATGACTAGTGTGGCACGACGAGACCCGAGCTGATAAGGCCAAGATTTGATGCGATTGAAAAGAAGCTTCTTGCTAACCCTGAGATGGCGAAACTTATTGACGAGCTAGGCACGTCCACCACGGATGCCAATGATTTGGTTCGCGGTATGTTGCAAGCTTCAATTACCCGCGGTCTGAACGCGGAAATGGATACCCACCTGGGCTATGCATCCGGTGATAGAGCAGCTAAAGCTACTGTTGGAACGGATAACTATCGCAATGGCACGTATCCGAAAACCGTAGATTCTAATTACGGGCCAGTAAGCATTGATGTTCCACGAGATAGAAACGGCACGTTTGTCCCTACGATGGTGCCCAAAGGCTCCAGGCGGCTGACAGATGTTGACGACATGATTGTCAGCTTGTATGCCGGCGGAATGACCATTCGGGATATCCAGCATCATATGGCAACAGCGATGCGGGTAGATATCTCTCATGAAACAATGTCCGCGGTCACTGATGCCGTCCTCGATGAAGTCATGGTCTGGCACA